>NZ_CP042304.1:2792500-3992500 GCF_007859655.1 Devosia ginsengisoli
GGCTTGACCCGAGGGCTCTGCACTTGCGGTGCGTAGGGTAAGTGAAGTGTCCTCGGGTCAAGCCCGAGGATGACGATCTATGGAAGTGGCACGATGTTGCCCCACCCTCGATGTCATCCCGGCCTCGAGCCGGGACCCATCTCGAGATCACGCCGCCGCCGCAAGGTGGATCGTGCAACCACCGAATATGCCCACCATTTCAGGATGGATCCCGGCTCAAGGCCGGGATGACACCGTGGTTGGGGAAACGACAGCGAACCTATCCATCTTATCCCCCTCCCCAAAACCGAGCGTATCATCCTCCCATCCCTCCGCATGGGCGGCCTGCAGGCGAACAGTGGCGGAAGGAGCCGGGTGCGGCTTCGCTGCTCGCACAGGTCCGAGTCCGGGCGGAAGCGTGTGCGCGACTCCCCGTGCTGCTCCAAAAACCGGCACCCCGAGACGGTGAGCGTCTCACTAATAAAATTACTCAGGGGCGTAAGCCGTCTCGGGGTCCGCTCGTCTTCGATACCCGCATTACAGGCGGCGCTTGTGCACATCTGCACCTCCCCCCGCAGTTTTGCCGCATTTTTTTTGGATCAGCGCAGTTGATTGATATAGAACTCCGCGCGCGCAAGCCACGAGCTGCATGCGCAGCCGGCTGCAAGACCGGAACGGGGACTGCCGTGACACATCAAAGGATGAGGCGTTGAACGCAGCGCAGAGAAACCGTCATGCCGCGCTGCTCAAGGCCACCGGCTTCGAAGACAGCCCCGCGCTGACGGTGCAGTCGACCGACGGTGAAATTCCCCATGGGCGCGAGCTGAGCTTTGCCTGGCTGAGCGGCACTGTGATGACCGGCCTGACCAGCGTGCTGCTGATGGGTGCGGCGCTTTATGTCTCCTTCCAGGGCCAGGACACTTTCTCCACCGCCTATGAGGCACTGCAGCTTTCGCGCCCGGAAACCGAGGCGCTGACCCCGACCGATCTTTCCGCCAAGTCGTCGCGCCTGCGCCCGGTCACGGCCACCCGCTCGGACCTTGAAGTCATCGAAGCCTCGATCCGCGAGACGGTCGATGGCCGCGACATGATCCGCAACCAGCCGTTCGTGCGCATCCGCGCCACGCTGGCCACCGCCCCGACCTCACTGTCCGAGGGCGTTCCCGATTACGATCCGGTGGCAATTCTCAATGCCACCCAGCCGATCCCGGCAACCGCCAATATCGACGTCAACACTGATGTCTATGGCGCCGAGGTGGAAGGCGAAGTGGCCGTTCGGCTGGCCGCCATGCCGATGACCCTCGTGCCGCCACGCGCCATTTCCGATCAGTCGGCAGCCGAATATGTGCGCAGCGTCGTCGAGGCGACCTTCTTCAGCGACAGTGCGCCGACCATGGCCTATGCCGCGCTCGGCCCCAGTATCCGCGACCTGGGCCTGGTACCGGGCAGCAATACGCTGGCCGGCGTCGCCGAAAACGTCACCGTCGTGCCCCAGACCACAAGGGCAGCCGATGCGGCCCTCGGCCGTTCGGAGCGCTTCCTCACCCTGCGCGAGGCGGCCAGCCTCGATGAGGTGCTGGGCAAGAACGGCTTCTCTCCCAATCAGGCGATCCTGGTCACCGACGCGCTGCGCAATGTTCTGCGCAGCACGGATCTGGCGGCCCTCACCCGGTTGCGCATTCTCTATGGCCCGCTCAGCCACGAAGCGACCAGTCTCGTTCCCTATCGCCTGAGCCTTTATCTGCCGCGCAGCGATGGCAGCTACGAATACAAGGCCACCGTGGCCCTGACCGATACCGGCCAATATGTGCTCGGCATCGAGCCCGACTTTGTCGAATTCCCCGAAGGGGACACCGAAGAGGTCAACGTCGCCAACCTGCCCAGCGTCTACCGCTCCATCTGGGAGACCGGTCGCAAGCATGACCTGGACGATGCCACGATCGAGCGCATCATCGGCATGTATGCCTATGACGTCGACATGACCAAGAAGATCGCGGCCGGCGATTCCATCGAGATTCTGGAAACCACCCCGGATGCCGAAGGCCGCACCGAGCTGCTCTATGTCAGCCTGACCCTGGGCAGCACGACTCGCCAGCTCTATCGCTTCGCCACGGCGGACGGCGTGATCGATTTCTATGATCCCGATGGCGAAACCGGCAAGCGCTTCCTCACCCGCCGGCCGCTCGAAGGCGGCGGCACGCTGCGCTCGCGCTTCGGCTATCGCGTCCACCCCATTTTCAAGACGCGCAAGCTCCATACCGGCGTCGATCTGGCCTCCCGTTCGGGCACGCCAATCTATGCTGCCGGCGACGGCGTCATCAAATATTACAAATGGCAATCGGGCTACGGCAACAAGGTCGAAATCCAGCACGTCAACGGCTACGAGACGGCCTATGGCCACATGTCACGCTATGCCGATGGGCTGGGCGTCGGCAGCCATGTGCGCCAGGGCCAGATCATCGGCTATGTCGGCTCGACCGGCCAGTCGACCGGCCCGCACCTGCATTTCGAGATCAAGATCAACGGCAATCTGGTCGATCCGCTGAGCGTGAAGCTGCCCAAGGACAATGTCCTGCCCCAGCAATATGAAGCCCAGTTCGCCCAGACCATGGCGCAGATCAATGACCTCATGGCCCGCGATCCCGCCCCGATCACCGTCGCCGACGTCAACCACTAAAATTTGCGCTCCAGCGTGAGCCAGGCAACCGCGGCGGAAACCACGCTGAGCGCCGCGGTGATATAGGCGACCGCGGCAAAAGCCGCATCGGTCGCCGCCAGTCGCAGCGCATCTTCCTCGCCGCTCAGCCCGTCGGTGACCACGCCGAAAAATATCGGCAGTTCCGCCGCGCTATCCAGGTTCTGCTCGAACACCGAAGCCACCACCGCCCCGAGCAGGGCCACCGCCACCAGTCCGGCGACCCGGGCCACCGCGTTATTGACCCCCGAGGCGACGCCGGTATCGCCATCGTCCACCGACGTCATCACCGCCGCCGAGAGCGGCGACACGACCAGCCCCATGCCCAGCCCCAGCAGCACGATCGAGGGCAGCACAGCCAGCCACGGATCGTGCAGCGGCGCGGTCAGGCCCAGCGCGGCAAAAGCGGCAGCCACCAGCAGGGAACCCGCTGCAATCAACGGCGCGGGCCCGAACCGGTCGGCCCACTTGCCGCTCAGCGATGACAGCAGTGTCAGGCTGATCCCCAGGGGCAGCAGCACCAGCGATACGGTAGCCGGGGATTCTCCCCAGCCGCCAATCATGGTCATGGGCAGGTAGAACATGGTGCCGCCAAGCGCGAAATAGAGCGCGAAGGTCAGGGCGTTGGCGCCGGAAAAACCGATATTGGCGAAAAGCCCGAGCGGCAGCATCGGATGGGGGCTGCGCGCCTCCCAGACGATGAAGCCCGCGGCCAGCACCAGCCCGCCCCCGCACCACAGAATAGTGTGCGACAACGGCGGTACGCTTTCGCTGCCATCGCCGGTAAGGCCATAGGCGATAAGCATCAGCGCCAGCGTCGCCAGCACCGCCCCGATTACATCGAGCTTCCGCCCCACTTCCGGATGGTCCGGCGCCACGCGGAACCACAGCAGCGCCAGGGCCAGCAGGCCCAGCGGCAGATTGATGGCAAAGACCAGCCGCCAGCTCCAGTCGCCCAAAGCCGTCAGCACGAAGCCGCCGATGATCGGCCCGGCGATCGTGGTCAGTGACGAGGCGGCCGCCCACATGCCGATGGCCTTGCCGCGCTCTTCGCGCGGATAGGCCTTGGCGATGATGGCCAGGCTCCCCGGCACCATGAAGGCCGCGCCTATGCCCTGCACCGCCCGCGCGATGACCAGCACCAGCGGCGTCGGCGCCAGCGCGCAGACGATGGAAGCCGCCACGAAGACCGCAATGCCCAGCCCGAACACATTGCGCAACCCGAACCGGTCGCCCGTGGCGCCGCCCAGCAGGATCAGCGCCGAGAGGAACAGCAGATAGCCATTGCTCACCCATTGCGCATCGGCCAGCGTCGCCCCGAGATCGGCGCGAATGGCCGGAATGGCGATTGATATCACCGAGCCATCGATGAAGCCCATGCTCGAAGCGAGAATGGCGGCGACCAGCACGAAGCGCCGGCTTTGCGGGGCAGCGATATCCTGGGTCATGATGGGTCCAGCAGCGGTTTCCCGGCGAGATTATTCTTTCGCTACATAGACCGCCATCTCATTTCCGCCCGGCTCGCGGAAGTGAAACCGCCGTCCACCCGGAAAATCATACTGCGCCCGGGTGATCGAGCCGCCGGCGGCAATCACCCGGCGCTCGGCGCCATCGAGGTCATCGGTGCGGATCACCGCCATGGTCGCGGCCACCTTGCCCTGGCTCTGATCGATGCCGCCATCGATGCCGGCATTTTCGATGCCATCGTAATCAGGCCCATAGCTGGTAATGCCCCAGCCGAACGCGGCGCGGAAGAAAGCGCTTGTCGTCGCGCGGTTGCTGGACGGGAACTCCACATAGTCGATCTTGTCGGTCATCGCTTCACCTCAATGTTCTCTTTTTGTTCTAAACGATCGAAATCGGCGGTGCAATGAAAAAGGCCGGTCCAAGGGACCGGCCTCCGAAGAGAAGTTATGCCGCCGCTTCGGCTTCTTTCTTGCCGTCAGGCAGCAGCACGATGCCATCGTCATTGGCATCGACCACCACGTTGGAACCATCGCTGACGCGGCCGGCCAGGATTTCCTCGGCCAGCTCGTCCTGCACGGTCCGCTGGATCACGCGCTTCAGCGGCCGGGCGCCATAGGCGGGATCATAGCCTTCATTGGCCAGCCACTCGCGGGCGCGCGGCGTCAGTTCGAGACTGATATCGCGATCCCGCAGCAGCTGCGTCAGCCGGCCGAACTGGATATCGACGATGGAACCCATATGCTCGCGGCCCAGCCGGTGGAACAGCAGGATTTCGTCGATCCGGTTCAAGAATTCCGGCCGGAAGGCCGCCTTGACCATATCGAGCACCTTGCCGCGCACCAGTTCGACCGATTCCCCATCCTTGAGCTCGACCAGATATTCGGCGCCCAGATTGGAGGTGAGGATGATGACCGTATTGCGGAAATCGACCGTGCGCCCCTGCCCGTCCGTCAGCCGCCCATCATCGAGCACCTGCAGCAGGACATTGAATACATCGGGATGCGCCTTCTCGATCTCGTCGAACAGCACGACCTGATAGGGCCGGCGCCGCACCGCTTCGGTGAGCACGCCACCTTCGTCATAGCCGACATAGCCCGGAGGCGCGCCGATCAGGCGGGCCACCGAATGCTTTTCCATGAACTCGCTCATGTCGAGCCGCACCATGGCGGTCTCGTCATCGAACAGGAACTGGGCCAGGCTCTTGGTCAGCTCGGTCTTGCCGACGCCGGTTGGCCCGAGGAACATGAACGAGCCGATCGGCCGGTTCGGATCCTGCAAGCCGGCACGCGAACGCCGCACCGCCTTGGCCACCGCGGCCACCGCCTCGGCCTGCCCGATGACGCGAGCGCCGAGCGAGTCTTCCATATGCAGCAGCTTTTCACGCTCGCCTTCCAGCATGCGGTCGACCGGAATGCCGGTCCAGCGGCTCACCACCTGGGCGATGTCGCTCGAATCGACGGTTTCCTTGGCCATGACCGGATCGGGCTTGCCGTCGCCACCGACATCGTCGGCCGCCTTGAGCCGCTTTTCGAGATCGGGAATGACGCCATAGGCCAGCTCGCCGGCCTTGGCCAGATCACCCTGCCTCTGCGCGATTTCGAGCTGGCTGCGCGCGGCATCGAGCTCTTCCTTGACCTTCTGGCTACCCTGCAGGCGCTCCTTCTCGGCCAGCCACTTGGCCGACAGAGCCTGTGCCTGGTCTTCGAGATCGCCCAGTTCGGTTTCGAGCCGCACCAGCCGCGTCTTGGAGCCGTCGTCCTCTTCCTTGCGCAAGGCCTCGCGCTCGATCTTGAGCTGCATGATGCGGCGATCGAGTTCGTCCAAAGCCTCGGGTTTGGAATCGACGGCCATGCGCAGCCGCGCCGCCGCCTCGTCCATCAGGTCGATGGCCTTGTCAGGCAGGAAGCGGTCGGTGATGTAGCGATTGCTGAGAGTCGCCGCACTCACCAGCGCCGAATCGGAAATGCGGATGCCGTGATGCAGCTCGTATTTTTCCTTGAGCCCGCGCAGGATCGAGATCGTGTCTTCCACGGTCGGCTCGTCCACAAAGACCGGCTGGAAGCGCCGCGCCAAAGCCGCGTCCTTCTCGACATGCTTGCGATATTCGTCAAGCGTCGTCGCGCCCACGCAGTGGAGTTCACCGCGCGCCAGAGCAGGCTTCAGCAGATTGGACGCATCCATGGCGCCATCGGCCTTGCCGGCGCCGACCAGGGTATGCATTTCGTCAATGAACAGGATGATCTGTCCCTCGGCCGCCGTCACTTCCGACAGCACCGATTTCAGGCGTTCCTCGAACTCGCCGCGATATTTCGCGCCGGCAATGAGCGCGCCCATGTCGAGCGACAAGAGGCTCTTGTTCTTGAGGCTCTCGGGCACGTCGCCATTGACGATGCGGATGGCCAGGCCCTCGGCAATGGCGGTCTTGCCCACGCCGGGCTCACCGATCAGCACCGGATTGTTCTTGGTACGGCGGCTCAGCACCTGGATGGTGCGGCGGATTTCCTCGTCGCGCCCGATGACCGGGTCGAGCTTGCCCTCGCGCACATCCTCGGTCAGGTCGCGCGCATATTTCTTGAGCGCATCATAGCTGTTCTCGGCCGAGGCCGAGTCGGCCGTGCGACCCTTGCGGATGGCTTCGATGGCGGCATTGAGCGTCTGCGGCGTCACGCCGACCGAGGCCAGGATCTTGCCGGCATCACTGTCCTTTTCGACCACCAAAGCCAGCAGCAGGCGTTCGACGGTGACATAGGAATCGCCCGCCTTCTGCGCCGCGCTTTCGGCGGTGTCAAACACCCGCGCCAATTCGCGGCCCAGATAGAGCTGGCCGGCATCGCCGGACACGGTGGGGATTTTGGCGATCGCCGCTTCCACGGCCGCCCGCGCCGCCTTGGGATCGCCCCCGGCCTGACTGATCAGCCCATTAGCCATGCCCTGATCGTCATCGAGCAGGACTTTGAGCAGGTGGATGGGCGCAAATTGCTGATGCCCCTTGCCCAGCGCCATGGTCTGCGCGCTCTGGATGAAACCCCGGGCCCGCTCGGTATATTTCTCGATATTCATGCAACTCTCCTTGTCTCGCCCGCTGTCCGGCCCATCGAGGCACCTGAACATGCGGCGGAAGCGTCGTCTGGTGGAACGCCTGACACGCAGCACTGCTCCATCACGAGCAGTATATGGGGAGCATTTGGCGAGGGAAAAGAGGGCGTGCGCAAGCGCCGCCTGCAACGCGGTTGCCGATAGACGAACGCATGCCAGGACTGGCAGCGAGCGGATCCCGAGACGGCCTTCGCCTCTGGTAAATTTAATAATGAGACGGAAGCCGTCTCGGGATGCCGGGACTTGCTCGGACGGCGCGATCGCAGACCCTAGCGGTTAGCCGTAGCACCCCACCCAAACGCCTCGTCCGCTCGACCCGGAGCGGAGCGCGACCTCCACTCCCCCGGCTGGCTTCCGGACACCCGTCGCTGCAGCGCCGCCCGTATCCCGGAAGATGGGGAGGATGATACGCGCGGTTTTGGCGAGGGGGATAAGATGGATAGATTTGTGCGTGTGGCTTACCCCCACCCTCATTCCCTCCCCACAAGGGGGAGGGAAGCCTGCTCCATGCTTGCGGAAACATTTGAGATGATCCTTGAGGGTCGCTCTGGCGCCTCCCTCCCCCTTGTGGGGAGGGACTGAGGGTGGGGGTGGTTTGGCCCCGATATCCGGCATGACCCATCCACCTTGCGGCTGTGGCGTGATCTCGGGATGGGTCCCAGCTCAAGGCCGGGATGACATCGGGGGCGGGGCGGGATCGTGCCGCCAGCGTCGACAAAAAGGCCGGACATTGCTGCCCGGCCTTGAAACTTTACTCGGCGGCGGTGCTGCCGGCCGTGAGGAATGCCGGCAATTCGCCGACATCGGGCTGATCGGCCCCGGCGAGATCGCCACTGTCACCCCCCGCCGGACGGCGGCGGCGCGGACGGCGCTCACGCGGCTTGCGGGCCTCGCCCTCGGCCTCGACCGGCTGCTCGCCGGACGCTTCGACCGCCTCGGTTGCCGCAACGGGCTGGGCTTCCTCGCTGGCAGAAACCGGCTGCTGGACTTCGCCTTCGGGGCGGAAGCGTTCGCGATTGCGCTGGCGGTCGCGACGATCACCGCGCTGCTGGCGCTCGCCATCCTGGCGCGGCTGGCCCTGACCCTGTTCGCCTTCGCCAGCCTGTTCCTCGCCTTCAGCCTGCACATATTGCTGCTGCGGCGGGGGCTGGGGCGAAGCGAAACGCGAGTTCATGTCGGGCATGTCGTCGTCGAAATCGTCGTCCTGACCTTCCGGCCGCTGGCCGTTCTGGGCCTGCTGGGCGCTGGAAACGATGCGGAAATAATGCTCGGCATGCTGGAGATAATTCTCCGCCATCACCGAATCGCCTGATGACTGGGCGTCGCGGGCAAGCTGGAGATATTTCTCGGCGATATGGGCCGCGTTGCCGCGCACCTTCACGTCGGGTCCATTGCTCTCGAAATTGCGGGACAACGGATTGACGTGCTTGCGCCCGCCGTTGCGGCCACGCTGCCGGTTCTTGTTATTCTGGTTGTTGGGTCTCATCTGGTCGCTTTATCTAACTCTAGAAAAATAAGCGTCACACTGCTGGCGGACCGGCTTACTGCCTGGTCGGGCCAATTCCGGAACAAAGCACTCTGGGCTCTCGAACCGGCTCTATCTGGCTTCATGAAGACCGAAACCGTCGAACGGCGCTCCGAACCTGTCCCGCGTCGTTCCCGCCTCTGCCGGAACCGCGCTGCGCATCGCAGCCAATGAATTTGTCGGGTGGCTAGTCGCCGTGGCGCTCATGAAGCACCGTTGACAGCGAGGCCAAACTATAACGTTCGGGTCGTCTTTGCCAGCATTAATTGCGATTTTCACCGCGTGATGCAGGGAACTGCCTTACAAATGGTGCGCGCCGACCACACGGTCAAGCCCGTTGAGATCACGATGCACCGCCACATCCTCGAACCCGGCTTCGAGGAACAAGGCGCTGACAGCGGCGCCCTGGTCATAGCCGATCTCGACCAGAACCCAGGCACCAGGCTTCAGCCAATTGGCAGCCTGGGTGGCGATGACCCGGTAGGGGGCAAGGCCATCCGGCCCACCATCGAGGGCCAGGCGGGGGTCGAAATCCCGCACCTCGGGCGCCAGCGTTTCGACCACGGCCGAAGTAATATAGGGCGGGTTGGACACGATGAGGTCGAAGAATGCCGCATCAGACCTCATCCTGAGCTTGTCGAAGGACGAGGTCGTGGCGCTATCGGCGGCACGCCCTCGTTGGTTCCCGGTGCGCAACTTGCGCACCTGAACAGGCTCACCATGAGGGCTGTCATTGGTCAGTGGCTCGAACCAGCTCCCAGGCAGCAAGCTGAGGCGGGTGGCCACACCATGGCTGATGGCATTGGCCTGCGCCGCTTCCAGCGCCAGCGCGCTCAAATCCACCGCGACCGCTGTCGCGTCGGGCTGATTGGCCAGGATGGCAATCGGGATGCAGCCGCTGCCGGTGCCCAGATCCAGCAGGCGCCCGCCCGCCGGCAGCGCGCCCAGGGCCATATCGACCAGCAATTCGGTTTCCGGTCGCGGTTCCAGCGTGGCGGCATTGAGCGTGAAGCCCAGCCCGTAGAATTCCCGGATACCGATGATCCGCGCCACCGATTCCCCGGTCATGCGCCGTTGCAGCAGTTCGGCCACGCGCGTCGCGGCGTGGCCGTCGACAGGCTCATTTTCCCGCACGGCCAGGTCCAGCGCGCTCAATCCCAAGGCATGCCCGGTGAGCAATTTGGCGTCCAGCGCCGCGCTGTCGAAGCCGAGCCGCCCCAGCACATCGCGCCAGCCGCGCCAGAGGGCGCCGATGGTGGGCGCCTGGGTCAGTTGCCCGTCTCCATGGCCGCCAGCTGCTCGGCCTGGCTGGTGGTGATCAAGGCCTCGATCAGCTCATCGAGCGCTTCACCCGATATGACCTTGTCGAGCTTGTAGAGGGTGAGGTTGATGCGGTGGTCGGTCACCCGCCCCTGCGGGAAATTGTAGGTGCGGATGCGCTCGGAGCGGTCGCCCGACCCCACCTGGCCCTTACGCTCGGCGGAACGAGCACTGTCGCGCTCCTCGCGCTGCATCTCGTAAAGCCGCGAACGCAGCACCAGCATGGCCTGCGCCCGGTTCTGGTGCTGGCTCTTCATCGCCGAAGTCACCACCAGCCCGGAGGGAATATGGGTGATGCGCACCGCCGAATCGGTGGTGTTGACGTGCTGGCCGCCGGCACCCGAGGCGCGCATCGTGTCGATGCGGATATCCTCGTTGCGGATTTCGATGTCGATATCTTCCACCTCCGGCAGCACGGCCACCGTGGCAGCCGAAGTATGGATCCGGCCCGACCCTTCGGTTTCGGGCACGCGCTGCACCCGATGCACGCCGCTCTCGAATTTCATGCGGGCATAGACGCCCTTGCCCGCCACATTGGCGATGATTTCCTTGAAGCCCCCCATTTCGCCGGGGCTTTCTTCCATCACGGTGACCTTCCAGCCGCGATTGGCGGCATAGCGCTCATACATGCGGAACAGGTCGCCCGCGAATAAAGCCGCTTCATCGCCGCCGGTGCCGCCGCGGATTTCAAGGATGATCGATCGCTCGTCGGCTTCGTCCTTGGGCAGCAGCAGGACGCGGATGGACTGGAACAGCGTCTCGATCTTCTCGTCGAGCTCGGCGATCTCCGCCTCGGCCATTTCGGCCATGTCCTTGTCGCCGCTCTTGAGCAGGTCCTCGGCCTCGGCGCGGTCGCTCAGCGCCTTGTTATAGGCCCGGATCTCCCCGACAATCGGCGCCAGTTCGGCATGTTCCTTGGAGAATTTGACGAATTCATCCGGCCCGGCCCCACCCGACAGCGCCGCCTCGACATACTGGAACCGCGTCTCGAGCGCGTCGAGCTTGTCCTGGGGAAGAGATGCCATGGTCGAGTCTTTCGGGTCTGGAAGAGGCACGCTTTAGGGATAAGACCGCAAAACCGCAAGGGTTGGCACAGACACCAGCCCATCCACCGGCGCCTCCCCCGGACTTGATCCGGGGGTCTCTCGCCACTTGTACCGTGTTGAGAGTGACCCGCGGATCAAGTCCGCGGGAGGCGATTGTGGGTGGGGAATCATTCCGGCCTTAAACCGGCAGGTTCTGCTTTTCGATCCATTCCTGCAGCAGGGCGCGGATCGTCACCCCATTGGCCCCATCGCTCAACGCCGCGCCGACCGATTGCTGGATCGGCTTGAGGTCGAGATTGAGCACCAGTTCCTTGATCGGCCCGATCGAGGCCGGCCCCATGGAGAGCCGGGTCATGCCCACCGCCATGAGGGCGAGTGCCTCAAGGGGTTTGCCGGCCAGCTCGCCGCACATGGTGATCGGGATATTGTAGCGCCGCGCGGCATCCACCACCATGCGGATGGCGCGCAGGCGCGGCATGCCGATGGGGTCGTAATTGGTGGCAACGCGCGGATTGGCCCGGTCCGATGCGGTCAAAAACTGCACCAGGTCATTGCTACCGATGGAGACGAAATCGGCCTGGGGCAGTAATTGGTCGAGTTCGAACAGCAGTGAAGGCACTTCGACCATCACGCCCAGTTCCAGCCGGCTCGGCAGGGGCTTGCCCTGCCGCCGCAGCCGCTCGACTTCCTTCTGCACTACCATCCTGGTCTGGGTGAATTCGAAGGTCTCGGTGACCATCGGCACCAGGATCTTGAGCGGCCGCCCGTTCGCCGCCAGCAGTAGCGCCCTGATCTGCGTGCGCAGCAGGCCCGGTCGCTCCAGCCCCAGCCTGATCGAGCGGAAGCCCATGGCCGGGTTTTCCTCGGTCATCGAGCGCTGATAGGGCAGCACCTTGTCGCCGCCGATATCGAGCAGGCGGAACACCACCGGCCGCCCCCCGGCAATCTCCATGGCCTCGGCGTAAAGCTCCTGCTGCTCCTGCAGGCGCGGGAGCTTGGAGGCGATCATGAACTGCAATTCGGTGCGGAACAGCCCGACGCCCGACGCCCCGGTATCGTCGAGCATGGGCAGGTCGGCCACTAGCCCCGAATTGTGCAGCAGCGTGATTTCGACGCCGTCTTTGGTGACGCTGGGCTTGTCCTTGAGCGCTGCATAATGCGCCCGGCGCCGCGCTGAAACGCGCACCTTGTCGACATAGGCCTGCTCGATATCGGGCGTCGGCCGCAGATGCACCACCCCGCTCGGTCCATCCAGAATGATGTCGTCGCCGGTTTCGCTCATCGAGACGATGGACTGCGCCTGCCCCACCGCCACAATGCCGAGCGAGCGCGCGACAATGGCCACATGCGCCGTCGTGCCGCCCTCTTCCAGCACCACGCCGCGCAGCTTCTTGCGGTCATATTCCAGCAGTTCCGCCGGCCCCATATTACGGGCCACCAGAATGGCATTGTCCGGCAACGCCTTGCGGGCCAGCGCCTGCCCGTCTCCGGTCAGCACGCGCAGCAGCCGGTTGGCCAGATCGTCCAGATCGTGCAGGCGGTCGCGGATATAGGGGTCGGTCTGGCGCAGCATGCGGGCGCGGGTATCATTCTGCACCCGCTCCACCGCCGCTTCGGCCGAAAGCCCGTTGTCGATTGCCTCGGCCAGCCGGTTCACCCAGCCCCGGTCATTGGCGAACATGCGGTAGGTTTCGAGGATTTCGCGATGGTCGGTGCCACCAACCATGTCACCATGGTCGAGCATGGCGTCGATGGAAACGCGCATCTTTTCCAGCGCCGTTTCCAGCCGCACCTTTTCGGCGTCGGTATCCTCGGCGATGAAGTTGGACACCACGACGCGCGGGTCATGCAGCACCACCGTGCCCAGCGCGATGCCGTCGGTAAAACTTACGCCGTTGAACATGCGGGGACGCCTGAGGTCGATGTCGGAACCAGGCTTGATCAGATTGTCGAAGTCGCTGGTGGCGATCATCTCGGCCAGGATTGTGGCCGTTGTCAGCATGGCCTCGGTTTCATCCTCGCCATAATGGCGGCGCTCGGCATTCTGCACCACCAGGACGCCCAGCGTCTGGCCGGCCCGCAGCACCGGCACGCCGAGAAAGGCATTGTATTTTTCTTCGCCGGTTTCGGGGCGATAGACAAAGCCGGGATGACTGGGGGCGTTTTCGAGGCTGAGCGGTTCGGCTTCCGCCGCGATGAGGCCGACCAGGCCCTCGCCCAGCCGCAGCGTCGTCATATGCACGGATTCGGCGGCTAGGCCCCGGGAGGCAAACAGTTCCAGCGCGCCGTCATCGCGCAGCACGTAGAACGAGCACACATCGGCGCGCATGTTGTCGGCGATGAGGCCGACAATCTTGTCGAGCCGCTCCTGCGAAGCCAGCGGCTCCGCCATTGTCTCACGTAACTGCCGCAGCAGCACTCTCGGGCCGCCGATGCTCGTGACCATACCCCTTTAGACGGCCGCCACAGCCGCCCCCCTTTCCTGAGGAGCGACCAGGACCGTCCGAGCGGTCCTAGGCGTCCTTCTTGTCCAACCCGTAATAAGTATGGAGAGCGCGAACCGCAAGCTCAGCATATTGCTCATCGATCAACACCGAGGTCTTGATTTCCGAGGTGGTGATCAGCTGTATGTTGATGCCCTTGTCGGCCAGCGCCTTGAACATCGAGCTCGCGACGCCCGCATGGCTGCGCATGCCCACCCCCACGACCGAGACCTTCGCCCCGCCCTTGGAGCCGGAAAGCCGCGCGTATTCGATGCGGTCGCCGGCATTTTGCAGCGTCTTGACCGCCTTGTCATATTCGCTGTCGGGCACGGTGAAGGTGATGTCGGTGGTCGCGCCGTCATCGGCAATATTCTGCACGATCATATCGACGATGATGCCCTGATCGGCCAGCGTGCCGAAAATGGCCGCCGCCACGCCCGGATTGTCCTTGACGTCGCGCAGGGTGATCTTGGCCTCGGCCTTGGCGAGCGTCACGCCCGAAACGATCTGCTTTTCCACGATCTCATCCTCATCGCAAACCAGTGTGCCGGGCACGCCCGGCGTCCCGTCGGGCGCCACCTGCAGCGCATCGGGGTCATCGAAACTCGAGCGTACCAGCAGCGGCACTTTATAGGCCATTGCCATCTCGACCGAACGGATCATCAGCACCTTGGCGCCGAGCGAAGCCATTTCCAGCATTTCCTCGAAGGAAATCCGGGTCAGCCTTTGCGCCTTGGGCACGATGCGCGGGTCGGTGGTATAGACGCCATCGACATCGGTATAGATATCGCAGCGGTCGGCCTTGACCGCCGCCGCCACGGCCACCGCCGACGTGTCCGAGCCGCCGCGGCCCAAAGTCGTCACCCGGCCACTGGGCGAAATGCCCTGGAAGCCGGTAATGACAGGCACCCAGCCATCCGCGAACCGCTTGTTGAGCTCGGTCGGGTCGATCTCGGTGATCCGCGCCGCGCCATGCGCGCCGTCGGTGCGGATCGGCACCTGCCAGCCCGAAAAGCTCCGCGACTGGATGCCCATTTCTGATAGCACGATGGCCATCAACCCGGCCGTCACCTGCTCGCCCGACGCCACCACGGCATCATATTCGCGCGCATCATGCATGGGGCTGGCTTCATTGACCCAGCCGACCAGCTCATTGGTCTTGCCCGACATGGCCGAAACCACGACGGCCACTTCATGGCCGGCATCGACCTCGCGCTTCACATGGCGCGCTGCCTGGCGGATACGCTCGACACTGGCCACCGAAGTGCCACCGAACTTGACGACGATACGGGCCAATTTCTTCCCCGGAACCCCGCCGAACCCGGCGGTACGCTTTTGTTGAGCGGGGACATGCCACAAAGGCGGGGCGGGATCAATGGGAATGGCATAGCTGGAGCGGTTAGGCCGCTCCAAGCACCGAAGTTATCATTTCCACGCGCTGGGCTCGGGGGCCTGTCACTTCGAGAATGCGCGGCCCGTCATGCAATAGCCCCAGATCGTCCTCGCGGAGCATGGTCTTGAGGCGCCGGTCTACGCGGCTCCGCAATCGGGGAAGTTCGATCCGGATCGGGATGTCATCGGGAGACGTGAGCGGGACAAAAACCACCATATCAAGCGTGGCGAGAGCCTTGCTTACGTCCATCAGTTGGCGGCTGCTCGGCAGCCACTCAAAGCCTTCGCTGGCACTGACGACCTCCAGATAGGCGAGAAAATCGAGCGGGCAGCGGTCAAAGATCACATCACGGTCACCGCCATGATTGAGGATCAGCCGGCAGCTTGCGACAAGCTGCTCTTCAAGGTCGTCTACCGTTGCGACATTGGCAAACGGCACGCCTTGCTGATCGAGCAGCCAATAGGGCTCCGGCACGCTTTCATGGGCCCGTTGGACGGCAATGAAATCGTCGATCAGCGTCGTCTTGCCGCTGCCATGCGTCCCTGTCACCGCAATGCGCATCATGCCCTCCCGTCCAGGACGCATCTACGACGACGACCCTGCCCCGACAAGACAATCCCTACAGGCGAATGCGACAGCTCGCGCCTTGCTCCCGCCGCCCTGCTGCAGTCATATGGCCCAACTCTGGAGCCGAGCCATGACCGCTACCACGATCAACGACGCCGAAATCGCCAAATTCACCGCGATGGCCGAGGAATGGTGGGACCCCAAGGGCAAGTTCAAGCCGCTGCACAAGTTCAATCCGGTGCGGCTTGGCTATATCCGCGAGCATCTGCTGGCCCATTTCGGCCGCGACGGCACGGCCATGCGGCCTTTCGAGGGCTTGACCATTCTCGATGTCGGCTGCGGCGGGGGCCTGCTCTGCGAGCCGCTGACCCGGCTCGGCGCCACTGTCACCGGCATTGACGCCGCCGAGCGCAATATCGCCATTGCCCGCATTCACGCCGAAAAATCGGGCCTAGCCATCGACTACCGCGCCACATCAAGCGAAGCCCTCGCTGCCGAAGGCGCGCAATATGACATGGTACTCAACATGGAAGTGGTGGAGCATGTCGACAATGTGCCGCTCTACATGAAGAGCTGCGCCGACCTGGTAAAGCCCGGCGGCCTGGCGCTGACCGCCACGCTGAACCGCACGCTCCGCGCCCGCGCCTTTGCCGTCTTCGCCGCCGAACACATCCTGCGCTGGCTGCCGGTCGGCACGCATGACTGGAACAAGTTCCTGACGCCCGACGAGATCAAGACCCTGCTGACCCGCAATGGCCTGCGCGTCATCGGGGAAACCGGCGTGGTCTTCCACCCGCTGGGCGACGAATGGCGCCGCTCGCGCGACATGGGCATCAACTACATGGTCATGGCCGAACGGCCCAAGGCCTAGCGCGCCTTCCGCCCCAGCCAGCCGGTCCGTTCCTCGGGCGGGAAATGTTCGATGGCGTAGCGCAGGGCCGTGCGCGGCATGGTCGCGGCGTGGCGGGCAAGGAAGGCCTCCACCAGCGGCTTGTCATGCATGGCGACGGTGCGCAGCATGCCGCCGACCACCTTGTTGATGAGGTCCTGCGGATCATCGACCAGTATTTCGGCGATGGCCATGATGTCGTCGAACTGGCGCAGCCGGATGAATGCCATGGTGGCGAACATGGCCGTTCGCCTCTCCCACAGCATGTCCGAGCGGGCCAGTTCGTAAAGCACGGCGCGATCCTTGTCGCGCAACCAGGCGCCCAATACCTGTGGTGCGCCGAGATCGACCAGGTCCCAATTGTTGATCCGGTCATGCCGGCGCAGATAAAGCGCGGCCAGTTCTCCGCGCCGCGCCTCGCTGGTTTTCTTCAACCCATATTGCTTGGCCATGATCGAGACGGCGCCGGCTCGCGCCTCGTGGATGTCGCTTTCCAGCAGCGTCTCGATCTCGTCCGGCGCCATGGCGACAAACTGCTTGGCGAGCTGGAACACCGTGCCCATGCGCACGCCGATGAAGCGGTCGCCCTCGCCATAGTCGCCCCTGCCGGATTTGAAATAGCGCCCGATCTTTTCCAGCTCGATATCGGACTGGTTGTCCCACAGCGCAGCGATGAAGGCTTCGGCGGTCAGCTCGCTCATGCCCGCAGGCTGCGGGGATCGCAACGCGCCGTCAAGCCGGAGCGGTAGCTGCAAATCTCCGTCCAGTACCGTACGGTACGGTACGCATTTTGATTGATCCCGTTCTGGAATGGGTCTAAGAAAGATCAACCGCGCTTGTGCAACGGGCGCAATGACTTCCGAGGATATTCGCCATGCCAGCCTATCGTTCCCGCACCACTACCCATGGCCGCAACATGGCCGGCGCGCGTGGCCTCTGGCGCGCGACGGGCATGAAGGACGGCGATTTCGGCAAGCCGATCATCGCCGTGGTCAACAGCTTCACCCAGTTCGTGCCCGGCCATGTCCATTTGAAGGATCTCGGCCAGCTCGTAGCCCGCGAAATCGAGGCAGCCGGCGGCGTCGCCAAGGAATTCAACACCATCGCGGTCGATGACGGCATCGCCATGGGCCATGACGGCATGCTCTATTCGCTGCCATCGCGCGATATCATCGCCGACTCGGTGGAATACATGGTCAACGCCCACTGCGCCGACGCCATGGTCTGCATTTCCAATTGCGACAAGATTACCCCCGGCATGCTGAATGCCGCCATGCGCATCAACATCCCGGTCGTCTTCGTGTCGGGCGGCCCGATGGAAGCCGGCAAGGCCATGCTCAAGGGCAAGCTGCAGGCGCTCGACCTGGTCGACGCCATGGTCATCGCCGCCGACGACCACTATACCGACGCCGAAGTCCAGGCCGTCGAGGAAGCCGCCTGCCCCACCTGCGGCTCCTGCTCGGGCATGTTCACCGCCAATTCGATGAATTGCCTGACCGAGGCTTTGGGCCTCTCCCTGCCCGGCAATGGCTCGACCCTGGCCACCCACTCCGACCGCAAGCGTCTGTTCCAGGAAGCCGGTCACCTGATCGTCGACCTGGCCCGCCGCTGGTACGAACAGGACGACGCCTCGGTGCTGCCGCGCTCCATCGCCACCAAGGCGGCGTTCGAAAACGCCATGAGCCTCGATATCGCCATGGGCGGCTCGACCAATACGGTGCTGCATATCCTGGCCGCGGCCTATGAAGGCGGCGTCGATTTCACCATGGACGATATCGACAAGCTGAGCCGCAAGGTGCCGGTCCTTTCCAAGGTCGCGCCGGCCAAGGCGGACGTGCATATGGAAGACGTGCATCGCGCCGGCGGCATCATGGCCATTCTCGGCCAGTTGGACCGCGCGGGCCTGATCAATCGCAAGGAACATACGATCCATTCTGCCACGATGGGCGATGCCTTGGATAAGTGGGATATCTCCCGCACCAATTCGGAAGCGGTGCGCAATTTCTTCATGGCCGCCCCCGGCGGCGTGCGCACCACGCAGGCCTTTTCGCAGTCCAACCGCTGGGCCGAACTCGATCTCGACCGCCAGAACGGCGTGATCCGCTCGGCCGAAACCCCCTTCTCCAAGGATGGCGGCCTGGCGGTGCTCAAGGGCAATGTCGCCATCGATGGCTGCATCGTGAAGACGGCGGGCGTCGATGAATCCATCCTCAAATTCACCGGCCCGGCCCGCGTGTTCGAGAGCCAGGACGACACCGTCAAGGCGATCCTCACCAACCAGATCAAGGAAGGCGACGTGCTCGTCATCCGCTACGAAGGCCCGCGCGGCGGCCCCGGCATGCAGGAAATGCTCTATCCGACGAGCTATTTGAAGTCGAAAGGCCTGGGCAAAGCCTGTGCCCTCCTCACCGATGGCCGCTTCTCCGGCGGCACGTCGGGCCTTTCCATCGGCCACGTCTCGCCCGAAGCGGCGGAAGGCGGCACGATCGGGCTGGTGCGCGAGGGCGACACGATCGAGATCGACATCCCCAATCGCAGTATCACGCTGCTGGTGAGTGACGATGAGCTGACCCAGCGCCGGCATGATCAGGACAAGGCGGGCTGGAAGCCGGCCCATCCGCGCAAGCGCAATGTCACGACGGCCCTCAAGGCCTATGCGGCCTTCGCGACATCAGCGGCACGCGGTGCCGTGCGGGATACCGAGGCGATCGACAAGCTCTGGAACTGAGGCGGCGCCACCGCCTCACTGCGCCCAGTCGAACTTCATATCCCTGAAGTCGAGCTGGGCAATGCCGAAGCCGAAATTGTAACCCCCGAAGGCCTCGTCGAATTCGATGTAATAGGGGCTGAAATCGGGAATGGCCTGCGCTGGCATCATCGTGCCGCCGATATGGTTGCCGGCATGGCCCTTGGTCCATTTATGCCAGCGGAAGGTTTCGGCTGACGGCTTGCCCTCGTAGTAATAGGGCATCTGATAGGCGGTTTTCTTGCCAAAATATTCCTCGCGCGGCGGCACGCCGGCATTGGGGTCGTGGCGGCGCGGCTCCAGGCGGAGCAGCCGGTTCCAGCCGAGCCCTTTCTCGGGCATAGCGCCCATCAGGCCGACGAAATAGCTCGTTTCGGCCGCATCCACGCCGTCGGCCGACCCTTCGAAGGCAGCATAGGCATGCCCCGCACCCGAGGCCAGCCAGGCCGGTGCCGGCACATCCCGCAAATGGGGGTTGCCCGCAAGGTCGGGTGGCTGCGCCAGGCTGCCGGAAAGCTCCGTCTCGGTGAGCAGGATGACGGCATATTCGAGATCGAGAATATCGCGCATGCGATAGAGGCGCGGATGCGAATTTTGTCGTGCCGTCCAGAAAGCGAGAAGGTCGGGATCCTCGGGGCGCGTGTCATCCTGGGCATCGAATAGCGCCCGCACCGCCGGGGCCACCATCGGAGCGCCGTCATTGTGATCGAAGGCAGTGGAGAAAAAGCTCAACCCCACAATGTCATCGCCATGGACGCGATAGTCCGCGGGCAGCCTCATGGTGAAGCCATGCTGAAGCGGATAGCCGTTATTGGGATCGAGCGGCCACTGCGCCGTTGTGATCCCCGGCGGCAGGCCGAAAATCCAGCCATCGCCCCGATCGCCCTCGGCCATGCCGTGCTGCAAAATCTCGATATTGTAGGCGCGCAGGGGCGTTTCCGCACGAGCCGGCCCCGCCACGATAGCGGCACCGACAAGGCCCAGAACATGGCGGCGTGAGAAAAGCATACCGCATGGGCTACCAGCTTTGTGACAGGAAAACGACTGGGCGCCGCGCGGGCCCAGGCAAATTGCTTCGCTCAGCCATGCAGGGCACGCTGGCCGGCTTGGCGCACACCAGGACAGAGCGTGACAAGACTGTCATGGAGTGCTACAGCCGCGCCAGCCGCCCGGTGATCTGCCAAGGTTGCCGGTCCGGTCAGGTTCGATAGCGGGGATTCCACCCTCCCTATCGAACCGACCCTAATCCCCACTCATCGCAGACCTTGCAGCCGGCACCTGAGCCGGGGCGCTTCTTCACCTCTCCCCCAAGGGAGAGGTCAGAAAGATCAGCCTTTCCGACCGATCCGATCCAGCGTGGCGAAATCGTCATCGCTGAGTTTGATCGCGGCTGCCGCTACATTCTCTTCGAGATGCTTGACCTTGCCGGTACCCGGAATGGGCAGCATGACCGGCGAGCGCTTGAGCATCCAGGCCAAAGCCAGCTGGCTGGCCGAGGCGCCGTGCTTGTCCATGATCGCCTTGAACTCGGCGCTTGTGGATTCGAGGTTCCCGCCATCGATGGGACGCCAGGGAATGAAGCCGATGCCATTGGCTTCGCAATAGTCCAGCACATCCTCGGCCCGGCGATTGACCAGGTTGTACATGTTCTGGACGGTGGTCACCTTGAAGTATGTGCTGGCTTCCTTGATGTCGGCGACGCTGACTTCGCTGAGGCCGACATGGCGGATCAGCCCATCCTGCTGCATCTGCGCAATGGCGCCGAACTGGTCCTCCCGCGGCGTCCCGCTCTCGATGCGGTGCAACTGCCAGAGATCGATGACGTCGAGCTTGAGCCGGCGCAGGCTCTGGATGGCGCCCTGGCGCAGGAATTCCGGGCGACCGAGCTGGTGCCACTGGTCCGGCCCGGTGCGGGTCAGCCCGCTCTTGGTGGCGATGATCGTGCCCTGCGCATAGGGCGCCAGCACCTCCCCGATCAGCTCTTCGCTGACATAGGGGCCATAGCTTTCCGCCGTGTCGACAAAATCGACATTGAGCTCGGGCAGGCGGCGCAGCGTCGCCTTGGCTTCTTCCGGATTCTCGGGCGGACCCCATATGCCCCGACCGGTAATGCGCATGGCGCCGAAACCCAGCCTGACGACCTTGAGGTCGCCGCCAATGGCAAACGTGCCCGAAAGGGCTGCGTCGAGTGTGGTCATCTTAATATCTCCGTTTGGTCGCGCCGGGAACGGCGCTCGGAACTAGTGGGGACAGAACGTCCCCTGAGGGCACGACCTCGTGGTTCGACAAGCTCACCATGAGGTCTACTTTGAATTCGGTCTTTCAACAGACCTCATCCTGAGCGTGTCGAAGGACGAGGTCGTGGCAAGATTTCAGTTGTCGTCGGCGACGTCGGGCAGCGGCAGGAAATCCACGCCGTCATCGAGCAGGCCGGCGACTTCGTCGCGCGTGGCTTCGCCATAGATGCCGCGGGCTTCCACTTCCTCGAAATGGATCTTGCGGGCCTCTTCTGCGAATTTATCGCCGACATAATCGGCTTCGCTGGTCACCTTCTGGCGATAGGCGCGGACCATTTCGCGGAATTTCGCCGCATCGGGATGGGCCGAACTGAGCGAAACCTTGTCGCCATCGGTCCGCGCCACCGCTGGCGCCATCGGCGCTTTCTCGATTGCCCCATCGCCACAGACGGCGCAGCTCACGATGCCGCGCGCCTGCTGCTCATCAAACGCGGCGGCGCTTTTGAACCAGGCGTCGTAGGTGTGGCCCTTGGAGCAATGGAGGGAATACTGGATCACGGCAAAACGTTTCTGGGGCCTGACGGCCCGGTTGGTTGCACAAGGATATAGGGCGATTGCCTAAGGCTGCAACGCCCCCGGCAGGGCAAAGTTTCGCGCATTGGCCAGAGCGGGGATGCGCTGGCGTGCGTCGGCGACCTGTTCGGGAGCAATCTCTGCCACGAGCACGCCGGGCCGATCATGATCGAGCTCGGCGACGATCCGCCCCCAGGGGTCGATGATGAGCGAATGGCCATAGGTGGCCCGCCCATTGGGATGCTGGCCGCCCTGCGCCGCCGCGATGACCCAGGAGCCGGTCTCGATGGCCCGCGCCCGCAGCAGTATATGCCAATGCGCCTGTCCCGTGGGCACGGTGAAGGCGGCGGGGACGGCAATGAGGTTGGCTCCGGCATTGGCCAAGGCATTGTAAAGCCTGGGGAAGCGCATGTCGTAGCAGATCGACATGCCCAAAGTAAACGGGCCGAGATCGGCCGTCACCGCCACGTCGCCACCGGCATAGGTGGCGCTTTCGCGGTAAGCGTTGAGCCCGGCAATATCGGCATCGAACAGATGGATCTTGTCATAGGTCGCGACCTGGCGCCCATCCGGCCCGAACAGCACCGACCGGTTGGCAAAGCGCCCGTCGGGCAGCGGCACAGCGAGCGAGCCGATATGGATATGCATGCCATGCTGCCTTGCCAGTTCGCCCACCCGCGCCAATTGCGGATGGCCCTCGAACGGGGCGGCGGTGCTGCGCAGCTGGTCCCGGTTTTCCGGAAAGATCATGGTGACTTCGGGCGTCAGCGCATAGGAGGCGCCGGCCGCGGCAGCCTCGGCCAGCATGGGTTCGAGCGCGGCGAGATTGGCCTCGGGATCGAGCCCCGACCGCATCTGGATGGCAGCAATTTTCATAAGAATTTACCGCGCCAGCAGCGGGTCGAGCCCGCCGCGGCGGTCCAGCGCCGCCATATCGTCATAGCCCCCGACATGGGCATCATCGATGAAGATCTGCGGCACCGTGCGGCGGCCATGGGCGCGCTCGGTCATGGCCTCCCGCACATCGGGATCGAGCGCGCTGATCTCGGTATAGTCTACACCCTTGTCGGCCAGCAGCGACTTGGCGGCATGGCAATAGGGACAGGTCGGCGTGGTGTAGATCTCGATCTTGGCCATCAAAATTTCTCCAATGGGAACAAGGTATTTATCCCTTATATGGGCAAGTCCGCCCCAATGACAACGCGGGCGAAGGTCACGACGTCGATAGCCTCGACCCCGGCCTTGCGCAGGGTACGCGTCAACGCCTTGACGGTGGCGCCGGTCGTGTAGACATCGTCCACCAGCACGATGCGCCGGCCCCCGAGGCGCAGGGCAATATCGGGGTGGGTGGCGAAGGCGCCGGCCACATTGCGTTGCCGCCCGCTGCCGCTCAGGCCCACCTGCTGGCGGGTGCGACGGGTGCGTTGCACCAGCGAGGGATCGACCTTGAGCCCGGTCAGGCGCCCCAGCGCCTGGGCCAGTTCGGCCGACTGGTTGAAGCGCCGCTCGCGCTGCCGCGCCGGATGCAGCGGCACCGGCACGAGGACCGGATTATCAGCCCAGAGCTCGTGTCCGGCCCCGGCCATCAGCCGGGCGCAGAAACCGGCCAGTTCGGGCCTGTCACCATATTTGAGGCGCGACACCAGGGTGGCGGCGACATCGCCATAGACCACGGCCGCCCGCGCCCGCCCAAATGGCGGCGGATCGGCCAGTGCCTCAGCCGATAGCGTGCCGGGGCCTAGCGAAGCGGCAAAGGGCAGGCCAAGCACCGGGCAGAGCGGCGCAGTTATGGGACGTAAGGTATTGAAACAACTGGAACAAAGCGCATTCGGCACTGCCGTCGGCGCCTCGCAATTGAGGCAGACCGGCGGATAGGCCAGGTCGAGCACCATTCCGCCCAGACGCCTGATACTGCCGGCAATGTGCCGGCGCCATATCCCGCTTTTGACAAGCCCCGCGACGCTCTCCATAAGGCCCATAGTGTCACACCGCCGTCAGGCCGCAAGACCATCATGAGCCAGCCGCCCGCCATTTTCGACACCGCCCTGATCGCCCGTCACCTGTCCCGTCGGACGGGGATAAGTGATTTCGTCACTGACCTGGTGCTGGACGATCTCGATGACCGGCTCGGCGCGCTGCTCCGCGAGTTCCCCAAGGCCGCCATTATCGGCCCCGACGTGGATAAGTTGCCGCGTTTCGGCCAGACGGCCAGTGCCCGCTTTCCCTTCCAGCGCCATGCTGCTTTCGGCGGCCATGATGACATGCCCGAGCTGGACGGGGATAACTTCAACCTCATCGTCTCGCTGCTGCACCTGCAGGCGATCAACGACGTGCCGGGCTATCTCGCCCGCCTGCGGGCTAAGCTGGCGCCCGATGGGCTGCTGATGATCGCGGCCTTGGGCGGCGAGACACTGACCGAGCTGCGCGAGGCGTTTCTCGTGGCCGATGCCCAGGTTTTCGGCGGCGCTTCGGCCCGGGTGGCGCCGATGATCCAGGTTCGCGACGGCGGCGGATTGCTGCAGCGGGCGGGGCTGGCTTTGCCGGTGGCCGATGTGGAAACGCACATCGTGCGCTACGCCAATCCCTTCGCCTTGATGAGTGAGATTAAGGCTTTGGGCGCTTCAAACCCGCTGGCCGACCGCCCGCGCCGCCTGGCGACGCCAGCTCTGCTGGCCGCGGCAGCGCAGGCCTATGCCACACGCGACAGCGATTCCGATGGCCGCATCCGCGCCACGCTGGAAATCATCTGGCTCTCCGGCTGGGCCCCACATGAAAGCCAGCAAAAGCCGCTGAAACCCGGCAGTGCCACAACGCGCCTGGGCGACGTTCTGGCGCAGCAGACGGGCGGCAAAAAACCGTAGCATCAGCCCCACTAATGTTAGCACACTGTTAGCATTGACGCGTTGGATGCGTGAGTAGAGGGCGCGCTTCAACCGGCCCCAAACAAAAAGGCCGGCATTGCTGCCGGCCTTTCATAGTTCTGTCTGAAACCGGCCCTTAGGCGGCGGCTTCCTCGTCGCTTTCGGCGGCGTCGGCCTTGGTGCGCTTGGGCGACTTGGCCAGGTTCTTTTCGATGAGCTGCACGGCTTCGGTCAGCGTCAGCTTGTTGACGGCACCGATCTCGCGGCTCATGCGGTCCATCGCCTGCTCGAACAGCTGGCGTTCCGAATAGGACTGCTCGGGCTGCTCTTCGGAGCGATAGAGATCGCGCACGACTTCGGAAATGGCGATCAGGTCGCCCGAATTGATCTTGGCTTCATATTCCTGGGCACGGCGCGACCACATGGTGCGCTTGACGCGGGCCCGGCCGGTGACGGTGGTCAGCGCCTGGGTGACCAGATCTTCCTCGGCCAGCTTGCGCATGCCGACGGACTTGATCTTGGCGACGGGCACGCGAAGGGTCAGCTTGTCCTGTTCGAAGCTGATGACGAACAACTCAAGGGTCAGGCCCGCGACTTCCTGTTCTTCGATCGAGACGATCACACCAACGCCATGCGCCGGATAGACGACATACTCGCCCGTCTTGAACCCAAGCCGTGTCTGTACCTTCTTGGCTACCATATTCATGGAACTCCTTGTTGACGCCCCAAATGGACAGTTCCCTGCGGGAAGGACCGTCCATTCCTACTCTTCGTTACTGGCGCCCAAAATGGACGCCGCGCGCAGCAAATAACCCCATGGCCATCCGGTTCCGCTTTCCCGGAGGGTCAAGTCATCCGACAATGTTGTCAAAAAAATCGTGCCTTAAGGCACGGGCTGGGTGACGGGCTCAACTGCATCTGAAGAGACCATAGCACAAAATTTCAGCAAAATCAAAAACTACGAATCAGGTCGGAATTTAGCGCCAGCGCAATGGGGCATGGATGTGGCTGGACGCCGGACCCGACTTTTGCGCCGACTTGCCCACAGGCTGTCCACAGCCACATTGGACCTTCTCATTGATCTGGTTCGTGTGGTCCACCCCCGCCCTTGATCGCTCCCCACAAGGGGAGCGTTTACTTTGGGGGCTTGGGGTTCTTCACCTTCTCCCCTTGTGGGAGAAGGTGCCCGAAGGGCGGATGAGGGGGTATCAAGGGATGCCGCGAACATTGGAGCATGGGATAGCGCAGGCCCCCTCACCCGGAAATCCGCTGGACGCGGATTTCCACCCTCTCCCACGAGGGGAGAGGGGCAACCGCCCATATATCAGGGCTAAACATCCCCCACCTTTGATCCCTCCCAGCAAGAGGGAGGGTATCGACTGAGATGCTAAGAGATCGAAGAACTCAGTCGCCTTCGCCGGGCTCTTCGGAGAAATACTTGGCCAGCTTGCCCTCTTCACCGTCCTTTTCCTTGGCTTCGGGCAGCGGGTCGCGGCGCTCGGTCAGGTTGGGCCACATGGAGGCGAATTTGGTGTTGAGGGCCAGCCATTCGTCGAGACCGCTTTCGGTATCGGGCTTGATGGCTTCGGCCGGGCATTCGGGTTCACACACGCCGCAGTCGATACACTCGTCCGGGTGGATCACCAGCATGTTTTCGCCCTCGTAGAAGCAATCCACGGGGCACACTTCCACGCAATCGGTATACTTGCAGGCAATGCAATTGTCGGTGACGATATAGGTCATATCGGGGCGGCAGTCCGGCAGGTCTCAACGAGTCCGGTGCTAAACCGTTTTCGGCACCGCCGCAAGGCTGCCGGGGCGCACCTTTTGGCGCAGGCAGGCCCCATTGGAGAACACTGTTTCGCTAGCGGCCGGGCTGATGGCGAAACACCACGTCCTCAGGGTCCTGCCCCGTCGCCGCGGGGTCGCGCACCGCACCCAGCCGCTCGGCCACGGCGATGGAGCGGACATTGCCCGGGTCGCAATAGCTGACCAGCGTGGTCAATCCGCCTGATGTGAAGGCCCAATCACGCAAGGCCCGCGCCGCCTCGAGGGCATAGCCCTGGCCTTCATGGCCTTCATAGAGCAGCCAGCCCAGCTCCTTTTCGGGGAAGAGCGGTCCGTGATTGATGCCCACCTGGCCGACGCATTGGCCGGTCTCGGTGATGTCGATCATCAGCGCGCCATGGCCGAACAGATGCCATAGCGCCACGTCATGGCAGAACATGCCCCAGGCGGCTGAGATGTCGAAGGGGCCGCCCATATGGATGGAGCGGGGTGAGGCCATCAACGCGGCATAGGCCGGAAAATCGGCATAAACAGGCGGGCGCAGTGTCAGACGGGGTGTGGTGAGGGTGGGGATGGTCATAGTGCGCCCATGCCAAAGCAGCCCTCATGGTGAGCCCGTCGAACCACGAGGGCGTGGCTGGATAGCTCCACTCGCGCGACCTCGTGGTTCGACAGGCTCACCATGAGGTCTCTGTCAATTTCATCGCCCTAGTCATCCCCGCCCCGCAGCTTGTCCGTCTCGCGCCGTTGTTTCTTGGTCGGGCGCCCTGCTCCGTCGTCGCGTTGCGCGATGGCGGCGTCATAGGGGGATTGCTCGGCTTTGGGCAGAGCGGGCGGGGACAGGTCTTCGTAGAGCGCCTGCGCTTCGGGCGCGGGGCCGCGGCGGGTACCGCAGTCGATTATGCGCCAGACGACGATCCGGCCATGCAGGCTCATGGTGAGCACGTCGCCCGCCCCGACCTTATGGTCGGAACGGGTGCTGCGTTCGGAATTGACTCTGATAGCGCCGGTTTCGATGAGCTTTTGCGCCAGCGTGCGCGACTTGAGCGCGCGCGAGAAGAACAGGAACCTGTCGAGCCTTTCCTTGCGGATGGGTTCGGTGGTTCCTGCCAAGGCCTACTCCGCCTTGCGGTCGCGCAGGGCCGCCAGCTTGGCGAAGGGGCTGTCCGGATCGAACGCCTTTTCCTTGCGCGGCTCGATGGGCCGCTCGAAACGGGCGCGCTCGCCCTTTTCGCTATCCGGCCGGCGATTATCGTTGCGACCCTTGCCCTCGAACTTGACCTTCGGATTGAGATGGCGGGCCTTGGACAGATCCTGCACCTCGCCCTCGGGGCGCCGCTTGGCGGCCGGGCGCTGCCGGTCGGGACGGGCCTGCTGGCCCTCGCCTTCCGGACGGCGGCGATGTTCATGCCGGCTACGGTCCGGCCGCTTGCCTGAGGGAGACCACACTTCGTCGAATTCGGGCTCGGCGGGCGCTGCCGGTTCGGCAGCCTCTGCAGCAGCGGCCGGTTCGGCGGCTGCGACCTCGGCGACTTCAGTCGGCGCGGCTGCTTCTTCCGGCGCGGCTTCGACAATGGTGGTGGCCGGAATATCGGCTTCGAGCGCCGGGGCAGCGTCCGGCACGGCTTCGACCGGCGCCGCATCCACCGGATCGATGGTGGCGGGATTTTCGGTCAGCACTTCTTCCAGGGCCGGGGCTTCGGCGCTGGCTTCCGCCGCGGCGGCCGGAACCGGCATCTTGGGCGTGCGCTTCACGCGATAGCCCAGCGAATTGAGAATGGACGAAAAGTCCTCGCCCGAGCAGCCCAGCAGCGAGGTCATTTCCACGGTGACGCGGAAGCCATTGCCCTCGGCAGCGCCGGCCGGCAATTCGCCCTGGTGACGGGTCGGATCGAGCGCGATCAGCGGGCGGATGATATCGGCCAGGCGCTCGAGGATATCGACGCGCACGGCGCGCTTGCCGGCCACCTTGAAGCCGGCGATTTCGTAAAGCCGCGTATCGACCTCAGGGTCGACCACGAAAGAGGTGCGGCCGCTAAGCACGATATGGGGAATGTCGGTGACGCCGGGCTGGCGCACGCCGCCATTCTTGAGGGCAAACAGAATCAGCGCCAGCTCGCGCGGGGCGGGCTTGAGCGATAGCGGCAGATAGATGTGATAGGCGCCGAACTTGATGCCCAGCTTGCGCATCTTGCCGCGCACATCCTGGTCGAGCGCCTTGACCTCGTCGGCGACCTGGCTCCGTGGCAGCAGGCCGAGATGCTCGAACAGCTGGAAGGCAATGCCGCGCGCGGCGCCTTCGAGATCAGCCGGCGCTTCGAGCGCCATGACGCCTTCGAGCACGGTATTGATATGGTGGCGCAGCCAGAGGCTGAGCCGATCCTGTACGCGTTCGAGATCGGGGCCGGTGAGGCTTTCATCGGCCAGGATCAGGATGCGCGGACGATAGAGCGCATCGCCCTCGACCAGTTCGGCGACGATATCGCCCTTCCAGCGCAGGCGGCCATCGGTGGCCAGCACGAATTCCTCATTGGGCGCGCCCGCCAGGCGGTCGGCGCGATTGTGGATTTCGGGCGCCACCACCTGATCGGCGGCCGCGCGCAACCCCTTGATGTCGGCATCGCCATCATTGCGCGCCAGGGTGAAGCGGAAGCCTTCGAGCGTGCCGATGAGATGGCCTTCCAGCCGCACTTCGCCACGTTCATTGATCTCGGGAGATACCATACGTTTGTCTTTCAGATGACGCAGCAAGACGCTGGTGCGCCTATCGACGAATCTCTGGGTAAGCCGCTCATGCAGCGCATCACTCAGGCGATCCTCAATGTCTCGGGTCTTTTCGCGCCAATGTGAAGGGTCTGCAAGCCAGTTTTTGCGGTTCGCGACGAAGGTCCAAGTCCGTATCTGCCTGATCCGGTTGCTCAAAGTATCGATGTCGCCACTGGCATTGTCGCAAAAGCGCACCTGCTCGGCAATCCAGTCCTCGTTGACATGGTGGCGCTTGACTAAGTCCGAGTAAATTCGCGTGACGATTTCGCCATGATTGGCCGGCGAAATGCCCTGATAATCAGGGATCTGGCAGCATTCCCACAACAGCCGCGCCCCATCGAGACCCCGCGCCAATTGCCCGGCCTCGTTGCGCGAAACGAACTCCAGCGCATGCTGGTCGGTGGCCACAGGGACGCGGGTCAGGCTGCGGTGTTCGGGCACCATTTCGAGGCTGTCGCGCAGCGCATTGATGGATGAGAAATCCAGCCGATTGTTGCGCCATTGCAGCACTTTGACCGGTTCGAAATCGTGCGTTTCGAGCGCCACGACCATTTCCTCGTCAAACCCTTCGGTGCCACCTGTCACGCCGAACGTGCCGTTTCGTGCATGGCGACCGGCCCGCCCGGCGATCTGGCCGAGCTCGGCGGCGGTCAGGGGACGACTGGTATGGCCATCGAACTTGCTGTCGTCGGCAAAGGCGACATGGTGGATATCGAGGTTGAGCCCCATGCCGATGGCATCGGTGGCAACGAGGAAATCCACATCGCCATTCTGGTAGAGTTCGACCTGGGCATTGCGGGTGCGGGGGCTGAGCGCGCCCATGACCACGGCGGCGCCACCCCGCTCGCGGCGGATCAGCTCGGCAATGGCATAGACCTGCCGCGCCGAGAAGGCGACGATGGCCGAACGGGCGGGCTGGCGCGAGATTTTCCGCGAGCCGGCATAGGTGAGCTGGGAGAAGCGCGGCCGGTCGACGATATCGGCATGCGGCAGCAGCCGGCGGATCACCGGCTCCATGGTGGCCGAACCGAGCAGCAGGGTTTCGCTCATGCCGCGCGCATTGAGGATGCGGTCGGTGAAGACATGGCCGCGATCGAAGTCGGTGGCGACCTGGATTTCATCGATCGCCACGCAATCGACGCGGATATCCATGGGCATGGCTTCGACGGTGCAGACCCAATAGCGCGGCTTGGGCGGCACGATGCGCTCTTCGCCGGTCACCAGCGCCACCGCCTGCTCGCCCACCCGCTCGACGCAGCGCTGGTAGACCTCGCGGGCCAATAGCCGGAGCGGCAGGCCGATCATCCCGGAGGGATGGGCCAGCATGCGCTCGATGGCAAAATAGGTCTTGCCGGTATTGGTGGGGCCAAGAATCGCCTTGACCGACTGGGGGGCGCGAAAGTCATTTCGGGCAATGTAGGAGGTCAGCGCGGCACTTGCGAGAGCGGTTCCGCATTGTCCCGGGAAAGGACAGGCGCTGCGGTGGTTTTGTCACAATGTTTAATACACGGAACAGGGCGGGAACGAAACAGCACCGAATCGGCGCGATCCGGTGAATCCCGCTTCGTTCTCCACCATGTCTGGTGGGTGGCGCGGGGACGAGCCACTAGACGGGGCAGCGCTGGCCGGGAAAGCCGCCCGGCAGGCCCGGAACCGTTCAGCTTCGTTGCGAAAGGGTAAATTCTGGGTGCGAATCAGGCATTCGTGAACGATGGGTAAATGATTGTTTTGCAAAGATTTTTGGCGGATTTATGACGGTGTCGCGGCGGAGCGGGGGTGGCCCGGGCGTAAATTGAGGAAGGGGACGCTTGACCGTATCGGGATGGGACAGGGGGTGGTGAGATTTTGCGAGGGGATACCCCCTCCTAACCTCCCCCTGATAGGGGGAGGAATCCCATCGCGTTTTTGGCACGATCTGGCCCCAACCACAGCGCGGTTCCTCCCCCTTTTCAGGGGGAGGTTAGGAGGGGGTATTCTTCCTTCCACTTCCCAAACCGGCACACATCGACCTGTCTGGCGGACACCCCGATTAACCCCTGAACCAAACCCGGAACGAACAGGGACAGAATCGGGCCAGGTGTCGGAATGTGGCTTTGTTCACGGCCATATCTGGTGGTGACGCAGCGGCGGAGCCACTATCGCCGCCGCACAGGCAGCGCCGGAGCCCGAAATGGCTTGAAACGGCTTCATCTTGGTGACCAGAGGGTAAATTCGGCGCCCTGGCGGCCGAATCTCACCGGAACCTTGCACGAACATTTTTCGCGATAGCGAGCGGCGTTAACGCCTGCCGGCCCGTGCCGCGCCGTTTTGGCTGCGCGATCTTGAGGAAAAAGCGTTTGACCGTCCCAAGGCGGGACTCGGTTCTAAAACCGCATATTGGTCAGCACCATGGAGAGATCGCCCATATTGGTGCCCAGCAGCACGCGATAGGGGATGAAATAGCCGGTTTCGCCGAGCGGGGCATACCAGATGACGATGCGGTCGCTGTCGGCCAGGTAATTGGTGATTTCAGAGCTGGTGAAATGGCCCGAGACCGGGTCGTAATCCACCGTGCAGAGCACGACGGGACCCTGATAGCCGGTGCGCGCCGAGGTCGCCTGGTCTTCGCCGGCATAGCTCATGGTGATGTTGAAGCGCTCGACGCCGGTAAAGATATTAGCCTTGCGCTCGCAGAGGCTCTTGTCGAGCCCATTGCCCTTGAGCACGAAGGCGGAGAGGAAATCGCCCACCCCGGTCAGGTGGCGGCGCTCCAGCGGCACCCGGTCGTAATTGTCGATGATGGGCGGGTTGACCTTGAAGGCCGGGACATCGCGGCCGGCAAAGGAGACATCGACCGTGAACGTCTCGCCATTGGCGCGGGTTTCGAGATCGAATTCCTGCGACTGCAGGGCGGCACCAGACGAGCGCCCTTCCGAGGTCGCCTTGGCCGTGCCGCTGGCCACCAGCGTGCCCAGTCCGGCCACATTGGCCGACAGATCGAGCCGGTACTGGCTGCCATTGTCGTCCAGATCGACCTTCATGGCCGCAATATTGATGCCGCCCAGCGTCAGTACATAGCTGGCCGTGGCATCAACCTCGGCGGCGCCGGCCGGTTGGCTGAGCAACAGTGCCAGGGCGGCCAGGGAAGCGAACGGGCGGGCGAGACGGAACTGGATCAAGACGGCGGTTCTCTGCAATGGGCGGGAGGCGAATCAGCGCCAATGTCAAAATTGCCTGCGCGATATGGCCCATGCAAGGCGCTCGGCTTGACGGGAAGGCCCCTTTTCTCTAAAGAACCGCCAGATTTCATGACAATCGAGGCCCGTCGCGGGATTTCCCGCCACGCAGGACCTTTACACAAATAGGATATCTCCCAAATGGCACGTCGCTGCGAACTCACCGGCAAGGGCGTTATGGTTGGCAACAACGTTTCGCACGCCCTCAACCGCACCCGCCGCCGCTTTCTCCCCAATCTGCTGAACGTGACGCTGATCTCGGATGCGCTCAACCGCCCGGTCAAGCTCCGTATCTCGGCTGCGGCGCTCCGCACGGTCGAGCATCGCGGCGGTCTCGATGCCTTCCTGCTCAAGCAGAGCGATGCGGACCTGTCCCCGCTCGCCCAGGGCATCAAGAAGGAAATTCGCGCCGCCCTCGCTGCGTAAGCAGTAGACCGGTTTCAGATTTGACCGCGTGGAGTTCATGCTCCGCGCGGTTTTGTTTTTGGGGGCGAGCTGCAAAGTTCGCGCTTGTGGCTCCACCCCACCCTCAATCCCTCCCCATCAAGGGGAGGGAAGCGCAGGTTGCGATGGCTGTGTTCATCGCCTCCCTCCCCCTTGTGGGGAGGGATTGAGGGTGGGGTACTGCGCGCCCCCCAAGTGAAGAGCCCTCGGGTCGAGCCCGAGGGTGACGTTCGGTGGGTGGGGTGATACCTATCCATAATCCTGCGCCCCGGTCTTATGCCGGATCGCGCTCATAATGAGGTGCATTCTGATGCTTGCTCGTTTCCTGGCGGCTGTTGCCGCCATGGTCGCGGTTGTCGCCGCGTCCAATTTCCTGGTGCAATACCCCGTCGCGGTCCAGCTCGGCCCGGTCAATCTCGGTGATATCCTCACCTGGGGCGCTTTCACCTATCCGGTGGCCTTCCTCGTCACCGACCTCACCAACCGCGCCTTCGGCCCGGCCCGGGCGCGCCTCGTGGTAGTGGCCGGCTTTGCCGTGGCGGTGATCCTGTCGATCTATCTGGCCACGCCGCGCATCGCCATCGCCTCGGGCACGGCTTTCCTCGTGGCACAATTCCTCGACATTTCCATCTTCCACCGGCTGCGCCATGGCGCCTGGTGGCAGGCGCCGATGTTCTCCTCGCTGGTCAGCTCGGCGCTCGATACCGCGATCTTCTTCTCGCTGGCCATGGCCCCGGCCTTTGCCGGCATCGACGCCTTTTTCGGCATGGACGATTCCTCGCTGGCCTTCCCGGCGCCGCTGCTGGGCGTGGGGCCGGAGGTGCAACTGTGGGTCTCGCTGGGGCTGGGTGACTTCCTGGTGAAGCTGGCGCTCGCGGTGATCCTGCTGGCGCCGTACAAGTCGCTGCGCGGGTGGCTGGCTGGGCGGGGCGCGGTGGCGATTTAGGGCAACTTACCCTCTCCCCTTGAGGGGAGAGGGTGGTTCTGCCGCGTTCAGCGGAAGAACCGGGTGAGGGGTCCTGCGCTCTCCCATGCTTCTGTGCGTGAGGAAAGTTCGACACCCCTCATCCGCCCTTCGGGCACCTTCTCCCTCAAGGGGAGAAGGGGAAAAGCGGCATCATTCCGGCAGGGCGAATTCCAGCAGCAGGGTGCGCTGCCAATCGTTGAAATTGTTGTCCGAGCCGATGAGGATGCGCAGCTCGCCATTGGGGGCGGTGTGGACGGCGACCGATTCCATGTTGTCGATGCTGCCGCCAGTGGCCGAGAGCAGCAATTCGCCGGCCATGATGGTGTTCGGGCGCACGTCGGCGGCAGGGACGCGGCGCAGGTTCATCACGAAACTCAGCATGGAAACGCCGCGCTCCAGCACCAGCAGGTCGCCATTGGGCAGGAAGGCGCAATCGGTGGGGTTCACCACCGGGCTGTTCTGGTAGCCGATGGGACCCTTGTCGTTCTGGCCGAGCAGCCAGCCGCGGTGATTGCCGTCCTCATCCAGCGCTTCTTCGGTCAGCAGCAGCGTCGACCCCGCAATGGGCGAGGCCGGCGGCGCGATGCACAGCGATTCGAGACTTTCATTGGTGCGTAGGTCGGTGAGCCAGTCGGGAATGGCCACTTCGCGCGCCGGGCCGCCCGGCAGGCCGTCGGTCAGCGCGAAATCGGCCACCCGCGTCAGGTTCTCGAAGCCGACACGCACCGCCACCGGCTCGCCATTGCGATAGACGGTATCGACGCTTTCGGCATCCTTGGCATATTGGCGCGGCAGCAGGTCGCCCTTGGAATTGCGCATCGGCTCGACCCAGGCGCCGATAAAGCCGAACAGCCGCCCCGCATCGTCATAGGCCAACTGCCCGGAGACGAAATTGCCGCGATCGCTGACAAAGGTCGCCTGCTGGTCCGGCCCGGTCATGGTGAGGCTGGAGAGGCCCCCGAATGTGTCATTCTGGCTGACCATGGCGATGCCGCCACGAAAGATCAGGCCATCGACCTGCTGGTCGAGGCCGCTATCCCTGAACTGGGTGATCGGACTGGCGCTGACGCTCACCTCGACGGCCATGGCGGGAAAACTCCCCGCCAGCATCGCCGTGGCTATGGCGACGCGCCACAGGGTCATCCCCGCCCTCGCCTGCGCGACTGGGCCGGCATTTCCTCGTCGAACAAGGCCGCCAGTTCGTCGGTCAGCGCGCCGGCCAGCTCCTCGGCATCGAGCAGCGTGACGGCGCGACGGTAATAGCGCGTCACGTCATGGCCGATGCCCACGGCAACGAGCTGGATGGGCGAGCGGGTCTCGATATCCTCGATGACCTGGCGCAGATGGGCTTCGAGATAATTGCCGGCATTGACGCTCTGGGTGGAATCATCGACCGGCGCGCCATCGGAAATCACCATCAGGATGCGCCGGGCTTCCGGCCGCGCCATCAGGCGCTTGCGCGCCCATTCGAGCGCCTCGCCGTCGATATTTTCCTTGAGCAGGCCCTCGCGCATCATCAGGCCGAGATTGCGCCGCGCATGGCGCCACGGCTCGTCGGCAGCCTTGTAGATGATGTGCCTGATATCGTTGACGCGGCCCGGATTGGCCGGGCGATTGGCTTCGAGCCAGGCTTCGCGGCTCTTGCCGCCCTTCCAGGCGCGGGTGGTGAAGCCGAGGATTTCGACCTTGACGCCGCAGCGCTCCAGCGTGCGCGCGAGAATATCGCCGCAGATCGCCGCAATGGTGATCGGCCGCCCGCGCATCGAGCCGGAATTGTCGATCAGCAGCGTCACCACGGTGTCGCGGAAATCGGTGTCGTTCTCGACCTTGAAGGACAAAGCCTGCATCGGGTCGGTGACGACGCGCGTGAGGCGCGCGGTATCGAGCAGGCCTTCCTCGAGGTCGAACTGCCAGCTGCGATTCTGCTTGGCCATGAGGCGCCGCTGCAGCTTGTTGGCCAGCCGCGCCACGGCGCCGGCCAGGTTTTCCAATTGCTTGTCGAGCAGGCCCCGCAACTGGTCGAGCTCGTCGGGCGGGCACAGTTCGGCCGCCTTGACGATCTCGTCGAACTTTGACGTGAACACCTTGTAGTTGAACTGGTTGGACAGCTGGTTGCCGTCATCCTTGGCGGGCGGGGGCATGGGCGCGTCTTCGCCGGCTTCGGCGGCCGCGTCCTCGTCGGTATCGGCCATGTCCGATTCCATGCCCTCGACATCGCCGGTCTCTTCGCTGTCGCCGGCCTGCTCGTCCTGCTGACTGTCCTGGCTGTCGTTCTCGCCCTCGCCCTGTTCGGGCGCCTTGTCGGAGCTGTCGCCCTGTTCGGGGTCCTGGTTCTCGCTCTCGTCCTCGTCGGAAGAATCAGGATCGTCCAATTCGCTTTCGGGCACGAGGTTGAGGTCGCGCAGCAGCGCCTTGGCGGCCCGCGAGAACTCGTCCTGGTTTTCGTAGCGCGTGAGCAGGTCATCGAGCGACTTGCCGCCCTTGTCCTCGATCTCCTTGCGCCACAGATCGACCAGCGCATGGCCCGAGGGCGGCACCGGCACGCCGGCGAGTTTTTCGCGCAACAACAGGCCCAAGGCCTCGGCAATGGGCGCATCGCCCTTGTTGTCGACCTCGGCAAAATTAGCGCGGAACAGGCGATCTTCCAGCATTTCGCCGATATTGCCGACCATGCCGGGCATGCGCACGCAGCCCAAGGCCTCGACGCGGGCCTGTTCCAGCGCGTCGAAGGCAGCGCGGGCCGTGGGGTCCATGGGGGAGCGCTTGCGATGGGTATCGGGATCATGGCTGGCCAGGCGCATGGCCATGGCATCGCCCTGTCCGCGGGCAATGGCGATATCGCGCCGCGTCGGCAGGCGCGGCAGATTGGCCAGACGCGCCTTGTCGGAGGTGAGCAGCGGCCGGTCGGAGGTGAAGGTCACTTCCAGCTCGGGCTTGCCGCCGATGGCACGCACCGTCGCACCCATGGCCGATTTGAAGACCTGGGTCTGGTCAGGCTTGTTGGCTTTGCTGCGCGGTGATTGTGCCATGATATCGTGCCACGACCTCGTGGTTCACGGCGCGCAACTTGCGCGCCTGAACAGGCTCACCATGAGGTCTACTTAGTTCGCAGAACGCATAGTAGGCCTCACCCTGAGCCTGTCGAAGGGCGAGACCGTGGCTTGTTACGCCGTCACGGCCAGGTTGGCCGAGCTTTCCGGCAGGTCTTCGCCGAACACGCGCTGATAGAATTCGGCCACGACGGGGCGTTCGAGTTCATCGCACTTGTTGAGGAAGGTCAGGCGGAAGGCAAAGCCGACATCGCCACCGAAAATCTGGGTGTTTTCGGCCCAGGTGATCACGGTACGCGGCGACATGACGGTACTGAGATCGCCATTGATGAAGGCCGAGCGCGTCAGGTCCGCCAGGCGCACCATGTTGGCGATGAGCTTCTTGCCCTTGTCATTCTCGCCATAGGCTTTGTTCTTGGCGAGCACGATGCCGACTTCCTTGTCATGCGGCAGGTAATTCAGCGTCGTGACCAGGCTCCAGCGGTCCATCTGGCCCTGGTTGATCTGCTGGGTGCCGTGATAGAGTCCCGACGTATCGCCTAGACCGATCGTATTGGTGGTCGAGAACAGGCGGAACGCCGGATGCGGCACGATCACGCGGTTCTGGTCGAGCAGGGTCAGCCTTCCAGCCACTTCCAGCACGCGCTGGATCACGAACATCACGTCCGGGCGGCCGGCATCATATTCGTCGAACACCAGCGCGACATTGTTCTGCACCGCCCATGGCAGGATGCCGTCGCGGAATTCGGTGACCTGCTTGCCATCCTTGAGCACGATCGCGTCCTTGCCGACGAGATCGATACGGGAGACGTGGCTGTCGAGATTGACGCGGACCAGCGGCCAGTTGAGGCGCGCCGCGACCTGCTCGATATGCGTGGATTTGCCGGTGCCGTGATAGCCCTGCACCATGACGCGGCGATTGAAGGCGAAGCCTGCCAGAATGGCCAGCGTGGTATTGCGGTCGAACAGGTAATCGGGATCGACGGGCGGGACATGGCCACTGGCCTCGCGATAGCCCATCACCTTCATGTCCGTATCGATGCCGAACAGCTCCCTTGCCGAATATTCGGTGTCGGGCAGATTGGTATACTCAGTCATGACGTGGCTCTTGGCGGAAGGATTTGAGGCAAGGAAGTCGCGGGCTCTATAGCAGCATTGTGACGGGGACGGTAGGCATTGCGACCGCAATAGTCGCAGTGGCTGTGCCACGCCCTCGTGGTTCGAGGCGCTGAAGAAGCGCACCTCACCATGAGGGCTACTTGAACTCAGCGCTGCCAGTAGCCCTCATGGTGAGGTGCGAGCCCTTCGCGAGCCTCGAACCACGGGGGCGTGGCACAAGTCACTTTGCCACAAACCCGGTCTTCTTCAGGTGGCTATAGGCCGCGATGATTGTGCGCAGGCGTTCTTCGCTGGCCTTGTCGCCGCCATTGGCGTCGGGGTGGTGGATTTTGACCAGGGTCTTGTAGGCGCGCTTGATGTCGTCGGATTTGGACTGGCCGATCAGGCCCAGCGTTTCGAGCGCCCGCCTGTCCTGCTCGTGCAGCGGCTTGACCCGCTCGGCCGCCGGCTTCTGCGCCTGGCGGTGGCGATAGCGCGCGAAGACGCCGAACGGATCGCCGAACTTGTCACCCGGCCGCAGGTTTTCCCTTGCCGCGCGCGCGCCGCGCATATTGGGATTGCCGGTGGCAAAGCTCGACCGCGACTCGGCCTTGGGCGGGGAATGGAGCGCATCCTCCAGCTCGTCCTTGTCCATGCCGGCGAAGAAATTGAACGCGGTATTGTAGTGGCGGACATGCTCGAGGCAGAAATGGTGATACTGGCCCTCGCTGCGATGGCCCTTGGGCGCGCGGAACTCCCCGGCCAGTTCGCACCCTTCCCAATCGCAGACATGTTCGACCGGCGCGGGCTTTTCTTCCCGGCGTGGCTTGATGCGGATGGTATCGAAGAGCTTGGATTGCAGTTTCATTGCGCCTAGTTACGTGCCTAAACCAGATAGAAAGCCTCGCCCTCATGAGTGCCACAGACACCATCAAAGCCAAGCTCGCCGCTCAATTCGCCCCCGCTTTCCTCGATGTGATCGATGAATCGAACAAGCATTTCGGTCACGCCGGGTGGCGGGAGGGTGGTGAAACCCATTTTCGTGTCAGAATCGCGACCCGGCATTTTGACGGGATGAGCCGCGTGGCGCAACACCGCGCCGTCATGGACGTTCTCGACGCCGAACTCAAGGACAAGGTGCATGCCCTGGCGATCGAGGTGCTGCCGGCGGATGGGCCTTGGGAGTAGCAGCGAGGTTTGATCTCTTTCTTCCTTCTCCCCTTGAGGGAGAAGGTGCCCGAAGGGCGGATGAGGGGTTGTATCCGCAAGCATTGAAGCATGGGATCGCGCAGGACCCCTCACCCGGTTTTCCGCTGAACGCGGAAAACCACCCTCTCCCTCAAGGGGAGAGGGGTAGAGCCCGCATCTCGTTCAAGAACTCTGCCACCGCGGCGCCATCCACATTCTTCTCGATGAACGCCTGCCCGATCCCCCGCGTCAGGATGAAGGTCAGTGCGCCGCGCGACACTTTCTTGTCCTGCGCGATGGCGGCCATCAATGTTTCGGTGGAGCCCAGTTTTCCCGGGATATCAGCCAAAGTGGTGGGCAGGCCCGATTTCTTCAAGTGCTGGGCAATGCGGCCGCTGTCCTGGCTGGGCGCCAGCCCGAGCCGGGCGGAAAAACCGTGTGCCAGCACCATGCCGATGGCGACGCCTTCGCCATGCAGCAGGCGGTCGGAATAGCCGGTATCCTTTTCCAGCGCATGCCCGAATGTGTGGCCCAGATTGAGCAGGGCGCGAACGCCGAGTTCCTTTTCATCTTCGATGACGACGCGCGCCTTGTGGGCGCAGCAGCGGGCGATGGCCTCGCCGCGCGCCGGACCACCGGCAAAGATTTCGGCCTGATGCTCTTCGAGCCAGAAAAAGAAATCCTCGTCGTCGATGAGGCCATATTTGACCACTTCGGCATAGCCCGAGGCGAACTGGCGAGCATCAAGCGTATCGAGGGTGGAGAGATCGGCCAGCACCAGCCTTGGCTGGTGGAAGGCGCCGATGAGATTCTTGCCATGGGGCGAATTGATGCCGGTCTTGCCGCCGACCGAACTGTCGACCTGCGCCAGCAGCGAAGTCGGCATCTGCACGAAATCCATGCCGCGCCGGGCGATGGCGGCGGCAAAGCCCGCAAGGTCCCCGATAACGCCGCCACCCAGGGCGATGACGAGGTCGCCGCGTTCGAGGCGGGCGGCGAGAATGCCTTCCACGGCCTGACCGAGATAGGCCCAGGACTTGGTGGCTTCGCCTGCCGGCAGCACGATTTCGGTATGGCCGAGCCCGGCCGCATCCAGCGACTTCAGCAGGCGCGGCAATTGTGCCCGGGCCACATTGTCATCGGTGATGATGCCGTAGCGGCGGCCGGGAAAGCGCTCGGCCAGGATCGCGCCCGCGTCGTCGAGCAGGCTGTCGCCGATCAATATGTCATAGGCGCGATCGCCGAGGGCGACGTGAACGGTATGGGCAATATCGGCCATCAAAATATCAGTCCTGGCGCTTGAGATAGCCGAGCACGGCATCGATCACATCGCCCGCCACCACATCCTGCGGCACGTCGCGCGAAACGACCGTGACATCGGCTTCGGCATAAATGGGATAGCGGTCCTCGATCAGCTTTTCGAGGGTGGCGCGGGGATTGGCGGTCTTGAGCAGGGGGCGGTTGGAGCGGCGCGACACCCGCTCGAACAGGATATCGACCTCGGCCTTGAGCCAGATGGAGAGGGCCTCCGCCTTGACCAGTGCCCGCGTATCGGCATTGACGAAAGCCCCGCCGCCAGTGGCCAGAACCACGCCCTGGTCCTTGAGCACGCGGGCGATAACGCGGGTTTCCCCGGCGCGGAATTCGGGCTCGCCGCGCTGCTCGAAAATCTCGGGAATACTCATCTGCGCCGCCTTCTCGATTTCCTCGTCGCTATCGAGAAACTGGCGGTTGAGCCTTGCGGCGAGGCGGCGACCCACCGTGGTCTTGCCGGCGCCCATCATGCCGACCAGCACCAGCGGCCGGCCGGCAAGCCGCTCGGCCAGATGTTCGGCGCGGGCCTGCCGCGATGCCGCGTCGGGTCGGTTCAAAAAAGGCGCTCCCCAAAGCGTTTTCAGGCGAAGTGGCCACCGGTTCGCCGCCCGGAAAACGCTACAAACAATGCAGCCGCTATGAACCTGCCGCCGCCGCGCCTGTCAAGAACTTGCAGTTGGCGAGGCGAGACCGCACTATGCCTACGGAAACGAAACCTTTTGCTGGCAAATTGCGCAAAAGCCGACAGCCGGACCGCCAATGCCCACTCTGATCCGCCTCATCATCACGCTGCTTTTCCTGGCCGGACTGGTCTATGCCGGCATGTTCGCGCTGGTCGCCTTTGTCGAGCCGACGCCCAAGGAAGTGACCATCCGCATTCCCCAGCGCGATCTGCTGTCGGGTGGGCAGCCGGCTTTGCCCGGGCAGGCGCCGGCCGTTGAAGAACCGGCGGCGGAGCCGGCCACGCCATGAGCGGCGGCCACCTGATCGGCGCCTTTCTCGAAATGATGAGCGCCGAGCGCGGCGCGGCCAGGAACACGATCGCGGCCTATCGCCGCGACCTGGCCGACTATGCCGGCTATGTCGCGGGCCGGCAGCAGACGCTGCTGGACGTGAACCGCGACACGGTCAACGCCTTTCTCGACCGGCTGAAACATGACGGGCTGTCGGCCTCGTCCTCGGCGCGGCGGCTTTCGGCGATACGGCAGTTCCACAAATTCCTCTGTGCCGATGGCATGCGCGGGGATGACCCGACGCGCATCGTGCCCAGCCCCAAGAGCCGGCGAGCGCTGCCGAAAGTGCTGTCGCTGGCCGAGGTCGACACGCTGCTCACCACGGCGGAAACGGAAGCCAGCAAGGCGGCCTCGCCGCAGAAGCAGGCAACGGCTCAGCGGCTCTACGTGCTGCTCGAACTGCTCTATGCCACCGGGCTGCGCGTCAGCGAGCTGGTGAGCCTGCGCCGCTCGGCTGTGATGCGCGATGCCGGTTTCCTCACCGTGGTGGGCAAGGGCAGCAAGGAGCGCATCGTGCCGCTTAACGACCGGGCGCGCGATGCCGTAAAAGCCTATGCCGCAACGCTTGAAAAGGACGAGGTTTTCCTGTTCCCGGCAGCGGGGGCGGAGGGCTATCTGAGCCGGCAGGTTTTTGCCCGTGATCTCAAGCAGTTGGCCATGGATGCCGGCATCACGCCATCCCGCGTTGCGCCACACGTGCTGCGGCACGCCTTTGCCAGCCACCTGCTGGCCGGCGGGGCCGATCTGCGCGTGGTGCAGATGCTGCTCGGCCATGCCGATATCTCGACCACCCAGATCTATACCCATGTGCTGGACGAGAAACTGCGCACGCTGGTGGAGACGCATCACCCGCTGGCGGAGGGGTGAGCATGGTGCCACGCCCTCGTGGTTCGAGGCTCGTAAAGAACTCGCACCTCACCATGAGGGCTACTGGTTGCTCGCTTTTTCATAGTAGCCCTCATGGTGAGGTGCGCCGTTTGGCGCCTCGAACCACGAGGGCGTGGCACAATGTTCCTGTGCCTCGCGACCCACAAGCCTTGACTTGGCATTGCGCCATCGCCACTTTCCGGCCACTTTAGAGCGCAAGAGCAGCGACCCATAATCCAGGGTCCCCAGATAGACCCGAACGGGCAGGTTGATGCAGTCTTATCTCGATTTCGAAAAGCCGGTTGCCGATCTTGAGGGCAAGATCGCCGAACTCAAGGCCATGGCCACCAGCGACCAGGCCGTGAGCATTGACGAAGAGGTCAACCGGCTCTCCAGCCGCGCCGACGAGGCGCTGGTCGAAATCTACAAGAAGCTCACCCCCTGGCAGAAGACGCAGGTGGCCCGCCACCCGCAGCGCCCGCATTTTTCCGACTATGTCGGCAAGCTCATCACCGAATGGACGCCGCTGGCCGGCGACCGCAAATATCGCGAAGACGCGGCCCTGCTGGCCGGCTTCGGGCGCTTCAACGGGCAGGCCGTGGCCATTCTCGGCCAGGAAAAGGGCAGCTCGACCGAAACCCGCCTCAAGCACAATTTCGGCATGGCCAGCCCCGAGGGCTATCGCAAGGCCGTCCGCATCATGGACATGGCCGACCGCTTCAACATTCCGATGATTTCCTTCGTCGATACGGCCGGCGCCTATCCCGGCATCGGCGCCGAGGAGCGCGGCCAGGCCGAGGCCATCGCCCGCTCGACGGAAAAATGCCTTGAGCTGGGCGTGCCCAATATCGCCATCGTCATCGGCGAAGGCGGCTCGGGCGGCGCCATCGCCATCGCCGTGGCCAACCGCGTGCTGATGCTGGAAAACGCCATCTATTCGGTGATTTCGCCTGAAGCGGGCGCCTCGATCCTGTTCCGCGACGCTGCCAGGGCGCAGGACATGGCGACGGCCCAGAAGATCACCGCGCAGGACCTGCTCGGCTTCGGCGTGATCGACGGCATCATCCCCGAACCGGCCGGCGGCGCCCACCGCCACCACGAAGCCATCATGGATGCCACCCGTGGCGCCATTGCCAAGTTCCTCGGCGATTTCGAGGGCAAGGGACGGCTGGAAACGCGCGAGCATCGCCGCGAGAAATTTTTGGCCATCGGGACGACGCTTTAGGATTAGGGGATACCCCTCCTAACCTCCCCCTGATAGGGGGAGGAACCGTGCGGTGGCTTGGGCGAGATCGTGCCATATCCTCGATCTGCTCCTCCCCCTATTAGGGGGAGGGTGGGAGGGGGTATCTACGAAGAAACCCCCACACGCTTGCGTGATATTGCCCTGCTTCCAGCCAATTATGCGGCGTGCTAACGCTTCGTTCACCAGCAAAACTCATGCTGCGGTAACCACCGGGCCCTATGGGTCACCGCTTCAACACGTCCTTTGAGCTGCCGACCTTGACCGCCACCATGCTTCGCAAAATTTCCTCGGCGCTGATCCTGCTCTGGGTCGCCTTCGGGCTGGTCGCCTGCGGCGGTTTCCTGCCGAAATCCAGCGACAATCGGCATAACCAGCCGCTGTCCAGTGTGGTGCAGGCAGGGTTGCGCAATATGGGCTCGTCGCCCGGCGAAGCCATGCTCGTGCGCATCTTCAAGGAGGAAAAGACCCTCGAAGTGTGGAAGCGCACCACATCAGGCTCGTTCCGACTGTTCAAGACTTACGAGATCTGCGCTTATTCCGGCGATCTCGGCCCCAAGATCAAGGAAGGCGACCGGCAGAGCCCCGAGGGCTTCTACACCATCACGCCTGGCCTGATGAATCCGCGCTCCAGCTATTACCTGGCCTTCAATACCGGCTTTCCCAACAAGTTCGACCGCGTCTGGGGCCGCACCGGCACCGACCTGATGGTGCATGGCGACTGCTCGTCGCGCGGCTGCTACGCCATGACCGATGACGGTATTGCCGAGATTTATGCCCTGGCCCGCGAAAGCTTCAAGGGCGGCAACCAGAGCTTCCAGCTGCAGATCTTCCCGTTCAAGATGACCGCCGCCAAGCTGGCGCAGAAGGCCTCGAGCCCGCATATCGGCTTCTGGAAGGACATCAAGGAAGGCTATGACCTGTTCGAGCTGACCAAGACGCCGCCGGCCTGGGATGTCTGCGAGCGCCAGTATATCTTCAACGCCGTTGGCGGCGGGGCACTCAACCCGCTGGGCCCCTGCCCCGCCGTGGTGCAGAATGCCGCGCTGACCGAACGGCAGCAGGCCGACGACATCGCCTATGCCGCCGCTGTGGAAAGCGAAGCGCAGAAGGCGGCGCGGCTGGCGGCGGAAGCCGAACGGCAGGCCGCTGCAGAAGCGGCGGCCAAGGCGCGCGGCGAAGCCATTGGCGGCTTCTTCAGCGGCATCGGCAACATGTTCGGCGGCAAGGATGCCGATATCGTGCCTGTCATGTCAGGCCAGCCCGCGCCCCGGCCGATGCCACCGCTGGTGCGGTAGACGTTACAAAGCCCTCATGATGAGCCTCCTGAGGTCTACTGGTCACTGAGAATTGCGATACCATATCCAGGCCGCAATCTGCGCCGATGGACGCGGCAGCCAGTATGGAGACACCAGCGGTGGAAGAGTCAGCAGCGGTCACTGTCCAGGGTGAGACCAGGCCCGTGCCGGCCGAGCGCCGCAAGGGCATGCCGCTGGCCAATGTACTGAGCTTCGTGGTCGGGCTGGTGGGTATCGCGGCGATCGGCGCCAGCGCCTGGTTCTACAGCGAAACCCAGCGCGAGATCGTGCGGCTCTCCACCGATATCGCCCAGTTGCGCGTCAGCCTCGAACTGTTCGGCCGCCAGCAGGGTACGCCATCGGGCACCGACGCGGCAAATCTGACGGACCTGGCCAATCGGCTCGCCATTCTGGAAGAGAGCTGGCGCAGCGCCCCGGCACCGGCCACCAGCCTGCCCGCGGTTCCCGCTGCGGCACCCGCAACGGCGCAGGGCGGCGATTGCCTGCCCACCGGAACGCGGTTCCTGGTCGGAGCCGGCGACAGCTACCCGCTCTGCGACGTGGCCGGCACGGTCGAGATCGGCGCGGTGGATAATGGCTTCATTTCACTGAGCGATGGCACGGTCATCGCCGCCGGCGGCAATATCGGCCTGCCCGGCTCGGCCTGCATGATCGGCGTAGTCTCCGCCGGCGAGGTGACGGGATATGCCGAGATCAGGGTGACGTGCTGAGGGTGGGCACGCCCGATCGCCCTCTGTTCCTTTCAGCCTTCTGTGGCTCCCATCACCCCACCCTCTATCCCTCCCCATCAAGGGGAGGGAGGCGCCAGCTCAGAGGCCAGTGTTCATCGTCTCCCTCCCCCTTGTGGGGAGGGATCAAGGGTGGGGGTAGCCACACACACCGAACGACGGGAGACGGAAATGAAAAGGCCCGGATCGCTCCGGGCCTTTGCGCATTCTAGAATGCACCGTGACAGTGCTTGAACTTCTTGCCTGAGCCGCAGGGGCATGGGGCGTTGCGGGAGACGCCGACCAGTAGCTTGGGATCGATGGGCCGCAGGGACTTGTCGGCATCCTGCTCGTCGCCCCGCCCGTCGGCAAAGGGACCGGCGGCAAAGCCAGGGCCCGGCACGGTGCCGGACACATCGCTTTCCGCATCGTTTTCGCCCGTGGTCGGGTCGATATGGGTCTCGCGCAAGCGGCTGAGATCAGCCACCGGCGGCGCCACCGGGCGCGGCTGCAGCTCGACATGGCTGAGCTGGGTGGTCACCAGTTCGCGCAGGTTGACCAGCAGGCCCTGGAACAACTCATAGGCTTCCTGCTTGTATTCGTTGAGCGGATCGCGCTGGGCGATGCCGCGCCAGCCCACCACCTTGGAGAGGTGGTCGAGCGTCACCAGGTGCTCGCGCCACAGCCCGTCGATCGACTGCAGCAGGATGGATTTTTCCACCTGGCGCATCACGGTCGGATTAGGGGCGCCGGCAGCGGCCATATTGGCAATGGTGCGCTCTTCCTTGGCGGCGACCTGGGCATCGGCGGCGGCAATCAGCCGCTCGGTGACGATTTCGGGATCGATGCCTTCCTCGGCGGCCCATTCGGCCACCGGCACATCGATATTGAGATAGGTCTTGGCGGCAGCGGTCGAGCTGCTCGGCATTCCACTGCTCGGGATAGGAGCGCGGCGGGATGGCCTTGGCGACGATATTGTCGACCACGTCATGACGCATGTCGATGACGGTCTCGCTGACATCCTCGGCATCCATCATCTCGATACGCTGCTCGAAGATCACCTTGCGCTGATCGTTCATCACGTCGTCGTATTTGAGGATGTTCTTGCGGATATCGAAGTTACGCGCCTCGACCTTGCCCTGCGCGCGCTCGATGGCCTTGGTGACCCATGGGTGGGTGATGGACTCGCCCTGCTCCAGCCCCAGCTTGCCGAGCATGGAATCCATGCTGTCGACCGGGAAGATGCGCATCAGGTCGTCTTGCAGCGACAGGAAGAAGGCCGAATGGCCCGGATCGCCCTGGCGGCCGGAACGGCCACGCAACTGGTTGTCGATACGGCGGCTCTCGTGGCGTTCGGTGCCGATGACCATGAGCCCGCCGGCGGCCAGCGCTTTGGCCTTGTCGGCGGCGATGGTGGACTTGATCTCGGCGATCTTGGCCTCGCGGGCCTCGCCCTCAAGGCCCTCGGTCTCGCGCTGGATGCGCATTTCGAGGTTGCCGCCCAGCTGGATATCGGTGCCGCGACCGGCCATGTTGGTGGCGATGGTGATGGCGCCCGGCAGGCCGGCATCGGCGACGATGAAGGCTTCCTGCTCGTGGTGGCGGGCATTGAGCACGTTCATGCTGCCGACATTCTTCTTGCGCAGCAGATCGGCCAGCATTTCCGACTTTTCGATCGAGGTGGTGCCAACAAGCACGGGCTGGCCGCGCTCCTGACACTGCTTGATCAGATCGGCGATGGCGTTGAACTTTTCATCGGCGGTGCGGAAGATGGCGTCTTCGTCATCGACACGCTGCACCGGCACGTTGGTGGGAATGGTCACCACATCGAGCTTGTAGATGTCGGCGAATTCCTCGGCCTCGGTCGCCGCCGTACCGGTCATGCCGGCCAGCTTCTTGTAGAGGCGGAAATAGTTCTGGAAGGTGATCGAGGCCAGCGTCTGGTTTTCCGGCTGGATCTTGACGTGTTCCTTGGCTTCCAGTGCCTGGTGCAGGCCTTCCGAATAGCGGCGGCCCGGCATCATGCGGCCGGAGAATTCGTCGATGATCACGACTTCGTCATTGCGGACGATATAGTCCTTGTCCTTGCGGAACAGCTTGTGGGCACGCAGGGCCGAATTGGCGTGGTGCACCAGGGCGACGTTTTCCACGTCATAGAGAGAGCCGGTCTTGAGCAGCCCTTCCTCGGTCAGCCGGGCTTCGAGCTTTTCGATGCCCTGATCGGTGAAGGTGGCGGCGCGCTGCTTTTCGTCGAGGTCGAAATCGCCCTCTTCGATGATCGGCATCAGGCTGTCGATCTTGGTATAGAGGTCGCTGCGATCGTCGGACGGGCCGGAAATGATCAGCGGCGTCCGCGCCTCGTCGATCAGGATCGAGTCTACTTCGTCGACAATGGCGAAGGCATGGCCGCGCTGCACCATCTGGGCGCGGGTATATTTCATGTTGTCGCGCAGATAGTCGAAGCCGAGTTCGTTATTGGTGCCGTAGGTGATGTCGGCGGCATAGGCCGCCTTGCGCTCGGCATCGGTCAGGCCATGGACGATGACGCCCCAGCTGAGGCCGAGGAAATTGTAGATCTGGCCCATCCAGGCGGCGTCGCGCCTGACCAGGTAGTCGTTGACGGTGACCAGATGCGCGCCCTGCCCGGTCAGGGCATTGAGATACATCGGCAGCGTCGCCACCAGCGTCTTGCCTTCACCGGTCCGCATTTCGGCAATGCCGCGCTCGTTCATCACCATGCCGCCGATAAGCTGCACGTCGAAATGGCGCATGCCCAGCACCCGCTTGGACGCCTCACGCACCGTGGCGAAGGCCGGCACGATCAGATCGTCGAGGTCGGCACCGTTTTCGAACTGTGCCCTGAATTCGGCGGTACGGGCGCGCAGTTCGTCATCGCTGAGCTTTTCCAGTTGCGGCTCAAGCGCGTTGATCGCGTTGACCTTGGCCTGGAATCGCTTGACGTGGCGGTCTGACGGAGACCCGAATATCCGCCGGGCGAGCGAGGCAAGTGCCATAGATCAGGTCCTTTTATGACTCATCGGGGTGCGGCGGGGAAATTGCGGAATGGACCGTTGGGCCGCGTCGACGCGATGAGAAAGCCTTTCCGGCTTTGAATTTCTGGTGTCCCGCCACAGGGCGGAAAAAGCGCGTGAGATGTAAGAGCGGACCCCTGTCTTGTCAACGTCGCCGAAATGGGCGACACCTGCCTGCCCTGCCGGAAATCCCGGCAGAAACAGGATCTTCGGCTGTCGATCCCCTGCATGGCACGGTGCGGCACATTTTGGCCCCGGTGACATGCAAGGCAGGCCGGAGCGCCGCGCCGGACCGACGGGCGTGCCTATCGCCGACGACAACACGCCAGGACGCAATTATAGCAAGCGCCGGCCAAGGAGACCGACCCGATGAAATTTTCTCTTTCACGCCTCGCCCGTAACGCGAGCGTTCTTGCCCTGATGCTGGGGGCTGGCATGGCCGCCCCCGCCTTCGCACAGGACGCCGCGCCCGCCGAGGCCGCACCCCCGGCCGCCGAAGCGCCGGCCGCTGCCTCCCCCGACACCGTGGTGGCTACGGTTGGCGGCGAGCCGATCACCGAGGCCGACCTGAGCTTTGCCGCTGAGGACCTGACCCAGCAGTTGAACCAGATGCCGCCCGACCAGCGCCGGCCTTTCCTGCTGCGCGTGCTGATCGACACCAAGATGGTGGCCCAGGCAGGCCGGCAGGCCGGGCTGGCCGATGCGCCGCTGTTCAAGCAGCGCATCCACTATCTCGAGGAACGCGCCCTGCACAGCGCCTATCTGAGCGAAGCCTTCGTCAAGGAAGTGACCGAAGACGCCGTGCGCGCCGACTATGACAAATTCGTCGCCGATTTCGTGCCGGCGGACGAAATCCGCGCCAGCCACATCCTGGTCGAGACCGAGGAAAAGGCCAATGAGCTGAAGGCCGAACTGGATGGCGGCGCCGACTTCGCCACGCTGGCCAAGGAAAATTCGATCGATCCCGGCGCAGCCAATGGCGGCGACCTGGGCTTTTTCGGCAAGGGCATGATGGTGGCGCCGTTCGAGACCGCCGCCTTCGCGCTGACCGATGTGGGCCAGATCAGTGCCCCGGTGCAGTCCCAGTTCGGCTGGCACATCATCAAGCTCGAGGAAAAGCGCCAGACCACGCCGCCGGCCTTCGAAGAGGTCGCTGGCGAATTGCAGCAGCAATTGCTGGTGACGACCTATGACGCCACGCTGGATCAGCTGCGCGAGGGTGTGGAAATCGACATTCCCGACGCCACGCTCAAGGCTGCGGTCGATGCCCAGACCCAGCCGGCCGAAGCAGCGCCGACAGAGTAAGCTCGTCCCAGCCCCCCGGCGCATGCCTGGGCCTCCGAACGTCACCCTCGGGCTTGACCCGAGGGGGCTACACTTGCCGGACGATCGTTAAGTTCAGAGCCCTCGGGTCAAGCCCGAGGGTGACGCCGGTGAATTTACGCGGACTTAGGCGCCGCTCGCCTCCAGCCCCCGCACCATCTGCCTGGCCACCCGGCGCAATTGCCCGGGGTCGCGCTCGATGCGGCCGGTCAGCAGACGCTGCCAGATGAAGCCGGCCAGCATGTCGGCGCATAAACCAACATCGATATCGGCCGACAGCTCGCCCCTCTCGATGCCGCGCTGAAAGATTTCCCCGCTCTGGATGCGCCGCTCGGCGGAATATTCGAGCAGCGAGGCGGCGGCGGCCGCATCGCGCTGCGCCTCGGCAATGACGAAGCGGAACACCTGGCCGGCGCCGGTATCGCCCCAATGGGCGAAGACGCCGGTGAGGAAGGCGAAGACGTCGCCTTCGACGCTGCCGGTATCCATATGCACATTGGCCGGCTTGCGCCGATGATAGACATCGAGCAGCAGCGCGGTCTTGTTCGGCCACCATTTATAGATGGTCGGCTTGCCCGCACGGGCGCGCTTGGCCACCGCCTCGATGGAAAAGCCTGAAATCCCCACCTCGGCCATAAGGGCTTCGGCAGCCTCCAGGATGGCTTCCTCGGTCTCCGGATTGCGGCGCGCGCCGATGGACCGGCGGCGATCGTCGATATCGTCTGCAAGCTCGCTCATGGTGCCCAATATGGGTCAAAAAGATTCCGAAGGAAAGCACTTGAACGAAACGTGTCGTTCCGTTACATAACGAAACGTACCGTTTCAATGGAGTTTGCAAATGCAACCCTCTCTCGCGTCCAAACTGCGCATGGCCCTGGTGATGACGCTGGCCGTCTATCCCGTGGTGACGCTCTATCTCTATGTGCTGATGCCGCTGACCCCCGGCTGGGAAATGTGGCAGCGCAGCCTGCTGCTGGTGCCGGTCATGGCCACGACCATCGTGCTGCTGATCGTGCCGCTCATCGGCAGGCATTTCGGCGGGTTCATCGCCGGGAAGAAGAAAGTGGCGGCGGCTTGATAGCCTCTGTGCCACGCCCTCGTGGTTCGACAGGCTCACCATGAGGTCTACTCAAAAATCTCAGTAGACCTCATCCTGAGCTTGTCGAAGGACGAGGGCGTGGCTGGATCGCCATTCGGCACAGGCCCGTCTTGCGAATGCCTTAGGTTTCGGGCACACCGGGGGCCGAACTTGTCTCCATAAGGCTCACGCAGATGGCCCATCCGGTTTCCCCGCTCGCTCCCAAATCCTATCCCGACCTGCCCGCCATTGCGGGGGTGCGCTTTGCCACTGCGGAAGCCGGCATCAAGTATAAGGGCCGCACCGATGTGCTGCTGATGGCCTTTGACGAGGGCACCACCGCCGCGGGCGTGCTGACCCGGTCGAAATGTTCCTCGGCCGCGGTGGACTGGTGCAAGGCCAACCTGCCGGGCGGGGCAGCGCGCGGGCTGGTGGTCAATTCGGGCAATGCCAATGCCTTTACCGGCACCAAGGGCAAAAAGAGCGTGGAGCTGACGGCCGACTATGCGGCCAAGGCGCTTGGTTGCAAGCCGAGCGAAGTGTTCCTGGCCTCGACCGGCGTCATCGGCGAACCGCTCGACGCGTCCAAGTTTGCCGGCGTGCTCGACACGATGGCGACCCGCATGGGTGATGCGCCCTGGATGGATCCGGCCAAGGCCATCATGACGACGGACACTTTCCCCAAACTGTCGGGCGCCGTGCTCGATATCGACGGGGTGGAAGTCCGGATCAACGGTATCGCCAAGGGCTCGGGCATGATCGCGCCCGATATGGCCACCATGCTGAGCTTTGTGGTTACCGACATGCCCGTGGCCGCGCCGGTGCTGCAGGCGCTGCTGGCAAAACATGTGCAGACCAGCTTCAACGCCATTACCGTCGATAGCGACACCTCGACCTCGGATACGCTTCTGGCCTTTGCCACCGGCAAGGCCAACGTGGAGCCCATTGCCAGCCTCGACGATCCGCGCGCCGAAGTGTTTGGCGAAGCCTTGCGCGACGTGCTCTTCGACCTCGCCATCCAGGTGGTGCGCGACGGCGAAGGCGCCACCAAGCAGGTCTCGATCCATGTCGAGGGCGCCACCTCAGACGCCTCGGCCTTCCGCATCGCCAAGGCTATTGCCGACTCGCCGCTGGTCAAGACAGCCATTGCCGGCGAGGACGCCAATTGGGGCCGTGTGGTGATGGCCGTGGGCAAGGCGGGCGAGCCGGCCGACCGCGACAAGCTGGCCATCCGCTTCGGCGACCTGCTGGTCGCCAGGGATGGCGAGCGCGCGCCCATCTATGACGAGGCCGCCACCAGCTCTTACATGAAGGGCGAGGACCTCGAACTGACCGTGAGCCTGGGGCTCGGGGATGGCAGGGCGACGGTCTATACCTGCGACCTGACGCATGGCTATATCACCATCAATGGCGACTATCGGAGCTGACGCCGAATCCCTTCCTTCTCCCCTTGCGGGAGAAGGTGGCGCGCAGCGCCGGATGAGGGGTCTGCGATGGCGAAGAGAACCCCTCACCCGCCCTTCGGGCACCTCTCCCGCAAGGGGAGAGGGGGAGAAAGAAAATGACTGATCTGCCGACACCGGAAAGAATGGAACGTGCCGGGCTCGAGGCCTGGCCGGGCATCGAGGTGGAGTGGGACGGAAACTGGGTGCGCCGGGCGGCCGGCGGCTACACCAAGCGCGCCAATTCGCTGCAATGCTTCGACCCCGCTGATAGCAGCGACGCCGAAAAACGGCTGGCGGCTGGCGTGGACTGGTTCAAGGCGCGCGGCATTGCCCCCGTGGTGCGCACCACGCCGCTGGCCAGTTCAAGCCTCAATGCGGCGCTCGACGCGCAGGGCTGGGCGGAGATCGACCGCAGCCATCTCTATGCGATGGAACTGAGGCCGCAGGAGCCCGATGCCGAAGGCCGGACCACCGACCTGCTCGATCCCGGCTTTCTCGCTGCCCAGCAAAGCCTGCAGGGGCATGACGATGCGCTGATGGCCCGCATGCGCGCCTTGCTCGCGGTCATGGCCGTGCCGGCGGTCGGCATCGTGGTGGAGCGCGATGGCGTTGCCGTCGCCTCGGGGCTGATGGCTATCGCCGATGGCATCGTCATTACAGGCAATGTCATCACCGACCGGGCCCGCCGGCGGCAGGGGCTCGGCATGGCGATGATGCGCACCGGACTGGCCTGGGCGAAGGCGCAGGGCGCCACGGTCGCCGCGCTCAATGTGCAGGCGGACAATGCTGCCGGCATGGCGCTCTATGCCAGCCTCGGCTATCGCCACCAATATGACTATACCTATCGCATCCCGAGGCAGGCATGAGTGATTTCAAGCTGTTGCTCGTCGTCGCCGTGGCACTGATCGACGCCGACCGGCGCGTGCTCATCGCCCAGCGCCCCCAGGGTAAGCAATTGGCGGGCCTATGGGAATTCCCCGGCGGCAAGGTGGAGCCGGGCGAGAGCCCCGAGGATGCGCTGATCCGCGAGCTGGAGGAAGAGCTCGGCATTTCCACCAAGACGGCGTGCCTGGCTCCGGTATCTTTCGCTAGCCACTCTTACGAAAACTTTCACCTGTTGATGCCACTTTACGCCTGCCGGAAGTGGCAGGGCGAACCCCAGATGCGGGAACATACGGCCCTCAAATGGGTGCGCCCGCAGAAGCTGCGCGATTATCCCATGCCACCGGCGGACGAACCGCTGGTCGCCGCTTTATGCGATCTGCTCTGAACAAGGACCTGGAGCCCCGTTTCGCTTTTACCGGAATGGATCTGGCTCCAGCGCGTGGCAGAAGCCCGGGAGGCGCCTATGTTGGCTGAGACGATCAACAGATTCGTCGGCGACGAGACCGGCGCCACCGCGATCGAATACGGCCTAATCGCCGCGCTCATCGCCATGGCCCTCATCGCCACCTTCGTGAGCTTCGGCAATTCCCTGGTCAATCTGATGGGCGTGGGGGCCGGCGGCCCCGCCGACGCCATGGCCGCCGCGACCGCCGCGGTCAACAACTAGACGGTTTGCGGTTCGGAAACGCGCCCCGTCCCGGCCGCTACTGCAGCACCACGACCTTGTATTTCGCGCCGACCACGACCGGATCGCCCGGATAGAGGTCGTTGATGATGTAGAACAATTCGCTGCCGCGATTGAGCCCGGCCATCTGGCGGGCCAGCGAATCGGCGCTGTCGCCGGCCTTGGCGGTGACGACGCGCACCGCCACCTTGCGCACCTGGTTGAGGTCTGACGCCTCGGTGCGGCGGAAGCTCTTGAGCGTGGCTTCGGCCCCGGCCTTGAAGCGGGACGAATCGCCCTTGGCGGCGAAGATGAAGCGATAGACCTGGCCATCGAGCCGCATGACCGAGACGCGGAAGAACCACTGGTCGGTCTGGGCCAGGCCCGAGGCCATTTCGATGCCGTTATAGTTCTGCGTGGTGACGCTGTCGGCCTTGAGCCCGGCAATCCAGCCCGAACGCAGGTAATCGGCCAGCGGCACATTGGGCTGTACATCGGCGCTGTCGAAGCGCACCGCCTCGCCATCGCCGGCCACGCCCACGACAGCACTCTGCGAATTCTGCAGCGTATAGCCTTCGGGCACGGTGAAGGTGAATTTAGAGGCGGTGTGGATGAAGCGGCGGCCGACAATCGAGCCCTGGGCAGGGCTGTCGCCGAAGGTGAGGCCGGCAATCGAATTGAGATAGCCGTCGCGATCGGTTTCGCCCACCTGGGCCTGGCCGAACATGGTGCGCGCGGTATCCATGGCCTTCTGGATGCGGGCTGGCGTCGAGGGATGGGAGGACAGGAACCCGTCATCGCCCCCCTCGCCGGCCGAGAAGCTGGCAAAGCGGCTCATGACGCCGAGGAACCGCGCCGCGGCCTGCGGGTCATAGCCGGCCTTGCCGGCAAACTTGATGCCCTCGCGATCCGCTTCCAGCTCCTGGTTCTGGCTGAAGGCAGCCATGGATTCGCGGGTGCGGTTGGCGGTGGCATCGGTCGAGGTATCGCCGCCGAAGACGCCGGTAATGACGCGGTCGACGATTTCGGTAGTGCGGGTGCGGTCGGTGCGGGCGCGGGCGTGGCGCAGGGTGACGTGGGCGATTTCATGCGCCAGCACGGCCGCCAGTTCACTTGTATCCGATGCCAGCGCCAGGATGCCGCGCGTCACATAGATATAGCCGCCGGGCAGCGCGAAGGCATTGACCTCGGAACTGTCGAGAATGGTGACCTGGAACTGCGCATTGGGCTGGTTGGCCGCGGCCAGCAGGCGGCCAACGATGCGCGCCACCATGATTTCGGCCGGGCGATCGGAGTAGACCCCGCCATAGGCGGCGATGATACGCGGATGCTCGCGGCGGCCGATGACCACGTCTTCGGGGTCGGTGCCCTCGGGCACCACGGTCGGCGCCGGATTGTCGCCGGTCTTGCTGACGGCGATATTGCCGCCGACCAGGCTCGAACAGGCAGCCAGCGCCAGCAGCGACATGGCCAGAACGCCCGCGCGCAATGCCGGTCGCACCATTCCCGCAATTTGCCCCAAGCCCGTCATCGCGTTGCCAGAACCTCGATCTGCTCGGGATGGGTCACTTCGATGCGCGGACCATCCCGATCGTCCACCCATCCACGGATGCGCACCAGCGCATTCTCGAGCACCAGCGGATCGAGCCCAGCTTCGGCAAAGATCCGCAATGCCGGCGCCTCGATCACGGCGGTGAAGTCTTCCTTCCAGAACCGGCCGAAATTGAGATAGACGCGCCCGCCGGTCTTTTCGGCGAGCAGCACCCTGCCTTCGACAAGTTCATATTGGCCCGCGCGGGCGAGCAGGTCGCCCGGCTGGTCCGCCGCACGGATGCTGTAATAGGGATCGGCCCAGATGCCAAGCCTGCCAAGGCGTGCGCGGCCTTCGGCGGCGAACAACAAATCGAGACAGGCCCGATTGTCGGGGAAGGAATAGACCCGCGCCAGGCCCAGCCCGATCATGGCCTGCTGCGCCCAGATTTGCCCATCCGGGCCATCAATAAAGACATGCGCCAGCACGCGCCCGTAGCGATCGACGCTCTCCCCGCCGAAACCGAGCCGCACCGGCTTGTTGAGGGCAAGGGCTTCGAGCGCCGCCTTGGCTTCGGGCGCCAGCGGCCAGGGGTCGAAATCGGGGCGGTCGAGCGGCAGCTTGGGTGCCTGGGTGCCGATCATGCGCACAACGCGGCCATCGTCGAGGATGACGGTGTCGCCATCGGTGACCGAGGTGACCATGCCGCCCGGCTCCATGCGCAATTGCTCGCAGGCCAGGGCCGCGACCGAAATGGAACTGAGGGCCGCAAGCGCAGCAAGACGGACAAGACTGGCTTTGAACAATGATGGCCCCGAACAGAGACGATTCACTTTGCACGCAATTGCGGCAAAAAAGCATGAAGGATCGCGCAGCCGTGATCGGGCGGGGCCGGAATGCGGTGTGTGTGGCTCACCCCCACCCTCATTCCCTCCCCACAAGGGGGAGGGAGGCGCATGGGTCAGGTCAGTGGTCCAATATTACATCGTTCACAGAGCAGGCTTCCCTCCCCCTTGTGGGGAGGGAGTGAGGGTGGGGGGCGTTTGGGCACAACGCCCGTCATTAAGGTAAACGACATGTTGCGATGGCCGTTGGCCCGGAACCCTGCCTAATATCGGCTCGAGCCTGGCCCCGTGCCTGGAACGCCCACGAGATCGCCCCGGCGATTTCGGTTCCCCCGGAACGCGTTACAGGCTCGCCGATGTCAGTCGATCGCTACAATATCAGCTCTCTGCAGATCGCTGCCATGTGGCTGTTTCTCGGGCCGCTGATCATCGTGCTCGGCACGGCCGATATCCTGACCGGGGGCCGCAGCCGCAACTGGCCTTTAGGCAAATAGCCGCGACAGCAAGGTCCAGATCAGCCAGCCCGCGCCGAAGAACAGCGCCCAGGCGGCAAGGGCCATGACCACGATGGCAGCCAGCCGGTGCTGGCGCAGCCAATCGACGCCGCGGCTGGGATAGCCGACCGCCAGAAGCAACTGGTACACGCGTTCCACGACATATCTCCCGCCAAACACCCCGTTTGGTAGGAGCGCCCGGTTACGAAACGCCCACCGAATTCCTTACAATTGCGACATCCACAGGGCCGTCAGCGGCGGGCGAAGCGCGAGCGCAGGGCCACGGTGACGCCGGCCATCCCGATGACCGCCATGCCGACGAGGCCCACGCCGTCGGGCAACTGGCCGAAGACCAGCCAGCCGAGCAGGCCCGCCCAGAGCAGGTGCAGGTAGCTCATCGGCGCCAGGAGCGATGCTTCGGCATAGCGATTGGCGGCGGTGAAGCAGAAATGGCCGATGCCGGCCGTCAGCCCCAGGCTGACGAAGAGCGCCATTTCGAAGAGGCTTGGCATAGCGCCGAACCAGAACCACGGCATGGCCAACCCGAAGCAGATGGCGCCCGCCAGTGCTGAATAGAACGGCAAGGCCAGGGTTTTCTCGCTGCGCGCCAATACGCGCGACAGCAGGTAATAGGTCACGGTGGCCACGACATTGCACAGCGCGAAGATCACCCCGGCCGGATCGAGCCCGGCGCCGGGCCGAGCAATCAGCACCACGCCGGCAAAGCCGCCCATGGCCGCCAGCCAACCCAGCAGGCCAATGCGCTCGCCCAGCACCGGCCGCGCCAGCAGCACGACCAGGATGGGCGAGAGATAGATGATGGACGTGGTCTCGGCGATCGGCATGAGTTGCAAGGCGAGACTGGCAAACAGCGACCCGACCACGAGGCACAGCGAGCGCAGCGCGACCGGCCACTTGCGGCGCACCGTCACCAGCTCCCGGCCCCGGCTCGGCCCCAGTACGGCCAGCATCAGCATTGCATGGACGATATAGCGGATGGCGGCGACCAGCGGCACGTCATAGGTGGCGATGAGATATTTGTTGGTGGCGTCATTGGCGGCAAACATCAGCGTCGCCACCACGATCAGCAGGATACCAAACAGCGGCCGATTTTCGGTCAGGCTGACCGGTGGACGCGCCGCAGCATCCATTTCCGCGCCGGCATCGGCAACGGCCTCATCGCTCATCGTGGTCTCCGGGGAAGGCACGGCTGGCGGCCGGCCCAACGGCCGGCGCAGTCGTCAGGAATTCATGACCGCTGGCTCGCCGGCTGATTTGCCGGCAGACCCAGCATGCTGCCATGCCGGTCTTTCAGCAAGAGGCCACAGCGCGCAAACGGGGTTTCGCTGCCGCGACGCATTTGCTATCCACGACCCCGTGGTCTCGTAGCTCAGCTGGATAGAGCACCGGATTCCTAATCCGGGGGTCATGGGTTCGAATCCCGTCGAGATCACCACTGCTCTGCTGCTCCGGAAGGCGCCATGCTGCAGCTCTCATTCCACACCACCATTATCGAATGGCGCGGCCCTGCCCCGTTCTTTTATGCGCCAGTGCCGAGCCAGCACGCGATCAGCATCGAGCGGATCAAGAAACAGGCCAGCTATGGCTGGGGTGTGATCCCCGTCGAGGCCGAAATTGCCGGCACGCGTTTCACCACATCGCTTTTCCCAAGGACGGCACCTATCTGCTGCCGATCAAGCTGGCCGTCCGGAAGAAAACCGGTATCACCGTGGGCGATACGATCGCTGTCGAAATGACGATCGGGCCACGGGAAAGCTAGCTCATCGCGCCGCCCAGTTGATCCCGCGCCGCAGGATCGTGGCCATTTCGGGGACCTGAAACTCGGCCGAGACATGGCCCAGCGCGGAGTAGAAGACCCTGCCCTTGCCGTGCCGGCGCTTCCACACCACGGGCATGGTGACGCCCTCGATCCAGCTGGCGTGGTCGCCGGTGAAACTGGTGGTGGCGAGGACCTCGTTGGAGGGGTCGACATGCATGTAATATTGCTCGGAGCGGTAGGCGAAGCCGTTGACGCCGGCCATGATCGGGTCGTCCGGCCTGGTGATATCGACGCGGTAGTCGATGATATTGCCCGGATGGGCCACCCATTGGCCGCCGACCATGAATTGATAATCCACCGCATCGCGGAAGGCGTCGGCCATGCCGCCATGATGCCCGGCCAGGCCCACGCCGCTTTCGACGGCAGCAGTAAGGTTGGCGACTTCTTCCTTTTCGATTTTGCTCATGGTGAAGATCGGGATGATGAGGCTGAGATCGTGGATGGAAGGATCGGCAAAGGCCTCGGTCGTGTTCTCGACATAGACCTTGAAGCCGTCCTCCTCGAGCCAGTCCCGGTAGATTTTGGCGCATAGCTCGGGCTCGTGGCCGCTCCAGCCACCCCAGACGATCAGTGCTTCCCGCATTCCATTCTCCTCACGCGATAAACGATTGGCTGTGCCGGGCCGGCCCCGTCGTGCCCCAGGGCGAACCGTAGAGTTCGCCCAAGGCCACGGCCGCCGCACCGCGCGCCCATAACTGGTCGCCGGTATCGTCGATGACGATTTCGGCCAGCGTGGCCAGCGGCGCCGGAATAGCCGCGGCAAAACTCTCGCGCAGCGGCGCCAGCAGATGTTCGCCCAGCGCCAGCGTGGAACCGACGAGAATGACGCGAGGCGGCGCGAAGAGCGCGACGAGATTGGCAATGGCAACGCCCAAAGCGGTGCCGGCACGGGCGACTACGGCGCGCAGCTCGTCATCGCCGGCCTCGAGCAGGTCATGGACCTGCGCCAGGCCATGCCCATGCAAGCGGGAATCGGCGAGCAATGCGCCTTGTCCGGCCAGATCGCCGAGGCGCATGGCAGTCTCGCCGCCCGGTCCCATGACCATGTCGCCCAGCGTCAGGCTCAGCCCATGCGCGCCGCGGAACAATTGGCCATTATGCATGACGCCCAGGCCCAGCACTTCCTCGATGGCGACCAGCACGAAATCGTCATGATCACGCGCCTGCCCGAACCAGTGCTGCGCCATGGTGATGGCATTGGCATCGCTTTCGATAATGGTCGCAATGCCCAGCCGGGCCGTGATGGCCTCATACAGCGGGGCATCGAGATCGCCGAGCACGCTGCTGGCCAGCACCTTGCCGGTGCCATGCTCGACAATGCCAGGCAGGCTGAGCGCAACTGACTTGATCCGGTCGAGCCCGAGCCCGGCATCGCCCACGCAGCGCCGCACCCCATCCGCGACGAGATCGGCAATATCCGGCGTGGCAAGGCTCGCGCAGCGCGCCGGCAGGGTCAGGCTGGACAGCACGTCACCCTGGAAATTGGTAGCGACGCAGACCACGCGATCGGCGGCGAGCCTGACCCCGACCACCCAGGCCGCTTCGGGATTGAGCGCCAGCATGACGCGCGGCCGTCCACGCAGGCTCTGGCTGCGAATATCGCCCTCATGCCTGACGGTGATGAGCCCATCATCGAGCAAAGCGGCGGTGATGGCCGACACCGTGGTGGGCGACAGTTCTGTGCGCTCACCGATCTCTACCCGGGCGATCGGGCCATGGCGGCGGATCGTGTCGAGCACGAGAAAGCGGTTGATGGCCCGCATCAGTTCGGGGTCGGCGGTCTTCATGCAGACGGAGGCTCGCTGGCGGGGCCCGATTTAAATCGGGATACAAAATAACTCCCCGCTTGTAGGCGCCCGCCGCGGACCAGCGCAAGGCCAAATCATCTTGCGTTAAGCCAAAGTCAGGGCTCATGCGCTATCAAGGCAGCCAACCATCTTTTGGCCTTGCTGACCGCCTAACCGGGCAGCGACCCTGTTTGACCGAGGATTTCCATGACCGTTCTGCGCGCCCTCAAGCCCGCCATCCTGCCCTTGGCCGCCCTCTTGGCCGGAGTAACCATCGCGGCTTGCAGCATGGGGGGGCGGCGCCAGCTCGCCCATCGCCCTGTCGCCCGGCCTGTCGGCCCGCATGGACCAGCCCGGCGCCAGCCTCGACCGGGCCCAGGCCATCGGCATGATCAATGCCTATCGCGCCACCAATGGCCTGCCCGCACTGACGCCCGACGCAGGCCTGGACGGCACGGCCCAGACGCTGGCCGACCAATATGCCCGCACCGGCACCCCGCCCCGCGCCCCGCAGGAGCTGACGGTGATGAAGCTCAGCGCCGGCTATGCCACTTTCGCCGAGACCTTCTCGGGCTGGCGCAACAGCCCGGCCGATGCCGCGGGCCTCAAGGCGACGGCCACCAAGGCCGGCGTGGCCATGGCCTATAGCCCCAGCTCGAGCTATGGCGTGCACTGGGTGCTCGTCCTTGACGACTGAGCCTGAAACCATCGACGCCCGCGGGCTGAAATGCCCGCTGCCCGTGCTCAAGATGGAAAAGGCCATCGCGGCCCTGCCGCGTGGCGCACACCTGCTCGTATTGGCGACCGACCCCATGGCCAAGGTGGATATTCCCCTGTTCTGCAAGCAGAAAGGCCATGACTGCACCGTCACCACGGAAGGTGGTGTGCTGCATTTTGCCATCGTAAAGGGGTGACAGGACGGGCTGCATGAGGTGAAGTGGACCTGCGGCGAGCAGAGGAGGTCCAAATGACACTTTCCACATGCAGCTCTGTTGCGCTCCGCGCAATGCTGGCCGCCAGCCTGATGCTGCCCGCCGGCGCCATGGCCCAGGACAATCCGGGCTGGCACGGCACCGCCTATGAGGGCGCGGCAACGCTGTTCTACGGCACTCCGCAATCGGACCATGCCGAGCTTTCCTTTTCCTGCGAGGCCGGCAGCAGCACGGCCACATTCGTCTCCGCCTTCGCCCCGATTCTAACCGTCGATCGCGTCGAGGTCGTCGTAACCCTTGAGGCCGGCGATATTTCCCTGCCCATCATGACGAAAGACATTGTGCTGGAGCTGGATAATCAGTCCCTGCTCGAAGGCAAGGTTGCGCTCGATGGGCGGCTCATCGACCTGCTGGGCTCGGAGGGCATGCTGAGCGTTTTCGTCGAGGACGGGTCGGAGGAATATCCGCTGGAAGGCGCCATGGAAGCCGCGGCGGCCTTGCTCGAAACCTGCGGACAGGATGCCGACATAGCGGCCATCGAGATCTGCAAATTCGACGCCTGGGCGCATGGCGGCAGCCCGAATGCCCTTGTCATCCGCGACGGCCCGTCCGCCGATGCCGCGGCCATTGCCGATATGCCGGGGCCCTATGAGGGCTATAATGACCTATCCTATCCCACGGTGAGCGTTACCGGCTCCAGCAATGGCTGGTTTCGCATCGACGAGGTCACCACGGACCGCTATGCCGACCGGGACCTCATCGTGGCCTTTACGGGCGAAGGCTGGGTGCAGGGCAAGGCGCTGGCGCTTTATGTGGAAAGCGGGCTCCGCGCGTCGCCATCATACGATGCGGTGACGTCGCAATTCGACGCCGGCACCGACAGTTTTCTGACTGTCGACCGGCTTTATAACTGTCGCGGCGATTGGGTCGAAATCGGCGGCACCTATGCCGGCAAACGGGTGCGCGGCTGGTCGAGCGATATCTGCGAAAGCCAGATAACCACCTGCCCTTGACCACTATGAGACGGGCAGCGCCTGCCGCAACTGGGCCACGAAATCCGCTGATCGGACCGACATCAATTTGACGGTGCCGCGGGAATAGCGAATGTCGATCCGCTCCGACGCCATGCGGTTTTCCACGGCGATATCGGCAATCTCGGCCAGGGGAATGGTCCAGCTATCGGGGGGAGTGCGCGACTTGGTCAGGCGCGTCTGGGTGAAACCGAGCTTGCCATCGGCAACGACCAGCGTGCCGCTCACCCACACGCCACGATTGCGGTTGAGCATGATCGTGGTGGCGGGAAGCACGATCCAGCGCCAGAACGGGATTTTATAGCTGTCCGGAAACGGCTTGAGCCAGGCGGCGGGAATCGAGGCGACAGCGGCGGTTTCGGTCAAGTCGGCTCCCCGATTGCCATCAGGTTGGTCGCGTTTCCGAACCGCAAAACCGCAAACACTTTTGCTGGAAACGCTCCGGGCTATTGGTGCCCCCCGCCGGACTCGAACCGGCACGCCTCGCGGCGGAGGATTTTGAGTCCTCTGCGTCTACCATTCCGCCAGAGGGGCACGGGGAGGGTTCCTAGCTCAGTTGCCCGCAAGCCGCAACTGGGCCTTGCGATTATCCGGCGATGAGCAGCCGGACCAGATAGACCGTGATGACGCCCGTCGCCATGGCCGCGAAGAGGTTGCGCGTCAGGATGAAGATGCCGCCCGTCGCCAAGGCGGCCACGACCTCGGCCGGGCTGCCGGTGACCAGAGCCGGCGCCACCAATGCGGCCAGCACCGCGCCGGGAATATGCCGCAGCCAGGCGGCGGCAAAGCCATCGCGCGGCAGGCGATCGGCCAGCAGCAGGCCGCTGGCCTTGACGGCAATGGTGACCAGCGCCATGCCCAGGATGACGATGACGGCTTCAGGCGTGGTGTGCATGCTTGCGAACCTCCACCAGGGCGCCGGCCAGGCTCCCCGCCACACCGCCGACCAGGATATGCCAGCTACCCTCGACGAATTGCGCCGTGGCAATGGCGGTCAGCGCCGCCACCAGCCAGGGCACGATATCGCCCCTGCCCTTCCACATGCCGAGCAACAGAGCGAGGAATGTGGCGGTGAAGGCGAAATCGAGCCCCCAGCGCGCCGGATCGTCGATGGCCGAGCCGAGGCCATAGCCGATGAGATTGGTGCTCATCCAGCTGATCCAGGCCAGCACGCCCCCGCCCATGAGGAAGGCGACGCTGCCGCCGCCCCGCGCCATGGCAGCCACGGTCATGGCCCAGTTCTCGTCGGTGACCAGATACATGCTGAGCGCGCCGCGCCACAGGCCCTTTTCGGGGTAAAGCGGCCGCAGAGTGGCCGTGAGCAGCAGATAGCGCAGGTTGACAATGAGGGCGGCCAGGATCAGCGGCCCGATGGGCAGGCTCGATGGCGTGGCGGTCCACAGGTCGAGCGCCACGAATTGCGCCGAGCCGGCAAAGACGAGGCCACTCATCATCACCACTTCGAGGAGGCTGAGACCCGCCCCGCGCGCCAGCATGCCCCAGACCAACCCATAGGCCGCCACCGAAATGGCCACCGGAATGCAGGCGCGGGCACCGGCATAGAACTGTTCGGAAAAGCGATAGGGGGCAGCAAGCGTGGACATGGATGATGCTTAGCCTGTGACGGCGCCCAACGCATCGGGAAATTGCGGGGTGGTGATGACAAGTGGTGATGGCTGACATTTGCGGGCGTGATGCGCGTCACCTCTCCCCCCCGGGAGAGCGTTACAAACCGCACGACACCATCGGCTCCTGCCCACCCTCCCCCTTGAGGGGAGGGTAGCGAAGCTGGGCCGATAGGCCCTAGCGGAGCTAGGGAGGGGGTCGTTCGGTGGCCTGCAGAAATACCCCCTCCCCAGCTCTGCCAAGGCCCTGTGGGCCAGGCGCCGCTACCCCTCCCCTCAAGGGGGAGGGTGGCGATGACCACCGACATCGCCACTGCGGCTCCACCTGAAGAGAGGCGGTGAAGAGAAGCCAGATTGACGCACCCACACCTCCGGCGTACACAACCGGCCGTGTCATTTCCATGCCTCCAGCGCCCGTCCAGCCTGCGCCCCGCCTTCGGGGTGTGAATCGGTCCCTGCAGCGGTCTGAATTTTGCTCAGAACCCCCCGCTGTTTCCGGGGCCAGCGACGTGACGCGCAATTTGTCGAGGTTCTCAGGAGTGTTCGAATGAACCCCCAATCCAAGCCGCTCTGGCGGCGGTTCGTTGTCTTTCTCGTGCCGCTCATGGCGTCCAATATCCTGCAGGCGCTGTCGGGCACGGTAAACTCGATCTATATCGGGCAGCTGATCGGCGTCGAAGCGCTGGCCGCCACCGCCACTTTCTTCCCCATCATGTTCTTCCTGATGAGCTTCATCATCGGGCTGTCGGCCGGCTCGACCGTGCTGATCGGCCAGGCCTGGGGCGCCCGCAATGTCGACAAGGTCAAGCAGGTGACCGGCACCACCCTGGCCGCGACCCTGGTGCTCGGCCTGCTGGTCGCCATTTTCGGCGGTTTCTTTGCCGAAGGCATCATGACCGTGCTCGGCGCGCCGGAAAATATCCGCGAGCTGGCCGTGGGCTATGCCCGTATCGTGCTGATCGGCATGCCCGGCTTCTTCATGTTCCTCGTGGTCACCTCGGTTTTGCGCGGCGTGGGCGACACCATCACCCCGCTCTTCTCGCTGATCATGTCCATGGTGGTGAGCCTGCTGGTCACTCCGGCGCTGATCCTGGGCTGGTTCGGCCTGCCGCAACTGGGCGTCGATGCCGCTGCCTGGGCGATGATTGCCGGCTTCCTCACCGTGCTGATCTTCCTCTTCGTCTATATGCGCGCCCGCAACATGCCGCTGGCACCCGACAGGGTGCTGCTCGGCGCCATGCTGAAGCCCGATTTCAAGCTGCTCGGACTGATCCTCAAGCTCGGCGTGCCGGCTGGCCTGCAGATGGTGATCTCCTCCATCGCTGGCATCGTGGTGATCGGGCTGGTCAACCGCTTCGGCTCGGACGCCACGGCCGCCTATGGCGCGCTGGGACAGGTGATGAGCTATGTGCAATTCCCCGCCATGTCGATCGGCATTGCCGCCTCGATCTTCGGGGCGCAGGCTATCGGTGCCGGGCAGATGCACCAGCTTTCCGCCATCACCCGCACGGCCTTGGGGCTGAACCTGGTGATCACGGGCGGGCTGATCGTGCTGGCCTATCTGTTCAGCCAGCATCTGGTGGCCCTGTTCATCACCGACCCTGAGGTGATCGAACTGACCGAAACGCTGCTGCATGTCGTGCTGTGGAGCATTCTCTGCTTCGGCTGGAGCGTGGTCTTCTCGGGCATGATGCGCGCCAGCGGCACGGTCTATGCGCCCATGGTGCTGTCGCTGGCCTGTATCCTCTGCATCGAACTGCCCGGCGCCATCCTGCTCAGCCAGACCAGCCTGGGGCTAACAGGCATCTGGATCGCCTATGCGGCCAGCTTCACCATGATGCTGGTGCTGCAGGCGAGCTGGTATCAGTTCGTGTGGAAGAAAAAGAAGATCGTGGCGCTGATCTAGCGCATTCCGAACATGAAAGGGCGGTCCTGCGGGGCCGCCCTTCTTCATTGGCCGACCAGTGAATCCCAAGCGGCCAGTGCGCCACTGACGATCCGGTCGAGCTCGGCCTGCCCCGCGCCGTCGCGCGCCTCGATGGCCAGCCCGTTGATGACCGTGGCGTAGAAGGTGGCGACCGCCTGTGGGTCGGCCGTTTCAGGCACATCGCCATCGGCAATGCCGCGGGCCAGCCGGGCCGCCAGCCGGTCCCGCGTCGCCTGGCGGCGGCGGGTCAGATGGGCGCGCACATCGGCATTTTGCGGCGTACCGACCGTGGCCGACAGCACGATGAAGCAGCCCGGAGGGGCACCGGCATTGAGCTGGGAAGCCGCATTGCGGCGCAGGGTCATGACGAAGGCGGCGTGCGCGGTGGGCGCGTCGTCCAGATCGGCCTGCGAGAAGCAGCCATAGGTGTCCTCGTAAAGCTGCAAAGCTTCGAGGAACAGGGTCTCCTTGTTGCCGAAAGCCGCATAAAGGCTGGGCTTGCCGATGGCCAGCGCCGCGGACAGGTCGCCGATCGACGTGCCTTCATAGCCGCGCTCCCAGAACAGCAGCATCGCCTTCTGCAAAGCTTCAGTGCGATCGAATTCGCGGGGTCGTCCTGCCAAAACCGGGTGTCCATCTGAATTTATACCGATCAGTATAAAATCCTTGACCGGCAATCGCAAGCCGGTCTAGCAATTGTGTACCGATCATTATAAAATAGGAGACAGACATGCGATCCAGGCCCGAACTTCTCGACCAGGTGGCCCTCGTGACCGGCGGCAGCCGTGGCATTGGCGCGGCCATTGCCGTCGCCCTGGCCCGATCAGGCGCCGATGTGGCCTTCACCTTTGCCAGGAATGGCGCCCGCGCCGACGAGGTGAGCAAGCAGATCACCCAGCTCGGCCGCAAGGCGCTGGCCTTCCAGGCCGACCTCGGCCGATCCCGATGCAGTGGTCGCGGCGGTGGACCGCACCGTCGCGCATTTCGGCCGGCTCGATGTGCTGGTCAACAATGCCGGCGTCGGCGATGGCGGCCCCTTCGCCGATGTCTCCCGCGCCGATTTCGACCGGCTGTTCGCCATCCATGCCCGGGCGCCCTTCTTCGCGGCGCAGGCGGCAGCAAGGCATATGCCCAATGGCGGCCGCATCATCAGCATCGGCACCAACCTGTCGAGCCGCGTGGCCGAGCCGGGCCTGGCGCTTTACGTGTCCAGCAAATCGGCATTAACAGGCATGACGCGGGCACTGGCACGCGAACTGGGTCCGCAGGGCATCACCGTCAATACGGTCGATCCCGGCTCGACCGACACGGAGATGAACCCGGCCGACAGCCCCTATGCGAGCGAACAGCTCAAGCATAATGCACTGGGCCGCTTCGGCGCCGCCGAGGACGTGGCAGCGGCCGTATTGCATCTGGCGGGACCGGGCGGCCGCAGCATTACCGGCAGCTCGATCCTGGTCGATAGCGGCTTCAACGCTTAGAAGCGGCGCTCCAGCCAGTCCACCGCGAAAGCGACGACGGCGGGAGCATCCACCAGCACGGAAGGGGCGTGGCCGACCAGGCCGCGCCTGCCCTGCCCGGTGGCGAGGAAGTCTTCCACCACCTCCTCGAAATAATCGTCCGCCAGTCCCTCAACCACTGGCATGCCGGTGTCGAATTCCTCGAACCAGCGCCAGGCCGTCTGGCCGTCGACCAGGATCGGGCTCTCGTAGCGCAGCACGCGTTTGCCCGGAATGTCCGCCAGGTGCTCGGCGTGATGCAGCAGGGTCATGGTGTCGAGCGGCGCACCAATGAGCAGGGTCTTGCCACCTGACGCAACCAGCTTGCCGAAGGGTGATTGCGGGCCATAGCCATAGTCGAGCGCATGATCGGTCACAAACCACTCGGCCCGCCCGCCTAGCGCCGCGCAGGAGGCACCGGGACTGCCGCTGCGGCGCGCGCCCGGCGTAGTGCGCAGCAGTTCGGGGAAGGCACCATTGTCGCGGATCGAGCGCGACCTGACCGGATCGAAACCAGGCACATGCTGCCGCAACACGGGATCATCGCGCCCTAGCTCGTCCATCTGCCAGTCGCAATAGCCCAGGATCGTGCCATCAGGCCCCACCACATCGCGCAAGGCGTCGATCAGCGCATCGGGACCACCCAGTATCGGGCCGACCGAGCGCAGGCCGGCATGGACCAGCACAGCATCGCCGGGCACAAGGCCGAGCGCCGAGAGGTGTTCGGTCAGCGCCGCGCGGGTCCAGATGCCTGGCATGGTTCAGCCGCGCGCGTAGGCGACCTTGCGCGGCTCGGCCGCCGCCACGGCGCTTTCGCGCGCATCATAGACGGCGCGGGCATCGATGATGGCGGCATGGTGCTCGGCCGACCAGTCCCACAGCTTGCTGATCGGGCCATCCAGCGTCTTGCCCATTTCGGTGAGGCCATATTCGACGCGCGGCGGCACTTCGGGATAGATGGTGCGGGTGACCAGCCCATCGCGCTCCAGATTGCGCAGGGTCAGGGTCAGCATGCGCTGGGACACGCCATTGATCATGCGCTTGAGCTCGTTGAAGCGCAAAGTGCCGTTACGGCCGAGCATGCCCACCACCATCACGCTCCACTTGTCGCCGATGCGATTGAGGACATCGGACATCGCGGTGCAATTGGCGGATTTGGATGTGTCATGCAGTGACATGGCTGTTCCTTCTTGTGCGTAACTCAGGCACTAATATAAACACAGTTCTCTAATGTGCCTAGGGTACAAAAGTCGAGATCGGTTCGAGGAGGAACGAATATGACCGACGTGACCAACGGCGCCACCGGCCGCAGCGGGTGGAATATCGGGCTTTGGGTGGCGCAGGTCGTGCTGGCCGTGATGTATGGCTTTGCCGGCTTCAACAAGGTGAGCCAGTCCATGGAGGGGCTGGCTGCCATGGGCATGGGTTATGCCGTGGATTTCCCGGAACTCTTGACCCGCTTCATCGGCACGATGGAAATCCTCGGTGCCATCGGCATCATCCTGCCGGCACTGACCCGCATCATGCCGCGGCTGACGCCGCTGGCGGCTTTGGGCTTCTCGGTCATACAGGTTCTGGCCATGGGCGTGCATATTTCGCGCGGCGAATTCATGGTGCTGCCGATGAACCTGGTACTGCTGGCTTTGTCGCTCTTCGTGCTGTGGGGCCGCGAGCGCAAGGCGCCGATCAGCCCGCGCTGATTGCAGATAACATTATCGATAATCTGCGTTGACAGCGGGGATGCGGCGCTGTCTTGTCGGCCTGCCGTGACGTGAAGGAGGCCCTATGAGCGACCGTATCGAAACCCTTGCCGACCAGATGACGCTGGAAGAGAAAGTGTCGATCCTGTCCGGCGAGGATTTCTGGTCCGTGCCATCGGTGGCACGGCTGAGCATCGGCAAGCTGCGCGTCACCGACGGCCCCAATGGCGCGCGCGGCGGCGGCTCGCTGATCGGCGGCGTCAAATCGGCCAGCTTCCCGGTGGGTATCGCGCTGGGCGCGACCTGGAATGTCGATCTGGTCAGGGAAATCGGCGCGGCTTTGGCCGACGAGGTCAAGTCCAAGCAGGCCCATATGCTGCTGGCGCCCACGGTCAACATCCACCGCTCGGTGACCAATGGGCGCAATTTCGAATGCTATTCGGAAGACCCCATCCTGTCGGGCGAACTGGCCGCGGCCTACATCATTGGCCTGCAGGGCCAGGGCATCGGCGCGACGATCAAGCATTTCGTCGGCAACGAATCCGAGATCGAGCGCACCACCATGTCGAGCGAAATCGACGAGCGGGCCTTGCGCGAAATCTATCTCATCCCCTTCGAATGGGCAGTGAAGAAGGCGCAGACCTGGGGCGTGATGAGCTCCTATAACCGGCTCAACGGCACCTATACCTCCGAGCATGACTGGCTGCTATCAGATGTGCTGCGCAAGGATTGGGGTTATGACGGCATCGTCATGTCCGACTGGTTCGGCAGCCACTCCACCGCCGAATCCGTCAATGCCGGGCTCGATCTCGAAATGCCCGGCCCGCCGCGCGATCGCGGCCAGAAGCTGGTCGAGGCGGTCAAGTCCGGCGCAGTGAGCGAGGCGACGCTCAACCAGCGCGTCATCGCCATGCTGCGACTGATGGAGCGGGTCGGCTCGCTCGACGATGTCAGGACGTTCAAGGAAGTGGCCGACGACCGGCCGGAACACCGCGCGCTGATCCGCCGGGCCGGCGCCGAAGCCGCCGTGCTGCTCAAGAACAATGGCGCCTTGCCGCTTAAGGGTGATGGACGCATTGCCGTTATCGGACCGAACGCGAAAATCGCCCAGATCATGGGCGGCGGCAGCGCCCAGCTCAATGCGCATTATCGCGTTTCGCCCTGGCAGGGGCTGGTCGATGCCGTAGGCGAAGATCGGTTGAGCTATGCGCCGGGCTGCACCAATCACCGTTTCGAGCCGGTTCTGCGCGGCAGCTTCAGGGTCGAATATTTCGCCAATGAGAAGCTCGATGGCGCGCCGGCATATGTCGGCACGCAGGACGACGCCCAGGCCTTCTGGATCGGCCAGGTCGCCGAAGGCAAGGTCGATCCGCTGCATTTCTCGGCCCGCCTCACCGGCAGCTATACGCCCGAGACGTCAGGCACCCATCGCGTCGGCATCTATTCGGCCGGCTTCGCCAAGGTCTATGTCGATGGCAAGCTGATTGCCGATGCCTGGACCAATTGGACCAAGGGCCGCACTTTCTTCGAGGAAGGCTGCGATGAGGTGGTGGGCGAAGTGGCGCTCGAGGCCGGCCGCGCCTATGAGGTGGTGATCGAATTCGCCACCAAGGATTTCGCCACGCTAGGCCTCGCCGCCTTTGCCGCCGGCATCGGCCTGCCGCTGGGCGACGATGCCATTGCCGAAGCGGTGCGCGTGGCCCGCAATGCCGATACCGCCATTGTCTTCATCGGCCGCAATGGCGAATGGGACACCGAAGGCAGCGACCTGCCCTCGATAGAGCTACCCGGACGGCAGAACGAACTGGTCGCCGCCGTGGCCCATGCCAATCCCAATACGATTGTGGTTATGCAGACCGGCGGCCCGGTGGAAATGGCATGGATCGGCTCGGTCGCGGCTTTGCTGCAGGCCTGGTATCCCGGCCAGGAAGCGGGCAATGCCATTGTCGACGTGCTTGTCGGCGCCGCCGAACCCTCCGGCCGCCTGCCCCAGACTTTCCCGGTGCGCTGGGCCGACAATCCGGCCCATAGCCAGGACCGCGAAGTCTATCCCGGATTCGAGGGCAAGGTGCGCTACGAGGAAGGCATTTTCGTCGGCTATCGCCACTATGACCGGCTGGGCCTGACCCCGCTCTTTCCCTTCGGCTTCGGGCTTGGCTATGCCAGTTTCACGGTGAGCGACCTCGTCATCGACGATGCCGAATTCGAAGCCGAGGGCAATGTGATGGTCGGCGTCACCGTCACCAACACGTCCAACCGCGAAGGCTCGGCCGTGGTGCAGCTCTATGTGTCGGACGATGCGGCCTCCGACCCCCGCCCGGCCAAGGAGCTCAAGGCCTTCCGCAAGGTGAAGCTCAAACCCGACGAAGTACGCCAGATCACCATGACGCTCGATGCCCGCGCCTTTGCCTTCTATCGCGCCAAGGCGAAGCACTGGCTAGTCGAAGACGGCAGCTTCACCCTGCGCGTCGGCCTGTCCTCCGCCGACCTGCCGCTGAGCGGGACGGTGACACGGAATACGACGCTGATGCTGCCGGTTTAGGCAGAACCTCTATCCTTCCCCCCTCTCCCCTTGAGGGAGAGGGACGGCCTGACGCGTTCAGCGGAAGGCCAGGGTGAGGGGTTCTGCGCCATCCCATGCTTCAATGCTCCTGGATAGCGCGACACCCCTCATCCGCCCTTCGGGCACCTTCTCCCTCAAGGGGAGAAGGAAGAAGCGCTCAAGCCGCCTTGTGCTCGGCGCCATACATGCCGAGATAGTAGTTCAGGTTGTCGTCGCGCAGCCCGAGTGTCTCCAGCACGCCGCCCATGAAGCTGACCGGCGCCGTGCCGGGTGCAGTGACGATCCTGCCGGATATCACCGCATCGGGCTGGTCCCGGTAATGCGCCGCGCCCTTGTAGCCGGTCGGGGTGAGATTGTCGGTCGAATTGGACGTGTGGGCGACCTCGTCGAGCAAGCCGGCCCGCGCCAGCGCCAGCGTGCCATCGCAGATGCCGGCCACCGTCTTGCCGGCGTCGCGCGCAGCAACGAGAACCCTGCCGATATCGGGCGCATCGGCCTGGCTCCAGGCCACGCCGCCATTGACGACCAGCGCATCGATGGCGCTCACATTGATGTCTTCCACCGCCAGGTCCGGCGTTACCTTGAGGCCGCCCGACGAGGTGACCGGCTTGCCACCGGGCGTCGCGAACCGGGTGTCGATATTGAAATAGGAGCGGGCCGCCGCGTTGAGCAAGGCGGTTTCCCAATCGGCATAGCCTGGGGTGAGAATGGTGACGATCGTGGTCATCTGGTCGCTCCTGTTGGTTGGACACAAACTGGTGCACTCGCGCGACAGCTTGTGTCAGCAGGTTCAAAAGCCTGTCAGCCGGGCCGGCGCCGCATTGAGGTGAAACGCCCACGCTGCTAAGAGGATGCCGCCTTCCCCGCCGTATCGGAGCCGTTGCCCCTTGCTGTTCGCCCGCCGTATCGTCCTTGCCCTCATGCTGGCGCTGCTGAGCCTCGCGCCGGCCCGCGCCAATCCGATGCTGCTGGTGGATATGGACAATTTCGCCGTGCTCTATGCCGAGGAAGCCGGCCAGCCCTGGCATCCGGCCTCGCTCACCAAGCTGATGACGGCCTATGTCGCCTTCGACCAGATCGCTCTGGGCAAGGTGAGTCTCGATACCCCCGTGGTCATCTCCCGCAAGGCCTTCAACCAGGCGCCGTCAAAATCGGGCCTGGCCGTGGGCAGCGCGGTCACCCTGCAGGACGCGCTCTATCTCCTGCTGGTGAAATCGGCCAATGACGTGGCCGTGGCCATCGCCGAGACCATTGCCGGCGACGAAGCCAGCTATGTGGCGCTGATGAACGACACCGCCATGCGCATGGGCCTGACGGCAACCCATTACGCCAATGCCAATGGCCTGCATGACCCGGCGCAGGTCACCTCGGCACGGGACCTGGCCATTCTCTCGCTCTATATCCGCCAGAGCTTTCCGCAATATATGCCCATTTTCGGCACTGCCACCGTCATGCTCAACGGCAAGAAGCTGGAATCGGAAAATAAGCTGCTTGAAACCTTTGCCGGCACGACCGGCATGAAGACCGGCTTCATCTGCGCCTCGGGCCTCAACATGGTGGCGACGGTGGACCGCAATGGCCGCCGCCTGCTCGCCGTGATCCTGGGCGGCTCGTCGGCGCGCGACCGCAATGAGCGGACAGCCGAACTGATCCTGCGCGGGCTGAGCGGCGCAGCCACCGGCACCGGCCAGACCGTGCTGACGCTGGGCAACAATCCCGGCGCGCTGCCGGTCGACATGCGGCCACAGATCTGTGGCAAGGAAGCCAAGGCCTATACGGCAAGCCAGGAAGCGGCCTTTCCCATGGGGCTCAAGGGTCAGCCGAGTTTCCTCACCGACACGGTGCTGACCAGCTCCTATGTGGCGACCGACCTGGGCCGCATCGCCGTCGGGGTCAGCCTGCCGCGGCCGCGCCCGGCCCATCTGCCGATCTTCACCGCCCCGACCACCGAAGCAGCGCTGGACGGCGACCTGCGCCCCGGCCTGCCGGCAGCCATGCCGGGCGCCGTGCCCTTCCCCCGGCCGCGCCCCAACTTCTAGCCTCCGCTGTCATGCACCTCACGCAGAGGTGACGCCCAGCCATGGCGCTACCGCATGGCGTTAACCTTGTTCCTTACCGGGGTGTTAATTTCTTCCGTCGCATTTTGCGGAAAGAAATTTAACCCCCTTCAGACGAGGACATCCATGAAGCGCCTTGGCATCATGCTTTCCGCGATCACCCTGCTGACCACTGCCGCGCATGCCGCCGATCTCGGCTGGAACAGCGGTGCCAGCCCGATCTATTCGCCCACCCCGGCCTCGGGCTGGTCGGGCTTCTATGCCGGCGTCAACGGCGGTTATGGCTTCGGCACGCTGACGCGCCGGCCGGCCGCCGGCGGGGCGCAGACCGAGAACAATAGCGGCGGCTTCGCACTGGGTGCGCAGGCCGGCTACAATCTGGATATGGGCGGCTTCGTGCTCGGCACGGAAGCAGACCTGCAATGGTCCAATATCGGCTATACCGAGGACATTCCGGGCATCGGCTCGTTCAAGGCCGGCATCGACTATTTCGGCACTATCCGTGGTCGCGGCGGTGTCAGCTTCGGCCAGGTCATGCCCTACGTCACCGCCGGCTTTGCCGCCGGGCGCGGCACGGCCAGCGTAACCAATGGCGCCGGCGTCACCACGTCGCAATCGGCGACCCATATGGGCTGGACAGTCGGCGCGGGCCTCGAGGCACAGGCGACAGAAAACATCTCGATCAAGGCCGAATATCTTTATGTCGACCTCGGCACGCAGACCTATGCCGGCCCGCTGGCCGGGCTGGGCGGCATCGACGCCACCCAGCGCTTCAGCGTGCTGCGCGCCGGCATCAACTACAAGTTCTAGCAACCTGCCGGTTGCCAAGTCTCCCCGCTCCGGGCAAAGCTCGGGGCGGCGGAGGATATTGGCATGACGACACAGGGCGCGATACGCACGGGAACGGCCGGCTGGGTCTTCGCACCCTGGCGCGGCACCTTCTTTCCTGATGGCCTCGTCCAGAAAAAGGAGCTGGCCTATGCCAGCTCTCGCCTCGGCAGCATCGAGATCAACGCCACGTTCCGCGCCAACCAGAAGCCGGATAGTTTCACCAAATGGGCGGGCGAGGCACGCGACGGCTTCGTCTTTTCCATCAAGGGCCCGCAACTCGTCACCCATATCAAGCGGCTGAAGAATTGCGAGCAGGAGCTGGCCAATTTCTTCGCCTCGGGGCCACTGGCGCTCGGCGCCAAGCTCGGCCCCTTCATCTGGCAGTTGCCGCCCCATGTCGGCTATAACAGGGACGTGCTGGGCGCCTTCCTCAAGCTGCTGCCACGAACCAGTGCCGACTATGTCGCACTGGCCAGCAAGGCCGATGCACGGCTCAAATCCACGCCCTTCCTCACCACTGATGGGGTCGGTCCCATCCGCCACGCCATCGAGATGCGCAATGCCAGCTTCGATGTGCCCGAGGTCAATGCGCTACTGGCCGAGCACAATGTGGCGCGGGTCATCGCCGATACCGCGGAAAACCCGTCGCGCGAGCTGACCGCCGATTTTGCCTATTGCCGGCTGCAGGGCCCGATAGCCGGCGATGGCTACCAGAAGGCCGACATTGCCGACTGGGCCAGCACGGTCAAAACCTGGGCCAATGCCGGCAAGGACGTGTTTGCCTATTTCGTCCACGAGGACAAATTGCACGCCCCGGCCAATGCCATCGCCCTGCGGCAGGCCGCCGGCATCAGCCTGCCGGGCGACTGATCACAAGCCCGTTCCCCGCTGGAATTTGCCGCAATCGCGGTCTATTCCGGCCCTGTTTCAGCGTCACCCAAGAGACTCCAGCATGGCTGCCTCCATCCTTCACCCGCTCGACAAGAAATCGGCCGGCCTCGCCTTCATATTGGGGCTGGTGGCGATCCTGGGCGCGCTCGCCTCGCAATTCATCGGCGGGCTGGTGCCCTGCGAACTCTGCCTCGAACAGCGCCTAGCCTATTACTGGGGCCTGCCGCTTCTGCTGCTCGTGCTGCTCACCTGGAACCGCCTGCCGCTGACTGTGTGGTACATCGCCATGGCCATCGTCACGGCCATCTTCATCTGGGGCGCCTATATGGGCGTCTTCCATGCCGGCGTCGAATGGGGCTTCTGGCCCGGCCCCACCGCCTGCACCGGCATCGGCGAGACCATGGACTTCAACGCGCTGAGCAACCTCACCCCGGTCATCGGCTGCGATGTGGTGCAGTTCCGCTTCCTCGGCATTTCGCTGGCCGGCTATAATGCCCTGGTCTCGGTCGCCATCGTGGCGCTGCTGGGCATTTCGATCGCTGCGCAAATGCGGCATAGGCGGGGCTAACTGCCGCCCAGCGCAACATCTAGGTCCATCGCCGCATGCAGCACGCGCGCTATGGTGATGGTATTGGCACCGACTTTATAGATAATGGCGTAGTTGCCGTAAGGACGACGGCGAAGGCCCTTAGCCTCATATTCCGGTATGAGCGGGTAGCGGAGCGGCTTATCAGCCAACGATGTACAAGCACTCGCGAGTTCGGCAACAAAACTGCGAGCCCGTGACGGGCTATCACCAGTAATGAAGATAGTGATGTTTCGTAGGTCAGCTCGCGACGCATCGGCGAAGACGACACGCATCACGACGCCTTGCGAGCAATCTGCTCAATAAGCTCTCGTAGTTCGGCGAAGACTTCTTCTGCAGGTGTCACTCGACCCGCCTCGATATCATCCAGCCCCACCTGGATTTTCGCATCCAGTTCCCGGAACCGCGCCTCACGCTCCTGCACCAGCCGGACGCCTTCGCGCAAAACTTCGCTCTTGGAATTGTAGCGTCCGTTTTCAACCAGTTCGGTCACGACCTGTTCCAGGGTGTCGCCCAGTTCTGCGCTAATGGCCATGGCTTTCTCTCCGCTTGAGATCAACCAATAATAGTTATTGGCCGACCCGGACGCAAGGAGAACCGCTCTACGGCTCCAGCTCGATATCCCAGTAGAGATAGTCCAGCCAGCTCTGGTGCAGGTGGTTGGGCGGGAAGGCGCGGCCATTGTTGTGCAGGTCATGCACGGTGGGATGGTATGGCTTCTGGTGCGGGAACATGCGGATTTCGCTGGGCATGCGATTGGCCTTGCGCAGGTTGCAGGGCGCGCAGGCGGCCACGACATTTTCCCAGGTGGTCTGGCCGCCCTTGGAGCGAGGAATGACGTGATCGAACGTCAGGTCATCCTTTGAGCCACAATACTGGCACTGGAAGCGGTCGCGCAGGAACACGTTGAAGCGCGTAAAGGCCGGGTGGCGCGCCGGCTTCACGTAGTCGCGCAGCGACACGACGCTGGGCAATTGCATTTCGAAGCTGGGAGAATGAATGACCGTGTCGTAATGCGACACGATATTCACGCGATCCAGGCACACCGCCTTGATGGCGTCCTGCCACGACCATAACGACAACGGATAGTAGCTGAGAGGCCGGAAGTCGGCATTCAGCACGAGGGCGGGACAGGCCTCAGGCGACACGTGGATCGTCACTTGAGTCTCCCGGAACGGGAATCGAGTAAGTCCATAGCTCCCTTATACTAAGCCCTTTGTGTCAGGGCTGTGAAGCGGGAAGCGATGGCTTATTTCGCGGCAATTCTCTCGATGAAGGCGGTGGCGAAAGCCAGCCCGTCCGGCGCGATGCCGTGGCCGACGCCCGCGCTGACGTGATAGGCCACGTCATAGCCGGCCAGTCGCAGGGCCACGTCGGCATCGGCGCTGAGTTCGGGATCGACCACCTCGTCCATGTCGCCATGCACCAGACAAACCGGGCTTTTGGCCAGGACGGCGCTGCCGAATCCCTCCGGTGGCACGAAGGCGCCGGAAAAGGCGATAATGCCCATAAGCGGCCTGTCGAGCGACAGCCCCACATGCAGCGCCATCATCGCACCCTGGCTGAAGCCGGCCAGAATGGTGTTTTCCGGCCCGATGCCGCTCTGGCGCCACAGATCATCGAGAAATTCGACCAGCACCGGCCGCGCCTGCGCCACGCCGAGCTGCCGACTGGCCAGCCGGTCGCCCTCGAAGGCGATATCGAACCACTGAAAGCCCGAGGCCAGTTGCCGGCATTGCTCGGGCGCATTGGGCGAGATGAAGACCGCGTCGGGCAGGGCATCCTGCCAATGCGGCGCCAGCCCGATCAGGTCATTGCCGTCGCTGCCATAACCATGCAGCAGCACCACCGCCTGTTTGGGAACACCGCCGGAGGCGGGCGGCAGCATGGGGCCGGAGAGTTTGACGGACATGGCGACCTCGAACCTTGCAATGGGTTCCGCCTAGCATGAACGTCCCGGTCTGGCGAGAAATGAGTCCGGCCGGAGGCAGGCCGGACTCCAGTCGGGGTCAGAAGTGGTAGTTGATCCCGGCTTTGACCTGATGCATGGCCGCGTCGTGGCTGCCGCCGCCGCCACCGAAAAGCCCGCCCAGGCCCAGGCCGAGTCCACCGGCGGGCGCTTCCAGCGCAGGCAGGCCGATAAAGCTGTATTCGGCCGAGATCGAGACCGCCTCGGTCACCATGGCTTCGGCGCCGAAGCCGAAGGCGGGGCCGATCAGCAACTGGTTGGCAGTGCTGCTTGAGGGCAGGTCGATGCCCGGCAGGCCGAGCAGGCCACCCGGATCGGCCAGAGTCAGCCGCGAATTGCTGGAAACCGAGCCATTGGCCATGACGACGCCGCCCTTGAGGTAGAACAGCCAGTTGTCCTGGGTGAAGCCCATGCGGCCCTGCAGGGTGGTCAGCCAGTCGATGTTGAAACTGGTGGTGTCGGTATAGTCGATCGTGGCCGTATTGACCCCGTCGGTCATGCTGAGGGCGGCCACCGTGCTGTTGGTCTTGCCGAAGGCGCCCAGGCCGAAACCGGCCTCGAGGCCCAGCACCAGCCGGTCCCGCTGATAATTGTAGCCGCCGACAACGCCGCCATGAATGCCATTGATGCGGCCGGTTTCGGTCGCAAGGCTGCCCGTCAGGACGTCGCCACCACCCAGGTCGAGCGTCGCCGGCCCGACAGTGGAGATCGAGCTGCCATCCATGTCGAGGCCATAGCCGCCATAGATGCCGGCGTAAAAGCCGTTCCAGTCCGTGGCGTCCTGTGCCAGCACTGCCGTGCTCATCATCGTCAGCGCAAGTGCGCCCGCCCCTGCAAACCGTCCAATCAGCACCGCTCGTCTCCCTTCACCCTGTGGTCATGCCGCAGGATAGGGATCGGACGCGCGCTGCCATCATTCATATGAATGAGTGCAATTGGACCGATGACAGGAGACGGCCAAACTGTTGCCGCGCCGCAACAAATCCGGATTCAGCCGGGAGGGGGCCAGATCGACGCTCATCCATCCCCGTTGAGGCGGCCGGGTCCGAAACCCTTGAGCAGGGCGATGAGCTGCCCCTGCTGGCGCGTGCCGGTCTTGCGCAGGACCTGCGCCAGATGCGTGCGCGCCGTGGCCATGCCGATGCCGCGCTGCTGGGCCACTTCGGCCAGGGTGAGGCCGGCCGCCAGCCCGGCGGCAATCCTGGCCTCGGCCACCGACAGGTCGAACAATCCGCGCAGCAGCGGCTCGGTCGGCACATTGCCGCCCGCCGAATATCCGCTCACCGCGACCATGGCGGCGCCCTGGTCGAAAATATCGCTGGCAGAGCGCTGCAGCGGAATGACATGGGTGACGATGGCGCGGTCGGAATCGACCAGCCGCATCGGGATCGACCGCACCTCGGGAACGGGCACGCCCTGCCCGGGCAGCGCGGCCTGCAGCAACTGGTCGGCTAACCGGTCGCGTGCGGCCAGCCGGCCGAAAGCTGCGGGACGCAACACGTCGGTCAGCGCTTCGAACAGGGAATTGCTGGCAATCGCCACGCCCCTGGCCGAGATGATCGCGGCAGGAATGCCGATGGCCTCCAGCGCAGCGACACCGGCACTGGCCCGTTCCATCTGCAGCCGCCAGGCCAATAGGGCTGGCGCGCGCCAGATGCGGCCTGAAACTGTCCAGCAAAGCAAAATCCCGCCTGTCGAAATCGGGAAGCCCGCGCTGCCGCTCGAAGGTGAAAAGCGCAAATTCGCCATCGGGCATGTCCACGACCGAGCCGACCTGCCAGTCGGCGCCGATCCTGACCATGTTGTCGTCATAGGGGTTGTGCCCGTTGCGCTCGTCTTCGGTGAAGAAGTCGGCGCGTTCGAGGAAGCCGGGATATTTCATCCGGCGCAGGCGAAGCGCCGGAGCATTGTCGTACCAGACGGGGCCTTGGGCGAAATCGGCCAGCGTATCGACCACATTGGGCGTTGCGCTGAACAGCGGCGGCAGCCTGGGATCGACGATCAGGATAGCGCCGGAATGCGCACCGGCCCGTGTGGCGAGCTGCCCCAGCACCTCCGGCCAAAGCTCGGGAACAAAGGCAGCCTCATAGATGCGATCGATCTCTGTCATGTGCCCCGACCATCACAGCAGGATACCTTCCCGGTCGCGCATGACCGCGAAGTAGCGCCAGAACAGCAGCGCCGCAGCAGAACGATGCGGGGTCCAGCCCGCAGCGATGCCAATCATGTCCTTTATGGCGGGGCGAGCGTCAAGCCCAAGCCCGTGCTGCACCGCCTTGAGCAGGGCCAGGTCCCCGGCCGGAAACACATCGGGATGGCCGGCGCAGAACATCAGATAGACTTCGGCCGTCCATGGCCCGATGCCCTTGTGGGCCACCAGATAGCGCACCGCCTCTTCGGCCGGCAGGGTTTCGAGATGGTCGAAATCGAGCGTGCCGGCCACCATGGCCTCGGCAATGGCGCGCACGGTGCGGAACTTGCTGCCGGAAAAGCCGGTGCCGCGCACCTGCTCTTCGCTCAGGGTGAGATAGGTCGTGGGATCGAGCGCGCCGGCCAGGTTTTCGAATCGGGTCCAGATGGCATTGGCGCTGGCGACGGAGACCTGCTGGCCGGTGATGACCTTGGCCATGCCGGCAAAGCCGCGCCTTGCCACGCGAGGCTGCACATCGCCGGCAAAATCCCGCACGGCGGCAAGCCGCGGGTCGATCTCCACCAGGGCCTCGATATGGCCGGTAATGGCAGCGACGCTGTCGAGGCGCGGTGACGGCGCAAGCAGGCTCATGTAGAAACGCCTCGTGTCAAAACAGTCATCCAGTCCCGTCCTTCGCTTCGCGCCCAGCCCCAATGGGCTGCTGCATCTCGGCCATGCCTTTTCGGCGCTTTACACCTGGCAGGCCGCCAGCCTGCTCGGCGGCACCGCTTTGCTGCGGATCGAAGACATCGACGCCGAGCGCAGTAAACCCGAATTCACCGCCGCGATATTAAGTGACCTGCATTGGCTCGGCCTCGACTGGCCCGAGCCGGTATTGCACCAGTCCCAGCATATGGACGCTTACGCCGAGGCGGGCAACCGCCTGCGCGACCACGGCCTGCTCTATCCCTGCTTCTGCTCACGCAGCGAAATCGCTGCCGCCGCTGAGGGCACCGACCCCGATGGCGCCCCGCTCTATCCCGGCACCTGCCGGCATCTCGACCGGGGCGAGCAGATCACCCGGCTGGAGCGCGGCGACCCGGTACAGTTCCGGCTCGACACGGCAAAGGCCATGGATCGGGTCGGCATGCTGACCTTTACTGTGGTCGGCCCACTGGTCACCGACCGCCCGCAGGTCCGCCATGCCCGCCCCGAGCGCTGGGGCGATGTCGTGCTGCAACGCAAGGGCACGCCGACAAGCTATCACCTCAGCGTCGTGGTCGACGATGCGGCGCAGGGCATCACGCATGTGACGCGCGGCCGCGACATGGAAGCCGCGACCGATATTCATGTTCTCTTGCAGATGCTGCTGGGCCTGCCCTCGCCGATTTACAATTTTCACCGGCTGATCCTGGACGATGCAGGCAAGAAGCTGGCCAAGTCGCGGGGGTCGGAGAGCCTGCGGGGTTTGCGCGAACAGGGTTGGACCCCGGAGGATGTACGACGGGCGGTGGGGCTCTAGCGCCCAGTAGCCCTCATGGTGAGCCCGTCGAACCACGAGGGCGTGGCACGACAGCTCCACTCACCCGACCTCGTGGTTCGACAAGCTCACCATGAGGTCTCGTGTAGTTCTGTCACGCCGCCGCCTTGCCCTGCTCACCCAGCAGCTCGGTCACCGTCGCCGCAACCGCCTCGTCCAGCGGCGTGACAAACCCCTCCCCCAGCACCCCATCAAGCCGCTTGTCCGTCAGCTCCATTTCGTTCAGCCACAGATAGCGCATGCGATAAATGTCGCGCATGACCGGATTGACCAAGCCCACCGCGCGCAGCATCCACCAGGCCAGCGGCGCCGGCTCGAGCGGTTTGGGCGCGGCCTTGCGGATGGCCGTCAGCATCTGGCGATGGCTCACCCAATGGCCGGCAAAGTGGAAATTCTCGAACCGGGCGAGGCGCGCCCGCTGCTCCGCCAGAGCCACGAAGGCGCGGCCAAGATCGGGCAGATAGGCCCAGCTATGGCGCAGGTCGAGATCGCCCATATGGTAGACCTTGCCCTTGGCGTGATCCATCAGCATGGCCGCTTCGAACCATTCGCCACGATTGCCCGGCCCGTAGAAATCGCCGGCCCGCAGGATGATGACCTGAAACCCGTCCTCGCGCGCCGCCTTGGCCAGCATCTGTTCGAGCCGGATGCGGATGGCGCCGCGCGGCGCCTCGGCATCCTGCCGCAGTTCGGGCCCGACCACGCGATCCCCGGCGCGGTAATTGTAGATCGTGCCGGGAAACAGCAGCGTCTTGCCGCTGCCCCTCATGGCATCCAGCACCACCTGCAACTGCGCCTCGGCCCGGCCATTGCCCCAGCGGTCGTAGCGCAGATGCAGACCATGCACCACGACATCGGCATCGGCGATGGCCGCCTTGACCACATCAAGGTCGTCGGCATCCCCGGCGATGAAATGCGTGCCCGCGACCAGGCGGCGATTGCTTCGGCCCAGGCCCGTGACGGCCCAGCCGGCTTGCTGAAAGGCGACCACGGCAGCATTGCCCAGATGGCCGTTGCTGCCCAGGACAGTGACATTACCCTTGCTCATGATGTGTTCCTCGATTGCTTGATGACAGCATCATGCTCGATACGTTATCGTATGACGATTGACAGATATCGTGGGTTCAACATTCAAGAATGAATAGGCAACCGGATTGGGCGCTGTGGCGCAGTTTTGCCGCCGTAGTGGCGGAAGGCTCGCTCTCGGGCGCGGCGCGGGCCATCGGGCTCAGCCAGCCCACCATCGGCCGGCATGTGGAAACGCTGGAGGCCGACCTGGAGCTGAACCTGTTCGAGCGGACCATGAACGGCCTCAAGCCCAATGCCACGGCGCTCCGCCTCTATGAGCCGGTGACCCGCGCCCAGGCGGCGCTGGCGGAGGCCGGCATCGTCGCGGCGGGGGCGCAGGAAGATGTCGGCGGCACGGTGCGGCTCACCGCCAGCGCCATGATTTCCAACTATGTGCTGCCCGGCCTGCTGGTGCCGATCCGCGACCTGCATCCGCGCATCGCCATCGAGACCATACCCTCCGATTCGGCGGAAAACCTGCTGATGCGCGAAGCCGACATTGCCGTCCGCATGTTCCGGCCGACCCAGCTCGAACTGGTCACCCGCTATCTCGGCGATATTCCGCTGGTGGCGGTGGCGCATGAAAGCTACCTCGCCCGCCGCGGCCAGCCGCTCGAGCTGGCGGATCTGTGGGAACACGACCTCATCGGCTTCGACCGCTCCGACGCCATCCTGACCCATGCGCGGGGCCTGGGCTTTTCCATCACCCGCGATCATTTCATGCTGCGCTCGGACGACCAGGCCCATCTGTGGGAACTGATCAAGGCGGGGCTGGGTATCGGCTTCGGCCAGCTCAACCTGGTGCATCGCACGCCGGGCATGGTGGCTTTGCCGCTGGACCTGGCCATCCCGCCGCTGCCGATCTGGCTGACCACGCACAGGGAATTGTTCACGTCGCACCGGATTCGTGCCATCTATGACGCGCTGGCCGAGGGACTCACCGCCTATATCAATGACCAGCAGACCAATCGGTAGGACCTCATGCAGACCGCTCTCAATATCGCCATCGCCCTTGCACTGCTCTTCGTCGTCATCGTGCTCGGCCTGGGCCTGTGGAACATGATGAAGGGCGGGCCGGGCAATACCAGCCAGCGCCTGATGCGCCTGCGCGTCGCCGGACAGGCCGTGGCCCTGATCCTGCTGCTGGGCGCGCTGTTCTTCTTCGGCAGCGGCCGCGGCTAGGGCCGCCAGCCATGATCAAGCTCAACCGCATCTATACGCGCACCGGCGACGACGGCACGACAGGACTCGTGCGCGGCCCCCGCCGGCCCAAATACGACCCGCGCATCGACGCCTATGGCACGGTCGAGGAAGCCAATGCCACGATCGGCATGGCGCGGCTGCATACCAATTCCATGCCCCGGATCGACATGCTGCTGGGCCGCATCCAGAACGACCTGTTCGACGTCGGCTCGGACCTGGCGACGCCCGGCGCCGACGCAGCCGATGCCGAATATCCCTCGCTGCGCATCCGCCCGGTACAGACCGAATTCCTCGAAAAGCAGATCGACCATTACAATGCCGAGCTCGAACCGCTCCGCAGCTTCATCCTGCCCGGCGGTTCCCCACTCGCGGCTTGCCTCCATGTGGCGCGCACCGTAACGCGGCGGGCCGAGCGCATCACCGTGGAACTGGCGGCGGCCGAGCCCGATACCAGCCCCGAGGCCCTGCGCTATCTCAACCGCCTCTCCGACCTGCTCTTCGTGCTGTCGCGCGTAGCCAATGCCAATGGCGTCAAGGACGTGCTGTGGGTGCCCGGCAACCATGGCGACATCAAGAAGGGCGGCTGATGTTCCTGCCGCTGCATGATCGCAACGCCATCCGCCACATCCGCTTCCCCTACGTGAATTACGGGCTGATCGCGATCACCACGCTCTGCTTCCTGCTGCAATCGGTACTGCCGCCGGCCACCTTCGACCAGGCCACCATCAATTTCGGCATGATCCCCATCGTGGTGCGCGACGTCTATCCCCAGCCTCTGCCCTGGCTGCCCGATTGGGCCACGCTGCTGACCTATCAGTTCCTGCACGTCAACTGGCTGCATCTGCTCAGCAACATGCTGTTCCTCTGGGTCTTCGGCGACAATATCGAGGACGCGCTGGGCCACGCCAAATTCCTGCTGTTCTACCTCGCCTGCGGTGTCTGCGCCGCCCTGGCGCATCTGGTGTTCAACCTCAACGACAACGGTCCGCTGATCGGCGCCTCGGGCGCCGTGGCCGGGGTGATGGGCGCCTATATCCTGCTCTACCCCCATGCCCGCGTCTTCGTGCTGGCGCGCATCGTCATCCCCATTCCCCTGCCGGTCCCCGCCTTCTGGATGCTGGGCTTCTGGGTGGCGACGCAGCTCTTCTACGTGTTGATCGGCTCGGAAGAGCCGGTGGCCTGGTGGGCGCATCTGGGTGGCTTTGTCACCGGCGTAGTGCTGGCGGCCGGGCTAAAGCGGCGCGACGTGGCACTGCTGGGCGGCCGCTAAAGATTTCACGAAATTGCCACGATTGCCCAAGGTTTTGTTCATAACCGCTGCCTAGAGTTGGCCGTGGACTGCCAGCGAAAGGAGGTCCGCTATGAATACCGACCTCTCGATGCAGATGCTGCAGATGAACTCGATGAAGCTGCAGAACAGCATGCAGATCGCCGTGTTCAAGAAGGCGCATGAAATGCAGACCGATCTGCTCGAAACCCTGATGCAGACCGCGCTTTCGGCACCGCCGCCCGGACAGGGCGCCAAGATCGACAAGCTGGCCTAGCCGCCGGAGGGTCCTCCATGAGCGCCGCCATCGGCATCAGCCCCGCCATCATGATCAGCCGCAAGGCCCACGCCGCCGCCGGACAGGGCAATGCACTGGTCGAAGTCGCCCGCCTGCGCGCCGATCTCAGCGTGGCGGCGCAGCGCGAACATGACAGGACGGCATTGCTGCACCCGGAAGCCGATATCGCGCCCCCGGCCATCTATACCGGCGCGGATGTGGACCGGCTGGTCTAGAGCGTTTCCAGCAAAAGTGGCAACGGTTTTGCGGTTCGGAAACGCGACTTAGGAAACCAGCTCGATCATCTTCTCGACCACCGCCTCGCCATCGGGCGTGTCCCAATGGGCCGGGCCCTGCAGCACGGCCAGTTCGCAGCCATTCTCGTCCAGCACCAGCGTCGCGGGCAGGCCGACCGCCACCGCCTGTTGCTTGAGGCGTTCGAAGGCGGCAAAGGTGTCGTCGGCATAGAGCGGCAGATTGGCGAAGCTGTTCTCGTCGAGGAAAGCCTGCGCCTTGTCCTGGCCGCCTGCCCCGATATCGAGATTGATGGGCAGCACCATGAAGGCATCCGAATTGTATTTGGTGGCCAGCGCGTCAAGCGCCGGCATTTCCTCGCGGCAGGGCACGCACCAACTGGCCCAGAAATTGACCAGCAGCGCCTTGCCCTTGAAATCGGCAATGGTCATGTCCTTGCCGGCGGCATCTTTGAACGCCATGGTCGCGTAGCCGCGCCCCTCGCCGGTGCCGTTGAGCGCCGCCAGTTCTCCCACCGCCGCCATGTCGATGGCCTCGGCCGCCTCCCGCTGCACCGGGCATTCCTTTGCCTGCCCGGCATTGCCGAGCCACACCCACGCCGCTATAGCTACCGCCAATCCCGCCAAACCCAGGATGATCCACAGCCGGACCCGGCTCGGTGCTCCGGGAAGGGGTGCTTGCGTATCGGTCATAGAGGTCTCCGGCAATGAGCAACAAGATGTGGGGCGGACGGTTTGCCACCGGCCCCGACGCCATCATGGAAGAAATCAACGCCTCGATCGGATTCGACCAGCGCCTGTTCCGCCAGGATATTGCCGGATCGGTGGCCCATGCCACAATGCTCGCAGAGACGGGCATTCTGACGCATGCGGACCGCGACGCCATCATTGCCGGTCTAGCCGAGGTGCTGGCCGAAATCGAGGGCGGCAGCTTCACGTTCTCGCGGGCGCTGGAAGACATCCATATGAATGTCGAAAGCCGCCTGCGCGAAAAGATCGGCGATGCCGCCGGCCGGCTGCACACCGCCCGTTCGCGCAACGATCAGGTGGCGACCGATTTCAAGCTCTATGTCCGCGATACGATCGACACGCTGGTGACCCAGGTGCAGACGCTGCAACTGGCTTTGGTCACCCGCGCCGAGGAAGAAGCCGAGACCATCATGCCCGGCTTCACGCACCTGCAAAGTGCCCAGCCGGTGACCTTCGGCCACCACCTGCTCGCCTATGTCGAAATGCTTGGCCGCGATGCCGGGAGGCTGCTCGATGCCCGCAAGCGCCTCAATGAAAGCCCGCTGGGCTCGGCCGCGCTGGCCGGCACGCCCTACCCCATCGACCGATCGATGACGGCCGAAAAGCTCGGCTTCGACCGGCCGACGGCCAATAGTCTCGACGCCGTCTCCGACCGCGATTTCATTCTCGAAACGCTGGCCGCTGCCTCGATCTGCGCCATGCACCTCTCCCGTTTTGCCGAGGAAATGGTGATCTGGAGTTCGGCCCAGTTCGGCTTCGTACGGCTTTCCGACAAGTTCACCACCGGCTCCTCGATCATGCCGCAGAAGCGCAATCCGGACGCCGCCGAACTGGTGCGCGCCAAGATCGGCCGCATCCTCGGTGCGCTGACCAGCCTGCTCGTGGTGATGAAAGGCCTGCCGCTCGCCTATTCCAAGGACATGCAGGAAGACAAGGAAGTCGCCTTCGACGCGCTCGACGCCCTCTCCCTGTCGCTGGCCGCCATGACCGGCATGGTCGGCGACCTGGTGCCCAATCGCGAGCGCATGCGCGCCTCGGCCTCGGCGGGCTTTTCCACCGCCACCGACATTGCCGACTGGCTGGTGCGCGAGCTGAACATTCCCTTCCGCGACGCCCATCACATTACCGGGCAGATCGTGGCTTTGGCCGAACAGAAGAATTGCGGCCTGGAAGGGCTGACCATCGAGGACTTCAAGTTTATCGACCAGCGCATCGACAGCCGCATCCACAAGGTGCTGACCGTCGAGGCTTCCGTCGCTGCACGACAGAGCTATGGCGGCACGGCTCCCGCCAATGTGCTTGTTCAGGCCGCCCGCTGGAAGACCGAACTGACCGGCCAGGAGCATGAGCCGCGCCCACTCGGCAAGAAGAAGCATGCCGGCCATGGTGATGGCGGGGTTGAATAGGGCTGGGCATTGCGCCACCTTTCCCTCTCCCCTTGAGGGAGAGGGTGGCAATTCTTCGTTCAGAAGAATTGCCGGGTGAGGGGTTCTGCGCTCTCCCATGCTTCAATGCTGGCGGAAACAACCCCTCATCCGCCCTTCGGGCACCTTCTCCCTCAAGGGGAGAAGGGAAGAACGGAGAGAACATTGCACAAGAAAATCCGACAGATGCGCCTCACCGAGCGTCATGTCGGCTATCTCAGGCCCGAAGATCCCTCCGAGGACATGCCGCCACCGCCGCCCGGCCTGCGCGCGACGGCGCCGGACGACTACCGGCGCACCATCGATACCCTGCTCGGGCCGGATCGCGACCATGACGAGGTCTGGATCTTCGCCTATGGCTCGCTGATCTGGAAGCCGGCCTGCGACTTTGTCGAAATGCGCACCGGCCGCGTGCATGGCTGGCATCGTTCCTTTTGCCTCGGCTGGAACAACCGCTTTCGCGGCAGCGACGCCAATCCCGGCCTGATGCTGGCGCTCGATCGCGGCGGCGCCTGCAATGGCGTGCTTTATCGCCTGCCCCCGGGCCGGATCGACGAGGCCATGACCAAGTTGCTGGAACGCGAAATGGGCTGGCTTCCCTCGCCCTTCCCGCCGCGCTGGGTCAATGTGCGCAGCGGCGACCGGGTGATCCGCGCCATCACTTTCTGCATCGACCGCCATTCCGGCCGCTATGTTTCGGGCCTCAGCATCGATGCCATTGCCGAAGTCCTGGCTACCGCGGTCGGCTCGCGCGGCTCCATGGCCGAATATCTGTTCGCCACGGTGCGGCACCTGGAAGACATGGGCATCCACGACCCCCATCTCTGGCAATTGCAGTCCCTCGTCGCCGACCGCATCGAAGCCGCCTATGAGCCGGATCGGTAAGTCCTGCTTTTGTTTTTTTCAGCGCTGCACTAGAGCATGAGCACCTTCCCTTCTCCCCTTGCGGGAGAAGGTGGCGCGTAGCGCCGGATGAGGGGTCCCGAGGGGTGGACAGAACCCCTCACCCGCCCTTCGGGCACCCTCTCCCGCAAGGGGAGAGGGAAGGCAGGAAACGAGCAATGGTCCACCATTTCACCCACCGCGACGGCACCCTTTACGCCGAGGACGTCAATCTCAACGACCTCGCCGCCAAGGTGGGCACGCCCTTCTATGTCTATTCCAGCGCCACCCTGCGCCGGCATGTGCGCGTGGTGCAGCAAGCCTTCGAGGGCATTCCGACGCTGCTGGCCTATGCCATGAAGGCCAATTCCAACCAGGCGGTGCTCAAGCTGATGGCGTCGGAAGGCGCCGGCGCCGATGTGGTGTCCCTGGGTGAACTGGAGCGGGCGCTGGCCGCCGGCATCCGGCCGGACAAGATCGTCTTTTCCGGTGTCGCCAAGACCATTGCCGAAATGCGCCGCGGGCTGCAAGCCGGCATCAAGTGCTTCAATGTCGAGAGCGAGCCCGAGCTGGAACGCCTGTCGATGGTGGCCGCCGATATGGGCCTCACCGCCCGCGTTTCGGTGCGCATCAATCCCGATGTCGATGCCCGCACCCATGCCAAGATCTCGACCGGCAAGGCCGAGAACAAGTTCGGCATTCCCTATATCAGAGCCCGCGACGTCTATCGCCGCATCGCCGAACTGCCCAATGTCGAGGCGGTGGGCGTCGATATGCATATCGGCAGCCAGCTGACCGATCTCGAACCCTTCGGCACCGCCTTCGGGCTGATGGCCGAGCTGGTCAAGGCTTTGCGCGCCGATGGCCATGCCATCAGCCACGTCGATGTCGGTGGCGGGCTGGGCATTCCCTATCACCACGACCAGGACGCCCCGCCCCATCCCGAAGCCTATGCCGCAGTGATCCGCGACAAGGTGGGCCAGCTCGGCTGTAGCCTGGTGATCGAGCCGGGGCGCCTGCTGGTGGGCAATGCCGGCATCCTGGTCACCAGGGTCGAATATGTGAAGGAAGGCGGCACCAATTTCGTCATCGTCGATGCGGCGATGAACGACCTGATCCGCCCCACGCTCTACGAGGCCCATCACGACATGGTGCCGGTCAACCACTCCAACCTCGCCCCCATCACCGCCGATATCGTCGGCCCGGTCTGCGAAACTGGCGATTATCTCGCCAAGGCCCGCACCATGCCCGGCGTCAGGGAAGGCGACCTGCTGGCGGTGATGAGCGCCGGCGCCTATGGCGCGGTCATGGCCTCGACCTATAATTCGCGCGCGCTGATCCCCGAAGTGCTGGTCGATGGCGACCGCTTCCACGTGATCCGCCCGCGCAAGTCGCTGGACGAGCTGATCGCGCTGGATTCGGTACCCGACTGGCTGTGATCGCTACTGTAGCTGGGCCTGCCGGCCCAGCGACACCACTTCCACCGGCTTGCCTGCAAGCGCGTCATCGACCTTGGCGATCAGGTCGGCCAGGGTGAACGGCTTGGTGATGACGTCGTAGATCAGCGCCTCGAGCCCATGCGCCCGCTCGCGCTGGTCGGCAAAGCCGGTCATCAGCACGATGATGATATCGGGGTATTTGGCCGCCACATGCAGCGCCAGCCCGATGCCATCCATGATCGGCATCTTGATATCCGACAACAGCAGGTCGAAGCGGCCTTCTTCGCTGTCGACCGTTTCGGCGGCAAGGCCGCCATCTTCCTCGGCGACGACCTCATGCCCCTTCATGGTCAGGGCGCTTACCACGAAGGCGCGCACCGAGGGATCGTCTTCGGCAACCAATATGCGGGCCATCAATGCTGCTCCGGTAGAATGGAATTGTCTGAACCGGCCGCGGCCGGTTTTTCGGCGGCCCTGGTTTCGGCCGCGACGATGGGCGTGCTCTGCCCGCCGGCAAAGCTGAGGCGAACCCGCGCCGCCTCGCCCGGCGGCAGGGTCAACTGGGTGTCGAAGGTCGCGCGCTCGCCGGCCATCAGGTCGCGCACCGAAGGGGTGACGCTCCATTCGTAGATGCCGTTTCCCTGCTCATCGACCAGCGTCACCACGACAGGCGGCACGGTGACCGGCTCGGGCATCTTGCCGACGATCTGGGCCGAGACAACAAGCACTTCCTTGCCGTCGCGCAGGGTGCGCAGGCTGGACACATTGGAAAAATCGAGTCCCACCACGTTGACGCCGAGGCCGACAGCGCCATAGACGCCGGCCATGGCCGGGAAGCGCTCGACCACCTGCACTCGGCCGAAATAGGCGGTGAGGAGGATCGCGCCGAGCAGCACGAAGCCTGCAATGCGCAAAGTCCGCCGCAGCCGCGCCAGTGGCAGGTCGGCGGCCATGGCGGTCTGCCGACGCGCAAAGGCCCGCTGCCGCCGGCGCAGGATTGCCGCATCGACCTTGGCGGTGCTCAAGGCCTCGGCCTGCCGCTCCAGTTCCAGCCGCTGCGCCGCTTCGGCCGCCACCGCACGCTCCTCGGCCGACATGGCTTCATCGAGCCCGTCTTCCTCGATGGTCACGAAAGCCTGTTTCTGCTCGGGCGTAGCTTCCTCTTCCAGCGGCTGCTGCTGCCAGTCCCGCCGGCAATGAGCGCACTGCACCTTGCGACCTGCCGAGCCAATGGCCTCGTAGGTCACCTGATACTTGGTCTGGCAATGCGGACAGGTGATGATCATCGGGCCAGACGGAATGGTGGACGGAATAAGTCAGCCCGACCCTAGCGGGCGGGGGTTAAAACTCCTCAAACCAATCCGCCCGTCTCGGCAATCCACCACATTTGCGCCGCTTTACTACCCACATGGACGCTGGTCAGCGCATGCGGCACTCATGGCTGTTATGATGCGCCCGACACCTGATTCGCCTTGATCTGCGCACCAATTGCGGAGCCTCTGTTCTTGATCGAGTTTTCCAATGTCGGGCTGCGCTATGGCAATGGTCCCGAGATCCTGCGGGACCTGACCTTTTCGGTCGAGCCGGGCTCGTTCCATTTCCTCACCGGGCCCTCCGGCTCGGGCAAGACCAGCCTGCTGCGCCTGCTGCTGCTCTCGCTCAAGCCCTCCAGGGGCCGCGTCACCATGTTCGGCGAGGATGTGAGCAATCTCACCCAGGACCGCCTGCTGCAGATGCGCCGCCATATCGGCATCGTGTTCCAGGAATTCCGCCTGCTCGATCACCTGACCACCTTCGAGAACGTGGCCCTGCCTTTGCGCGTGCTGGGGCAGCCGGAAAGCGAATACCGCCCCAATGTCACCGAACTGCTCGAATGGGTCGGCCTGGGCGAGCGCATGAATGCCCTGCCCTCGCTGCTGTCGGGCGGCGAAAAACAGCGCGCCGCCATTGCCCGCGCCGTCATCGCCCGGCCAAAGGTGCTGCTGGCCGACGAACCCACCGGCAATGTCGACCCCGACCTGTCGAGCCGGCTGGTCCATCTCTTCGCCGAACTCAACCGCACCCTGGGCATGACCATCATCCTGGCCACCCACGAATTGCCGCTGCTGGATCAGTTCAACTATCCGCGCATGCTGCTCAGCAAGGGCGAGCTGGTGATCCATGATTGAACGCGTTCTCCGCTTCTGGCCCTCGCGCAAGGGCGCGGCTCCCATCGTTCCCGAAAAGAGCGTGGCCGGCCGCACCCTGCTGCTGCTGATCACCATCATGAGCTTCCTCTCCGCCGTGACCCTGGGCGGCGTGGTGCTGGTACAGAAATCGGCCATTGCCTGGTCGGCCGATGTCGGCCGCGAAGTCACCATCCAGATCCGCCCCGTCGAGGGCGAGGTGATGGAAAGCAACCTGCGCACTGCCGTGTCCCTGGCTGAATCGACCCCCGGCGTCGCCTCGGCCCGCGCGCTGACCATCGCGGAAAGCCAGCAATTGCTCGAGCCCTGGCTCGGCACCGGGCTCGACCTCACCGCCATCGAAATCCCGCGCCTCGTCGTGGTGCAACTGGCCGATCCCACCGATGCCGATATCGAGGGGCTCGGGCGCAACCTCGCCGCCGTCAAGGGCGCCAGCCTCGACACCCATGCCGCCTGGCGCCAGCAGCTCAACACCATGGCCGGCACCATCGTGCTTTCAGGCCTGCTCGTGCTCATCCTGATCGGCGCCGCCACCGTGCTCGCCATCGTCTTCGCCACCCGCGGCGCCATGGCGACCAATCGCGAAATCGTCGATGTGCTCCACTATATCGGGGCCTCCAACAAATTCATTGCCGGCGAATTCCAGGGGCGGTTCCTGTCCATCGGCCTGCAGGGCGGACTGTTGGGCACCGTCGCGGCCATGCTGTTCTTCGCGCTGATCGGCACGGCGGCCGGCAATATGCTGTCGAGCGAAGCCGGCGCCCAGGTCGGCGTGCTGTTCGGCCGCTTCGCGCTGGGCATAGATGGCATTATCGGCATCCTGGCCGTGGTGCCGGTCATCGCCGCGCTGACAGCCATCACCTCGCGCGTCACCGTCCGCCGTTTCCTCTCCGAAACGTCCTGACGCATGGAGCGAACGGAATCATTCGCCCTGGTTGCCGATGACGTGGTCGCCGCCAACGGGCTTTATACGCTCACCAGCCTCAGGCAACGGAAAGTCTTGATCGCCTGGACCTGCCTCTGGCTGGGTTTCGTGGCTTTCCTGACCTTCATCGACGGCGTGGATCGGGCCCTCGCCAGCTGGCCCATGCTGCTCGGCATTTCGCTCCTGCCCTTCCTGGCCATTCTTCTCGTGGTCTGGATCATGGGGCCGATCTCGGCACGGCGCATGTTCCGCCAGCAGAAATCCCTGCAGGGCCGCCTGGTCTATGGCTGGTCCGATGCCGGCCTGCATACCGAGAGCGAATATGGCAGCTTCGACATTCCGTGGTCCCATTTCATCCGCTGGGCCGAGGATGACCGCACTTTCCTTCTGTTCGAGTCCGACCGGCTGTATAGGATGGTCCCCAAAAGGGTCCTGACCACCGACCAGCAGGCAAGCCTGCGTCGCGCATTGGTCGGGGTCGGCGGGTAACGGGAGCGCGACAAGCAGCATGACGATCATCCAGGCCATGCGCACCGCGCTGTTTTATTTCGTCTTCATCGGCCAGACGGCGATCGTCGCCATCATCATCGGCTCCATTGCCCTGGTCAGTGGCCGCACGCCGCTGAGCTGGAAGCTGGCCGTCTTCTGGTGCCGCTCCAACCTGGCTTATCTCCGCGTGCTGGCCGGGGTGAAGACCCGGGTGACCGGCATGGAAAACATCCCCGAAGGCGGCTGCATCATCGCCTCCAAGCATCAGAGCGACTGGGACGTCTTCTCGATCTTCCCCCATACCGGCCGGCCCGCCTATGTCATCAAGAAGGAGCTGATGCGCATTCCCTTCTTCGGCTGGGCGGCCCGCTCGCTGGACTGTATCGAGGTCGATCGCAAGCGGGGCGCCGAAGCCATTCCATCCATGATGCGCCAGGCCCACGCCGCCATCGATCGCGGCTGCCGCATAGTCATCTTCCCCGAAGGCACGCGCAAGGCGCCCCTGGCGCGGCCCGATTACCGCCAGGGCATTGTGCGGCTCTATCTCGAACTCAACGTGCCCGTCGTGCCGGTGGCGCTCAATTCCGGCCTGTTCTGGGGCCGCAACAGCCCCGTCATCTGGCCGGGCACGGCCGAGGCGAAATTCCTGCCCCCCATCGAGGCGGGGCTCTCGGCCGACGTCTTCCTCGACCGACTCAAAAAAGCCATCGAATCGGAGTCCAACGCCCTCATCCTCAAGGCCGAGGACCAGGGCCTTTCCCGCCCCGTCGGACCCGAATTGCGTGAGCGCCTCGATGCCATCAGACAGAACAGCGGCGCCGAGGCCTGACCACTATATATTGACGAAATCGGCAAACACCCACATACATGTAGTCGTCGGATGCAGGGGCGCTTGACATGCCCTGCATTTTGTTCTATTTTTGTTCTTGTTTGATACCCGCTGCGGGGATAGCGTGATGGCTGGCTATGGCGAGAACAGGGTAGTGATTCACGGCTTCGGCCGGCAGAGCAACTGGCTCGGCCGTTCCGGGCGGGCCTATGACCTGGTCAGCGAAAATCTCGACCGTTTCGCCATGACCGATGCCGACCTCTATCTCATCGCCAAGGGCAATCATGTGCTCTGGGTCGGCTCGACCGGCGAACTGGTCGCCGATCCCATGAGCCGCACGCGCTTCCGCCTGGCACTCGATTGCGCCGACCGCGCCTTCCGCCTGCTCACCCCCAGCGCCATCGCCGAACGCCTCACCACCATCTGGGACCTCGAAGGCGCCGAACCGGCTCAGGGCATGCAGGCGGCGTAAGTCCTCGAGGTTTTCGTCTCCGTCATTCCATTCCCACCCACTGGCCGTCACCCTCGGGCTTGACCCGAGGGCTCTTCACTTACCGAACATCTAGCAAGTACAGTCCCCTCGGGTCAGGCCCGAGGGTGACGATCGAGCATTGGCGAAGCCCGGAGGCCATGACTGGAGACCCGCGGATCAAGTCCGCGGGAGGCGGCTGTCGATAGGGGTGGAATTGCGCATGCGACTCCGCGCAAACCCCCTAGCCAAGCCCGCATACTTGCTCTATAGAGCCGACCAATCCCTTTCAGAGATGACCTCTCTGGGCCGCTCTGGCGGCGCAACGATATTGAATTCGGAGTACCGACCATGGCAGTGCCAAAACGCAAGACCTCGCCGATGAAGCGCGGCTTCCGCCGCTCGGCCGACGCCCTTGCCGCCCCTTCCTATGTCGAAGACAAGGATAGCGGCGAGCTGCGCCGTCCGCATCACGTCGACCTCAAGACCGGCATGTATCGCGGCCGGCAGATCCTCGACGCCAAGAAGTAAACGAAAGACGAGGCGCGAATTGCGCTCGTTTCTGTTATGCAACGGCCGGCCCTCCTCGGGGTCGGCCGTTTTGCTTTTTCCGCCGCCAGCAAGAGCGGCCCGCTACACTGGAGTTAAGCCATGAGCATGCGCGTTGAATCGGACACGATGGGCACGATCGAAGTCCCTTCCGACAAGTATTACGGCGCGCAGACGGCCCGCAGCCTCATGAACTTCGACATTGGCGGCGAAAAGATGCCGACCGAGATCGTCACCGCCTTTGGCGTGCTCAAGAAGGCCGCTGCTTTGGCCAACCACAAGCTCGGCCTGCTCGACGAAACCACTCGCGACCTGATCGTCGCCGCCGCCGATGAAGTCATTGCGGGCAAGCTGGCCGATCACTTCCCGCTCGTCGTCTGGCAGACCGGCTCGGGCACCCAGTCCAACATGAATGTCAACGAGGTCATCTCCAACCGCGCCATCGAAATGGCTGGCGGCACCATGGGCTCCAAGAAGCCCGTGCATCCCAATGACCACGTCAATATGAGCCAGTCGTCCAACGACACCTATCCCACGGCCATGCATATCGCCGCCGTCGAGGCGCTGGAAAACTACCTCTTCCCGCGCGTGCAGCTGCTGCGCGACACCCTCCATGCCAAGTCCGAGCAATTCATGGACGTGGTCAAGATCGGCCGCACCCACCTGCAGGACGCGACGCCCCTGACCCTGGGCCAGGAAATCTCCGGCTGGGTCGCCCAGATCGACTATGCCATAGCCGCCATCAAGGCCACCCTGCCCCAGCTCAAGGAACTGGCTTTGGGCGGCACCGCCGTCGGCACCGGCCTCAATGCCCATCCCGATTATGCCGTCGCCGTGGCGAAAGAAATCGCCACCCTCAGTGGCCACGACTTCGTCACCGGCCCCAACAAGTTCGCCCTGCTCGCCGGCCACGATGCCTTTGTCGGCACGTCGGGCGCCCTCAAGCAGCTGGCCGCCGCCTTCATGAAGATCGCCAATGACGTGCGCTGGCTGGCCTCCGGCCCCCGCTCGGGCCTGGGCGAGATCGTCATCCCGGAAAACGAGCCCGGCTCGTCCATCATGCCGGGCAAGGTCAACCCGACCCAGTCCGAAGCCATGACCATGGTCGTCGCCCATGTCATGGGCAATGACGCCGCCATCGGTTTCGCCGCCAGCCAGGGCAATTTCGAGCTCAACGTCTTCAAGCCCGTCATCGCCTACAATTTCCTGCAGGCCGTGCGGCTGCTGGCCGACAGCGCCAAGAGCTTCAACGACAATTGCGCCGTCGGCATCGAGCCCGACCGCAAGCGCATCAAGCAGCTCGTCGACCAGTCACTGATGCTGGTAACCGCCCTCAACCGCCGCATCGGCTACGACAACGCCGCCAAGATCGCCAAGACCGCCCACAAGAACGGCACCACTTTGCGCGAGGAAGCGGTCAATCTGGGCCTGCTGTCAGGCGAAGAATTCGACGCCGAAGTAAAGCCCGAACAGATGGTCGGCCCGCTCAAGCTGAAGAAGTAGCCTTCTGCGCGATACCCCCGTTCGCGGGAAGCGTTCACTTTCAACTTCTGTGTGCGCGACTCCACCCCACCCTCATTCCCTCCCCATCAAGGGGAGGGAGGCGCATGGGTGACGTCAGTGGTCCAATATCGCAAGGTCCACTGGCCTGGCTTCCCTCCCCCTTGTGGGGAGGGAGTGAGGGTGGGGGTATCTGACCCCGATATAGGGGTAAGCCGCTCAGCCTCCGTTCATCTGCGACCCATTAGGCACTCTTTGCGGCGGACCGCCAATCTGGCATGGTCCGCCCAGGGAACAAGGAGAGCCAACTTGGTCGAACATGTCTATGTGCCACCGACCGGTGCCGCACCGCGCCGCACCGGGCCGTTCATTCCGCCTCTGCTGATCGTGCCCTTCCTGGTCTACAACCTGGTCGTCTTCATCTTCCTGGGCGGCAACCCGGCCGGCTGGGGCAATACGGCCCTGTCCATCCCCATGGTCTCGGGCGTACCATGGGCCGTCTCCATCGGCGACCTGCTGGTCGTCGGCTCGCTGATCCTCTTATTCTTCGAACTGCTGAAATCCACCCGCATCGGCACGGTGTCCATCCTCGAGCACATGCTCTCGATGATCGTCTTCGTGGTGATCCTGGTCGAATTCCTGCTGATCGGGGCGGCCTCGAGCTCGGTCTTCTTCATCCTGCTCGTCATGTCGCTGATCGACGTCGTGGCCGGCTTCACCATGTCCATCACGTCGGCCACGCGCGACATGAGCATGGGCGGCCACTAGGCGACGATGCTGGTCCGGTAGCCCAGCGGCATGCGCTTCACGACAACAGTGGCGCCATCGGCATAAGCCCCGATGGCGCCATCGGCATTGCCGCGCCGCCGCGCGCGCTGGGGCGCAAGATTGGCGCGCGCCGCCAGCAACTGGCTGACAAAGGCTGCGGTGGTTTCGCTGCGGCGCAATGACGGGCGCGGGCGCGGCGCCTCGATCAGCATCGGAAGTCCGGCTGGCTTTGTGTCAGAACTGGCCAATTTCGCCTCTTTTGTCTCAAAGCGGGCCAGCCTGTCTCGAATTGAAACAACGCATCTGGCCCTATGCGCTATTAAACGCAAACGGTGTGCCAGATGCTAACAGTCTGTTAACGATTTCCGCTCTCAAAGCGAATGATGGTTAAAGCGGCAGATGCATGACATGCCGCCGCGTACCCTCCCGTCCATCCTCGACGAACCCGGCCCGCTCGAAGGCCGGAACGAAGCCCATATGCCGGTAGCTGGGCGAGTCGGAATCAACCGGATAGGCCTCGAGAATGCGGGCCTTGTGGCGCCTCGCATATCGGGCCGCCCCCTCGATCAGCTGGGCGCTGAGGCCCTGCTTGCGGTGGTCCCGGGCAATGAACATGCAGGTCAGCGACCAGACTTTGTCGCTTGCCTCGACCCCGCCAAGTCCCCGCTGGAACGTCTCCTTGGGCGCCACCGAGACCCAGGCGACGGGCTTGCCCGCATCATAGGCCACGAGCCCCACCGGCACGCCGCCATTGATGCGCTCCAATATCTGCCGCTTGCGGGCCGGGCTCTTGGCATCCTTGAGTTCGGCGCTGGTGGCACGAAAGGCCATGCACCAGCACCAGTTGGGCCCGCCCTTGGCCCCGAACAGCGCCTCGAAATCGCCGACAGTCTCCGCCGTCACCGGCTTGAATGTCAGCTTGAGGGACATGGCTAGAAGTTGTCCTTGCCCTTGCGGATCGCGGCAAACACCTCGGCCGGGTCAGCGCCCTCAAGGCCATAATGCCGGGCCAGTACGGGGTCATCCGCCCGCAGGAACGGGTTGGCCGCCTTGTCCTCGCCGAGCAGGAACGGAATGGTCGCCCGCCCCGACGCCTGCAAATCCTTCACCTCGGCCGCCCGCTTCTGCAGGGCCGCATTGTCAGGATCGATGGACAGCGCGAATTTGGCATTGCTGGCGGTATATTCGTGGCCGCAATAGACCAGCGTATCGTCGGGTAGCTCGCGCAAGGCCTTGACCCCCGCCCACATCGGCCCCGGCGTGCCCTCGAACATGCGGCCGACGCCGAGCGAGAACAGCGCATCGGCAGTGAACAGGTGCTTGCCGGCCTTGTCGTGGAACACGATATGGCCCAGCGTATGGCCCGGCGCGTCATAGACTTCGAACGTGGTCTCCCCCAGGCTCACACTGTCCCCACCGGACACCAGCTCATCGAGATCGGCAATCTTGTCGGCCTCGCCGCGCGGTCCGACGACGCGGGCGCCGAACTCGGCCTTGAGCTCGGGAATGGCCTCGACATGGTCGATATGGTGGTGGGTGATGAAAATATCGGTCAGCGTCCAGCCGCGATGCACCAGCGCATTGCGGATAGCGGCGGTTTCCGGCGCGTCGATAGCCGCAGTACGGCCGCTGGCCGTGTCATGCACCAGATAGCCGAAATTGTCGCTCCGGGCGGGAAACACATCGACGATCAGACTCATGGCAGCACTCCGAAGCAGGGAAACCTGCAAGCTAGGGTGACCCGCACCACAAGACAACCTGAGGTTGGACAAGTTCTCGGGAACGCGGCAATGTCACGCGCATGACCGCCGATGTGACCCGCCTCATTGCCTATTACAAGTCCCCGCTGGGGCGTTTCGCGCGCCCTGGTGCGCGAACAGGTGGTTGGGCTGGCCGATGACGTTTCCGGCAAGCGCGTGCTGGGACTGGGCTTCGCCACGCCCTATATGCGCTTCACGCTCGACAAAGCCGAACGCGTGCTGGCCTTCATGCCGGCCCGCCAGGGCGCCTCGGCCTGGCCGCGTGAGGGACCGTCGCACACGGTATTATGCGATCCGCTGGAAATGCCGCTGACCGACGCAGCCATCGACCTCACCCTGGCCATCCACGCATTGGAGCATGTGGCCGATGCCGAGGAACTGATGCGCGAACTCTGGCGCATCACCGCGCCCAACGGGCACCTGATCCTCATCGTACCGCGCCGCCGGGGCATCTGGGCGCAGCGCGACAACACGCCTTTCGGCTCGGGCAGCCCCTATTCGGGCGGACAGATCGACAAGCTGCTGCGCGACCACAGCTTCGTGCCCGAAGCCTGGCGCGATGGCTTGTTCCTGCCGCCATTCCAAAGTTCGTTAGTGCTGAAATCGACCCGGCTCTTCGAGCGGGTGGGCCGGCTGTTCGGCCCGGCCATGAGCGGCGTCATCTGCGTACGCGCCCGCAAGGAGGCCTTCCCGGCCGTGCCGCGCCGCAAGCGCGAGGAACGCTTCGTGCGCCTGCCAGGGCTGAGCACCGCCACGGCGCGGCAGGGGTGATTGATCAGCGACCGTTCAGTCACTCCAGCGAGCGGCCCCACCCCACCCTCAATCCCTCCCCATCGAGGGGAGGGAGGCGCTAGATCGACTTTCAAGGATCATCTCGAAATTGCCCCAACCGCCGAGCGGGCTTCCCTCCCCCTTGTGGGGAGGGAATGAGGGTGGGGGTGAGTCAAGCGCACCGGACGAAGGAGCCCGATTGCTCAGAGCGTTGATTGCCTTAGCCCGGCGCTTTGACTATGGTCCGCGCGGTTTTCCCGCCCAGATTGGCATCATGTCCGACGACTCTATCCGACCCGTTCCGCAGCCCGGTATTCTCGATATTGCGCCCTATCTGCCCGGCAAGTCCGGCGCACCGGGCAGCAATGCCATCAAGCTTTCGGCCAATGAAAGCCCGCTGGGCACCAGCCCCAAGGCGATGGAAGCATTTCGTACCGCGGCCGAACATCTGGAAATCTACCCGGAAGGGTCGTCGAAAATCCTGCGCACGGCCCTGGCCGAAGTGCATGGCATCGACCCCGACCGGATCGTCTGCGGCAATGGCTCGGATGACTTGCTGCACCTGCTGGCGCAGACCTATCTCGGCGAGGGCGACGAGGCGGTGATGAACCGCTACGGCTTCTCGGTCTATCCAATCATCACCAAGGCCGCCGGCGCAAAAATCGTCATGGTCGAGGAGACCGACTACACGGCCGACGTGGATGCGCTGCTGGCTGCCGTGACGGAGAAGACCAAGGTCATCTGGCTGGCCAATCCCAATAATCCCACCGGCACCTATCTCAGCGATGCCGAGGTGCGGCGGCTGCATGCCGGGCTGCGCCCCGATATTCTGCTCGTCATCGACAGCGCCTATGCCGAATATGTCATCGCAGCCGACTATTCGGTGGGGCTCGAGCTGGTGGGCGAGGCCAGCAATGTCGTCATGGTCCGCACCTTCTCCAAGATGGGGCTGGCGGCCGCCCGCATCGGCTGGATGGTGGGCCCGGCCCATGTCGTCGACGCCATCAACCGCATTCGTGGCCCGTTCAACGTCAACCTGCCGGCGCAGCTGGCCGGAGCGGCGGCGACGCGCGACGTGGAATTCAACGCGCGCCTCAAGGAACATAACGCCAAATGGCGCGACTGGCTGACGGCGGAGCTGCATTCCAACTCCATGCGTGTCGTGCCCAGCCAGGCCAATTTCATCATGGTGCTGTTTCCCGATGCCGAATTCGCCGCAAAGGCCTTCGAAACCCTGCGCGAGCGCGGACTGATCGTGCGCGAAATCGGCCCGTCCTACGGCATTCCCGAAGGCCTGCGCATTTCCATCGGCTCCGAAGAGGCCATGCGCGGCGTCGCCGGCATTCTCAAGGCACTGGTCAAGATCTCATGAGCGTTCACTTCCGCAAACTCGCCCTGATCGGCATTGGCCTGATCGGCTCCTCCATCGCCCTGGCGGCCCGCCGGCAGGGACTGGTCGAAGTCATCTCCATCGCCACCCGCAAGCAGGACACGCTGGACGAAGCGCGCGAGTTGGGGCTGGGCGACATCTATACGCTCGATGCGGCCGAGGCGGTGCGCGGCGCCGATCTGGTCGTCATCTGCACGCCCGTTGGCGCCTATGAAGGCGTGATGCAGGCCATTGCCCCGGCGCTGGAGCCCGGCGCCATCCTCTCCGATGTCGGCTCGGTCAAGGGCCATGTGGTGAAGACTTTGGCGCCGCTGATCCCTGATGGCGTGAGCTTTATTCCCGGCCATCCGCTGGCCGGCACCGAACATTCCGGCCCTTCGGCCGGCTTTGCCGAACTCTTCGCCGGCCGCTGGTGCGTGCTGACCCCCGGGCCTGAAGTCGACCCGATCAAGACCGAAAAACTCGCCGGTTTCTGGCGCGCCATGGGCAGCCAGGTCGAGAGCATGGACGCGGCCCATCACGACATGGTGCTGGCCATTACCAGCCACATCCCGCACCTGGTCGCCTACAATATCGTGGGCACGGTGGCCGATCTCGAGGCCGCCACGCAGTCCGAAGTCATCAAGTTCTCGGCCTCCGGCTTCCGCGACTTTACCCGCATCGCCGCCTCGGACCCCGTCATGTGGCGCGACGTGTTCCTGACCAATCGCGACGCGGTGCTGGAAATGCTCGGGCGTTTCTCCGAGGATTTGAGCATCCTGCAGCGCGCCGTGCGCACCGGCGACGGCCCGGCGCTGGAAGCCATGTTCACCCGCACGCGCGCCATCCGCCGTTCGATCATTTCGGCGGGCCAGGAAACCGCGGCCCCGGATTTCGGCCGCCAGCACGAAGCCCCGCCAGCGCCCGAAACGCCCTTCGTGCGCGAGCATGGCGGCGGAGACGACGCCTAAGGATCAGTCCTCTATCACCTCTCCCCTGAGGGGGAGAGGTCGGCCCCGCAGGGCCGGGTGAGGGGTTCAGAATGGCGGCTCTTTCAATGCTGGCGCCCCAGCCCTGAACCCCTCACCCCAGTCCCTCTCCCTCAGGGGAGAGGGGGCAATTAAGCTGGCGGTTTAGCCTGACGAACTCAGAACAAGGGCGGCAGGCTGGCGATCGGCACCAACCCCGAAAAGATGCCGCCGGCGCGGAAATTGATCTGGTTCACATGGGCGCCATCGGCGCCGGGCGTGCCCAGCACCAGCGTCCGCCACGGCTCCTGCAGTAGCGGTCCGATGCGCTCGGCCACGCCGGTCGAGGTAATGGCGATCTGTCCATCGACCATGCCCTGCGGGTCGAGACCAAGCTGCCCCTCGGCATCGAGCACCGAATCCGCGTCACTGGCGCGGATAGCGACGATCTTGAGCGCACCGCCGGCCTGCTGCATGGCAGGCAGCAGCATGGGATCACCCCAATTGCGCACATCGTCGGGCAGGCCCGAAAGCTCCAACTGCACTTCCGCATTGGTGTCGGTCAGGGTCAGCCCTGGCCAGGCCAGAGTATCCGCCTTGGCATAAAGCGCCAAAGCCGCCAGATGCCGCTCGGCATCATATTGCTCGGGAATGTCGAACAGATGGACTTCGGTGAGCGGGCTATGCGCGATCACCGCATCGCCGAACAACGTGTCGGACCAGACCAGATCCTTGCCCGATACCGAAGCCCGGGCAATGCGCCAATTATCGAGCCGTATGCTGGCCTCGAGGCTGGACCATGCCACGCCGTTGCGCGTGCCGGTAAAATTGTCGCTCAACTGCAGCGGCCCCTTGGCCGAAGCCAGCACATGGAACGGGGCATAGACCCGCACGCTGGCGCGAATGCCGGGAACATCGACCACGATATCGCCGCTGACAATGCGGGCGGTTTCGCAATCGACGTCGAAACGGAAGGGGAAGCCGCCGACATCCAGCGTGCCGCAAGTGAGGTTGGGTTCCGTCACGCCATCGGTCAATGCCAGCGCATCGACATTCTGCTTCACGATACCGGCCAGCACCAGCCAGGCCGCGCTCCACAGCACGATGACCGCCGCCACGACACTGCCAAGGATGATGATTCGCTTCTTCATGGCGGCACTCTTACCTGCGCGGGACGGCGGACTAAAGCACCTTCACGAGCCCCGGCATTCATCGGCGGTAAATCCGGGTCGCCATAGGATGGCATGGCTTCTATCGAGACTGCGCAATTCCTCGCGGGGCAAGCTTGCCTAGGTTTCTGTTCAGGTTATGGCGATGCACGATACGGACAATACAGCGACCCACTGGGTCTTCGGCTACGGGTCCCTCATCTGGAATCCGGGATTTGCCCATGTGTCGGCCCAGCAGGGCCTGCTCAAGGGCGCCCATCGCAGCCTCTCCATCGTTTCCCATCATCATCGCGGCACGGTGGAGCAGCCGGGGCTGGTCTTCGGGCTAACCCGCGGCGGCTCCTGCCGTGGCATGGTGTTCGAAGTGGCCGATGCCGATTGGCCCCAAGTCTATGCCTATCTGCAGGAACGCGAACAGGTCACCGCGGTCTACCGCGACGTGATGCGCCCGGTTCATCTGGCCGATGGCCGCACCATCGGCGCCCTGGCCTTTCTCGTCGACGAGCGGCACGAACAGTTCGCCGGCCGGCTCAGCCTCGACCAGCAACTGGCCATGGTGCGGGCTGGGGTGGGCTTGTCCGGCCGCAATATCGATTATGTGCTCAATACCGCCCGGCACTTGCGCGAACTGGGCATTCGCGACCGGCAATTGATGGCTTTGGCCGACCTGCTGGCCGAGGACGACGCTGCGGTCGCCTGAGACCTCATGGTGAGCCTGTCGAACCACGAGGGCGGGCACGCAGATCGTGCCACGACCTCGTCCTTCGACAAGCTCAGGATGAGGTCTACTTCACAGCGCCAACCGCCCGCCTTCGCCGACGCAACTGGCGCGGTCGCCATATTCGATGACGCGGGCTTCGATGATCCCGGCAATGCGCAGCATGCCCGGAGACGGCCTCGCCGGCTGCCGCAGCATTGGATTGGGCAGAACCGTCACCAGCAGCGTCGCCGTACGCCAGTCGAGATTTTGCGGCTCGATGCCGAAAGCCCTTTGTGCCCCGGCGGCGACGCCGAACTGCCCTTCCGGACCCCATTCGGCAATGTTGAGATAGATTTCCATGATCCGCCGTTTGGGCAGGACTAGGTCGATATAGAAGGCCAACGGCACTTCCAGCGCCTTGCGAATGACGCTCTGCCCGTTCCACAGGAACAGGTTTCGCGCCACCTGCATGGTGATGGTCGAGGCGCCCCGCGCCTCCTTGCCATCAATGAAGTTCTCGACCTCGTCGCGCAAGGCTCCCAGATCGACGCCCCAATGGCGGCAGAACTGACCATCTTCGGAGAGAATGACCGAAGCCTTGAGCCGGTCGGAAATATCATCGATATCGCGCCATTGCCGATCCACCGGTCTGCCGGTGAGATAGCGTTCCAGCATCGGCACCGAGACCGGATCGACGAAGAGATAGACCGGCGTCAGCAACACCGGAATGGCAACGAGGACGGCCACGGCAAGGCCCAACCAGCGCAGGATGCGCCAAAGGCCCTTGGATTTGCGTCGTCTTGCCATGTCTCTCCATAGCCGCCGCGGGGCCGTTCATCCAGCCCCGGCGCGACGCCGCATCCCCTTGCCGCCGCATCGGCAAACGGCTAGCAACGTGCCCATGTACGACTTCTCCGCCGACATCGCCGATTGCGCCAAAGCCGTGGAAGCGGCGCTGGCGCGGCAGCTCGATGCGGCGCCGCTTTCCGGACCAGGCCCGGCCCCTGCACGGCTGATCCAGGCCATGCGCCATGGCAGCCTCGAAGGCGGCAAGCGCCTGCGCCCGCTGCTGGTGCGGCAGGCCGCGGCAATCTTCAATATTCCGGCGGCGCAGGCGCTGACGGCCGGTCTCGCCGTGGAAATGATCCATTGCTATTCGCTTGTCCATGACGACCTGCCGGCCATGGACAATGACGACCTGCGCCGCGGCCGGCCCACGGTGCATAAAGCATATGACGACGCCACGGCCATCCTGGCCGGCGATGCGCTGCTCACCCACGCCTTCGGCCTGCTTGCCGACCCGGCATGTCATCCCGATGCGGCGGTGCGCATCGCGCTGGTGGCCGAACTGGCCACCGGGTCCGGCGCCGGCGGCATGGTGGGCGGGCAGATGCGCGATATCGAGGGCGAAGCCGGCGGCCTCTCCCCCGACGAAATTTCGACCATGCAGGCGATGAAGACCGGCGCACTGATCCGCGCCAGCGTCCGCATGGGCGCGCTGCTGGGCGGAGCCGATGCGCGGGCGCTATCGGTGCTCACCCTCTATGCCGAACTGGCCGGGCGCGCCTTCCAGCTTGCCGACGATATCCTCGACGTAACCGCCACAGCGGAAACCATGGGCAAGGCCACGGGCAAGGATGCGGCGCTGGGCAAGCAGACCCTGGTGGCCACGCTCGGGCTCGAGGGTGCTCGCACCCGGTTGAACCAGACCGTCAATGAAGCATTGTCCACCCTGCGCACCTTCGGCCCCAAGGCTGATGGGTTGCGCGCCACGGTGCGTTATTTCGCCAGCCGGGAGAACTGAGCTTGGCCATTCTTGCCAGCGTCAATATCGGCCAGCCGCGCCCCATTCCCGGCAAGAGCGGCAAGACCGGCATCTACAAGCTTCCGGTCGAGGGCGATGTGGCCATCACCCGCGAAGGCGTGGCCGGCGATGCGGTGATGGACAGCAAGCATCACGGCGGGCGAGACCAGGCGGTCTATCTCTATTTCAGCGACGACTATGTGTGGTGGTCGAACGAACTGGGGCTGGAGATCGCGCCGGGCACCTTTGGCGAGAACCTGACCATTGGCGGCGTCGAGGGGCGCCAGGTTGCGGTGGGCGACCGCTTCAGCATCGACAAGCTCGTGCTCGAAGTCACCTCGCACCGCACGCCCTGCAACGTCTTTGCCCTGCGCATGGGCGACCCCAAATTCGTCCGCCGCTTTCATCAGGCTGGTCGTCCCGGCGCCTATTGCCGGGTCATCACCGAAGGCAGCCTGCATGCCGGGCAGCCGGTGCGCTACACCCGCTTTGCCGGCGAGCGCACCACGGTCGCCGAATTGATGGCGCTCGATGGCGTGCGCGAACCCGACCCCGCCATTCTCCGCCGTGCCCTCCTGGCACCCGTCCATTACAAGATGCGCGCCGATTTCGAAGATAAACTGGCCAGACTATTCTGAGAGAATTCCATGAGCCTTGCTTCCGTCCAAGCCGACCTCGCCGCCCGCGCCCCTGATCTCTCCGTCATTGTCACCGATGCCTCGACCGCCACCGTGCAACTGGCGGCCGAAGTCCATGGCGTCGAGCCGGGCCAGATCGCCAAGACGCTGTGCATCCGCGTCAAGGACGAGGAATTCCTGCTGGTGACGCGGGGCGATGCGCGGCTGGACAACCAGAAATCCAAATCCGCCTTTGGCGGCCGCCCGCGCATGCTGGGCGTCGAGGACGTGCTGCGGCTCACCAGCCACCAGGTGGGCGGTGTCTGCCCCTTCGGCCTGCCCGCGCCCTTGCCGATCTATCTCGACGTGTCGCTGAAGGTTTATGACCTGGTGATCCCGGCAGGCGGCTCCACCCACGCCTCGGTCAGGCTGACGGTGGATCGACTGGCCGAGCTCTGCGGCAGTAAATGGGCCGATGCCTGTGTGCCACCGGGCCTGGCTTCCGAATAGCCTGTTCGAGCCCAGCCTTGTCCGGTCGGTGGGCCTATCCTATACCTCTGCCAAGTGAGGACGGCCTCCCCCTTTATGGGTCAACGCTCGGGACGCCCCGGCAAGCCGGGGATCTCCATGCGCACCACCGCCGACCGCATCCGCCACGCCATCAGTTTTGAAGTCATCGGCATCCTACTGGCAACGCCGCTGGGTGCTTTGGTCTTCAATCTCCACGCCGGCGACAGTGCCGTCATCGTTATCGGCAGCGCCACGGTGGCGATGGTCTGGAACTACATTTACAATCTGGGCTTTGACCACGCGATGACGCGCCTGCGCGGCAGCACGCTCAAGACAGTGCCGCTTCGCGTCCTCCATGCTGTGCTGTTCGAATTGGGCCTGCTGGCCATGCTGATGCCGCTGATCGCGCTCTATCTGGGCATATCGCTGTGGGAAGCGCTCCTCATGGACCTGGCTTTCGCCCTGTTCTACATGGGTTACGCTCTGATTTTTAACTGGGGCTATGACCGGCTGTTCCCGCTGCCCGAATGGCAGAAGAGCCAGGTCTGATCAGGCCAGATTGCCGGTCAGCGCCAAGGCCGCCAGCACCAGCAGCATCATGCCGACCCAGAACCAGCGCCGCGGCGAGGACTGGAAGGGCGTGAACAGGCGCCGGAAGAAATCGCTCATTCCGCCGCCGTCTTCTGCCCGGCGCCGAACTTGCGCTCGATATAGTCGGCCACCATCACCTTGAACTGGTCGGCCACATCGGCCCCACGCAAAGTGGCAACCTTTTCGCCATCGACGAAAACCGGCGCCGCAGGGGTTTCGCCCGTACCGGGCAACGAAATGCCGATATTGGCATGCTTGCTCTCGCCCGGCCCGTTGACGATGCAACCCATGACAGCCACCGACAAAGTCTCGACCCCCGGGTAGCGCTCGCGCCATTCCGGCATGGAAATGTTGAGATGGTCCTGGATGTCCTTGGCCAGCGTCTGGAACGTCGTGGACGTGGTGCGCCCGCAGCCGGGGCAGGCCGCTACAACTGGCAGGAACTGGCGGAAGCCCATGGTCTGCAGCAATTCCTGCGCCACCTTGACCTCGGTGGTGCGATCGCCGCCTGGCTCGGGCGTCAGCGAAATGCGGATCGTGTCGCCAATGCCCTGCTGCAGCAGGATACCCAAGGCGGCCGACGAGGCGACGATGCCCTTGCTGCCCATGCCCGCTTCGGTGAGGCCGAGATGGAGGGCATAATCGCAGCGCGCCGCCAGGTCCTGATAGACGGCGATCAGATGCTGGACGTCAGATACCTTGGTCGAGAGGATGATCTTGTCGCGGCCCATGCCCAGTTCTTCGGCACGTCTGGCCGAGAGCAGGGCCGACTGGATGATCGCCTCGCGCTGCACCGCCGCCGCCGAAATCGGCGCCGCGGAGGCCGCATTCTCATCCATCAGTTTGGTCAGCAATTCCTCGTCGAGCGAACCCCAGTTCACCCCGATGCGGACGGGCTTGTCATATTTGTTGGCAATGTCGATCAGCGTCGAGAATTGCGTATCGCGCTTGGCCTTGAAGCCGACATTGCCCGGATTGATGCGGTATTTGGCCAAGGCCTCGGCGCAGGCCGGATGATCGGTCAGCAGCTTGTGGCCGATATAGTGGAAATCGCCCACCAGCGGCACGTCATAGCCCATGGAAACCAGCCGGTCGCGGATTTCAGGTACGGCGGCCGCCGACTCGTCGCGATCCACCGTGATACGCACAATTTCCGAACCGGCGCGGGCCAGTTGCATGACCTGCTTCACCGTGGCGTCGATATCGGCCGTATCGGTATTGGTCATCGACTGCACGACCACGGGTGCGCCGCCGCCGACCATGACGCCGCCGACATCCACACCCACCGATTGCCTGCGCTCTGCCGGGCCAGCCATGAAAAACACCTCGAATGCTCTGAGGGAGAAATAGGCCTGCTAGCGTAGCGACGCAATGTTTCTCGATTGTGTCGAACGGACGCGGGTCGCCCGGCCATTCCGCACAAGATGATCGCCACCATCTTGAACCGGCCCCGGCAGCAACCATTTATAGGGCATGTTCAAGATGCTCCTCCCCCGCCTCGTCCTCTTCCGCAAGGAAGTCGTCCAGCTCTGGAAGGCTTTCTGGGCGGCCGGGACCCCGCTTCATCTCAAGGCCGCCACGCTGTTCGTGGCCTTCTACCTGATCAATCCGTTCGACATCATCCCCGATGTCATCCCCCTGCTCGGCTGGGTCGACGACATGATCCTGGTGCCGCTGATGGTCAGCTGGATCGTCAGCCGCCTGCCCGTTCCGGCCCGCGTCTATGCCGGCAAATACGGGCCGACTGTGGACGGTAAGGCGCGGCATCTCTAGCCAGCAACAAAAAAGGCCCGGATCGCTCCGGGCCTTTTGCTATTCTAACCGCACCAACAGATCCTTGGCGTCGATCTGGTCACCGGGCTTGATCAGCAATTCGGCGATCACCCCATCCACTTCGGCATGGAGCGCGGTTTCCATCTTCATCGCTTCGATCGAGCACAGCACGTCGCCAGCCGTCACCGACTGGCCCTGCTTGACGGCCAGGGTCGAGATGACGCCCGGCATGGGCGCACCGACCTGCTTGGCATCACCCGGCACGGCCTTGGCCCGCACCTTGACCTCGCCGGCCTTGAGGCGATCGGGCACCACGATGGTGCGCGGCTGGCCGTTGAGATCGAAGAAGACGCGGACCTCGCCCTTTTCATTGGTCGGGGCGCGGCCGAGATAGTTGACGACCAGCGTCTTGCCCTTCTCGATATCGACCAGCAGTTCGTCGCCCTCTTCCAGCCCATAAAAATAGACCGGGGTCGGCAGCACTTCGGTCGGGCCGTAGCGATCCTGGGTCTTTTCGAAGTCGGCATAGACCTTGGGATACATGAGGTATGAAGCCAGCCGGAAATCGTCGATTTCGTGACCCACATCGTCGGCGATCTTCTTGCGCTCGGCTTCGAGGTCGACGGGCTTGAGATAGGACCCCGGCCGCTCGGTCAGCGGCGTCTTGCCCTTGAGCACCTTCTTCTGCAGCGCCTGCGGGAAGCCGCCCGGCGGCTGGCCCAGATCGCCGGCAAAGAAACCCACCACGGAATCGGGGAAAGCGATGTCGCGCTTGGGATCTTCCACCTCAGCGCGGGTCAGGCCGGCCGAGACCATGGCCAAAGCCATGTCGCCCACCACTTTGGATGATGGTGTGACCTTGACGATATCGCCGAACATCCGGTTGACGTCGGCATAGGTCTGGGCGACTTCGTGCCAGCGGGTTTCGAGGCCGAGCGAGCGCGCCTGTTCCTTGAGATTGGTGAACTGGCCGCCCGGCATTTCATGCAGATAGACTTCCGAGGCGCCGCCCTTGAGGTCGCTCTCGAAGGCGCGATACTGCGTCCGTACCGCCTCCCAATAGAACGAAATCTGGCGGATCGCCTTGGCATCCAGCCCAGGATCGCGCTCGCCGCCGGCCAAAGCCGCGACGATGGAGCCGAGCGTCGGCTGGCTCGTCGTGCCCGATAGCGCATCCATGGCTGCGTCCACCGCATCCACGCCCGCTTCCACCGCTGCCAGCACCGTCGCCGAAGCCGCGCCTGATGTGTCGTGGGTGTGGAGGTGGATCGGCAGGTCCACTTCCTGCTTCAACGTCGCAATCAGCGTCCTGGCGGCGGCAGGCTTGAGCAGCCCCGCCATGTCCTTGAGGCCCAGCACATGCGCGCCGGCCTTTTCCAGCTCCTTGGCCAGCCCGACATAATATTTGAGGTCATATTTCGACCGCTCGGGATCGAACAGGTCGCCCGTATAGCAAATGACGCCTTCGGCGACCTTGCCCTCCTCGATGACCGCATCGAGCGACACGCGCATATTCTCGACCCAGTTCAGGCAGTCGAACACGCGGAAGATATCGACGCCCCCGGCCGCCGCCTGCTTGACGAAGAACTTGACGACATTGTCGGAATAATTGGTGTAGCCGACGCCATTGCTGCCGCGCAGCAGCATCTGCGTCAGGATATTGGGAGCACCCTCACGCACTTTAGCGAGGCGTTCCCACGGATCCTCGTTGAGGAAGCGCATGGAAACGTCGAACGTCGCCCCGCCCCAGCATTCCAGCGAGAAAAGTGCAGGCAAACCGCGAGAATAGGCCTGGGCAATCCTGGTAATATCGTAGGAACGCATGCGGGTCGCGAGCAGGCTCTGATGCGCATCGCGCATCGTCGTATCGGTGAACAGCACCCGGCTTTGCGCCTTCATCCACCTGGCCAGAGCCGCCGGCCCGTCGCGGTCGAGAATCTGCCGGCTGCCATCGATCGTGGCGAGCGGCGGGAATTCCGGCACGACAGGTGCGGCCGCTTCTGCCGGTGGCTTGGGCCGGTCGCGCACTTCGGGATGCCCGTTGACCGTGACGTCGGCGATATAGCTCAGCAGCTTGGTGGCGCGATCCTTGCGCGGCTTGAAGTTGAACAGTTCCGGCGTCGTATCGATGAAGCGCGTCGTGTAGCGGTTCTCGACGAAATCGGCGTGGGTGATGATGTTTTCGAGGAAGGCCAGGTTGGTCGCCACGCCGCGAATGCGGAATTCGCGTAAAGCGCGATGCATCCGCGCAATGGCCTCTTCGGCTGATGGCGCCCAGCAGGTAACCTTTTCCAGCAGTGGATCGTAGAAGCGGGTGATGACCGCCCCGGCATAGGCCGTGCCGCCGTCGAGCCGCACGCCGAAGCCGGTGGCGCCACGATAGGCGGTGATGCGGCCATAATCGGGGATGAAGTTCTGCTCTGGGTCTTCGGTGGTCACCCGGCACTGGATGGCATTGCCGTTGAGGCGGATATTTTCCTGCAGCGGTACGCCCGATTCCGGCGTGCCGATGACAGCGCCGTCCAGCAGGTGGATTTGCGCCTTGACGATGTCGATGCCGGTCACTTCTTCGGTGACGGTATGTTCCACCTGGATGCGCGGGTTCACCTCGATGAAGTAGAACTTGTCGGTATCGGCATCCATCAGGAATTCGACCGTGCCAGCGCCGCGATAATTGGCGGCCTGGCCCAGCCGCACGGCCGCGTCGGTCAGGTCCTTGCGCACCGCATCCGACAGGTATGGCGCGGGGGCGCGTTCCACCACCTTCTGGTTGCGGCGCTGCACCGAGCAGTCGCGCTCATAGAGATGCACCAGGTTACCGTGATCGTCGCCGATCGAGCTGCACCTCGACATGGCGGGCGCGCTCGACCAGCTTTTCGAGATACATCTCGTCCTTGCCGAAAGCCGCCTTGGCCTCGCGCTTGCCCTCGCTGACTTCCGACAGCAGCGACTTCTCATCCATGATGCGGCGCATGCCGCGCCCGCCGCCGCCCCAGCTGGCCTTGAGCATCAGCGGATAGCCGATCTCTGCCGCCAGCTTCTTGATCTCAGCAGGATCGTCAGGCAGGGCCTCGGTGGCCGGCACCACCGGGACATTGGACGCGATCGCCATATTGCGCGCGGCGACCTTGTTGCCGAGGTCGCGCATGGTCTGGGCGCGCGGGCCGATGAAGATGAGGCCCGCATCCTCGCAGGCATCGACGAATTCCGGGCTTTCCGACAGCAGGCCGTAACCGGGATGGATGGCATCGGCGCCCGAAATGCGGGCGATACGGATATATTCGTCGATCTGCAGATAGGCCTCGACCGGCCCCTTGCCCTTGCCGATCAGATAGGCCTCGTCGGCCTTGAACCGGTGCAGCGCCAGTTTGTCTTCTTCGGCATAGGCGGCGACCGTCTTGAGCCCCAGCTCATTGGCGGCGCGGAAGACGCGGATGGCGATTTCGCTGCGGTTAGCGACGAGGATTTTCTTGATGGGCATGCATGTCCGTCCGAGCAGGAGGGGTTTGGGACCCTGGCGGGTCCGGCTCAGGTAATCAGGACGGCTGGGACGGTTGCCCGCCCAACCGTCGAATAGAAAAGTCTAGCTGCGGCTCAGGTGGCCGGCGAGATGGCTCATGTCGTAGCCGGCCTCGGCCGCCTCCCGAATGATCTCGCCTGCCTCCATCTCTCCCGCCTGGCTCAGCGCCCACAAGGTGGTGGAGCGCGTCCCCGAACGGCAGAAGGCGAAGACCGGACCCGCGCTCCCCTCGAGCACGGATTTGGTCTTTTCGACCATGTCGGGGGAAACCCCTTCACGGCCAAGCGGGATGGCATAGTAGTCGAGCCCGGCAGCCTTGGCAGCCGCTTCGATAGCGGCGCTTTCCGGCTGGTCGGGCGATTCCCCGTCGGGGCGGTTATTGATGATGGCGACGAAACCGGCGGCTTTGAGCGCTGCGACGTCCTCGGGCTGAATCTGCCCCGAAACGCTGACGTGATCGTTGATCCGCTTCAAATCCAAGTCACTACTCCCGCTGCCAACTTCGGCGTCCCCGCCCCTTATATGCGCCGGGCCCCACCCGACGCAACTACGACGGAAGGATACCTGTCATGAACCTGTCATGGGTCGAGCCGTTCAGGCGGCCACGGCAGCACCGGCCCTGGCCAGCGGTTTGGGGCGCCCGAGCAGGAAGCCCTGGAAGGCGGTGCAGCCGGCCTGCCGCAACTGCATGAACTGTTCCTGCGTCTCGACGCCCTCGGCCACCACTTCCACCGGCAGCGAGCGGGCAATGTCGCAGATGGCCGAGACGATCATGCCGTCGATACGGCTGGCGCCGAGATTGACGACATAGCTCCGGTCGATCTTGATGATGTCGAAGGCAAAGCCGCGCAGATATTGCAGGCTCGCATGGCCCGCCCCGAAATCGTCGATGGCGATGCGCACGCCCAGTGCCCGCAGGGCAGCCAGGTTTTCCAATTCCACATCGCCGGCATTGAGCGGCACCGTCTCGGTGATCTCGACCACGATGCGGCGCGGATCGGTATCGGTCTCGGCCAGCGTCGCCGCGAACCGGCCGGCGAAATCGGCGTGGCGCAACTGCATCGGCGATACATTGATGGCCACCGGCTTGCCACCGAGATTTTCGAGGTCGGCACAGACCCGCCGCAACACCCAATCGCCCAGCTTGTCGATGAGATCGCTCTCCTCGGCGATGGGGATGAACTGGGCCGGCGAAATCATGCCGCGCACCTGATGGCGCCAGCGCACCAGCGCCTCATGTGAGCGGATTTGCAGGTCGGCGCTGAAAATCGGCTGATAGTGCAGTTCCAGCTCGTTCATCATCAGGGCCGCGCGCAATTCGCGTTCGACGAAGCGCCTTTGCCGCTCGTCGCCCAGCATGTCCGGCTCGTAGCAGAGCACACTATGGCGGCCGGAGCGCTTGCCCTTGTAGAGCGCCAGGTCTGCCTTGGAGATCAGGTCGGTGGGATCGACGGCATCCTGCGGCGCCAGGGCCACGCCGATGGAGGCCGAAAGGCGCACGGGACGCCCCTGGATGCTGACCGGACGTTCCAGCTGGCGCAGCAATTCCTCGCCGAGCCGGCGCAGGCCCGGCTTGTTGTCATGCCCGACAATGATCACGCCGAACTCGTCGCCGCCCAGCCGGCCCAATATGCCGCCGGGAATGACCTGCTCGATGGTGCGGGCCAGATGCACCAGGGCGGCGTCGCCCGCCGCATGGCCGGCACTGTCGTTGAGCACCTTGAGATTGTCCATGTCGAGCTGCAGGTAGCCGACCGACCGTTCGGCGCCGTGGAACACGTCATCGGCCAGCGCTTCGAGGAAATAGGCCCGGTTGAACACGCCGGTCAGCGCGTCGCGATTGGCCCTGGTCCGGGCCTGGCGGGCCTGCTCGGCTATGGTCGACAATTGCCGGGACAGCCAGCGATGGCCATAGGCCAGAATGGCCAGCAGCATGACACCGCTGAACAGCGCCGCGCCCGGCAGAACAGCCTGCACGCCCGGCCCCAGCAGATCGAAGAAAGCCAGCATGCGGACAATCACGATGGCGACGACCAGCACGGCTACAGCCAGTGCAGCGCGGCGATAACCGCTGAGTACAGACGCAAAATCAGGATCGCGGCGCATGGTCGTTCAGGTTCCGGACGCAGTCTTGCCTTTATCGTGCCGAAGGTCTGAACGCAGGGTAAACGCGCGGAAAAATCCGTTGTTTTACATCATCTTAGAACCGGCAGGCCTCCAGCAAGCCGGGGAAATTATGCCGGCCACATGACAGTGACGCGACAGAACGGCGAGCCGCTGCCGGCAGGGTTAACAAGGCCCTGCCGGCATGGGGTCAGCCGACGCCGGGCGTATAGCGGGCCAGCGCCTTGATCACCTGCTTGGCGGTAACCCGGCCGATCTGGTGTCCATTCTCGTCCACGACACCGACCCATTGGCTCTCGGCAAACAGCGGCAGCACATCCTCGCAGCGGGCATCCTTGGAGACCGCCTGCTCGCACAGTTCGTGCTCGCCCTTTTCCATGATCGAGCGCACATGGATGGCGCGGGCCTTGTTCACCTCGCGCACGAATTCCTCGATATGCTCATTAGCCGGCCGCAGCACGATATCCTCGGGCTTGCCTTCCTGCTGCACGGCCCCGTCCTTGAGCACGGCAATACGGTCGCCGATCTTGAGCGCTTCATCGAAATCGTGGGTGATGAAGAGGATGGTCTTGCCCAGGGAGCGCTGCAGGTCGATCAACTGATCCTGCATGCCCGAGCGGATCAGCGGGTCAAGCGCCGAGAAGGCCTCGTCCATCAGGATGATGTCGGTATCGAGCGCCAGCGCCCGGGCCAGGCCCACGCGCTGCTGCTGGCCGCCCGAGAGCTGGCGCGGCTGGCTCTGCTCATAGCCGGCCAGCCCGACGATCTCGATCCACTTGGCGGCTTCGGTCAGGCGCTCCTCCCGGCCGACGCCGCGCACTTCCAGCCCATAGGCGACATTGTCGATCACCGAGCGATGCGGCAGCAGGCCGAATTTCTGGAACACCATGGCCACCTGGGTGCGCCGATAGGTCCGCAATTCGTCCAGGCTCATCTTGAGCACATCCGTGCCGTTGACCACGATCTCGCCTGATGTCGGCTCGATCAGCCGGTTGACGTGGCGGATCAGCGTCGACTTGCCGGAACCGGACAGGCCCATGACCACGAAGATCTGGCCACGGGCGATATCGAGCGACACATTGTCGAGTCCTACGACGTGATTGGTTTCGGCCTGCACTTCGGTCTTGGATTTACCCGATTGCAGCAGCGCCAGCGCCTGCTGCGGATTGTCGCCGAAAATCTTGGTGACGCCGCGCATGGCAATGGCGAGGTCGCTGCGCGTTTCGGCCTGGATGTCGATGGCGTTCATTTAGCGAGCCTCCGCCAGGCCGATACGGCCCTGCAATTGTTTGCCGAAGGATTGGGTAATGCGATCGAAGATGATCGCCAGCACCACGATGCCGAGGCCAGCAAACAGCCCGCGGCTGACCTCGAGCCGCCCGATGCCCTGCAGTACCTGATAGCCCAGCCCGCCCGCGCCGATCATCGAGGCGATGACCACCATGGCCAGCGCCATCATCGTGGTCTGATTGATGCCGGCGAGAATGGTCGGCAGGGCCAGTGGTATCTGCACGCCCAGCAGGCGCTGGCGCGGATTGGTGCCGAAGGCCCGGCTGGCCTCCATCACCGCCGGATCGACCGAGCGCAGACCGAGATCAGTGAGACGCACCAGCGGCGGCGCGGCATAGACGATGGTGGCGATCAGCGCCGGAATCTTGCCCGGCCCGAAAATCATCACCGTGGGAATGAGATAGACGAAGCTCGGCAGCGTCTGCATCAGGTCGAGGATCGGCGTGATCACATTGCGCACATGCAGCGACCGGCTCATCCATACGCCTACCGGAATGGAGACGACGATGGCCGTGATCGTCGCCGCGATCATCAGCGCCATGGTGGTCATGGCGTCTTCCCAAAGGTTCATCACCCCCAGGAACAGCAGCGAGACCAGCACGATCACTGGCAGCTTCCAGTTGCGGGTGGCAAGCCAGGCTATGCCCACCAGGATAGCCATGATCAGCCACCATGGCGTGGCAACCAGCAGATCCTCGATGGCCTTGAGCAGCATCAGCAGCGGATAGGCCGCCGCCTCGAATTCATCGCCCCAGTTGCGCACGACCCAGTTGAGGCCATCGTCGATGGCCCGGCGCAGCGGGCGGGTGTCGATCAGTTCGGGAAACACGTCATTCTTCTCCGGGAAGTTTGGCGCGCGATGCCGGAAGGCGTTCCCAAAGCGAGGGCAAATCGCATTCGGGCATCACGCGGAAAACGGCCGGGTCGAAACCCGGCCGTATCGGCTTTTCGCTGTGAGGCAACGATCAGCTAAGGCTGGCCTTGACCTTCTCGGCCACCTCGGGGGAAACCCAGGTGGTCCAGAGGTCTTCCTTGGTCTTGAGGAAGTTTGCCGCGGTATCGGCGGCATCGGCCTGGTTCTCGTCGCCATAAACCAGCAATTCGCTGATCTCGGCATTGGTGAGACCCACCTTGGAGAAATACTCGGCCACTTCAGGCGCTTCTTCCCTGAATCCAGGCGGCAGCGCCGACGATGGCAGGCGAGGACGGATAAGCGGTCACGCCGGCCGGCTCGTCGCAATCGGGGTTGGTATTGCAGGCATAGACTTCGGGCTTGGTCTCGCCCAGATCGAGCTGCACCGCATCGAACTTGCCCAGGATGGCCGTGGGACCCCAATAGTAGAACAGGATCGGCTCTTCGCGGGTAAAGGCACGCGCAATCGAGGCGTCAAGCGCTCCGCCCGAACCGGGGGAGAAGATGTTCCAGGTATCGGCAACATCGAAGGCTTCATAAAGCGCGGAGGTCGACAACTCGCAGGCCCAGCCCGGCGGGCAGGAATAGAGCCGCCCCTTGCTGGAATCCTCGGGATCCGCGAACAACTCCGGACGAGCCAGAACCGCCTCGGCCGAGGTCAGCTCGGGATATTCTTCCTGCACATAGCGCGGGATGAACCAGCCTTCGACCGTGCCATCGGTGATGGCGTCGCCAAGCTTGACGACATCACCGGCCTCGACGCCCTCAGCCCAGGGCTCTTCAACGGCGCTGGTCCAGAGTTCGGGCGCGACGGCGGGGGTGCCCCGCGTCAGCATGGATGAGGCCGTAGGAACGGTGTCGCCAGTCACAATCTCGACGTCGCAGCCAAAGCCGGTTTCGAGAATGGTGGCGTGAATATGAGCCAGAGCGGCCGCAGATGGCCACGTCATTTCGGCAATATCGATGGTCTTGTCGGTGCCGCAGGCGGCGGCGTCGGCTTCCTGGGCAAGGGCGGGAAGGCTCATCGCGGACAATAGCGCAACGGCCATCGCGGCGGCAATGCCACCGGATTTCAATATCATCAGGTCGTCTCCTGGATTTATGTGATGCGGCAACCCTATATGCCGCAGTACATCCATGTCAAATCGACGTATACTTGATAATTAACTGTAATTACGCGCAGTGTTGATTTGATCAACGAACTAAATATGACTTCAAAACAACTGCAAAATCATAAAAACTTGCTCACTCAAGAGCTTCCAGTGAACGTATTAAATTGTCGCCGAAGCAAAAAAATTGCTCGGTCAACTTTTGGCCGTCAAATTGCCCGGTTTTCAACGTCTTATGGCGCCGTCGATCCAACCCAGCGCCGCCAGATATCTTCTCGCTCCGCCACGAAGCGGTCGGCGACGCCTTCGACCGTGGCGCCGGGCTCGTTGAGCTGTGCCAGCAGCCCGTTCATGTCGGCCAGCGGCAGGCTGCTGCGCTGGAAATAGGCGGCAATGGCGGGAATATCGGTAAAGACCCACTCCGCCAGCGCCACCACTACCGTCTCGCTGGGAAAGGCGCTGGGCGCTGGCGACGGACAGGCCAGCCGCGCCAGGCACTTGGCCGCCTCTTCGTCATAGGCACCCATGTCGAGGGCGACGAAATTGAACTGGGACAGCACCGCATTGGGCTGCCAGTAGTAGAACAGGATCGGCTCCTTCCGGCTCACCGCCTCGGCGATCAGCGTATCCATTTCGAACCGGTTGCCGGGCTCGACCAGTTCCACCATGCCACCAAGTCCCAGGGCGGCGATCAGATTGCGGTTGATCAGTGCGCAGGCCCAGTCGGCCGGGCACGATATGAACCGCACCTTCACCCCGCCATTGAGCACCGGCAGTGCCGCGACCAGCCCGTCGATACCGACCAGTTCGGGATGCACCGAGGCCAGATAGTCGGGCATGAACCAGCCTTCGAACTGGGTTTCGGCATAGGTCGGCGCGGCCGGGCGCAACATCTGCGCGTCGATGCCGGCATTCCACACATCGGCAATGCGCGTGACCCACATTTCAGGCGCTACCGCCGGTTGTCCGGTCGACCCCATCGAGGAGCCCGTCGCTGCCAGGTCGCCCGGCGTAACCCGCGTATCGCAGCCATAGGCGCGCGCCAGCACGCGGGCGTGGATTTCGGCAAGCAGCTCGGCCGAAGGCCAGCTCATGCGGGCGATACTGAGGGGTTGGGTACCGCAGGGCGGTGGCGGCGCGACCTCGCCAACGGGAGCCTGCGGCGCCGGGACGGCATCCTGGGCCTGGTCGAGCACGGTGATCTGCGCCATCGCCGGTCCCGCAGCCACCAGGGTCGCCAGCAGGAGCATCGCCCGCAATAGCCTCGCCGTCATTGCAGCCTCTCCCGCATCAGTCTCACTCTATGCAAAAACCACCCCCGTTAAGCAACAGTTGCGGCAAGCTGAAATGCCAATCAATACCCGGTGACTCCTGCTCATCAAATGTGCAACAGTTGCTTCCAGCGGGGCGTGGGTTGCGCCCCCTTTATCGCGTTGTTTCCGCTTGGAAAGACGGGCTCGGGCAAGAGCCGCCCCGCGGAACAACCCAGCAGAGGGACGTACATGCTCAATCTCAAGAATACTCTGGCCCTGGCCGTTGCCGCCTCGGCACTCGCCGTCGCCGCTCCCGCCATGGCGCAGGAAGTCAAGATCGGCTTCCTGGCCGACGTGACCGGCCCTATCGCCGGCTTCGCGCCGGGCATGGTCGATGCCGGCAACCTGGCCATCACCAATGTCAACGATCAGGGCGGCATTCTCGACGGCCAGACCCTGGTCTCCGTGCTGGCCGACAGCGCCTGCGACGGCGGTGCCGCCGGCCCGGCCGCCGACCGCCTGGTCAATAGCGAGCAGGTCGTGGCCATCTTCGGTGGCTACTGCTCCGGCTCGACCATTGCCGGCGCCAACGGCTCGGCCATTCCGGGCAATGTGGTGATGGTCTCGCCGGCCTCGACCGCTCCGGCCGTGGCTGAACTGGCCGACAATGACCTGGTGTTCCGCGACGTGGTTCCCGACTCCATCCAGGGCGTCAAGGCGGCCGAATTGCTGCTTTCGCAGGGCACCACGGAAGTGGGCGTCACCTATGTCAACAACGACTATGGCTCGGGCCTGGCCGGTGCTTTCGTCGATGCCTTCACCGCTGGTGGCGGCACGGTTCTGGCCAATGTCGCCCATGAAGACGGCAAGGCCGACTATCGCCCCGAAATCGGTCAGGTCGAAGCGGCCGGCGCCACCACGCTGGTGATCTATGGCTATGAAAACGCCGGTGGCGGCGCCATCCTGAACCAGGCCATCGAAGCCGGCTCGTTCACCCAGTTCGTCGGTGGCGACGGCATGGCCGGTGACGCCCTGCTGGAAGGTCGCGACGCTGCCTCGCTCGAAGGCATGATCCTGACCCAGGCTGCTGCGGCTGCCGGCCCGTCCTTTGACGCGCTGAACGCCCTCACCAGCGCCGTCGGCCAGGACGCCAACGGCACCTATGTGACCAACTCCTACGACGCCGTGTTCCTGCTGGCCCTGGCCATCGAGAAGTCCGGCTCGGCCGATCGCGAAGGCGTCTCGGCTGCCCTGCGTGAAGTCGCCAACGCCCCCGGCGAAACCATCCTGCCGGGTGAGTGGAGCAAGGCCAAGGAACTGATCGCTGCCGGCACCGACATCAACTACGAAGGCGCTTCGGGCACCATCGAGTTCGACGACGTCGGTGACGTGGCCGGCGCCATCAACTACTTCGTCATCGAAGGCGGCGCCACGGTCAACAAGGGCCTGATCCAGTAATCCTGATCAACCCGACCAATCCGAAGGCCCAGGAGCAATCCTGGGCCTTTTTGTCAGGAGAAGCCGATGGCAGATGACGAGACGCTGGCTTTCTACGCCCGGAATGCCGCCGAATATGTGCGCGACGATGGCGGGCGGCCCGATGCCCGCCTGAATGCCTTCCTCGATGCGCTTCCGGCCGGCGCCCGCATTCTCGAACTCGGCTCGGGTAGCGGGCGCGACGCCGCCACCATGCTGGAGCGCGGCTTCGACATCCATGCCACCGACGCCTCCCCCGAACTGGCCGCGGAGGCCGAAACCCGTCTGGGTCGTCCGGTGGCCATAATGCGGTTCGACCAGCTCGATGCCGTGAACGCCTATGACGGCGTCTGGGCCTGTGCCTGCCTGTTGCACGCGCCGGCGGAGGAATTGACCGACGACCTGCGCCGCATCCACGCCGCCTTGCGCGTGGGCGGATTGCTCACCGTCAGCTTCAAGGCCGGCAATGGCGCCGGCCGCGACCGCTTCGGCCGCTACTATAACTATCCCGATCGCGACACGCTGCTCGGCCACTTTCACGCCGCCGCCGACTGGCAGGGCATCGCGCTCGAAAGCAATGCGGGCAGCGGCTACGACCGGCAACCCACGCAATGGCTCTGGGTCAACGCCCGCAAATAAGACGGCCCGCAGCCGGGTAGGCTACGGGCCGCATATCATTCTGGCTGGCGGGCTCAGCCCTCGCGGCGGATCACTTCGGGGATCAGCCCCTTGGGCGCGAAGCGCAGGGCGATGGTGATCACCACACCGAGCACGAAGACGCGCATCTGCAGCGCCCGCGAGTCGATTTCGGGAATGGCGCCCCAGCCCATATGCTGCGTCAGCGTCGACAGGTTGACGAAGATCAACTGCGCCGCCGGGTCGGACAGCACCCAGACCACATAGATCAGCAGCGACCCCAGCAGCACGCCCCAGCTATTGCCGGAGCCGCCGACGATGACCATCACCCAGATCATGAAGGTGTGGTTGATCGGCTGGTAGCCCGAAGGGTCGAAAATCTGGCTGAACGAGACCAGCATGGCCCCGCCAATGCCCATCAATACCGAGCCCAGCACAAAGAGTTCGAGCTGGCGCCCGGTGACATCCTTGCCCATCGAGCCGGCGGCGATGTGATTGTCGCGAATGGCGCGCATCATGCGGCCCCAGGGCCCGCCATAGGCGCGCTGGACGACGTAGAAGATGATGACCAGCAGGGCCACCGCCAGCGCCAGGAACCCCAGGCGGGCCTGCACGAAGCTGTCGGCAATGCCCACCCCATTGGCCTGCAGCGCCTGCGGCAGCGGCGTCGGCCAGGGCATGGGCGACACCGACATGGTGCCGCGCGTCAGCCAGTCCATATTCTTGATCAGTGCGCGAAGGATCTCGGAAATGCCGATCGTGGCGATGGCCAGATAGTCGGTGCGCAGGCCCAGGCTGATCCTGCCGACGAAATAGGCGATGGCCGCTGCCAGCAGCCCGCCGAACAGCCAGCCCAGCACCGGATTGAGCCCCAGCCCGCCGACAAAGCCGGCGGTGGATTCGATATAGGCCGCGGCCGGATCGATCTGGCTGCGATAGATCACATAGGCGATGAACCAGGCCAGCACGACGACGAGACCATAGAAGAAGCCACGCAGGCCCAGCCGCCGCGTCTGCCGCGCCGCATAGACCAAAGCCGCCCCGATCAGGAAGGCCAGTAGCGCCCGCCCCAGCAGCATCGGGCCATCCGAGTTCCAGAAGCTGGCATTGACCGGATAGGAGATGAACGTCACCGCCGCACCGCCCACCATCAGGAAGCCCATAATGGCGAAATTGAACAGCCCGCCATAGCCCCACTGGATGTTGAGGCCCAGTGCGATCAGGGCAAAGCCGGTGGCCTGCACCAGGATCAGCAGCATGCTGGCGCTGCCCTGCGACACACCGGCCGCCGCTACCAGGAAGAACAGGGCGACGAACAGGGCAATACCGCGATAGAGCGGACGATCCAGCCAGCGGGTTTCGGCTTCTGCCGCGCTCATGTGGAAACTCCCTTGAAGATACCGGTGGGGCGCACCAGCAGGGTCACGACCAGAATGACGAAGGCCACGGTGAGCTTGTACTCGGTGGGCACCAGCGCCAGATTGGCCGGCAGCGCCATGCCTTCGGGCAGGATTCCATTGAGCGGGCGCAGCACTGCCGTCCAGTTGAACACGGCTAGCGTCTCGGCAAAGGCAATGAGGAAGCCACCGACAATGGCGCCATAGGCATGGCCCAGCCCGCCCACAATGGCAGCAGCGAAGATGGGCAGCACGATATTGAAGGCCAGGTCCGGCATCAGCGCCACGTCGAGCGCCAGCATCACCCCGGCCACACAGGCGAGACTACCGGCAATCACCCAGGTCACCCGCACCACCAGCGCGGTATTGATGCCCGAGACCTGCGCCAGGTCGGCATTGTCGGCCATGGCGCGCATCGCCTTGCCCAGCCGCGAGCGCGTCAGGAACAGGTGCAGCGCAATCACCAGCAGCGCCGTGACCACGAACATCAGCACCTGCGGCTCGGTGATCGAGATCGGCCGCGTGCCGCCCAGGGCGCTCATGTCGATGCGGAAAATGTCCTTGGGCTCGGTGTCGTAGAAGCTGCGTGTGCCCGAGCCGAAGATCAGCCGGATCAGGCCCTGGATCATCAGTGTCACGCCGATCGAGGCGATCAGCATGGTCACCGGCTTGGCGCCGCGCTTGCGCAATGGCGCGTAGAAGCCTTTGTCGATGCCCAGCGCCAGGAAGGCCGCGATCACCATGGCCACCGGCAGCACGACGAAGCCCGTCGGCAGCGGCGTCACGATGCCCAATGCGGTGCACAGGCCCGCCAGCACGAAGGCAACGAAGGCCCCCATGGTCATCATGTCGCCATGGGCGAAATGGGCGAAGCGCAGGATGCCGAAGATCAGCGTGACGCCGATGGCGCCCAGCGCATAGATCGAGCCGAGCACGGTGCCCGAAATCAGCACGCGGTTGATGAAGAAAATGAGTTCGTCCATGACCCTCAGCCCCCGAGGAAACTTTTGGCGACTTCGGGATCGGCGATGAGTTCGGCGCCGGTACCGGTGAAGCGGTTCTGCCCATTGGCGAGCACGAAGCCGCGCGAAGCGAAGGCCAGTGCCTGGCGAGCATTCTGCTCGACCATGAGGATGCCGACGCCTTCCTTGTTGACGCGCATGATGGTCTCGAAGATTTCGATGACATAGCGCGGCGACAGGCCTGCCGACGGCTCGTCCAGCATCAGCAGCGTCGGCTTGCTCATCAGCGCCCGGCCCATGGCCACCATCTGCCGCTGCCCGCCCGACAATTCACCCGCCGGCTGCCGGCGCTTTTCCGCCAGCACGGGGAACATCTGGTAGACCCAGTCCATCGTATCGCGAAAATCGTCGCGCCTGGTGAAAGCGCCCATTTCGAGATTTTCCTCGACGGTCAGGGTGGTGAAGACGTTCTTTTCCTGCGGCACGAAGCTGAGCCCCATCGGCACCAGCGTGTCGGGCAGGGAATTGGCGATATTGCGGCCACCGAATTCAATCGTGCCGCCGGTGACCCGGAGCAGGCCGAAAATCGCCTTGAGCGTCGTCGACTTGCCGGCGCCATTGGGGCCGACGATGACGCCGATATCGCTCTGCTCGATGGCCATGTTGACGCCATTGAGAATAGGCGCGCCGCCATAGCCGCCAACGACGTTCCTGAGTTCGATCAGCGCCATCCACGGGTCTCCCCAAAAAGTGGGAACCGGTTTTTGGATAAGGAGACCCGCATCTACGCCACCTCGACGGGTGTGCCGAAATAGGCTTCGACAATGGCTGGATTGGCGCGGATTTCGGCCATCGGGCCCTCGGCGATCTTCTCGCCCTGCGCCATCACGATGACCGGATCACATAGCCGCGCGATCAGATCCATATCGTGTTCGATGACGAAGAAAGTATAGCTCAACTCGCGGTTCATGCGCTCGATATTGGCCGCCAGGTCGTTGAGCAGCGTCTTGTTGACGCCGGCCGCCACCTCGTCGAGCAAGACCACCTTGGCATCGACCATCATGGTACGGCCCAGTTCGAGCAGTTTTTTCTGCCCGCCCGACAGGTTCCCCGCCAGTTCGTTGCGCACATGGCCGAGCTTCAGGAAGTCGATGACGTCCAGCGCCTTCTTGCGCACCTCGGTTTCGCGCGACTTGCTGAGACCGGGACGGAACCAGGCATTGCCGAGATATTCGCCCGGCTGGTCGCCCGGCACCACCATCAGATTTTCCAGCGCCGTCATGTTGGAGAATTCATGCGCGATCTGAAAGGTGCGCAACATGCCCGCCCGGAACAGCTCATGCGGCTTGAAGCCGGTGACATCGACCCCGTCGAAGATCACCGAGCCGCCATCGGGCACGATATTGCCGGCCACCATGTTGAACAGCGTGGATTTACCTGCCCCGTTCGGTCCGATCAGCCCGGTTATCGAGCCGCGCCTTACCGATAGCGAGCAGTTGTTGACGGCGGTGAGACCGCCAAAGCGTTTGCTGACGTTGCGAACGTCGATAACCAAGTCAGAGGACACCCAGACCCGTCCCGATTCCTGAAGCCGAAGGCACCCGGTTCAATCCGGGCGATTTTGCGGCATCTGCTCATAAGGCGGGGACATGGTCAACCTTGACCAGGCAGTCAAAGATACGCGAGCACTGCGTCGGCTGTGGATTTGTTGTTGGCGCAGGGTACGTCATAGAGCGTCGCCAGCCGCGTCAGCGCCTTCACATCGACATCATGCGGCTGCGCCGAGAGCGGGTCGATGAAGAAGATCAGCACGTCCAGCTTGCCCTCGGCGATCATGGCGCCGAGCTGCTGGTCGCCCCCCAGCGGGCCACTCTTGAGCAGCGTTACCACCATCCCGGTCGCCGCCATGACCCGGCTGCCCGTCGTGCCCGTGCCCCAGAGTTCGTGCTGGCTGAGCTTGAGCTTGTGATGCTCCGCCCAGACACAGAGGTCGTCTTTCTTGTCGTCGTGTGCCACCAGGCCGATCCGCGCCATGCTGCCCTCCAGATGCAGGCAACTTACAAGCACGCTTCACGCAAAAAGGGCAATGGCCTCGCTGAGCAGGATGCCGATCCGGTCCACCGGAATGTCGTCGCCCGGCACGAGGCGCAGATAGCGCCCCTTCTTGAGCCCATCCCCGGCCAGCAAGCCATCGCCATGCGCCAGCAATCGCCCATGCTCGAAATAGAGCGACACCCGGTCGGCCTGGGCAAAGACCGAACAGACATGCCCGGCGCCCGCATGGCGGAAATTGACCGATCTCCAGCCGCTCATCACCTTGCCCGAAAGACCCGGATGCGCCGCAACCAGCGCCACCAGCCGGGCTGTGAGCTCGGCCACCGGCGCCGGCAAGGGCGCGATCAGCGCTGCGAAGTCGCTGGAATAGACCGGATCGACGGCGGAAGTGAGCATGGCGGCGTCCCGATTTTGACACCGCGCCACCCTGCCGCTCGCTGCTGACAGGGCGTGTCAGCAGCGGAATCGCCGACCTAGAACTCGTTCCAATCCAGCTTGATGGCGGCATTGCCCACCGTCTTGAGGGCCGGCATTGCGCGGGCGGGCGCCCGGACCGGCGCTGTTGCGGCACCATCCATCTTGAACACATCGACGATACGGTCGAGTTCGCTCGCCTGTGCCTCGGTCTGTTCGATGGCCGCATTGGTTTCTTCCACCAGCGCCGCATTGTGCTGGGTCATTTCGTCCATCTGGCGCACCGCCACCGTGACCTCGTCCAGCGCCGCGGCCTGTTCGCTGTTGGCCCGGGCTATGGCGTCGATCAGTGTCGAACTTTCCTGTGCTCCGCCCAGAATGGCAAGCAGCTTTTCCGAGGCCTGCCCCACCAGCCGCGCACCATTTTTGACCTCGCCGGCACTGGCCTCGATCAACACTTTGACATCGGCCGAGGCACTGGCGGCCGATTGCGCCAGTCGCCGCACTTCCACCGCGACCACGGCAAAGCCCGCACCGGCCTCCCCGGCCCGCGCCGCCTCGACCGAAGCATTGAGCGCCAGCAGGTTGGTCTGGAAGGCGATGTCGTCGATCAGCCCGATAATGTTGGAAATCTTGCCCGAACTGGTCTCGATCGCCGCCATGGCTGCATTGGCCTCGGTCATCACGGCGCCGCCCTCAGTCGCGCTGGCCGACACGGCCTTTGCCTTCTGGCTGGCCGTTGCCGCTCGGGTCGCGTTTTCCTGCACCGCGGTCGACAACTGCTCGACCGAGGCCGACGTCTCCTCGATGGTTGCTGCCTGTCTGGTCGTGCGCTCGGACAGATCGTTGGCGCCCGAAAGGATTTCGCTGGTCGCCGTCTTCAGTGATCGTGACGTTTTCTGCAGCCCGTTGACGATATCGAACAACCGGCTCAGCGACTGGTTGAAGGCCAGCCGCGCGCCGCTCGTAGTGGCCCGTGAACTGGGTATCGATTCGTCCCGTCAGGTCCCCTTCGGCCATCTTGGCGAGGCTGGCCGTCAGCTCGCCGATAATCCCCTCAGCCCGTTTGCGCTCGGTGATGTCGGTCGCGAACTTGATGACCTTCACCGGCTTACCACGCGCATCCAGGATCGGATTGTAGGACGCCTGGATCCAGACCTCCTTGCCGCCCTTGCCGAAGCGCTGAAATTCCGCGGCAATATATTCACCGGCACGCAGCCGCTCCCAGAATCGGGCATAGTCCGCGCCGCCAGTATAGGCCGGATCGCAGAACATGCGGTGGTGCTTGCCGGCAATCTCGTCCATCCGATAGCCCAGCGTGGCCAGGAAATTCTCGTTGGCCCGCTGCACGATGCCATCGAGGTCGAATTCGATCATGGCCTGTGCCCGGCTGATCGCGGCCATCTGAGCCTCGTGATCGGCCGCCTGGTTCTTCTGGGCGGTAATGTCGGTAGCAAATTTGATGATCTTGACCGGCTTGCCACGCTTGTCCAGGACCGGATTGTAGGACGCTTGTATCCAGACGTCCCGCCCGCCCTTGGCAATACGCCTGTAAACCGCGGCCTGGAACTCGCCAGCAGCAAGGTCCGCCCAGAACTGGCTATAGGCCGGTGATTGCGCCTCAACCGGATCGACAAACATCCTGTGATGCTTGCCGACGATCTCTTCGAGCCTGTAGCCCAGGGCCGCAAGGAAATTCTCGTTGGCGGAGATGATGCTGCCATCGAGATTGAACTCGATAACTGCCTGGCTGCGCATGATTGCGTCAACCCTGGCCCGCTCGTCACTGCTGCTCTGTGCAAACATACCCATCGAGAAAGGCCTCCAGCCCCGCCCTGCCGCCTTGCGGCACCTGCGTAAATGTTATGAAGAAGAATTGGATAAGCGGAGGTTCCGGCTCTGCTCGCAGGTTCTGCGTAGCCGACTAAGCAGATGTCCCAGGTCGTGCCCTGGCTGCCAGTCCCAAGGGCAAGGTTCTGCCGGTCGCAATTGTGTTGCTGTCTGCTGCATGGCCGCACGTTCACCTGCCACCACCGGCCCCCATGGCGATGATCGACATTGTTCTGCGCCCATCTTCGAGGCTGACCGCGAAAGGTTAAGAGAACGCCAATTCCGATGCGGCGGAAACAAAAAGGACACCCCGCATGGCGACCACCGGCTGATCTGCCCGACTAGAACTCGTTCCAGTCCGGCGCGATGGCGGTATTGCCCACCGTGGCCACCCTGGGACGCGCCTGCGGCGGTACCCGGCGCACCGGCGAGGCGACGGCGCCGATCTTGAACACATCGACGATGCCGTCGAGTTCGCTGGCCTGCACCTCGGTCTGCTCGATGGCGGCATTGGTTTCTTCCACCAGCGCCGCATTATGCTGGGTCATCTCGTCCATCTGCCGCACCGCAACCGCCACTTCCTCGAGCGAGGACGCCTGATCCTTGTTGGCCTGGGCGATGGTGTCGATGAGTGCGGCGCTTTCCTGCGCCCCGGCCAGGATATCGAGCAGGGTTTCGGCGGCCTGTCCAACCAGCCGCGTCCCGGCGCGCACCTCGGCAGCACTGGCTTCGATCAGGGCTTTCACCTCACTCGATGCATTGGCCGCCGATTGCGCTAGGCGGCGTACTTCCACAGCAACCACGGCAAAGCCCTTGCCGGCATCGCCGGCGCGGGCTGCTTCCACCGAGGCGTTGAGCGCCAGCAGGTTGGTCTGGAAGGCGATATCGTCGATCATGCCGATAATGTTGGAAATCTTGGCCGAACTGGCTTCGATCGCCGACATGGCCTGGTTGGCTTCCTTCATCACCTCGCCGCCCTGCGTGGCATTCTGCGACACGGCCTGGGCCTTGTCGCTCGCCGTCGCCGCACGGCGGGCATTTTCCACCACGGCCAGCGACAATTGCTCGACCGAAGCCGACGTCTCCTCGATCGTGGCTGCCTGCCTTGTGGTGCGTTCGGACAGGTCGTTGGCGCCGGAGAGAATTTCCCCGGTCGCGGTCTTGAGCGAGCGCGAGGTCTGCTGCAACTGACCGACGATCCCGGTCAGCTTCTCGGCCACCGCATTGGTATCGCCCTTGATCTGCTCGAATTCCGGCTCGAAATCGTCGGTGATGCGGGTCGTGAGGTCACCCTGTGCCATATCGCGCAGCACCGCCCCGGTGAGGGTCACCGCGCGGTTGATCTTGGCCTGGGCCTCGGCGTCCGCGGCCTTGGCATCGGCCGTGAGCTTCTCGAAATAGACGGACACGCCGATATCGATATCGAGCAGCATGGATTTGAGCACATCGGCCAGCGCCATGCCCATCGCGTCGGTCGCCGCCATCACCTCTTCGGGTGAGACCGCCTTGCGCCCGAACCGTTTCGCCTTGGGTTGCAGGGCCTCGGCCATCACGTCGCGAACCAGGCCCAGCACCAGCGTTTCCACGATGATGCCATAGCCCCCGATATGCCAGCGCGGCTCCAGCCCGATCTGGGCATGGCGCAGGCCGACGCGAGAACTGGCCTCGTAATAGGCGTCGTCGAACTGGCCGGCGGCAATCGCCTTCCAGTGTCCGACCTGCTTGGATTGGGCCCGGTCCATCTGCTGCTTGCCATCGAAGAATTTCATGACCGCCGGAACCGTGGCGATCTTGGCGTAGAACTTGTCCAGCGCCAACGGCAGATGCCGGTCGACATGCGCCTGGACCGTTGCCAGCCGGCGCTGCGCCGCCGCGTCGAGGCCGATGAAATCGAGACGGGACTGCAGGGCGTCTTTGGGAGTTGAGGTCGATGACATTATGGGCTCACGAATAATGGTTCCGAGGTTCGACCATCCGCGACTCCCAAATCGTGATCTGGATCAAACCGGCGCCATCCAGCCACCGACATGGTAAAGAGATGGTGAACGGAGCGATGTATGCACCCGCGACATCTTCCACCGGCACCGCAGACCGAATCCCAGTCATCGCAAAAGTCGGCGACAGGCTAGGAGCCGCCGAATCTCGTCGCCAGTTGCGCCAATTGCTTAGGTAGTTTCGGGTGGCCCTAGCCGGCTTTGCCGCGCCCGAAATAGGCGCCGGCGACCGCCTTGAGATCGCCAATCACGCCGCGTGCACCACTTTCGCGTTCCGGCGCCGGCCTGGCGCCCCCACCAAGGGTGAAGACGCTGATGACCCGGTCGAGTTCGTTGGCCTGCGCCTCGGTCTGTTCGATGGCGGCATTGGTCTCTTCCACCAGGGCCGCATTGTGCTGGGTCATCTCGTCGAGCTGGCGCACCGCCACATTGACCTCGTCGATCGAGGCGGCCTGTTCGCGGCTGGCGCGCGCGATCCCGTCCAGCATGGTCGCATTGGCGCGAATGGCTTCCTGCACCACCACCAGCCGCTCGGCAGCGCTCGCCACCAGTCGCGTGCCGCCCTTCACCTCGTCGGCCGACTGTTCGATCAGCGCCTTGACGTCGGATGACGCACTGGCGGCCGACTGGGCCAGTCGCCGCACTTCCACGGCAACCACTGCAAAGCCCGCACCGGCCTCTCCGGCCCGCGCCGCCTCCACCGAGGCATTGAGCGCCAGGAGGTTGGTCTGGAAGGCGATGTCGTCGATCAGGCCGATAATGTTGGAAATCTTGGCCGAGGACTGCGTGATGCGGTCCATCGCCCCGGTCGCTTCGCCCATCACCGCGCCGCTGGCCTCGGCCTCGCTCGAAACCGTCCGGGCCTGCTGGCTTGCCTGCTCGGCCTGGGCGGCATTGTCGACCACCGTCCGGCTGAGCTGCTCGATGGCGGCACTGGTCTCCTCGATCGTCGCGGCCTGCCGCGTCGTGCGTTCGGAAAGATCGTTGGCGCCGGAGAGAATTTCGCCGGTGGCGGTCTTGAGCGTGCCCGACGTGCCGCGCAACTGGGTGATGATGTCGCCGAGCTGCTCGGCCACGCCATTGGTATCCTGCTTGAGCCGGGCAAAGGCGCCCTTGTAGTCGCCGGTCATGCGGTGGGTCAGGTCGGCACGGGCCAGCGAGGCCAGCACGCTGCCGGTTTCGGTCAGGCCGCGATCGACCGTCGCCACCAGGTCGTTGACATCGAGCGCCAGCTGCCGCAGCTCGGGATCGTCGAGTTCGGTGCCGACGCGGCGCGAGAAATCGCCATCTATGGCCGCGCCGACCACCGCGCCGATATCCTGCTGCAAGCCCTGGATGACGGTGACGCGCCTGGCGCGCTCCTCGCTCATATCGAGCTCGGCGCTCCTGAGGTCACGCATCTTGAGACCATTGCTGCGGAACACATCCACGGCCTCGGCCATGTAACCCAGCTCGTCGGCGCGCTCGAGGCCGGGCACCACGGCATCCAGCTTGTCGCCGGCGATTTCGGCCATGGCATCGGTGAGGCGGGTGATCGGCCGCGTGATCGTGCGAGCAATGAGAATGCTCGTTATCGCCGCCAGCGCCAGCAGCACCAGCCCGATGACAAGCATCGTATTGCGCAACCCGGCCGATGGCGCGGAAATATCGGCTTCGCTTTCCAGCGCCACCACGGCCCAGTCGACGCCGCCAAAGGTCAGCGGCTCGCTGGCGGCCACATAGGCTGCGCCCTCATGATGCGACAGCGGCCCGATCGCCGCCGTCCCAGCCAGCGCCGCGCTCACCGCGTCGCCCTGCAGCGACAGCACCAGCACGTCATTATCTTCCGTTCGGGCGGCATCATTGCGCACCAGCCCATCCTGGCCGACGAGATAGGTCTCCCCGCTCTCGCCCAAGCCCTGCGTGCGATCCAGCACTTCGCCAATGCGGCCGGTGGACATCTGGTAGGCGAGCACGCCGATCAGAAAACCCTGATCAAAGACCGGCGAAGCAATGAAACTTGCCGGGGCGCCACCGCTCGGGCCATAGGGCGCGAAATCGGACAGGAAGACCTGCCCCGCCTCGCCCGCCATGGCTGATCGCACCACCTTGCCCAGGTCGCTATCGGCCCATGGCCCACCGCCTTCGGCGAAATTGGTGGCGAAATCGGCGTCCTTGGAGACGGTGTAGACATTGTTGAAATTGGTATCGAACAGCAGGACGTCGTAATAGCCGCGCCGTTCCTGCATATCGCGGAAATCGGCATGGAGGCTTCGGTGATGCAGGTCATAGACCGGCAGCCAGTCCGAGGTTTCGAGCTTGAGCCGTTCGCCCGCCGGATTGGGATTGCGGGTGATATAGGCGTCCTGCAGCAGCTCGACCGGGTCGCCCTGCCCCTTCAGCGAGCGCATGGCGCCCGAAAACAGATCGATGGCGGCGGCGATTTCCGACCGCCCGGCAAACAGCGTCAAATCCTCGGCGACTTCATTGAGATAGGCATCGAGCGACGAGCGCGCATTGGCCGCCGCGGCAGTCAGGCGCTGCTCGGCCTGGTTGTTGACGATGCTGCTGCTGACCGCATAGGCCGCCAGCGCCAGGCTGGCGCCGGTGACGAGCGCGATCGCCACCACCATGGCCGGCAGCTTGAAGGCAAGTTTGAGCTGGGTCGTCATCGAGAGAGCTTCCGGAGTTGTGGCACTGCTGCCTTTTGCCAAGGCATGCCCGCTTCTCCTCTTCCGCGGCCATGACGCACGGAAACCATAGGAAGATGATGGTTAAGGAAGCCCTTCCTTGCCTGTCATGAGACCGTCATCGGCTTCCGGGGATAGACCCCCCCGGAAGCCATGGATGATGGGGCCTAGAACTCGTTCCAGTCGGCCGAAATCGCCGCATTGCCCTGGCTGAGATAGGCCTGTGCCGCCTTGCGGACATTGGCCGGGCGGACCGGGGCGGGCGCTGCGGAAGCCCGGGCCGGAGCGGCACGCTCGCCGCCCGTATGGAACACGGCCACGATGTCATCAAGCGCGCTGGCCTGGGCCTCGGTCTGCTCGATGGCGGCATTGGTCTCTTCCACCAGTGCCGCATTGTGCTGGGTCATCTCGTCCATGGTGCGGACGGCGATATTGACCTCCTCGATGGCCGAAGCCTGCTCGCGGCTGTCCCGGGCAATGCCGTCCATCAACTGGTCATTAGCACGCGCCGCTTCCAGCATGGCCGAAAGCCGCCCCGCCGCGTCCGAAACCAGGCGCGAACCCAGTCCCACTTCCCCGGCAGACTGCTCGATCAGCACCTTGACGTCGGCCGAAGCGCTGGCCGCCGATTGGGCGAGGCGCCGCACTTCCACGGCCACCACGGCAAAGCCCTTGCCGGCATCGCCGGCCCGGGCCGCTTCCACCGAGGCGTTGAGCGCCAGCAGGTTTGTCTGGAAGGCGATATCGTCGATCAGCCCGATAATGTTGGAAATCTTGCCCGAGCTGGTCTCGATGGCCGTCATGGCCGCATTGGCCTTTTCCATGACCTGCCCGCCTTCTTCGGCGGTGCGGGTCACCTCGGCCGCGTTGATGCTGGCATCCTTGGCGCGCTGCGCATTCTGCAGCACGGTCGAGGCCAGTTGCTCCATAGCCGCCGACGTCTCCTCGATCGTCGCCGCCTGCTTTGTGGTGCGTTCGGAGAGGTCGTTCGCACCCGACAGGATTTCCCCCGTCGCGGTCTTGAGCGTGCGCGAGGTCGAACGCAATTGCGTCACCACCTCGTTGAGCTTGTCCGCCACCGCATTGGTATCGGCCTTGAGGCGGGCAAAGGCGCCCTGATACTCGCCATCCATGCGCATGGTGAGGTCCGTATTGGCCAAAGCCGTTAGCACCCTGCCGGTCTCGCCGAGGCCCCGGTCCACCGTGGCGACGAGGCTGTTGACGCTGCTGGCCAGGCCGTTGAGCTCGGGATCGGGGAATTCGGTCTCGACCCGCTTGCTGAAATCGCCGGCAATGGCGCAATCGACCACCTGGCCGAAGGCGCCTTGCAGGTCGCTCATCATGGAGCGACGATTCTGCTCCTCGGCCACGATGCGCGCGGCTTCCGCCTCGGTCATCTGGCTGACCTTGAGCCCGTTCTGGCGGAACACTTCCACCGCCCGTGCCATGGCGCCGATTTCGTCGCGGTTTTCGCCATAGGGCACCGCAACGTCGTAATTGCCTTCGGCCAGCCCATCCATGATGCCCGTCATCCTGCGGATCGGCCTGGCCAGCACGCCGGCACCGAACCAGACCAGCGCCAGCACCGCCACCAGCAGCGCTGCAGAGGCTGCCAGGGCCATGTTGCGCATCTGGTCGACACCGGCAAAGATCGTTGCCGCCGGCACATCCATCAGCATGGTCCACTGGTCGGTCACCCCGTCGAACGACAGTTGCGTCGCAATGACGAACTGCTGCGTGCCGGTGGCATCGGCATAGTAGAGGCCCTTTTGCAGCAGGGCCGGATCCAGCAGCGCACCGGCAACATCGGGTGCCACCTTGGTGCCGACAAGCGCCGGGTCAGGGCTGGCAATCCACTGGCCGTCGCTGCTGACCAGCGACACATTGCCGACATCGAAGGGCCGGAGCTGGCCAATCACACCGGCAATCGTATCGAGGCCGAGATCGGCGGTGACGATACCGACCGGCTTGCCCGCCTTGTGCACGGGAATGCTGATCGTGGTCATCAGCACATCGACGCCATTGACCGCATAGGAAAACGGTGGCGTCAGCACCGCACGATCTTCGGCCAAAGGCAGGTCATACCAGTTTGCATTGTCCGCCGACATATCCAGCAACTCGACGACGACCTTGCCGTTCTGGTTGGTGAAATAGGGCACGAAGCGGCCGCTGGCGTCGGAATATTTATGCCCGATAAAGCCGGCATCATTGCCGTCGAGGGCGTTGGCATTGAAGGCCAGGGTCATGCCGGTCAGCGCCGGGCGGGACGCCGCAGCCGCGGTCATCAGGCGACCGAGCTGATCGCGGTCGGCCACGCCTTCCGATATGGTTCCTTCCACTGCGGCGCTTACGCCGCGGGCCAGTGAAATAATGCCGCCCATCTGGCCCGATGCCAGCTCGCTATACTGTCCCAGCAGCGCGCGCGCCCGCGCCTCGGCTTCGTTGCCCGCCGTGCCATACATCAGCGCCGTTCCGCCGAAGACGATGGCGCACATCGAAGCTGCAAACAACACACCTGCGCCGATCACCAGCTTCATCTGGATCGACAGGTTGGAGAATTTCATTCTGTATTCCCTACCAAGTTTGCCTCTGGCGAAGGCGGCCTATTGACCGTTTCTGGTCGTTCCACCGGCTGCAGCTATGCTTGACGGGTATCCGCACGCGTCTCGGCGCCATCCGCGCAAAGCGGATGAGCAGGTTCAGATTGCGGGGAAAGCGACGCCATATTGCTCCCGCCGTGATGTTCGCCACGGCATGCCCAAGTCAAAGTACAACTGCGTCCGCAATCACCCTGTCAGAGCGCCCTTAAGGCCGGGTTAAGCACGATAGACTGCAGCCGGCATGAAAAAGGGCGCCACAGGGCGCCCTTCGCAAGTAACGGCATTGTAGAGCCGTCAGAACTCGGACCAGTCCTTGGCGATGGCCGCATTGCCCTGCGTGAGATAGGAGCGAGCAGCCGACCGGACCTTGTCGACCACGCCGCGCCCTTGCGTCGGCAAGCCGCGCTCCTGCGTCGGCACGCCACGCGCCGGGGCGGTAGCGGGCCGCGCCGTCTCGTCGATGGTGAAGATATCCACCACCCGGTCGAGTTCGCTGGCCTGGGCCTCGGTCTGCTCGATGGCGGCATTGGTTTCTTCCACCAAAGCGGCATTATGCTGGGTCATCTCGTCCAGGGTGCGCACGGCCACCGACACTTCATCGATGGCGGCTGCCTGTTCGCGGCTGGCCCTGGCGATAGCCTGCATCAGGGTGGCATTCTCGTCGACTGCATCCAGCATGGCCGTCAACTGCTCGGAGGCGTTGGACACCAGCTTGCTGCCGCCCTTGACCTCGTTGGCGCTCTGTTCGATCAACGCCTTGACGTCGGCCGAAGCGCTGGCCGCCGACTGCGCCAGGCGCCGCACTTCCACCGCCACCACGGCGAAACCCTTGCCGGCATCGCCGGCCCGGGCCGCTTCCACCGACGCGTTCAGCGCCAGCAGATTGGTCTGGAAGGCGATATCGTCGATCATGCCGATAATGTTGGAAATCTTGGCCGAACTGGAGGTGATGCGTTCCATCGCCTCATTGGCCTCGGCCATGGTTTCCCCGCTCTGCGCCGCACTGTGGGATACCGACTTGGCCTTGACGTCGGCGTCTTCCGCCATGCGGGCATTGTCGGCCACGGTCGAAGCAAGCTGCTCCATGGCAGCCGAAGTTTCCTCGATCGTCGCCGCCTGCTTGGTGGTGCGTTCGGAGAGATCATTGGCCCCGGAGAGGATTTCCCCCGTCGCGGTCTTGAGGGCACGCGAGGTCGAGCGCAATTGCGTCACCACATCGGTCAGCTTGTCGCCCACCGCATTGGTATCGGCCTTGAGCTTGGCAAACGCGCCCTGATAATCACCCGCCATCCGCCTTGTGAGATTGGTATCGGCCAGCGCGGCCAGCACGTCGCCGGTTTCGCTGATGCCGCGATCCACCGTCTCGACCAGGTTGTTGACGCTGCCGGCCAGCGCATTGAGCTCGGGATCGGGGAATTGCGCGTGGACGCGCTTGGAGAAATCGCCGGCAATAGCGGCATCCACCACCTCGCCGAAGGCGGCCTGCAAGGCTACCATCATGTCGGTACGCTCGACCCGGCGGCGCTGCGAAGCCGCGCGCTCTTCCTCGGTCATCTGGCTGACCTTGAGCCCGTTCTCGCGGAAGATTTCGACCGCGCGGGCCATCTCGCCGACTTCATTGCCACGGGTGATGAACGGCACTTCGGCTTCGTAATCGCCCTCGGCCACCGCCTTCATGGTCTGCGCCAGCTTCGGCACCGCCGCCATCATCAGGCGGGACATGACATAGCCCAACACGCCCAGGATCACGAGGCTCACCGCGCCCACGCCCAGCAGGATCCACAGGGTGGAGAGAATACCCGCCTCGAGCCGGGCCTTGTCCGTGCCGGCATACAGCACGCCGATCAGCCGGCTTTCCTGGTCCAGTATGGGTTGATACGCCGTATAATAGGCGGTGCCCTGCACTGTGGCTTCGCCAAAATAGGACTTGCCTTCGACCAGCGAAGCATAGGCGGGATCGGTCTGGTCCAGCACGCCGCCCAGCATGCGTTCACCCTCGGGCGTCAGCAGCGTGCTGCTCAGGGCGATGAGGGGTTTGTCGGCCGCCTCTGCGCCGTAGATGGTCACGTTTTCGCCGGTGAGACGAACCACCGAATCCACCAGGTCGTGATTGACGAACAGGCGCGGCATGGCCCAGGTCTTGACCGAAGCGATGCTGCCATCCTCTGCCCAGGCCACCTCGGAACCGGGCAGCTTGCCGCCCACCACCGTCGCCGCCGTGCGCAGGTCGCCTTCCAGTTGCGCCATGGCATTGGCGCGGGTCGAGGCGCTGAGATTGACATAGGTCGCCGTCGTCACCGCCGCGATGGATACGATGATGGCGGAAATCACCAAGGTGGCGATCATCGTCGTCAACTTGATATTGCCCAGGACGTGCCCAGCGCGCTTCAGCATATCGATTTACCCCGTATCCCCGCGCGGTTCGGTGGAATCCGCCCGCGCCCCAATCGGGAAAAAATATCAGGGCAGGCTTAATCGAGTGTTTATCGATTTGTCTGGACAAGTTGCGGTCGCGAAATATCGCGAACAATAAAAACCCCGCGGAGCCTTGCGCCGCGGGGTTTTATACTTGCCGTCCCGTTGGAGACTAGAACTCGCTCCAATCCGGCGCCACGGCAGCATTGCCATGGGTGGTCAGATTGGCGGAGGCCGCCGATAGCCGCTGCTGCAGGTCGCGGGCGCCGCCAGCGGGTGCTGCCCGATCGACTCGCGCTTTCGCCGCCTCCTGCTGGGCGATGCGGAACACATCGACAATGCGGTCGAGTTCGGTCGCCTGGGCCTCGGTCTGCTCGATGGCGGCATTGGTTTCTTCCACCAGCGCCGCATTGTGCTGGGTCATCTCGTCCATGGTGCGGACGGCGGTGGTAACTTCCTCAATGGCCGACGCCTGTTCGCGGCTGTCATTGGCGATGGATTCGAGCAGGCCATTATTGCCCCGCGCCGCGTCCAGCATGGCCTTGAGCTTGCCGGCCGCGTCGCCCACCAGCTTGGAGCCGGAATTCACCTCGCCGGCCGACTGCTCGATCAGCACCTTGACCTCGCTCGACGCCTGCGCTGCCGACTGCGCCAGGCGCCGCACTTCCACGGCCACCACGGCGAAGCCCTTGCCGGCATCGCCGGCCCGCGCTGCTTCCACCGAGGCGTTCAGCGCCAAGAGGTTGGTCTGGAAGGCGATGTCGTCGATCATGCCGATAATGTTGGAAATCTTGGCCGACGATTGCGTGATGCGCTCCATCGCCGACGTCGCGGCATCCATCACCTGCCCGCCCTCTTCGGCGGTGCGCGTCACCTGCGCGGCATTGACGCTGGCATCCTTGGCGCGCTCGGCATTCTTGAGCACGGTGGTCGCCAGCTGTTCCATGGCCGCCGAGGTTTCCTCGATGGTGGCCGCCTGCTTGGTGGTGCGCTCGCTGAGATCGTTCGCGCCCGACAGAATCTCGCCCGTCGCGGTCTTCAGCGACCCCGAAGTATGGCGCAACTGGCCCACAACCTCGGTCAGCTTGTCGGCCACTGCGTTGATATCGGATTTGAGCGTGGCGAAGGCGCCTTCATAATCGCCCTCCATGCGCTCGGTGAGATCGGTATTGGCCATGGCCCCCAGCACATGGCCGATTTCGGTCACGCCGCGATTAAAGGTCGACACCAGATTGTTGATGCCGGCAGCCAGCCCGTTGAGCTCGGGATCGGGGAATTCCACCGCGACCTGCCGGGTGAAGTCGCCGGCCACGGCCGCGTCGACCACCTCGCCGAAGGCCGATTGCAGCTCGCTCATCATCTTCTGCCGGTTTTCCTGGTCGGCAATGATGCGCGCGGCTTCCGCCTCGGTCATCTGGCTGACGCGCAGCCCATTGGCGCGGAACACTTCCACGGCGCGCGCCATGGCGCCCACTTCATTGCCCTGTTCGGTATAGGGCACCTCGGTTTCGTAATTGCCCTCGGCAATGGCTTCCATCGAACCGGCCAGCTTGGGAATGGGCTTGGTGATCAGGCGCGACAGCACCAGTCCCACCAGCCCCAGCGCAACAGTCACCGCGCCACCCACCATCAGGATCAGCCCGAGCACGCCATTGGCCGAAGCCTCGACATTGGCCATGGGCGTGCCGACGAAAATGGCGCCCATGACTTCGCCGCTCATCTTTTCGATGGGCTGCAGGGCCGCGAAATAATTGACGCCGTTGATCGGCAACTGGCCGATGAACGGCTCGGCGGCCAGCACCGCTTCATAGGCCGGGCTGGATGGGTCGAGCATCAGGTCCGCGACCCGCGTGCCATCGGCTGCCGCAATGCTGGTGGTCTTGCCGGCCAGGATCTGGGTCGCCGGATCGAGCACGTAAATGCTCGCATCCTGCTTGGTGACGCGCGTCACCGAATCGATGATTTCGGTATCGTAGAAGGGAGGAACCGCCCAGCTCTGGAACGCATCCATCGTCCCCTCTTCGTTCCAGTTCAGGACCGAGCCGGAAATGCGCCGCTCCAGGATCGTGGCGGCAACCGCCAGATTGGTTTCCTGCTGCACCTTGCTGTCGGCCATCGACTGGGCATGCAGGCTCATATAGATCGCGCCCGACACGACGGCGATGGAGCCGATAATGGCGATGAGAACCAGCGCCGCTATGGTCGTGGTCATCTTGATATTGCCGAAAGCAGCAAAGAGCTTGCGCATGGCGTGTTTCCCCCAAGTGTCCCTGCGCGGCGAATTCATCGCGCACCTGTGGACCTACTGATGGGAAAAATTACGGGATAGCCGTTAATCGAAGGTTTTCCAAAAGCGCTTCGGTATCGTTTTCGAAGTCGATTTCATGGTTTCGGAGGTCGAATTCTCCGCAAAGGCCCGCGATCTGCACTGCTCGATACCCGAATGTCTGTTTTTCGCGTGGCGATTACACCATCACGCCCGCGGCCTTCCTGATGATTGGACGGACCAGACGCGTGTCGTCCCGGTCCCTTGTCATTGCTGACGCGGAACCGGAACGACCCGGGGAATTTCATTTGCCGAAACCATAAAGGCCGAATCTTAACGGCGGGTTGCCCTTGTATGGAAGCGCCGGAAATGAACAGGGCGCCACTGGGCGCCCTTTGAAGTCGTGCTGTCCCGATCGGGCTAGAACTCGTTCCAGTCCTTGTCGACGGCCGCATTGCCATGGCTGAGATAGGATTTGGCCGCGGTCTTGAGCTTGTCCTGCAAGCCGCGCGCGCCGTCGGCAAATGTCCTGGCCGGTGCAGCCGGGATCTGGCGCTGCACCGGCGCCGTTTCGCCGATGGCGAAGATATCCACGATCCGGTCGAGCTCGGTGGCCTGGGCCTCCGTCTGCTCGATGGATGCGTTGATCTCCTCGACCAGCGCCGCATTGTGCTGGGTCATCTCGTCCATGGTGCGCACGGCGGTATTGACCTCGTCGATCGCCCCGGCCTGCTCGCGGCTATCCCTGGCGATGCCGTTCATCAATTCGTTCGAGGACCGCGCTGCACTCACCATGGCTTCCAGCTTGGTCGCCGCATCGAGCACCAGCTTGGAGCCGCCCTTGACCTCGCCGGCCGATTGCTCGATCAGCACCTTGACCTCGCTCGAGGCATTGGCTGCCGACTGCGCCAGGCGACGGACTTCCACCGCCACCACGGCAAAGCCCTTGCCGGCATCGCCGGCCCGCGCTGCTTCCACCGACGCGTTCAGCGCCAGCAGGTTGGTCTGGAAAGCGATGTCGTCGATCAGCCCGATAATATTGGAAATCTTGCCCGAGGACTGGGTGATGCGCTCCATGGCCTCGGTGGCCTGGTGCATCACCTGCCCGCCCTCTTCGGCGGTACGCGTCACGGTCGAGGCGACGCCGCTGGCTTCCTTGGCGCGCTCGGCATTCTGCAGCACGGTCGAGGCGAGCTGTTCCATGGCCGCCGACGTCTCCTCGATCGTCGCCGCCTGCTTGGTGGTGCGCTCGGAAAGATCGTTGGCACCCGACAGGATTTCCCCCGTCGCTGCCTTCAGCGTGCGCGAGGTATCCTTGAGCTGGCCGACAATGTCGGTGAGCTTTTCGGCCACCGCATTGGTGTCGGCCTTGAGCTTGGCGAAGGCGCCCTGATAGTCGCCTTCCATGCGCCTGGTGAGATCGGTATCGGCCAGCGAGGCCAGCACCGAGCCGGTTTCCCCCACGCCACGATCGACAGTCGCCACCAGATTGTTGACCGAGCGGGCCAGCGTATTGAGCTCGTCATCGGGGAATTCGGCATCGACGCGCTTGGTGAAGTCGCCGGCAATGGCGGCATCCACCACCGCGCCGAAGGACCGCTGCAGGTCCTGCATCATGGCGGCGCGTTCGGCCTGGCTGCGGATGATCTGGGCGGCCTCCGCCTCAGTCATCTGCGCGACCTTGAGCCCGTTCTCGCGGAACACTTCAACCGCGCGCGCCATGGCGCCCAGCTCGTCCTTGCCATCGGCGCCACGCACCTCGACATCGAGATCGCCATCGGCCAGCGCATCCATCGTATGGGTGAGGCGGCTGATCGGGCGGCTGATGGAGCGGGAGAAGAAATACCCGACCAAAGCTGCGAGCGCGAGCAGCGCACCGCCCACCAGCAGGATCATGTTGCGCATATTGTTGACCGGGGCGTAGACCTCGTCCTGCGGCTGCACGGCAGCCACGGCCCAGGTGACGGCGCCAACACTGACCGGGCCGGCCCGCACCACCATGGGCGCATCGCGGTAATCCATGCTGGTCCCTTCGGCGGTCTCGCCGGCAAAGGCCTGTGCAATCACGTCGGACGTCAGGGCCGTCTGCAGCACATCAGGCGCCTCAGTACGCGGCGACTCCGTGCGCAGCAGCCCGTCCGACCCCACCACGACCACTTCACCGGTCTCACCCAGCCCCGACAGGGCCGACACCCGGGCGCTGAGCGCCTCGGTGGAAATGGCGAGCACCATGACGCCGGTATTCTCATCCTTGTCGAAAACCGGCATGGCCATGAAACTTTCGGCCGTGCCGGTCGGGCCATAGGCCGTATAGTCGACAAAGGCTGCCTGGCCGTCGGCCAGATCCTTGGCAGCGGCAAAGGCCTGGCCCAGCCCGCTGGCGGCCAGCGCGGAGTCGGTAACGACATTGGTCGCAAAGTCGGTATTCTTGGCCACCGAATAGACCACATCGCCCGCCGCGCTGATCAGCAGCACGTCGGAATAGGCGCGTTCCTGCATCAGCGTGCGGAAGCCGGGATGATAACGCTTGTGCACCGGGTCATAGCTGGCACCCTTTGCGCCCACGCTATCGACGGCCGCCCGGTCCTCGGGGTTGGGATTGTCGGTGACATAAGCGGTCTGCAACTGCACGGCAGCGCGTTCCTTGAGCCCCATGCGCAATTCGTCCAGCGCGCGCGTCAGGTTCTTCATGGCCGTCACGGTATCGGACCGCTGCACGAAGAGCCGCAGGTCGACCTCGGCGCTCGAATAATAGTCGCTGACCAGCGACACGGCCGTGCTGAGCGAGGCCTGCATCGACTGGTTGCGCTGGTTCTGCACCGTGCCGAGACCGATCAGATAGCTCGCCAGGCCCACGCCCGCCCCCACAAGCAGGGCAGAGCCGACCAGCACCAGTGGCAATTTCTGGGCGATCTTCAACTGCGGAAACAATTTCATTGGTCTTGATGCTCCCTCACGGATCGTCGCGCCTGCTTGAATAGAGCCCCGTTCGGCTCCGGCAGCGACAATCACCCCCAACGTGAATCGATTTGTGCAAACGATATATCCAGGGGATTAACCGCTCCTTACGGATAATCACGACGTCCAGATTTCTCAAAAAGCAGTGGCGAAAAGCAGAACGCCCCGACCGTCAGGTCGGGGCGTCAAAATCACTACAATGACTGTGGCGATCAGCTCAGCGCGCCGATAACCGCTTCGATGCGCTTCTTCATGGTCGAGGCATCGAACGGCTTGATGATGTAATTGTTGACGCCGAAGGAAATGGCTTCCTTGACCTGCTCCTTGTCCGAGCGACCTGTGGCCATGATGAACGGCATGGCCTGGGTGCGCGGATGCTTGCGGATGACCTTGAGCAGGGTCAGCCCGTCGATATCTTCCATGTTCCAGTCGGAAATGATCAGGTCGACATTGCTCTTTTCGAGTTTGCCGAGGGCATCGCGCCCGCTCTTGGCCTCGATGATGTCCTTGAAGCCGAGTTGGGTGAGGATGTACTTGCAGATACCGCGCATGGACTGCTGGTCGTCGACAATGAGGACACTGACAGCGCTGGCTTTAGGCATGATCGTATTCACCTTCTGGCGAGTAGGGTCCGAAGACCCCGTTCTTTCGAGCAAACCCTAGGCAACAAGCGTTACAAATCTCTCAATCCGTCACTTGGCATTGCGACAGAGGCCTTTACGCCGCCGACTTCAGCCGCACCAGGGCATGGGCCAGCCGCGCTGCGATCGCTTCGACCGGCGCCTGCTCCACCACTGCGCCTTCCTCGAAGGCAACGCGCGGCATGCCATAGACCAGCGCCGAAGCCTGGTTCTGCCCCACCGTATAGGCGCCGGCATCGCGCATCAGCTTGAGCCCGCGCGCCCCATCCCGGCCCATGCCGGTCAGGATCGCCCCGACGGCCAGGGGACCAACGGTCCTGGCGACCGATTCAAACAGCACATCGACACTGGGGCGATGCCCGCTTTCCGGCTCGTCCTGCGTCAACCTGGCCTTGAGTTGGCCCGATGTCCGCTCCACCCGCAGATGATAATCGCCGCGTGCCACATAGGCGTGGCCGGGCAGGAGCGGCATGCGATCCTCCGCCTCCACCACCTTGAGGCCGCAGATCTCGTCGAGCCGGGCGGCGAAGCGGTTGGTAAAGCCGGGCGGCATGTGCTGGGCGATGACGATGGGCGGGCAATCGGCCGGCATGTCGGCCAGCACCGCGCGGATCGCCTCGACGCCGCCGGTCGATGCGCCGATGGCGATGAGCGCGCCCGCCGGTGCAGCCGCGGTCTTGACCGCGATCTTGGGCGCCTCGGCCCGGCCGGCCGAGCGGCCCCGCACGTCGGACTTGGCCGCCGCCCTGATCTTGTCGCGCAGGTTGGCGCCGAAAGCCTCGATGCCCCCTTCGGCTTCCGCGCTCGGCTTGGCCACGAAATCCACCGCGCCCAGTTCGAGCGCCAGCAGCGTTTCGCTGGCCCCCTTCTTGGTCAGCGTCGAAACCATGACCACCGGCGTCGGCCGCAGGCGCATCAGCCGGTCGAGGAACTGCAGCCCGTTCATATTGGGCATTTCGATATCGAGCGTCACCACATCGGGGTTGAGCGCCTTGATCTTTTCGCGCGCATCGATCGGGTCGGTGGCGGTGCCGACGACATTGATGTCGCCGTCGCGTGTCAGCATGCGCGTCAGCACTTCGCGGATCAGCGCCGAATCGTCGACGACCAGGACCTTGATGCTCATGCTGCTTCTCGTTTGCTCAGTTTCTGCCTGGATTGATAGATGGTCTTGCCGACCAGCCGGAAACCCTCGCCGCCCGAGCCGAGATTTTCCGAATGGCCGATATAGAGAAAGGCCTCCGGCGCCAGCAGCTTGCTGAAGCGCCCGAACATTTCGCCCTGGGTCGGTTTATCGAAATAGATCGCTACATTGCGGCAGAAGATGGCGTCGAACGGCCCCTTCATCGGCCAGGGGCCAATCAGGTTGAGCGGCTTGAACGAAATCAGCTCGCGCACCGCCTGGGGAACGCGGATCGTGCCGTCACCCAGCTTTTCGAAAGGCCGCGCCCGCTCGCCCGCAAGCCCGTTCAACTCGTTTTCCGAATAGATGCCGCGCGCCGCCTTGGCGATGACCGCCGTATCGATATCGGTCGCCAGGACTTTGAAATCCCAGCGCTTGAGATCGGGGAACGCCGCCAGCAGGTCCATGCCGACAGTATAGGGTTCCTGCCCCGTCGAGCAGCCGGCCGACCAGATGCGCAGGCGACTGCCGCGCGGCCTTTCCGCCATGAGCGCCCCCACATGGGACCGCAGATGCTCGAAATGGTGGTCTTCCCGATAGAAGCGCGTGAGATTGGTGGTGAGCGCGTTGACGAAATCCTGCCCGTCCTGGGCGGTGCCCTGGCGCTCGAGATAGTCGAGATAGGCATCGAAACCCGGCAGGCCCAGCGCCCGCACGATCTTGGATAGCCGCGAGATCACCAATGTCCTCTTGGCATCGCTCAACGAGATACCGGCGACCGAATAGACCCGGTTCTTGACCCGCGAAAACTCGCGGTCGCTGAGGGAGATTTCTCCCTGTTCCATGCGGCTTACCCCAATTGCCTTGTGGCCGGTTGTGCCGGGATCAGGCGCGTGCCCGCCGGGCCGGTTGTGCCGCGCTGGGCTCTCCGGCTTCGCCGAGCGACGCCATCCGCCCGGTGAGGCGCTGCAGCGCCGCGTCACCCTCGTCCAGTGTCGCGACGATCGTATCGGTTTCATTGCTTAGATTGCGTAAATGCGTATCGAGCCCCTCGATCATTTTTTGCAGGGCCTGCGCCTCGTTCACGCCGGTCTCCGACTGGGCCCGGCCGCGTTTCACCACGTCGCGGATATCGCGGGCCGAGCGGTTGGTCAGTTGCGCCAGCTGGCGCACTTCGTCGGCCACCACGGCAAAGCCCGCCCCCTTCTCGCCAGCCCGCGCCGCCTCGACCGCGGCATTGAGCGCCAGCAGGTTGGTGCGGAACGAGACGTCCTCGATGGCCTGCACCATCTTGTCGATTTCCTGCGTCATCTGGTCGATCTCGCCCACCAGCGCCCCGGTGCGCCGCGCCGCCAGATCGGCCGCACCCACCAGGTCCTGTGCCTCGCGGCCGATGGCAAGCGCCTGCCGCAGCCCGGCGCTGCCAGTGGCAAGAGCCTGCCCCATGGCGCCGGCATCGTCGCGGCTCCCGGCAGTCAGCGAACCATAATGGGCCGCCCGCTGCTCGAAGCCGTCTACCAACCGGCCCACCGCTGCCAGCCGGTCCTCGAGCCCGGTCCGCAGGTCGCGCTCCTCGTCCAGTTGCTCGATGATCGCAGCGATGAAATCGTGCAGCCGCATGGCCAGCGCCCCGATTGGGCCGTCGAGTGCATCGGGCAGGTCGTGGCCGCCGGCCGCCACGCCTTCGAGCTGCAGCAGTCCCGCATCGAGCGTGGCCAGCCCGGTATTGAGCGCGGCGAGCGTTGGATGGGCCAGGGCGGCCCTGGTCTCGAAGCGGAACCCGGTCTGGCCGCTGGCCAGGGCCCCGGCAAAGGCATCGAGATCATCATCCTCGATATAGCTGCCGGCCGGTACCAGTTCGAGCAGGTAGCGGCCCGCAGCAATGGATCGCCGCCGCACGGTAAAGCGGCCGCCGCCCAGCATGACCATGGCTTCCTCGGCCGCACCGCCGCCGGCATCGAGATAGCCCGCGCCGAACAGGGCATCGAGCGATGCCCCTTCGCCGGCATCCCTGGCCAGCGCCGTGATTCCCATGCTGGCTGCCAGGATCAGGCCCTTTTCGTCCACCACCACGGCCGGCTGCTGCATGGCGGCAATGGCGCTCTTGAAATGGTGGGCCTTTTCGAGACGCTTGCCCAGCCGCGCCACGACACCGGCAATGGTGAGGGTCTCGTCGGGCTTCTCGCAAAGCCCGGCCGCCAGCGCCACCGAAGCCAGCGTGGCGCGGTCCTGCCGATCGTAGTGCGTCGCGATGAACAATGTGCCGGCCAACGCCACCAGCAGCAGGCCGACAACGCTGCCCTGCCCCGCCGGACCGGTGCCAAGCGTGGCCGTGGCAATCCCGGCCAGCGCCACGACGCCCAGCCACAGACTGGCAATGATGAGCGCTAGCCGCAGATTGGGCATGATGCGCAAATCAGTGAGAAGAGGTCCAACATGGCCGAACTCTATGTCGACAATGGTTAATCAAATCTATAAAGTCTTACTGCCGGGTAAGACTTTAATAAGCCTGATTGCGACAATCTGAAGATTTGTCCTGCTTCGGGACAGCAGCAAACGCAAAGAGCTGGCCGTCGGCCCGCGATCCGGCCGACGCCATCCAGGTGTCGTGGCAGTGCTAGAACAGTTCGATATCGTCCACCGGTGCGGGCAGGATGATGCGGCGCTTGGCGATCGCGGCTTCTTCGCGCGCCACGTTATCACCGATCTCGCTATCGAGACGTTTGACGAAAGCCCGGCCGGAATACGGCTTGAACAGCACGCGGCGGGCATAGGTGCCACCCAGGTCTTCGCTGGTGGCGACATAGCCTTCATCGAGCAGGAACTGCCGCACGAATTCGATATTCTTGCGCCCGACATCGTCCAGCGCCGAATTGATCTTGCCGCCGCCGAACACCTTGATCTCGAGATTGGCCTTCTTGCCGGTACCCCTGGTCAGCACCTTGTTGATGAGCTGTTCCATGGCGAAAGCGCCATAGCGGGCCGACGCGCCGTAGCGGTCCCTGGCGGAGCCCGATTGCTCCGCGAGCAGGAAGTGGTTCATGCCGCCCACCTGAGCGACCCGGTCGCGTACGCAGGCCGAGATGCAGGAGCCCAGGACGGTGGAATAGGTGAGGTCGGCCGCATCGGAAACATGGCAATCGCCCTGGTGCACGGTCGTAACCACCCCACGATCGAATTCGGGTGGTAAAGAGTTCGGCAATGCCATTTGTCGTCTTGCAACCCCAAAACCAGTGGTTCGGATCGTAGCGGAAAACTCGTTAGCCAATTGCTAACCACACCGATGGAGCGATGCCACACCGGCAAATTCGGCAAGAAGAGCTTTAGAAATAGTCCTATAGGTTGCTTGCAACGGGGCTAGGGTCTGATCTTTATGTCACTGCAGAAACTCGCGAGAGAACTCGATGAGACAGCGCGCCAGACGGCGTCGATGCTAGAAGGCATCACTGAAGCGCTTGAACTTCTCGCCGACACCAAATTGAGCAAGGACGCTTCGGTCCAACAGGCCGTCCTGATGATCGTCACCGCCCTGCAGGGGCAGGACCGTATCGAACAGCGGTGCCACAACATGGCCTTAGCCGTCCGCCAGTTCGCCCTCCTGCCCGCCAACGCCCCTGACAGCGTCTATGACGAAATCTGGGCCAGCCTCACCCTCGACGAATTGCGCGTGCCCGCTTTGTCCGGCATCGCCGCCCACCAGACCCATGGTGACGCCGAACTGTTCTAGATTTTTCAGAGATGTCCGAACGAAAAGACAGGCGCGATGGGCGCCTTTTTTGTGCCTACCGCGCGGCCGCCTTGTGATGCTGGATGACTTCATCGATGATGAAGCGCAGGAATTTCTCGGAAAATGCCGGGTCGAGATTGGCCGCTGCGGCCAGGCTTCGGAGCCGCTCGACCTGCTCCTGTTCACGGCCGCTATCGGTGGCCGCCAGGCCCTTTTCGGCCTTGAGCCGGCCAACCTGCCGCGTCAGCTTGAACCGCTCGGCCAGGATGAAGACGACCGCCGCATCCAGATTGTCGATGCTTTCCCGCAATTGCAGCAATTCGGCGGGAATATCTGTCTTGGCCATCGGCATGTCCTTCGCGCTGGAAACGAAAAGGGCGCCAGCGGCGCCCTCGATTGATTGACGATATCGAGCGGCCTAGCCGTCCATCTTGGCGCCTGACACCACGGCATGCAGGTCGATCAGCCCGACCATGCGGCTCTCATGGGTCACGATGCCGTTGAGCAGTTCGGTATCGATCGAATTGCCTTCCGGCACATTGTGGATGTCGTCGCGGCTGACGGTCAGGATGTCGCTGACCGCATCGACCAGGATGCCGACCCATTTGTCGCCGACACTCATCACCACCACGACATGGTTCTTGGTGGGCGAGGTCTGGCCGTCGCCGAAACGGGCGCGCAGGTCGAAGATCGGCACGATCGTGCCGCGCAGGTTGATCACCCCACGCACGAATTCGCGCGTATTGGGCAGCGGGGTCGCACCGTTCCAGGCGCGGATTTCGCGCACCGTGGTGATCTCCACGCCATAGGTCTGTTCACCGATCGAAAAGGCGATGAGCTGGAGCGAGTTCTGCCCGGCAACGCCGGCCTTCTCGCCCATGTCGTCACGCAAACCGAGCGCTTCCATTCTGTTGCCTTTCTGCCGCCGGTTCTGGACGGCTACACACTGTTACTCGGCCGCTAGGCCGCATTCTTGTGGACGATCGTGGTCTTGAGCCCCTGCACGTCGACGATCAGTGCGACATTGCCGTCGCCCAGGATCGTGCCGCCGGCAATGCCGTCCACGCGTTCGAAATTCTCTTCCAGCGATTTGATCACCACCTGCTGCTGGCCGATGATGTCGTCGACGATGAGCGCCACCTTGGCCGAGCCTTCGGCCTCGCACAGCACCACGAACCGGTTCTCAGGGTCGGTCTCGGTCAGCATCTCGAAGCGCCTGGCCAGGTCGATGACCTGCACATATTCGCCCCGCACCTGCAGCACCTGGCCGCCTGACGGCACCCGCTCGAAGCTGGCGCGCGAGCACTGGATGGTCTCAACGATCGAGGAGAGCGGCACCACATAGGGCGACTCCCCGACCTTGACCAGCATGACATCGAGCACGGCCAGTGTGAGCGGCAGGCGCAACGTCATGCGCGTGCCCTTGCCGGTCCAGGAGCGGACATGCACCGAGCCGCCGATCTTCTTGATGTTGGATAGCACCACGTCCATGCCGACGCCGCGGCCGGAAATGTCGCTGACTTCGCTCGCCGTGGAAAAGCCTGGTGCGAAAATAAGCTGGTCGATCTGCTCGTCGGTCGGATTGACGTCGGGCGCGATAATGCCCTTGTCGCGCGCCAGCTGCAGCACCTTCTCCCGGTTGATGCCGCCGCCATCGTCTTCGACGATGATCAGGATATTGCCGCCCGCCTGCTCGGCCGAAAGCCGGATCGTGCCGGTCTCCTGCTTGCCGCGCCCGAGGCGCTTGTCGGGGGTCTCGATACCATGATCGGCCGAATTGCGGATCATATGCGTCAGCGGATCGCTGAGCTGCTCGATCACCGTCTTGTCGATTTCGGTGTTCTCGCCGATGGTTTCGAGCTTGATCTTCTTGCCGGTCTTGCTCGCAAGCTCCCGCACCAGGCGCGGCATGCGCGAAAACACCGATTTGACCGGCTGGGCGCGGATCGCCATCACCGAATCCTGCAGCCCACGCGTGGTCTGCGCCAGCACTTCGAGGCCGCGCACCAGTTCGGTGTAACGGGCCCGCAAGGTCTCATCCATCTGCTGGGTCAGCATGGACTGGGTGATGACCAACTCGCCCACCATGTTGACCACGCGGTCCACCTTGTCGAGATCGACGCGGATCGACTGCACACCCACGCTGCGGTTGCCGCTGCTTTCCTCACCCTCGCCGGATGGCGGCGCGGCACGTAGCGGGGTCGCGGCAACGACCGGCGCCGGCGGCTTGGCGACAGGACTGGGCTGGATAGTCTCGGCCAGTTCGGCAAAGCTGAGCGTCGGCGGTTCTTCGAAACTGTCCTGCGCGGTAACGGCGACCGGTTCCGGTTCGGGCGCAAACTGCGGCTCGGTCGCAACATCGGCATCGGCGGTGAAATCGAGCAGGCTGGCCACTTCGTCATCGGCCAGCGCCAGAAGATCGGACGGATCGGGCTCGTCGCTTGCCGCTTGTACCGGTTCAGGCGCGGCGGGAATGGGCGCGGGCATTTCGAACGCCGTGGCATCGCTGCCGAGCTGCGCCACCGCAATATCGCAATCGCCCTCGACGAATTCGAAGACCTCGCGGATCATCGCCTCGGTCAGCGCGGGGGAGATCATGGTGATCTCCCAGGAACAATAGACCGCAAAGGGCTCGAAATCGCTCAGCGGCGGAATCTCTTCCAGCACGGGGCGCACATGCATCTCGCCCAGCGCGGCGAGTTCGCGGAACAGCAGCAGCGGGTCGTTGGCGCGAGCATAGAGTGCTCGGTGCGGCGTGAAGCGCACTTCCCAATGGCCCGGCTCGATCTGCATCGGCGCTGCCTCGAAGGCGTCGTCGATAAGCGCCTCTTCTTCACCCGCCATGGCCGGCGCCGCGGGCGCATCGAGATTGACCATGACCGGGGTGAATTCGATGTCGAATTCGTCGATCGGATCGCCCCCTTCGTCGTCGCCAGCCGCGGCATCGCCGCGTGCCAGCGCATCGAAGCGCCCCTTCTCGTCCATGCCGTAATCGGCGGGCAAGGCCTCGCCGGTCTGGGCAGCCTTGACGTGGTCGGCCACGATATCATTGGCGCGGATGCACAGCGTCACCACGTCATCGCTCATCTCGATGCGGCCGTCGCGCACATAGTCGAGCAGCGTTTCATAGGCATGGGCAAAGCCCACCAGCGCCGAAAAGCCGAAGGCGCCGGCGCCGCCCTTGATCGAATGGATGGCGCGGAACACCGCGTTGAGTCGGTCGGCGTCGCGTTCGCCCGCCTCGATCGCAGCGAATTGCTCCTCGAGCTCGGTCAGCAGCTCGGAGCATTCGTCGAAATAGGTGGCTTTGAAATCGTCCAGATCGCTCATGCGAACGCCCAACCCTTCTGGGTTCTTATGCCTGCTTAGTGAACCACGCGGTGGATGACCGAGATGAGCTTTTCCGGATCGAAGGGCTTGACGATCCAGCCCGTGCCGCCGGCCGCCTTGCCCTGGTCGCGCTTGTCCTGGCTGGTTTCGGTGGTGAGGATCAGGATGGGCAGGCTCTGGTGATTGCCCGTGGCCCGCACATTCTTGATGAACTCGATGCCGTCCATGACGGGCATGTTGATATCGGTGATCACAACGTCGACCGTTTCGGTCTTGAGCACATCAAGGCCCTGCTTGCCGTCTTCGGCCTGCAGCACCTCGAACCCGGCATTGCTGAGCGTGTGGTGCAGCATGGCGAGGATCGTCCTCGAGATCGTCCACCGTGAGAACCCGCAAAGTCGTCATCCTCTCATCATCCCTGAAAACTGGGCGTCCAGCCCCAGTCGCGCGATAGCGGCCGTCAATGCGGCGCTCGGCTGCTCGATAGTGAAGTCAAACTGGTTTCTCCGGGCGGTTTCCGCGGCGCTGATGAGCATGAACAGCGCATTGGTGGATACCCGCTCGACGGCATCGGCGGTAACCGTGACCGGCCCCTCCTCGATCGCATCGATCAGGCCGTCGCGAATGCCGTCCAGCGCGTCAAGATCGATGACCGCTGGCAAAGCGACGGATTTCTTGGCCTTGCTGACCATGGCGAGTGATGCCCCCGGAGTTCTCTCCAATGAGCAGTTTCCATGGGAACGGTTTAAGAAGTGCTAACCTTGATGCCGAACAGCGGCCGCAGAGGCCCGCTCCCGGCCTGTTCTGCTGCCCGCGACGCCTTTTCCCTTGCCGCGGGCAATGGGAGGGGGGTAACCCAAGCACGCCTATTCGAATTGGACCTGCCATGACCGCCAATATCGCCCTGACCGGCATCGCCCGCGACCTTGCCGCCCGCGCTGAAACCGGCAAGCCGATCCGCGTCGGTGTCATCGGCTCGGGCGAGATGGGCACCGACCTCGTGACCCAGATGAGCCTGATGACCGGCATCGAGATGGCGGCCATCGCCACCCGCCGGCCCCATACCGCGCTCGAGGCCATGACCATCGCCTATGGCGAGGATTCCAGGGGCAAGGTCGCCGACAGCCCGGCTCAGGCACTCGCGGCGATCGAGGCGGGCAAGATTGCCATCACCTCGGCCGAAACCCTTGTCACCACTGACAATATCGACGTCGTCATCGACGCCACCGGCAAGCCGGGCGTCGCCGCCGACTACGACCTGCTCGCCATGGAGCATGGCAAGCATCTGGTGATGATGAATGTCGAGGCCGACGTGACCATCGGGCCTTACCTCAAGGCGCAGGCCGACAGACTGGGCGTGGTCTATTCCGTCGGCGCCGGGGATGAGCCCAGCTCCTGCATGGAACTCATTGAATTCGTGAGTGCTTTGGGCCTGCCCATCGTCGCTGCCGGCAAAGGCAAGAACAATCCGCTTCGCCACGACGCGGTGCCCGACGACTACCGGGAAGAGGCCACCCGCCGCAACATGAACCCCCGCATGCTGGTGGAATTCGTCGATGGCTCCAAGACCATGGTCGAAATGTGCGCCATCGCCAATGCCACCGGGCTGGTGCCTGACGTGCCGGGCATGCACGGCCCCAAGGCCGACCGCGACGACATGGCCAAGGTATTGATTCCAAAGGCAGATGGCGGGATTCTCAACAAATCCGGCGTTGTCGATTTCACCATCGGCAAGGGCGTGGCGCCGGGCGTCTTCGTGATCGTCAAGGCGGAGCATCCGCGCATCATCGAGCGGATGGACGACCTCCATATCGGGCACGGGCCCTATTACAGTTTCTTCCGGCCCTACCACCTGACCAGCCTCGAAGTGCCGCTGACCTGCGCGCGGATCATGCTGCATGGCAAACCCGATATGGTGCCGCTGCCGAACCCGGTGGCCGAGGTCTGCGCCGTCGCCAAGCGCGACCTCACGCCCGGCGAAACCTTTGATGCCATTGGGGAAACCTGCTATCGCAGCTACACGATGACCATCGGCGATAGCCGCGCTGCCGGAGCCGTTCCGGTGGGCCTGCTCGAGGGCGGCAAGGTGACCGCGCCGGTGAAAAAGGGCGAGCTGCTGACGTCAGCCAACAGCCAGCCGGACACGTCCACCCGCCTCTTCGCCCTGCGCCAGGCGCAGGATCGCATGCTGGGTCTCGCCCATTCGCATCAGGGCCGAATTGGTTAGCGCACTGTTAGCATCGACGCATTCGACTGGTTGATTTTCGTAGGCCTTCGGATTAATTCCTGACTAAATAATTCAGGAATTTTTCCATGACCGACTCCATCGATCCGCGCGCCCCGCAACGCATCCGCCACGACACGCGCATGCGCCTGCTCGAAGCCGTCGAAATAACCGACATTACCCCGAAAATGCGCCGCGTCCGCTTCTGTGGCGACATGGCGGGCTTCGCCTCGCCCGGCCATGCCGACCACATCAAGGCATTCTTCTTCCCCAAGGGCGTTGAGCCCAAGCTGGTGCCCATCGGTCCGCGTGGCGCCGAATTCGCCGAGGGCGAGCGCCCGGAAATGCGCGACTACACCCCGCGCGCCTGGGACGTAGACCGAGGCTGGATCGACCTCGATTTCGTGCTGCATGGCGATGGCCCCGCCTCAAGCTGGGCGGCCGAAGCCAAGGTCGGCAGCAAGCTGGTGATCGGCGGCCCGCGCGGCTCTGTCGTCGTGCCATCGGCCTATGACTGGTACCTGCTGGCCGGCGACGAAACCGCCCTGCCCGCCCTCATCCGCCGCATCGAGGAACTGCCTGCCGGCAGCAAGGTGATTGCCGTCATCGAAGTGGCCGACGCCGCCGAGGAGCAGGGGTTCGAGACCGCGGCGGATGTGGCGCTGCACTATGTCCACCGCAACGGCGCTGCAGCCGGGACGACGCGCCTGGTGCTTGATGCGGTCAAGGCGCTGACGTTTCCTGATGGTGTTGCCTATGCCTATATTGCCGGCGAAGTCGGCATGTCGCAGGCGGTGCGCGCACATCTGCAGGACGAACGCGGCTTCGACCCGCAATATATCAAGGCCGCCGGCTATTGGCGGCTGGGCATGGCCGATGCGCATGAGGATCATTGAGGGCTTATTGGTTCTCCGTTGACGCCTTGGAGTGGAGCCACCCCTCGCCCCTTGTGGGAGAGGGGGCAATTTCCTCGTTCAGAGGAAATTGCGGGTGAGGGGTACTGCGTCATCCTATGCTTCAGGGCTTGTAGGTAGTCCGGCGCCCCCTCATCCGCCCTTCGGGCACCTTCTCCCACGAGGGGAGAAGGGGGCACGGTGCTCGGGGCGCGCCGTTGTCAGTTCCGCTCTTCCATACTAGCCAATCTCCTGCCCCGCCGCTAAAGCTCTGCGCACCAAACAGGAGTGCGTCATGAGCAGCAAGAAAGTCCGCTGGGGGATTTTGTCCACCGCCAATATCGGCATGCAGAAGGTGACGCCCGGCATCATGGCTTCGGACCATTCCGAGGTGGTGGCGATTGCCTCGCGCGACCTGGGCAAGGCCCGCAAGGCCGCCGACAAACTGGGCATTGCCAAGGCCCATGGCTCCTACGAAGAGCTGTTTGCCGACCCTGACATCGACGCCATCTACAATCCGCTGCCCAATCACCTGCATGTGCCCATGACCGTGGCGGCGGCCAAGGCGGGCAAGCATGTGCTGTGCGAAAAGCCCATCGCGCTCACTGCAGCCGACGCCGAGGCGCTACGCCAGTGCCCGCCGGACCGCATCGTGCTCGAGGCCTTCATGGTGCGGTTCCACCCGCAATGGAGCCGGGCTCGCGAGATCATCCGCTCGGGTGAACTGGGCGAGATCAGAGCCATCAATGCTGCCTTCACCTATTTCAATGCCGACCCCAACAATGTCCGCAACCAGGCCGATATCGGCGGCGGCGGCGTGATGGATATCGGCTGCTACCCGATCACCGCCGGGCGCTTCCTGTTCGAGGATGAACCCAAGCGCGTGGTGTCGCTGGTGGAGCGTGACCCGAGTTTCGGCACCGACCGGCTGGCCAGCGTCATTGCCGATTTCGGCAATGGGCGGCAGCTCAATTTCACCTGCTCGACCCAGACCGCGCCGCATCAGCGCGTGCTGGTGCTGGGCAGCAAGGCCAAGCTCGAAATCATCATCCCCTTCAACGCCCCACCCAATGAGCGCACCGCCATCACGGTGGATACCGGCGCACCCTTCGACGGCTCGCTGGCGCGGCGGGAAATCCTGCCGGCCGTGGATCAATATACCGAACAGGCCGAGGCCTTTGCGCTGGCTGTGCTGGGCGAGAAGACACTGCCCTGGGGCATCGAGGATGCGATTGCGTCGATGAAGGTGATCGATGCGGTGTTCGAGAGCGAGAAGACCGGGGGCTGGGTGGCGGTTTAGGCTTCTTTCTCGCCGCACCCATCCCGCGCACCCTGAGGCCGGCCTACCCCTCTCCCCTCGTGGGAGAGGGTGGAAATCCGCGTCCAGCGGATTTCCGGGTGAGGGGGCTGCGCTATCCCATGCTTTGATGTCAGCAGATAACTCCGTCCCCCCTCATCCGCCCTTCGGGCACCTTCTCCCACGAGGGGAGAAGGGGAAAGCGCCCATACATCCAAAGTAAACACTCCCTTGGGAGTTCGGCGCCAGGCACACTACCGGCTTCAGCCCAGCTCCGGCCCCACCAGTCGCTCCACCAGCACCGGGATCGCCGCGCGCACCGAGGCTTCGTCGATCATCTTGCGGGCGACGCCGTAGCTGGCGGCCTGGATCAGGCGGTTGAGTTCGGTGGGTTCGGCCACGCCGGCCTGCTTGAGAGCAGCGACGATTTCTTCGTTCATGCGCGTGTCGAGGGCGCGGAAGCGGGTCGAGACGCGGCTATGGGTGGCGTAGAGCTCCTCGGCGAAGGGGGAGCCTTCGATGACATGGGCGATGGCGCCGTATTTGCCGGCCATGGCCGCGCCGATGCGCTGGGCCACGCTGCCCGGGCCGGCCATGCCGGCATCGAAACCGGCGACCAGGGCGTCGCTGAGCTCGTCGAGAATGCCGGTAAACACGGCTTCCTTGTCGGCAAACTGGGCATAAAGCGTGGGCTTGGCCATGCCCGCCTCGCGGGCAATCGCCTCCATGGTCGTGCCACGCAGGCCCTCGCGCAGCATCAGCAGGCGCGCCGCATCGAGGATGCGCCGCCGCTTCTCCGCCACCCTGTCATTGGGCGCCTGACTCAAATCTGCGACTCCACACTTGAACATATTGAACGATTATCATATCTATCGTTCAATTCGTAAGGGAGAATTCCATGTCCGACCGTGTCCTGCTGACAGGCATATCCGGCTTTCTCGGCGGCCATGTCGCCCTCCAATTGCTCAATGCTGGCTACACCGTCCGGGGCAGCCTGCGCAACCTCAAGCGCGCCGACAAGGTGCGTGACACGCTGGCCAGGGCGGGCGCCGATCTATCGCGGCTCGAATTCGTCGCGCTCGACCTGATGGACGATGCCGGCTGGCGCGAAGCCGCCGACGGGTGCCGCTATGTGCAGCACACCGCCTCGCCCTTCGTGCTGGAAATCCCGCAAGACAAGATGGACCTGATCGGCCCGGCCGTGGAAGGCACCACGCGGGCGCTCGACGCCGCCAATGCGGCGGGCGCCGAGCGGATCGTGCTGACCTCGTCCATGGCCGCCATCGCCTATGGCCACGACAAGGCCCGGACCACGCCCTTCACCGTCGACGACTGGACCGACCTCAATGGCCGCGGCGTCAATTTCTACCAGGAATCCAAGACCCTGGCCGAGCGCCGCGCCTGGGAAATCATGGATGAAGCGGGCCGGCGCGAGGCGCTCGCGGTGATCAATCCCAGCGGCATTTTCGGGCCGCTGCTCGACGAGGACCCAGGCACTTCACCTATCCTGATCCAGCGCCTGCTCAATGGCTCGGTGCCGGCATTGCCGCGCATTCCCATCACCATTATCGACGTGCGCGACGTGGCCGCGGCACATGTGGCCGCGATGACTGCGCCCGAGGCTGGCGGCCAGCGCTTCCCGATGGGCGAGCGCACGCTGTTCTTCAAGCAGGTGGCGGACCTGCTGGCCGAGCGCTACCCCGACAGGCGCGTGCCGCGCCTGCAGATGCCCGACTGGGCCGTGCGCATTTATGGCCTGTTCGACCGCGACGTGCGCGGCAATCTGGGCGAACTGGGCCTGGCCAAGCAACTCGACTCGCGCGGCGCGGTGGCCCTATTGGGCCGCGAACTCACGCCAGCGCCGGAGGCAGTTCTGGCAACCGCCGAAACGCTGGTGGCGCACGGGCTGGTTTAAGAAAGCGCCAACAAGGCGCTTTTACCCCCTTGCCCTCGCCCCGATTATTGTTCATATCAGCATCCGTCGGAACGGGGCTGTAGCTCAGTTGGGAGAGCGCGTCGTTCGCAATGACGAGGTCAGCGGTTCGATCCCGCTCAGCTCCACCATTCCGATTAATGTAGCTCATTGATTGTCTGTGGGTTTTTGTCGCTCGAGGCAGCCGATGGTGCAGCTGGGTGACAATTTCTCTTACAATCGGCGAACGCTCGATCCTGCCAACCCGAGTGCAGCCGTCCCCTCCGGCCTGGCGCAAAAGCAAACATCTGCAGTATTGAGTCTCGGCATCGCAACATCAAAAGCTGTTGCGTTTCGCTGGCAACGGCCGCGACCAATAAGTGCCGCAGATCGGACAACCTCAGTCGTGCCTTGTCAGGGGGAGCATAGGGGCTGCTACCAGCAGGCTAGCGTCAGGCGGGCCTTGCGACAGCATGTCCCCGGACCGCTGACCTCGCCCCCACCCCCCGGCTTACCCAAACGGCGCGTGTTTTGGCCTTATCCCCCGTTCGTACAACGCGATGTGTTTCCGAACTTTTTTGCCAACTCTGTTATATAGTCTATCCTGGTCGCGCACGTACCGGCTTGCTCGAGCCAGGACGCTCGCCAAGACGGGCTGACGGCGGTGATCCAGGAGGCCAATGTCCACGGCATCTCGACCGGCTCGGTCGATGACCTGGTCAGGGCGGGGCTTGAGTGCTATCTCCAGAGCCGGGTAACCCAGCTCTGCGAGGACATCGGCAGCTAGTCTGGCCGTATCTCTGGATTGCTGCGATGTTCGGCACTCAACCGGTCATCTCTTGGCTTCATTTGCCTCCTTCGCTGGTTGAGCTCCAGGGAGCCCTAATAACAGCGACGTTGGGTAACCAACTTGACCTGAGCCCCTAGATCTCCTCCAGATTTTGGTAGAGTCCGACGTCGCATAGGGACGATCGGATGAAGCGCAGCAGGTTCAACGAAGAGCAGATCATTTCGATATTGAAGGAGCAGGAGGCCGGGCTTGGGACGGCCGATCTGTGCCGCAAGCATGGGATCAGCAGTGCCACCTTCTACAAGTGGAAGGCCAGGTATGGCGGGCTGGAGGTGTCCGATGCCCGCCGGCTGAAGGCGCTGGAGGAAGAGAACGCCCGGCTCAAGAAGCTGCTGGCCGAGTCGATGCTGGATAATGCCATCCTCAAGGATGTCGCCGCAAAAAAATGGTGACGCCCGACGCGAAGCGAGATGCGGTGGCCCAAGCCTGCCTGGTGCATGGCGTGAGCCAGCGGCGGGCGTGTGAAGCACTTGAGGTTGATCGATCGAGCGTGCGGTATCGCAGCACGAGGCCTGCCGACCAGGAGCTGCGGGAAGCGATGAAGGCTGACGTTGCCCCCAACTTCTATCCAGCCTGAAGGAGACTCGGGCGGTTGGTTTGGCCGATTTGGCCGGGGTGAGCGACGGGGGCTGGCGCGGAGCTGGTCATTGAGCGGAGCGGCAGATCCCGTCGCGGGTTGAAGGTGTCGGCGTATTCGGCAGGCGTCATCCAACCCAACCGCGAGTGCGGCCGGTGCAGATTGTAATCGGCGCGCCAGGACGCCACGGTTGCCCGCACGTGAGCAAGCGATGGGAAGAGCGTCTCATTGAGCAGTTCGTCCCGCAGCCGGCCATTGAAGCTCTCGATGAAGGCATTCTGGATCGGCTTGCCTGGGGCAATGTAGTGCCAGTCGATCCCCATCCGGTCAGCGAAGCCCAGGATGGCATTGGACGTGAACTCAGTCCCATTGTCGCTGACGATCATCTTGGGGCGTCCTCGAGTAGCCATCAGCGTCTCCAGCTCTCTGGCAACGCGCAGGCCAGACAGCGAGGTGTCGGCAACCAGGGTCAGGCATTCGCGTGTGCAGTCATCGACCACCGTCAGCACCCGGAAGCGCCGACCGTCCGTCATCTGGTCGGAGACGAAGTCCAGGGACCACCGATCGTTGGGCGCCATTGGGGTCAGCATCGGTGCCCTGGTGCCCATGGCACGCTTGCGGCCGCCTCGACGTCGCACCATAAGCTTCTCCTCGCGGTAGATCCGGAACAGGCGCTTGTGATTGACCTGATACCCTTCCCGCCGCAGCAGGACGTGCAGCCGCCGATAGCCGAACCGTCGCCGCTCGTGGGCAATGGCCTTCATCCGATCGCGCAGCATGATGTCATCGGTCCGAAGCGCCTGGTAGCGCATCGTCATCCGACAACATCCCAATACTCGGCACGCCCGCCGCTCGCTCATCCCATAGGCAGTCTGGAGATGGGCGACAGCATCCCGCTCGGCGGCGGGCGCTACCATTTTTTTCCAAGAAGATCTTTCAGCGCGGCATTATCGAGCATGCTGTCGGCCAGCAGCTTCTTGAGCCGGGCGTTCTCGTCCTCCAGAGCCTTCAGTCGCCGGGCCTCGCTGACGTCCATGCCGCCATACTTGGCCTTCCACTTGTAGATGCTGGCATTGCTGACGCCGTGCTTGCGGCAAAGATCGGCAACCGGGACCCCGGCCTCCTGCTCCTTCAAGATCGCAATGATCTGCTCTTCGGTGAACCTGCTTCGCTTCATCTCTGGTCCTTCTGATGGGGCCAGAGCCTACTTCAAACTGGATTAGGCGCAGGGGGCAACGTCAAGGCCGTGGCGTCGGAGCGACGCCGGTTTGGCTATCGGCGCATCCACGTGATGCTGCAGCGCCAGGGGATCGCCATGAACATCAAGAAGCTCAGGCGGCTCTATGGCGAGGAGAAGCTTCAGGTGCGCAAGCGCGGCGGTCGCAAGCGGGCTCTGGGCACGCGGCGGCCAATGCTGGTGCCTGACCGGCCCAACCAGCGCTGGAGCCTGGACTTCGTCAGCGATGCCTTCACCGATGGTCGCCGCTTCCGGGTGCTGACCGTGGTGGACGACCACACGCGGGAGTGCCTGGCTTTGGTCGCCGATACATCGCTGTCCGGTGGACGGGTGGTGCGCGAACTTGACGCCATCATCGCTAAGCGCGGTCGACCGCTCACGGTGGTCAGCGACAATGGCACCGAGTTCACCAGTATGGCGATCCTGCGCTGGTCCCAAGACCGGCAGATCGACTGGCACTATATCGCTCCCGGCAAGCCAATGCAGAACGGCTTCATCGAGAGCTTCAACGGCAGCTTCCGCGATGAATGCCTCAACGAGACGCTGTTCTCGTCGTTACCCGAGGCGCGGGACCGGATCAGCGCATGGAAGGAGGACTACAACAGCCACAGACCGCACTCCTCGCTGGGCAATCTCACGCCCAACGAGTTCGCCACGCAACTGGCACTGGAAAAACAAGCCGCATAAGGCCAAACATCAACCCAAGGACTCTCCTTAAAACCGGAGGGAACTTGGGGCTCAGGTCAAACTCCAGGCGATAAGCAGACCGCCTGGAGAATCTGACACAGCCCTCGGGGCGCGTCTGCGCGTGCTAAAACTCCGACTTCACCAGCCGATGCTCGTCAGGGAGGTTCCTCTGGAGGATGTAGTCGTTGAGGATCACTGGTCTGGTCTGCAGGGCTCTCATCGGGTGCACTGGAACATCGGGCTTGACTAGAGCTGGGTGAATGCCGACTGCCACTGATCGCCCCTCCTTTTGAACCAAGAGCGGTACAACTGTCGACCCCACCTGGATCATCGAGGAACAGATGAATCCATCCAGCTCCAGGAGGCGTTTAAGCGCCGACAGGGACGTGGCCTGTTCCTCTGGTGTCTTCTCGATGGGGATCTCTCCAGTCATTCCGTACCGAAGTAGCTCGGCACCGAGGCGACGATCTAGCCGATCCTTGAGATGTTGATTGTGGTAGTGACGTAGGCAGCTCTCGCATGATCCATCGCACTGAGCTGGACAATCTTCTAGCAAAGACAGCGTGGATTGCAGGATTTCCTGAAGGTGCCTGGACGCCAATTCAGCGTAGCCGGCACCTCCCGAGAGCGTGTCGTACAAGTATACGTCAAGCCTTAGCGTGTCAGGCTCGTCACCGGGAACCACGCGGAAGCCGGCCCCGAATTCCGATGGATCCAAATCTAGTTGCTGATGCCGACTGGCCGCTAACCTAAGTCCTTCAGCCACGGTAAAAAGTGCGTCCTCAATGGTTCGCAACTGGACGGCGTCCGCCGTGTCCGAGATAATTGGCGCTGCCACGTGCCAACGCAGCAGCATCAGGTCGGTTGAGAACACATGTCCCAAAAACACATTTTGGAATAGGCCGTTGCAGCGTTGGTTCGGTTTGGGGTGGTTGTACGAAAACTCTATTTTGTAAGGCCGTTCATGAGTCCCTGCGGGTTGCTCATCTATCGAAGCTTTGCCGCACTTGTCGCAAACCCAGAAGCCGCCGTGTCCGTCTGCGTCCGTCTGCTGGCCCCTATTCGCGGTTACTAACCTTCGGTCATTGGCCACGACGAAACCTAGATGCGTTCCCATTGGCTGCAGCGGCGGGAGGTCGTCGCTCCCGACGGGAACAGGAAACTGCGCCGAAGTAGCATACGTGATGTCTTGATCTCTATCGTCATCCTTGAGGGGACGGCCTTCCTCAGGGACGAATACCTGGGGCGTTATCATAGGCATCGAACTCAACGCACTGCCGCAGACGGGGCATTCTTCTGGGACTGGCTGTCCATCTTCGAGGTCCCGCACGAAGCTACAGTGGGCGCAGTGGACAAGACGGACCGGGGCTGCGAACAGCGAGGCCGCTCGATCATGAACGGTGGGCATCGTGTTGGCGGTGATGCCGCCACTTCGATACGTTTCCTTGTTGATGACGATAAGGCGCCCAGGTGCATATTCGCTGAGAGCCTTGCTAATCGCTTGCTGCGGCCGTTCAACGATCTCCATTTTGTATTCAGAGCCGCGTCTTGTCAGCTTCTCGACCAGAAAACTCGTTAAGTCGGTGGGAAAAGCATAGCTCGGAAGCATGCCGCGACCGAACAGGAATTCCAGTAGTTCCTCATCCCCAATGGCGCCGCGGGCAATACGTTCGTCTTCGTCTTCATCTTCATCGGAGGCGGCCATGGCTTGGTCGGAGATGCCTTCCCGAATAAGCGCGATTGGCGGCGCAACGGCGGCCAGATCCTCAAGAAGGTCGTTGGCAATGCTGCCAATCCAGTCGTCGAGGGTAGCAGGGGTTATCCGCAGCGTGGCCGGAAGCCATTCCCGAATCTGTTGTCGAACTTTTCCTTTGCGGTCCACCACCTCGCGCCTAACCCAGTCGGAGAAGGCGGTGACATCCAGACCGGGCTCGCCGGTCCCTTCGAAGAAATCCCGGGCGCTGCCCAAGGCCCTGAACAGGGCGGAGGTGGCGCCCCCCACAGCGACGTCGTGCTCGTCCATGTAATTGTGGAAGAATGTCTGGAACAGGAAGGACGTGACATGCCTTCTGGCAATCTTAGGATTGTCTATCTTGATGTCCGGCCCGCGCGGCGATCCCGCTACGATCCTTTCTGGGTTGTTGTAGTAATAACTATCGTGAGGACCATTTTGTGCATAGGTCACTACGGTCGACACAGATGAGCCACGACGGCCGGCCCGGCCGGCACGTTGCTGGTAGTTCTCTCGCTGCGGGGGAACGTTTCGCAAGCCCACGGCCACCAACGATCCTATATCCACCCCTACCTCCATAGTCGTGGTACAACTTAGGACATCAATAGGCCTATCCCGATCATGTATTTTCACGTCCTTGAAGCGGAGTTCGTACTGTTCAGTAGTGGAATGAACACGCGAGTTGTCTCGGTTAGACAACTGCGCGGTATGCTCCTCAACGGCGATGCCTCGAAGCCGGGTGGGGAAATTACGGGCCTCTATGACTGGTTCGCGCCAGAAACCCTTGCGGGCCCGGATGTAGACGCTGTCGTTGGGGTCGATAGATACTACGCCCGGCTCACCGCACGATCCGCAGCATCCCCTCACATGGAATGGTAGGAGTGCAGTGCAGCGCTGACAACTGTGCCACGGCATCTGTAGGTCGATGTGGACGGCCGTTTTTGCGACGTCCACAAAGACACCGTTGTTGGCATCTACTAGTCCGAATTCCTGCGCTATGGCCCGCTCGAGATTCTGAAATTCGTCCAGCGCCAGATTAAGGGCGCCTGCCAACTTGGGCTCCAGCGACTTGCTGAAGCATCCATTGCTGCCCCAGGCTGCCTTAAAGAACCCTGCAGCACGTCCTCGGATAATACCATCGAGGCTGCGGTCTATAGCGTATTCATCGGCCAGCTTGGCGATCCAAGCCGCCACAGTACCCCGCAGGTCTTCGATAGTGAGCGAGGGGTGCGATGATGCAACGGCTTTAACCAAGCTCTGCAGCGCCTTTTCGGTCGGCTTCAGGTAACCGATGGTGGCGCCCAGAATCGAGTAATATCGCCCGCACAATTGCTTGAGTAAGGCCGTGTAATATCTTGGTGGAATGTCACCGGGCTCGAAATCTTCAAGCAATTCGGACAGCGTGTCGGTTGGATGGTCCTTTTGGAGTCGCTCAAGCTCACCGTCAAGGATATGCGCGTCGTTGCGATCGAAGATAAGCAGGTCAGATTGATGGAGAACACTTAGGATTGCGGTATATAGACTTTTATTAGGCCGTGGTTCTCTACCGATCGCCTCCAGCTTCGCGGTTGCCAAGCTCAGAATCTGGCGAAAGAGGTCTTGTTCGACTTCGCGCGGGATGTCTCGCGCCAGCCTAGCTGCTTTTTGCCGGCCGTCGGAAAACAGAAGCACTTTTCGGCCACCGTTGGGATAGTCGCGGCTCTCCGCGATTGCCGCTGGCTGGTTGTCAAGTTGCGCTTTTATCAAGTTTGCGAACGGGGCCTCGCCCTTTGTGGCGTGGTCCATGATATTCGAAGAGTCACCGCGGTTGGTCTTTCCCTGGCAGACAGGGCATTCGTCGAACCGGAACCCGTAGGCAGTACCCCCTTGAGTAGTATCGGGTATCGCGATCCTCCTAAAGCCCGCAGATGTGGAGGGTGTCGAGTACACTACTCGTCCGCTTTGCGTATCGAGCCATGCTTCAGTCCTGCGGTCGCTGGTGAAGAGTGGTGCGTCCTCCATCAGAATTTCGATTGGTACCAGGGGCGATTGCCTGCCCTCGCGAAGCGAGCCTGATGGGGATGCCCAAAGGAAATCCGGTTTGGGCCCATCAACGTATGCTCGCACGAAGGCCGTTCCACATTCTCGATGGGTAAGCAGCTCAAAGACTCGGGCGCCACAGTCGCATGCCCCGCGCGCATGCGTGTGCAACTTGCCTAGGATACGATGACCGTCTGTTGCTCGTGCAGCCGTGCATTGCGGGTTTACACAGGCGAACAGCCCCGGAAGTCCCCGGAAGAACATGTGAAGCCGGGTGGGAAGCAGGACACGCTGGTCTGAAAGTCGTTTGGCGAAGGTTGCCATGGACAGCAGGCTCGCCAGCGCGGCGCGTGAATCCCCATGGCTGGGAAAAACCTTCTCGGCCAGTTGATCGAGGGGTTCGGCCCGTCCTGACACCAGTTCCAGCACGCGTTCAAGCGGGGAGAAACCGCTCAATTGATGGAAGAGGTAGTCCGCCAGATCTTCGTCGCCCAAAACGGGCCAGCCAACCTGCTGCGCAAAGTCCCCTACCACTTGGCGGGCCCGTGTCTGATCGATGGCATGGCGCTCAAAATCTGCGATAGGAAAGCTCGCCAGAGCGTCCACCTGGATCGGTCTTGCTTCGGCAATGACGCTTCGCGCCTCCCGCGTTCCAGTTACCACCTCGAATGTTCGGGTAGAATCCTGCGCCAGGCCGGTGAGGTTGGCCGCAAAACCTTTCACGTCCTCCAAAGCCGCCGGTCCATCTCCAAGACTGGCACTCGTAAGAATAAATCGTACTCGCTCGCGAGGTACGTCCAGGCGCGCGATGAGTCGCCGGATCAGTAGTGCGACCTCTGCCCCGCCCGCACCACGATACATGTGAGCCTCGTCCAGTACGAGCGTCAACTCGTTGTGTTCGTTGGCCTTCAACCAGTCCCTAGTCTGTTTGAAGATGGGCCGCTCGATGGGTCTCATGAGCATGTACTCAAGCATCGAGTAGTTCGTGATCAGGAGGTCGGGACAAGCGATCTGGCTCTCATGGCGGGTCATGAGTTCGCGATCCTCAGGTTGCGTGATCAACCTGTCCTTCCAATTCTGGAATTTGCGCTGCTGGCCTGAGCGAGTGGTCTTTAGTTCGACCTGATCCTCAGCATAGAAACCCAACATATCCTTTGCCGGCCATTGCCCAATTTCTTCGAGCTTTGCCATCGATCCGTTTTTCAACAACGGCAGATAGAAGTCGTTGAACAGCGGTTCGATGCGATTAGTGTCGCGTTCGTTGGAACGAGGACCAGGATAGGGGGAACGTCCAGTGTAACTTGCAAATCGGACGGGTCTTCCTCTGCCCCGGGAGATTATTGACGAGGCTTCCGGTGTCCCGAATAGACGACGTATCCGCGACAACTGATCGTTCACCAGGGCATTCATGGGGTATAAGAGCAGCGCCCTGCAGCCTGGCATCGATGCAGTGATGGGCCGGTCCTGCCCTTCCTGCACTAGCTTGCCAATAATTGGCATGAGAAAGCTCTCGGTCTTGCCTGAACCAGTACCGGTAGCGACGATCAGATCCTTGGACGGCGTATTGAAGAATATTTGAAGTGCGTTTGCCTGGTGCACGTAAGGTCGTGGATGAAGTCCGACCTTCATCCCACCAATATCGGTCAGTGCCTCGCGTACAACTGCAGGAACCGCAAGGTCGCGATAGGGGGCACCCAACTCGTATACCGGAGTAGATTCCACGTAGGGCATCTGAGCTACTGATCCCGCTTCCTCGAGCAGCAGCCGACGCTCCTGGATTAAACTCTCATTCCGGATGTGGTACTGGGCCTCGATGTAAGATCTGAGGCCCTCCGTCAGTTTGGCGGCGGTGGCGTTCACGCCAGCGTCCTTCGATTTCGTCATGAATTCCCCCCGGTCAGTTCGAGCTTGCAGTTTAACCGTGACAGTGCGCGTCGAACGAAAGGCAGCGCCAGCTCCGGAAATTCGACGGTTGTCACTCCCGCCGTCTGCACCGTGGTGCGTCCGAGTGCGAGGACCTTTGCCTCTTCGGCTGGCATATCGCGCGGGAAGTGGACCCGGAAGCGCCCCTCGGCCACCTCACCTCGCAATGTTCTGGAAGTGCCGAGTCTATCGTCAAAGCCGAATCGAAGACGCCGGGCCTCGCCTGCGTCGACGTTGGCGGCCTTACTGATAATTGTTTCGTCCATCCTGCGGACCAAATAACCGATTGAGTATGGGCGATTGTGGATCATACTTTGCCGCGGTCGAAAGAGCCTTGGCCCCTCCGGGGGGGGACGTCGAGCCCTGCATTGGCAACCAGCGTCCCATGACTCCCGAATGCTGGAAATGGTCTGGTGCATAAACTTCAAATGATTCGGCCGACACATTCACAGCCGTCATCTGATGGGAATAGGCTGCGATGGCGCGTTCCGTCCACTTTGCAAGCTCGCCCACTTCGCCAAGCCATGTATCGGCATCTATGGTCAGACTCTTAGCTAGTTGCTTTTCGCGTTCCCCGCACAGGTACCGTGCTGGGCCAGCGGCCTTAAGATATGCAGCCGCGGTTGGCCAACTGCCGATGGCGAGGCGAGCGCCATTGTCTTCCGAGCTAACGGCGCGAGCCGGTGGTGCGACCCAGTTGCCAAGACCAACATCGACGATGTCGCCAATTGCTTGAAGCGACCTCAACACGGACAAAATTATCCCTTGTTGGGCCTCGTCATTCGGAAGGAGTGCGTGAAGATTGCGGCGAACTGCGTTTGTGAGACGGCCGCTCGAAACTGGGCTTTGGCCAGTAGCCACGACCATAGAACGAAGGTGTTCGGCAATTAGTGCATCCCGAAGATCGACATGGAGATGGGCGTCGATTCGATCAGCAAGATGAGATGCAAGATCGAGGTTGGACAATGGCTGAGCTATCATGCTGATTTGTCGACTTTTTCCGAACCATAACCGCCCAGAAGACGCAGCAGCCTTTCGTCCGGAGTTGCGGCGTCGCAATTGCCGCTGTTCAGCGAATGATCCATTTCCTCTTTCGGCACACCGACGATCGCCCAGAGGGGCAAAAGCCACCCATAAGCTGCGGACTTTAGGGCTGCACCGGCTTCCGAACTCATGGCAACGAGGTTTTTGTAGTGACTTACCGCCCGTCGTTCTCGGCGGGGGTTGCGACGCCCGTACTTACGCAGGAGAGCAAGAAAGTCCTCCAGGTCAGCCGATGCATCGACCACCGGCCTTAAGCTCATCCGCCCCATCCGGCATGAGACCATTGGCGCTGCAACGGGTGGTGTCAATTTCCAGTCGAGGACGTCGAGGTCGAATATAGGACCAAGATCGAGCAGATGGGAGCATTCGGGAAGCGCCGACGCGCCATCCCCCAAACTGGCAAATATCAGCAATTCTCTGCCCGCCGACCCCGTGCTGAGATCAAAGAGGATGTCAGCAATGGCCTCCACTGGAACATTATTAAGTCCCTCCAGTACGAGGGCAGCCACTTGGTCGCTCTCCAGGGGAACTGCGGGGTTGATCGTTCTGCTCAATTCCGACGCGTTGAGTACTCCGATAGGCACGGCCAGGCGAAATGACTGGCTTCCGGCCAAGGCGATCGCGCATGCCCGCGCTGCCAGCGTCGCGAAAGCTCCTTTGAAGCTCACTAGGCAACAGGATGAGATAGCCGCGAATACTTCCGTCGCAAGTCTTTCTGCCGATGATGTCTTCAGTCCGATTGCCGAGAGATTTTGTTCCAGAAGTGCGGCTGGCCTCAAACTCTGTTCAGCGACGTTTTGGGCAACGGCTGCTGGGAATTCGATTGTTTCCAAGAGCAACGGTGGGGAGGACAAGACACCATGCGGTGGCGCCACCGGCGTCTGAGAGACGTAATCACTCTCAGCAACTTTATCCGTTGACAGATCTGCCTTCGCCTGCGGCAATTGGAGAAACAAAGATTCAAGTTCGTCGAGCCGTCCCGAGATTGTTTCGAACACTGTAGCGGTCTCGAGATGACGCCGCTCGTTGTCATCGCTTTCGGCGGTTAAACGCTCTAGTCCCTCCAGCAGCGGCACGAGTTTTTGTTCGTCGATGAGATGTCGGTGGCCCTCCTTCATCGCCGTGACAGAAGACGCCAAGCCTTCTACTTTCTCCTTCGTCTTCAAAAGCTCTGCCGCTAGATCTGTCACGCGAGAGGCAGTATCTTCAAAAAGCGTCGAAGCCGGTGTGGGCGCCGCTTGCCGCAACTGCTCAATATCGGCCGTGAGGGTTTCCAGCTCGACGACGACGGCATTCAGGCGGTCATCTTGGGATCGAATGAGTTCCTCGTCGCGATGAAGGCGTTCGGGCAGTCCGTGGAGAGCCTTGTCGCGATCGACTTCCTTCGCCGACTTCGAAGTAGCCAACGCGGCGGCGATGGCCTCAGATTCTTCGAACGGTCCGAAGAGGAAAAAGCGCTCAATTTTTTCCTTCGAGCATCGGTTTTCGACGGACGCTTCCTTGAGCGTGAAAAAAGACGGTCCGCCAATTCGAGAAACTCCGGCTCCTCCGCGGCATCCTCCTGGTCAAGGAGAAGTTCCATCTCGTTTAGGAGATCGTTGAGTTCAGCCTGTGCGCCGAGATGCTCCTTCCCCCATGCTCGCCAGAAGGAGTACAGCGCGCTGTCCGCTCGTGCCCTATCTGCACTGGGAACACCCTCCCGAGCCATGAATTTGGAAGCCAGAGTACGCTTTTGGACGGTGAGCTCCTGGGGGGTTCCTTTGCGAAAGCCCCTGACCGGGGGAAGCGTTTTGGCCAGGGCGCGCGCCGTGGCTGGCGGAACCTCGTTCAGAAATTCTATCAATTCCTTCTCACCCTCCATACGGAGGCGTTCCATTGCTCCCGGGCTCCAGGAAGGGCGTTTTGTCATCGGCGGCGACCTATCGATTGCATTATTTTGCGGGCATGACCCGCCATTCGCGAATTCAAGCCCAGTCTCTCGAGGCCTGCCAACATGTCACCGTCCAAAGCCTTTGGAACTCGTTTGCCGGCCAATAAATGGAGGTTGTTATTTCGGAATAGCCACTCGAGCTCTCGCCGGTAGCTATTCGGTAACTCCGGTGGTCGTTTCTCCTCGGACCGTTCTGCCATGGCGACCCACGACCCGTAGGCTCCGCAGTTGATCCAAATATCCTTATCGCGATCAAGGATGAGGTCGCCGAGCCCATCAGCAAGGGACGCCGGAGGTATCTGATAATCGGTCCACACTATCTCGGTCATTGCTCGGGCACATACGCGCGGCCTGACGAAGCTTGGAACTGAAATGGAGAGTAAGCGCAACCGACCGTGCCTTACATCCGTCAATGCTTCATAGCATGCAGGAAGGTGAAACTCCTCGACCCTCGTTGCGCCCGTGGCCGGATCCGACAGTTCGAGAGTTACCGCTTCCACTTTTGTGTAGCTCGCGGTTGTCCACTCGATGCCCTGGCGTTGTTCGCCCAAGACTATAGTTCCGACGCGTTCACCGGCATTGGAAGCGCGAACCTCCATCATCTGGGTTGCATTTTTTGATATTGGTAGGTCGAGCGTTCTCAGTTGGTTCATGGAAATTAGTTCCACGGTCCGCTCCGTTTCGTCATTGGAGGCGAAGGAAAGAACCATGGGTCCAACGTCTGGAAGAACAAGATCACCTGACGCGGTGGTGCCGAAAGGCGGAGGATAGACCACTCCCCATTGCGATAGGGGACCGCCAAATACTAGCCCGGTGTGCGTTGTCAGCCATCGCTCCGCAGCCGGGTCTCTTGTCTCTGGGAGGCCAACCAGAGCGCAGTGCCATCGACCTGTCGGGCCGAGTTCAGCAATGAGCAGATCATCCGGAATCTTCGCCGAAAGTTCTTCCCGCCAGATCAAGTAGTAATTCCTGCCCCAGCGGAGCGATGCTGCGGCCGGTTTCTGACGATCCTTCGAAGCCGAAAAGACGGTGAACCGATCGGCGTCGGGCGCCGCGACACGTTCGCGCACAACCGCGCTGTAGCGCGCTGGAACCTCATGACTGGTCCACGACGCAAAATAGGAGGTTGTGTCTGGATCCACGACATAGGTCTGGGCGCCCGTGACCAACCTCGCCATTTCGATCCGGCGATGGTTGCCGTTGCCGCATTCAAGCACAATGCTGCCCCACGCCGTTTCGGCTTTGGGCACAGTAATGTTGAGCCGCCAACGAGGGGGGGCGAGTGGGCCTTAGGGCTGCTTTCTCAACTGCGATTGAAAGGACGAGCGGCGGTGTCGCCGCTGATGTCTCGCCCGCGGATGTGACCAGGAGGCGCCAGTCGGGAAGGCCCTGAGATGGGTGGTAAAGTTCGCATTCCGGTCTTGCTGCGCGCACGACATGTGCAAAGTGGGCAACGCGATATAATCCCCTGCGTAACGTAACTGGGTATCCGCACACGGGACATCTATAGTCGCTCCTTCGATTGGCGTTCGACGCCCCGACTACTTTGTTGCTCTGGGTTTCGTGTGCGAAGTCCATTAGGAAAAGCGGGCTGCCTCGATATATCCGTCGTTCGTTTCGGTCCGCGGGGCCAACAATTCTTGGAGATTCGACCGACGCCATTGCCGGAAGTCGGTCGACCTGAGCGCACGCGGTATCATCCAGCGATCGACCGCCTTCCTCGATATCTCTTCGACTGTACTCAGAGCAGCTGTGTTCGGCACACCTTTGCCGTTCCGGAGGATCTCGAAAGAATTGGTGGCCATCTGCGCGATGAAAACTTCCCGACGAATGCCATGGCGCAGCACGCTCTCACTGACCCCCAATTCGACTAGCGCGGCCTTGATCGTCCGAAGCCGCCAGTTTGGACCACCGCCGTATTCGTGCTGATCGGCGTAGTGATGGTCTCGTAGGCGCAGAAACGTACGCATGTGGGAAAACAACTGCTCGGTAATGTGAAAATGACCCCAACCCTGCGTGTAACCAATGGGCATAAAATAGCTTTCTCCAGACAACTTTAATCTGTTGTAAACAGATGATCTGCCCATGGAGGAACTCGTCGTGACAGCAAGCAGGGATGCACTTTTCGCTTTGCCGGATATTATGCCCACTGAACTGCCATAGCTTTCACCGAAGTCGTTCAGGATGTCCCTGCTGCGAACTAGGCAGGCGACCGCCTTGCCGCCCAGCAGCATGCTATAGGGAGGAATGGCGCCCAACACATATGCGTCCATAATGCCCACGAGCCGATCCTCGCGGTCTCCAACCGACCATCCAATAAGGTTGTCCCTCACCCGCAGATTGAAGACGGGATCGCCGAGCGCGATTAGACCGGCAAGGCGGTCGTGTCCATCATCCCAGACAAGATAGCGCATACGCCGTCCAAAGCCTGAAGACACCGGCACCGACCAAGTCAGCGACGCCAATCGAAACAGGTTCGATTGCCAAGTGTCACTCTTCACCCGGATAAGCCGCAGGGAGATCTTCTCAGGTTCGATGTCTGCCCCATCAGCGAAATGATTGAGTAGTCGGCCAAGATTTCTCTCGATGAACGGCTTGCTGGATGCGATCCGTTCATCGCGTTGCCCAGCGTGAAGTCGCCGAACGTCATCCTTGTCTGACCCGGGCAATTGGAGCAGCCCGTCGGCACCCTTCGTAAAGCCCAACTTCGTGAAATGCTCACGAATGGCACGTTTCAACATAGCGTCCGGCATAAACGCCGGAGCAACGGCGCCTTTGTTACCTGTAGAATCCCTCATGGCGCTGACACTAAGTGATTATCTTTGCTTTGGACAGGACGGTGACATATGGCGGCACTGCTTCAGAAATCGCTAGAGGGCAGAAATGAAGATTAAGTTGCGAAATTGACTTTGGCCGTTGGCGAATCGGGTGTGTGCCCACAGCTGCAAGTACTCCGAAGCTTTAGCAAGTATTGCCGCAGTTCGGTCCTTTTGCGGGATGATTGATGGGTGACTCGCTGGTCATTCGGGGACGAAACCCGGCCACGATGCGCCTTGCCTAGGACCACCAAAGGCGATCCTGAGGTGTCCCGTTAGAGTAAACAGATAGAGGTCTACGACGAGTTGTCGTCGTCGGTTTGCGACCGCCGGGCGACCGTTTTCTAGGGAGCAATAGCTTGGCTTGGACCAGCAATAGTCATTGAGCGGTGACGGCTCAGCGTGACCAGAAAGCTGCGCTATAGTATAAGTAAGCCATGTAGATTGGAGCCGCCCGGCAGTGGGACGAACTAATGGTGTTTCCATTTCAGGATATCAATCACCAGGATCGTTTCGAAGCGGGGCGGTCATTGGTCCAACGGGGCGGAGCGGCCGCCGCCATGTGCGGCGCGAAGACTCGAAATGGCGGCTCTTGCCGGCAGCCTCCGCTTAAAGAGCATACACGCTGCCTTCGGCACGCCGGTCCAAAAGCCGCAACGGAGCATCGCGATCGCCAATGGCGGGATGTGCAGCGGGGGCGAATAAGCTGGGAGGACTTCGCCCTCGCGGAACTGAAGCGAGCGGCCAACCGACTGCGTTGGCGCTGGAAGAAGGACCCTTGGGCCCCGGGGCGCACAATAGACCTTGGGGAGCACGAGGACCGCTTCCAGATCGAGCTTGGGCGGCCGGACGAGCGCGGCCAGGCTATTGCCCCGGCAGTGCTGGACTGGTTGCGGTGGAAATTCCGTCGGATGCAACTTGACCGCCGCCGGGACGGGGAGTGGGCGGACTTGCTTCGGCATGAATACCCAGACCGGGTGCGCGCAGCTGGACCGGCGCCCAAAATGGAGGCTAACGAATGGGCGGGGCCTGAGCCCGAAGCGGCGGTCTGGGCTAGCCGCGTTCCGTCGACCACATCCAAGCGTGGGCGTCTGGACCGCGTGCGCGTCCGGAGGCCTGAAGACGATCGAGAAATTCGCGCGGTGCCCAGGAAAGAAAACCCGGAAGCCGAACGGGTGGCCCTCGCGCGCGTGGCGCACGAGAACCGGGTAGTTGTGGCGCCGCTGATCCAGAAATGCACCAGCGAGGACGAAGAAATCGCTTTTCTGCGGGTGCTGCGCGCCTGCGTCGAGAACCCCAACGACCAGAAGGCCCGCGCCAAATGGATTGAAGCGGCGCGGACCCTAAGCGCGCGCTAGCCCCAAATCGCCAGGGCGGCGTACCGCCCGTATTGTGGATCGCCTGGCAATACAGGCTTCACGCTTGGGCGCGTTCGCCCGGCAGGTTCGCGCGCTCGGCCCCGCTCGAGCACCCAGCCCAAGCCGTCGTCGGATGGGGAGAGCCCGAGTACGGAACCCAATTCGGGAAGTGTATCGAGGTATTCCATCAAAAAAAGGTTCTGCTCATGCGCCTGTAGCGTGGCTGTCCACAGGGCGCGGGCAAAGTCGCCAACGGGTGGCTCGCGGTCGGGATGCACCGAGACGAGCAGGGCTGTGCGCGTGTCGGCGTGCGTCTTGTACGGTTTGTAACTCTGGAAGTGGGTGTCGCGGTCCATGATCGCCCACTGGTCACGCCACTGACCGGACTTAAATGGCGGGTCCAGCACGTCCACCCAGGCGCCCGCCTTCAGCATTTCCGAAGCCTCCGCTGCACTGACGCGCAACGTGACGAACTCCAGCCGGTTGTCGGCCCTAAAGAGTTTGTCCGCTTCCACCCAAAGGCGCCGGGATACGGCGTTCCCTGCCCGTTGGCCGGGCGGTCCGGCTAGTAGAGCAGGGTCTTTCACCCACCCGCGTACGTCGGAGTCATAAACCAGGCGGGCATCCCGCTTTGGCTTTGTGGAGTGTCGTTTTGCTTTTGTCGTCGGCTTGCGCATGGTGTTTCCGAAGAGCGCGCGGCGGGATTGCCGGGCGTTAATTGTGCTGGGCTTTGATCTCCTTCCAGATGCCGCGGGGGAGCTTCTGCCCCGGGAAAATCCACACTCGTTCCACAGTCGCTAGCCCGGAGGGTTTGGCCTTGCACGCAACGGGAAAGTTCGCCTCTTTCTCCACCACCACAGTCGTTCCCTAAGCAACTTGACTGTGGTGGTGGGGGAGGGGAGGACCTGTTGTCCTCCCTCCCTCCCCACTCACTCTGCGCTCGGTTTCCACAGTGGTCCCCACAGTGAAATCCACTGTGGAGACGGGACCAGTCATCACCACCCCGGCACCACTTGTGGGTCCATTTGTACCGGCTCAGCGGGTGATTTGCCGACTTCGACAACTTCCATCATTCGCCCCGTCCGGCCGTCGTGCTGCTTGATCGTTGTCAGAGCCCCCTCGCGCTTCCAAGCGTTGAGCATTGCTACGACTTTGCGACGGGCAGCATTCTGGTTGGCGTCCCGTCCCTTCTGCCCACTAGCCGGCTCCCCAATATCGAGCCCCGTTGCGTCGGCTACCAGGTATCCTACCCAGTCCGGCGATTTATCTGACCACCGGGGCGGCGCTGCTGCCTGGCTGACGGCGCGCTGGACATTGATAAGGTCTGCAGCGCTTCCCAGCGTTGGGGTCGGCGGGGTCCAATGCTCTACCGTTTGCACGGTGTCGCCCTGCGGGTACTGAACATTCCCGTTGTTCAGGGAGACGCCAACCAGCTTCACCCACCGCGCAGCTTGAGCTGGGGCTAGGTTGGCCTTCCCGTTGTCCACCCGGATGAACTCCCAGCGCCGGTCCAAGGGCACGCCAAAGTTCCCCGCCTCTTTGTCCGTCATCTGCCCGAGCTGCCTTGAGCTGCGGACTGCATCCACCAATGCTGACGCGCCACGAGAGGCGCCCGCCCCCGCCGCGCTCATATTCGTCGACGCTACCTTGGAGGTGTGGTGGACCAACACAACGGCGACCCGCGCTTTGTCAGCAATCTCGCGGAGCGCGCCCATAAGCAGGTTCATCGCTTCGTTGCTGTTTTCCGGCAGGGTGTGAAGAGCGCCCAACGGGTCTAGCATGATAACGTCCACGCCGAGCTCCCGGGCTTGCTCAACGATGCGGTCCACCGACCGTTGGTCAACCTTTGGACCGTCGGCGCCGTCACGGGCCAGACTCAGACGGACATCCCGACCGCTGGACAAGATCAAGTTATTGTTGAGGTCCGCGAGGGTCAGCTTGTGGTGCTGCAACGCCGCCGCCAACCGCCGTTGGAGTTCCAGCCGGTCATCTTCAGCGTTGTGCAACCAGACGCGCAGCGGGCTCACCGGATTGTCCCCAGGCAGCAGCGTTTTCCCGGTGGCCATCGCAACAGCTTCCACCATCGTCAGCGCGGACTTGCCTGTGCCCCCGGGCGCCACCACCATCGAAATGTACCGGCGAATGATGGCGCGCCCGTACAGCCATTCCCTCGGCGGGATTTGCCGGGGGACAAATGGTTGTACCGGCACCAGGGCAAGACTCTTTGCCGGGGCGACAAATGCCAACTGCTCTGGCTCAATCGGCTGATTTAGGAAGGCCTCACGCGCAAGAAATCCCCGGGCAGTCTCGGGGGTGGAAGCGCGAGGTCCAAAGAAACATGCAGCGCCTGGTCGGCGTCGTACATGTCCTCAATTAGCTTCCAGAAATCGGCGCTGTTCAGATCAGCGCAATGCCCGTGGAAGCAGTTTGCTGTGCCGTCAGCGCCGATGAATGCGAAGCCACCAGGATCCCCATCAGAATGGACGCCGTGCATCATATGGTTGGGACAATCGCAATCGATCACGCCCGCGCGGCTCGACGGGCGCGGGTTGAGCCCCACTGCTTGCGCCAGCTTTACCAGCGGGTCGTCCATTGAGGCGTTGCGGTTTGGGGTGCCCCCACTACCGGCCAATGCACGGGTGGGACCCACCGGACCGATCATCGCCTTGCTCAAGAAGTCCGAGCCAATAAGATGCTCTGCGAGCTTATACAGGTCCACACTGGCGCCCGCATCGAAGTGTGTCGCCCGGACACGCCATGGACTACCGTCCAGCGGATTTACATACTTGGGTTTTCCGTTGATCCCGCCGGGCAGGCGCATGTACCGGGCGGCGTCGAAGCATGCGGGGTCACCCCAGCCGTTGGACTTGAGAAAATCCCGCACGCATGCAACCACCCGGCACGCTTCGCCTCCATCCTCAGGCACCGGCACCGAAAGCCTAAGCACCCATTGCTCGTTACCGGGGGAGGTTTCGATCTTGGCCAACGGGGCAAAGCCTGCCGCCTCCAAGGCGTCCAGGGTAGCGCTGGGAACCTTGGCGCCCGGGCCATCCCCGACGTCGTCAAACACGATCGCAACGTGGTGATCCACATGCGCAGCGGATCGGCCGTTGGTGCCAGGAGCCATAACACCGACGCTGTAGAAAAGATTGTCGTGCTCCTCCAGACTATACCCGGCCAGGCGCCCGCCCTGCCAACTGCCGGAGGAATTGTTGGGGTCGCCGGGAAGAGAGAGGACATGCACGCTGTTCTCATCAAATCCGGCAAAGAGCGCGGACAGAAACTCTTGAGGAGTTGCAGCAGATCGCACACCGGATCCGCTCATGCTGAGCGCTCCATCTCCATCCAAGCTTTCAATTCACTCGCACGCCAACGGGCTCGCCCTGCGATACGCAGCGGCTGAGGGAAATCGCCCCTTTGGCAAAGTCGAAGGATGGTCGAGCGGCTGAAACCGGTCAGGGCCTCCACCTGCGAATAGTTCAGCAGGTGGTCGAGGCTCAGAGGCTTGTTGCTGTACGACATGGGACTGCTCCATTGATGCTTGTTGCAGCACCATGACGCATCCAGCCGCCTTAGTTAGGGGTAGGTAATCGGCGAGTGGATACGCCAGGTCTGCCGGACATATGGCCAATCTGCCAGCGGTATTGGTCCCAAAGCCTCCGCGGGATCGCCGAAGTTATGACAAAACGCTCCGGCAGGCGTTGGTGCCGGCGGACGTAGGCGATTTCCTCCCGCGAAACTTCCCTTCGCCACGACCTGAATTGATAGTTGGAAACCGCCGCGCTGTCCCGCCCTGCAAACCCCTGCAGTGTCATTGCTAGACCCTCCCTGCGCGCCACAATCAGGACGCTGAGCACAAGAAGTTCTTTGCAGAGCCGGCTTTCAATCTGATAGTGGTGCTCGCCCCGCTTTCGCCTAGGCGGCCGTGCTCCACGAGGGCGAGAAAAGGTGCCAACGCTCATTGCGATGGCTCGAGGCAGAAAATCGTCCAAGAATTCCTCGTATTGGAGTTCAGCCTTCAAAGCGCCGTCAAAGTTCATACTGCGCGCCTTTGCAGTACGCGGCCCAGTCCTCCATCAAAAGCTTTCGCTTCACGAAGGCCGTGCCGCGACGGTAAGCCCTCTCAACTTTATTTCCTAAAATGTGCGCGAGGGCAGCTTCTGCGACTTCGCCCGAGTGGTCGGTTTCTTCGCCAACCCAGTCACGAAACGACGAGCGAAACCCGTGTGCAGTGGCCCCATCCACATTCATACGGCGCATAAGGGCGTTAAACACCATGTCGCTCATCGGCACGCCTTCCTTGGTACTCGGAAACACGAAACCGTGCCGCAGTGCAGGTTCAGGGGCCATCTCACGTAGGATTTCCAGACAGCGCTCTGTCAGAGGCACCCGATGCTCTCGCTCGGCCTTCATTCGACTCGCTGGAACAGTCCACACGGCGGCGTCCATGTCGATTTCAGACCAGACCGCACCTCGCACCTCGCCCGCACGGGCGGCGGTCAGAATTAAGAACTCCAATGCACGAGCACTAACGGCAGTTCGCTTGGCCAGTTCCGCCACGAATGCAGGAACCGCGCTGTAGGGCATCGCCGCATAGTGGTTGGGTTCGGCAGGCTTCTTTACTGTTTCCAGAGCATGCTCCAAACGCCCCGCCCAACGCGCCGGGTTTTCTCCCGCCCGGTACCCTTGATGGGTTGCGTGGTCCAAAACCTTTTCAATCCGGCCGCGCAAGCGCGTTGCAGTCTCGTGCTTCAACGTCCAAAGCTTGCCGCGAACGATCTTCTTCCCCACGCGTTTTGTGTGTTCGCGTTGCAAGACTTCCACAATGTCGCGGGTTTCTATTTCGTCCACCCGCATCGAGCACAAACGTCCGCAATAGGACTCACCTAGAGTTTGCCGCCATTGATAAAGGTGTTTAGAGTTTCGAGACTCTGGCGCGATGCGCAGGTCAATATACTCGTTGGCGACGGTGGCGAATGTTGGCTTCTCACGAGCCTCACGCAGGGCCTGCCGTTCGGCCTGCTTGGCAGCCGCCGGATCAATCCCCAACACTAACTGTTCCCGATGCCCCTGGGCCAGGGCACGAGCTGATTTAAGAGTTGTGCCCGGAAATCCGCCTAAGCCAAGCTCGGAGACCTTGCCTCCACCCGGGCGCGTATATCGGAAGACCCATCTCTTACCACCGCTGGCGTCCAGGCGGAGATATAGACCTCCGCCGTCGCTGAGATGCTTCGGCCCAACCGCGTTTTCCACCTGCTTTGGGCTCAGGCGATACATTGAACGGGCCATTTTATCCGCTCCGCCCATCGTGTGGTGCGAGACTGTCGGTCCATGGACCAGATAAAAGCCTTGAATAGCAGTGCCTTATCATCGTACCAACCCGTCGCGGCGTCTTACAAATCCTCTTACAATTAAGCTGCAGCGATCCCCCACGTCAAGACGCAGCATGACGCGTCAATCTCTTTGAGAGCCTTACATAACCTCAGGCTTTTCGAAAGCTCTGTGTGGCCGGACGCACTGAGATGCGATAGTTCGGTGGAGCTCAGCTCCACCATTCCGATACCCCTGCTATAAACCCTACCTTGCGGCCTAGTCCGCCATGGCGTGGGCGCGTTCGAGGGCCAGTTCTTCCTGGGTCTTGGGCGGCGCATTCCTGGCCTTTTTGGGGCCGCGCAGCAGCAGGATCAGCGGGATCGAGGCGACGCTGAGCAGCATCATCAGCCAGAAATCGTCGAGATAGCTGAGGATGGCCGACTGCTGCTGTACAAGGCCGTTGATCATGGAGACGATCTGCGGATCACCCGACAGCAGACCCGGCATCTGGGTTTGCACGGCCTGCGAGGTGGGCGTGAGCCTTGCGGCGAGTTCGGCGTGGTTGACCTGCATCATGCTGGCCAGCACGGCCGAGACCAACGAAATGCCGATGCCTTGGCCCATATTGCGCACCAGGCTGAACATGGCCGTGGCATCGGTGCGCATGCGCGGGGCCAGGGTGGCAAAGGCCATGGTGGAGAGCGGCACGAACAGGAAGCCCATGCCGAAACCCTGCAGCGCCCCGGTGATGACGATGGGCCAATAGTCCATTTCCAGGTTGAAGCTGGTCATCATCCACAGCGAATAGCTCATCAGGATGGCGCCGAAGAGCATCATCAGGCGTGCATCCACCTTGCCGCTGAACCGGCCGACGATCATCATCGCCACCATGGTGGCGACGCCCCTTGGCGCCATCAGCGTGCCGGTGAAAATCACCGAATAGCCCATCAGGTTCTGCAGCAGCGGCGGCAGGAGGGCGAGGCCGGAAAACAGGGTAATACCCATGACCAGCATAAACACCGAGGCCAGGACGAAATTGAAATCCTTGAACATGCGCAGGTCGACAAAGGGCTGCTCGGCCGTCAGCGAATGGACGACGAAGACCCAGAGGCCCGAGATGACGAGGCCCAGTTCCAGCCAGGTCTCGGTGGACTGGAACCAGCTGTTTTCCGCGCCGCGATCGAGCAGCAATTGCAGGGCGCCAACGGCCAGAGCCAGCATGCCGAAGCCGAAGAAATCGAAGCGCCGCCGCTTGATCTCGGTATTGGGCATATAGAGCAGGAGCATGGCGACGCAGAGCGCGCCGACCGGCACGTTGACCAGGAAAACCCAGCGCCAGTCGAAGCTCTCGGTGAGCCAGCCGCCCAGGGTCGGCCCGACAATGGGGGCGACCATGATGCCCATGCCATAGATGGCCATGGCCTGGCCGATCCGCTCCTTCGGGTTGATGTTGAGCATTACCGTCTGTGCCAGCGGAGCGATCATGGCACCGCACAGGCCCTGCAGGATGCGGAACAGCACCATTTCAGGCAGGCTGGTGGCGATGCCGCACAAAGCCGAGGCCAGGGTGAAGCCGATGACGGCGAAGAGGAACAGCCGCCGCTGGCCCAACCGGTCGCTCATCCAGCCGGTCAGCGGCGTGGCGATGGCCGCCGCCACGATATAGGAGGTGAGGACCCAGGTGATCTCGTTCTGCGCCGCGCCCAGGGCCGAGGCCATATGCGGCAGGGCCACATTGGCGATCGTGGTGTCGAGCACCTGCATGATGGTGCCCAGCATGAGCGCCACGGTGAGCAGGCCCTTGTTCTTGACGATCAGCGTGGGCTGGGAAACGGCATTGGCCATGATGGTATCCGAAGGATGGTGGCGCCCCGTGAGCCGGGCGCCGTGCCCTTATTGACCCTGGAGCTTGTCCAGCGTGGACTTGCCGGTATCGACGCTGACCAGCGCGCTCATGCCCGAGCGCAGGGCCACGTCGACACCATCCATGCCGAAATCGATGCGCACGGGAATGCGCTGCACGACCTTGACCCAGTTGCCGGTGGCGTTCTGCGCCGGGATCAGCGAGAATTCCGAGCCGGTGGCGGCGCCGATGCTCGAAACGGTGCCCTCGATCTCGACGCCTGGCATGGCGTCGATGGTGACCTCGGCCGGCATGCCGATACGGATGGCGCCGAGCTGGGTCTCCTTGAAATTGGCCTCTACCCAGGTGGAGCTGGTTTCAACCAGGCTGGCAATGGTGGTGCCGGCGCCAACGAACTGACCCACATTGAGGCTGGCGACCTGGCTCAGCACGCCGGCGGCCGGAGCGGCAACTTCGGTCTTACCGAGATTGCGTTCGGCCAGCGCAACCTGCGCCAGCGCCGTCTTGACCGCCGGATGGTCGTCGGTGGCGACCGCGGGATCGCCGCCCAGCGCGGCAGCGGCCGCGGCAACCTGCTGGTCGGCCGTGGCGACGGCATTCTGCGCCTGCTGCAGCGACAGCTTGGGCTGGTCGAGCGTGGCCGTCGAGGCGATGCCCTGGGTCACCAGGCTATTCTGCCGGTCGAAAGCGGCCTGCTGGATGGCCAGGGTATTCTGCGCGGCGGTCTGGGCGGTCTGGGCGGTGATATAGCCCACTTTGAGCTGCTCGACGGTGACACGGGCCGAGCCCAGCGCGGCATTGGCCTGGTCGAGCGCGATGCGATAGGGCTCGGGATCGATGGCGAACAATACGTCGCCCGCCTGCACCATTTGGTTCTCGGCGACATTCACCGTGGTGATGCGGCCGGCAATATCGGGCGAGATCGAGACCTTGACCTGCTGCAGATAGGCATTGTCGGTTTCTTCGTACCGACCGCCCGTGAGGTAGAAATAACCGCCCGCGGCCACCAGCAGCAGCGGCACGGCGACCATCAGCAGCAGGCGGCCGGGACGGCGCTTGCGGACCGGCGCTGCCACCTCGGGCGCTGCGGCCATTGCCGGCGCCGCCGCGGCCTCGCCGGACTTGGGTTCGGAGACATGGGCGTTCATCAGGCGTCTTCCTTCTGATCGGCGCGCGGGCCGTTGAGATTGTTGCGGATGCGCGTGAGGCCATTGGCCACCGCATCGAGCTCGGCCGGGCTCATGCCCAGCACGGCGGATTGGTAGAGTTCGACGCCCACGGCCTTGGCCGTGTCGTAGAGGGCCAGGCCCTCATCGGTCAGGCGGACGATCTTGGCGCGGCTGTCACTGGGATCCGGCTCGCGCCGGACCAGGCCCCGCTTTTCCAGCCGATCGAGAATGCCGCTGACGGTCATGGGGTCGGCATCGATGGCACCGGCCAGCACCACCTGCGACACCCCGCCCTTGCGGGCAAGCTCGGCTAGCGCGCGCCATTGCGGCAGCGTCAGGTCATGCCGGCGGGCTTCGTCCTCGAAACGACGACGAAAGGCCCGGGCGACCTCGTAGACCAGATAACCGACCGAAGCCTCGGTCGTGTTCGACGGTTCCATGGCATGCGGCTCCAACACAATGCCTACATATAATAAGCGAACTTATTATATGCCTAGTTAGTTTTGCGTGGCGGCCATTCGCGTCTTGCATGGAAGAGGGTGAGGCGTTGGGCGGTCAGGCCCGGCCCTTGCGCGCCGGCTTGCCCTCGGCCATGCGGCTCGAGGCGCGGGCGAAGCCTTCGGAAATGACGGCTTTCATGGCGAGGCGCGCTTCCTCGGCGTCGCCGGCTTCGATGGCGCGGGCAATGCGACCATGCGATTTGACGGCGGCCGCAGTGAGGGCCGCATCCTCGATGGGCGAGCTGATGGTGAAGGCCGCCGTGAGCGCCAGTTCGACCAGGGCGCTGACCGAGGCCATGAACGGATTGCCCGAGGCTTCGGCCACCATGCGGTGGAAGGCCAGGTCGGCGCGGGCGAATTCCTCGGGAGTTTTCGCCTCGCCCATGCCGACGGCAATGGCGATGAGGGCTTCGGCCTGCTGGTCGCTGCGGCGCTCGGCGGCAAGGGCGGCGGATTCCACTTCGACACCGATGCGGATTTCGGCCAGGCTCCGCAGCAGCGCGACATCCGGCCCGGTTTCGAAATGCCAGGCGAGCACGTCGGAATCGAACAGGTTCCAGCGCGAGCGGGGCAGCACGCGTGTGCCGATGCGAGCGCGCGCCTCGATCATGCCCTTGGCGGCCAGGGTCTTGAGCGCCTCGCGCAACACGGTGCGCGACACGGAAAACCGCGCCAGCAATTCGGTGTCGGAGGGCAGGATCGAGCCTTCAGGATAGTCGCCGCCCACAATGGCGACGCCCAGCTGCCACAGCACCAGCGAATGCAGGTTCCGCATCGGCACGCGGCCGGCGATCGAGGCGATCAGGTCGCCTGTCGTCCTTTGCGGTGCATCGCGCGTGACCATGGCCGCTCCCCAAACCATTAGTGTTACTTTTATGACCTATCCGACGCGGAGCCGGACGGCAACCGGCTGGACAGGGCTGGCTGCGGCGAGCGAGTGTAGCGGCAAAAAGGGAATCAACCACATGACCACCGCCAACCAGACCGAAGCCGTGCTCGCTCATGTCGATGCCGGGCTGAACCAGAGCCTCGAACGGCTCTATGCGCTGCTGCGCATCAAATCCATCTCGACCGACCCCGCCTATGCCGAGGAATGCCGGCGCGCCGCCGACTGGATCGCCAATGAGCTCAGGGGCCTAGGCTTTGACGCCGCAGCGCGGCCGACGCCGGGCCATCCTGTCGTCGTGGCGCATGGGCCGGAACAGGCCGGGCCGCATGTGCTGTTCTATGCCCATTACGACGTGCAGCCGGTCGACCCACTGGAGCTGTGGCATACCGACCCGTTCGAGCCGGTGCTGAAGAGTGACGACAAGGGCCGCAAGATCATCGTGGCGCGCGGGGCTTCAGACGACAAGGGGCAGATGCTGACCTTCATCGAGGCCTGCCGCGCCTGGAAGGAAGCCACGGGCAGCCTGCCTTTGCGCGTGTCGCTGATGCTGGAGGGCGAGGAGGAGAGCGGCGGCAAGAACCTGCCGCCCTTCATGGAAGCCAACAGAGCCGAACTGGCTGCGGCCGATATCGCTTTGGTCTGCGACACCGATATGTGGGACCGCCAGACGCCATCGATCACCACCATGCTGCGCGGGCTGGTGGCCGATGAAATCGAGATCACCTGCGCCAACAAGGACCTCCATTCCGGCATGTTCGGCAATGCGGCGCGCAACCCCAACCAGGTGCTGGCCGAGATCATTGCATCCTTGCGCGCGCCCGATGGCTCGGTAACCCTGCCCGGCTTTTACGACGACGTGGCCGAGATCAGCCCCGAACTCAAGGCGCAGTGGCAGGGGCTGGGCTTTGACGAGGCAGCCTTCCTCGGCGAGGCCGGGCTATCGCTGCCCGCCGGGGAACAGGGCCGTTCGGTACTCGAAATGCTGTGGGCGCGGCCGACCTGCGAAATCAACGGCATGAGCGGCGGCTATACCGGCGATGGCTTCAAGACCGTGATCCCGGCCAAGGCCAGTGCCAAGATCAGCTTCCGGCTGGTCTCGGGCATGCAGCCGGACAAAATCCGCGCGGCCTTCCGCAAGCATGTCGAGGAACGCATTCCGGCCGACTGCTCGGTGACGTTCCACCCGCATGGCGGCTCGCCAGCCATTACCGTGCCTTCGGATGGTGTGCATCTGCGCCGGGCGCTGGAGGGGCTATCAGGCGAATGGGGTAAGCCGGCCGTGGTGACAGGCTCGGGCGGATCGATCCCCGTGGCGGGCGATTTCAAGCGCATCCTCGGGCTCGACACGCTGCTGATCGGCTTTGCCCACGTGGACGACCAGATCCACTCGCCGAACGAGAAATATGATCTCGACAGCTATCACCGGGGTATCAGGAGCTGGGTGCGGGTGCTGGCGAGCCTGGCGGCTTAGTCTCGATTCTTCCCCTCTCCCCTTGAGGGAGAGGGACGACCTGACGCGTTCAGCGGAAGGTCAGGGTGAGGGGTGCTGCGTTCGCCCATGCTTCTGAGCGTGGGGAGGAAACCCCTCATCCGCCCTTCGGGCACCTTCTCCCTCAAGGGGAGAAGGGGGTTCGGTGCTTGTTTGGCGATAGCGCCCTACAAATACATCACCGCCAGCATGGTGATGACCGCCGGGACGGTCTGGATGAACAGGATCTTCCGGCTGGCCGTGGCTGCGCCGAAAATGCCGGCCGCCGCCACGCAGGCGAGGAAGAACATGGCGATCTGCCAGGCGAATTCCGGGATCGGGTGGACGAGGCTCCAGATGAGGCCGGCGGCAAGGAACCCATTGTAAAGCCCCTGATTGGCGGCCAGCGACTTGGTCTGCGCGGCAAATTCCGGCGTCAGGTTGAAGGCCTTCTGGCCGCGCGGACCGGTCCACAGGAACATTTCGAGGATGAGAATGTAGATGTGGAGCAGAGCCACGAGGGCGATGAGAACAAGGGCGATGACGCTCATTTGGTCTTGGTCTTTCTCGGTTGTTCCATAGCATCCCATGAGGCGTGGCGAGCCTGCTCGGCCTCGTAGGCCGCATCCTGGTCCGGCAGAGCCTCGCGCGAGCCGCCCAGTTCCACCAGCCGGTCGATGGTGGGCTGCACGCCGGGGCCGGCCTGGTCGCAGGTTTCGGGGCGGTCGAGCGCATCGAAGGCCGGGCTGTAGAACCTGGTGTCATAATCATCGACGCTGAGGCGGAGCTGTTCGCGCGCCAGGATATCGGCGGAATCGGTCAGCAGCGACCATTCCTCATCGGTGATTTCATAGCCCGCACAATTGGACGAGACGACATTGGCGAGCACGACCTCGCTGAGAAAGGCCTCGGCTTCGGCGCCGGTCATGCTGCTGAGCTCGGGGAGTTGCACGTAAATCTTGCCATCGGCCAAAGCCGGGCTGGCAAGCAGGAGCGTGGTGGTCAGGGTGGCGAGGAAAGTCTTCATAGGTCCGGTCTCCGCTGCATAGGTCATGGCACGCCGCAAGGGTGGCGAGCAAGGCTGGCAGGCGGTTGCGGGGGAATTGGGGCGGGTTGGCAGATGCCTCAGTCGTCCTTCCCTCCCCCTTGTGGGGAGGGATCGAGGGTGGGGGTGGCCACAAGCACCGAGCTTGCGGGACCATACCCCCACCCGGCTCGATCACGGACTTAGCAAGCTAAGTCCTATCTCGCTGTCCCTCCCCACAAGGGGGAGGGACATTGGCTCCACTCCCGAGGCCGCATTGCACCCACTCGTGCGGGTTGATCCCGACCTAACCCGGTTGCCCGCCAATGGATTGCACCGCCCTCGCCCCTGCCTCAATGGCCTTGGTCAGCGCTTCCCGTTCGTCCTTCCCGGCCAGTTTTGCGGCGATGAAACCGGCAGCGAAGGCGTCGCCGGCGCCGGTGGAATCCACCACGGTCACCGCAGGTGCCGGCAGGTCGAGGCGGATGCCGGCGCGCGAACCGATGGCAGCACCCAGCCTGCCGCGCTTGATGAGGACGGTGTCGTAATGCGCGCCCAGAGCCTGCATCTGCGCCGCGTAGCCGGTGACGCCGGTCAGCGCTTCGGCTTCGCTTTCATTGGCGAAGATGGCATTGGCGCCTGATGTCCAGGCGAGGAATTGCGCCGCGCCGACTTCGAGCAGGAAGCCGACCGAGGCCGGATCGACCGCGATGGTGATGCCCCGCGCCTTGGCGGCGGCAAAGAGCGACTGCACGGCGGCGCGGGGGCCGGGCGCGAAAAAGCTGTAGCCCGAGACCATGACCATGCCGATATCGTCGAGCAGACCTTCGCCGAGATCGCCGGGCGAGAGGTTAAGATTAGCGCCGCGATCGGTCAAAAAGCTGCGCTCGCCATCGGGATCGACAATGGTCACCAGCACGCCCGAGGGCTGCTCCCTGTCGCCCGACAGCACCGGCACCACGCCCAGCCCGCGGAAATAGTTCTCATACATGGGTTTGTCGTCGGCCCCGACGCGGGCGGCGAAGGTGACATCGGCGCCCATGGCGCCCAGCCAGACCGCCTGATTGGCGCCCGAGCCGCCGGGGCGGCTGCGCACCGTGGCGCGACGGTCGCTGCCTTTGACGATCGGGCCTTCGGGAACCACGATGACATCAGTCATCACGTCGCCAACGACGAGAACCTTGCTGGTCATGCGCGGCGGACACCCGGCCTGGGCGTGGCGCGGGCAGCCATGGCCACAGCGATCTGCGCCCCGACCTTGGCGTTGTTCTCGACCAGCGCGATATTGGCGACCAGCGACTTGCCGTCGGTCAATTCGAAAATGCGCTTGAGCAGGAACGGGGTCAGGTCCTTGCGGGACACGCCTTCCTGCTCGGCGCCCTTGATGGCCTCGGCAATGCGCGCCTCGATGGCCGCAGGGTCGAGCGCATCGGCCTCGGGGATGGGGTTGGCGATCAGCACACCGCCCAGGCCGAGATCGATCTGCATGGCGACGACCTTGGCGATATCGGCCACGTCGTCAAAGCGGTGATCGACCTTGTGGCCGCTCTGGCGCGCCCAGAAGGCGGGGAAATCTTCGGTGCCATAGCCCAGAACGGGCACGCCATTGGTCTCGAGCACTTCGAGCGTCTTGGCGATATCGAGGATCGACTTGGCGCCGGCACAGACCACCGCCACCGGAGTGCGGCCGAGTTCCTGCAGGTCGGCGGAGATGTCGAAGGTTTCCTCGGCGCCGCGATGCACGCCCCCGATGCCGCCTGTGGCAAAGACATGAATGCCGGCCAAAGCGGCGATCTGCATGGTGGTGGCGACGGTGGTGCCGGCCATCTCGCCCTTGACCAGCAGCGCGGAAACATCGCGGCGCGACGCCTTGGCGGCCGTACCGCCTTCGAGCGCCAGGCGCTCGAGATCCTCGCCCGATACGCCGACGCAGAAGCGGCCGTCCATGATGGCGATGGTGGCGGGCACGGCGCCGTTCTGGCGGATCACCGCCTCGACATTTTTGGCCATTTCCAGGTTCTGCGGATAGGGCATGCCATGGGTGATGATGGTGGATTCCAGCGCCACGACCGGCTTGCCGGCTGCGAGCGCCTGCTTCACTTCGGGGCTGATGGACAGATAGGCCTTGGCGCTCATGGCACGCTCGCTTTCCAGATTGGGTCATTGGGCCGCTGCGGCCCCTGTTGCCGCGGGTTTTGCCCCTTGTGGAGCCGGGGCGTCAACCCCCGTGGAATCTTGCCGCGGGACGCTTGTCGCGTCAGAGATTTGGCTCTAGGTTGCCCTCGTAAACTCCAGCGTGGAAAGGGCACTTCGCTGCAGACGCTCATTGTTGATCGCGCCCCGCGCGCCGATCGATACGCGCCCGGCTCCGGGCCAGGTTCAGCCGATTTGCCCAGCGCTTCCCAGCGCTCTTTTTCGTACCAGCATGCCAGACCGGATATGACGATCCGGATACTCTGAGATGAGCGCCCGGGACTGACGTCTCGCGCCCCGGGGCGCGCCCGATTGCCGCGCCCACCGGCGCCGTACCGCCAAAAATACCAAACGACCGAACAGGAGCTCAATCCAGATGAACAAGTCGCTCGCGCTTGCCCTCGGCGCTATCATGGTCGCCAGCCCCGTGCTGGCCCAGGAAGAGGCCGTGCTCAACGTCTATAACTGGTCCGACTATATTGCCGAGGACACGATCGCCAATTTCGAGGCGGAAACCGGCATCAAGGTCAATTACGACGTCTACGACACCAACGAGATCGTCGATGCCAAGCTGCTGGCCGGCAATTCGGGCTATGATATCGTGGTGCCCTCGGGCAATTTCCTCGAGCGCCAGATCCAGGCCGGGCTGATCCTGCCGCTGGACAAGTCCAAGCTGACCAATCTGGGTAATCTCGATCCGGCCGTGATGGCCACCGCCGCCGGGCAGGACCCCGACAATGCCCATGCCGTGCCCTATATGATCAACACGATCGGCTATGGCTACAACACCGCCAAGGTGGCCGAGGCTTTGGGCGCCGATGCGCCCGTTGATAGCTGGGACCTGATCTTCAAGCCCGAATATGCCGAAAAGCTCGCCTCCTGCGGCATTTCCCTGCTCGACAGCCCCTCGGAAGTGACGGGCATTGCCCTGCACTATCTGGGGCTCGATCCCAATTCGGAGAGCGAGGAAGACCTGGCCAAGGCCGAGGAACTGCTGACCTCGATCAAGCCCTATATCCGCTATTTCCACTCGTCCCAGTATATCGATGACCTGGGCAATGGCGAAATCTGCGTGGCCCTGGGCTATTCGGGCGACATTTTCATCGCCGCCGACGCGGCCGCTGCCGCCGGTGCGGGCGTGGAAGTGCAATATGTGATCCCCAAGGAAGGGGCCGCGACCCTGTTCGACTTCCTGGCCATTCCCGCCGATGCGCCGCATCCGGAAAACGCCCACACCTTCATCAACTACATCCTGCAGCCCGAAGTGGTGGCCGCGATCACCAATTACGTGTTCTACGCCAACCCCAACCTGGCCGCGACCGAGTTCGTGGATGAAGAGGTCAAGAACAATCCGGGCATCTATGCCCCGGCCGAGACCATCGCCAAGGCCTTCGTCATGGGCGCGCACAGCCCCGATTTCGAGGAAGTGCTGACCCGCACCTGGACCCGGATCAAGACCGGCCAGTAACAAGCATCGGGGAGCGTCTCTGCGGCGCTCCCCGAGAGCCATCCTCTCGGGAGACCTCATGGTGAGCTTGTCGAACCACGAGGTCGGGCGAGTGGAGCTGTCGAAGGGGCACGACCTCGTCCTTCGACAGGCTCAGGATGAGGTCTACTGGTAGGGCCGCGGTCGCCGCGAGAGTTTAATGGCCAAGAAACCCCAGATCGCTGCCGACACCCGCCCCTGGCGCGACCCCGCCGCCAAGCCCTTCGTGCGCATCCGCAACGTCACCAAGAAATTCGGCGACGTCGCCGCCGTGTCCGACGTGTCGCTCGACATCTACAAGGGCGAATTGTTCTGCCTGCTGGGCGGCTCGGGCTCGGGCAAGTCGACGCTATTGCGCATGCTGGCCGGGTTCGAGCAGCCCACGGCCGGCCGCATCGAGATCGACGGCCAGGACATGACCGACGCGCCGCCCTATAACCGGCCGGTCAACATGATGTTCCAGTCCTATGCGCTGTTTCCGCATATGAATGTGGAACAGAACATCGCCTATGGCCTCAAGCGCGACGGCCTGCCGCGGCAGGAAATCGCCGAACGCGTGGCCGAATTGCTGGCTCTGGTGAAACTGCAGGATTACGGCAAGCGCCGGCCGCATCAATTGTCGGGCGGCCAGCGCCAGCGCGTGGCTTTGGCCCGCGCCTTGGCCAAGCGCCCCAAGCTGTTGCTGCTCGACGAACCGCTCGGCGCGCTCGACAAGAAGCTGCGCGAGGAAACCCAGTTCGAGCTGGTCAAGATCCAGGAAACGCTGGGCGTCACCTTCATCGTGGTGACGCATGACCAGGAAGAGGCGATGAGTCTCGCCACCCGCATCGGGGTGATGAACCAGGGCGAAATCGCCATGATCGGCGAGCCCACCGATATCTATGAATTCCCCAATTCGCGCTTCGTCGCCGGCTTTATCGGCTCGGTCAACATGGTGGAAGGCACCGTGACCGAGGACGAGCCGGACCATGTGCGCATCAGCTCGGCCGAGCTGGGCTGCGACATCCATGTCGGCCATGGCGTCGATTGCGCGCCCGAGCAGATCCTGTGGTGGGCCATTCGCCCGGAAAAGCTGCATCTGAGCCGCGAAAAGCCGGCCAATCCGTTCAATGCCAATGTGACCCACGGCATTGTCGAGGATATCGGCTATCTGGGCGACATGAGCGTCTATCAGGTCGTGCTCGACAGCGGCAAACGCCTGCGCGTGACCCAGACCAATACGGTGCGCGGCAACCCCGACGCCATCACCTGGGACGAGCCGGTCTATGTCACCTGGGGCGACACTTCAGGCTCGGTGCTGACGGTATGATCGGGACCGACACCCCCTCCCTAGCTTTGCCAAGGTCCTTCGGACCCGGCGCCGCTACCCTCCCCTCAAGGGGGAGGGTGGAGATCGCGTTCCGGGCAGCAAGGCTCCACAACACCGGGTCTACCCTCCCCCTTGAGGGGAGGGTAGCGCAGCTCGGCCCCGCGGGCCGTAGCGAAGCTAGGGAGGGGGTGTCGTGGCCTCCACTGGCTCGATGCCTGCCCGACCTTCGACACCCCCACCCCCAACCCCTCCCCTCAAGGGGGAGGGGAGCAGCATCGGTGCGAACCCCATGACCACGGCGCACGAACCCACCATTCCTCCACCGCGCCGGCTGCGCCCGTGGAACGTCGTGGAGCGGCGGCTGGCGCGTGTCGGCATTACCGGGCGCATGCTGGTGCTGGCCGCGCCGGTGCTGTGGCTGCTGGTGTTCTTTCTCGTGCCGCTGGCCGTGGTCTTCGGCATTTCGCTGGCCACCAAGCAGTTCGGCCGCCCGCCCTATTCGGCGCTGCTCTCGACCGAAGAGGGCACGGTGCAGTTGACGCTGCATCTCAACAATTACATTCGCCTCTTCACCGACAATCTCTATGTCGCGGCCTATCTGAGCTCAATTCGCATCGCGGCCATCGCCACCGTGATCACGCTCTTCATCGGCTATCCCATGGCCTATGCCATTGCCCGCGCGCCTGACCGCTGGCGCAATATATTGCTGATGCTGGTGGTGCTGCCCTTCTTCACCTCTTTCCTGCTGCGCGTCTATGCACTGACCGGCTTCATGCGTGGCAATGGGGTGATCAACCAGTTCCTGGGCCTGTTCGGGGTTCCGCCGCTGGTGATGATGCAGACCGATTTTGCCGTCTATGTCGGCATCGTCTATACCTACCTGCCCTTCATGATCCTGCCGCTCTATACGACGCTGGTGAAGCTCGACGTATCGCTGTTCGAGGCCTCGGCCGATCTGGGCGCCCGGCCCTTGCGCACCTTCCTGTCGGTCACCCTGCCGCTGTCGCTGCCCGGCATCGTCGCCGGCTCCATGCTGGTCTTCATCCCGGCCATCGGCGAATTCGTCATTCCCTCGCTGCTGGGCGGGCCAGAGACGCTGATGATCGGGCGCGTGCTGTGGGACGAATTCTTCAGCTCGACCAACTGGCCGCGCGCCGCCGCCGTGGCCATGGCCATGCTGGTCGTTGTCGTCGTGCCCATCATGCTGCTGCAACGCGCGCAAAGCGCCGTGGTGGAGAAGTAGCATGCGCCGGGGCTGGTTCCTTCCCATCGCCGCCGCTCTGGGCTTCGCATTTCTCTATGCGCCCATCGTGAGCCTCGTCATCTTCTCGTTCAACGAAAGCCGGCTGGTGACCGTGTGGTCGGGTTTTTCGACCAAGTGGTATGGCGAGCTGTTCAACGACCCGCAATTGCTCGGCGCCGCATGGCTCAGCCTGCAGATCGCCGCGCTCAGCGCCACGATCGCGCTGGTGCTGGGAACGCTGGCCGCCGTGGCTCTGGTGCGCTTCCGCCGCTTCAAGGGCCGGACGCTGTTCTCAGGCATGGTCTCGGCGCCGCTGGTCATGCCCGACGTGATCACGGGCCTGGCTCTGCTGCTGCTGTTCGTGGCCATGGAATCCACTTTGGGTTGGCCGCAGGGCCGCGGCATGCTGACCATCGTCATCGCCCATGCCACCTTCTGCACCGCCTATGTCTGCGTGGTCGTGCAATCGCGGCTGTCCGATTTCGACCGGAGCCTGGAAGAAGCGGCCATGGACCTGGGCGCCTCGCCGATCCGCACCTTCTTCGACATCACCCTGCCCATCATCGCCCCGGCGCTGGTCTCCGGCTGGCTGCTCGGCTTCACCCTGTCGCTGGACGATCTGGTCATTGCCAGCTTCGTCTCGGGCCCGGGCTCGTCCACCCTGCCCATGGTGATCTTTTCCAAGGTCAAGCTGGGCGTGTCGCCCGACGTCAATGCGCTGGCGACGATCATCATCGGCATCGTGGCTTTGGGCGTGCTGGCGGCAACAATTTTGCAATTGCGGGCACGGCCGAAACGGGCGCGGGGCTAGGACAGCTCTACCGAGGCTATGAAGCCGACAATCAACAGCACGCCCAGGCCCATCAGAACCAAATCCAACCTGCTTTCAGAACCGGTCAGGGCCTTGATTAATCTGGCGGGAGCGTCCACGCCTTCCGTGTTGTGAGACGGCGAGATTTTCCGCTGTTCGCCGGCGGTGATATCCGCGCGGGTGAATATCCGGATGGCACCAAAGATGAATGCGGCCAGGCCGATCAGCGGCAGATAGAGTTGCAACTCGGCCATGTAGCCCTCCTTGGCGAGCGCGATTGTCGGCGCGTTCGAAGCAAGCCGCAAGCACATCCCGCTCATCCAGGACTGGACAGGCGCGATAAACGGGGTCATGCTCCTGTCATGTTCAACCAACGCGAAGGAGGTGATCCAGTGACTTTTGAGATTTTGGCGCTCGAAGAAGGCCTGGGATATGTGGTGCTGATCGGGAGTGATCTCGGCTAGCACACGCCTCCTCGGCACTTCGGGCCGATAAACTCAGGAAGGGTCGTCCCCCGGGGCGGCCCTTTTTGTTTGCCGCTCCCCACAGGGACGGCCCTTTTTGCTGCGTACTTGACGAAGACGGCCAAGCCATTGATACCGCTGCCAGCTTTGTTGGAGTGCCTGCCATGTCCTCGGCCAGTTTCGTCCTCACCCTCAGCTGCGCCGACCGCCCCGGCATCGTCGCTGCCATCACCACCGAACTGGCGGCCTTGGGCGCCAATATCGCCGAATCCAACCAGTTCTGGGATCGCGAAACCGACCGCTTCTTCATGCGGCTGGCCTTTACCGCGCCCGATGGCGTGGGGCGCGACACCATCGAGCGGGCGCTGAAATCACCCATCGAGCGCTTTTCGATGAAGACGAGCCTGACCGATGATGCGCGCAAGAAGCGCGTGGTCATCATGGTCAGTAAGTTCGACCACACGCTGCTGCACCTGCTTTATCAGATCCGTGTCGGCTGGCTCGATGCGGAGGTCGCGGCGATCATTTCCAACCATGACGATACGCGCAGGATTGCCGAGGATGCCGGCATCCCCTTCCACCTGCTGCCGGTGAGCAAAGACACCAAGACGGCGCAGGAGGAGCAGGTGCTGGCTTTGGTCAAACAGACCGGCGCCGACCTCGTCGTGCTGGCGCGCTATATGCAGGTGCTGTCGGACAATCTGTCGACGCGGCTGTTCGGGCAGGTGATCAATATCCACCACTCCTTCCTGCCCAGCTTCAAGGGCGCCAAGCCCTATCACCAGGCCCATGAGCGCGGGGTGAAGATCATCGGCGCCACGGCGCATTATGTGACGCCGGACCTGGATGAAGGCCCGATCATCGAGCAGGAAACCGCCCGCGTGACCCATGCCATGAGCCCCGACGATCTCGTGGCCGCCGGGCGGGATATCGAAAGCCGCGTGCTGGCGCGGGCGGTGAAGCTGCACCTGGAAAACCGGGTCATGCTGAATGGCAAGAAGACGGTGGTGTTTGGGTAGGGGATACCCCCTCCTAACCTCCCCCTGATAGGGGGAGGAACAGATCGAGCTTATGGCACGATCTTGCCCCAACCACTGCGCGGCTCCTCCCCCTATCAGGGGGAGGTTGGGAGGGGTATCCGCTAAACCGGCAAATCTTCCAGCCGGAGCGAGTCCGCCAGCGTCGTATGGTCCAGCACGTCGCGGGTGGCCAGGGTCACGCGCTCGAAGACATGGCGGATTTCACAGGACGCCTCGTCGCGGCAATCCTTGCAGCGCTTATAGGCGATCTTGGAAAGGCAGGGCAGCGGCGCGACCGGCCCGTCGATCAAGCGCAGCACTTCGCCGAACATGATCTCCTCGGGCGCCCGCAACAGCTCGTAGCCTCCCGCGCGGCCGCGCCGGCTGGCGACGAAGCCGGCCCGTTTCAACTCGAGCAAGATCTGCTCGAGGAACTTCTTGGGAATGGCCTGTTGCTTGGAAATCTCGCCGATCATCATGGTTTCACCGCGCTCGGCCCGTGCGAGGGAGACCAGCGCGCGCAAGGCATATTTGGCTTTCTGCGAAATCATCGGCCCACATATTCCTGGCGCGCCCGCGCGGCGCGCCGAAACTCGACGGGAGCAGAAGAGCCTGCCCCTAACTTCTATGCGCCCCACGCCAAGCCTTTGACAAGACCTGCAATCCACGTGGAAACGCTACTCTGGCGGCCATCTAGCTTTTGGGCTCTGGCACCACCGGCGGCACAGTATTGCGCTCTTCGGTTTCACTGTCGTCTACGGGCGGGGCAATGCCGCCCTCATTGGTCTCGTCATCGGCCTCCCGCTCGGTCTCCGCTTCGATCTCGGCTGCGGTCTCCGGCTCGGGTTCCGCAGGAGTATCAGGCTGAGGTTCAGGCTCGGCGTCCGGAGCGGCGTCCGGCTCAATTTCAGGCTCGGCTTCGGTCTCTGCGGGCGTCTCGGCAACCGGCTCGACCGGGGGTGGCACCACGACTTCATCGATGGCGGCTGGCGCCTCGCCGATGGCTTCGACGGGGGCGGGTTCGGTTTCTTCACCGGCCGGCGCCTCGTCCGCGGGCGGGGGCAATTCGATGACGGTTTCCGGTTCGGTGGCGACCACTTCGGCGACGACGGGCGCCGCGGCGGCCTTTTCGAGCAGGTTTTCCACCACAGGCAGCTTGGGCTCTTCGGGCACGGGCATGGCCGGGGCGGCCATGTCGCCGCCATCGCCGCGCAGGAAGGTCAGGATGCCCTTGCCGATCTCGCGCTCGCCCCTGATAACCGCGGTGGCGCCGAGATTGCGCAGGAAGTCTTCCTCTTCCTCGGAATAGGCGCGGGCGATGATGGAAATGCCCGGATTGAGCTTGCGGCCGGATTCGCAGACCGTGCCGGCCTCGAAGGCATTGGAAATGGCGATCAGCAGGTTGCGGGCCTGCGGCAGATTGGCGAGCCTGAGCGTATCCAGGCTGGCGGCATTGCCGAAGACGACTTCGAGCCCCTCGGCCCGCGCCGCCGCGACATCGTGGTCGGAATCTTCGATCACCACGAGACCGCCGCCGTCCTCCTTGATGCCGGCGGCGAGGATACGGCCAACCTGGCCATAGCCGACCAGCACGGTATGACCGGTCTGGTGGGAGGGCTCGCCGGTATCGTCATCGGCGCCGGGCGCGCCGCTATCGACCGCTGCTTCGCTGGGCGCGTCACTGGTGATGGGGCCATTGGCGGCTTCGGACAATTCACCGGGCTCGATGCGCGGGCCATCCTGCCCTGTCTGAGCGGCCTTGCGCGCTGCCGCCTTGGCTTCGAGGCGCGGCTTGGCCAGGTCGACCGCCCAGAACACGACCGGATTGAGGATGATCGACACCACCGATCCGGCCAGCACCAGATCCTGGGCTTCCTTGGGCATGATGGCCAGGGCCACGCCCATGCTGGCGATGATGAAGGAGAATTCGCCGATCTGCGCCAGCGAGGCCGAAATGGTCAGCGCCGTCGATACCGGTCGCCGGAACAGCAGCACGATGCCGAAGGCGGCCAGCGACTTGCCGATGACGATGATAAAGACCGTCGCCAGCAGCGGCAGCGGATCCTCGACAATGGTCGTGGGGTCGAACAGCATGCCGACCGACACGAAGAACAGCACCGAGAAAGCGTCGCGCAGCGGCAGGGTTTCCTGCGCCGCGCGGTGGCTGAGCTCGCTCTCGGAGAGGATCATGCCGGCAAAGAACGCGCCCAGGGCCAGCGAGACGCCGAACAGCACGGCCGACCCCAGCGCCACGCCCAACGCAATGGCCAGCACCGCCAGGCGGAACAGTTCGCGGCTGCCGGTATGGGCCGTGCCATGCAGGGCCCAGGGAATGATGCGGCGGCCGACGATGAGCATGAAGCCGACAAAGCCGGCAATCTTGATCGCGGTGAGCGCGATCACGCCCCAGATGCCGATGCCGCCGCCAACCAGCCGCTCGACAAACGACACGAAGGGGTCATGCGGGGCATTTTCGCTGCCGCTCAAGGCGGCGAAGGCCGGGATCAGCACCAGCGCCAGGATACAGACCAGGTCTTCGACGATCAGCCAGCCCACGGCGATGCGGCCGCGCTCGGTTTCGAGCAGGCGCCGGTCCTGCATGGCCTTGAGCAGCACCACGGTGGAGGCGCAGGACAGGGCCAGCCCGAAGAGCAGGGACGCTCCCATGTCCCAGCCCAGCAAGCTGCCAAGCCCGAAGCCGAGCAGCGTCGCCAGCGCGATCTGGCCAACCGCGCCGGGAATGGCCAGCGCCCGCACGCTCAGCAGGTCCTTGAGCGAAAAATGCAGCCCGACGCCGAACATGAGCAGGATCACGCCCAGCTCGGCCAGTTCGGCGCCGACCGCCTGATCGGCCACGAAACCGGGCGTATAGGGCCCAGCCAGAACGCCGGCAAACAGATACCCCACCAGCGGCGGCATCTTGAAGCGATTGGCGATCATGCCGAAGATATAGGCCAGCACCAGACCCGCGACGATCGTTGTGATCAGGGGGGTGTCGTGGTGCATGATGCCTCCGTCTAGGGGGATGATCCGGGCTGCTGGAAATCTCTACGGGCAAAATGGGGTATAGGGCCCCGATGCGCAAGCACCGCCGTTGCAAGAAACGTCAGCAATTTGGTCTACTTGGCGAAAGATTTCGCCGCCAACAGAACAGTCGCCGGACTTTGGCTTTGTTATGGCATTACGGCGCGGTCAGGACACGACGGTGATCTTTTCGGCGGCGCGGGTAATGCCGGTATAGAGCCAGCGCGCCCGCTCCTCGCGGAACACGAAGCTCTCGTCGAACAGATAGACATTGTCCCACTGGCTGCCCTGCGCCTTGTGGACGGTGAGGCAGTAGCCGAAGGTGAACTCGTCAAACTGGCGGCGCTCGGGCCAGCTCATCGTATCTTCCTCGCCCGAGAAGAAGGCCTTGTGCGTCAGCACCCGCGCCTCGCCCTTGCCCTCGTCGGCGCCCAGCAGCAGCGAATATTTGCCATTGGTCCGCTTGGTCACTTCGGTGACAATCCAGATCTGCCCGTTGAGCAGCTTCTTGCGCGGATTGTTCCTGAGGCACACCATGCGGTCGCCCTCGACCGGCTCGTGGAAGGGTAGGCCTTTCAGCTCACGCAGGCGGTCATTGTATTGCAGGCGCGTCTTGTTGCGGCCCACCAGCACCTGGTCGGCCTCCAGCACAGCATTGCGATCGACATTGTCGCGGCCCACCACGATGGAATCGCCATAGGTACCGCGCTCGAGAAAGCCGCCCTCGCGCACCTGCATGGAGAGGTGGATGATGGGATTGTCGGCCGCCTGCCGGTGGATTTCGGTGAGCATGATATCGGGCTCGTCGGCGGTGAAGAAGCCGGCGCCCTGCACCGGCGGCAGCTGGAACGGATCGCCCAGCACCAGCACCTTGACCCCGAAGCTGAGCAGGTCCTTGCCCAATTGCTCATCGACCATCGAGACTTCGTCGATGACGATGAGATCGGCATCGGCGGCCGGGCTTTCATCATCGAGCACGAAGCGCGGCTCGCCCTCCTTTTCGCTGACCAGAGTATAGATCAGGCTGTGGATGGTCTGGGCGCCCTTGCAGCCGCGCTTGCGCATGACCAGCGCCGCCTTGCCGGTAAAGGCGGCATATTTGACCGACCGCACATCCTGCGCCAGATGCACGGCGAGCGTCGACTTGCCGGTGCCGGCCCAGCCGAACAGGCGGAAGACCTGCGGGCCGTTCCGGTCCTTGAGCCAATCGGACACAGCCTTGAGTGCCGCATCCTGCTGGGGCGACCAGACCGGCATCAGGCGATCCGCGTCCTGACCGTGCCAATACCGGCAATGGCGCCTTCCAGCACATCGCCGCGCACCACCGCGCTGACGCCGGCCGGGGTACCGGTCATGATGATATCGCCGGCCTTAAGGGCCACGAAAGTGCTGAGATAGGCGATGGTATCGGGCACATTCCAGATCTGGTCGGCGAGATCGCCGCGCTGGCGCTCGACGCCATTGACCGAAAGCGTGATGGCGCCGCTATCGGGGTGGCCGATGGCGCTTGCTGGTTCGATCGTGCCTATGGGGGCGGAATGGTCGAAGCCCTTGGCCATGTCCCAGGGGCGGCCGGCCTTCTTGGCCTGCGCCTGGACGTCCCGCCGCGTCATGTCGAGGCCTACGGCATAGCCATAGACGTGGTTCAGAGCATCACCCGAAGCGATGTCGGCACCGTCCTTGCCGATGGCGACGACCAGTTCGATCTCGTGGTGGAAATCACTGGTCTGGCTCGGATAGGGGATATCGGCGCCGCCCACCACGATAGCGTCGGCCGGCTTGCCGAAGAAGAAGGGCGGATCGCGCGTGTCATTGCCCATTTCCACGACATGCTCGGCATAGTTGCGGCCGACGCAATAGACGCGCCGCACGGCGAACAGCCCGCCGCGGGCGATCGGGATGGTGACCGGCGCATGGGGCTCGAACAGAAAATCAGCCACGCTTGAACTCCTCGGCATAGGGGGCGATCAGGTCGAGGTCGATCTTGCCCAGCCTATCCTGTGCGGTGAAGCTCTGGTGCCAATAGGGATAGAGCAAAGGCGGCTGGCTGGCCGCATCGAGCCGGGCGCGCTCGTCCGGGGTGAGTTCAAGGCTGGCGGCTGCCAGGTTGTCCTGGAACTGCGCCTCGTTGCGCCCGCCGATGATGACCGAAGTCACCCCCGGCCGCCCAAGCAGCCAGGCGAGGGCCACCTGCGCGCCGGAAACGCCGCGCGTCTCGGCAACGGAAACGAGAACGTCGATGACATCGTAGAGCTTGTCCCAGTCATAGACCGGCGGCTCGCGGAAGCCGCCGACATGCCGGCCCGATTTCGGCCCGCCATCGCGGCGATATTTGCCAGAGAGCAGCCCACCGGCCAAAGGCGACCAGATCAGAATACCCAGGCCCTGGTCCTGGCTGATCGGGATCAGTTCATATTCGGCTTCGCGCGAATGCAGCGTGTAGTGGATCTGCTGGGAGATGAAGCGCTCGCCATGGCGGGCGCCCGCCGCAGCCAGGGCCTTGCTGATATGCCAGCCGGCATAATTGGAGCAGCCGATATAGCGGACCTTGCCCGACTTCACGAGCGTATCGAGCGCCTCCATCGTTTCCTCGATGGGCGTCTGCCCGTCCCATTCATGGACCTGGTAGAGGTCGATGACATCGGTCTGCAGCCGGCGCAGGCTGGCTTCGGCCTGGGCGATGATGTGATGGCGGCTCAGCCCGATCTCGTTGGGTCCGTCGCCCATCTTGAAGCGGACCTTGGTGGCGACCAGCGTTTTCTGGCGGCGGCCGTTCTCGGCCAGCGCCACGCCGATCATCTCCTCGGAGACGCCGGCATTGTAGACATTGGCGGTGTCGAGCAGGTTGATGCCGGCATCGAGGCAGAGGTCGATCTGGCGCGTTGCATCGGCCTGTTCGGTATGGCCGACCTTTTCCGAGCCGCCAAAGGTCATGGTGCCCATGGTCAAAACAGAGACCTTGAGGCCGGAGCGGCCCAGATAGCGGTATTGCATCGGCATTCCTCGTTTGTTCTGGCCGCGATAGGGCTAAAGGGCAAACGGAGTCGGGTCAATGTGCTCTGTGCCGCCTCCCCCTTCTCCCCTCGTGGGAGAAGGTGCCCGAAGGGCGGATGAGGGGGCGGCGAGTTATCCATTAGCATTGAAGCATGGGAGGGCGCGGTGCCCCCTCGCCCGGTTTTCCGCTGGACGCGGAAAACCACCCTCTCCCACAAGGGGCGAGGGTGACCCGACTGAAAAATCAGACGAGTGGCACGATGGTTCGATCCCTGCTAAACCGCCGCCGTCCCTTCCGAAAGCCCCTCCCCGTGCGGCCGCAATCCGTCGTCTTTTCCGTCCTGCTCGTCACGCTGGGCATGGTGTGCACCCAGACCGGGGCGAGCTTTGCCAAGGGGCTGTTTCCGCTGGTGGGCGCGGCCGGCGCCACGACATTGCGGCTGGTGCTGGCGGCAATCGTGCTGGTGGCCGTGTTCCGGCCATGGCGGCAGAGGCTCGACAAGAGACAATGGCGCGCCGTTTTGGCTTATGGCGCCGTCATGGGGGCGATGAACCTGTTCTTCTATGCGGCGCTGCAGACCATTCCGCTCGGCGTGGCGGTGGCGCTCGAATTTACCGGACCGCTGGCCGTGGCTTTGGCCGGATCGCGCAAGGTGCTCGATTTCGCCTGGATCGTGCTGGCCGTGGCCGGGCTCGCCATGCTGCTGCCGCTGGGGCAGGCGCAGGGGGAGATCGGTATATCAGGCGTGCTGCTGGCGCTGGCGGCCGGCGCCTGCTGGGCCGGCTATATCATTTTCGGCCAACGAGCCGGGACCGGTGGTGGGCCGCATATCACCGCGCTCGGCGTCTCCGTCGCTGCCGTCATCGCCCTGCCCTTCGGCGTGGCGACGGCGGGTATGGCTTTGCTCGACCCGGCCATCCTGCCCGTTGCGCTGGGCGTGGCCCTGCTGTCGAGCGCCATTCCCTATGCGCTCGACATGGTGGCCCTGCCGCACATTCCCTCACGGTTGTTCGGCATCCTGATGAGCGGCCAGCCGGCGCTCGGCGCGCTGTCGGGCTTTCTTATTCTCAGCGAGACGCTGAGCCTATGGCAGTTGGGCGGCATCATCGCCATCATCCTGGCTTCGCTGGGCGCGACGGTGACGATTGCGCGGAATACGCCGCCGCCCGTGGCGTAAAAATCGCTTCACCCGCTGTCTGAATTGGGCATAGTCGCTCGTCATGTCACTGATGAGAGATGCCTCAATGCTTTACGCTGTCCTCTGCTACAATGATGAAAACGCCGTTTCCACCTGGACCAAGGAGGAGGACGACGCCTGCATGGCGCGCCTTGCCGTGGTCGAGGATTCCATGAAGTCCAAGGGCAAGATGGGCCCGGTGGCGCGGCTGCTACCGACGACTTCAGCAACCACCCTGCGCAAGACCTCCGGCGAGCCCCTGATCATCGACGGGCCCTTTGCCGAAACCAAGGAGCAGTTCCTCGGCTTCTACCTGGCCGATTGCGACTCGCTGGACGAGGCCATCGCCTTTGCCAAGGAGCTGATCAAGGCCAATCCCAGCGGCGGCGGCTATGAAATCCGTCCCGTCGGCATCTTTCACCCCAGCGAGCTTGGATAATGGTCGACAACGCCTGGATAGCAGCGGCCCTGATGGCGGCCCGACCCCAGGCGTTGAGCGCCCTGCTGCGCTATTTCCGCAATCTCGACGCCGCCGAGGAGGCTTTTCAGGAAGCCAGCCTGCGCGCTGTCAGGACCTGGCCCGTCAAGGGGCCGCCGCGCGACACCGTGGCCTGGCTGATCTTTGTCGGGCGCAATAGCGGCATCGATGCGGTGCGCAAGGTGAAGAACAATGTCGCCCTGCCGCCCGAGGAACACCTGTCGGACCTCGACGATGCCGAGGTCGATATCGCCGAGCGGCTGGATGGCGCCCATTATCGCGACGACATATTGCGGCTGCTCTTCGTGTGCTGCCATCCGGACCTGCCCGCCAACCAGCAGATCGCGCTGGCGCTGCGCGTCGTAGCCGGCCTGCCGCTGCGGCAGATCGCCAGGGCGTTCCTGGTCAGCGAAGTGGCGATGGAACAGCGCATCACCCGCGCCAAGGCGCGTATCGCCGCCAATACTGTGCCCTTCGATCCGCCCGATGCCGAAGGCCGGCTGGAGCGGCTGGGCGTGGTGGCGGTCATGATCTACCTGGTCTTCAACGAGGGCTATTCGCGCGGCCATTCCGACCCCGATGCGGCCCTGCTCTGCGACGAGGCGATACGGCTCGGCCGGCTGTTGCAGCGGCTGTTTCCCAGCGAACCTGAAGTCATGGGGCTGGTGGCACTGCTGCTGCTGCAGCATGCCCGGCACCGGGCGCGTGTGGATGGCGAGGGCCAGATCGTGCTGCTGGAAGATCAGGACCGCAGCCTGTGGGACGGGCCGATGCTGGCCGAGGGGCGGGCGCTGGTGGAGAAGGCCCTGCGCCATCAGGAGCCGGGCACCTATCAGGTGCAGGCGGCCATCGCCGCCCAGCATGCGCGGGCCAGGCGCGCCGAGGATACCGATTGGGGCGCCATCGACCGGCTCTACCAGACGCTCGAAGTCATCCAGCCTTCCCCGGTGGTGACGCTCAACCGCGCCGTGGCTGTGAGCAAGGCCTATGGGCCGGCCGCGGCCTTGGCGCTGATCGCGCCTTTGGGCGACAAGCTCGACAGCTATTTCCACTATCACGGGGTGCGCGGCGGGCTGCTGCTGCAACTGGGCGATACATCAGGGGCGCGCGAGGAATTCAACCGCGCCATCGCGCTGGCCGGCTCGCCGGCCGAGGCGGCGCATATCAGGCTGCATCTCGACCGTCTCGCGGCGCAGCCGGCTTTGCCGCCGGCCAGCGCGATCAAATAAGGCGCGTCGAACTGGCGCCGGGCCACTCATCGTGCTTGCATACGTCAATCGAGGAGAACAGCCATGACCGCACCCCGCCCTACGACCGGCGTTACGCCCTATCTCAATGTCGACGGCGCCCGAAAGGCTCTCGACTTCTACAAGACCGCCTTTGCCGCCATCGAGCACGAGGCCATGCAGGCCGAGAACAGCGAAAAGCTGATCCACAGCACGATCGAGATCAATGGCAGCATGATCTTCGTCTGCGACTTCTTCCCCGAATATGGCTTCGCGCCGGTCAAGCCGCAGGGCTTCAACATGCATATCCATGTCGATGACGCCCAGCAGTGGTGGGACCGCGCCGTCGCCGCCGGCTGCAAGGTGACCTCGCCGCTCAAGGTCGAATTCTGGGGCGATATCTATGGCCAGCTCGAAGACCCGTTCGGCGTGACCTGGGCGATTGGGCAGAGTGTGAAGCAGGAGGGGTGAGCCCGTACGTTCTCAGCCATCGCCCCTCTCCCCTTGCGGGAGAGGGTGGTTTTCCGCGTTCAGCGGAAAACCGGGTGAGGGGTCCTGCGCCGTCCCATGCTTCAATGCCAGCGGATAGCGCAGGACCCCTCATCCGCCCTTCGGGCACCTTCTCCCGCAAGGGGAGAAGGGAACGCCGCCGGCATTGAGGTAAGTCTTCACTTCGCCCTGCTAAAGTCCCGCCATGCCCACCGACAAGCTCAAATCCTACCGCGACAAACGCGATTTCCAGCGCACCAGCGAGCCTGCGGGGGCGCTGGGCAGCGCGGGCAATCGCTTTGTCATTCACAAGCACCACGCCACGGCAGACCATTATGACCTGCGGCTGGAACTCGATGGCGTGCTGAAAAGCTGGGCCGTGCCCAAGGGGCCTTCGCTCAACCCGGCCGACAAGCGCTTCGCTGCCGCCACCGAGGATCACCCCATCGACTATATCGACTTCGAGGGCGTCATCCCCGAGGGCGAATATGGCGGCGGGCCGATGATCGTCTGGGATACCGGCACCTGGGCGCCGATGGGCGATCCGCATGAGGACCTCAGGAAGGGCGCCTTCAAGTTCCGCCTGGTGGGCGAAAAACTGCGCGGCGGCTGGATGCTGGCGCGGCTCAAGGGCAAGCCGGAGGACAAGGGCAAGGAGGGCTGGATCCTGTTCAAGGAACGGGACACATCAATGAGCACCGAGGAGAATATCCTCGAAACCCGCCCGGAAAGCATCAAGACCGGACGGCGGATCGAAGAACTGGCGGCGCCACCAGCGGCCCCGATCAAAAAGGCTGGCAAGCCACAGCCGGGCAAGTTGATCGGAGCCGTGAAGGCGCCCCTGCCCGCCACGATGGAACTGCAACTGGCCTCGCCGGCCGAAAAGCTGCCGGACCCCAAGGGGAAATACCTGCACGAAATCAAGTTCGACGGCTACCGCACGCTGGCCTTTGTCGAGGCCGGTACGACGCGGCTGATCACGCGGGGCGGGCTGGACTGGACCAAGCGCTATGGCGACCTGCCCAAGGCGTTCGGGGAGCTCAATTGCCGCGAGGCCATCGTCGATGGCGAGATCGTGGTGCTCGACAAGCAGGGGATCAGCCGCTTCTCCATGCTGCAGGATGCGCTGTCGGACGGGGCCGGCAACAAGCTGGTGTTTTATGCCTTCGACCTGCTGCATCTCGACGGCTGGGATCTGCGCCAGGTGCCATTGGTCAAGCGCAAGGCTCTGCTGGCGCAATTGCTCTCCGGCCATGTGACGCCGCGTTCGGCGATTCAATATTCCGACCATGTCGAGGGCGACGGGCAGGTGCTGCTCGACCATGCCTCCGAACTGGGGCTGGAGGGCGTGGTTTCCAAGCGCGCCGACAGCAAGCATAGCGCCGGGCGGTCATCGAGCTGGCTCAAGATCAAGGCGCTGAAGACCGGCGACTACGTCATATCAGGCTATAGCGACAGCGCCGCCAATGGCGGCATCGGCGCTCTGGCCGTGGGCGAATGGGTCGAGGGGGAACTGGTCTATCGCGGCAAGGTGGGGACCGGGTTTGACGCCGCCACGATGAAATCGCTGGTGGCGCGGCTGGCGCCTCTGCGGATCGACGAGAAGCTGGAGGGCGCGCCCAAGGAGATCCTTCCGGTGCGGCCGATCCTGACCGCGCGCGTGCAATATGCAAACCAGACCACTGACGGCATGCTGCGCCATGCCGTGTTCAAGGGATTGCGGCAGGCCGAGCTGACGACGCCGGTAAGCGCGCCGGTCAAGCGCATCATCTCCGACGCCGACCTCGCCGGCATCTGGGTGACCAATCCGACACGGCGGCTGTTCGGCAAGACCGGGCCGACCAAGCTCGATATCGCGGTCTATTATGCCGGTGTGGGCGACTATATGCTGCCGCACCTGTTCAACCGGCCGGTCTCGCTGTTCCGCTGCCCCACCGGCAAGCCGCATGACTGCTTCTTCCAGCGCCATCCCTTTACCGGCATGCCCGATGGCCTCAAGAGCTTCGAGACGCAGAATTCGGAGGGCGAGAAGCAGACCTATATCTCGGTCGAGGACGCCAGAGGCTATCTGGCTTTGGCCCAGTTCGGCGTCATCGAGTTCCACGCCTGGGGCACCCATGCCAGCCATATCGACAAGCCCGACCGGGTGATCTTCGATCTCGACCCCGGCGAGGGCGTACAATGGCGCGATGTGGTCAATGCCGCCGTGCATCTGCGCGGGGGGCTGGAGGGCATGGGGCTCAAACCCTTTGTCAAGACCTCGGGTGGCAAGGGCGTGCATATCGTGGTGCCGACCACGAAAAAGCTGACCTGGAAACAGGCGCATGCCGCCTGCGCCGCCATTGCGGTGGAACTGGCCAGGACCGGGCCCGACACGTTCACCACGACGATGGGCGAGCAGAACCGCAAGAACCGCATCTTCATCGACTATCATCGCAATGCGCGAAGCGCGACGGCGGTGGCGGCCTATTCGCTGCGCGCCCGCCCGCACCTGCCGGCCAGCACGCCGATAGACTGGCGCGATCTGGAATCCATCGACTCTCCGGAAGACCTGAATTATTCTACTCTTCCGGGTTTGTTAACCACGGCTGGCGACCCCTGGGCCGACATTAACGAGTCCGCACGGGATCTAACGTCATGATTTACGTGTTGTTTGCGTAGTGATCGCGCGTAGGAGACGAAAATGGCACCCAGAGCGAGTTGGAAGGGCCATATCAGATTGAGCCTGGTGAGCTGCGCGGTGAAGATGTTCCCGGCGACATCGACGTCGGAACGCATCAGCTTCAACCAGCTGCACAAGGATACGCATAACCGCATCAACATGAAGCCGGTCGACCCCGAATTGGGGCTGGTCGAACGATCAGACCTGGTGCGCGGCTACGAATACGAAGCCAAGCAATACATCATCATCGAGGACGAAGACCTCGAAGCCGTCCGCATCGAATCCAACCACACGCTCAATATCGAAGCCTTTGTCGATGAGAGCGAAGTGGACGAGATCTATCAGGACGCCCCCTATTATCTCGCCCCCGACGGGGCCATGGCCGAGGAAACCTTCGTGGTTTTGCGCGAAGCCCTGCGCAAGAGCGGCAAGGTGGCCATTGCCCGGCTGGTGCTGTCGAGCCGCGAGCGCGTGGTGACCATCGGCGCCCGCGACAAGGGCATGTTCGTGACCACTCTGCGCAATCCCAACGAGGTGCGCGGCATGGCCGAATATTTCGACAATATCCCGCAGGGCAAGCCCGACGCGGAAATGCTCGACCTGGCGCAGAAGCTGATCGACCAGAAGGTCACCCATTTCGACCCCAAGGCCTATGAGGACCGCTACGAAGTGGCCTTGCTCGGCATGATCAAGGAAAAGCTCAAGGGCCACAAACCAATCATTGCAGCGGCGCCCGAACGCGGCAATGTTATCAACCTGATGGACGCGCTGAAGGCGAGCCTGGGGGAAGCCAAGCCGGCCGCGAAAAGCAAGGCCAAGGCACCTGCCGCGGCGCCCAAGGAATCCGCCGCCAAGGCATCGCTCAAGGCCGCATTGGAAGCATCCAAGGCCGCAGCACCAAAGGCGGCCGCAAAAAAGAAAGCCTGACCTAGATGCGAGCAAGCGGGGAGAGCTATGGGGTGATCGGCGCCCTGCAGGCCTTCCCGCTGCGCCTGGCGACGCGGCGGGTGCAAAGCCTGGGCGGACGGCTGCATCGCAACATCACCCGCGGCACCACTGCCGCCGTGCTGGGCCGCACCCTGCTCGCAAGAAAATCGCAGGAATATATCGAGCAAGCCGCCAGCAAGGCGCGGGCAAACAACGTCCCTTTGCTGAGCGAAAACGGCTTCCTGCGCCTGCTGCGCAGCCTGCCCCCGGTGCCATCGGCCAATATCACCCGGCAGGCCATGCTGGATCAGTCGCGCCTCGATGGCGACGTGCTGGACCTGCTGGCGCTGTTCGACGCCTTCGAGCACCATGCCGAACCCTTCTCGTTCCGCGACGTCATCCTGGCGAAGAAATATGCCGGACTGGTCGCCTCTGGCGCGAGCTGGAGCGCCATTGCGCGCTCGGTGCACCAGATCGGCCCGGTGGGCTCGCTGACAGCGTTGACGCTGCAGGCCGATGGTCCGGCGCGCATCGTGGCCAGGGACGCCCATTCGCTGGCCGAACTGAACGGACAACGCCTGCTGCCCCTGCCCGAAGTGGACGAGGATGCCGAGGACTATTTCGGCCTGGCCGAAACGGCGGAGGCGGCCGAACTCTTCGCCGAGGCGGCGACGCTCTACGAGCATTGCTCATCGATCGACTCCACCGATGCGGTGGCAGCGTTCAATTTCGGCAATTGCCTGCGCAAGCTGGAGCGGCTGGAAGAGGCCGCGACGGCCTATATCACCGCCATCAAGCGCGACCCGGATTTCGTCGAGGCCTGGTTCAACCATGGCGGCGTGCTGCGCGACATGGGCCGCGTGGCGGCGGCGCGCGAGCACCTGGCCAGGGCGGTGGCGCTGGACCCTGATTATGCCGACGCGGTCTACAATCTCGCTGCGCTGGAATATGACGCGCATGACCTGGCCGCGGCGCGGCAATGGTGGCTGCGCTATCTGGAACTGGACAGCGATTCCGACTGGGCAAGACGGGCCCGGGCCGGGGTGGGGCTGGCCAATCGGACGCTGAACAAGGCAGGGTAGAGGCACATCGCATCCCCACACGCGATCGTCACCCTCGGGCTTGACCCGAGGGCTCTGTACTTGTTGTCCGTCCGGCAAGTGAAACGCCCTCGGGTCAAGCCCGAGGGTGACGGCCGGTGGGTGGGCGGCTAAAGTGCGCCCAAACCACGGGACCCCACGCCATGCCCACCAGCTTCCTCTTCGACGGCCCCGAAGATGCCCGCGTCACCATCCTGCTCGCCCACGGCGCCGGGGCACCAATGGATTCCGCTTCGATGAATGCCACGGCCAAGGCGCTGGCGGCGGAGGGCTTTCGCGTGGCGCGGTTCGAATTCGGCTACATGACCAGCCGCCGCACCGAGGCGGGCAAGAAACCGCCGCCGCGGGCGGACAAGGTGATGCCAGAATTCATCGCCGCGGTGGACGATCTGGGGCCGACCAATGGGCCGCTCATCATCGGGGGCAAATCCATGGGCGGGCGGGTGGCCAGCATGGTGGCTGATAGCCTGTTCGAGGCCGGGCGCATCGCCGGGCTGGTCTGCCTCGGCTATCCGTTCCACCCACCAGCCAAGCCGGAGACTTTGCGCACCGCGCATCTGGCGGAGCTGAAGACGCCGACCATGATCTTCCAGGGCACGCGGGACGAATTCGGCTCGCCCGAGGAGATTGCCGGCTACACCTTGTCGCCTGCCATCACGGTGCAGTTTCTCGAAGATGGTGACCATGATCTCAAGCCGCGCAAGACGCTGTCGGGCTTTTCGACCGCCGATCATCTGAAGACCATCGCCACCAGCATCGACGCCTGGGCCAAGCGCATCGCGAAGTGAAGATCGCCACCTATAATATCAACGGTATCAACCGCCGCCTGCCCAACCTGATGGCGTGGCTGGCCGACGCGGCGCCTGACGTCGTGTGCCTGCAGGAGCTCAAGGCCAGCGACCGGCAGTTCCCCGCCACCGGCCTGGCCGATGCCGGCTATGGCGCGGTGTGGCGCGGGGAATCGAGCTGGAATGGCGTGGCGATATTGGCGCGCGGGTCGGAGCCGGTGCTGACGCAGGGCGAACTGCCCGGCAATCCGGATGACAGGCAGGCGCGCTATATCGAGGCGGCGGTCAATGGCGTGCTGATCGCCTGCCTCTATGCGCCCAATGGCAATCCGCAGCCGGGGCCGAAATTTGCTTACAAGCTGGAATGGATGCAGCGGTTTCTAAGCCACGCCCAGGGCCTGTGGGACACCGGCCTGCCGGTGGCCTTGGTGGGGGATTACAATATCGTGCCCGAGCCGCGCGATATCTACGAAACCAAGTCCTATCGCGACAATGCGCTGGTGCAGCCGGAAAGCCGGGCTCTGTTTGCCGCCCTGCTGGCGCAGGGCTGGACCGACGCTATCCGCAAGACGCATCCGGACGAAACGATCTATACGTTCTGGGACTATATGCGGAACCGCTGGCCGCGTGATGCCGGCCTGCGGCTGGACCATCTGTTGCTCAGCAAGAGCCTCGCGCGCAAGCTGACCGCTGCGGGCGTGGACCGCGATATGCGCGGCGAGGATGGTGCCAGCGATCATGCGCCGGCCTGGATCGAGCTGCGGGACTGAAACGCCGCCCCATCAGACAATTAGGGACTTGAACCCGCCGCAAAGCCCATGTTAGCTCAATCATATGAACTATGGGGTGATAAAAGTCATGCAGCACTTTGTCGAGGTTGGGTTATGCCGGATTTCCGCCAATGTGTCTGCGTTGCGGCCCGACGCACCATGGCTGGTCTTTTCCAACTCGCTGATGACCGATCATACCATATGGGCGGCGCAGCAAGCCCACTTTGCCGGGCGCTACAATATCCTGGCCTATGACCAGCGTGGCCATGGCCGCTCCGACGCGCCGGCCAAAGTGAGCTTTGCCGATCTCTCGGGTGACGTGCTGGCTCTGCTCGATCACTTCGACATCGCCTCCTGCATCTATGTCGGGCTCTCCATGGGCGTGCCGACCGGGCTGAATTTCGCCGCCGGCAACCCCGGTCGCGTGACGGCGATGATCCTGTCCGACGGACAGATGGCGACCCAGCCCAGCGGGCGGCAGACCTGGCAGGCACGCATAGACCTGGCACGGGCCGAGGGCATGGCGCATGTCGCCGACGATACGGTCGCGCGCTGGTTCGACCCGGCCTTTATCGCCAGCGGTGGTGCCGAGACTTTGCGCCAGGCCGCAGCGGAGATGCAGGTCGATGGCTATTGCGCCTGTGCCGCCGCCTTGCAGGACTATGATTTTACCACCGCCGCCGCCGGGCTGACAGTGCCGGTGCAATTGCTGGCCGGTGCCAATGACGGTGCCATGCCCACTGTCATGGCGGCGATGGCCGAGACCATTCGGGGCGCCAGCCTGTCGGTCATCGAGGGCGCGGGGCACATTCCCAATGTGGAAAAGCCGGAAGCTTTCAACCGCGCCATGGAAACCTTCCTGACCTTTATTACTAAAAGCTAGCTAATTGACTTTTATAGGATCGAGTCGTAGGTTCGGCCTTGGACAATCGAGTTTGTGGAGGCGTTTTTGAAGCTGCATTGGTCCCCGCGATCCCCCTTCGTCCGCAAGGTCATGATCGTGCTGCACGAGACGGGTCAGCTTGAAAATGTCGAGCGCGTGCGCACCGTCGTCGCGCTGGCGACGCCACCCGGCGACGACATCCTCAAGGACAATCCGCTGGGCAAGATTCCGGCCCTCGTTCTCGATGACGGTAGCTGCCTGTTCGATTCCCGGGTGATCTGCGAATATCTCGATACCCAGCATAGTGGCCCACGCCTGCTGCCCTCCGAAGGCGCGGACAGGATCACCCATCTGCGCTGGCAGGCCTTCGGCGACGGCGTTACCGATATCGCATTGCTGTTCCGCTTCGAATATCTGCGCGACCATGCCGATCCGGCGCTGCTGGAAGGCTTCGAACGCAAGCTGCGCGCCAGCCTCACGGCGCTGGAAAGCGAAGCGGCTGCACTGGCCGCCACCCCGTTTGGCCTGGGCCATATCAGCATTGCCTGCATGCTGGGCCAGCTCGACCTGCGCTTTGCGCAGAGCAATTGGCGGCTCGCCGCCCCACGCCTTGCCGACTGGTATGCCGGAATTTCCCAGCGCCCGTCGCTGGTGGCGACGGCGGCAAAGGACGATGCGCCACCGGCTGCCAAGGACTCCACTTCCCTTATCAATTTCATGCAGAAATCATAATAATGGCCGGCCCCCTGACTGGAATACGTGTTCTCGATCTCAGCCGCGTGCTGGCCGGCCCCTGGGCGGGGCAGGTGCTGGCGGATCTCGGAGCAGATGTCATCAAGGTGGAGCGCAAGGGCGTCGGCGACGATACCCGCAGTTGGGGCCCGCCCTATCTGGACGAGGCCGTGGACAGCAAGAGCCGGGAATCGGGCTATTACCTGTCGGCCAATCGCGGCAAGCGCTCCATCGAGATCGACTTCAACGACCCCGCCGATATCGCCACCGTCAAGACGCTGGCCGCGCGTTCGGATGTGGTGCTGGAGAATTTCAAGGTCGGCACGCTCGACCGCTACGGGCTGGGCTATGCCGATCTGGCAGCGGACAATCCCGGCCTGCTCTATTGCTCGGTGACCGGCTTCGGGCTGACCGGGCCGCGCAAGGCGCAGGTGGCCTATGACTTCATGATCCAGGGCATGGGCGGCCTGATGAGCGTCACCGGCGAAAGCGACGAGCGCGGCGGCGGGCCCCAGAAGGTCGGTGTGCCGATTATCGACCTGATGACTGGCATGTATGCCGCTGTCGCGGTGCTGGGCGGGCTGGTCGGCCGCAGCAAGACGGGCAAGGGCGACCATATCGACGTGGCCATGCTCGACGTTTCGGTGGCCATGCTGGCCAACCAGGCGATGAACTATCTGGTGTCGCAAAAGGACCCGGTGCGCCGGGGCAACCGCCACCCCAATATCCAGCCCCAGGATGTGTTTGCCGTGCGCGACGGCCATATCGTCCTCGCCGTGGGCAATGACGAGCAGTTCCGCCGCTTTGCCGAAGCCGTGGGCAATCCCGACCTGGCCGGCGATGAGCGCTATGCCACCAATGCCGCCCGGGTGCAGAACCTGGACAGCCTGCATCCGCTGGTCAGCGAACTGCTGTTGCAGCGCGATCTCGACGACTGGCTGGCGCGGCTGGAGGCATTCGGCATTCCCTGCGGCCCGATCAATGAGGTGAGCCGGGTGTTCCGGGAGGAGCAGGTCGTGCATCGCGAAATGCTGAAAACCTTCACCGATACGGCCGGGCGTGATGTACCCCAGGTGCTCAGTCCGATGAAATTTGCCCATCACAGCCTGGAATTCGAGCGCCTGCCGCCGCGCCTGGGCGAGCATACGGCCGAGATTCTCAAGGAAATCGGGGACTGACATGAGCATGCATGATTACGGCTTCCCCGTTTCCCCAGAGGCCCGCATCGACCTGCCGCAGCCGGAAGACATGACCGCCGAGCAGCGGGCGGTGCATGACGCCGTGGTCAGCGGTCCACGCGGCCGCATGGTCGGCCCGCTGCGCGCGGTCATCCACAGCCCCGAACTGGCCGACAAATGGCAGCAGCTCGGCGCACTGATCCGCTATCGCACCGTGCTGCCCGAAGCGCTCAAGGAACTAGCCATCGTGGTCTGCGGTCGTCGCTGGAACAGCGATGTGGAATGGGCGGTGCATAGCCGCATAGCCAAGGCGGCCGGGATTTCCGCCACCGTGCTCGACCAGATCGAGAATGCCAAGGCGGTGCAATTTTCCAGCCAGCCGGAACACGAAATCTACGAATTCACCCGCTTCCTGCTGCAGCATGGGCAGGTACCCGACGCCATCTATGCCGCGGTGCGGCAGCGCTGGGGCGATCGCGGCGTGGTGGAGCTGACCGGCATTGTCGGCTATTACACCATGGTGGCGATGATGGTGAACACGCATCTGATCCCGGTGCCCGAGGGCGAGGGATCCGGCATCCGCCCGCTGGGCGCGGCGCTGACCGAATTGCCCGCCAGCGAGGTTCGGGCATGACCATTCGCGACGAGCATATTTTCGAGGCCACCAAGGATCTCTATTCCTGGGCTTTGCGCCGGGTGCCCGACGACACCAAGGCAGCACTGAGCCGCGCGCGGGAAACCGAGACCAACGAAACGGCGCGCAAGACGCTCAACATGATGCTGCATAGCGCCATGGCGGCCGAAAGCGCCGATCGCTATGTCTGCTCCGATGCCGGGGTGCCGGTTTATGTCGTACGCATCGGCACCAAGGCCGACTGGAACGCCAATATCAAATCGGCCATCCGGGCCGGTTTTGAGCATCTGGTCGAAACCATCGACCCGCCGCTGCTCAAGCATGTGACCAACCCGCTCACGCTGGAGCGGGGCTATCACGGCAAGGACATGCCGATCATCACCTATGACCTGATCGAGGATGCCGACTATATCGAGATCGTCTGCTCGCCCAAGGCGCTCGGTTCGGGCCGCTGGGCGGCCATGGAGCTGTTTACCTTCCCGACGCTCGAAACCATCGAGACCTATATTCTCGACGTCGCCATCAAGGCGGGATCGCAGCATTGCCCGCCCACCGTCATGGGCGTGGGTATCGGCGGCACCTTCGACTATTGCGCCAAGATGGCCAAGGAAGGCACCCTGCGCGAGATCGGCCAACCGCATCCCGAGCCGATGGTCGCCGCCATGGAAAAGCGCCTCTATGACGCGGTGAACCAGCTCGGCTATGGCCCGATGGGCACTGGCGGCGACACCACGGTATTGGGCGTCCATATCAACTATGCCGCCGGGCATGGCTTTACCCCCGTCGCGGTCGAATTCAACTGCTGGATCAACCGCCGGTCGATCGCGCGCATCCATAGCGATGGGCGTATCGAACGGGTGGAGTAGAGCCATGCGCAACATCACCCTGCCCGCCACCCGCGCCGACGTGGCCGACCTCAAGCTGGGCGACATGGTGACCCTGTCCGGGCCCATCGTGGTGACGGCGGGCATTCCGACGCATCACCGCATCATTGACTGTATCGAGAACGGAAAGCCGACGCCGATCGAACTGGAGGAAAGCGCCTTCTTCCATCTCGGCAGCTATAGCCGGGAAACCGAGAACGGCTTCGAAATCCTCTATATGAACCCCACCACGAGCACGCGCTTCAACGACCTGATGCCGCGCATCATCCGCCATTTCGGCTTGCGCTGCATCGGCGGCAAGGGCGGGCTCGATGCCGAATGCGCCAGGGCGCTGGGCGAGGTCGGGGGCGTTTACCTGTCCTTCCTCGGTGGCGGCGCGCCGATCATTTCCTCCGCCATACGGCGCATAAGGCAGGTGGCCTGGGACGACCTGATCTCCCATTACCGGCTGGTCGAGCTGGAGGTGGAAGCGCTGGGTCCGCTGACCGTGGCGATCGATGCGCAGGGCCGCAGCCTCTATCAGGACATTGACGAAACCGCCGCCGCCAAGCGGGCCGGCATTCTTGAACAACTCGCCCGCCAACGGGCAGCGACACAATAGGCCGGAGACCCATCATGCTGACAATGGCCGAAAAGATCGTGGCGCGCGCCGCGGGACGCGAAACCGTGCTGCCCGGCGAATATGTCACCGTTTCTCCCACCTATACTGTGTGCCAGGAAATCTCCTGGGGGCCGCGCAAGCGCATCATGCAGCAGGCCGGCTGCACCACGCTCAAGCGACCGGAAAAGGTGGTCATGGTCGTCGACCACACCACCTCGGCCAGCATGGGCACGCCCTATTATCAGGCGCATCGGGAAATGCAGGATTTCGCTCGCGAAACCGGCGCCCGCTTCTATGGCCCCGGTTCGGGCCTGCGCCATCTGGTGATGACCGAGAATGGCTTTGCCAAGCCAGGCGACCTGATCTTTTCCGACGAGCCCAATATCGCCACGGTCGGCGTGGTGGGGGCGCTCAACATCGCCATGTCGTCCGAAGTCGTGGTGTCCCAACTCACCGATGAGAACTGGATGATGGTGCCGCGCTCGGTGCGCTTCAACCTGCATGGCAAGCTTCCGGCCGGGGTGATGACCCGCGACCTGGTGCAGGTGATCATCCGCGATTTCGCCCAGACCGACCTGCTGAGCCAGGCCTGTATCGAATATGCCGGCCCGGCCATTGCCGGGCTGAGCCTCGATGAACGCCAGTCGCTGCTTGCCTGCTCCTACCATGCCGGGGCCGATAGCGCCCTGATGCCGGTGGATGAGCTGGCGCTGGCCTATGCGCGGGAGCGCGGGGGAGCGGATATCGAGCCTATCTCCAGCGACGTCGGCGCGCATTACGACTACGAGCACGATTATGACCTGTCGGCGATCGAACCGATGATTTCCCCGCCGCCCGAACTGCACAATGCGGTCGCGGCGGCCAGCCTTGCCGGGCTGAAGATCGATCAGGCGGCGCTGGGCTCCTGCGCCAATTCACGGCTGGACGACATGCGGGCGGCCGCCGAAATCCTCAGGGGCCGTACCATCGCGCCGCATGTCACCTTCTACATCACGCCGGGCAGCCGCGAGGTCTATGCTAGCGCGGCGCGGGAAGGCCTGCTGGAAATCTTCATGCAGGCCGGCGCCACGGTGCTGGCACCCGGCTGCACCACCTGCTGGGGCTATGAGGGTTTCCTCAACCCCGGCGAGGTGCAGCTTTCGACGCATCAGATGAACTATCACGGCCGCAATGGCAGCCGCGAGGCGCGCTCCTACCTGTCCAGCCCCTATGTGGTCGCCGCAGCGGCAGTGGCCGGCCAGGTCGTCGACCCGCGGACCCTGCTGGCAAGTTAGCGCAGCTTGATGTCGAAACGCACCAGGTGGCCCTGATAAGTGCCCTTGGCGATCAGCACGGCAATGCCGTCGGCATCCACCACGCGCCGATAGACATTGGCTACCGGTGCATTCAGCTGCATGTCCAGCGCCGCCGCCGTCTCGACATCGGCGGACCCCACGATCAGGGTCTGCTGGGCATCCTGGATGGCGAGGCCCGGAATGTCGTGCACCAGCCGCAACGCCGTCTTGGAGGCAATGTCCTCGGCGGTCAGGAACTTGCGCAGCCGCTCGTCGATATAGACCTCGGTCAACAGGAACGCCGTGTCGTTGCGCCAGTGCCGGCGCCGCAGGCGACGGTAGAGCGGGGCCAGTTCCCCGATCAGATAGGGCACGTCGGACAGCACGATATCGGCTTCGTCATCCAGCACTTCGATACGCGCATCGGCCGTAGGCTGCAGCAGGCCCGACCAGTCCGTACCCACGGAGCACCACAGTTCCGGCTGCGAATTGCCGCGCACGAATGTGCCCTTGGCGCGGAAACGCTCGATCAGCCCGTCGCGCCCCAATTGGTCCAGCGCCTGCCGGATCGTGGCGCGCGCCACACCATATTCGCTCGCCAGATCCTCGACCGTGGGGATTTGCTGATCGACTTTCCACTGCCCCGAATTGATCTTCTCGCGAAACAGCGACGCCAGCTGGAGATAGCGGGAAACGCTGCTTCGATTTAGGTCAATGCCGGCCATATTGGTCTCACTGTTCCAGATATCCGCCAGCGCGGCGGCCTATATTCATCGTCCGACAAAGATCGGAGCCCGTTTTTCGACCACTGCGCGTGCCGCCTCTCTGGCGTCCTCGGTCGTCATTAAACGAGTACTATAAGTCTGCTCAAGCGCATATCCATCATCCACCGCCATGAACTCGGCAGCGTTCATGGATTCCTTGCCCAGCCGCAGTCCCAGCGGCGCCTTGTCGGCGATGATCGCAGCCATTTCCTCGGCCGCGCCGAGCAGCGCATCGCCGGGATGAATGGCATTGACGAAGCCGAAGCGATACGCCTCGTCGGCCGAGATCGGTTTGCCGGTAAACACCATCTGGCGCAGGATGGCCTGCGGCAGATGCCGGCCCATATGGGCGGTGCCGCCACAACGCCCGACATTGACTTCGGGCAGGCCGAAAGTGGCATTGGGCGCAGCCAGCCGGATATCGCAGACCGAGGCCAGCACGCACCCCGCACCCAGAGCCGGGCCGTTCACGGCAGCGATGACGGGGACCTTGGCGTGGCGAACCGCAGCGAAAGTGCGCCGCACGATCTCGGCGCGATACGGGTCTTCCTCGACCGTTGCGGTGATGAATTCCTTGAGGTCCAGCCCGGCACAGAAGGCCCGCGACCCGGTAGCGGTGAGGATGATGCAGCTGACGGCGCTATCGGCGGAGAGGGTGTCGAACAGGTCGGCAATCTCGCCATAGAGCGCCAGCGTCAAGGCATTGGCGGGCGGGCGATCGATCTTGACCGTCGCGACCTTGCCTTCTCTTTCCACCACCAGGGACATGCAAAAACTCCAGTTCAACTACCAAAAGGTCATAAAACCAGTTAAAGAGATTTAATGCGGTTGACAAGCGATCCCATCTGGAGCTTTTTCACATAAAGCTCATTGACCTGCATTTTTGGCTGAACGAGGAAACGATGTCCAGCATCCCCGCTCCTGGCACCGTCAAGACCGAAATCCTGACGACCAGCCCGGTTGCTGTTGTCACGATCGACTTCCCACCGCTCAATGTGGGCTCCCATGCCATGCGGTCGGCTCTGCTGGCGGCGCTGGACGCCCTGGCGGAGCGAACTGATCTCAGCGGAATTGTGCTGGTTGGCGGCGGCGCAAATTTCGTTGCCGGTTCGGATATTCGCGAATTCGATGCCCCGCCCCTGGCTCCGCATCTGCCCGAAATCATCGAGCGGCTGGAAAGCCTGCCCATGCCGGTTGTCGCCGCCATCAAGGGCGCGGCCTTGGGCGGCGGGTGCGAACTGGCTTTGGGCTGCGACTGGCGGGTAGCATCGCCCGATGCGGTCATGGGCCTGCCCGAAGTCACGCTCGGCCTGATCCCCGGCGCCGGTGGAACGGTGCGGCTCCCGCGCCTCGTCGGGGCGGAACTGGCACTCGACATGGTGGCGACGGGGCAGCGCCTCACCGCCGGACGGGCGCTCGAAACGGGCCTGGTAGATCAGGTGGCCGATGGCGACGTCATCGCCGCCTGCCTCGCCTGGCTCGAGACGCATAAGCAGAAGCGCCGTTGCCTCGACCTGCCGGTGCCCGCCTACGGCCAGCAGAACCTGGCCGCCGCCGGAAGGGCGCTTGTGGCCAAGGCCCGTGGCGCCGACGCAGTGCCCGTGGCCATAGAAGCCGTGCAGCGCGGGCTGACCCTGCCTCCGGCCGATGCGCTGGCGCTGGAACGCGCCTATTCCCTGCGCCTGCGGGTCTCGCCGCAATCCAGGGCCCTGCGCTATCTGTTTCAGTCCGAGCGGCGCGCCGGGCGGCTGCCGGCGCGTGTCACGGGCCGCCCCATTCACCGGGTTGGCGTAATCGGCGCGGGGCGAATGGGCAGCGACATCGCCTTTGCGCTGGCGCGCGGCGGGCTGTCGGTGCTCGTAGTCGAGGCCAATGCCGACGTGCTGGCCCAGTCCATGGGGCGCATCACCCAGTCGGCCGAACGACTGGTCAAACGCGGCGAATTGCCTGCAGTGGTCGACCTCCTCGATCGCATCCACTCCGTTACGCTGGAGCAATTGGGCGATTGCGAGCTGGTGGTGGAAGCCATTCCCGAGGATATGGCGGCCAAGTCGGCCTTGTTCGCGCAGTTGCAGACCATTGTGGGCCCGGAAGCGATCCTGGCCACCAACACCTCCTATCTCGATATCGACGCCATGGCCGAAGTGGTGAGCCGCAAGGACCGGGTGGTTGGCCTCCATTTCTTCAATCCCGCTTCCATCCTGAAACTGGTCGAAGTGGTGCAGGCCGAGCAGACCGGGCAGGATGTGCTGGCCAGCGCGCTGCAGCTCGCCCGCCGCATCGGCAAGCTGCCGATCCTGACCCGGGTCGGCGAAGGCTTTGTCGGCAACCGGATTTTCGCCGCCTATCGCCGCCAATGCGAATACCTGCTCGAAGAAGGGTGCCTGCCCGAAGAGATCGACCGCGCCATGCGCGAATTCGGCATGGCCATGGGGCCGTTCGAAGTGTTCGACCTGGCCGGCCTCGACATCGCCTGGGCCATGCGCAAGCGCCTCGCCGCCACCCGCAAGGCCGAGGAGCGCTATGTCACCATTCCCGATACGCTGTGCGAACTGGGTCGCTTCGGCAGAAAGACCGACAGGGGATGGTATGACTATGAGGCGGGCAAGCCGGTTCCGAGCGCAGAGGTTACCCAGCTGATCGAGGACGCATCCCGCGCCAGGGATATTGCCCGAAAGGTTTTCACCGACGGCAAGATCGTTTCGCTGCTGCTCACTGCCATGGTCAACGAGGCGGGATGGGTGGTGGCCGAAGGGGTTTCCGCCCAGCCCGAAGATATCGACGTGGCCTTCTGCAACGGCTTCGGCTTCCCCCGGCATCTGGCCGGGCCGCTCTATTGGGCGGCGCTGCAATCCCCGGAAATCCTGCATGCCGAGCTGACGCAGGTGCGCGCCATGAGTGGTCGCCCAACCGCACCGGGCCTCGACGCCATGCTGCGGCGGATCGCCGATCAGGATCGTCGATCCGCTTGAAAAGTCATTTAACTGGTTTATAGTGCCTTCATGCCGGCGCAAACAAACGGCAACGTTCCTAAGGGAGGAAAATTCGTGAAAAAGCTTTTGAGCATTGGGCTCGCAACGCTGCTCGCTTCGGCGGGTGTAACGGCGGTCCAGGCGCAGGATTATCCGACGCGCCCGATCGCCCTGATCAACCCCTATGCCGCCGGTGGCTCCGCCGATCTCATCGCGCGCACGATCGCCGAATATATGGGCCGCACGCTCGGCCAGCCCGTGGTGGTGGAAAACCGCACCGGCGCCGCAACCGCCATCGCCGCGACCTATGTCGCCCATGCCGCGCCCGACGGCTACACCATCCTGCTGGCCGGATCGCCCACCCATGTCATCACCCCCGCCCTGAACCCGGCAGCCGGCTATAACGGGATCGACGATTTCGCCTTTGTCGCGGCCGTCGCCAGCGTTCCCAACGTGCTGGTCGTGTCCAAGGAATCGGGCATCACCTCGATCGACGAACTGGCCGAGAAGGCGCTTTCGGCGCCCGACACCGTCTCCTATGCCTCGGTCGGCAGCGGCAGCCTGCCCCACCTCACCGCGCTCATGTTCTCGCAGCGTATCGGCGCGCAGATGCTGCACATCCCCTATGCCGGCGTGGCACCGGCCACGGTCGATATCCTGGCCGGCAATGTCGATACGGGCTTCCTCAATGCGCCGCCGCTGATCGCCCATATCCAGAGCGGGGACATGATCCCGCTGGCCGTGGCCGCCACCAAGCGGGCCAGCCTGCTGCCCGACGTGCAGACCATGGGCGAACTGGGCTATGGCGACTATGAAATGGGCACCTGGTACGGCGTTTCGGCGCCGGCCGGCACGCCCGCCGACGTGATCGCCAAGCTGGATGCCGCAATCGCCGAAGCCCTGGACAACCCCGAAGTGCAGGAGCGCCTGCAGCAGTCAGGCGTCGATATCTTCTACAAGTCCACGCCCGAGTTCATTGACTTCATCAAGGCCGACGCCGAAACCGTTCTCGGCCTGATCGAGACCTCCGGCGTCGAAGGCGCACAGTAACTGGATCAGGGGGAGCGCCGATGGCGCTCTCCCACCTTCGGGGAGACGGCAGATGATACAAGGGCGCGCCTGGACCTTTGGCGACAATATCAGCGCCGATGACGGCATTATCCAATATTCCCAGGTGCCCGACCTGGGCAGCTTCGATATCCCCGCCCTCAAGGCGATGTGCTTCCTGACGCTGAACCCCGAATTCCCCAGCCAGGTGCGCGATGGCGACATCATCGTGGCCGGCAAGAATTTCGGCCATCACAGCCATCCCCATGCCTGCGTGGCGATGAAGGAATCCGGCATCAAGGCCGTGCTGGTCGAAAGCACCGACTCCGCCTTTATCCGCAAGGCCCTCAATGTCGGGCTGCCCATCATTTCCTGCCGCGGCATCAGCACCATGGTAGCCCATCATCAAACCGTCGCGGTCGATGTCGCCGAGGGTTTCGTACGCAATGTCGATAGCGGCGCCAGCCTGCAGTTCAGGCCGTTTGCCCCGCAGATGATTGAAGTCTGGCAGGCCGGTGGGCTTGCCCCTGCCCTCAAGGCCCGCCTCGTTTCGGAGAACAGTAATTGAGCACGCAATCTCGCCGAAGCCTCAACCCGTGGGAACTGGGCGCCGCGGCCATCTTTTTCGCACTCGGCGCCTTCATGGCCTTCGAGGGCTATGGCTATGGCATCGGCACCATTACCCGTATCGGCCCCGGCTTCTTTCCGGTCAGCATCGGCATCCTGCTGATGCTCCTCTCGGTCGCCGTGGGCTTTGAGGCCCGCTACAGCCTCGCCAAGAAGCCCGATATTCCCCGTCGCATCAGCGCCGTCATCGTCGTCGGCCTTGTGGCTTTCGCCGCCTTGGTGACCACGGCGGGCCTGATCCCGGCGACGTTCGCGCTGGTCTTCATCAGCCGCTTTGCCGAACCCGGAACCAATATCCGGAACTCGCTCATCCTGGCCGCCGGCGTCGCCTTCTTTGCCTGGCTGGTCTTCATTCTCGGCTTCAATCTTCCGCTCAAGCCCTTCTGGTGGTGACAAATGGATCTGTTCACAAATATCGCACTGGGCTTTGAACGGGCGCTTTCGCTCGACGCCCTGCTGTTCTGCTTCTTCGGCGTCACTATCGGCACCTTTGTCGGCGTGCTGCCGGGCGTGGGCGCCATGGCTGCCGTGGCGCTGTGCCTGCCCATCACCTTCTACATGGACCCCACCGTCGCCCTGATCATGCTCGCCGGCATTTTCTACGGCGCGCAATATGGCAGCTCGACCGCCTCCATCCTGCTCAACGTGCCGGGCACCGTCACATCAGCCGTGACGTGCCTCGACGGTTATCCGATGGCCCAGCAGGGCAAGGCCGGCGTCGCCCTGTTCATGGTGACCATCACCTCGTTCATCGGCGGCTCGATCGCCATCGTGCTGATGATGCTGTTCACGCCGGCCGTCGCGGCCTTCGCGCTGAAATTCTCCTCCGCCGAATATTTCATGATCATGGCACTCGGCCTGATCACGGCAGCAACCATCGCACCCGGCTCGCCGCTCAAGAGCCTGATCATGGTCGTGGTCGGGCTTGCCCTGGGCACGGTCGGCACCGACAGCGCCTCGGGCGCGATGCGCTTCACCTTCGGCATTCTCGAACTCAGCGACGGGGTGAGCCTGGTCGCCATCGCCATGGGCCTGTTCGGCGTCGCCGAAATCATCTCCAGCATTGGCCGCGATTCCGGCAAGCCCATCGACGCCAAGCAGGTCACCTTCAAGTCCATGCTGCCCAGCAAGGCGGAGCTGAAGGCTTCCGTCATGCCGACTTTGCGTGGCACCGGCATCGGCGCGCTGATCGGCGCCCTGCCCGGCGCCGGCGCAACCGTGGCCACCTTCATGGCCTATGCCGCCGAAAAGAAGGTTGCCAAGGACCCGTCCCGCTTCGGCAAGGGCGCCATCGAAGGCGTCGTGGCCCCCGAGGCCGCCAACAATTCGGCCGTGCAGGCCGCCTTCATGCCCACGCTCAGCCTGGGCATTCCCGGCGACGCGCTGATGGCCTTCCTGCTGGGCGCCATGATGATCCATGGCATCGTGCCGGGTCCGCGCTTCCTCGTCGACCAGCCGGTCATGTTCTGGGGCCTGGTGGCCAGCTTCTGGATCGGCAACGTCTTCCTGCTGATCCTCAATATCCCGCTGATCGGCGTCTGGGTGCGCATCCTGACCATCCCCTACAAAGTGCTCTACCCCACCATGCTGTTCTTCATCTGCATCGGTGTCTTCGCCATCAATTTCCAGGTGTTCGACGTCATCGCCGTGCTGTTCTTCGGCTTCATGGGTTTCATCATGATCAAGTTCGGCTATCCGCCGGCCCCGATCTTGCTCGGCTTCGTGCTGGGCCCGATGATGGAAGAGCATTTCGGCCGTGCGCTGCTGATGTCGCGCGGATCGTTCTCCATCTTCTGGGAACGCCCGATAAGCGCCGTGCTGCTGGTCATCACCATCGTGATGCTCGTCCTGTCGGCCAAGAGCGTCATCCAGCATGTGCGTTCGGGCACCCGCAAGGTCGAGGAGGCCAGCCTTGAGCTCTAGCCGGGACCTCCTCGTCGTCGCGCCCATCCCGCCCGAACTCGAGCGTCGGCTCGCCGCCGACTTCACGCTGCTCAAGCGCAAGCCGGAGCAGGCCGAACGCCTGCCGCACGCCGTGCTGGTCACGACAAGCATGGTCGGCGCCGATGCCGCAATGATGGACGCCCTGCCCGATCTGCGGCTGATCGCCTGCAATGGCACCGGGCTGGACATGATCGACCTGGCGGCGGCCGAGGCGCGTGGCATCACGGTGCAGAACACGCCTGACGTGGTGACCGAGGACACGGCCGATTTCGCCATCGGCCTCACCTATGCCGCGCTGCGGCGCATCCCCGAGGCCGACCGCTTCGTGCGCGCCGGACGCTGGCGCAGCGAGCGCATGACACCCGCCAGGCGTGTGTTTTCCCGCCGGCTCGGTATTGTCGGGCTGGGCAAGATCGGCAAGGCCGTGGCGCGCCGCGCCGCCGGCCTGGGCATGAGCGTCGCCTATACGGCGCGTTCCCCCAAGCCGGACCTGCCCTATGATTTCCACCCCAGCGCCGAGGCCTTGGCCGGAGCGGTGGATATTCTCGTGCTCTGCTGTTCGGGCGGGCCGGAAACGGCCGGGCTGGTCAACGGCGCCGTGCTCGATGCGCTGGGGCCGCAGGGCTTTCTCATCAATGTGTCGCGCGGCTCCGTCGTCGATGAGGCGGCGCTGCTCGATGCCCTTGCCACCGGCCGCATTGCCGGCGCGGGGCTCGATGTCTTCAACAACGAACCTGGTATCGACGAGCGCTTCTTCACCCTGGAGAACGTGGTTCTCCAGCCCCATTACGCAACTGTCACCGCGGAATCACGCGAAGCGATGGCCGATATCCTGCATAGCGCGATCGCCCATCAATTCGCTGCCCTCCGCTGACGCGATCGGATTCGGTGTTCCTATGTTTTATCGGCCGGAAGATGGTCATGGCCTGCCCCATGATCCATTCACCTCCCTCGTCTCGCCGCGCCCCATCGGCTGGATTTCGACCATTGATGCAGAAGGCGGCGTCAACCTGGCGCCCTATAGCTTCTTCAACGCCATATGCGGCAAGCCGCCCATGGTCGGCTTTTCCAGCGAGGGCATGAAGCATACCGCTGCAAACATCGTGCAAACGGGAGAATTCGTGGTCAACATGGCCTCGGGCGCGCTGGCCCAGGCGATGAACCTGACCTCGGCCCGCGTTCCGTTCGGCGTGGACGAGTTCGAACTGGCGGGGCTCGAAAAGGCGCCGAGCCAGACCGTGCGCGCGCCCCGTGTCGCACGGGCGCCCGCCGCTCTCGAATGCAGGCTGGTCAGCATCACCCCTGTCGTTACGCTCGACGGCACGCAAACCGGCAACAGCCACATCATCGGCCAGGTGACCGGCATCTACATATCGCCGGACTGTCTCAAGGATGGCCTGTTCGACGTGATCACGGCAGGCCCGATCGCCCGGCTGGGCTATCGCGACTATACCCAGGTGGTCAGCACTTTCTCGATGATCCGCCCGCAAGACGACCTGCCGCATCCCTGATGGAAGGGCTATGCCGGCCCCTGCAGCCATTCCAGCTCGGCGAGGGCATCTGATATGACCGAGGCGAAGCAGGTCTGCATCAGCAACTGCGTCTCGGTTCCGGACAGCACTTCGGGAAAAGACAGATAGAATTTTGTCCTGGCGTCGATGCCCTCGACGGGACGCCAGACCATGTTGCTATTGGCCTGGCAGATGATCGAGGCCATCAGCGCATTGTTGAACGACAGCGCATTGAGGACTTCGGTCATGCGGATAGAAAAATTCGCGAATGGCGATTGCAGCGCCGTGCGGCAGTTCAGCCTGTGGCGGCGGAACAGATCGCGATAATACTGGAAATAGGGGTCGCGACGCGATGGCCAGATGACATCGTGGCCATTGATCTGGCTCAACGGGATCCGCTCGAACTGCGCCAGGGGATGGTCGGCGCGCATGATGCAGACCTGCGGCACTTCGCATTGCAGCAGGTTGACGATATTGGCGTGCTCCAGCGGCCGCGTGTGAAACGCGAAATCGACATGGCCCTCGGCCACGGCATTGGTCATCCCGTCGATGGCATTCGAACTCACCGCGAAGCTTCCGGTGGGGTGATGCCTGTGCAATTCGCCCAGCAGCAGCGGCAGGATTTCGGTCAGGAATGACATCGTCGCCGAAATGCGGATCTGCGACAGCAATTTGTCGGTCCGCGGCTTGAGGTGCATTTCGATGCGGTCGATCAGCGCCAGCAGGTCGCGCGCATCGTCATGCAGTGCCTCGGCCCGCTGGGTCGGGAAAATGGCGCCATTGCGCCGGACGAACAGGGCGACCCCGACCGATTTTTCCAGATTGCTGATAAGCTGGCTCACCGCCGGTTGCGACATGTTGAGCTGGCGGGCGGCGGCAGAAATCGAGCCGGTCATGACGACAGCCGAAAAGGCCTCGATATATTTGAGCCGGCGGATATTGCGCGGTGGAGCCTGGGTCATCACCTGCCCTGCGCCGGCGAGGCCGGCCATGTTGCGGTCCTCCGTGCTCACGGGGCGAACCGAGGCGATCTGCCGCCTGAAGTCACGAGGGTTCGGCGCTGCGCAGAACGCGCGGCATGGCGGCGAGCAATTGGCGCGTATAGGGCTCGCCGGGTTCGGTCAAGACCTGTTCGGCCGATCCGCGCTCGACGATCTGCCCGGCTTTCATGACGATCAGGCGGTCGCACATCTGCCGGACCACGGCCAGATCGTGGCTGACAAAGACCAGCGTCAGCCCCAGGCTCTCCTGCAACTCCTTGAGGAGATTGAGCACTTCGGCCTGCACCGTCACATCCAGCGCCGATGTCGGCTCGTCGCAGAAGATCAGCTCGGGGCGATAGGCCAGCGCCCGGGCTATGCCGATGCGCTGCCGTTCGCCGCCGGAAAAGGCATGGGGCATCTTGCCCGCAGCAGCGCGGGGCAGGCCCACCACTTCGAGCAGGTCCTCGGCCAGCACCCTGGCCGCCCCGCGATCCACCAGGCGCTGGGCGAGAAGTCCGTAGATGATGTTGGTCCCCGCATCCATGCGCGGATTGAGCGACGAATAGGGGTCCTGGAAAATGCATTGCAGGCGCTGCGACAGGCCCTTGCGGTCGCCGGACGCGATGGTGCGGCCGGCCAGCGCTATCGTGGCGCCGGCATCGGGCTCGACCAGGCCCAGGATCGCCCGCCCAATCGTGGATTTGCCTGAGCCGGATTCCCCGACAATGCCGAACGTCTCGCCGGCGATGACCTCGAAACTCACCCGGTCCAGCGCCTTGAAGCCCTCGCCGCGCCTGTCGCCCTTGAAGGTCTTGGAGAGGTCGTGGACCGAGAGCAGGACCGGCTGGCCCGGATTGGCGGCAATGCCCGATTTGAGAAAGTCGATGCCCCGGCAGCGGCCCGGCGTGTCCTCGAAGGCATCGAGCACGTCGAAGCGTGGGCGCTTTTCATCGACGCTGGGGATCGCCGCCATCAGGTCCCGCGTATAGCGCTCGCGCGGCGCGCCGATGATCTCCGCGGTCAGCCCATGCTCCACCAGCTTGCCGCGCGACAGCACATAGACCTCGTCGCACATCTGGGACACCACGCCCATGTCGTGGGTGATGAGGATGATGGCAATCTGCTCCTGCAGCGCCAGGCGCTTCAGCGTGCCCAGCACCGCCTGCTGCACGGTAACATCGAGCGCCGTGGTCGGCTCATCGGCGATGATGAGGTCCGGCTGGGCCGCGATGGCGATGGCAAAGACGATGCGCTGGCACAGGCCACCCGAGAGCTGGTGCGGATATTTCGACAACCGCTGTTCGGGATGGCTGACTTCGGCGCTGGTCAACAGGGCAATGGCATGGTCGCGGGCCGCCTGGCCCCGCTTGTCCGTATTGGCCTCGATCGCCTCGATCAGTTGTTCGCCCACTGACAGTACCGGGTTCAGGGCGGTCATCGGATTCTGGTAGATATAACCCACGCGCTTGCCGCGAATGGCGGCGAACTGCCGCTCGGAAAACCGGGCCAGGTTTTCGCCGTCGAGCAGGATTTCTCCTCCCGAAATGTGGGCATTTTCGCCCAGCAGGCCCAGGACGGCCTTGCCGATCGTCGATTTTCCGGCGCCGCTCTGCCCCACGATACCGACGATCTGGCCGCGCTCGAGCGACAGCGAGAAATCCGTGATTGCATCGAGTTCGCGGCCATTGGCCAGCGCGTAGGCAATCGAGAGATTGTTGATTGAAAGCAGCGACATGCCTACCCCTTTGCCTGCAGATAGGGATTAGCGTGATCGCGCAGGCGGTCGGCGACGACATTGATGGACAGCACCATCAGCACCAGCACGAGGCCGGGGACCACGCTGATCCACCAGCGGCCGGACAGCAGGTAGTCATTGCCATTCGAGATCAAGAGGCCCAGCGAGGGCTCGGTGATCGGAACGCCGACGCCGAGAAAGGACAATGTCGCCTCGGCAACGATGGCGCCCGATATGGCCATCGGCAGGATGACCAGCACCGGCGAGATGGCGTTGGGCAGCAGGAAGCGAAACATGATGCGCAGGTCGCCGATGCCGCCGATACGGGCCGCGGCGATATAGTCCTTCTTCATCTCGGAAAGGCCCACCGCCCGCACCAGGCGGGCATTCTGCGCCCAGATGCCGATGGCCAGGGCGAAGATGACCTTGTCGACCCCCGAACCGAACACGGCCAGCAGCATGAGGGCCAGCAGCACGCCGGGAAAACTGACCGTCAGGTCGACGGCGCGCATGATAATGCCGTCCACCCAACCGCCGCGCATGGTTGCGACCAGGCCCAGCACCACCCCGACGATCATGCCGATGCTGACGGAGAGGATTGCCACCAGTAGCGAGGTGCGCATGCCATACATCACGGCCGAAAGAATATCGCGACCCACCGCATCGGTACCCAAGAGGCTAATGCTGCCATCCATCATTTCGCCCATGGGCGGCAGCAGGCCATTCATGATGTCGAGTTCGTTCTGGTTGAACGGATTCTGCGGCGCCAGCACCGGCGCGAAAAGGGCGATGAAGACGCAGATGACCACGCCGACCAGCCCGGCAGTGGCCGCCGGATAGCCACGGAAAATGGCCCGGAACGGCTCGAGGCGGCGCAGGCCGGGTTCGGACATGGACGCGCTCATGCGTAACGGATCCGCGGATCGAGAATGGCGTAGATGATGTCGGCAACCAGATTGATGAGCACGAACATCAGGGTGATCAGGATCATGTAGGCGACGACCACCGGCCGGTCGGAGCGATAGATGGCGTCAAGCAGCAGCTTGCCGATGCCCGGCCAGGAAAACACCGTTTCGGTCACCGTCGAAAAGGCGATGAGCGTGCCCAGTTCGAGCGCGGTGATCGTGACGATGGGAATGAGGATGTTGCGCAGCAGGTGCCGCCCGATAAGGCGCGGCGGGGCGATGCCCTTGGCCCGGGCGAACATCATATAGTCCTGATACATGACTTCCTGGGTGCCCGAACGGGCCAGCCGGGTCTGCATGCAGATCAGCGCGACGCCCAGATTGGCCGCCGGCAGCAGCATGTAGCGCAACCCTTCCGGATTGAGCAGGGAGAGCTGCATGCCGAGGAATTCGGTGGTCGGCCCGCGCCCGGTTGCGGGCAGCACCCGCAACCAGACCGCAAAGATCAGGATGAACAGCAAGGCCTGCCAGAAATTGGGAATGGAATAGCCGATCGTGGTGATCATGCTGATCAGCTTGGTCGCCGGCTTCTTGCGGTTGAGGCCGGAATAGATGCCCATCGGGATGCCGAAGGCCAGGCCCAGCACCATGGCCAGGAACACCACTTCCAGTGTCGCTGGCAGCCGCTCGAAGATCAGTTCGAGCACCGGGCGTCCATAGACGAAGGACGTGCCGAAATCCCCGCGCAGGATATTGCCGAGAAAAGTGAGGTATTGCACCGGCAGCGGCCGGTCGAGACCGAGGGCGGCGGCGAGCGCCAGCCGGTCGGCTTCGGTCGCATCCTCGCCGGCCATGACCGCGACCGGATCGCTGATGACATACATGCCGGCAAACACCAGCACCGACATGATCAGCAGCAGGATGGCGCTCTGGCCCAGCCGGCGCAGCACGAAACTCAGCATGGATTGGACAGTCCAGTCATCGGCGCAGTTGCCCTTATGGCCAGAAACGAAATTGCCCGCGGCCGGTGCCGGCCGCGGGCCTTTGCTTGTCGTGTTTTACTTCGAACGGGCCATGGTGGCGACCGTACGCCCTTCGGCGCCGCCGACCAGTTCGATATCGGCCCGATGGGCCCACAGCTCGTGGTTGTAGAAGAGCGGGATGCCCGGCATGTCGGCAACGGCCGTCTTCATCGCCTCGGCAACCAGTTCCTGGGAACGGGCCGGATCGACTTCGACAGCCCAGGCCTGCATGGCCTCTTCGAATGCGGGGCTGTTATAGTTGGAGAAGTTGGCCGCACCCAGGCCGAGATCGTCATTGCGCTGGGCAAAGGCGCCGGAGATGAGCTGAGCAGCGCCTTGCGGGTGGCCCCAGCCATACATGAAGACGCCCATTTCGCCGCCGGTGCGCCGGGTCTGGAACACGGACCAGGGCTCGGTGCGCAGGGTGACGTCGACACCCAGCCGCGTCCAGTATTGCGTGATGGCCTGGGCGACGAGCGGACCATTGGTATAGCGGTCGGCGGGCACGTTCAGTTCGAGCGCAAAACCATCGGCATAGCCGGCTTCGGCCAGCAGCGCCTTTGCCTGGTCGAGATCGGTCACCAGGTCGGGCATTACCGGGGCGCCCGGCATGTAGCTGGGCGCGAACTGATTGGCCGGCGTGGCATTGCCGGCGAACAGGCGTTCGGTGATGGCATTGCGATCGATGGCCATGGAAAGCGCCTGGCGGACGCGAACATCGGCCAGCGGATTGGAACCGTCGGCGGCGCTTACGCCGGCTGCGCCATCGGCGCTGGTATCGAGAACGAGGAAGATCGTCTGCAGGCCCGGCACCGTGCTGTAGTCGAAATTGTCGTCCCGCTCGATGAGCTGGAGATCCTCGGCACTGGGACGTTCGACAATGTCATAGTCACCGGCGAGCAGGCCGGCGATACGGGCGCCATTATTGGGCACAGAACGGATTTCGACCCGATCCCATTCGGGCAATTCGCCCCAGTAGTTCTCGTTGCGAACGAGGTTCGCATCGCCCGTCGACTGGAAGCTTTCGTAGATATAGGGGCCGGTGCCGATGGCGGCCGAACCGGCATCGAAGTCGGCCTGGCTCGGATAGGCGTCGACAATGCCGCAATCGCCATCCTGATCAAAGGTGATATCGTCTTCGACACCGGCGGCTTCTGCCGACAGGATTTTGAGGAATTTGAGCTTCTGGGTGATGATCGGATAGGGTGCGGTGGTCTCGAAGCGCACCGTGTGATCATCCACCGCAACGACATTGGTGACGGGCCCAAGCGCCGAGGTCACGACATTGGCGCGGCCATCGACGCGATACATCATGCGGCACATGCTGTAGACCACGTCGCGCGCCACGAAGGGCGCGCCATTGGAAAAAACTTACCCCCTCGCGCAGGTTGAAGACGATCGAGGTCGGGCTATCCCACGCCCACTCGGTCGCCAGCAGCGGCGCATCGTCGAGCCCCACCAGCATCTCGAAGACATGCTCGGCGAGCGAGCCGGTCTGCGTGTCGCTATAGGGATAGGGATCGGCGCTGACCGGGGCGGTGCCATAGGCCATGCGAAGGGTTTCGGCCGAAGCCGGGCTGACGACGAAGGCGCTGCAAGACGCCAGCAGAAGCGCTGTAACGAATGATCTACCCATTTGAGTTTTCCATTTCCTGATGTTCCCGGTCCTGGGTGGTCTTGTGGCCACCTTGCTGAATTTCGATGAACTGTTTGAACTCCGTCAGGATGTCCGCGCAGTCCTGTTTGACCGCTTCAAAACGGTCATTCTTGAGGCGCGTTTCCTCATCCATGTAGAGGTCGCGCCGCAATTCGATCTGGATCAGATGCTGGTTGATTTCCGGCCAGCCATAGCGAAGCGTGATCTCCCCGCCCGCGAAGCGCCGATTGAGGCCGACGTCGTAGCCACGCCGTTCGAAGCATTCCAGAAGCTTTTGCGCCAAAGCCGGATCGCAGGATTCGCCGTGGCGGGTGCCGATATCGACTTCGGGGCGGGCCCGACCGCCCTGCGCCTTGGTGTCGAACTGCATCATCGAGTGGCAATCGATGACCACGCTGGAGCCGAAGCGGCGGCGCAGCGCTTCGACCATCGTCGTCAGCGCCTGGTGATAGACCACATGACACGTCGCCAGCCGCCGCTTGGCCTCGGCGTGGCTGAGCTTGCGGTCATAGATGGCGGTTTCCTTGGCCTTGGACCAGAACAGCGTCGTGCCATTGAGCAGGGCGGTGGGCTGGAGCCGACCATACCAGCGCTCCGGCTCTTCCAGCATGGTCTGGTCGATATCGTGCTGATGGCGGTTCACATCGATATAGGCGCGCGGGAAATTCGCCCGGATGGAACTCAGCCCCAGCACGTCGCCATGCGCGAACAGCTCGTCGACATATCGGTCCGAAGGGTAGTCGATGACATTGAAGGCCAGGCCCGGCGCATAGCCGAAATCGTCGGGATAGCGCGTCCCGCTATGCGGGAAGGACAGCAGCAGCGGCACCGTGCTGTCTGCGTTCCAGTTTACCGTCACATTCTGGTCCGTGGTCGCCGCATCGACCACATCAGCCTCTGGATTCAACGCCGTCCACTCCGCGCTCTACGCCGCCACTGCCGCGATTTTCCGGCACGCTAGCGACTTCACCCAGGGCGCAAAAGAATATTGACGGACCCACTGCCCCCATAAGGCTAGCCTATGGCTTGCCCCATAACCGAAGCCGATGGCTGGTTCGGCTTGGGCAATAGCGTGGACCGCGCCGGCAAGAGATTCTAGAGAAGGGCCTCAGCCCGCACTTTCGGATTTCAGGCATGTCTTTGCACCCGTTCATCGTCGTTTCGGTCGGTTCGGCCACCGATCCCCTGCCCTATGTCCAGGCGGTTGAGCGCGCTGGTGGCGAAGCGCTGGTCATGGTGCCCGACGGGTCCGCACCGGTACTGCCCGAGCAGGCGAAGGGCATCTTGTTCTGTGGCGGCGCAGCGGTGCATCCGTCGCGCTTCGGGCAGGCGCTCGACCCCAATATCAGGAAGGCGGTCGACGAGCCGCGCGATGCGATGGAATGGGCCCTGATGGATCAGGCGCTCGAACGTGACCTGCCCATCCTCGGGATTTGCCGCGGCTTTCAGATGATCAATGTCTATCTGGGCGGCACACTGACCCAGAACCTGGCCGCCGAGGACTGGAACGACGATCACCGCCCCGACCTGCCGCGCCATGGCCTGGCCCACAGCGTCCAGGCTCGGGGTGGCGTATTGGGTGACATATTCGGCAGCGCGCCCTTTGCGGTGAACTCCATCCACCGGCAGGGCATCAAGTCGCTGGCCGAAGGCCTTGCGGCAACGGTTCATACCCTCGACGGCCTGATCGAGGGATATGAAGCCCAAGACCGCCACATCCTTGCCGTCCAATGGCATCCCGAAGAGCTGGTGGACCAGCCGGCTCAGGCCCGGCTTTTCGCAACGCTGATGGCCCGGGCCCGCGGCCTGGAGCAGGCAACCGCAAGCTGATCCCGGCGCCGACCAATCCTATCGTCCAATGGCGTTCGAATACGCCCAAAGTATAGCTTCACCACCGCTTCGGCACCCGTCTTCGGGGGCTTGAGCCTGCCGCAGCGCTGCTCCACAAAGGATGCAGGCTCAAGAAAAGCAAACTGGTGAATAGCTGGAGGGACGAGACATGACCGAGGACAAGGCAGCAAGCCTGCGCGAGGCAGCTTTGCATTTTCACGAATTTCCCAAGCCCGGGAAACTCGAAATCGTGGCGACCAAGCCGCTGGCCAATACCCGCGACCTGTCCCTGGCCTATTCACCCGGCGTCGCCATTCCCTGCGAGGAAATCGCCGCAGATCCGCAGGCGGCCTATAAATATACCTCCAAGGGCAATCTGGTGGCGGTGATCTCCAACGGCACCGCCGTGCTCGGCCTGGGCAATATCGGCGCGCTAGCATCCAAGCCCGTCATGGAAGGCAAGGCGGTGCTGTTCAAGAAATTCGCCGGCATCGACTCCATCGATATCGAGGTGAACGAGCAGGATCCCAAGCGCTTCATCGAGATCGTTGCGCCGCTCGAGCCTAGCTTCGGCGGCATCAATCTCGAGGACATCAAGGCGCCGGAATGCTTCGAGATCGAGGAGGCCCTGCGCGAGCGCATGAACATCCCCGTCTTCCATGACGACCAGCACGGTACCGCCATCATCGTGGCCGCCGCCGTGCTCAACGCCATGAAGCTGGTGGGCAAGGACATCGCCAAGGCCAAGATCGTCACCTCGGGAGCCGGCGCGGCCGCCATTGCCTGCATGAACATGCTGATCGCGGTGGGGGCGAAGCGCGAGAATATCTGGATCGCCGATTCCAAGGGGCTAGTGACCAAAAAGCGCGACAACAGCGTTGACCGCTGGCGCGGCGCCTTCGCGCAGGACAGTGACAAGACCGAGCTGAGCGAGGTGATGGAAGGCGCCGATATCTATGTCGGGCTCTCCAAGGCCGGTGCGCTCAAGCCCGAGATGATGAAGGACATGGCGGCAAATCCGCTGATCCTCGCGCTCTCCAACCCCATTCCCGAAATCATGCCCGAACTGGCGCGCGAGGCGCGGCCCGATGCGATGATCTGCACTGGACGCTCGGACTATCCCAACCAGGTCAATAACGTCCTCTGCTTCCCCTTCCTGTTCCGCGGCGCGCTCGATTGCGGCGCGACCGTGATCAACGAGGAGATGAAGGCCGCCGCCGCCCACGCCATCGCCAGGCTGGCGCATGAGCCGGGCCTCGAAGCCAGCGCGCATGGCGTGCCGGCCATTTTCGGGCCGGATTATCTCATTCCCAACCCGTTCGACCAGCGGCTGATCCTGCGCATCGCCCCGGCCGTGGCCAAGGCGGCGATGGAATCGGGCGTTGCCAAGCGGCCCATCACCGACTTCGCCGCCTATCGCGATACGCTCAACCGCTTCGTGTTCCGCTCGGGCCTGGTGATGAAGCCGATGATCGAGCGGGCGCAGGGGCAGAACAAGCGCATCGTGTTTGCCGATGGCGAGGACGAGCGCGTATTGCGCGCCACTCAGGTGATGCTGGAGGACAATATCGGCCGCTCCATCCTCATTGGCCGGCCCTCGGTCATCGAGCAGCGCATCGCCCGTTTCGGGCTGACCCTCAAGGCCGGGCGGGACTTCGATGTGGTCAATCCCGAAGACGATCCGCGCTATCGCGACTATGTCGCCGATTTCCATGAACTGGTCGGCCGCAAGGGCGTGACGCCGGACACGGCCCGCACCATCGTGCGCACCAATACCACGGTCATCGGGGCGCTGGCCGTGCGGCGCGGCGAGGCCGATGCGCTGATCTGCGGCTTGCAGGGGCGCTTCATCAAGCATGCCCGCGACATCCAGTCGGTAATCGGGCTTGCCCCCGAAGCCCGCCAGCTTTCGGCGCTCTCCATGCTGGTGATGAATCGCGGCGTGTTCTTCCTCGCCGATACCTATGTCAATATCGACCCGACGGCCGAGGAAATCGTCGCCATCACGCTGCAGGCGCACAACCACCTCAAGCGCTTCAATATCGAGGCCAGAGCGGCCTTGCTGAGCTATTCGAATTTCGGCTCGCGCGACGGTACGACCAGCGAAAAAATGCGCGTCGTCTACGAGACACTCAAGCAGGTGGCACCCGACCTCGTCGTCGATGGCGAAATGCAGGGCGACCTGGCGATCAACGAAAGCCTGCGCGAGCGCTATGTGCCCAACTCGGTGCTGAAGGGCGAAGCCAACCTGCTGATCTTCCCCAATCTGGAAGCGGCGAACCTGTCGGTGACCCTGCTCAAGGAGCTCAACAACGCCCTGCCCGTGGGGCCGATCCTGATGGGCACGCGCCAGCCGGCGCATATCCTGGCGCCGTCGGTCACCTCGCGCGGCATCATCAACATGGCCACCATCGCCGCCAATGAGGCCATTGGCGGATGACCATTACGAACGGGCCGGCGTTGGCGCCGGCCCCCGCCGGACATGGTCAGTAGGTGCACCGGCCACCCGACAGGTCGAAGACCGAGGCGGTGGTGAAGCTGTTCTCCTTGGACACCAGCCAGGCGACCATGGCCGCGGCCTCTTCGACATCGAGAAAGCGGCCGCGCGGAATGCGGACCAGCATGTAATTGATGAATTCCTCGGTGAGGGTGTCGAGGATACGGGTCTTGGCGGTGGCAGGCGTGATGGCATTGACCGCGATGTCGTATTTCGCCAGTTCCTTGCCGAGGGACTTGGTGAGGCCGATGACGCCGGCCTTGGCCGCGGAATAGGCGGAGAGGTTCGGATTGCCCTCCTTGCCGGCCACGGAGGCGATGTTGACGATACGCCCGTAATTGCGGGCCTTCATGGACGGCACCACCACCTTGTTGACGTAGAATGTGCCATTGAGATTGATCTCGATGACCCGGCGCCATTCGTCCGGATCATACTGGTCGAGGCTGGTATTGCTGCCGGCAATGCCGGCTGAATTCACCAGGATCGAGACCGGGCCCAGTTCCGCCTCGACTTCCGCATGCACCCTGCTCAAGCCATTGAGGTCGGTAATATCCACCACCTTGCTGGAAGCACCCTGCCCGAGCGCGGCGACAGCCTGTTCCAGCACGGCACCATCGCGATCCCAGAGGCTGACTTTGGCCCCGGACTGCAGGATGCGATGAGCCATGGCGAAGCCCAGTCCCTGGGCGCCGCCGGTGATGACGGCGGTCTGGTCTTGCAGGTCAATCTTGTTCATGTTGTTTTCCAATAATGCGGACGGGCACGCAGGCCCGTTCAACTTACTCAGCCGGCGAAGCGCGCTCCAAGGCCGCCATCGACCCGCCAGTTCGCGCCGGTGACGAAGGACGCCTCGTCCGAGAGCAGGAAGACGACGCAATTGGCAATCTCGGCCGGTTTGGCGATACGAGCCATGGGATGCACGTCGAGCACCTGCTGGCGCATTTCCGGCGGCTGGGTGGCGAGATATTCGGCCACCAGCTTGGTCTCGGTCCAGCCGGGCGAGATGGCATTGACGCGGACCTGCTTCGGCCCGACTTCCAGCGCCAGCGACCGCGTGAGCCCGACAAGGCCGGATTTCGCCGCGGCATAGGGAAAATAGCCGGGGAACGTGTGGTCGGCATGGACCGAGGCGATATTGACGATCGACCCGGCCTTGGCCGCCAGCATGGCCGGCAGCACCACTTTGGCGCAGAGCCAGGCAGCCTTGAGGTCGACCGAAAACACATCGTCCCATTCGGCCTCGGTCATCGTGACCGGGTCGGCATTGGAATTGCGACCGGCATTGTTGACCAGCCCGGTCACGGCGCCGAACTTTTTGACGCCCGCGTCGTGCACGCGCGAAATGTCCTCGATGCGTCGGATATCGCCGGCCTCGAAATGCACCCGGTCGCGATCGGCAAGCCCGGCGACGAAGGCCTCGCCCGCCGCGCGGTCGAGATCGACCATGGTGACGCATGCACCCTCGGCCAGCGCCTTTTCAACAATGGCCGCGCCGATGCCCCGGCTGCCGCCGGTGACGAAGACATGGCCGTTTGCCAGCCGCCCGGCCATCAGACGTCCACCACTGGCGATACCGCAACATTGTCCGCGAAGAGCTTGTCGACCTCGGCAATGCTGAAACCAGCTTCGAGCAAGACCTCGCGGCTGTGCTCGCCATAGCGCGGCGAGCCGCGCAAAGACGGATCGGGATCGCCGGAGAAGCGGATGGCCGGCGCCACGGTGCGGTATTCGCCACCCTTGGAATGCGTCATGGTGGTGAGATAGCGCTGGGTCTGCGGATGGGCGAGGAAGGTCGCATAGTCGTTGACCGGGCCGCACCACAGGCCGTGCTCGGTCAGCAGGTTGTCCCAATGCGCGACGGTGTCTTCGCGCAGGCGCGCGGCGACGGCGTCATAGATGTCGTCGCGCCAGCGCATCAGCGCTGCGCTGTCCTTCTGCGACGGCCGCGATGTCTTGAGCGCCTTCAGCGCCGGCACGCCGATGACGTCGCCCAGCCGGTCGAGATCGACCTGGGCCAGGGCGATATGGGCGTCCGCGCAGCGATAGATGCCATAGGGCGGCTCCATGTAGATGGACGCCTGCGGACTGCCCGAACGGGTCGGCGGCGCCTCGGCCGCCATGAACGACGTTAATTCCTGCACCTGCATCTCCATGATCGCCGAGACCATGGTGACCTTGATTTCCTGCCCGCGTCCAGTCGTGGCGCGCGCCACCAGCGCTGCCAGCACGCCCTCGGTCAGCTGGTGCGAGGCCGAGACGTCGACCATGTAGAGCGGGGAAGGATGCGGCAATTCGCTGGAGCGCCCGGCATTCATGGTGAGGCCGGCAAAGCTCTGCAGCAGCAGGTCCTGCCCCGGCCGGTCCTTCAAGGGCCCGTCCTCGCCATAGCCGCTGATCGAGCCATAGACCAGCCGCGGATTGATGGCGCTCAGCGTCGCGTAATCGATGCCCAGCTTGCTGGCGACGCGCGGCCGGAAATTCTGCACCAGCACGTCCGCATCCTTGACCATCCGGTACAATACCTCACGCCCGGCATCGGACTTGAGGTCGAGGATCAGCGAGCGCTTGTTGCGGTTAAGGGTCACGAAGGTCGTCGCGTCGCCGAATTTGGTGATGCCGGCCATGGTGGAGTAGCGCGAGAAGTCGCCGCCCCCTGGGGCTTCGATCTTGACGATATCGGCGCCCATCTCGCCCATGCGCTGCGTGCACATGGGACCGGCCAGGGCAATGGTGAGATCGAGGACGCGAAGGCCCGCCAGGGGGCCGGTACTGGACATGGTTTGACCACTCATCTTGGGTTGGATCTGGTTCATCAGCGCCCCCGGAATACCGGTTCGCGCTTCTCGCTGAAGGCCTTGATGCCTTCGGCGGCATCCTTGGTGGACATGCAGAGCGTATAGCCGTCATTCTCCCAGGCGAGGCCCTGGGCGATGGACGTGCCCTGGCTCTGCTTGATGATATTCTTGGCCGATTGCACGGCGATGGGCGGGTTCTTGGCCAGCCGCGCGGCGATCGCCATGGTGCGGGCCTCAAGCTCCTCGACCGATACGAGGTCCTGCACGAAACCGACGCGGTGCGCCTCGGCGGCGGGGAATATCTCGCCCGTCAGAATCCAGCGCGCCGCATTGCCGTAGCCGATCAGCCGCGGCAGGATGGAGGTATTGCCCGAGCCGGCATGCCAGCCGCGCTGCACTTCCGGCGCACCGAATCGCGAGCGATCCGTCGCCACGCGGATATCGCAGCTCATGGCCACTTCCAGCCCCCGCCGAGGCAATAGCCGTCGATCATGGCGATGGAGGGTTTGCGCAGCTTGAGCAGCGGCGCGATGTAGTCGCGATCATATTCGGCGCGATTGCGCTGCTCCCAGGGGCCGCCCAGATCGTCGAGCGCGGTAACGTCGCTGCCCGCCGAGAAGGCGCGGTCGCCGGCACCCGAGATCACCAGCACCTTGATATCGTCGCGATAATCGACCTCGCGGCAGATGCGCACGAATTCGCCGCCCATCGCCGCGGTAATGGCGTTGAGCTTGGCGGGGCGGTTCATCACCATATGGGCGATGCCATTGTCGACGCTGTAGAGAATATGGGGTTCTTCGGTCATCTTCCGGGTCCGTACTAAGGGGCGCGCAGCGTCATGGTTATGGTCCAGCTTGCGCTGGCGCCGGGGGCGAGGATTGTCGCGCTGCCCTGCTCCAGCGCCTGGCCGAGATGATCGACCGGCGCGGTGGTGGGTTCGAGCGCGATGTGGTGGCCATTGCCGGGTGCCGGCCAACCGCCATAGTTGAGCCAGATGCCCAGATGAGCGATCTCGGCATTGTCAAAGGCGATATCGATGGCGCCGCGTGGGCCGCTCACCGCGGCGCGGGCGCCGGGAACCGTGCTGGCATAGAGCTTGCCGGCGAACTGGGTGGTCGCGGGATGGACAGCATCGAGCTTCAGGTCCAGCGCGCGGTTCGGGCCGGGCCAGGCCAGTTGCGGCGCCACGATGGTCTTGCCATCGCGGGAGAGATAACTAGCCGAGACGGTATCAACGCCGAGTTCGATCCTGTCCTCCGGCGTCACGGCGAGCAGGCCATGCAGCGCCCACATATAGGGCAGCGCCACATCGCCGATATTGTCGACTCGATAGTCGGCGGCCAGCACCGCATCATCAGCACTCAGCCGCCGGGTGAAGCGGAAGCCGCCAGCGGTCCGGCTCAGCGTCAGGCTGTCGGGCGCCTGTGCCTCGACCGTGAAGGGCCGTCCCCAGAGGTCCCCATGGTCGCGCAGCCGGCGGCCATGCGTCGTTCCGCTCGCATCCCAGGGCGCAACGGTGGGGAAGCACTCGTCCCAGCCCACCGCCTCGTCGGCGGCATAGACCGCGTCCTCGCCGACCTGCGAACTCTGCGGCCCCTTGGCCATCCAGTCCCGGCCGGAGCGCCGGTCGATGAGGCTGACGACGCGGGCGCCGAAATCCGCGTCCACCTCGACAAGCAGGGCATTGCTTTCTATCGCGATAATGGCCATGGCGCCCCTCAGCCGGCCAGCGAGGCGCGGGCCTGCGCCCGTTCCGCCCGCGCCATGCGCCACTGGCCGATGGCCACCGCCACGATCAGCAGGAAGCCCTTGGCGACGAGCTGGTAGAAGGTCGGGATATTGAGCAGGTTCATGCCATTGCTCAGCGTCGCCAGCAGCACTACCGCCAGCATGGTCCCGACAATGGTGCCCTTGCCGCCCGCCAGGATGGCGCCGCCGAGAAACACGGCGGTAATCGCTTCGAGCTCGAGGCCCTGCGTTCCCGAAGCCGGCTGGCCCGAACTGGTCCGCGCCGTCACCAGCACGCCCGCCAGTCCCGCCAGCGCCCCGGAAATTGTGAAGATGTAGAACTTCATCCGGGTGAGGTTGATACCCGCCAGGCGGGCCGCGGCCGGGTTGCCGCCCATCGAATAGACGGCCCGGCCGAAGACGGTCGAGCTCATGACGAAATGGGCGACCACGGCGACGGCCACAAGCAGCAGCAAGGCCACCGGGATGCCGGGAAAGCTGCCGCTTTCGAGCACGCGTCCCGAGCCGATATAGGCGAAATTCTGGTCGAGCACGCCGATCGGCCGACCTTCGGGCGCGACGAGAAAGGCGATGCCGCGATAGGCCGATAGCGTGGCGAGCGTCGCCACCACCGCATTGACCCTGAGATAGGAAATGATCGCGGCGTTCACCACGCCCAGTAGCGCGCCCGCCAATACACCCATGAATACGCCACCGGTGACTGTCCCCACATAGGTGACGAAGATGGCCGAGACCACCGAGGCCACGCCGGCAATGGAGCCGACGGAAATGTCGAGGGCACCCGAGACGATGACGATGGTCATGCCGACGCCAAGTAGCCCGACCACAGCCAGGTTCATGCCAATATTCATCAGGTTGCGCGGCACGAAGAAGAACGGCGTCTGGCTGGCGATCAGCGCCACCAGCAGCACCAGCGCGATCAGCAGGGACAGGTTTTCCGCACCCACGAAACGGGTAAACGCCTTGAACGGGTTCTCCGTGGAACGCTGCGTGGTGGTTTGGGAAATATTGGTCATGAACCCCTCTTGGGTGGATGTCTCGCTACGCGGCCTGCTGGCCGAGCGCGGCGTTGAGGATGCGTTCTTCCGACGCTTCGCTCTTTTCTATCGGGTCGGAAAGCTGGCCGGCATGCATGACGACGATGCGGTCGGCCAGCGCCAGCAGCTCCGGCATTTCCGAGGAAATCAGCATGATGGCGATGCCGCTTTTGGCGAGACTGTCGATCAGCCGGTAGATTTCGGCCTTGGCGCCGACATCGACGGCACGCGTCGGTTCGTCGAGAATCAACACCTTCGGCTTGGCCGCCAGCCAGCGAGCCAGCACAACCTTCTGCTGGTTGCCGCCTGACAGCTTGCCGACTTCCTGCTCCAGCGACGGGGTCTTGATTTCGAGACTGTCGATCAATGGCGAGACGGTGTCGACCATCATCTTGTTGCGCAGGATGCCGAAGCGGCTCAGCGTCGAGAAGACCGCCATCGAGGCGTTCTCCATCACCGAGCGAACCAGGATCAGCCCCTCGCCCTTCCGGTCTTCCGGAGCAAAGCCGATGCTGGCGGCAATCGCGTCCGATGGCGCCTTGATGCGGGTGCGCTGGCCGGCCACCAGCACGTCGCCGCTGCGCTTGTGAATGTCGCCGAAAATAACCTTGGCAAGCTCGGTGCGCCCGGCGCCCACCAGTCCGGCAAAGCCGAGGATTTCGCCGGCATGAATCTTGAAATTGACATTCTCGTGGAAGCGGCTCGACAGGTTCGAGACTTCCAGCACCACTTCGGGCCGTGTCGTCTCGATGCGGCTGAAGCCGTAGGATAGATCGCGGCCCACCATCATGCGGACGACATCGTCCGGTGTCACTGACCTGGTCTCGCACACATCGACCAGCCGGCCATCGCGCAGGATGACGATGCGATCGGAAATTTCCATCACCTCATGCAGGCGATGGGTCACGTAGATCACGCCCAGCCCGCGATCGCGCAGCTTGCGGATCAGCGTGAACAGCCGCTCGGTTTCGTCCGAGGTGAGCGAGGATGTCGGCTCATCGAAGGCGACCACCTTGACGCCGGGCTTCAGCGCCCGGGCGATCTCGACGATATGTTTCTGCGCCGGCGACAGCGTATCACCCATGGCCGCCGGGTCGATGAGGCCATCGAAGCCGCATTCCTCCAGCAAAGCCCTGGCATCGGCACGAAGCCTGGCGAAATCGACGACGCCGCGCCGCTGCGGCAGCTCGCCCACGAAGATATTCTCGGCGGCGCTGACATGGGGAACGATCTCGGGCTCCTGCCGCACCAGGCGGAACCCGGCCTGTCTGGCCTCGCGCGGGCTGACATGGCTGGCTTCCTGCCCATCGAGCAGAACCTCACCCTCATCGAGCTGGTAATCGCCGGACAGTATCTTGAGCAAAGTGGACTTGCCGGCGCCGTTCTCACCGACAAAGGCGACCACCTCGCCGCGGCGAACGTCGAAAGTGAGATCGGCCAGCGCCCGCACATTCGGGAATGCCTTGCCCACGCGGCGAATATCAACGACGGGTGTTTCAGCCATCATACCAACCAGCCAAATCTGCAGAATAATGGGGCGGGCCGCCCGAGGCGACCCGCCGGAGCATGCCTGCGCTCAGGTGCAGGGCATATGGTCCTGATAGTTTTCCGGCGTGACGATCGAGGTATCCGCCACCGTATTGGCGGGCAGTTCCACGCCGTCTTCGAGCGCCGCGATCAGCACCTTGGCCGCGGCAGCGCCGACATCGGTACCGCTGATATAGAGCGCAGCCTTGAAGCCGCTCGGCTGGCCGGCAGCCCAGGGGCGGCAGGCTTCATAGGCACCCAGGCCCACGGCGATGATGTCATCCGGCGCGAAACCGGCATTGGTCAGCGCATTGAGCGTACCGAGCACGCCTTCGTCATTGCAGCCGAACACCACCCACTTGTCGACATCGGGATGCGCGGTGACCACGGGACCGGCGGCTTCGAGAGCCGAATTGGTCGTACCGTCATAGGTCACCGGGAAGATACGGGCGGCATCGGCACCGGCCTTGGTGATCTCGGCACGCGAGGCATCGGTACGGTCGTTGCAGACCGAGAGGGTCTGCACTTCGACCGACAGGATGCCGTAGGTGCCGCCGCCCAGCCAATCGCTTTCGTTGAGCAGTTCGCCGGCAGCAATGCCAACCTTGGTGCCCATATCCTTGCCGTCGAAGCCGACCAGCGGGATCGGATTGCCTTCGGCATCGGCGATATTGTCATTGGTGCCGACCAGCAGGACACCGGCATCAGCCGCTGCCTTGGCGACCGCCGGCCCGATGGCCTGGTCCGGAACGGTGATGGCGATGCCCTTGGCACCGGCCGCAAGGGCGTCGGTCATGGCGCTGATGGCCAGGTTGGCATCGAGTTCGACGTTGATCACACTGGCCTGATAGCCGAGTTCTTCGGCGGCCGCGGTGAAGCCGTCGCCCTGATCAATGAAATACTGCTGAGTGCCGCTCTTGTTGATGTTGACGATGAGCTTGTCCTGGGCCGTTGCGGCACCGGCAAAGACGGCGCCGAACAGGCCCGCGGCCAAGATTGTGCTGCCGAGCAGGCGGGTAAGTGTGGTCATCTGGTCCTCCCTGACCGATTTTACGATCATCCGCGCGGTCCATGCTCGTCGAGCTGGCCAGCATCCGGTTGACGAATTAGAGGATTATCTGTTTATCATATAAAGTCAACGCAACATCGAAACATCGAGTTGCGTCGGAGGAAAACATGCAACGTCTCGTGGGCAAGATCGCCATCGTCACCGGAGCGGGCCAGGGCATTGGCGAAGCCATTGCCCGGCGTTTTGCGGCCGAAGGCGCACGCGTCGTCATCGCTGAACGCGAGCGTGAGCGCGGCGAAGCGGTCGCGGGACAATTGCGCGACAGCGGCGCCGAAGCGCTGTGCATCCGAACCGATGTCAGTGACACCAAGAGCATCGAAGCCATGGTCGCCGAAACCGTCTCGGCTTTCGGCTCGCCCGATATCCTGGTCAACAATGCCGGCATTGCCGTCTTCGGCGATCCGCTCCAGATCACCGATGCCGACTGGCAGCGTTGCATGTCCGTTGATCTCGACGGGGCCTGGTATTGCTGTCGCGCCGTACTGCCGCACATGCTGGCGAGAGGCAGTGGCGCCATCGTCAATATCGCGTCCAACCATTCCTTTCAGGTGATCCGCAACACCTTTCCCTACCCCGTCGCCAAGCATGGCCTGCTCGGCCTTACCCGTTCGCTGGCGCTCGAATATGCCGAACGCGGCGTCATCGTGAACGCCATCTCGCCCGGCTATATCGACACGCCGCTCAACCGGAAGATGTTCGCGGACGACCCCGATCCGGATGCACGCGCCAAGGTGGAAGCGCGCCAGCCGCTCAAGCGCCTCGGCCGCCCCGAGGAAATCGCCGCCGTCGCTGCCATGCTGGCTTCGGACGAAGCCCGCTTCATTGTCGGCGCCAATATCGTCGTCGATGGCGGCGTCACCATCCGCATGTACGAATAGGGAGAAAGCCGATCATGACCATCGAGGTTTCCACTGCCGTCGCCTGTCGCAACGTCCTCGGCGAGGGCACCTACTGGGACGCCAGGCGCGGCCGGCTCTGGTGGCTCGACGTGCCCCTGCCATCGCGGCTGTTTTGCCTCGATCCGGCCAGTGGGGACGTCCAGAGCTACGACATGCCCGAGATGATCACGGCGGTTCGGGCCAAGAAGGACGGCACCGGGCTCATCGTCGCCTGCCACAGCGGCATCAGCAGCTTCGACTATGCCACCGGCAAGCTGACGCATCTGCTCAATCCCGAGCCGCAACTGCCCTATAACCGCTCCAATGACGCGGGCACCGATGCGCGCGGGCGCTTCTGGTTCGGCACCATGCAGAACAATATCCAGCCCAATGGCGCTGGCATCGATCTCATCGCCGGCGCCGGCACACTCTACCGCCTCGATCCGGACCTGACGCTCACTCCGTTCGAAACCGGTATCTGGGTGTCCAACACCGTGTGCTGGAGCCCGGATAATCGCACCATGTATTTCTGCGATACGGCCTCGGGCGTCATCTCGGCCTATGATTTCGACCTCGATGACGGCGTGGTCACCAACAAGCGGGCCTTTGCCGAATTCGACCGCGGCGCGCCGGATGGCTCCTGCGTCGATGCCGAAGGCTATCTGTGGAATGCGCGCTGGGATGGTGGCTGCGTCGTGCGCTTCAATCCGCGCGGCGAGGTCGACAAGGTCATCGACCTGCCCGTCGCCAAGGTGACCAGTTGCGCCTTTGCCGGCCCCGATCTCGACCAGCTCTACATCACCACCGCCAGCTATGGGATGAGCGAAGCCGAGCGGGCCGCTGCGCCCGATGCGGGCAACCTCTTCATCTGCCACCCCGGAGTCAGGGGCCAGCGGACCGCCGAATTCGGCTGAGTGAAAAGGCGGGGCATCGGCCCCGCCTCGTCTTCTAGAGGTCGACCTGCTGCCGGGCCAGCGCCGCGGTCAGCACCGGGCCCTGCCCCCACGGCACGATATAGCCACGCGGCACGTGCCAGTAATGCTCCTGCGTCAGCGCCGCATAGACCGCCGCGGAGACGCCCTGCAGGTTGCCGTCGGCATCGAGATTGGCCAGTATGGCGTCATAGGCCTTGTCGGCCGCGGCGCGGAAGGTTTCGGCTGGCAATAGTCCCAGCCTTATGCCGCGATAGAAGGCGCCGGCCATGAAGGCCGCTGTCGAGGATTCGGGGCCGGATTCGGGCTCGTGCACCATGGCCCACCAATTGCCATCGGGCAGTTGCCATTTCAGCATCGCCGCGGCGAGGTCCTGGGCGTTGCGTACCACCTCGTCATAGCGGTTCGCGCCCTTGTCCGCATGCTCGGCAACATCGATCAGCCCAAGCAGCCCCCAGCCCTGCCCGCGGCCCCAGCCGCGAATGTAGGATCGCTGGGTTTTTTCGAGCCAGAAGTGGTTGTAGAGACCCAGTTCCGCGTCGAACAGCAGTTCGCGATAGGCCAGTATCTCGTCCACCGCCCGCTGCGACCATTCCGCCCCACCACCGATTTTAGCGAGATGGGCATAGAAAGGCGGGTCGAAATGCATGCAGTCGAGCCAGGTGCCGGCGCCAGGATCGCCCATCTGCGCCTGCTGGGCAGCGTCGAGCGCCGGACCGCCATAAGGCTGGCGCAGCGCCCGCAGCGTATCCTCGAAGGTGATGGCGACGTCCCGTACCCGGCGGCGCGAATAGAGATGCTCGGCCAGTTCGATCACCGCCTTGAGCAGCACCGCATCGCCCGTGCGCTTGACGATCTCGCACATGACATGGCCGGGCGCCGTATTGTCGTCGAGCTGCCAGGGTTCGCGCCGGGTCGACCAGGCGCGGAAGAAGCCTTGCGAAAAGTCCTGCCAGGTGGAGAGGCCGAGCAGATCGCCTGCGGCGATAAGGCCCTCGAAGCCCACCGAGTCGCCGTAAAACCAGCCCTTGAAGTCGTGTTGCTGCAGCCGCTCCGCCACCCGCTTGAACAGCTGGCGCTGGGCTTCCGTCGGTTCTGTCATGTCGATTCCTAGGGGGCTCACTCGGTGAGCGAAAAACCCCTGTTAGCGTCAATAATGGCGCTCTGGATGAGATGCCGCATGGCCCTCTCGGCCCCTTCGGCGTCGCCGGCGGCAAAGGCGTCGTAGACGTCCTGATGCAACTGGTTGGTCTCTTCCATTCCGACGAGTGCGGTGGTCGAACCGCGAGCCTGCATCTGCACGTCGATCATCAGCGACAAAGCCGCCTCGATCACCGAAAAAAGCTGCTCGAGAATTTCCGACCCCACCGCTGCCAGGAACGCGCGGTGAAATTCGAGATCATGCGTGATGAAATGCTGGCGCTGTTCTTCGGGCGTGACGGATTCTTCGTGCAGCACGGCGATCTTGCCCTGCCAGGCCGCATGGATGCGGGCCTTTGCGGCCTCGCTGCCATTGGCCGTGGCGGCCCAGACCACGCCGGGCTCCAGTGTCAGGCGGACCTGCAGCAGGTCCTTGAGCAGCACCTTGCGGTCCGCCGCCTGCATTCGCCACTGGATCAGATCGGGATCGAGCAATCGCCAGACGGCCCGCGGCATGACGGTGGTCCCCGCCATCTGCCGGCTGCGCACCAGCCCCTTCGCATTGAGAATGCGGATGGACTCGCGCACTACCGAGCGCCCCACCTTGAGTTCGTCCATCAACTCGGTTTCGGTCGGCAGGGTTTCGTCGGTCTTCCACTCGCCCGCCACGATACGGCGGCCGAGATCGCTGACGACCTGACCAAGAATGCCGCGCACGGGCATCAACCCGCCAAGCGGCATATCCTCGCGATTCGATGTAGTTGAGCGTCTGACCATTGCCAATTCGATCTGTGTTCCAAAGCCTCCCGTCAAGTGTGTACTTGCCCCTCTCCCCCTCCTCCGACTAGCATCGGTTCTAGTTTATATGTTTATCATATAAAGTCGAATGAGAAGCCGCAAGCGCCTCATGACGTTCGAGGGACCAGACGTGACCCAGCCACACGGCATCTTCCCGATGCTCTATGCCTTCTTCGATGCCGACAACCGGCTGGATCGCACCGCCTTTCGCCGCCAGGTCGAGGTCTGCATCGCCTCGGGCTGCCATGGAATCGCGATCCTGGGGCTGATCACCGAGGTCAAGGCGCTGACCCCAGACGAGCGTGAAACCCTTGTCCGCTGGGCCGTCGAGGATATTGCCGGCCGTGTGCCGCTGATGGCGACCATCGCCGGGGCCACGCTCGATGAAGTGCGCATGCTAGCGGCGTCGGCCGAAGCCTCGGGCGCCGATTACCTCATCCTGCAGCCGCCGCTGGGCCAGCGTCCGTCGAGTGGCGATCTCCTCGAATTCTACTCCACCGCCATGGCCGGCATCGACATCGCCGTCGGCATCCAGAATGCGCCGGAATTTCTCGGCGTCGGGCTCAGCCCCGACGAGGTCGGCCTGCTTCGCGCCCGTCACCCCAACTTCACCCTGATGAAGGGCGAAGGTCCGGTCGTGCAGGTGCGTCCCTTCGTGGTCTCGCAGGGCAATGACTTCCCCATCTTCAATGGCCGCGGTGGCCTGGAACTGCCGGACAACCTGCTCGCCGGTTGCGCCGGCATGATCCCGGCACCAGACTGCGCCGACATCCAGGTCGCCATCTTCCGCGCTATCAAGGCCGGCGACCTGGCCGAGGCCGAACGGCTTTACGCGCAGGTGCTCCCCTACATCGTCTTTGCCATGCAGACGCTCGATGTGGCGATCTTCTATGGCAAGCGCATGTTCGCGCGCCGCGCCGGCATCGACAATGCCGGCGCCTGCCGTGTCCCCACGCTCATGCCCGACCCGTTCTTCGAGGCGGCGCTGGAGCGCTGGACGGCAGGTTTCGGGCCCTACGGCGCCACGCGCTGACCTACCAGTCGGCGACGCTGCCGTCGTGATGATACCACTGGATCGGCCTGACCTCCTCGAAGGGGTGCTTTTCCGCCGCCTCGAAATTGATCTCGACGCCGATGCCGGGCGCCTGGCTCGGTTCGACATAGCCCCCGACGATCGGCGTCACGCCGGAAATGATTTCGTCGCGCCATGGCACATCGGAGCGCATCACCTCCTGGATGAGGAAGTTCGGCGTGGCGAAGCCGAGATGGATATTGACCATCGTCGCGATGGGCCCGAGCGGATTGTGCGGCGCCATCGATACGCCGAACGTGTCGCACAGGGTCGCGATACGGCGCGTCTCGGTAATGCCGCCGGCATGGCAGACATCGGGCTGTGCCACGGCGATCGCGCCGGCCTGCAGCAGGTGCAGGAATTCATGCCGATGCACCAGCCGCTCTCCGGCTGCGATGGGGATGCTGGTCGAAGCCGCCACGCGCGCCGTGCCCTGCCAGTTTTCCGGCTGGCACGGCTCTTCGAGAAAGAACGGCCGATAGGGTTCGAGCACCTTGGCATATTCGATGGCCATGGCCGCCGTGGTGCGCCCATGCAGGTCCACCATGATGTCCATGTCCTCGCCGGCACCCTCGCGCGCGGCCGCCATCAATGCCTCGGCCTCGGCCAGCGCGGCATGGCCATCGAGCGGCGCCGTCTTGCCGACCGCCAGTATCTTGACCGCCGAAAATCCGTCTTCCCGCGAGCGGGCCGCCTTTTCGGCGAAGGCCCCGGACGCAGCGCTGTTATAGACCGCAGTCGAATCGCCCCCGCCCAGATGGTCATACATGCGCAGCCGCCTGCGGCTCAGCCCGCCGATCAACTGCCACAGCGGAATGCCGAGATCCTTGGCCTTGAGATCGTGCAGCGCCTGGTCGATCCCCGAAAGCGCCGACATGGTGACGATGCCGCCTTTGAAGAAAGGATGCCGGAACATCACCTGCCAGAGATGCTCGATATTGCGCGGGTCCTCGCCGAGGATCAGCATGCCGATATCCTCCACGGCGCCGGTCACCGCACGCGTCTGGAACTCCATGGTCGCCTCGCCCAGCCCGTAGAGCCCCGGCTGGTCGGTTTCGACCCGCACGAAGATCCAGTTCCGCAGCCGGGCATTGACCACGAAACTCCTGATGGCGGTGATCTTCATCTGCGTCTCCTCTTTCCGGGCATTGGGACGTGGCGCTGGCCCTGCCGTCAACGTCCCTATCGTTGACCTATAAAATCGATCATATATGTTCTTGAGCAAAGCGGGAGGGAAATCATGAGTGCAGGCAAGGTTCGTATCGGCATCGTCGGCGTCGGCTGGTGGGCCGCCGCCAATCACCTGCCCATCCTCAAGGCGCGTCCCGATGTCGAGCTGGTCGGCGTCTGCCGTCTGGGAAAGGACGAGCTCGCCAAGGTTCAGCAGGCCTTCGGCATTCCCTACGGCACCGAGTCCTATGACGAACTGCTCGAAACCGTGCCCATGGATGCCATGATCGTCGCCTCGCCGCATCGCCTCCACGGCGTCCAGACGCTGCAGGCGCTGGAAAAGAATCTCCATGTGCTGGTCGAAAAACCGATGACCGTGGATGCCGACGAGGCCCGTGCCATCGTCACCCTGGCGGCCGAACGGCAGCGCCATGTCGTCGTGCCCTATGGCTGGAACTTCCGCCCCTATTTCGCCGAGGCCCGGCGCCTGGTGGCCGCAGGCCGCATCGGCACTATCCGTCATATCTCGGCGGTCATGGCCTCGCCAATCGGGGAGCTGATGTCGGGCCAGCAGATGCCCGGCACGGAGAACGAACTGTTCCGCCCCGATCCGGAAACCTGGGCCAATCCGCAGAATGGCGGCTATGGCTGGGGCCAGCTCGTCCATCTGCTGGGCGGCATGTTCTATCTGGCTGACCTCGCCCCAGAACGCGTCTTCGCCTTTACCGGCAAATCGCAGCTCGGCGCGGACCTGTTCAACTCCGTCTCGCTGCAACTGGCCGGTGGCGCCACGGCCGCCCTGTCCGGCGCCGCCACCGTGCCCGATGGCAAACCCTTCCAGCTCGACCTGCGGCTCTATGGCAGCGAAGGCATGCTGCTGCTCGATGTCGAGCGCGAGCGCTGCGTGATCCAGCGCCTCGACGGCACCGAGATCGTCATACCGATTACGCCGGGCGACGGCGCTTATGCCTGCATCGAGCCGGTCAACCGCTTTGTCGATCTCTGCAAGGGCCTGGCCGTCGAAAATGCCGGCCCGGCTTTGGTCGGGGCGCGGGCCGTCGAAGTGGTGGGTGCCATGCTGCGCTCGGCGAAGTCGGGCAATGCCGAGATTGTCTAGACGCCGCGATTGACCCCGGCGGTCAGCTTTTCAATTCCGTCGAGTGCAGCACCCATATCCATCTCCCCGGCGAGGAAGCGGCGCACCACCACGCCCATTTCCTTCTGGAACACGGGATAGCCCGGCAGCCGCGGCCGAATCCACGCCGTCTCGATGCTCGACCGGGTCGTCGAGAAGAATTGGTTGAAGCGGGCATCCGTCGCCGCATCGTCCCACGCGGCGGCAAGCGCCGGCTGGCCGTGATGGGCCGGAATGATCTGGCATTGCGCCTCGTCCGACAACACGAATTCGATAAAAGCCAGCGCCGCATCCTTATCGGCACAATGGCGCGATAATCCCATGGCCGTACCGCCGATCGCGGTGCCGGCATGATAAGGCGTCACGGCGCCAGGGAACGGCCCGAAGCTCAACCGTTGCCGCATATCAGCCTCGCCATAGGTGGCATAGCCATAGACGCAAGGCGCGTAGACGATATCGTCGCGCGCCACCATCTGGTCGTGCAGGTCTATCGAGTTCCAGTTAATCGCCTCGGGCGGGCACAGCGCCATCACTGCCGCCGTCCGTTCCAGCGCCACCCCGAGCGCCGCCCGGTCGATGCGGAACGGCTGTGCCGGATCGGTGGACCAGGGCGTGCCGGCATTCGCCATCAGCGCCGCCACCACCAGCCCGGCATGCGGCGTCTCGCCAGCGAGCCCCAGATAGAGGCCGTCCTTGCGCAAGGCGCGACCCAGCGTCAACACCTCGTCCCAGGCCTGCGGCAGCGGCCGATCCCTCATCAGGTCGGTGCGATAGAGCGCATGCTGCGTCGCCCCGTCGATCGGCGCCCCCCAGACCGAGCCGCCATAGCGATAACTGGTTAGCGACGCTCCGACGAAGCGCGCGTCATCGTCCACCGTCAGCCCGGGAAGATGCTGGTCGAGCGGCACGAAGGCCCCGCTCGCCACGAGGTCGCCGCTGAACGGATGATCGTAGATGATGAGGTCGAACAGTTCGGCGACACCGGCCAGCCCCTGATGCTCGAAATCGCTCAGCGGCCGCACCGTCCACTGGATGTCGATATCGGGATGGCGCTCCCGAAACCGGTCGACCAGCGGCTGGAGCGGCCCGGTGGCGCGCCGATGGCCCCAGCTCAGCCCCTTGAGGACGACCCTGGCCATCAACCGCCCTTCCGGCTGGTGAAGGCGTCGATGCCCTTGCGCTGGTTGCCCAGCGCGAAGGCCAGCACCATCAGGTCGTTCTCATACCGCGAGGCCCCGTCCAGCGTGCCGTTGAGCGCCGCCCGAATACCCTCCTTGACCGTCATCGTGGCGATGGAAGTATGCCCGGCGATCCGCGCGGCCATCGACCGCGCCGCGGTCACTTCCTCGCCCTCACCCACCACTTGCTCCAGCACGCCCATGCGATAGGCCTGTTCGCTGTCATAGGTGTCGCCGGTCAGGCAGATCATCATCGCCTTGCCATAGCCGACCAGCCGCGTCAGCATCTGGGTCTGCCCGCCCCCGCCCAACCAGCCATGCTTGACCTCGGGCGCGCCGATCTTGGTGGAGGGCGCCGCGATACGGATATCGCAATTGATGGCGATCTCGAGCCCACCGCCCACCGCCCAGCCCTTGAGCGCGGCGACGGTCGGCTTCTTGATGCGCCGGCATTCGGTGGCGTAGCAAACACGATTGCGGAAATCCCAGGCGTCCTTGAAGCTGTCGAGCCGGCCGATGTCGGTGCCGGCGCAGAACGCCTTCTCGCCTGCCCCGCGCACCACGACCGCGCGGATGGAGTCATCGTCGTTGATGGCGCGACGGGCATCGCGAATGGCGCTGGCCATTTCCGGGCTGATGGCATTGTGCTTTTCGGGCCGGTTGAGCACCAGTTCGGCAACGCCCTCGCCAATACGGTCGAGCAGGATATGGTCGGTCATGATGGAAGCTCCCCAAGCGGAAAGAGCTTCCGCTTCATGATAATCGATTATATATGATTATGGAGAGATCGGGGATTTCGCAAGCGGAGTCTTGCGAACCCATGGCCGAGGCTGGAGGATGCCGCGATGAGCAAATCGCCCCAAACACCGCGCAGGCCTGCCGCACTCATTCGCAGCCGCAGCCTGGTCGACCTCGCGCATGAGGAAATCCACAAGCGCATCACCAATGGCGAGATTGCCCAGGGCGAGCGGCTGATCATCGATGCGCTGGCCCAGGAATTCGGCACCAGCCTCATCCCGGTGCGGGAGGCCCTGGCACGGCTGCATGCCGAACGGCTTGTCTCGTTCGAGGCCAACAAGGGCTATCGCGTCGCTGCCCCGCCCGATGCCCTGGAACTGCGCCACCTGTTCAGCGCCCGCCTCATTCTCGAGGTCGGCGCGCTGGAAACGGCCATTCCGCTCGTCGATTCAGACCTGATCGTCGAATTGCGGGAAATCAACGCCCGGATGGGCCGGGGCACCTATGGCACGACGTTCGAAAGCTATGTCGATTTCGTCAAGCTCAATGCCGTCTTCCACGAGAAAGTGGTTGGCCTCTCGGGCAACCCGTTCATCATCGAGGCCTACCGCACCCTCGCCTATCACCAGCGCATCATGCAGGTCCTGCATGGCCGCGGCGTGCCCGACATCACCAAGCTGGTCGCCGAGCACGAGACGATCATCGATGCGCTGCAGGCCGGCTCACACGCCGTCGCCCGCCAGGCGATCCGGCAGCACATCCTAAATGGATCGGAGAGGCTATCACCCAGTTCGGAAGCCGGCTCTCCCTAAGGGCATCCGCCTATAGCGCGGGCAAGGCCACCTTGGAGAGTTCTTCGATCTGCGTGCCCTTGAAGTCGCGGAGCGTGCTCATGAAGGCCTGGGACGCTTCATTGCCATAGGCGCGATGGCTGATGGCGAACAGCATGCCGCCAACCTCGCCCTCGGCATTCTGGGCGCTGGCATAGCGATAGCCGTTCCACTCGACAATATATTCGCCCTTCTCGTCCTTGGCCGAGACGATAAAGTCCAGCAGCACTTCCCCGGTCTGCTCGTTCTGCATCAGGTCCATATTGACCAGCGGATCACTGGCCTTGCGCTCGTTGAGCATGTTGACCTGCGCGCTCGCCATCTGCAGCGGGGTCATTTCGGAGGCGAGAAACTCCACCATGATCATGCTGTCAAAGTTCTCGACCGTCTGTCCGGCGGGCACATATTCCTGCTTGATATATTGCGCATTGGGCTGCGACGACCAGCTCAGCAGATAGTCCGTGCCATCGAAAGTGAGGGGGCCGGGCACGCCGAGATAGTCGGTGACATCCTGGGCTAGGACCGGCCCGGCGGAGAAGGACAGGGCAACAAGGGCGGCTGCGGCGAAACGGGTCAGAGCAGGCATGAATGAACTCCTCGAAATATCAGCATGGCGCGATTTTCAGCGCTTATGAATAAGACGATCCGGCTTGGCCTTTCCTTTGGGCGATACGTGGAATTTTTTACAAAACCCCGTCGGGAGCCGTCGCGCGCAAATCCGCCATCACGCTATCGCGTTCGGAGACAACAAAAAAGTAGAGCGGAATATTGGCCATGGCGGTGCTGGCATGGTTGGCCCGAAAGGGCATGACAACGCGCAGGATCGCATACATGGCGCCGAGCCAGGGGAAGAAATGCCGCTCGCCCTGGGTGACGCGCAGAACCGGCTTGCCGCCATTGGCGTGAAACGCGATGCCGGACCATGGCACGTCGAGTGCATAGCCCACACTGCGATAGTGAACACCAAAGGCATCGAAACCGATAGCGGTGGCGCGGAACTCGATGCAGATAACCACGGCGAGAATTGCCGCTGGCGCCAGGATGAACACCGGCCACCAGCCCCGACCCGCGCCGATGAATACCGGGAAACTGATCGCCGCTATCACCACGATGATGGCCGGAAAGATGAAGGCAATGGCCCGGTGCCGCTCGGGTAGCAGGTGCATGGTCATCAGGGCATTCTCTCCTGTTTGCCTGTATGACGCCACCGGCCGGGCCGACCTTGGTATTTATTGCGCCCGGAACTGGCGGCCGACTTCGGCAAAGAGCTTCAGATCCTCAAGCGAGTCTTCGAGACTGGTCTTGTTCGGGGTGCCGTTGACCATGCTGTCGAGGAAGGCGTTGAGCTCGATGCGGAAGGGATCTTCGTAGATCGGGCCGATGATTTCGGTGCCGGTTTCCGTGACCGACGAGGTGGTAATTTCGAGGCGTGTCGGGAGGTTACGGATATAGGGCGTGTCGTAATTCATCTTGAAATGCTGGGTCTGGGTCAGCACTTCGATGCCGGCGTCAAAGCGGGAGACGTCGTCGATGACGGCTTCGTAAAGCGCGGTGAAATGGCCGTAGTCGAAGAGGGCAATGACGGTTTCGCCATTGTGTTGGGTGGCATGGCGCACCGCTTTGGGCGAGCCCAGCAGGTCGCGCATGGCCGAGAAGCTGTGCGAGGAAAGGCCGGTCAGGACCTGGTAGGCGCGCAGGGCATCTGGCGGGCAGTCTTCACCCATGACCGAGCGCAGCATGGCCTGCGTGCGGGCGCGGCCCTCGGCGATGAGATCGGGGGAAACATCTTTTGGTTTGAAGACGTTACGCGTCTGCGCCACGAAGAACGGCGCCTCGCGGATGATGTCGCGGATGCGGACATGGCGGATGGTTTCGAGCGGCGGCAGGCGCTCCTTGAGGGCGAGGAAAGCCCGGGAAAACCGTCGCATATAGCCGACAAAAACCACCTGACCCGGCCGGCGCGGCACCGACAGGATCGGCTCGAGCTGGGCCGCGGTGAGGCAGGCGGGCTTCTCGATGAAGACGTGTTTTCCCGAGCGGATCGCCTGCTCCAGCAGCTCGGCATGGAGATGATCCGGCGTGAGAATAAACACCGCATCGAGGCTCGAATTGGTTAGCAGACTGTTAGCATCGAGAGAACGCGTTGCGACTCCGTAGCGGTTGCCGACATGCTCGAGAAGGCTGGACGACACATCGCTGATGGCGGCGATGGAAAACCTCGGATCGTCAGCGAGAAGTGGCAGATGCATAAGCTGGGCAACTTCACCCAGACCGATCAGCCCGACCTTGATCGGCGCGCTCATGAATTGATCCCGTTCATATAGGCAAGGTTGCGGGCAGCCAGTTGCAGCGGCGTCTCGACGGCATCGGTGGCAACGTCCTGCTCGACCACAATGGGACCGGTGAAATGGCGCTGCTGCAAGAGCTGCATCACGGCCTGAATGTCGACCACGCCATCGGGCAAGGGACACATGACGCCCGCGCCATAGGAATCGGCCACCGACAACTCGCCCGACAGCACGCGGGCGCGGACTTTCGGGTCGACATTTTTCAGATGCATATAGGCGATGCGGGGGAAGGTCTTTTCCATATAGGTCAACGGGTCCTGGTCCCAGAAGGCGTGATGGCCGGTATCGAAGCAGAGGTCGATATCAGTGTCGGCCAGCAGGCGGTCGATCTGGCCCTCCTTTTCGACGGCGGTGCCGATATGGGGGTGGAAGCTGAGCTTGAGGCCGTATTCACCTTCGACCAGGCTTTGCGCATCGCGGACCATCTGCGTCAGCCCGGCCCAACCGGCCGCGTCGAGCACGCCTTCCTGGCCCTTGGGGTAGAATTCGCTGCGGTCCATGATGACGACATGGCCGGCGCCGAGCGACTGCATCAGGGTGGAGAGATCGCGCAGGGTCGCCATGAGGTCCGGGGCCGAAGCGGCATCGCCGAAGCTGTGGACATGGACGCCGCCGATCAGCACGAGGTCGCGCTTGGCCAGCTCGTCGCGCAATAGGCCCACATCCTTGGGCAGGAAGCCGTAGGGGCCCAGTTCGGTGCCGCGATAGCCGGCCTCGGCGACCTGGTCGAGATATTGCTGCCAGCTATAGGCATTGCTGGCCGAACCGGTAATGCCCCAGGAACAGGGTGCGTTGGCGATAAGCATGGAAATCAGGCCTCGATATAGATGGGGTTGGTCAGGGCGCGGCGAATGGGCTGCTCGGCGATCCGCGCACCCTTGAAATAGTCGGGCGGAACCTGCCCCACGACCTCTGCTGCGAGTTCGGCGACCAGCCGGTCCCGGCTGGCGACGGCAATGATTTCGGCGCGGAGGAAGGTTTTCGGCGTGGCGAGCTTGAGGCTGACCGTCCAGTCGTCATCGGGAATGTCCATCTCCGCGATGGAGCCACTTGCATCGATCAGCACCAGGCGGTCGCCACCGGCGCCCCGGACGATGATATCGACGGCATCCGGGCTTGTGGTCGAGCTGCCCATGACGGAAGCGCCGCAGCGGATTTCCAGATGCGGGCCATCGGGGCTTTCGGTGATGTAGCCATGCCCCGCCTTCATGCCGGCGAGAACGGCATCCTCGCTCAATTCGGGCAGGTAGAGCACGGTGGTCGGCCGCGCCAGCACCAGCGGCCCCTCCGGGCGCAGGTCGGCGGGCTGGTGGTAGTCGGAGCCGCCAATGGCCGAGAGTTTCATGCCGGCGGCAAGCCGCTGCTGGTAGCGCTGCAGCGACACCCAGTTCCAATCCAGCCAGGTCGATTGCCAGACCTCCTGGCAGTCGGCGGCGGGCATGTCGTAGTCCCAGGGAATGACCGGCTTGTCGTGGTTGATCGAGAGCAGGCCACCTCGCTCATGCACCAGCTTTTCCAGCACATGGGCGTCGGATTTCTGGGTCATGCGGAAGTCGATCCAGTCATCGACGCCGAAAACATTGGCGTGGCCGATTGCCGTCGTCACTTCCATGCCTCGCACAAAGACGAGGTCGGGCGAGGATTGCGGGTGGAAATAGCGGCGCTGGGTGATGGTGTTGTGGTCGGCAATGGCCAGGAAATCGAGCCCGGCCTGTCTGGCGGCCGCATGGAGCACTTCAGGGGCGCCCTTGGCGTCGGAATGGAAGGTGTGGCAGTGCAGGTCCCCCTTGTACCAGCCGGCGCCCGGACGCACCGGAAAGGTGCGGGCCGGCTGGGATTCGAGGGCGCGCTGCGCGGCGTCGAGCGTGATGGTGACCGTGACATCGGCGCCGGCCTCGGGGACCTTGTAGAGACCGAGGATGACATTCCAGGTGCCGGGCTGGATGTCGCCATGCACATAGCCGGGCGTGGCATCGTCGGTGGCGATGAAGAAGCGGTCGCGCGCGCCGCCGCTCCAGCCGCGAAACCCCTCGCGCGTGGGATAGCCCGTATCGCGCGGGTCGAAGGCGCCGAGATCGACCACGCAATCCTCGGCCTTGGGATAGGCCAGGACGACATCGATGCGGGTCGTACCAGCGGGGACATCGAAGGGAATGTAATAGTAGGGATTGGCGGCCTGATCGGCGCGGGTGACATGGGCGGTGAACTGCATTTTGCGATTGTCCTGAAGACTATTCCTTCACCCCGCCCACGGTGAGGCCGCGGATCAGGTATTTCTGCATGAAGGGATAGAAAACCAGCAGCGGCACCAGCGCCAGCACGATAGCGGCCATGGTGACATTGGGGGCGATGAAGTCGTTGGTCGAGGTGGCGCTTTCGCCCAGGATCACCGATTGCAGGGCAATCTGCAGCGTTATCTTCTGCGGGTCGTTGATGAACAGCAGCGGCTCGATGAAGAGATTGTATTTGTGCACGATCTGGAAGGCCGTGACGGTCAGCACGCCCGGCAGCGCCAGCGGCAGGTAGAAATCCCGCAGCAGCTTGAAATGCCCGGCGCCGTCCATGCGCGCGGATTCGATCATGGATTTGGGCACCTGCTCGAAATAGGTCTTCATCAGCAGGATCGAAAAGGCCGAGACCATTTCCGAGACGATCAGCGACAGCAGGGTGTTGAGCAGCATGAACTGCTTGAACACCACGAAAAGCGGCACCAGGATCACCTGGGTCGGGATGGTCAGGGTGAGCAGGATGATGCCGGCCATGATCCTGCGGCCCGGCAGGTCTTCCTGGATCAGCACATAGCCGCCCATGGCCGACAGCAGGACATGCAGCGCCGTGCCGATCACGGTGACATAGAGCGTATTGGCGAAGGGCAGCACGAAATTGAGGCGCCGGAACAGCGTCTCGAAACCCTCGATCGAGAAGGTCTCCGGCCAGAGCTTGATGCCGGGTTGCAGCGAAGCGAACTTGCTGGAAAACGCCGTGGCCACCACCGACCACAGCGGCACGATCATGGTGACGGCCAGCGCGATCAGGATGGCATAGGAAAGGAACCGTATCGAGCGGGACTTGAGCATGTCAGGTCTCCGGCCGGGTGCGGGTGAAGATCTGGGCGACGCCCGAAATCAGCAGCGAGACGATCAGCAGGACCACGCCGGCGGCGCTGGCAAGGCCCAGGTCGAAATTGAGAATGCCGCGCTCATAGGTGAAGATGGCGAGCGTCCGGATCTGGTCGGCCGTGCGGCCATTGAGCATCAGGAAGGCGGAGTCGAAGGTGCGCAGCGAGCCGAGCAGGGTGATCAGGAACACAACCCGGATCATCGGCATCAGGTGCGGCAAGAGGATATCGCGAATTTTCTTGAAGTCGTTGGCGCCGTCTATATCGGCCGCTTCGAGAATGTCAGGGCTCAGCGACAGCAGGGCCGCCAGATAGATGAGCGCATGAAAGCCCACATCCTTCCAGACGGTGAGTCCGATGACCATGGGCCTGGCCCAGGCGGGATCGGCGAAGAAATTGATCGGCTGGTCGATGACGCCAAAGGCCAGCAGCAGCGTATTGACGAGGCCCAGGGGCGACAGCGTGTTGAGCCAGATGCCGACAATGATCACCCAGGACAGCAGGTACGGCGTGTAGATCGCGGTCTGGAAGCCGCGCTTCAGCCAGTCCGGCGAAATCTGCAGCAGGGCAATGGCCGGCAGGATGGGCACCAGCGTGCCGACAATGGTAATGCCGGCCGCGATGATCAGCGTGTTCCAGATCGCCTGCCACACGGCGGGAGTCGAAAACACCTTGGCGTAATTGTCGAAGCCGATGAAGCCGACCGGCCCGAGCAGACCCGCCTTCTGGAACGACAGATAGATGCCCTGCCCCATGGGATAGAACAGGAAGGCAAAGAAATAGGCCAGGACCGGCACGATCAGCAGATAGAGCACCCAGTGCCGGCGAACGCGATCAAGCATGGCTGGTCCTTTGGCAAAGCCGGAATGGGCCGCCGGTCGCCCGGCGGCCCATCGGGGATTATTCGTCGATCAGGCCGGCGGCCAGCAATTCGGCATGCATGGCCTCGACGGCCTCGGCGCCCGTGACTTCGCCAAGCATGGCCTGGAAGGCATGCTTTTCGACGATCGGGGCGGCTTCGGTCCATTCGGCCGGCAGGTATTCCATGGTCGCGTGTTCCATGATGATGGCCTGGGCTTCATCGACGCCGGGCAGCGGCGGGAAGGGATTTTCCCAGGTCGTGGAGGCGACGCGCGGCGAACCGTGATCCATGCCATGGGCCTGGCCCTGCTCGGTCAGCTCATACTTGCCGTCGGCGGTCTTGTTGTAGTCCACGCCCTCGATGCCCAGCGTGCCCAGGACATAGCCGGGCTCGGAATGCCAGAATTCGAGGAACTTGATGGCATTTTCCGGATGCTCGGCATTGGCCGGGATCATCCAGAGCGAGGCATCGCCGCGACGCAGGATGATCTCGCCATCCGGGCCCGGAACGCCGGCAACGCCCTTGGCCTCGAAGCTGGAATCGGGATGGTCGGTGGCCATGATATTGTTGAACAGGCCGACCCAGGCATCCCAATAGGTCACGGCGGCAACCCGGTCGGTCATGAACAGGTTGCGGAATTCGCCCGAGCCATTGGTGACGAAATTGGGATCGAGCAGGCCTTCCTTGGAGAGCATGCCGAACCAGTCATAGACCGCCGCGGCAGCCGGGGTGGCGTAGGGAATGGTGCGCTTGCCATCGACCAGCACATAGCCGGCCTTGACGCCTTCGGCCGACATGAAGCCCTGGATGTCGTAGAGCTTGGACGTGGACAGGCCATAGGCGTCCTTGTTGTCCTTGGCCCATTTGAAGAAGGCCGTCCAGTCATCGAGGGTGACCGGGGTTTCCATGCCCGACTCTTCCAGCCAGTCCTGGCGGATGGTCGGCAGGGTGCCGCCCTCGAACTTGTTCGGCACCGCCCATTTGCGGCCTTCGATATCGAAGAGCTGCCATTCGCCGGCGGGGATCGCGGTTTCATCCGAAAGCACGGCGGAGGCGGCGACCAGGTCGGTCACGTCGGTGAGCGCCCCCTGCTCCACCAGGCCCGGCAGCATCTTGGAATCGCCGTAGATCAGGTCATAGCGCTCGCCGCTGGCCAGCGAGGTGAACAGCACATTGTTATAGTCCGATGCCGGCTTGACCATTTCGATATCGAGCCCGAGATGCTTTTCGAGTTCGGCAACGAATTGTTCGTGTTCGGCGGCATCCTTGCCGCCGGTAACGGCCGTCAGGATGCGCAGGTCGGCGCCCATGGCCGTGCTGACCATCAGCGCAGCGGCCAGAACCGACAGATTAGCGGTCAAAAAGGTCTTCATAATGGGGTCCTCTCCCGATGAGCGAGCGCAGGCGCAGCCCGCGGCGACCTGCCCTCCTTAAGCAGGTCAGATGACAGCCGAATGAAATCGTGTGCAATTTTTATCCGTGGATCTGCATCCACGCCTGTCACACGACTGTCGTCATTCCGGCACAGTTTTGACTTTCCTCCGGCTGTTATTGTTGTAGAACCTTTGGCACAGCCAAGCAGAATAGACCGCGTTTTTGAACACGCTGTCAATCGGGAGTGCGCGAGATATGCCGGCATCGCAAGCGGCAAGGGGTGGGCGGGCGACCGCGGAAATGGTCGCGGCACGCGCCAATGTTTCCCGGGTCGCCGTGTCGCGGGCCTTCAACGCCCATGCTTCGCTCAAGCCTGAAAAGCGCGAGCTGATCCTGCGCATCGCCCAAGAGCTGAACTATACGCCGGACCGCGCGGCGCGGGCGCTGGTGAGCGGCCGCTCGCACCTGATCGGGGTCATCGTGCCCGATGTGTGCAGCCACTGGGAAAGCCAGGAAATCGATGCGCTGACCACCGCCTTGCAGGCGGAAGGCTTTGCCACCCTGCTGTTCAAGACGCGCACCGACTATTCGATGGACGAGCAATTGCTGTCCTATATGCGCGGCTTCAATCCGGACTCGGTCATCGCCTTCGTCGAAAATGTGAAGCCGCAGACGCTGGCGAAATTCCTCGACCGGGCCGTGCCGATCTATGTGCATTACCCCCTGCCCGGCATGGCGGACGAGCCCGAGCACAGGCCGCTGCAGGACCGGCTCAACGTGCTGCAATATGACGGCATCGACCAGGCGGTGGCGCTGCTCCAGGGCTATGGGGCCCGGCGCATCGCTTATCTGTCGGGGCTGGAAAAATCCCGCGCCAGCACGGCGCGCGAGCGGACTTTGCGGCAGGTCATGGCTAACAGGGGCATGGAGCCGCCCATCGTCGCCCGCGGCGATTTCAGCTATGACATGGCCTATCAGGCCACGCTCGACCTGTTCCGCATCGGTGATGGCGCCGACGCGGTCTTCGCCGCCAATGACGTCGGCGCCTTCGGGGTGATCGACGCGCTGCGGCACGAGCTGAAGCTGCGCGTGCCCGAGGACGTCAAGGTGGTTGGCTTCGACGATATCGCCCAGTCGCACTGGAAGAGCTACAACCTCACCACGGTGAAATTCGACCTCGAGGAACGCGTGCGGGCGCTGGTGCGGCTCATCCTGCTGCGCCTCAACAATCCCGATGCGCCCGGCTTCCAGGAAACGCTCAATACGCGGCTGGTCGTGCGCGGCACGGTCGGCTGAAGCAAGGCAATATGTCCAGACAGATCCACCTGGTCTTCAAGACCCATCTCGATATCGGCTTCACCGATCACGCCGCGCGGGTGCGGGCGCAGTATCATGACCAGTTCATTCCCCAGGCCATCGCGACGGGCGAGCATTTCTTCGCCGAGGACCCGGACCATCCCGCCTTCATCTGGACCACGGGCGCCTGGCTGATCTGGGATCATCTCAATTCCCAGAGCCCGGAGCGGGTACAGCGGCTGGAATGGGCGATCGCGCGCGGGCTCATCACCTGGCATGGCCTACCCTTCACCACGCATACCGAACTGATGTCGCCGGAGCTGTTCCGGGCGGGCCTCTCCTATGCCGGCGAACTCGACCGGCGCTTCGGGCGCCGGACCACGGCCGCCAAGATGACCGATGTGCCCGGCCATACTCTGGGCATGGTGCCGTTGCTGGCCGAGGCCGGCATAAAATTCCTGCATCTGGGGGTCAATACAGCCAGCCCGGTGCCATCAGTGCCGCCGATCTTCCGCTGGCGCGCGCCCGATGGCAGTGAAGTCGTCGTCATGTATCAGGGCTCCTACGGCGCCACCGACTTTCCCGGCGGCGGCGAGATCGGGCTGAGCTTTGCCCATACCAACGACAATATCGGCCCGCAAAGCGTCGGCCAGACCGTCGAGGCCTTGCGCCATATCCGGGTGGCCAATCCCGATACGGAAATCGTGGTTTCGGCCCTCGATGCCTTTGGCGACCTGATGTGGGCCCGCCGCGACAGCTTTCCTGTGGTGACCGAGGAGATCGGCGATAGCTGGATCCACGGCACCGGCAGCGACCCCGAAAAACTGGCAAGGTTCCGGGCTTTGTCCCGGCTTTATGATTGCTGGGCCGAAGCGCCGACGCCGGAGCGGCTGGCTTTTGGACGCGGGCTGACCATGGTGCCCGAACATACCTGGGGCGTCGATATCAAGACCTATCTGCGCGACGAGACCGCGTGGGACCGGGAGAAATTCGAGGCGGCGCGGCAGGCCGATTATCGCTTCGCCTACACGGAGCAATCCTGGGCGGAACAGCGGGCCTATCTGACCAGCGCCGTCGAACATCTGGTGCCGGCGGATCGTGCCGTGGCTGATGCGGCGCTGGCCAAATTGACGCCACGGGTTCCGGCCGAGCCGGTGGCGGGCACGGAAATCGGGCATGATGGCTGGCGCGCCGAGCTCGATGCGCAAAGCGGCGATATCGTCAGGCTGGCGGCGCCGGACGGGCGGGTGCTGGAGGGGCTCGATGGCAGCCTGATCGGCTACCGGCACGAGAGCTATAACTGGCATGAGCTGCAGAAGCATCTCGATAGCTACCTGCAGCACCGGCAGGACTGGGCCATTCTCGACCATGACAAGCCGGGGCTGGCCGGGGCGAAGACGGCGCGGACGGCGCGCTTCGTGCCAAGCCATCTCGGGATTTCATCCGATGGGCAGACGGCGATCGGGCGATTGCCTGATGATGCGCGGCAGCAATTGGGCGGGCCGGAGCGGCACGCTTTCAGCCTGCGCGGGCTGGATGCAAACCGGGTCGAGCTGACGCTGGCATTACATGACAAGCCGGCCAATCGGATGCCGGAGGCGGGCTTTCTCGAGGTGACGCCGGCCGGGGCCGGCCGTTGGGAATTGCGGAAAATGGGACTCTGGCTCGCCGGGGACAATATCGTCCGGCGCGGGGGCGGCCAGTTGCAGGCAGTCGAGGCGATCAGGAGCGATGCGGTGGCGGTGACCCCGCTCGATTCCGCGCTGGTTGCCCCGGCCGGTGCGCCATTCCTGCCCTTCCAGCCGGAACGACCCGATTTTGGCGCGGGTATGCGGTTCAACCTCTACAATAATAAATGGGGCACCAATTTCCCCATGTGGTGGGAAGGCAGTTTGGCGCTGCGCTTTGTGCTGGACCTGGCGGCGGGACGCTAGTGCTTAGGTTAGACGCGTGAGGGCGGTTACCCTCTCCCCTTGTGAGAGAGGGTGGAAATCCGCGTCCAGCGGATTTCCGGGTGAGGGGGACCTGCGCCGCCCCATGCTTCACCGCCAGTGGATAACTCGGCGCCCCCTCATCCGCCCTTCGGGCACCTTCTCCCACGAGGGGAGAAGGGGAAAGCGCCCAGGCGTCAGAGGTAAACACTCCGCCGTTTATCCCGATGGCATATCCGCGCCGATCAGGGTCAGGCGGGCGGTGATCTGGGGCAGGACGAATTGCTTCCAGCGCTGCCACTGTTCCTCGATTTCCTTGGGCGTGCGCGTGGCCTGCAGCACGGACAGGCCGCGCAGATAGACGGCAAAGGTGGTGTCGAGCCAGTAGAAGACCTGCGGGTCCTCCACGGCGGCCGCCCCGAATATCTTGATATACATCTGCCGCTGCTGCATGCGCTGGGAGGCGCCATAGCCGCGCATCTGCGCGGCCATGCTTTCATTGGTGCGGGCGGCATTCAGCAATTCGCCGACCACGCCGAACAACTGGCCGATGGCCAGGTCACGAAAATGGTCCAACGCCGCTTCGGTGCGCGCCGCGATATCGCTGGGGAGCTTGGAAAAGCGCAGCTCGAATTCGCCGATCATGCGCTGGAACAAGGCATCGACCGCCGCCGCGATCAGCTCTTCGCGCGTACCGAAATGGTGCAGATGCGCGCCATGGGTGACATCGGCCTTGCGCGAGATTTCGGCAATGGTCGCGCCAGCATAGCCGCGCTCCCACAGGCACTCGATCGTGGCGGTGATCAGCGCCTGCTTGGTCATCAGGCTGCGGGCCTGGCTGGCGCGCTTGCGCGCCGGTTCGGCCCCGGCTTGTCCCCTGGTCACTGTAGAAATTGCAACTGCTCCTCGCTCAATGGCAGGCTCTTGCGGGCCTTTTTATCCACATGGACCACAACAGACTCGGCTCGCGCAAGGCAAGTGTTTGCCTGTTCGAGCGTGTGCGACAGGGTAAAGCTCGACCGCCCGACCCGCGTCAGTGTGGTGGTCACCGTGACATCGGGCTCGATGCCGGCCGGCGCCAGATATTGCATGCTGAATGACACCAGCATGAACTCGCTGAGCGGGGTCATCGGCATATCGAGGATAATGCGCATGCGCCCATCCTCGACCAGTGCCGCCAGGCTCAGGCTGTTGACATGGCCCAGGCCATCGAGATCGGCGAAGCGCAGGCGCGCTTCGCTCGTCCAGACCCGGCCTTCGCCGCCGCTCACTATGTCCGCCCGCGCAATGCCAGGGCAGCGCGCGCCTCGTCCGGCGTGGCCACCGGAATATGCAGCTTTTCCAGCACTTCGCGGATCAGCGTGACCTGCTCGGCATTGGTCCTGGCCAGTTGGCGCGGCGCAATATAGAGCGAATCCTCGAGCCCCACCCGCACGCCACCGCCACGGCTGGCCGACATGACGCCGAAGCGCATCTGCTGCTTCCCGGCGGCGAGAACCGACATGTAGTAGCGGTCGCCGAACAGGCGCTCGGCCGTCTCGTAAAAATGCTCGAGATGGCTGGGATGCACGCCGATGCCGCCCATGAAGCCGAAGATGAACTGGATCATGAACGGGCCCTTGGCGACGCCGATATCCTCCAGATATTTGAGATTGTAGAGGTGGCCGATGTCGTAGCATTCGAATTCGAATGACGTGCCATTGGCGCCCAGCTCGCCGACGATGGATTCGAGCACGGCAAAGGAATTGACCGAATATTTCTCGCGCGACGAGAGCAGGAATTCCTTCTCCCAGTCATGCTTCCACTCGCTGTAGCGCGCCGCCATCTGGTGAAAGCCGAAATTGATCGAGCCCATGTTGAGCGAGACCAGTTCGGGGCGCAGCGCCCGCGCGGCGGCCAGCCGCTCATCCATGGTCATGCCCGGCGCGCCGCCGGTGGAAATATTGATGACCGCATTGGTGGCCTCGCGAATGCGGGGCACGAACTGCTCGAACACTTTGGGGTCGGCAGTGGGGCGGCCATCGGGGAGGCGGGCATGCAGATGCACCACCGCCGCGCCGGCCTCGGCCGCGCCGATGGCGGCTTCGGCAATCTCGTCCGGCGAGATCGGCAGATGGGGCGACATGGTCGGGGTATGGACCGAACCGGTCACCGCGCAGGTGATGATGGCCTTGTTGAAGTTAAGCACGGACGGCCTCCTTGGACAGGTGGGTGATCATTTCGCTGGAATAGCCTTCGAAATTGCCGCAGACGCCGAGCTGCTGGCCGCTGACGAAACGGGCCTGGTCGGACAGCAGGAAGCAGACGGCCTCGGCAATGTCTGATCCCTCGACCATGGTCTTCATCGAGGTGCGGCTGGTGAATTCCTGGCGGGCGGCTTCGAGCGCGAGGCCGCGATGCGCTGCCTGACTGGCAATGATGGCCTCGACCCGGTCGCCCGCCACGATGCCGGGCAGCACGGTATTGCAGCGAATGCCCCAGGGGCCCAGCTCCATGGCCATGGTGTCCGACAGGGCCTCGAGCGCCGCCTTGGTCGCGACATAGGGGGCGCGCAACGGGAAGCCATTGGTGGTGGCGGCCGAGCTCATCATGACCACGGCGCCCTGCCGCTGCTTTTTCATTATAGGTATAATGTTCTGCAGGCAGTTGACTGCCGCGAGCAGATTGACCCGGACGACGCGCTCCCAATCGGGCAGGACAGTATCTTCCAGCAGGGCCGTCGGCCCGGCAATCCCGGCATTATTGACCAGGCCGAGCACCGGCCTGCCTGTGCCCGCCATATCGGCGACAATGCCGGAAAGCGCGGCCGGGTCGGCCGCATCGGCGGCATAGGCCAGCCAATCGCCGGGCACCTGATCGGCTTTCAGGCCGGGATCGACGACAACCGGCGTGCCGCCACGCGCTGCAATTTCCTGGGCGACGGCGAGCCCGATCCCCGAGCCTCCCGCAGTGACCACGTAATATCCGGGGGCAAGTTCGTTCCGCATCGCTCTACCTTAAACATTGCAGCTATAATCTTTTTGCTTGACGGTGACAGTTTCGTCAAGGAGAGTATTGCGACACGAAGCGGGGAGGCCGGCGCGTGCATTTCGAAGCGGTCTGGGCCGGTTTGCCCTTGCTCCTCAGCGGAGCGCTCAAGACAATCCTCTATGCGGTGGCCGGCTATGCCGCCGGGCTGGCGCTGGCCATGCTGCTGATCGTCGGGCGCCTGGCCTATGGCAAGGCGGTCTCGCGACCCACCGCGGTCTTTGTCGAGATCGTCCGCAACACGCCCTTCCTGGTGCAGGCTTTCTTCCTCTATTTCGGCCTGGCCAGGCTGGGCTTCAGCATGAGCCCGGTCACGGCGGCGATCATCATCGTGACCTTCAATTCGCTGGCCTATACCGTGGAAATCCTGCGATCGGGGTTGATGGGCGTGCCGCGCGGCCTGATCGAAGCGGGCGAGTCGATGAGCTTTTCGGCTATCCAGATGTTCCGCTACGTCATCGCCCGACCGATGCTGCGCGCCACGCTGCCGGCGCTGAGCGGGCAGTTCATCATCATCATGCTCAATACTAGCCTGCTCTCGGCCATCGCCATTCCCGAACTGACCTATGAGGCGAGCAACCTGGCTTCGAGCAGCTTCCGCCCGTTCGAGGTCTATGTGGCCATTGCGGTGATCTACTTCACCATCTCGGCGGCATTTGCCGGCGTGTTCGCCCTGCTGACCCGCGCCGTTACCGGCGACTGGGCCAAGGTCGACCTAGCGAGGAGGGGCATTCTGTGATCCGCGAATTTACCCTCAACCATGTCTGGTTCATCCTCGGCGCCGCCGGCTGGACCATCCTGCTGACCGCCATCGCGCTGTTCTTCGGCTCGATCCTGGGCCTGGTGCTGGCCATTCTCAGGCAATCGCCCAATGCCATCCTGCGCGTCGCCGCCGGCTCGCTGGTGCGCGTCTTTCAGGGTGTGCCGCTGGTCGTGGTGATCTTCATGGTCTATTTCGGCATTGCCGGGGGCGGGGTGAATGTCTCCCCGCTCATGGCCTGCTCGATCGGCCTGTCGCTGTTTGCCGGGGCCTTTCTCGGCGAAATCTGGCGCGGCGCCATCCAGGCCATTCCGGCCCAGCAATGGGAAGCCGCCGATGCGCTGGGCTTCACCGCGCTGGAGCGGCTGCGCTACGCCATCCTGCCGCAGGCCATCCGCATTTCCATGCCGGCCACGATCGGCTTCATCGTGCAACTGGTCAAAGGCACCTCCGTTGCCTCCATGGTGGGCTATGTCGAGCTGATGCGCGCCGGCCAGGTGGTCAACGGCTCCACCTTCGACAGCTTCACGGTCTTCGGTCTGGTCGCCCTGATCTATCTGGCGATCAACCTGCCCCTGTCATTCCTCAGCAAGCGCCTTGAACAGGTCAAACTCTAGCGAGTCGCGATGTCACTGATCGAAATCGACCACCTTTCCAAATCCTACGGGACCCACCAGGTCATCAAGGATGTCTCGCTGTCGATCGAGGCAGGCGAAGTGCTGGCCATTATCGGCCGCAGCGGCTCGGGCAAGAGCACGCTGCTGCGGTGCCTCAACGGGCTCGAACAGATCAATGGCGGGGCGCTGCGCGTCGATGGCCAAGCCGTGAGCTATGACAAGCGATCGCTGCGCCAGTTGCGCAAGCGCGTGGCCATGGTGTTCCAGAGCTATAACCTGTTCCCCCATCTCAGCGCCCAGGACAATGTGGCCCTGGCGCCGCGCATCGTCGGCAAGCTGGAGCGCAAGGCCAGCCTCGACATCGCCCATGAAATGCTGGGGCGCGTCGGCCTCTCGGACAAGCACAATGCCTATCCGCGCGACCTGTCCGGCGGCCAGCAGCAGCGCGTCGCCATCGCCCGCGCTCTGGCGGTGCGGCCCGAAATCCTGCTGCTCGACGAAGTGACGGCGGCGCTCGACCCCGAACTGGTGGGCGAAGTGCTCAAAGTACTCGGCGACCTGGCGGGCGAAGGGCTCACCATGGTGCTGGTGACCCACGAAATCGCCTTTGCCCGCAAGGCCGCCAACCGGGTGGCCTTCATGCATGAAGGGCGTATCCACGAAATCGGCCCGGCCGACGACATTATCGGCAACCCGCAGACGCCGGAACTCCAGCGGTTCCTCGCCTCGGTCATTGCCTGACGACAAGCAAAACATAACCAAAGGGAGACCCTCCATGTTCAAGACTATCGCCGCATTGGGACTGGCCGCCGCTTTTGCAGGCCTCGCCACACCCGGCTTCGCCGCCGATCTCGACGAGGTCATGGCGCGCAACAAGATCATCATCGGCGTGCAGAACGACGTGCCGCCCTATAGCGCCATCGGCGACAATAACGAGCCCATCGGCTACGACATCGACGTGGCCAAGCTGCTGGCCGAGCGGCTTGGGGTCGAGCTGGAACTGGTCGTGCTGACCGGCGCCAACCGCGTGCCCTACCTGCTGTCCAACCGGGTCGATGCTGTGGTCGCCACGATCGGCATCACCCCGGAGCGCCGCGAGGCGATCGACTTCACCCGCCCCTATCTGGTGTTCCAGACCGTGATGCTGGCGCCCGAAGACATCGCGGTCAGCTCGGCCGACGAGATCGGCGCCTATCGGGTCGGCGTGACGCGCGGCACGATGATGGACCCGCTGGTCACCAATGCCGCGCCTGCCGGCACCAATATCATGCGCTTCGATGACGATGCGACCTCCGCCGTGGCCCTGGCCACCGGCCAGGTGGACATGGTGCCGACCGGCGAGTTGATCGCCCGCGCCATTGCCGAGCAGAACCCGGATCGCAACCTCGAAATCAAGTTCGTCATGGCCAGCACCTATGCCGGCATCGGCGTCAGCAAGGACAGCCCCGCTCTGCGCGACCGCCTCAACGAAGTGATTGCCGAGACGCTGGAAGATGGCGCCCTGGCCAAGCTCTACGAGACCTGGCTGGGTGGCGAGCTGCCCGAACTGCCGGCCTCGGTCGATGACGTGCCCTGATCGTTCCGCCTGACTGATTGGACGCCCCGGCACTGCCGGGGCGCATATGGAGCAGCCCATGTCCCCCGCCGACTATTTCCAGACCATCGAAGGCGAACTGATCGACTGGCGCCATCTTCTGCATCAGCATCCGGAACTGGCCTATCAGGAGCACTGGACGGCCGACTTCATCGCCGAGCAGTTGACGCGGTTCGGCTATGCGCCGCATCGCGGGCTGGGCGGCACGGGCGTGGTGGCCAGCATCACGCGCGGGGAAGGACCTTCGATCGGCTTGCGGGCCGATATGGATGCATTGCCGGTGGAGCAGCAGACCGGTCTGCCCTATGCCTCGCTTAATGCCGGCTGCATGCATGCCTGCGGCCATGACGGCCATGTGGTCATGCTGCTGGCAGCGGCGCGGTGGTTTGCCGAGCATGGCCAGTTTTCCGGCACGATCAATTTCATCTTCCAGCCGGCCGAAGAGGGCGAGGCCGGCGCCGCGGCCATGCTGCGGGATGGGCTGTTTGAAACCTTTCCGATGCGTGAAGTCTATGGCCTGCACAACTGGCCGGGCCTGCCCGAAGGGCAGTTCGCCGGACGGGTCGGCGCGCAGATGGCGGCCTTCGATACATTCGAAATCACCCTCGCCGGCCGGGGCGCCCATGCCGCCATGCCGCATATGGGGCAGGACGTGCTGCTGGCCGCCGCCCATATCCAGAGCCAGTTGCAATCGATCGTGGCGCGATCGGTCGATCCGCTGCAGACGGCGGTGGTTTCGGTCACCCAGATCCATGGCGGCGATAGCTGGAACGTGCTGCCGGCAGACGCTGTGCTGCGAGGCTGTACGCGCCATCTCGATGCCGAAGTCCAGCAGCTCATCCGCGAGCGGATGGCGGCCGTGGTGGCTGGTGTGGCGGACAGTTTCGGCATCAGCGCCAAGTTGCACTACCAGCCGCGCTATCCGGCGACGATCAACACCGCCCGCGAGGTCGGCATCGCCATGGCCGCTGCGGCCGATGTGGCGGGCGACGACAACGCCATCGAGCCGCCGCATCCCTCCATGGCCTCGGAGGATTTCGCCTTCATGCTGCAGCAGCGGCCCGGCGCCTATCTGTGGCTGGGCGCCGGTTCGACCAATGACGGCCGCGTGCTGCACAGCGCGCGCTTCGATTTCAATGACCGCATCCTGACCACAGGCGCGCGCTGGTGGGTCGCCCTGGCCTTGCGCGCGCTGGCGGACTAGGCCACGACCACGCGCGTGGCCTTTTTCCGCGTGGGCTTTCCGGCGAACTCCACGGCCCGAGCCGCCTCGACCAGCGTCCGCGTATAGGGATGCACCGGGGCGGTGAGGATGTCGCCGGTCGGGCCTTCCTCGACCAGTTGCGCATTGCGCATGACCATTGTGCGATTGCAGAGCGCGCCGACCACGGCCAGGTCGTGGCTGATGAAGATGAGGCTGAGCCGCCGCGTCTGGCGCAGCCGGGCCAGCAGCTCGAGCACCTGCGCCTGCACCGACACGTCGAGCGCCGAGACGATTTCGTCGCAGATCAGCAGGTCCGGCGACACAGCCAGAGCGCGGGCAATGTTGACCCGCTGGCGCTGGCCGCCCGAGAGTTCCCAGGGATAGCGGCCGAGATAGGCGCTCGACAAATCCACTTCTTCAAGCAGGCGCACCGCCTCGTCGCGCCAGGTGCGGCGGGGCTTGCCATAGATGGCGAAGGGTTCGACCAGCGCCTGTTCGACATTGAGGCGCGGATTGAGCGCGCCGTAGGAATCCTGGAAGATATACTGGATTTTCCGGCGCATTTCCCGCGGCATGCTTGCGGGACGCAGCGGGTTTTCTTCGAACTGGATCTGGCCGCGATCGGGCGGCACCAGCCCGACCAGCGCCTTGCCCAAAGTGCTCTTGCCGCTACCGCTTTCGCCCACAACGGCGAGGGCGTCGCCCCGGCGCAGCGCGAAGTCGATATTATCGAGCGCGACGATGCGGGGGCTGAAGGCACGGGGCCCGGGATAGCTGACAGAGAGGCCGGAGACGGTGAGGATATCGTCACGCCTGGTGTCGGCGGCGGGTGCCAGGGCTTCGAGGCGCGGGCGGCTGTCGAGCAGCATGCGCGTATAGTCCTGGGCGGGCCGGGCGAGCAGGGTCGCGGTCGGTCCCTGTTCGACCATTTCGCCGCGCCTGAGCACCACGACCTGCGTCGAATATTTCGACACGACACCCAGATCGTGGGTGATGAGCAGCATGGCCATGCCGCGCGCCTGCTGCAGATCATGCAGCAATTGCAGAATCTGGGCCTGGACGCTCATGTCGAGGGCGGTGGTGGGTTCGTCGGCAATCAACAGGTCCGGATCGCCGGCCAGGGCCGAGGCGATGACCACGCGCTGCTGCTGCCCGCCGGACAATTCGTGCGCATAACGGCGCTGGACATGGGGGATGGCACCAAGGCCGACCTCGTCCAGCAGCTTCGCCACGCGTGCCTCGGCCTCGGCGCGCGGCAGGCCATGCGGCAGTGCTTCGCGCAGATGGTCGCCTACGGTCATCAGCGGATCGAGCGCCGCGGCCGGGTCCTGGAAAACGACGCCGATGCGCTTGCCGCGCAAGGCGCGCATTCCGCGTTCATCGAGCGCCAGCAGGTCGATGCCGTCGAACTGGGCCGTGCCTTGCAGTTGGAGGATCGTGCCGGGCGGGGCCAGCCCGACCAGGGACATGGCCGTGAGCGACTTACCCGACCCGGACTCGCCCACCAGGCCCAGAGTCTGGCCCCGGGCGATGGCGAAGGAGACGCCGCGAACGGCTTCGACGGGCCCGGAACGGGTGTCGAGGGTGACACGCAGGTCGGTGACGCGGAGCAGAGGTGTCATCAGATCGTCCTCAAGCGGGGGTTGATGAGCTTGCGGATGGTATCGGCGACGAAATTGGCGAAGATCACCGTGACGCCGAGCCAGATGATGATGGCCTGTACCACCGCATAGTCGCGGCCTTTGATGGCCTGCAGCGTGAGCGTGCCGAGGCCCGGCAAGCCGAATACCACTTCCATGGTGATGGCGCCGGTGAAGACGCCGGCCAGCATGAGGCCGATAATGGCGATGGTGACGGTCAGCGCATTGGGCAGGATGTGGCGCAGCACGATGCGGGCATGGCTGACGCCGCGGGCGCGGGCGGCACGGACGAATTCCGATGCCTGGACTTCGCGCATATCCTCATGCAGCGCCTTGGCGATGGAGCCTGCGGTGTCGAGGCCCAGGATCAGAGCGGGGACCAGGAAATTGCCGATGGCCGGTATCCAGCCGAGCCAGACCGCGAAGACAATCAGCGACATGATGCCGATGGAAAAGGTCGGCACGGTGATCGACCAGATGGTGATGAAATCCACCACCGGTGCGAAGATGGAGCGCGGGAACAGCACGGCCAGCACCGAAACGGTGACACCGACGACAATGCCGATGGCGAGTGCGGTGGCGCCGAGCAGGAGCGTCGAGGGCAGCACGGCGCCGAGCAGGTCGGCAATGGGCCGGGCGAAGCGGGCCGACTGGCCCAGATCGCCAGACAGGATCATGCCGGACCAGTCGATGAACTGGGTGAGCCAGGGCTTGTTGAGCCCGAGTTCCTCACGCATGACCGATTGCTGAGAATAGGTGAGCGAGCCTTCGATGCCGCGCACATCCACCACGTCGCCGGGGATCATGCGGATGACGAAGAAGGTGAAGACCACGATGCCGACGGCCACGCCGAGGGCGCGCAGCAGGTCGAGGCCGATATTGGCGGCCAGCCGGAAATGATGCGGGCTCATGCCGAGCTCCTCTTGCTGGTATGGGTCAGGCGCTGGCGCTGGGCATTGCCGATAATGGCCAAAGCGAAGGTGACGGCCGAAAGCATGAGAATGGGGGCGAGGAGCGCGTGGGGCGCCTCTTCCATATAGGGGGTCGCCGTAGCAATCATGCGGCCCCAGCTCGGCAGTTCGGACGAGACGCCGAGGCCCAGGAAACTCAGCACCGATTCCGAGACGATGCAGCGCGGCAGGATGATGGCGAACTGGGTGATCAGCGCCCCGCCGATATTGGGCAGGACATGGACCAGCGCGACGCGGCCGCGGCCGGCGCCCAGCACGCGGGCCGCCGCCGTATAGGGCTGGGCCATCTGCTGTTCATAGGTGGCGCGGGTGATCATGGCGAAGTTGGGCGCGAAGGAGACGCCGAGCGCCAGGACCACGGAGAAGGCGCCGGGCTCGAAAGCGACGATGAAGGCCAGCGCGAAGAGAATGCCCGGCAAGGCGCGAACCAGGTCGACGACGGCGAACAGCGCCAGCTCGACCGGTCTGCCCATGGACATGGCGATCAGCGCCGTCACCGCGCCCAGCACCAGGGCGACCATGGCGGCGCTGGCGCCGTAAAAGAGGCTGAGGCCGGTGCCCACCATGAGGCGGGAGAAGACGTCGCGGCCCCCATCGTCGGTGCCCAGCAGGTGCCCGTTGCCGGGCTGCTCGTTCATCTCGGCGCTGAACATCATCGGGTCATGGGTGGCGAGCCAGGGGCCCGCCAGGGCGATGAAGAGGGCGATGGTGATGATGAGCCAGGCGAGCATGGTCACCGGATCGAGACCCGCCAGGCGGGTGCGAATTGGCCGTGCGAGGGCTTCTGCCGTCATGGCGGGTCTCCCGGTTGGTGCTGTTAGTCCTGGTCCATCCAGGCGAAGGCCAGGCCCCCGTCGACGCGATGGGCCGAGGCGTTGAAGCCGATGGTCATGTCGTGGACCTTGGGGCTGATGGCATAGGCGGACGGCTTCTGGGCGAGGCCGAACGTGTAGTAATTGTCCATCACGCGCTTCCAGGCCTGGAGATAGAAGTCGCGGCTTTCATCGAGGTCGGCGGTGGAGATGGCCTTGTTGATCAGGGCATCGAGCTCAGGATCCTGAATGCCGCCCCACAGGCCCGGATTGGGGCCATCGCTCATCAGGCGCACATAGCGCAGGAAGATGTCGTTACGGGCGCCCGAGCCGCCGGGATAGATATCCCAGTCGAATTCAGACAGCGCACGCTGGTAGCCCAGATCGTCATATTCGCGCATGTCGACGCCGAAGCCGAGCGAGCGCAGCACCTGCGACAGCAGCGGACCGCTGCGGCTGCCCACGGTCGAGACCATGTAGAGCGTGTAGTCGCCCGGGTTGATGCCCTCGTCGGCCAGCATCTGTTTGGCCTTTTCCAAATCGGCGACATTGTGCGGGTCGTTGGCGGACAGTTCGGTATCGAAGAAGAAATTGCCTTCGCCCACCGGCTGGTTGCCCGGCGTGCCGTATTTGCCGTTCATGATGGTGTTGAACTGGGTGCGATCGACCGCCCACGCCACGGCCTCGCGTACCTTCACATTGTCGAAGGGCGGACGCGGATTGCGGTTGTTGAAGGAGATGAAGTCCCAGCTCGTGCCACCCTGAAAGGCGATCTCGAAGCCTTCATTCTCGATGGATTCGACCTTGGACAGCGGCACGCCTGCCACCTGATAGTCGCCGGCGCGCAAGGCCAGGGTGGCGTCGGCCACTTCGCGGACGTCGAATTCGACGCCATCGAGATAGGGCTTGCCCTCCATCCAGTAGTCTTCGAAACGGCTGCCATTGAGCGTGAGCTGCGGGGTCCAGCTATCGAAGGTGAAGGGGCCGGTGCCGATCGGCTGGGTGATATTGCTGTCCCAGCCCGGCGATTCCGGAGCGAGAATCCAGGCCTCGGCGATGAGATTGACGAAGGGGCCGAAGGGCGCCTTGAGCTGGACGACGAAGGTGTGGTCGTCGGGAGTGGAGAAGGATTCCACCTGTTCCATGGCGGTGGTCAGCCAGCCGGCTTCGACCGTATTGCGGATGCGCTCGAAATTCTTGAGCACGTCATCGGCGGTCATTTCGCGGCCATTGTGGAATTTGACGCCGTGACGCAGGTTGAACGTATAGGTCAGCGCATCGTCGGACACCGTCCAGTCCTCAGCGAGCAGGCCCTTGGGGCTGCCGTCGAACGAGATCGAGGTCAGGGTCTCGGCAAAGGGGTGCGGCAGCGAGATCGTGCCGGTGTGGCGGTGGAAATCGGTGGTATCGAGCGTGCCCCATTTGAGGTGCAGGATACCGCCATATTCCTGGGCCAGGGCCGGCAGACTGGCCTGACCAAGCAGCAGGGCGGCGACGAGTGACAGCAGACGCTTTTTCATCTGGATAGTCTCCGAGGGTTAAAACTGCGGGAGGGCGAGACCGTCCATGCCGTCTCGGGGCAGGCCGAGGTAGCGCATGACGGTAGGCGCGATATCGATCAGCCGTGTGACACCATGCTCGACGGTGCCGGGAGCAAAACCGCCCCCATTGGCGATCAGGAAAGGATGGCGTTCGAAATCGCCCAGGCCGCCATGGCTGCCGAAGCCTTCCGGTTTGCCGGGCTTTTCGTCGCTGACGCAGATGGTGATCTGGCCGGGGACGCCGAAGGGATTGGGCTCGGCGCTGCGGGCCATGGCGAAGGCGATGGCGAGGCCGTTTTCCGGGCGCTGGCCGATATGCAGCATTTCCGCGCCATGGAAGACTTCGGCGATATAGGGCTGGGCGCGCAGGAACGCGATGATGTCGGGAATGCGGGATTGCGCGTTGGGCGCGACATAGAGGAGCCCGCTGCCACCCTGGGGCGCGACGACGACATCGGTGCTGTCGGCGCTCTCCTTGAGGCCGGCCGCGACCAGCCTTGCGGCGACGGCGACGCGCTCGCGCACGGTTTCCTGACCATGGTCGGAACCGAGGAGGAAGAGCACGTCCTCGCCCTCTGCCCGCATTGTCTCGACGGCGCTTTCGACGCGGGCGAAGGCGCGGTCGGCGCAGGCGATGGCATCGAGATGCATCTGCGAGCCGAGCGGGCCGGCATGCATGCCCAGATCGGGATTGGCCAGCCACAGCACCGAGAGCCGCGGCCGCCGCTGCAGCAGCACATCACTGACGAACCATTCGGCCAAGGCTTCGTCGCCGGCAAAGTCGTGGCTGACGACCGGCGCTTCATCCGGACCCAGCACGCGCCCGCCGGGACCGAAGGAGCCGGCGCGATGCACGACATGGCCGAAATTGTCGGGGTCCTGGAAATAGGCGGCGCCGGGCGAGACATTGGAGGCGATCACCGCGCCGCCATGAGGCGCCAGTCGTTCGGCCATGGTCGGCACTTTGAGCGTGCGGCCGAAGGCATGGCGCAGCTTGCCGACAAAGGCGGGGTCGCCCACATCATGCACGCGGACGCCTTCGCCATCGGGCAGGCCCATCGTATTGCCATGCAGGCCATGATTGGCCGGCCAGCAGCCGGTGGCGATGGCCGCGGCACTGGCACGGGTGGCCGAGGGGAAGATGGCGCGGTGATTGGCGAAGCGGCGCGAGCGCTCGGCAAAACCCGATATGTTGGGGCAGGTATCGGCCCGCACGAAGTCATTGCGGTGGCCGTCGCAGATCATCAGCACGACGCGGCCCATGCCGCCGGTTTCGGTGGCCGGGCTCATGCCGTCACTCCATTGATGGTGAAGTCGAAAATGTCGAAATTGCGCAGGCCCGCCTGGGCGCGTGTGGCGTAGTCCTCGGTCAGCGGGTGCGAGAGGATGAAGGGCACGGCCTGCTCGCTGGTGCCGCCATGCGAGCGCAGCCTTTGTCCGGCCAAGGCCGACAGGTCATGCTCGCCTTGCGTGGCGCCGAGAGCGAAGCCGGGCGCCGCGACGACGACCACATCGGCCTCGCCTTCGAGCGGCATGTCGAAGCGCGTGCAGGCTTCGTCGGCCAAGAGGGCCAAGGAAACGCCGACCATGCCGGCCAGCGCATCGCGCACAGCTTCGGGCGACACAGTGGCCTCTTTGATATAGACGCGCACGAAGCCGCCCAGCGAGGCGTGGTGGCGCACGAAGGGATCGGTGATCGGGCAGATGACGCGGACGCTGCCGGCGCCGAACCGCGCCTCGAGCACATCCTGCACGAAGAGCACGCGCGGCGTGCCGTCCGGCCCGGACATGTCATGCATGCCGTGATCGGCGACGATGCCCACGGTGGCGCCGAGCGCCACGAGGCGCCCCAGCCGCCGGTCGACCTCGGCCATGAAGGCGAGCGCTTCGGGAGCCTCGGGGGCATGCTTGTGCTGCACATAATCAGACAACGACAGGTAGATGATGTCCGCCCTGTTTGCTTCGAGCAGGCTGATGCCGGCATCGAGGACGTAGAGCGATAGGGCTTCAGAATATTTGTCGGCGGCGGAAGCGGGAGCGCGATCGCCCAGCACGGGCACGGCGTCCTCGGGGGACTCGGCGGAGAGCGCGATGCCATCCATGTTGCGCGCCAGGGCGCGGAGCAGCTTGTCCTTGGCGGTGACCACGGCGACGGGGACGCCGGCCCGGGCGAAATGGGCGAAGATCGTATCGACCTGCATCTGGTGCCCGTCGAGCACCATCACTTCCCGGCCTGTGGCGCGGTCCAGATAGTAATTGCCGGCAACCCCGGTCACGGAAGGCGGCGCGCCGCAGGCAATCGCCACATTGTTGGGATTGGTGAAGGTGGGCATGGCCGCCTGCGCGATGGCGCCGAAGCCGTGCTGCATCATGGCCGCCAGATGCGGCGCCACGTCGGCCTGCATCGCCGCCGCGACATAATCGGGGTCGCAGCCGTCAAAGCAGATGACCACGACGGGCCGGGCGGGCTGCCGGTAGGTCCGGCCATTGATGAAGAGCGGCGCCGCCTCTTCCACAGAAGAAGCACGCAAGGTGGCCTTGGTCATATGGATGTCACCTAAGGTGTATAACATCGCTCGATTGAAGTAGAGCGAGTAATAATTACTGACTTAGGTTAGTATATATGTTTTCCAAATCGCCAAAAGAGAAATGTAATTCGGCTTCTGTGAGGTTTTGGAACAGATGAATAGGAAAGTACCGCCTCTAAAGACTATTACGGCTTTCGAAAGTGTAATTCGCCTTGGAAGTGTTACAAAGGCCGCCAATGAGCTGTTCGTGACGCATGGCGCCATCAGCAAGCAGATTGCGGCGCTCGAAGACTGGCTGGGCCGGCCCCTGTTCGAGGCCAATCGCAAGCAGATGCGCCCCCTGCCCGACGCCGTTACTTGGGCGCAGACCCTGGCCCAGCTTCTCGACACGCTGGATAGTTCGGCCGCGCAGATGCGCGGCGACCAGCGGGCGCGCCCCTTGCAGGTGATCGCGCCATCGACGCTGGCGACGCGCTGGCTCATTCCGCGGAGCTGGCACTTTTCCGAGCAGCACAAGACCATCGCCCTGCAGGTGCGGCACACCGATACCGGTGAGAACTGGCAGGAAATTCCATTCGACGTGGCGATCCGCACCGACCGCGACCTGCCCGCGGCCATGCCGTCGCGAAAAATCTTCGAGGAACAGCTGACCATGGCGCTGTCGCCGCGGCTGGCCGCCCAGGCCAATCTCTGGCGCCCGGCCGACATCCTCAAGCTGCGCCTGCTGGCCTCGCAGACCAGGAGCGGGGAACTGGAGCGCTGGCTGGCCGCAGCCAGCCTGTCCGGCGCCGGCACCGCCATTTCCGAATTCCCGCATTTCTACCTGGCGCTGGAGGCGGCCTTGGCGGGCGGCGGGGCCTTGGTCTGCCCCCGCCACACCCTGGCCGACCAATTTGCGCGCGGCGACCTCATCGAACCCTGGCCGCAAATCCGCGTCGCGGGACCCAGCTTCCATGTGCTGTGGCGGGACCGCACCGAGACACCGCCGGACGTGCAGCTCTTCGTGGACTGGCTGGAAAAGCAATCCAGCCCGCATTTCGGCTTGGCAACCGAACCATCTTGAGCTGGCCACGATCGCGGCTATTCTCCCTCGCCACACGCGCCGGAGACGTCATGACCGCCTTGACCATTCGTCCGCTGCAGCCGGGCGAGACCGACCTGTTCCTGTCCTATCCCTTCCCGCGCCAGCCGGAGCTGTGGGAAAGCCAGCGCGACTATGTCGCCCTGCTGGCCGCCAATGCCTATCGGCCCGAGCACAGTTGGGTGGCGATCGAGGACGGCGTGGTGGTGGCCCGCGCCTGCTGGTGGACCGGCCCCGACGACAAAAGGCCCTATTCGCTGGACTGGCTGGAGGCCGAGCCAGGTCCGAGGCAGGTGGAGCTGGGCACGCAATTGCTGCGCGTGGCGCACCAGACCATGCGCAACGAGGAAGGCCGCAAGCCGGACTATCATCTGTTCCTGCCGCCCGGCTGGCGCGACGACGCCACGGTGCGGCCGGCGGCCGAGGCGCGGCTGCAGACGGCGCGGAATGTTGATCTGGCACTGTTCGTCGAGCGCTATTCCTATCGCTGGTCGGCCGAGCGCGACGGCCTGCCTGAGCGGAACGACCGGCTGGACTTCCGTCCGGCCGACGATGCCGAGATACTGGCAGTGCTGCGCCAGGTGCTATCAGGCAGTCTCGACGCGCATGACCAGCGCAGCGTCGCCGAGCATGGCCTCGATCGCGCGGCAGAACTGCAACTGGAAGGGCTCTACTGGTTCCCCTCGCCGCGCGACTGGTGGCAACTGGCCTATGACCGATCGGGCGCGCTCGTCGGCGTCATCATCCCGGCGCGCAATTACGACATGCCGACCATCGGTTATATCGGCGTGGTGCCCGGCCAGCGCGGCCATGGTTATGGCGCGGACCTGCTGGCGGAAATGGTCTGGCGGCTGAACGCATATGCACCCGGTGAGGCCGTCGGCGCCGATACCGATTTCAGCAATGTGCCGATGGTCAGGGCCTTCGCCCGTACCGGCTTCCGGATCACCGAGGAACATCTGGTGCTGACGGATACCGAGGGGTCGCGATAGCTAGCCCGGAAACTTGGTGGCCGGCAGGCCGGCAACGGGCACGGTGATACCGAAGAGGCCGCCGGAAAACGGCGCCTCGGCCAGAACGCGGGATGGCAGGCGCACGCGGGCCGTGGTGATATAGAGCGTCCTCAGGTCATCGCCGCCAAAGGCGACGCTGGTGGGACGGGGCACCGGGACGCGGATTTCGCGGTCTATGCTGCCATCGGGGGCATAGCGGCGGACGCACCACCCATCCCAGATGGCGCACCAGACAAAGCCTTCGCTATCGACGGCCAGGCCATCAGGGCGCCCGCTGGCGGCCGGGACTTCGGCGAAAATCCGGCGATTTGAAATGGCGCCGTCATCGATGTCGAAATCATAGGCGTAGATACGGCCGGGCGCGGAATCGACGAAATAGAAAGTGCGGTCGTCGGGACTCCAGTCGAGCCCGTTGGCTACCGAAAAGCCGGTATCGGCGCGGCGCCAGGTGAGGTCGGGATTGACCACATAGAGCGAGCCGGCGGGCTTGGTGGCGTCGAGCGGCATGGTGCCGGCCCAGAGCCGGCCGCGCCGGTCGCAGCGGCCGTCATTGAAGCGGTTGTCGGCAATATCGGCTTCCGGATTGACCAGCGGCGACATCGCGCCGGTCTCGAAATCGAAGGCGGAAACCCCGTTCTGCGCCAGCGCGACAAAGCCCTTGCCCTGGCGCGGCAGCAGCGCGCTGACCAGGCCCGGCATGACCACTTCGCGATTGTCGCCGGTCGCGGGATCGAAACGGTGGACGGAGGGGGCGAGGATATCGACCCAGTAGAGGCGCTTTTCCTCGGGCACCCAGAGCGGGCCTTCGGCCAGATGGGCGCCCCAGGGCAGCACGCATTGCACGCCGGGATCGGCGACCAGATCGGTGCGCACATAGGAATTGATGTTCATCGGGGCGGCGCCGACATTGCCGGAAACCTGCCGCCCGGCGGCCATGAGGTCGCGCCCCCAGATATGGACGGTGTCGGTCGGCATGCGCTCGCTGGGGCCGTGAACGCTGATGGCGGCGATGGCCTTGCCGGTATGATCGAAGATCGGCGCGGCGGCCGAGGACACGCCGGGCACATGTTCGGAAATCGACACGGCATAGCCGCGGGCGCGGGTCAGCGCCAGTTCGGCAACCAGCGCATCGCGGTCGGTAATGGTGCGATCCGAATAGCGGGTGAGCTGCAGCCGGTCGAGCAGAGCGCGCTGCTCATGCGGAGCGGCGAAGGCGAGCAGGACCTTGCCGCCGGCCGTGCAATGCAATGGCGCGCGACGGCCGACCTCGATGCGGAAGCCGAAGGCGCCGCCGCGGCTGCGATGGTCGATATAGAGGATTTCCTCGCCATCGATGGAGCAGATGGCGACGGTTTCCGACATGTCCTCGGCCAGCCGGTCCAGCACCGGCGCCGCGGCGCCGCGCAGGTCGAAATTCTCCCAGACGCGATGGGCGAGTTCGAACAGGCGATGGCCGAGCCGATAGGTGGCGTCGCTTTCCTCGTGCCGCACCAGGCGGAACAGCACGAGCGTATTGAGCATGCGCGCCAGGGTGCCCTTGGACAGGCCGGTGCGCGTCTGCAGATCCTTGAAGCGGGGCGGCGTCTCGAAATCGCCGATCACTTCGAGCAGGTACAGGCCCTTGGCCAGCGCCGCGGCGCCGGTGGGGACGTCGCGGTCTTCCAGCCCGGATGGACCATCTGCAGGTCTTGGCATGGGTCTACCCTGGTTAGCCGGCGATCGTCACATGTGTCTCTGCGTCGAACAGATAGAGGCGTGACGGATCAAAGGAAAGGGTGATCGCCTCGGACGGGGGAATGGCGCCAACATCCATGATGCGGGCGATGACGGAATCGCCGCGATGATCGTCCTCGCCGCGCGTGGCCGCGATGGCGCCCCGGTTTTCCTCGGGCACTTCGATATAGAGATATTTCTCGCTGCCCAGGCTTTCGATCAGGCGCGGCGTGACGGTGAAGCTGACCGGGCCGGGACCGGCCGCGAAATGCTCGGGGCGCAGGCCGACGATGACGGGCTTGCCGGCCAGATCGGCAATGGGGCGATCGACCGGCACATCCTGGCCGAACAGGCGCAGTTGCGGACCTTTTGGCCCCATGGTCACGATGGAGCGCATGAAATTCATGCCCGGCGAGCCGATGAAGCCGGCGACGAACAGATTGGCCGGATGCTGGAACATGGTGTCGGGATCGGCGATCTGCTGGATGGCGCCGTCGCGCATGATGACGATGCGGTCGGCCATGGTCATGGCCTCGATCTGGTCATGCGTCACATAGATGGTGGTGACGCCCAGCCGTTTGTGCAAAGCGCCGATCTCGGCCCGCATATGCACGCGCAGCTTGGCATCGAGATTGCTCAGCGGTTCGTCCATGAGGAAAGCCTGCGGCTCGCGCACGATGGCGCGGCCCAGGGCGACCCGCTGCCGCTGGCCGCCCGACAATTGCTTGGGGCGACGGTCGAGCAGGTGTTCGACATCGAGGATTCTGGCGGCCTCGCGCACGCGGCGGTCGATCTCGGCGCGACCCATGCCGCGCATCTTGAGCCCGAACCCCATGTTGCGGGCCACGGTGAGGTGGGGATAGAGCGCGTAGTTCTGGAACACCATGGCCACGTCGCGGTCGCCGGGGGCGACATCGGTCACTTCGCGATCGCCGATCAGGATCTGGCCCGATGTGGCATCGTCCAGCCCGGCGAGGATTTTCAGCATGGTGGACTTGCCGCAGCCCGACGGGCCGACCAGCACGACGAATTCGCCATCGGCGACATCGAGCGAGAAGCCCTTGAGGACCTCCAGCACGCCGAAGGATTTACGGACATTTTCGATACGGATTCCGGCCATGTTATTTCTCCGCCCCGGCAGTCAGTCCGCTGACCAGGTAGCGTTCGAGGAAAAGGTAGATGAGGAGGACCGGGATCGCGACCATGATAGCGGCCGCGGAAATCTCGTTCCAGTCCGAGACATATTCGCCCTTCATGGTGGTGAGCCCCAGATTGGCGGTCCAATTGCCCTGGGCGCTGGTCAGGAAGGTGCGCGCATAGGCATATTCCGACCAGGACAGTACGAAGCCATAAAGGCAGGTCGCGGCCAGGCCCGGTGTCGCCACCGGCAGGATGACGCGGAACAAAGCCCCCAATGGCGAACAGCCATCGACCATGGCCGCCTGTTCCAGCTCGCGCGGAATGGTGTCGAAATAGCCCTTCAGCATCCAGGTGGTGAAAGGCACAATCAATGTGGCCTGGGCCAGGATGACCGACCAGAGCGAACCGACCAGCCCGACCGAGCGGAAAATGCCGAACAGCGGGATGACCAGCAAAGTGGCCGGCAGCATCTTGGCGGTGAGGATGAAGAGGCCCAGCGACTGCCCGCCGCGCACGCGGAAACGCGAGAGGCTATAGCCGGCAAAGATCGAGACCGACATGGAGAGCGTCACGGCGCCCGCCGCGGCCAGGGTGGAATTGCCCAGCCAGAGCAGCAGCGGCCTGTCATCCAGCACCTTGGCGAAGACCTGCCATTGCGGCACTTCGGGCCAGAAATTAGGCGGCAGCACGCGCAGGTCGATGGGTTTGGACAGGGCCGTAACCACCAGCCAGTAGATGGGGAACAGCAGGATGGCGCAGGTCAGCACCACACCCACATAAATCAGCACGATATTGAGGCGGCGTCTGGTCATGGTCGTTCCTCAGTAGATGCCGTCGGCCTTGCGGCCGATCATCAGCAGGCTGGCCAGGACGCAGAAGATCAGCGTCACCACGCCGACGGCCGAGGCATAGCCCATCTTGAAGAAGCCGAAGGCATGCTCGTAGGTCATGATGGAAAGGGTCTGCGTCGATTTGAGCGGGCCGCCGCCGGTCATCACGTTGATGATGGAGAAGTCGCGGAACACCCAGAGCAGCACCAAAACCATGGTGACGCCGAGCACCGGCATCAGCGAGGGGATGGTGATATTGGTGAAGCGGTTCCAGGCATTGGCGCCATCGACGCGCGCGGCATTGTAATAGTCTTCGGGGATGGATTGCAGGCCCGCCAGCGCCATGATCGAAACGAAGGGATAGCCCTTCCACACCATGGTGACGACCACGGCGACAAAGGCCGCATTGGGGTCGGAGAACCAGTTGATGGTCTCGTTGATGAGGCCCAGCCGGAAGAACAGCCAGTTCATCAGGCCGAAGGATGAATCGAAAATCCAGGCGAAGATGACGACGGCGATGATCTCGGGCACGGCCCATGGCAAAGCCACCAGCAGGCGCGCCACGGTGCGGCCACGGAAGCGGTTATTGACCAGCAATGCCGTCGCCAGCCCGAGCGCCACGCAGCACGCGGTGACGACCACGACGAGCTTGAGCGTGACCCAGCAGGACATCCAGAATTCGGCCGAGCCGAACAATTGCTGATAGTTGGCGAAGGTGAACGGCGCTCGCCGGTCCAGCCGGACGATGTCGACCTTCTGGAAGGAAATATCGAAGGAGACGATGAGCGGATAGATGATGATCAGCGCGATCAGCACCACGGCCGGCGCCAGCAGCAGATAGCCCAGCCAGTGCCGGCGGCTCGGCCGCGCCAGGTCAAGAAGAGGAAGGCGGCTCATGAGCGCACTCCGGTATTGCGGGATGGCCGGCCGGACAAAAGTCCGGCCGGCCGGGAGTGAAGATTACTGATTCTGCAGTTCTTCGGCGCGGGCCTGCATGGTGGCGGCGACAGCGGCAGGATCGAGATCCTCGATGATCATGCGCTGGCTTTCTTCCATCACCATCTTGGCGAACTCGTTGTACTGGATTTCGAGCCCGGCCGGGATACGGTCGATGCCTTCGGCCGATGCGGCCTGGGCGCCTTCGACCAGGAGGCCGAATTCCGGCGTTACTGCCGTAGCCTCGGTAATGTCGGCGCGCGGGCTCGGGGCCGGCGAGGCGGCAAGCGTGGCATAGCTCGACTGGAATTCGTCGCTCATGGCGAGCTGGATGAAATCCCAGACCAGCGCCTTGTGCTCATCGGAAATATCCTTGGACATGCCCAGCACGTTGGACGAACCACCCACCGGCGGGCTCAGCGGATCGGCGACGATCTTGACGTCGGCGGAAGCTGCGCCCTTGGCGAGGATCGGCACCAGCCACGGACCGTCGAGACCCACGGCGATCTTGCCATCGGCCAGCAGCTGGCGGGTTTCGCCCGAGGACAGGTCGCGCGGCATCAGGCCTTCGGTGACGATGGTCTTCCAGCGGGTCAGGCCCTCGATCACTTCGGGCGTGTTGATGGTCACCTGGCCTTCGGCATTGGTCCAGCGGCCACCGGCATCGAGCACATAGTTCAGCATTTCGGTGACATACTGGCCGCCGCCGACCTTGGTCGGGTGGTGCAGGCCGAACTGGTCGATAATGCCGTCGCCATTGAGGTCCTTGGTGGTCTTGCGGGCCACTTCCAGAAGCTCTTCGTAATTGGTCGGCGCGGCAAGGCCTTCGGCGTCGAGGATGGCCTGGTTATAGGCCATGATATAGCCGAAATAGAGCATCATCACGCAGGCGGTTTCGCCGTTGAACTCGCAGATCTGCTGGCCGGCCCAGCCATCGAGGCCGACGCCGCCCTTGTCGAACCACGGGCCGAGGTCTTCGAGCCAGCCTTCATTGGCGAAGCGCTGGAACTCGAACGAAGCCAGGTGAACGATGTCAGGCGGGGAGCCACCGGCGAAGAGCGTGGTCATGGTGTCGGCGAAAGCGGCGCGCTCCACCTTGGTCCATTCGACCTCGACGCCCGGATGCTGGGCCTTGAACTCTTCGATCAGGCTGGCCCACCAGCCACCGACACCCGGCTCGTCATTCTGCCAGGACACGAATTTCAGCGTGGTTTCCTGCGCTGCCGCCAGCATGGGCGAGAAAGCGCCGGCCACCAGAGCCGTAGACAAAGCCAGGGCCAGGCCGGCCTTGCGGAGCCCTCCCCGCGCAGACAATCCCTTGAACATCAACTTATCCTCCTGATTTCAGTTCTGTTCTTTGAGTAAGGCCAGTGCCTCCGCGGAGGGCTCGACACCGAGTCCCGCCCCCGTTGGCACACTGTAGAAGCCGGCGGCACAATCCATGTCGCCGGTGACCAACCGTCGGTTGGGTTCGAAAATCGAGTGCTGGTATTCGTGGTCGGTGACCGCCGCCAGCGCGGCGCTGGCCTGCAGGCTGGCCGCCATGAAAATGCCGGCGCCGATCGTTGCGTGCGGAATGACGCGCAGATGATTGGCCTGGGCATAGGCGCCCATGCGCATGAATTCGGTAATGCCGATATGGCCCATTTCCGGCTGCACGATGCCGCAGGCCCGCCGCTCGACGCGATGCACCAGGTCATAGACCGTGCGCCATTCCTCGCCTGCCGCAATAGTGGTGGCGACATTGGCGGCGACATGGGCGAGGCCGGCAATATCCTCGGTCTTGACCGGGGCTTCGGCAAACCACAGGCCATGCGGCTCCATGGAGCGGATCAACGCCACCGCCTCTTCGGCGGTATGGGCCCAATGCATGTCGCAGGCGATGCGGATATCGGGCCCAAGAGCTTCGCGCAAAGTGGCGATTTCGGCGACGACGCCATCATCGGCGACCGGCGAGGCGAATTTGAAGGCCGAAAAACCCTTGTCGCGCCATTCGGCGGCGAAATCCGCCCGCTCGATGCGGGTCGGCTGCGGCAAGCCCGAGACGTACGCGGGAATGCGCTCGTGCCGCTTGCCGCCGAGCAGTGTCGAAAGGGGAAGATTCACCAGCTTGCCGGCAATGTCCCAGAGCGCGGTGTCGATGCCGGCCAGCGCGTCGAGATAGAAGCCGCCGGTATAGCCGCGCACGCGCATCAGGCCATAGAGATCGTCATGAATGGCAGTGACCTCCATCGGGTCGCGCCCGACCACGAACAGGGCCAGCAATTCATTGATGATGGCCAGCACGGCGCCGGGCGCCACGATGCCATAGGTTTCGCCCCAGCCGACCACGCCATTTTCGGTCTCGATGCGCACCAGAATGCTGCGATCGACGGTGGGATAGACGGTCTGGTTGCCCTTGCGCACGAAATAGCCCTGCGCATTGACCGTCTCGCCTGGCCGCAACGCGCCGAGATAGGGCGTGTCGCGCGGAATGGTCAGAATATAGGGGGTAACCGATTTGACGCGGTCGTTCATGCAGGCTCTCCAACGCGCTGGGCAATCGGCGCCAGAGTAAAGATATCGGCGACTTCGGCCAGCCAGCTATCGATGTCGCGGATTGCCATGGCATCGGGGCTGGGGCCCTTGGCGCGCACGGCCGTGGTGTCGATCACGCCGCGCTGCGTCAGCACATGCTTGGTGAGATGCATGCGATAGACCGCCTGCAGCAGCAACAGCGGCAGCGAGCGCGAATAGAGCGTGCGGGCGCCGACCTTGTCGCCACTGCGCCAGGCGCGGTCGAGCTGCACATGCAGATCGGCCAGTTCGAGCGCCGGCATGGTGCCGCAGGCGCCGCGCTCATATTCGTCGATGAGATAGCGCGCCCCGCCCCCACCGATAATGCCGGCCAGATGCGGCGGCGGATTGGCCTGCAGCACCGAGATGGCCGGACCGGAAGGCAGCGTCTCGCCCTTCACATAGGTAATGGCGGGGACGCCGCTCACCACGGCGAGCAGGGTCTGCGGATCGAGATCGGAGCCGCGCGGGAGCGGGGCATTCTGCAGCACGATTTCCGCGCCCGGCAACTGGTCGGCAATGGCGCGGAAGAAGGTCGCGACCTCGCCCGCCTGCGTCCCGGCTTCCTTGGGCGCCTGGATCATCAGGTAGCGAATGCCCAGGTCGAGCGCTTCGCGGCCAAAGCGCACCACGGCCTCGACCGTCGATGCGCTGGCGCCGGCAATCAACTGCACCCGCCCGGCATTGGCCTCGACCACCACGCGCATCAGGCTGATGCGCTCGTCGTCGGTAAGCGCCTCCACCTCGCTGGCAAAGCCGGGGAACACCATGCCCTGCACCCCGGCGCCGATGGCGAATTCCACCAATGCCCGCATCGCGGCGGGATCGACAGCGCCATCATCCCCATAGGGCGTGGGCAGGACGGGCAGAATGCCTTGCAACAACGGAACAGCTCCTCATATGGTCCACATTGTGGATCGTGTGTTTGTTATTGTGGACCATAATTTGAAATGCTAGAGCCTGTCAACGAGCTAAACGGAGGACGGACATGCGGGTGGTCATCGACTGGAGTGCGACGAGGCTGGAGGCGGCATTGGTTGATGGCGCCGATGCCGTCGTGGATCGCATCGGCACGGATGATGGCCTCAAGCATGCTGCGGGACGGCATGAGGCCGTGCTCGACGCGGTGCTCGCGCCGTGGCGCCAGGCGCATGGGGCGCTGCATATTCTCGCCGCCGGCATGGTGGGTGGGCGTTCGGGCTGGATGGAGATGGGCTATGTGGCCGCGCCCGCTGGCCTGGCCGATATTGCCCGTGCCGTGCGCCATGTGGCGCTGGCCAATGGCGACCGGCTGACCCTCATTCCCGGCCTGTGCGACCCGGCCGCCACGCCCTTTCCCGACGTGATGCGCGGCGAGGAAGCGCAACTTGTCGGCCATGGACTCGATCGCGACGCCGTCGTGGTCATGCCGGGCAATAATGGCAAATGGGCCCGCATCGGCGGCGGCAGGATCGTGGGCTTTCGCACCTTCATCACCGGCGAACTGGTTTTGCTGCTGCTCAAGCATTCGGGCCTGGCCGGCATTGCCACCCAACCCGAGGGGCGTGACTGGCGGGCCTTTGCACGCGGTCTCGAATGCGCTGCCGGCACCGATCGCCATGGCCTGCTGACGCGGCTTTTCACCGCGCGGACCGGCTGGCTGGCGGGCCAGGTGGCGCCGGCCGAAATCGGCGATTACCTGCGTGGATTGCTGATCGGCTGGGAATTCATCGAGGCGCGCAATGCCGGCTGGTGGCAACCCGGCGGTACGGTCGATATCGTGGGCGACGACGATCGCGTGGAAGACTATCGCCGCGCCGCCGAGAGACTGGGGCTGATCGCGCGCGTGGCGGCTGACGATACGGCTCTGCGCGGCGCACTGGCTATCGGCGCCGAATCGAGCATTCTTGCCTAGCCGCCCGGGGGACCAGATGCATTACGACCTTATCGTCAGAAACGGCCACCTGCTCGATGTCGCGCAGGGCCTCGACCGAACAGGCTCGCTGGCCTTTGCCGGGGGAAAGATCGCCGCGATCGACGTGTCCGAGGCCGATACGGCCACGGCGGAGGTCGATGCCAGCGGGCAATATGTGACTGCAGGGCTGATCGACCTGCACACCCATGTCTATGTCGGCGGCACCTCGCTGGGCGTCGACCCCGATGAGCTGGCGCGCGGCTCGGCCGTGACCACTTTGGTCGATGCGGGCAGTGCCGGCGCGGCCAATATTGCCGGCTTTCGCGCGCATGTGATCGAGCGGGCCGATGTGCGCATCCTCGCCTATCTCAACATTTCCTTTGCCGGCATTTTCGGCTTTGGCGGCGCCCTGTCGGTGGGCGAAGGCTGGGAACGGCGCCTGCTCGGCGTGCGCGAATGCGTGGCCGCCGTGCGCGACCATCGCGACATCATCGTCGGCATCAAGGCCCGCGTCGGCCCCAGCTCCAGCGGCGACAGCGTCATCGATCCGCTGAAGCTCGCCTTGCAGGCCGCCGAGGAACTGGACCTGCCAGTCATGGTGCATGTGGAAATGCCGCCACCCACGATCGATGAAATCGCCGACCTGCTGCGGCCCGGCGACGTGCTGACCCATTGCTGCCGGCCCTACCCCAATGCCGTGGTCTCGCCGCGCAGTGGCGAGGTGAACCGCTCCTGCATGGCGGCGCGCGAGCGTGGCGTGTTCTTCGATACCGGTCATGGCCGCGGCTCGTTCGACTATGCCGCCTTCGGGCGCATGCAGCGCGCCGGCTTCCTGCCCGATGTGATCTCGTCCGACGTCCACCTGTTCAACCGCAAGACCCCCGCCGTGGACCTGCTGACGACCATGAACAAGGCTATCGCCCTGGGCGTCGATTTGCCCGATGTCGTCACCATGGCCACCACCGCCGCCGCAACGGCCTTGCGCCGGCCGGAACTGGGCGCGCTCAAAGTGGGCGCCGCAGGCGATGCCAGCCTCTTCACGCTGGAGGAAACGCCCCGCGAGCTGTTCGACAGTCTCGGCGCCTTGCTGGTGGCGCAGAAATCCCTCCGTCCACGCGGCACGGTGCAGGCAGGGGCGTGGCGCGAGGCCGTTCTTTAGAGAGCGCGCTGCGGCCGGGCGGAAAGGCCTATTCCCATCATGTGGGGCGAGAGGGGAAGGGGCTTGCCTGAAGGCATTTCGCGGGGGGTGCGAAATGCTAGGAATTGGCGTTCGTTTATAAGAGGATACGTCGATGCCTGTTGCTCCCCATGCGGAATCCGTTGCCGCGAACACCATGCCGGGCTCGCGACCGCTGCTGCCGGGCGAGATTGCCGGGGTGCGGGTTGCCCATCACCGGCTCGACAAAGGCACGCTGACGCTGCGTGGCGACCGGCTGCAACTGGTGGTGCTGGTTCTGCTCGGCGGGGCCGCAACGATCCGCTCGGGTGGCGCATCGACCCGCTTTGCCGACAAGACCTGCTACGTGGCGCGGCCGGGGGACGATATCCATATCGAGGCTGACGGGCACGCCGAGGTGCTGGAGGTGGACTGGGCGCTGACCGAAGAGGATTACGGCAGGATCGACCTGGCCGGCATGGCATTTCCGATCGTCCAGGACTATGCGGCGAGCCCGCAATATCGTGACTATTTCAAGAGCGAGAAAACCATCAGCCGCACCTTGGTCGGCCCGCATGTGCTGCCGCGCTTCTGCATGGGTTCGGTGGAATCGATCGGGCCGGATCGCATCGAGCCGCATGCCCACCCCATGCTGGACCAGTTGTTCTTCAGCTTCGCGGAAAATGACATCACGCTGCTTATCGACGGGCAGCGCCATGCGCTGGGCGGGAGCACCCTGCTGCACATCCCGCTTGGCTCCAATCACGGTGTCGACGTGTCGCCGGGCAAGCGCATGCATTATCTGTGGCTGGATTTCTTCCAGCGCCATGAGGACATGGATTACATCGCCGAGGTCCACAAGGACGTGCCCTCACGGACGCTGTGAAATCTCGCCAACCGAAAGCCGAACCGTACCGGCCAGAACCGCGCCGGGCGCCAGGATATGCGTGCCGGTAAAGTCATGACCGGCAGCGGCGAGGTTGAAACCGTTGGCCACATGGGTAGCGGGTTCAAGGCACACATATTGGCCGGCGCTGTGCACCACGAGGTGGCGGAATTCCGGGCTGGCGGTGAGGATGATGTCCAGTCCATCGGTGGCGACATCCGCCCTGGTCCAGGCTTCGAGATAGCGCGTGGCTTCCGCCTGCGGCCCCGGTCCCGATAGGCGCTCGCCCGTCGGCAGATAGTCGGGCCGGAGCGGCCAATGGATGGCGGCATCATGGCTCACGCGGCCGGCGGGGAGATAGGGATGCCAGCCGAGGCCAGCGGGCATTGACGTGGTGTCCGTGTTGCGCAGGGTGAGGCCGATGGTGAGGCCATTATCGCCCAGCGCGAAGCTCTGGCGCGCTTCGGAGGCCCATGGCCAATCGGCATCCGCTGCATAGTCGAGCGCCAATATGGCGCTGGCCGCGTCCTGTTCGACCAGACGCCAGGGCCGGCGCTGTGCCGGGCCATGCAGGCTATGCGGCATGGTATCGGGATGCGGCACCAGGTCGAACACGGCCCCGACAAAGTGCAGTTGCGCGCTCTCGATCCGGTTGTGATAGGGCAGCAGCGGATAGCCGCCGCCCTTGCCCCAGAACAGTGGATCGGCGTGGTCGGTGGGCAACGGCACGACGATGTCGCGCCCGGCATGACGCAGCAGGGTCAGCCGGCCGCCAAGGGCTGGCGCGAGTTCGGCTTCGAAGTCGCCATGGGCAAGGCGCAGGCGGCCTGTTGCACTCACCGGGACCACGAGAGGTCGAGATATCGCTCCACCACCACTTCATCAGGCGCGAAACCCAGCCCCGGTCCTGATGGCAGCGCGATGCGGCCGTCATGCGGCTGCGGGGTATCGACGCCGATAAAGGCTTCGGGGGTGACATAGAGATATTCGAACAGAGCCGTTTCCGGCAGGGCCGCGAAGAGATTGAGCGTCGCGAAATAGCCCGGCCCGAAATAGGGCGAATGCGGCATCAGCACACGGCCGGCCGCCCGGGCACGTTCCGCGATATCGAGGAAAACCGAGATGCCGCCCACCTTGGTCACGCTGGGCTGGGGGAAGGTGATGCCTGATATCAGGGCCTCGAAGGCAAAGGCCGTGCAGGCATTCTCACCGGCGCCGATGGCAATGCCCTCGGCTTCGATGGCGGAGAGCGTTGCAACATCCTCGGGCGGGAAGATCGGCTCTTCCAGCCACATGACATCGGCTTCGCGCAGCACCGGCACCATGGCGCTGGCCTGCTCGCGGCTCCAGTTACAGTTGACGTCGACGGCCAGGCCCGGGCCCTGCCCCATCGCCGCGCGTGCCGCGATGATGGGTTCGGCGGCAATTTCGTGCAGCTTGATATATTGGTAGCCGCGGGCCACCGCCTCGCCGGCATAGCGGGCGGCCAGATCAGGATCGCGATAGGCGACGAGGCTGGCATAGGCCGTCACGCTTTCGGGCGGGTTTGCGGCAATGAGCTCGGCCAGCCGTTTGCCTTCCCGCTTGGCCTTGAGGTCCCAGAGCGCGATATCGACGCCGGACAGGGCGAAGATGGTAATGCCATAGCGCCCGAACAGATGCAGCGCCTGCTGGGTGGCGCGGTTCCAGGCGGCGATATCGTCGATGTCGCGACCGATCACCTGCGGGGCAATCATGTCCTCGACAGCGGCGGCCACGGCCCGGGCGCAGAAATAGCCGAAGGCTTCGCCCCAGCCGACGCGCCCGTCCTCATCCTCGATGCGCACCAGCACATTGTCGAGAATGTGCCAGCGCGTCGGGGTGATGCCCTCCCCGCGCCCGCCATCCTCGAAGGGAATGCGGACGATACGGGTGGAGATGCTCTTGATGCGCGACATGGGCGAAATCAGACCTTCTGGCTTTTAACGCGCCCCACCAATTGGGACGGATCGACGAAGCGGAGGGCGATCAGCAGGCCGGTCATGGTCGTCAGCATGTAGATGACGGCCATGGCGTCCACCGATTGCTGGGCGCGAACCCCGGCGGCGAACATCGAATAATAGAGCGCGACGATCAGTGTCTGGCTGTCCGGCCCCGCAGTGAGGAAGGTCAACTCGAACATGGAGATCGTGCGGATCAGCACCAGAATGCCGGCCGCCAGAATGCCCGGCATCAGCAGGGGCACGAGGATGCGCCAGAAGGTCGTCAGCGAGGAAGCGCCGAAGACGCGCGCCGCCGAGTCCAGCCGGGGGTCGATCTGCTCGATGAACGGGGTCATGACCAGCACGGCAAAGGGCACGCTGGGCACCAGATTGGCCAGGATGACACCCCACATCGTGCCGCCTGCGCCCACCTGATAGAGCACGGTGGCCAGCGGAATGCCGTAGGTGATGGGCGGCACCAGCAGCGGCACGAGGAACATCAGCATGACGAGGCTCTTGCCCTTGAACTGCAGCCGGGCCAGCGCATAGGCCGCCGGCACGCCGACGCCGAGCGAGATGGCGACGACCGCCAGGGTGATTTCCACCGTGACCAGCAGCACATGCTGGAGCTGGAATTCCTTCCAGGCCTCGCCATACCATTTCGGCGTGAACTGCTCGGGCAGCCAGCCGGTAAACCAGCCCGTGCCGAAGGAACTGACCAGCACCGAGGTGATGATCAACAGCACGTTGATGACGAAAAAGACCATGCAGGCGATGACGAACCAGCGCCATGCGCGCGGCAGCATTGTATCGCGGATGAAGTCCATCACCCTTTTCCTCCAACAACGGGGCCACGATAGGAAAATTGGCGCAGGCCAAGCGCGATGCCGACAATGACCAACTGGGTTGCGCCCATCACCATGGCCACGGTCGAAGCCATGGACCAGTTGTATTCCTCATAGGCCATTTCATAGGCGGCAATGGAAATGACGCGGGTCGCCCCGGCCGGTGCGCCCAGCAGCACCGCCGATGGAAACACCGCGAAAGCCTGCACGAAGGTGAGGCAGAACGTGATGGTGAGACCCGGAACCAGCAGCGGCAGATAGATGCGCCGGAACTGTTCCATCGGTGAAGCGCCCAGGGTCGCGGCGGCGCGCGCCAGGGTCGGATCGATGCCGGTCGTATAGGACAGCATCATCATGAAGGCGAAGGGAAAGCCGGTGATGAGCAGCGAAAGCGCCACACCCCAGTAATTGTTGAGCAGGCGCAGCGGCGAGCCGAGCAGGCCCAGCTCGAGCAGACTGCGGTTCAGCCAGCCATTGGGCGCCAGGTAGAGCATCAGGCCTTCGGCGACGAGAACCGTGCCCAGCGTCATCGGAATGACCAGCAGGGTCGACAGCAGGCGCTGCCCCCGTGACGGGGTGCGCAGCATGAAGGCAAAGGGTACCGCCAGCCCCACATTGAGGATGGTGACCGGCAAAGCCAGCCACAGCGTCTTGCCGACGGTTTCGTAGAGGCGCGGTTCGCTGAAGAAGCGCTGGTAGTTGGCGAGCCATTCCGCATTCTCGCCCTGCGGGCTGAACGAGGAAATGAAGCCGTAGATGAACGGATAGACGAACAGCCCCACGATCACCAGCAGGCCCGGCACCACCATCAACAGGCGCAGGTCGCGGCCGGCAACCGTCGAGGGGTCGGCATTGGCGCTGCGCGACGCTGCTGCAGCCGAAATGGTTTCGCTGGCCATGGTCACAGCCCCGCAATGGGCTGGGCCGGCCGCGGATAGACCAGCAGATGCTCGGGCGATACCGAAACATGCACGCGGTCGCCGGGGCGAACCGGGTCGCTTACGCGGGCATGAATCTGGCCGCCATTTTCGAGGTCGAGCTTCACCGTGCTGTCGCGGCCACCATAGATGACGCTGTCGACCGTCGCGGGCAGGCCGCTATCGGAAAACACCACGTCGTCCGGCTTGAATGCCGCGATCAGCGGACCATCGGCGATGTCGGTGAGGGCGGTGGCGTCCAGATCGACGCCCTTGTGGCTGACGGTGAGGCGCCCGGCGCGCGGCGCGGCGGCCGCGGTCACGTCGAGCAGGTTGCGATAGCCCATGAACAGCGCCACATCGAGATTGATCGGGCGGTTGTAGAGCTCCTGCGGCGCGCCCTGCTGCTGCATGACGCCTTCCTTCATCACCACGATACGGTCGGACATGGCCAGCGCCTCGTCCTGGTCATGGGTGACATAGATGGTGGTCAGCCCCAGCGTCTGGTGAATGCGCAGGATTTCCTCGCGCATTTCGATCCTGAGCGCTGCATCGAGATTGGACAGCGGCTCATCCATCAGCACCAGCGGCGGCTCGATGACGATGGCGCGGGCAATGGCCACGCGCTGCTGCTGGCCGCCCGAAAGCTGGCCGGGCAATTTGTCGGCATGCTGCTGCAGGCGCACCAGTGACAGGGCATTATCGACGCGGCGCCCCTGGTCGGCCGCGGACACCTTACGCATTTCGAGGCCGAACCGGATGTTCTTCTTCGCGCTCATATGCGGGAACAGGGCGTAGTTCTGGAAGACCATGCCGAAGCCGCGCCGCTCGGGCGGCAGCGTATCGATGCGGCGGTCATCGAGCCAGATTTCACCCGCCGTCAGCGGCAGCAGGCCGGAAAGACAGTTGAGGGCCGTGGACTTGCCACAGCCGGACGGCCCGAGCAGGGAGACGAACTCGCCGGCCTTGATCGACAGATTCATGCTCGACAGGGCCTGGTAGTCACCGAACGAGCGGGTGATGGATTTCATCTCAAGTTGCTGGAACACACTGGCTCTCCCGCGGGAAAAGACACCGCGCGACCGGCAGGGTCGCGCGGCGGTTGAGTTAGGTCAGAACGGATTAGTCGCCCTTGCCGGCACCGATCTCCTCGTCCCACTTGCGGAACGCTTCGATCATGAGGTCGGGCTCGAGAATGACGTCGATCGGCGTGGTTTCGATGAGCTCGTCATACATGGGACGACCGAACTCGGCCATCACCTGCTGGCTCTCTTCAGGCGCCATGTCGATGGTGACGCCCTTCACGGACGGACCCGGATAGAGATAGCCGGCATCATAGGTGATGGCCTGCTGTTCGGGCTGCAGCATGAACTTGAGCACGTCGATGGCAACGGCACGGCGCTCGTCGCTCAACCCCTTGGGGATGGAGAAGAGGTGGCCGTCGCCGATAAAGGTCGTGTTGTCGAGGATCGCCACTTCGGCGCTGGCCGGAACAGTGCCCAGATAGCGCGGATTGATATCCCAGCCCATGCTGGTAATGGCGATATCGCGGGTGCCGTTACCGAGTTCCTTGAACGTGGTCGAGGTGCCCGACGGGTAGTATTCGATGCAGGTATTGAGCTCTGCCAGGTATTCCCAGGTCTTGTCCCAGCCGTTGATCGGGTCCTTGGGGTCGGAATCGCCCAGGATGAAGGGCAGGCCCATCAGGAAGGTACGGCCGGCACCGGAATTGGCGGGACGCGCGTAGATCAGCTTGTTGGGATTGGCCTTGCACCAGGCCAGCAGCTCTTCGGCCGTGCCGGGCACATCGGCCACCCGGTCGGGCATATATTCGATGAAGGGACCCTGCTGGGAATAGGCGATCACCACGCCCTGCATGTCGGCCAGGGCCTGCAGCGTCACCGCGCCAGGATTGAGGACCTCGTTGGGGTCGCCGATCTGGTCGATATAGGGGGTCAGGTCTTCCCAGAGACCCAGCTGCATGCCGGCGGCGAGGCCGTCGGCCCCGGTCAGCACGATGTCGATATCCATGCGATTGGCATTCTGCATCGCCTGGATCTTGCCGGCCAGTTCGGGCGCCGGCGCCTTGGTGAAGGTGAAGCGCGACACCTTTTCCGGATTGGCAGCGAGGTAATTGTCGAACACCTGCTGGGTGAGCGCCAGATTTCCCGAAACGTCGATCACGTTGATCTGGACGGGGTCCGCCATGGCGGACGAGGGCATTGCGACAGCCGCCATGGCCACGCCTGCCATCAGCAAACCGATTGCATTGGCTCGCGCTTTGCGGTGGCGCGAGATAGTTCCGTGTGACTGCTTGGCCATTCCAACCTCCCTGGCATTCAGTGACGGGAAATGTATGGGCAAATCCCGGAAGCGGCCACAGAAAGTCACGCAGGCATCGCCGATCACTCTTACAATGTGAGATCAACCGAAACGTCCCACTATCGGCGGGGCTGTTGCACTGCCGAGCCGAGTGTATGCTTTACGGGTAGGAAGTGCTGTTGTTGCGGTGAATGTTCTCAATATGTGAGAGTATGCGCTGTGGCAGCAGGCGCCGGGTTTTCGGAGGTACAAGAGTGACACAGGTGGACCAGCCCATATTGTCGAGCATGCTCGACATGCTGAAGGCTTGCAGCACGGCAACGATCACGACGCAGTTGTTCAAGCGCAATTATCGCCAGCAGTTCCTGGTCGGCCTGTCGCCGCTCAATCCCAATGCGGCCTCGTTCGCCGGCGAAGCCTTCACGCTGCGCTTCATTCCCTCGCGCGAGGATCGCGACTGGGATCTCGGCGACCTGAACAAGCGCGGCGAGGACAATATCCAGTGGGAAGCCGTCGAAGCGATCGGGGCCGGCCAGGTGCTGGTCATCGACAGCCGCAATGACCCGCGCGCCGCCTCGGCGGGCAATATGCTGATGACGCGGATGCTGCGCAAGGGCGTGGCCGGCGCCGTTACCGATGGCGCCTTCCGGGACGGCAACGAAATTTCCCAGATGGCGCTGCCCGCCTTCTGCGTCGGACGCACGGCCTCGACCCGTCCGGCCTTCCATCGCGCCGCGGACATGCAATTGCCCATCGGCTGCGCCGGTGTCGCCGTCTATCCCGGCGACATCATCGTCGGCGATTCCGACGGCGTGGTGGTGATTCCGCGCCAGATCGCCGAAGAGGTCGCCCAGGACAGCCACGAGCAGGAATTGCGCGAGCAATTTCTCTTCACCAAGATCGACGCGGGCGCCCCGCTCTGGGGCACCTATCCGCCCAATGAGGAAACGCTGCGCGAATATGCCGAATGGCGCGCGCGTCCGGTGGCGAAATGAGCGTTCCCCCGACCACGCCGGCTGCACGCGCGGAAGCCCTGATCCGGCGCTATTTCGACGCCTGCAACGCCGCCGATCGGGCCGGGCTGATGGCCTGCTTCACCCCTGATGCGGTACATTATTTCCCGCCGGGCCTGCCCGGCGCGCCCTGGCGCGGTGCCGAGGCCATTGCCGATGGCTGGGTCTGGTGCGTCAGGACATTGGGCTCGCGCTGGACCATCGAAAAGGTGCTGGCCGGGGCCGACGGCCACGAAGCGGTGATCGAGTGGACGCATTGGAAGACCGGCGTCGGCCAGGTGCTGCGCGGCGACGAATGGTACATCTTCAACCACGACATTACCCGCATCAGCGAGATCCGCGCCTATTACGCCTCCCCCGTCGACCGGAGCAGTCCGGTGAACGCGTTGCACGATTTCGACTATGCCGCGCGCGGCTATCACCTGGCGCCGCCCTCCGCCCCACCCAAACTCGATTGAGGCCGACATGCAGTTCACCATCATCGCACGCGACGACACCGCTGAGGGCACGCTGGACCGGCGGCTCGCCAACCGGGCCGCACATATGGAACGCATTCACGAATTGAAGGCCGAAGGCGTGATCATCGATGGCGGAGCCATGCTCGACGAGGCCGGCCGGATGATCGGCTCCATCGTGCTCTGCGACGTGCCCGATCGCGCCGCCCTCGACGCGCTGATCGCCAGCGAGATTTACTACCGGCAGGGCGTATGGAAGGATATCGATATCCTTCCCTTCCGGCGCGTGGCGTGGCACTCCGCCTAGGCCGTGCCGGCATGCAGCGCGAGGCAAGAGCATGGCGGTGATGAGCCCGCCGGGGGTCGACACCCTCGACGACAACTGGAGCCCGGACTCCCAGAAAAAGTCTGCCTTGGCTGGCACGGCGGTGCTGCAAAAGGCATTCGACCTGCTCGACCATATCGGGGAAGAGCCGGGGCTGCTCGATTCGGCCGACCTGGCACGCCGCACCGGCATGCCGCGGGCCACGCTCTATCGCATCCTGGCGGCATTGCAGGCGCGGGGCCTGGTGCGCACCGATCCGGGCCGGCAGACCTATTCCCTGGGCTTTCACCTGATCGAACTGGCGCAGAATGTGTGGTCGTCGAGCGACCTCGTCTCGGTGGCGGCGGGCGAATTGCGCCGCCTGCGCGACATGACGGGGGAAACCTCCTATCTGGCGGTCATGCATGAGGGCAAGATGCGCTCACTGGGGCGGTTCGACGGCGCCCATTCGCACCGCTCGGCGGCCGCGCTCGGCGTGACCAAGCCGGTGCATTGCACCTCGCAGGGCAAGGCCATGCTATCCCATCTCAGCACGGCCCAGGTCACGGCGCTGCTCAGCCAGCCACTGCAGCGCTTCACCGACAAGACCATTACCGACGTGCCGCAATTGCTGGCACAGCTCGACATTATCAGGGCGCGCGGCTTTGCCATCGACGACGAGGAAATCCTCGAAGGCACGCGCTGTGCCGGCGCGGCCATTCTCAATGCCGCAGGCCAGCCGATCGGCGCGATCAGCGTCGCCGGGCCGACATTCCGGATCACGCCGCACCGCGCCGAACAGCTCGGCTACGAGCTGGCGGCGGCCACGCAACGCATTTCCCAGGAGCTAAACCGCACCAGCGCGGTCACGACCAGCGACATTTCCCCGGCAACGGCCATTACCTCGGCCCAGGCCTTTCTCGGCGCTTCGGCGCTCTGGCATGCGCAGACCGGCGCCGTGGTGTGGATCGACCAGCTCGGCCCGACAGTGCATTGGTATGACGCCACGCCAACCGCCATAACGCTGGAGACGCTCGACCGCCGCATCGACTGCGCCTTCCTGACCCATGAGGGTGTCGTTCTGTTCACCCGGGGCGGCGCGATCCTGCTGCGGCGCGACGGCACCCAGCGGCACCTGCATTTCGACGCCCAGTTCCAGGCCCGGGCGGTGCGGACGGATTCGCGTGGCCGCGTCTGGGTTGCGGTCTTCAATGCCGAGCAGAATATCTCCGCCATCGGCCAGTTCACGCAAGCCGGGCCGGGCGAGCCGGTCTGGGAAATCAGCGGGGAAGTCACCAGCCTCGCCATCAGCAGCGACGGCATGGCCTTCTATGCCTCGGTGCCGGGGCGCAACACGATCTATGTGATGAGCGAGGCCGATGGCCGCAAGCGCGTGTTCAGCCGCCTGCCGGAAGCCACGGGCGCGCCGATGGGGCTGACGCTCGACGCCAATGACCGGCTCTGGGTCGGCGCCTATGACGGCTGGAGCGTGGTGCGGCTCGATGAAGACGGCGAATTCGAGCATGTCGTGCCGCTGCCCGTGCCGACCCCCACCAGCCTCGCCTTCGGCGGCCCGGACCTGTCGACGCTCTATATCACCAGCGCGCGCTCCGGCCTTTCCACCGAGACGCTGCGCAATGCCTCCCAATCCGGCCGCCTGCTGGCCCTTCAATCATCGGTGGCGGGCGTCGCCGAACCCGTGGCCAGCTTCAGCTTTCCCGACTGAAGTGGCCGGGCGCATTTCAACACTGGACAGAAAATGACCACCACACAGCATGAGAGAATCCTGCTTACCGGCGCCAGCGGCCTGGTGGGCAGCGGCATCCGGCCCTATCTCGCCGAACGCTTTGCCGAAATCGTGCTGCTCGACCGCGCCGCGCCGGCCGACTTGGCCGGCAATGAACGCGTGGTGGTCGGCGACCTGACCGACCGCGCCGTGCTGGCCGAGGCTATGGCCGGCGTTACCGGGGTGATCCACCTGGCCTGCGCGCATGGTTTCACCATCAGCTTCGAGGACACGATCGACAGCAATTATCGCGGGCTGGTGCGGCTGCTGGAAGCCTTCGTCACCGCCGGCGGCAGTCACTTCGTTTATGCCAGCAGCCATCACGGCTGGGGTTTCTACCCTCGTGGCGAGTTGGTGCAGGAAACCGATCCGCCGCGGCCCGATGGCTGGTATGCGGTCAGCAAGATTTTCGGCGAGGCGGCGGTGGCGCACCTGGCCAATGCGCATGGCTTCAGCGCGCTGTCGCTGCGTATCGGCAATTCCGGACCGGCGGTCACCGACGAGCGCTGCACCCATATGTGGACCAGCTTCCGGGACGTGGCCGACCTTGCCATCCGCGGCTTGCAGCGGCCTGAACTGGGGCACCGCGCCGTCTTTGCGACGGCCGATTGCGCCGAGCCATTCTTTGACAATAGCGGGCTCGCCGAGTTGGGTTTCACCACCAGCGATCGGCCGGAGAACAATCTGGCCCAGCCCTCGATAGCAACCGAGCCCAAGGCCGATGGCCTTATGGGCCTTGCGGTGGGCGGCGGTTATGCCGTCACCAACCTCAAAACCGATATCGCAACGTGGCAGCAGATCAATCAGGCCACGAGGCGTCGGTAATCGGTACCCGACCGACGTTATAACGGAGTCCTGCCAAGAAACGGCCGATCTTTGGTGTTGCAGATAACGTGCCCGTGAGGGTTCGCGCAACGAACAGAGAGACATGCCGATGACCCGGATCCGTTACACGCTGAGCGAAAGCGTGGGAGACCCCAAGGACTGGTCTTACACCTGGCAACTCCGCGACGACGTAACGCTCCAGGGCAATTGCGATTTCTGCGGCCAGGCCGAGCAGAGGCTGACCTATGAAGTGGCGCGGCAGGCGGACCGGATGTGGATCTGCCAGCGCTGCGTGGGCCGCTATCCGGTCGGGGGGCATGCTCGACGATTTCCGGCTGGGACCGCGTTCGGCAAGGGCGCAGATTCACGGGCTTACCGCGCGGCTCAAGCAGCAGACCTGCCACGATATTATCAGGGAAGTGCAGGCGGCGGTTGCCGACCCCGCCCTTGAAGAGGTGCTGGTCTATTATGGCCGAAACCTGCAACTGTCGCCGCAACGGGCGGCCGTGCTGTTCGGCGCGCTGCCGCAATTGCCGCGCCCCATCGATCCCCGTATTTTCGAGATTCAGAGCCGCAGCACCGCGCATCAGGAAGAATTCGGCGCGCTGGCCGAGGCGCAGCGTAGCAGCGTCTGGCCGGCTTTGTCGCCGGTGCAGAAGCGGCGGTTGACGGCCCTCGGCTTCGCTCCTTCCGGCGCCGGCACTCGCAAATCCGCGCGCAGCCAGTCCGCAACCCCATCGCGCAGTTGGCCGCCTCGCGCATATCTGCCGTGACCGGACCGGCAGGCTCCGAACTGGGCAGAAAAACATCGTAAAATCAAAGTCTTGTAGAGCTATCTCCCGGCCTGGGCGGCGAGCGTCTGCTGCGGCCTCCGCCCCATTGAGAGCATGATCCTTGCCGACGATTGGCGCATCGCTGCCAGACCTAAGGATGGGGATATATGCGGACTGCCCCGGACCATTTTCGCTCCATTGCCCGGCTCGTCGCCCTGGGTGCCCTGATGACCTTCGCGGCCGGAGCCGCCGGGGCCAATGAGCCCTACATGCTGGGCGTTTCCGACAGGATCGCCATCAAGGTCGTGCAATGGAAGGCGGTCGATTCCACCTTCGAGGAATGGACGGCGCTGGGCGGCGAATATGTGGTCGGCGCCGATGGCAATGTGAACTTCCCCATGGTCGGCGCCACTGCCGGCGCGGGCAGGACATCCGCGGAACTGGCGGCCGAACTCGGCTCCGGGCTGCAGCAGGCCCTTGGCCTCACCACCGCACCGACCGTTACGGTGGAAGTGGCCGAGTATGGACCGGTCTATATTTCCGGCGATGTGGCCGCGCCCGGCGAATACCCCTTTGCGCCCAACCTGACCGTGGTCAAGGCGCTGGCTCTGGCCGGTGGCGAGCGGCGCAGCGCCGAAGCCACGGCCCGTCCCGAACGCGAAATGCTGAACACGACCGGCGCCTTGCAGGTGCTGGAAGACGAATATGATCGCCTGCTGGTCCGCCGCGCACGGCTCGATGCCGAACTGGCCGGGCAAAGCGAGATCACCGTGCCGCCGGAACTGGAAGGCAAGCCCGATATCGACAGCGTGGTGGCTGCCGAAAAGGCCATACTCGACGCCCAGACGCGGCAGGCCGAAGCCCAGTCCACTTCGCTGACCGACCAGGTCGGCTTGCTCACCAGCCAGATCGAGGCTTTCCAGCAGAAGCAGGGCGGCACCGAAACCCAGCTGGTGGTCGCACGCGAGCAGCTCGACAAGATCACGGCGCTCTCCGATGACGGCCTGGCTCTGGTCTCGCGCGTGGCCTCGCTCCAGACCAATGTCGCCGATCTCGAAGCGCGCCTGCTCGACACGCAGACCGCCGCTCTCCAGGCGCAACAGGATATTGCGGCGGCCAATCGCGAGCAGGCCAGGCTTGCCGACCAGCGCATTTCCGACCTGTCGCTGGAGCGGCAGACCGTGGATGGCCAGATCAGCGCCCTGGCGCTCAAGATCGCCACGCAACGCGGCCTGGTACAGGAGGCCGCGCTCTATACCGGCGCCGCTATGCCCGGCGATGCCGCGCCGAGCTACACTTACGCGATCATTCGCAATGGCGAGGAAATTGCCGCCGATCTCGGCACTCTGTTGGCTGCCGGCGATGTCGTCGTCGCGCGCCTCACGCTTGCACCTTGAGGAAACCACTATGACAAAGAGGATTTGGCTCGCCGCGCTGGCAGTGGCAGCGGGGCTCGGCACCACGCCCGTGCTGGCGCAGGATGGCGCTTTTTTCGACGATTTCGACCAGCTCGACCAGTCGCGCTGGTATGTTTCGGATGGCTGGAACAATGGCGCGCACCAGAACTGCACCTGGTCGAGTGACCAGGTCACCGCCACCGGCGGCATGCTGCATGTCGGCTTTGCGCCCGTTCCGAAAGGCGAGCGGCAATATCGCTGCGGCGAGTTGCAGACGCGCGCCGCCTATGGCTTCGGCACCTATGAGGCGCGGCTGAAGACGCCCGGCGGCTCGGGGCTCAATGCGGCTTTCTTCACCTATATCGGGGCCCAGCAAGGCAAGCCGCATGACGAGATCGATTTCGAAATCCTGCTGCGCGACACGGGCAAGGTCGATACGACCACTTTCGTCAACGGCATCAGCGGCGATGGCGAGACCGGCAGCGGGCAGAGCCACGCCCTGCCCCATAAGTCGGACAGCGACTTCGTCACCTTCGCCTTCACCTGGGAGCCGGACGAATTGCGCTTCTATATCGACGGCGAGCTGGTCCGCACCATGACCGACAAGGCAACCATTCCCAGCAATCCGCAGCGCATCTTTTTCAGCCTGTGGGGCACGGACACACTGACCGACTGGATGGGGCCATTCGCTGCGGTCGACGCGCCCATCGCCATGGATGTCGACTGGGTCGGTTTCACACCTTTGGGCGCGGACTGCGCGTTCGACGCCTCCATTCTGTGCCAAGCCAACGGGGACGAGTGATGAAGCTGGTATTCTTTCGCGGCAAGGTGCCCAATTTCGGTGACGAGCTGAACCTGCATGTCTGGCCCGCTCTGCTGCCCAAGGGCTTTCTCGATGACGACGCGAGCGAGCTTTTCGTCGGCATCGGCTCCATTATCGGCGATCATCTCGATCCGGCGGCGCGCAAATTCGTCATGGGCTCGGGCTATGCCGGCTATATGGGCCTGCCTGACGTGCATGACGGCAGTTGGGATATCCGTTTCGTGCGCGGCCCCAATACGGCCAGGACGCTCGGCATCGATCCGGGCCTGTCCATCTGCGACAGCGCCGTGCTGCTGCGGGCCATGGACCTGCCCGAGCGGGACGAGAGCGTGGGCATCGCCTTCATGCCGCATTACGAGACGCTGGAGCGCGGCGACTGGGCCCAAGCCTGCCGCCTGGCCGGCATGACGCTGATCGATGCCACCGATCCGGTGGAAAAGGTGTTGAGCCAGATCCAGGGCGCGCGGCTGCTCATCACCGAGGCCATGCATGGCGCCATTGTCGCCGATGCGCTGCGCACGCCATGGATCGGCGCGCGGCCGATCTATGGCGGGCACCACAAGAAGTGGTTCGACTGGTCGGGCGCGCTCGACCTCGATGTGCGCCTCAACCCGCTCAAGCCGTCCAGCGTGCTGGAATATTACATTTCCCGCACCGGGCGCGGCGGCGCGCTGGGCAAGGTGGGGCGCTTCAGTGCCTCGCCACTCGCCGCATTGCCCAATCGTATCCTGACCCAGATCGCGGCCCAGCATTTGCAGGCCATGGCGCGTCTCGAACCCCAGCTCAGCGATGATCCAAAGATCGTCGAGGTTACCGAGCGCGCTCGCGACGCCGTGGACGCCTTCGTGGCGAGCCGCCGGGCGGTGGCCTAGCGGCGGCGCAGGAAGCCGACCAGCCGCCCGAGCCGCTCGCGGCCGAACAGCAGGATGACGGCGCCGTAGCTCAAAGCTGCGGCGCCGATTGTCATGCTGAGGCGCAGGACGACATCGGCATTGGCCAATTGCTGCTGCACCAGCCAGCCGGCGCCCGCCATGACAGCGGTGGCCAGGATCGGCAGGGCGAAGGAGCCGAGATAGGCGAAGGCCGAAACCCGCAACAGGCGCACCACCATATGCACCGAGGGCAGCCACATCAGCCCGTTGAGGATGACCAGCGAGACGGTGAGCGGCACGAGGCCCCAGCCTGAAAACAGGAAGATGTAGAGCACCGTCACGACCTGCTTGCCGAGGATGTAGTAGAACCACAGATCGGCCTGGCCCTGGCTGCGGATCAGCGAGGACTGGAGTACGCCGACGGCGGTCAGGATGCCCAGGGCGCAGAAAGCCTGCACCACCGGCACCGCTTCCAGCCAATGATCCCCAAAGGCCAGGGGGATGAAATCGCCCGCCACCAGCGCCAGCCCGGCAAAGACTGGGAAGGCCACGACCGAGGAGGCAAAGGTCCCCAACAGATAGGCCTCGCGCAGCTTGGCCGGCTCGCGCTGCATGGAGGAAAGCAGCGAATAGGACACCAGGTTGAGCGCGCCGGAAATCAGGTCGGTGAGAATCTGGAAGATGCGGCGGGCAAAGCCATAAAGGCCCAGCCAGACCGGGCCGAGCAGCACGCCGATCAGCAATTGATCGAGGCTCAGCGTAGAAATGAAATGATTGCCGGTCGAGAACAGGCCGAACGCCCTGAGATCGCCAAGAGCGCGCCAATCGAAGCGCAGGCGGGGCAGCCATCGGGCGGCGGCCAGCGCGCCGATGCAGGTGGTGACCGAGGAGGCCAGTTGCGAGGCCGCCAGCGCCCAGAGCCCGAAGCCGAACCAGAGCAAAGCCAGGCAGACGACTGCAGCCACCAGCGAGGCAAGCGTGGTGCGCAAGGCGAGCATCTTGAACGACATGGTGCGCACCAGCAGCGCATTGGGCACGGCGGCCGCCATGTCGAAAATCACGCGCAGGGAAATGAACGGAATGAGCAGCAGCAGCGGCGCTTCGCCCGTGGCGCCGACGATGAAGGGACCAGCGAGGCAGAGCGCGGCATAGATCAGCAGTGCCGCCCCGAGGCAGAGCCAGAACACCGTATCGAGGTGGATAGCCGCAATGGCCCGCCGCTGGATCAGGGCTTCGCGGAAGCCGGCCGGGGCGACGGCGAGGCCAACCGTGGCGATGCTGGTGGCAAAGGCGACGATACCGAATTCGGCCGGGCTCAACACCCGCGAGGTGGCGAGAAAGACCAGCAGGCCCAATACCGCCGGCACGAGGCTGCTGACCAGCGACCAGATCGCGCCCTTGATGGCGGCCGAAGCGCGACCGGTCGCAAGGTGATCGAGCCGGGAGCCGCCGCGCGAATCTGCCGCCAGGGTCATGCGGGCCCGGCGCCGTGCCGCAAGCCGTCGCGCGAGGCGACGAAGCGGGTGAAATCGGGCGTGACGCGGCCGAGCAGGCGGATCATCAGGCCCCGCAGGCGGAGCTTGACGGCTTCGAGGGCCGGCACGTGGCCGATCAGGCGCGCACCGATCAGTGCCTTGCCCACATTGACGGCACGGAGGCCGGTGGGCGTGGCGAAACGCGGATCCTGCATGAAGCGGGTGCGCTGCTCGTGGCTGGCTTCGCGCCAGACCTTGCGGCGCAGGGCCTGCACGGCGCGCTTGAGATCGAGCTCGCGCCGCAGATAGCCGGCGGCCAGCCCGGCATTGCGCGTGGTCTGTTCGGCATTTTCCGCCCAGACTGCGAGGGGCTGCATGGCGACATAGACGGGTTCGACGATCGAATAGGTCCGCAGATATTCCTGCAGCGTTGCGGTGCAGGCATACTGGATTTCGAGCGGCGAGATGGCGCGCACCGACCAGAACAGCCCGCCATTGGACACGCCAATGCCCGCCAGCAGGGACATGCGGAAATCGCCTTGCTGGTAGCGGCCCTCGGTGAACAGCTCGTCGAGCACGCCGCTGGTGCCGACCCGTGCCTCTGGCGTGCCACTGGCATATTCGAAGAACTGGTTGCGCAGCACGATCTCGACGCCCTGCTGCCGCGCCAGCGCGATATTGGCGGCGCAGAATTCGGGCAGGATGAAATTGTCGTCCTCGACGACGCAGAAATATTCCGCGCCATGCGGATTTTCCGCAGTGAAGCAGTGGTCGATATTGCGCGAGGCGAAGAGCTGCGGCGTGTTGGGCGTGTAGCGGATGCGCGGATCACCCAGGGCGGCGACCACGGCGCGGCCGGCCTGGTCCGGATCGTCGTCATAGACGTCGCAGACCCAATTCGGCCAGCTTTGGTCGAGCATGGATTGCAGCGCCCGGCGCAGGGCTTCGGGGCGTTTATAGGTCGGGGTGCGGATATGGACGAGGCCGGATCGGTTATCGGGCATGGCTCAGCAAGCCTCCGGGATGGATTTGCAGGCGCTCGGCCCGGTTGCGCCGCAAGGCGATGAGGCCCTGGCAGGCATAGATCAGCGTCGCGACGCCCATGATCGAGCGAATGGAGAATTCGAAGAACACTTCCACCTCGATGAAGCTGCGCAGGATCATCAGCGCCTGCAGCGACAGCAGCAGCGCATTGGCGGCATTGGGCCGGGCGAAGGTGTAGATGGCCATCAGGATGGCGCCGCCATACATGATGGCGATCTGGAGCCCGAGACCGATCAGGCCGATCTCTACGGCATTGGAAATATAGGTGTTGTGGAAGTTGAAGCCGGCGCCCGAGGGCACGTCGAACATGGCCCAGAGCTGTTCGGCCGGCCCAAAGCCCACCACCCAGAACGAGCGATAGCCCAGCCCCTGCAAGGGTCGCTCTGCGATATAGCTCAGACCCAGCGCCCAGAGATCGGTGCGGCCGGTCAAGGTCGGATCCTTACCCGACCCTTCCAGCACTTCGGCCAGCAGCGCATCGCCCGCCACCAGCACGAAGAGGCCGAGCGCGGCGACACCCAGGGCGATCATGACCGCGAGAAACAGCCTTTGCATGCCGGTCAGGCGATCGATCAGCAAAGTCAGCGGCAGGATGGCAAGGCATGGCGCCACCATCAGGATGGCGCCGGCCGACTGCGCCAGCACCAATAGCGGCCCGGAGGCCAGCGCGCCGGCGAGGCCGGTGAGACGCAGCCAGAGCGGGGTTTCCCGATCGGCCGCGACGGCGGCGGCCACCAGCACGAACACCGCCATATGGGCGGCAAAGGCATTCTTGCTGCCGAAGACGCCGAGCCAGGCGCCGCCCGTTCCGGTGCGGCCAAAGCCGATGCTGGCGAGCACGCCGATGCCATAGACCACGAACATCAGCCGCATCAGCGTGCGGGTCGAAAGCCGCCCGGTCATGACGATGGCGAAAACCAGAGTGAAGGCCAGTTGCACGCCATAGCGCAGCGAATTGACCGGATAGAGCGACCATAGGGCAGTCAGCATGCAATAGGCGGGCAGCAGCAGCACGAACCACCAGCGCATGACCGAGTCCATGCTCTGCTGGATATTGCTGATCATCAGCAGGCCGGCACAGCCCATGAAGGTCAGCGCGGCGAGCGGCCCGAACATGGCGTTCAGCACCAAGGCCGCGAAGGCGCCGAAGACCAGGATGGTGGCCAGGCTGATGGTGATCTGCTGCCGGGGGATCATGACGGCTCCCGCACGACTTCGGCCTCGGGGATGAAGCCAGCGGCATAGCGGCCGGCCGCATCGAGCGGAATGCAGCGAATGGCGCCGAGGCCACGGCGGGCCGCCAGTGCGCGCCAGACCTGGCGCGGGCGTGGGGCCGACCAGTCGGTCGCGGCGGCGGGAAGATAGGCCGGCACGGGATCGGTGGTTCCGGCCGTTTCGGATGCGCCCAGCATGAGGAGCGGCGAGAGCTGATGCGGTGGCAACACTTGCCGACGCCCCCTGCCCTCGTTGAACGAGCGCCAGAGCCGTCGCACATGGTTGGGATTGCCAGCCAGCGCGGCCAGTGCCGCCGGCCAGCGCCGCGTTTTGATGCTGGCCACCAGCCGCTCATAGCTCAGGCCCTGCCGCAAATTGCGCAGCCGTTGCGCGAAGGCGGCCGACAGGGCCGGGTCCAAGGGAGCATGGGCATCGACCAGCGCCTGTTGGCGGGCGACCATCGCTTCCATGTCCGCGATAGGAAGCCGGTGCGAGATGGAGCCGGAATGGCGGCGATAGAGATAGAAGGGCTCGGGCACGACCAGCAGGCTTGCGCCATCCAGCAGGAGGCGCAGGACAAGGTCGTAATCCTCCCCGATGCGCAGCTTTTCGTCATAGCGCAGTGCGCCAAGACGGCTCGAGCGGATCATGGGTTTGAGGTAGCCCAGAGCCGGGGAGCCATCGACGCCAGCACGCACCCATTGCTCGGGCGAAACCACGAAGCAGCGGTCAGTACCCTCGCCCAGCATCAGCCGTGGCGCCGTCCCGTCCTCGAAAAACAGCAGCAGGTCATCGGCGACGATATCGGCATCATGCTGCCCGGCGGCGGCCAGCAGGCGCTCGAAACGCTCGGGATGGATGATGTCGTCGGAATCGACAATGGCAATCCAGTGCCCGCGCGCCATGTCGAGCGCCCGATTGCGGCAGCGCGCCGGCCCGCCATTGGCCTCCGCCGTCAGCAGGTGAACGCGACTATCTTCCGCCATCAGGCGGCTGATATGGGCGAGGCTGGTGTCATTCGAGCCATCGTCACTGACGATCAGTTCGAGATCGGCCATGGTCTGTGCCAGCACCGAGCGCATGGCGGGGATGATGCGGTCGCCAGCCTGATAATTGGCCATGACCACGGAAACGAGCGGAGCGGCCGGCCGGCCATGGGCAGCAGAATTCATCGCATTTCCCTGCTCGGGCTGACCCGTTCAGGCGGCGCCATTTCCCGTGACGGCAGAGGTCGCCACCTCGCCATCGAGCTCGGTCATCAGCTCGGCGAATTTGCCGATCTGCACGTCGAGCACCTGCAGCCGCCGCCGGGCATTGGCCGCATTCTGCTCGGCCGACCGGATGACGGTTTCATCGGCAGCGGCACGGGTGCCGTAATCGCCCGACGTGTCGATCATGGTCGCGGCCTGGGCATGGTAGAGGTCGAGGCGTTGCTGCAGGCCATCGCGTTCGCGCCGGGCATCGCCCAGCGCCATGGCGATGGCATTGCGGACGGTTTCGAGCCGCACCTGATCGGTTTCGGCGTCGCGTCCGGGATTGCGAATGCGGAAGGCACGGGGGCGTAGGGAAAAAACCGCCATTGCAGGTCTCCTATCGGCTGCCGGTCCTGAAGGCGACCACCTTCACCGTCTTGACGAGGATGAACATGTCGCCCAGGAAGGACCATTCGCGGACATAGCGGCAGTCGAGCTGCACGCGCTGGTCGTAATCGACATCGCTGCGGCCGCTCACCTGCCAGAGGCCGGTAATGCCGGGGCGAACGGCAGCATAATGGTCAATCTTGTCGGCATAGCGGATCACCTCGTCCTCGACGATCGGACGCGGCCCGACAAGGCTCATGTCGCCACGGATGACGTTGATGAGCTGGGGCAATTCGTCGAGGCTGGTGACGCGCAGGAAACGGCCGAGCCGCGTGATGCGCGGATCGTCGCGCAGCTTCTGGGAAGCCTCCCATTCGGCCCGCGCCTGCGGGAAAGCCTCCAGGTGTCGTCGCAGCGCTTCCTGGGAATTGACCACCATGGAGCGGAATTTGAGGCACCGGAACCGCTTGCCGTTCTGCCCGACCCGCTCATGAGCGAACAGGATCGGCCCGCGATCGGTCGAAAACATGATGACGGCGATGAAAAACATGGCGGGCAGCGCAAAGACCAACATGGTCGACGCTGCCACGACATCGAAAGCCCGCTTGGCAGTGCCTTGGCGAGGCATACCGGCACTTGACGAAGAGTTCGAAGACCCGAGGTCGGCGTTGCTAATCGACATGACATTCTCTCTCAGATTGGCCTTGAGAGAAGAGGGGTTGCCAAGCGCACGGCGCTCGATCGAGACCACATCCTCAGACTCCAGAACGGACTTCGGACTCCCGTCCGAAGACGCCGCTTCTGCTGGCCGCCGGCCCGGGGCCATTGGTGACATGAGGGGAGGCAAACATGCGGTTGAAAGCGTGGCAACGCTTGGCATGCATGGCTGTCATTCAGCCCTGCGCCATAAAATCCCCTAAAATGGAGGATGCTTAGATATTACAAATCAGTGACTTAAGTAGACGCAGGCGGGTGCCCGCCCATTCTACTGTCTAGATATCGCCTCGGGACGCGCCATGCGTCAGGCACAAGTATCCATCTGGTTCATTGTCGTCCCAGCCGCGAAACTACAGGCTGAACAAGAACACCAGGCCATTCCACAGCAGGTAGATGCCGACCCAGGCCAGTGCCATCACGCCGATGGCCACGAGCCCCCACGGCCAGGCAAGGGACGGGCGGGCATTCGTTGCCGGCGCAGCTAGCGCTGGCGGCTTTTGCGCCGGGCCTTCCTCTGGCCGCTTGCCTTCCACGGATTCCTCCCCGTCGCCTTCAACTGGCGAAACGTCATTCAAGGGCACGGCGCCCCAAGCGCCATGGCAGCCCCTAAGCCACTACCAGCGCCGGGTAAATACAATCCTTGCGGGCACATTAAAATGGCCCCGGCTTCACGTCTGCGTCACACCCGTTCGCCCGGCCGGGCGCTTTACTTGCCACCGTGGGCTATAAGCCTGCCAATACATCGCACGATTTCAGAACAATTGTGAGCCGCGCACGAACAGAACTCGCCCAAATTCGGCAATTCGATGAAAATGCGCCCAAGTTTGGACAAAGAGACCCAACAGCAAAACTGCAATCGAGCCATGCCGAAATATCAGTCGAATTGCCTGGATCGACTTGCATCAGCATGGTCCATTTGACACGTAAGTTACACATCACCAGGAGAAGGTCATGGTAAAACGCGTCAAGACTGCCGTCTTTCCGGTCGCTGGGCTTGGAACACGTTTTCTGCCGGCAACCAAGGCAATGCCGAAGGAGATGCTGACAGTCGTGGACCGGCCACTCATTCAATATGCCGTCGATGAAGCGCGCGAGGCGGGAATCACCCACTTCGTCTTCGTCACCGGCCGCAACAAGGGCGTCATCGAGGATCACTTCGATCGCCAGTTCGAGCTGGAAACGACGCTGGAACAGCGCGGCAAGCAGGCCGCCCTTGCCGAGCTGCAGCAGGACCTGCCCTCGGCCGGCCGCACCAGCTTTACCCGGCAACAGGAACCGCTCGGCCTGGGCCATGCCGTCTGGTGCGCGCGCGAGATTGTCGGCGACGAACCCTTCGCGTTGCTGCTGCCCGACATGCTGTTCAAGGCGCGCCGCGGCGTGCTGAAGCAGATGATGGAAACCTATGAAGAGACCGGCGGCAATGTGCTCGCCGTCGAGCAAGTGCCGCAGCAGGACGTTTCATCCTATGGCGTGGTGGGGCGTGGTGCCGGTGACGATTCCGGTTTCCGCATTTCCGGCATGGTGGAGAAGCCGAAGCCCGAAGAGGCGCCGTCCAACCTCATCATCTCGGGCCGCTATATCCTGCAGCCGGAAATCTTCAACCTGCTGGCTGACCAGCCGCGTGGCGCCGGCGGCGAAATCCAGCTCACCGATGCCATGCAGACACTGATGCAGAGCCAGCCTTTCGTCGGCGTCCAGTATGAGGGCCAGAGCTTCGATTGCGGCTCCAAGATCGGCTTTCTCACCGCCAATGTCGCCTATGCGCTTGATCGCGAAGACATCGGCGACGACTTCCTCGCCGCTCTGTCGAGGATCGGGCTGCACAATGCGCTGATCGACGGCTTCCGGATCGCAGCCGAATAGACCCGAGCCCAGACGGCGCCTTTAGTTGGGCGCCGTCTGCTCGATCTGCTTGATGCTGGCCTCGCCGCGATAGGCGAACCTTTCGAGGCCGCCCATTTCGGTGAATTTGGGCAGGGTGCCGAGATCGACCTTGTTGAGCACCACGCCGATAATGTGATCGGCCAGTTCCGGCTCGCGATCGAGCATGGTGCGGATGAGTCGGCGCGGGGTCTTGCCCCATTCGGCCACCAGCACGCTGGCATCGGTGAACGGCAGGACCGAGAGCGCATCGATGACCGGCCCCAATGGCGGCAGGTCGATGATGACATAATCGAACTGCCCCCGTGCCTCGGCCAGAACCTTCTGCATGGCAATGCTGGACAGATCGCCGCCGCCGGCTTCGGGCGCCGCGGCTGATAGCGTGACCATGCCCGTATCGTGATCGGTCACGGCAACCTTGCGCCAATCGCCCTGCTGCGACGGCATGATGCGCGCGGGCAGCCCGGGGCGGCCGCCGATATCGGCATCGACCAGCAGGACGCGTGCGCCGATGGCGGTCAGCATTTCGGCCAGCGAGAGCGCAAAGGTCGACTTGCCCTCCTCGGGCAGCACCGACAGGACGCCCAGCACGGCCGTGCCGCGATCCGCCATCGGCTGGAGCACCAGGCGGGTCGATTTCAGCGCCTCGATATAGGGCGCGCCCCAGCGCCGGCCCATGCGTGACATCAACGCGCCACGCACCAGGGTGCGGATACGCTTCTGTTGGTCGGCCGGCGAAGCGCCATCGATCTGGAGGCGTGGGACATAGCCCAGGAAGCGCATGCCGAGCTGCTGGCGCACCTGTGCGCCGGTGCGGAAGCCGCGCTCGCGCAACTCGTTGAGCATGGCCAGAACCGCGCCCATGAAGCAGCCGGCAATCAGCGCCGCCGCCAGCGTGACCAGGGTCCGCGGGCTGGACGGCGCGTCCGGCAGCAGGGCGTCGGTGACGATACGCACCGAGGGAATGGGGAAGCTCTGGCGCTGTACCGCCTCCTCATAGCGGGCGAGATAGCTGTTATAGAGCGTGCGCAATGCGTCGGAGCGCTGCTGCAATTCGTTGAGGCGCACCTGTTCCTGGCTCACCGCGCCGGCGCTCTGGCCCTCGGCGTCGATATCGCTGCGCAAGCCCGCTTCCTGCTGCTGGGCGATGGCGAGCTGGGTGCGGTATTGCGCGTCGATATTCTGCAGCAGCGCGAAGATGCGGCCATCGAGTGCCGATCGTTCGGCACTGAGCGTGGCGATCTGCGGATGCTCGGCGCCATAGCTGGTTTCGATTTCGGCAATGCGGCTGTTGAGCACGGCCGCCTGGTTGCGCAATGTCGCGATTTCGGCCGGATCGGTCTGCGAGCCGCTGAGCAGCGAAATATAATCCGAAGCCCGTTCCGGTCCCGCGGCGACCACACTTTCCAGCTGGCTGGACAGGGCGCGCAAACGCGCGGTCTCCGCCTGCGCCTCGGCAAGCTGGTTCGAAAGGGATTCGATGCGCCTGGTGGTGAGGTCGCGATCCTGGCCCACTGTCAGGCCGGTCTGCTGGCGGTATTGCTCGATGGCCAGGCTCGCCTGGCGCTGGCTCTCGCCGATTTCCGCCAGCCGCTGCTGCAACCAGTCGGCTGCCGCGCTGGTGGCTTCGAGTTCGGCATTGAGCTGGTCCTGCAGCAGCGCGCGCGCATAGGCGCTGGAAATACGCTGCGCCAGTTCCGGCGTGGCGGCCTCGTAGCCGACGCGAATGATCGCGCTGCGCCCCATGCGGTCCACCTGCACATTGGCGCGCAGCAAGCCCACGACCTCGTCGAGGCTGGCCTCGAGCACCGCCGGGCGCTGCGACGGCCCCATGCCGACGAGGCTTTTCACCCGCTGCGAGAAGGACGGCGGCGGATTGAGGAATTCCTGGTCCGTCATGAGGTTTTCCGCCTCGGCCACCGTCTTGGCGACCCGGCTCGAGCGCAGCACCTCGATCTGGTTGAGCACCTGCGCTTCGAGATCGGTGGCGCTGGTGGGCGTGGCCGCGCCTTCGCTGGTCACCTGTTGCAGGTTGCGATCGATCAGGATCTGTCCGGCCGAAACATAGCCGCGCGGCGCCAAAGCCAGATAGATCCCCGCCAGAAGCACGGCGGCACCGATGCACAGGCCCAGCACCAGCGCCTGCCGGCGCAGCAGCGCGAAGATGCGATCCAGATCGATGGTCTTGAGGTCCGTGGGCTGCGGCGGCAGCATTTCCGGATAGCTGGTTCGGTCAAGCATGGGAGCTCCGATCAGGGCGCGGCGGGCAGGCCGTAATGTTCGGCCTGGCGCAGGCCCAGAATGCCGCGCGCCACGCCCATATGGAGCACGGCGCGCAGCCAGTTTCGGCGCCGCAGCACCGGCGAAAAGGCCGTGAAACCCGTCATGACACAGCAATAGGAAATCTTGGCGGCAACCAGCGGCAGGCTGCGCAGCGGCGAAGTGTCCATCAGCATGCCATGCGTCTGGCCAAAGCGCAGGCGGCGGCGGACCAGCCAGGCCATGGTGGCGCGTTCAGCCGGCACCGGCTCTTCCACCACGGCGTCGGGTGCATAATCGATGGCACCACCCAGCGCGGCGAGACGATAGAAGAAATCGGTGTCCTCGCCGCCCGAGCGGCCCAAAGCGAGGTCGAAGCGCAGCGAGTGGAACGGCGCGGACCAGCGTATGAGCATGTTGCAGGTATAGCCGGTGCGAATGCGGCCCGAGACGAAGACCGGCAGGGTCGAATGGAAATCCCCCCGCACCATCCAGGCCGGCGCATCATCGCCATAAATGGCACGAACCGGCCCCAGTACGGCGGAAGCGCCACTGCGTTCGGACTGGGAAACAAGCGCGACCAGCCAGCCTGGTGTCACCACCTCGTCGTCATCGATGAAGGCGACATAATCGGCGTCAGCCGCATCGAGACAGGCATTGCGGGCGATGCAGATATTGGCCGCGGGGGCATGCACATAGCGCACCGGAAACGGCAGCTCCGCCGCCAGCTCATCCACCAGGGGCTGCGCCGAGGGCGCGGCATCATTATCGGCAATGACGATCCTGACCGCATGTCCGGCAGTCTCCAGCACGGCGATGGAGCGCAATGTGTCGGCCAAAGACGGGCGGCGAAAGGTACAGATGCAGATATCGATGCTTACCATGCCGCCTCACACCGCTTCGCGCCGGAACGGGCGCTGGAGAACATGCAGCCAGAAGCCGGACGACCAGGCGAAATGCATGATCATCGCGGCCCAGCCGACCAGGGGAGACAGCCACATAGGCATGCCATATTGCGGGTAATATTTCCGCGCCGCATGGACGCCCAGCGCAATGCAGCCAATGCCCCACAAAGCCAGCGGTACGAGGAAAGCCCAGTGCCAGATGGACAGACCCGCCAGCAGCACGACCGGCAGGATGGCGAGCGGCGCCATCTGCCGCAGGCGTGGCCGCATGCGATGCTTGATGATGTTGGCCGCCCTGCCGCCACCGTAGCCGAAATATTGCCGGAACAGGCCCGCCATCGTGTCCCGCGGGCAATAGATCATGCCGGTGCGGTCCGTGAGCCAGATCACGTTGCCGGCCTGGCGCAGGCGATAGTCGAGCTCGGCATCCTCGTTGAAGCGAAAGCTCTCGTCATAGCCGCCCACGGCGCGAAACGCGGCGACGCGCATCAGCGCATGGTGGCCATGATCGACCGGCCCCGCCGCCTTGCCGGTGCGATGCGCCGATCCGCCGGTGCCGATGGGTGAATTCTGCGCCGTCGCCACCGCCCGCTGGAACGCCGCATGGCCCTCCGTGGTCATCGGCACGACCACGCTGCCCACCCCACGCTCCTCGGCCTCGGCAACCAGCGTCCGGCAATAGTCACCCGGATAGCTGCCATGGGCGTCGATGCGGATGAGGTAGTCCATGCCGGCGCCGAAACTGGCCACCGCCAGGTTGATCGCGGCGGACTGAATGCGGCGCGGATTGTGAATGAGCGCGATGCGCGGCGCTGTCGCGGCTTTGCCGGCGACAATACCGGGCGTGCCATCGCTGCTGCTGCCATCGGCCACGACGATGCGTGCATCCAGCGCCTCGGCCTCGACCAGCAGTGCGTCGAGCAGCGGTCCGATATGCCGGGCCTCGTTGAGCGTGGGGACGATGATCAGCGTTTTGGCGCTCATTCCGCCGCCTCCAGCGCTGGGCTATCAACAGGGGCGTCTATCAACCGGCCCACCAATTGCCTGCATTCCGCTTCGGTGCAGCGGAACAGGCGCTGATCGAGCTGCGCCACGGCTTCGGCCAGGGCGCGCAGCCGCTCCGGCGTCATGCCGGAAAAGAGCGCGACCAGCGTTTGATGCTCGATGTCAGGCACGATCACGCCGATGCCGAGCCGCTCGATATAGGCCGCCATCTCGGTGCCCTGCAGCGCAATGGGAATGGCGCCGTTGAGACACCCCTCGTAGAGGCGGTTCGGCAGCAGCCAGCTAGAATTCTGCCCTTCCTCGAACAGATCCACGGCCCAGACAAAGTGGATGGCCGAATAGAGGCTAGCCAGATCGTCGGGATAGGCGTAGGCGCCGCCATAGGTGAGATGCCGCGCGGCAGTGACCGTGCCGTGGAAATCGGCAAACTCCGTGAGCGCCGGCCGGCCGCGCAGCGTAACTTCGATGCCGCCAGCAAAGGCCTCCGCCAACCCCTGCAACGCGGCGAGCGACTTGTTGCAGCGCAGCGCCCCGAACCAGCCGATCTGAATCCGCTGCGTCTCTCCGGCCAGACCGGGATTGCGTCCCGTTTCAACCAGGTCGGGCGCGAAGACCTTGTTTTCGACCAGCATGACCGGCGGCGGCGATTGGCTGGCAAAATGGTTGGCGACAAAGGCCGGTGAACTGGTGACGAGCCAGTCGGCCTGGCGCATCAACCGCCGCTCCGTCGCCCGCATCGCGCCGCCGATTCCGTCCTGCCGCAGCATCAACCGGTGGATATCGAGGCATTCATAGACCAGCGCAGGCGCATCGGGCCAGATCGGCAACAATCGATTGGCCACAACAAGCATTTCGAGATTGCGTGCCACGATGACATCGGGCCGCGCGAAGCCTTTCGCCCAGCCTTTCGCCCTGCTGCCCGCGCGCAAGGTGGCGAACAGGCGCTGCAACATGCGCGCATCATGGGTGATGTCGAGCTCGACCACATTGGCCAGCGGCAAATCCGCCGGCGGTGCATCCGCCCGACGAAACCCCGCAATATCCACCTCGGCCCCGCCCAGGCGAAACATCGCCACCCGCCGCGACACGGCCGGATCGGACAGATTGGGCACCAGATAGAGGATTCTCGGCAACGACGCGCCTCCTGCCAGGGGGAAACCACCTGCTTCGGTTAAGCGGCGTGCAGCACAGCTACGCCTGTCCCGGGACGGACTGCCACGGAAGGCGACAAGTTGAGAATGGGAGCCTCATGCGGTCAACGGCCTGGCACGTGACACAACCATGCGCCCCGCACATACCCAAAATACGCCTTAATCGCGCGAGGCCACGTCCCGTGGCTGAAGCCAGGGCTCCAGCACAATTCCAGGGTTCAGGACGAAACCGCGGCTTTGAGGGCCGAGACGAGGCGCAGGGGCTGGTCGACCATGACATGATGTCCGGCATCAATGATTTCGCAGGACCGCGCGGATGGTTGCGCTTCGAGAATCGCGGCAAACTCGTCCGTGGAAACCACCGCTGACCGTGCGCCACGGATAAAACTAAGGGGGTCGTAACGGTCTCCAGCAGAGCCCCGACGTCGCCCATGCTACGATTGGCGCTCAAGAAAGGGTCGAACCGCCAGGTCCAGCCGTGCTCCACCTGCTTGAGCGACTGGCGGGCGATATAGTCTGCAATGAAAAGATTGTCCGTCGGTTGCTCCGGCAGAAAGCGGAAGCGTCGAAGCGCCGTGTCCAGGTCAGGATAGATGCGATGAGCGCGGGCTTTTTGTGCCGTCATCTCGCTGACCCGACGCTTGAGCGACAGCAGGCCGGAATCGACGATGACCGCACTGGAAAACTGACTACGCGTCGTCGCCATCGTTGTGACCGCGACGGCGCCACCGTAGGAATGTCCAACCAGAACAGGGGGCGTTCCGGACAGCTGAAGTCCCGCTGCATCGGCAACCGCCACAACCTCCTCGACATAGCCGGTCGCCGTATAATGCGTTCGCCAACCCGACCGCCCCATGCCGGACAGGGACAGGCTGGCCACGCGGAACTGTTCGGCAAAGAAGGGAGCGATGAAGGCCCACCAATGCGCATTGGCGCCGTGACCGGGCACCAGCAACAGCCCCGGAGCGCCGCGCCGCCCCCAGGTGAGCATTTCAATGGCAACGCCGTTCACATCAACGAAGCTGGTTTCAGCTTCGGCAGCAAGAGCCTGCTCGAACCACGAGGGTCGAGCATAGCGAACGTCTCCTGCCAGCAAGGTCATGTTTCTGGTCCTACTGCTCGAGGGCCTTATGGGCGGTGGTGATTGCGTTGCGCAACAGCGCAATCAGCGGCTGCGCGGCCAGGCTGACGTCCTTGTTCGGAAGTGTCGCCACCACCAGCATGCGCGAAATAGCCGGCTCCACCAACCGATAGGACCGCAATTCCTGGCGCCGGGCGTCGGTCGGAAAAGCGCAAAGCGGCATGAGCGTGGCCCAGCCCGGCCGGCCAATAACCTGAAACACCGTCGCCATGGAATCGATCTCGATAGTGGGGCGATAGGTCAGCCCGACCCGCGCGAATTCAGTATCGATCAGACTGCGCAGCTGATTGCCGCGCGCTGGCGTGACGATGTGAAATCGGTCGATCTCGGCGCCTGCGACACTGTCGGCCTGATGGTCGGTATTCTTGCTCATGACCACGATCAGCGGCTCAACGGCGATGGGCTCACATTTGAGGCGCTTATCGACCTCGTTGAGCGACAGAATTGCGAAGTCGATGACGCCCTCATTCAGCCATTCGATGAGGTTGGCGCTATAACCTTCGCGCAGCTTGATATTGACCTCGGGATACTTGCTGACGAAATCGAGCAGCACATTGCCCATGACCGCCTGGGTCACCGAGGATTGGACGCCTACCGTTAGGTTTTCCGAGGGCACCCCGCTATATTCGCGCAACGCCTTGTTGACGGCCTCGGTATTATCCAGAGCCTTGATGCAAAGCGGATAGAGGCGCCGGGCTATGGCATTGGGAATGACGCCGTTGGCGGTGCGGTCAAACAGCTTGACCTTGTAGTCCGCCTCGATCTTGCGAATCTGCTGACTGACGGCGGGCTGCACCACGTGGACGCGTCGCGCCGCCTTGGTGATGCTCTGTTCCTCATATAGGGCAACGAAATACTTCATTTGCCGCTGATCCATCGTCGCAACTCCCGGGCACTGCCGCCTGTATCATGTCGGCTTATACAGGCCGCCGGCCGAACCGGCCAACGCGTCTAAAGCGCGCTCAACCCAAAGTGCAGCACGGCATGCTCGGCCAACCGCCTCTTGATGATCTTCGAACTGGCCGTCATGCCGATATCTTCGAAACCGGAAACAAAGGCCAGATAGCGCGGGACCTTGAAGCCGGCCAGTCGCTCGGCACACCAGGCGATCAGTTCGACTTCGCTGACCGCTACGCCGGGCAGCAGAACGACGAAGGCTGCCACCACCTCGGTCAGGCGAGCATCGGGCACGCCGACCACCTGGGCCAGCTTGACCGCGGGATGGCCATGCAGGATGTTCTCGACATCCGCCATGGCGACATTTTCACCCCCGACCTTGATGATGTCCTTGGTCCGTCCGACGAAAGCCAGCCGGCCGTCCTCGGTCATCACGCCCAGATCGCCCGTATGCAGCCAGCCGTCCTTGTCGACAACCTTGGCGGTTTCGTCCGGCTGGCCGAAATAGCCAGTCATGACGTTCCAGCCGCGCACGAGGATTTCGCCCGGCGCGCGGGCCGGCAGCGGGTCGCCGCTTTCCGGGTCGACAATGGCCACATCGAGCCCGACATGAGGGCGCATCAGGCCGGCCATCTTGTCATCCGCACTATCCCACCAGGCCGACATGGCGATGTTGGAGGCTTCCGACATGCCATAGGCCATGGCGAGCTCTGTAGCGCCGAAGCGTGTGGCGATCCGTTCATAGACCGAAGGCGACACCGCGCCCCACCCCCGCGCAGGCGCAGCTGGCGCTGATCCACGTCCTCGTGGTTGAGCAGCATCATCCACAGCGTGTCATTGCCCGAAAATAACGTGCAGCACTCGACTTCCGCCAGCGCCAGTGCCTCTCCGGCATCGAAGCGCTCCATCGTCACCAGCTTGGCCGCGTGCTGCAGCGCCGCGAGAATGGACAGCGTGCTGCCCGAAATATGGAAGAACGGCCTGGCGCTCAGATAGGACGCTCCCGCACGCAGGCCGAACATCAGCCCGGCCGTATAGGCATTCCACAGCATGGCCCGCTGGGTCAGTACCGCTCCCTTGGGGAAGGCAGTAGTGCCGGACGTATACTGGATCAGCAAGGGGTCGTCGGGATTGCCGATTTCAACGATCGCCGCGTCATTCGCGCTGTCACGCAGCAGGGCGTCGGCCCCCAAGGCGGCAGCGGGAATATCATTCCCAAGCACGATCATCGTCCGCAGGTCAGGCAGTTCAGGCCCAGGCAGCACCGTGTCGATGGCCGGCAGCAGTCCGCGTAGCATGGCAATGAAGTCGATCTTGAGGAAGCGATCCGCCACCAGCAATGTCGAGATGCGCGACTGGCGCAGGATGAACTCGATCTCGGTCGGCTTGAGCCTGGTATTGACCGGTACAGCCACAGCGCCAAGCAGGCCGATGGCGAAGAACGCCGCCACCCAGTCGAGCCCGTTGCCCAGGCATAGTCCGACATGATCGCCGGGCCGTACCCCGGCCCGATGCAGCGCCCTGCCCCAGTGTCGGGCCAGTTGCTGCATCTCGCCAAAACGCGCGCGGGCACTGCCGCAGACCAGATATTCTTCGGCGCCGGCCAGCGCGGTTGCCCGCGCCAGGGCCTCGGCAATGGTGCTGGGGGTACCCGCCAGCGCCGCAAGGGGCGAGGACATGTTCACCTAGACTTTGACCTGCTTGGCTTCCTGCGGGATCCAGAACAGCAGGCGCTGGCGCATGAACTTGACAGAGAGGCTGAACAGCAGGCCCAGTGCCACCAGAATGAGCAGGATGGCAAACACGGCCGGGATATTCATCTGGAACTGCGCCTGCACCAGCAGCACGCCCAGCCCCTTTTCGGCACCGACAAATTCGCCGACGATGGCACCCAGCAGCGACACTACGATGGCCAGTTCAAGCCCGGTCAGGATATTCGGCAGCGCAGCGGGAATATAGAGATGGCGCAGGGTGGCGCTTCGCGGCGCCCCGATGGCCCGGAATAGTTCCAGGTTATCCCGGCTGACCGAACGCAGGCCGGTAATGGTATTGACCAGCATGGGGAAGAAGCACAGCAGCGCCACGACGATGATCTTGGAGGTCAGTCCGAAGCCGAACCAGATCACCAACAGCGGCGCCAGCGCCACCTTGGGCATGCATTGCAGCGCCACGATGTAGGGATAGAACATCTTCATCAGCAGGCGCGATTGCGACAGCACGACGCCAAAGGCCAGGCCGAGGCCGCCACCGATCAACAGGCCGACCAGGGCTTCGAGCAGGGTCACCAGCCCATTGTCGAAAAATACCGCCAGGGTGCGCGGATCGGCAAAGACCGAGACGACGCGCGACAGGCGCGGCAGGACAAATTCGGGGATGCCGAACAGCGTCGGCGCATATTCCCAGATCAGGGCTACGAATACAAACAGTATCAGCGGCGCGAGCTTGTATCCCAGATTGTCTTTCATGAACCTGCTTTCCATTAGTCGATTGCCAGCTTGGTGAAATAGGGACGGATTCGGTTGGCGAGAGCACCGAATTCAGGAGAGCCTATCAGTTCGGGCAATCGTTCCTCGGGCAGGTCGATCTGGATATCATCGACGATTTCGCCCGGCCGCTTGCTCATGACCAGCACGCGCGTGGACAGAAACACCGCCTCCTGGATCGAGTGAGTCACCAGCAGCACGGTTTTACGGGTGCCGCGCCATATCTGGTTGAACAGCACGTTGATGTTTTCCCGCGTCAATGCGTCCAGCGCGCCGAACGGCTCGTCCAGCAGCAGGCAGCTCGGGTCGCCAATCAGCGCCCGGCAGATTGAGACGCGCTGCTGCATCCCGCCCGACAACTCAGCCGGATAGCGCTTGTCGAAATTGGTCAGGCCAAGCGAATCCAGCAGCTCGAAGGCGCGCGCGCGATCCTGCGCCGTTACCCTGCGCTTCACCTGGATGGGCAGCAATACATTTTCCAGCACCGTCTTCCAGGGCAGCAGCACCGCGCCCTGGAAGACGAAGCCGACATCTTCACGCGGTCCGGTGACGGGCGACCCACGCAATTCAATAGAACCGGCTGATGGCTCGATCAGCCCGCCGATCATCTTGAGCAGCGTGGTCTTGCCACAACCGCTCGGCCCCACAATGGAGACGAAATCGCCGTTCCTGATATTGGTGCTGACCGCAGAAAGGGCGGGCACTTGGCCACCGGCCGTCGCATAGGTCTTTACGACCGCATCGACCTTGATGATCGCGTCGTCACTCATGTGTGGGATACCTGTCACTGTTTCCTAGCGCCGGCCCGGCGGAGCCGAGCCGGCCATTTCGTTGGATCAGGGCGCCCAGGCGCGCGCTTCAGCCAGAGCCGCGCTGGCATCGAAATCGTTGAAGGCATCAACGAAGTCGTTGGTATAGCGCGTATCGATATCCGAGATGGCCTTGGGAATGATCGCCGTTTCGGTAGCGAATTCATTCCAGATCTGCACGTTTGCCGGATTGGTGGAGCCCCAGCCGTGCTCGGCCTGGTAGTCGTCGGTCATCAGGGCAAGCCGCTTCTCCAGCACTTTGATGCTGCCGGCCATCTGCTCATCTTCCGACCGGCCGATCTCGCGGGTATCGGGATAACGCTTCCACATCATCTGGATGCACGCTTCCGGATTGTCGATGGCGACCGCCGTGCCCTTGGCCAGCGCCCGGCCGAAGCCGGCGATGAAATCGGGGTCCGACTGCACGGTCTCGCCATTGACCACGACCTGCGTGGAGAACAGCGCTTCCTGCCCTGGGCCGAGGAAGTACTTGAACGCCATGCCCATGTTTTCCAGCGGGGCAAAATTGGTGTCGGACGTCGCCAGGCCATCGACATGGCCGGCCTGCAACGCCTGGAAGGCCTGCGCACCAACGCCGACGGCGAGATACTGGACGCTTCCGGGGTCAACCCCGACCCGCGGCAGCAGGGCATTGGTCAGTGTGATATTGCTCGAGCCGAGCGACTGCACGCCCAGCCGCTTGCCCGCCAGGTCTTCCATGCCATTGATGTCGCTGTCGGCGGGAACACCGATGGCACCCGTCGGCAGGCGTACCAGATTGTAGACGATGCGGAAATCGTAACCCTGGTCGATCGACGTCCAGATAGGCTCGGGCGTGATACCGCCGATCTCAATGCTACCGGCGGCGAGCATCTGGGCTACCTGGCCGGCGCCCGACATGGTCTGCACGCGCACATCCAGGCCCTCTTCGGCAAAGAAGCCCAGTTCGGAGCTGACGGCAAACATGCAGAAGGCAGGGGTCATGGCCACGTTGGGCAGGCCGAAAACCACCTCGCGCAGGTTATCCTGGGCCAGCGCGGGGGTCATCGCGGTGCTGCTCAGAATGGCGGCCAGCGCCAAGCCTGCTGCCAATGGCCCGGTGTTCTTGGGGCTCTTCATCATGAAACTCTCCTCAATCTGCTAGCCGCAACCTCCACGACCAAGCTTGCCGAGACAAACTTATGCCCGGACCGGGCGCAAGAAATATGCGGTGAACCTTGGTATCATGAAGGCTTATGCCCTCGTCGCCAGCGCCTTTTGGGCAGCGAAACCAGCTATTTCCGGCGGCATATCACCAGCGGTGATGGGGCATATCAGCGACAATTCCTTGACGCCCCGGGCGGCGCTTCTACCTTTCCGGCAACAGCTTTCATAGCGTGCGTTTTGTGGAGTCACGATGTCAATACGGCCAGGCGCTTCTCTCTCGGTGACCATCCCGGATGGCATTCGCGCGGCTGCGCAGCGCACCCCGACGAAAACTGCCCTGGTCGAAGGCGATCGTGCCCTGACTTATGCCCAGTTGATCGAACGTATTGACCGCGTGAGCAACCTGGCGGTTTATCTGGGCCTTGAGCACGGCGATCGCGCCATGGTCCTGCTACCCAACCGGCTGGAATATGTCGAACTGGTGCTGGGCCTGGCCTCGGCGGGGGTGAGCGCGGTTACGGTCGGCCCGGCCTCCAGCGCCGCCGACATTGCCTTCATCCTCGATGATTGCGGCGCCCGAGTCCTGTTCGTCGCGCCCGAACTGGTCGGTCGGGTCGAGGAAAGCGGTGGGGGCGGGATCGAGAAAATGATCATTGTCGGCCCCGACTATGAGGCATTGCTGGCGGAGTCTTCCGCGCAGATGTGCTCGGTACCAACCGATGCCGAAGACATCTTCATGATCACTTATACATCCGGCTCGACCGGCGCCCCCAAGGGGGTGATGCTGTCGCACCGCGCCCGGGTCAACAGCTTCCATGCAATGAGCTCGGCCCATGGCTGCTACTCGCCGGACGACCGCTCGCTGGCCACCACGCCGCTGTTTCATGGCGCCGGCTTCATGATGGCCGTAGCGCCGCTATTCTTCGGTGGTTTCTGCGAAATCCTGCCGCGCTTCGATATCCAGCACCTGATGGGCTCGATCGAGCGAGTACGCGCCAATTGCATCTACATGGTACCAAGCCATTTCAGCGCCCTGTTCTCCACCGACAGCGGGCGCCGTTACGACACATCCAGCCTCAAGGCGCTGATCTCCGGCACTGCGCCACTGGCGCAGGCCATGAAGGAGCGGATCGTCGACTATTTCGGCCCCTCGCGGCTGTTCGAGCGCTATGGCTCGACCGAAGCCTCGATCGTTTCGACGCTGCGCCCCGAAGATCAGCTGCGCAAACTCAAATGCGTCGGCCAGGCATTTCCCATGACCCAGATTCGGGTATTGGACAGCGAGGGCAACGACGTTCCGACCGGCACCCCGGGCGAACTGTATAGTTCCTCCCCCCTCATGTTCTCAGGCTATTGGAACCGCCCCGGCCTGGCAGAGCAATCGCGCCGCGGCGACTGGATCACAGCTGGTGACATCGCCATGCTAGATGAGGAGGGCTATCTCTACCTCGTCGACCGCAAGAGCGACATGATCATTTCCGGCGGCGAAAATATCTATCCCCGCGAGGTGGAAGAGACGCTGCTGGCACATCCAGCCGTTGCCGAGTGCGGCGTGGTGGGCCTGCCACACGACTATTGGGGCGAGGCCGTCACCGCCTATGTTGTGCTGCGCGAAAACGCCAATGCCAGCCCCGACGACCTGCTGCGCCATGCCGCCCTGACCCTGGCCCGCTTCAAGCTGCCCAAGGCCATTCACATCGTGGGAGATTTGCCGCGAAACAGCATGGGCAAGGTGCTGCGCCGCACCCTGCGGCAAGGCAACTGGCCGGCGGTTCGCTAGATGCGCCCGATTACCCGGCATTTTGCCCACACCCAGGACGGGCGTCGCATCCACTACCGCCAGGCCGGCAGCGGTCCGCCGCTGGTGCTGCTGCATGCGTCGCCCGCCTCCTCGCGCGTCCAGATTCCCCTGCTTGGCGCATGGGGCGGCCATTTCAACGTTATCGCCCTCGATACGCCCGGCTTCGGCCTGTCCGACCCGCTGCCCATGGCCAATGTCGAAATCGGCGCCCTCGCCGATGCCCTCGCCGATACGCTCGACGCGCTCGGTCTCGACCGGGTGATGCTCTATGGCCGCCATACCGGCGGCTCGATCGCCGTAGAATTTGCCAAACGCTTCCCGGCACGGGCCGAATTCGTTTTGACCGACGGCTATACGATCGTGCCGAACCTGCCCAGCGCCGACTATCTGCGTGCCTACCTGCCTCCCATAGAACCCCAATGGGATGGCGGCCATCTTACCTGGCTGTGGCACCGCTTCCGCGAACAATTCGTGTTCTGGCCCTGGAACGACCCGGTCAACGGCCTGCGGGCCGATACCGATCTGCCCGGCCCGGACGAGTTGCAGCGCGGCGTCGTCGAACTACTCGAGGCCGGCAGCGCCTATGCCAACGTATATGCCGCAGCGCTGCGCTACCGCTGGCATGCGCCGCTGGCAGGCCTGTCGACACCGGTCTGTTTCGGTGTCCGGCCCGGCGACAGCCAATACCGCCACGCCGATTACCTGCGTTCGGCGGGCCAGGCGGTCGAGATCATTCCGCGAGAGTCCGAACAAGCCGCGGCGCGCGAGCTGGAAATTCTGCTCACCCACGGAACGACACTCCCCCCGGCCACGACTGCACCCCAGCCTCCGACCGCCCCGATACGCTATGTCGAGGTGCTGGGGCAGCAGATCCTCCTGCGCCAGGCCGGCAATGGCGATGGCCTGCCGCTCCTGCTGCTGCCGGCCATCCCAGGGGCCTCGTCGCAGTTGCAGCACCTGATCGACAGTCTTTCACTGGATCGCCAGGTGCTGGCGATGGACCTGCCGGGCAATGGCTATTCCGACGGGGCCAGCCCGCTATCGGTGGAGATGTGGGCCAGGACGGTGCTGGCGCTGCTCGATCAGCTCAACATTCCGCGCATCGCGCTTTATGGTCACAATGGCGGCGCCGCTGTCGCAGCGCACCTGGCCACAACAGCGCCAGACCGGGTCGCCTGCGTGATGCTTGACGGGCCGCCCTGCCTCACGGCAACCGAGCGCAACAACCAGTTGGCGGCTTTCGATTTCACTTTGGCGCCGCGATGGGAGGGCGGGCATCTGCTGGAGCTGTGGCACTTGCTGCGCGACCAACGGCTCTGGTGGCCATGGCACAGCAAGACCCACCAGGCGATCAGGGCCAAGCCCCGCGCCATCGATCCGATCCTGCTGCATGCGGAGGTCCGCGCACTGGTCAACAACCTGCAACATCTGGTGCCAAGTTGGCGCGCTGTGCTTGACTACGACTTCGTCGGCGCGGTGAATTCGGTCGCCCAGCCCATGATGATCGGCTGTGCCCCGGACGATGTTTTCTTTCCCGCCGCCACCACGGCCACGCAACTTTGGCCGGACGCCCTATGGGGCGATTTTTCCGGGAAAGAAAAGCACGCTTCGATCAATGCATTCCTGCGGGGCTACTGACCCTTTCGAGGCAAGGCTCAAGCCGATCACCCTGCCGCCGCTGGCACTATCATCTACACTTATAGGTAGCGTCAGCCACAATTTCTTGTCTCCCGCGGACGGGGAACACACACTGGGACAGCACGCGAATTCTGCCTGTGTTTGACCGGTTTCAAGGAGATCACCGTGGGCCAGCCCTGGAGTCACATCGTTCCCGAGAGCGATATCGCGGTTTATGATGCTGCTGGATGGGGCCACAGCACCGGCATTGGCAGCAGGCCCGCATTGCTGGTCATCGACGTGCAGTTCCGCACCACCGGAACGCGGCCCATGCCCATCCTTGAAGCGCTTGAGGAATACCCCACCTCCTGCGGCGACGGTGCCTGGAACGCCGTCGGCCATATCCGCTCGATCATGGACCTGTTCCGGGCTCGCAGCTGGCCTGTGCTCTATCCGCATGTTGCGCCCAAGACGGCAATCGACGGCGGTCGCTTCGAGGCCAAACTGCCCGGAATCACGACAATTCCGGCCAAGGGCTATGAATTCCCCGACATCGTGGCTCCGCTGCCCGGCGACATCCTCCTGCCCAAGCGGCACCCCAGCGCCTTTTTCGGCACGGCGCTGGCCAGCTACCTGATCGACCTGGGTGTGGATACGCTCGTCGTCACCGGCTGCACTACGTCGGGTTGCATCCGCGCCAGCGTGGTGGACGCATTCTCGTATAATTTCCGGGTGCAGGTGCCGCATGACGCCGTGTATGACCGCGGCGCGGCGACCCATGCGGTGAACCTGTTCGACATGGCCCAGAAATATGCCGACGTGCGCTCCAGCGCCGAGATCATCTCCCTGCTCAATACGGTTCCGGCCTGACCGGACTTCTCCCTGAGGCTGACAGCATGACCAAGTTCGACCCCAAATTCGATCGCTACCCCTATTCGCCCATTCCCCAGCGCCCGGTCTATGACTGGCCCGATGGTAAACGCCTGGCGGTCTATTTCGCGCTGAATATCGAGGCCTTCGAATTCGGCCGCAATCCGGGCAACGACTTCACCTCGATGCCCTCGGCACCCTTCCATCGCGGCTACGCCTATCGTGACTACGGCAACCGGGTGGGCTTATGGCGTATTCAGCGCCTGTTCGCCGAATTCGACATTCCGTTATCCATCATCGTCAATGCCTCGGTCTATGACGCCTGCCCGGAAGTGCTGGAGCCCTTCCGGGCCCGCGGTGACGAGATCATCGGCCACGGGCGCACCAATTCGGAACGCCAGATCGACATGACGGGCGACGAGGAAGCCGAGATGCTGCGCCAGGTCGTAGCCCGCATCACCGCCGAGGAAGGTAAGGCCCCGCGCGGCTGGCTTGGCCCCTTCATCTCGCAGAGCGCACAGACGCCCGAACTACTCAAGCGCAATGGCTTCGACTACATGCTGGACTGGTTCTATGACGACCAGCCCACATGGTTCCGTACCGATGAAGGCCCGATCCTGGCGGTGCCCTACCCCTCGATGGAACTGAATGACCTGCCGGCCTATGTGAACCGCAAGGCCAGCGACGGCGATTTCACCACCATGCTGATGGACTGCTTCGACGAGCAGCTCGATGAATCGGCGCTCTATCCGCAGGTCTATGCCGCATCGCTGCATACATTCCTGACGGGCCAGCCGCATCGCATCCGCCAGTTGCGCCGGGTGCTCGCCCATATTGCGGCGCAGCGCGACAGGATCTGGCTCACGACGCCGGGCCAGATCGCCAGCCATGTCGCCGCCCTGCCCGACGGCATCGTCGCACTTCCCTGACCGCCTGATTGAGGACCGCCCTTCATGACCACCAAAGCTATCGACATCGTCGTCAACGTCTTCACGCCTGAGGAATTCGAGGCCGGCCAGATCGCCACCGATGACGGCTTCCGCGCCAAAACCCGGCAGGACCCCGACTATATCCGCGGCATGCCGATGGAAGCCTATATCGAGAAAATGGACCGGGCCGGGATCGAACGCTCCCTGCTGGTAGCCGTGCGCAGCGGCGACATGCGCATCAAGGGTTCGGTGGAGATCCCCTACAAGCGCGTATTCGACCTCTGCCAGCAATATCCCGACCGCTTCTCGGGCCTCGCCGGCATCGACCCCACGAGGGGCATGCAGGGGCTCCGCGACCTCGAAGTCGCGGTCAAGGAATATGGCTTTGTTGGCGCCCATTTCTATCCGCACTGGTTTTCCATGCGGGTGGATGCAGCCCAGATCTATCCCTATTACGCCAAGTGCTGCGAACTCGACATTCCGATCATGATGCAAGTGGGCAACTGCCTGATCTACCAGCGTGACCGGCGCCTGCCGACCATTGCCCGCCCGATCCATCTCGACCAAGTGGCCATCGACTTCCCCGAGCTGAAGCTCATTGGCATCCATATTGGCTACCCCTGGACCGACGAGATGATCGCCATGGCCTGGAAGCACCCCAATGTCTACCTCGCAGGCGATGCCTATGCGCCCAAGCACTGGCCGCAGCAGCTGGTGCATTTTGCTAATACCTACGGGCAGGACAAATTCCTGTTCGGTACTGACTGGCCGGTCATTGATCCAGAGCGCGCCATGCGCGAAGTGGGCGACCTGAATTTCCGCGAGGAACCCCTGCGCAAGATTCTGCGCGACAACGCCCTCAACGTGTTCAAGCTGCCCTGATCCCATGCCGCACGCCGCCGCCATCGCCGCCATTGTCGGGCGCGACCACGTCCTGTCCGAGGATACAGCGCGTGCCTACTATGCCAGCGACCTGGTGTTGTGGGAGTATGCCTGCCCGCCGGCCCTGGTGGCCCTACCGGGCACAACTGGCGAAGTGGCCGCGATTGCGCGTTACGCCCAGGAGCAAGGATTGGTCCTGGTGCCGCGCGGGGCCGGTCTGTCCTATACCGGGGGCGTCGTGTCCGGCGATGGTGACGCCATTGTGCTGGATCTGTCACGTCTAGACGGCGTCACGATCGACGCCATCAACATGACGGTGAAGGTCGGCGCCGGCCTGTCCTGGGCCTCCCTTTCCAAGGCCTTGGCCGGCACGGGATTGCGCCCGCAGCAACTGGGGCCGATTTCAGGGGAATATTCAACGATTGGCGGGGCCGTGTCGCAAAACGTGCCCGGCCATCTCGAAGGCGTGCTGGGGCTCGAATTGGTTCTGGCCGATGGTACGATAGCCACCACCGGCGCCGGCAGCGTCGCCGGGCAGACACCGTTCTATCGGTATTTCGGCCCCGACCTGACGGGGATGTTTTGTGGCGATGGCGGCGTGCTTGGTATCAAGACTGCGGTCACCCTGAGGTTGGTCCCCGAGCGTCCGGCCCACTTCGCCTCCTTTTCTTTTGCCAGCCCGCTCGATCTGGTCGACGCCATGGCCCGCATTGGCGCCACCAATCTGGGCGTGCGCATGTTCGGCATGGATCCGCAGAAAAATAGGGACGCCGCCAAGGTCGATGCCCGCACCGGCGCCGAAACCGTCTGGAACGTCGTTCGGCAAAGCCGCAATCCCCTGGCCCTGATGCGTGACCTGCTGCAACTGGCCCGGGCGCCACAAAGTCTTGCCGACAGCGGCTGGACGCTGCACCTGACCATGGAAGCGCCCACCGATGCCGCTGCCCGTTCGATCCTGCTCGCCGCCCGGGCGCTGATTCCGGCCGCCGGGCGCGAGATCGACAACGTTCTTCCCAAGGCCCTGCATGCCAAGCCCTATTCGGTGCGCGGCTTTGTAGGCCGCGAGGGCGAGCGCTGGGTGCCAATCCACGGCATGGTGCCATTGAGTGTGGCGCATGCCACCATGGCGGCGTTGGACCAGTATTTCGCGGCGCATGCCAAGCCGCTCGCCGCTAACGACATTACCATCGGATACTTTTTTTCCAGCGTAGGCGCCTATGTCAGCATGGAGCCGATGTTCTACTGGCGCGACGCGCTATCACCGCTGCATCATCGCTACCTCTCCGAGCGCAACCGAGTACGTTTCGCCGATCGGTCGAACAATGTCGCCGCACGGGCCAAGGTGGCAGCGATGCGTGAGGACGTACGTGCCATCTTCCGCGCTCATGGCGCGCTACATGCTCAATTGGCCCGATTCTACCCCTATCTCGACCTGCTTGAGCCGGGCACGGCAATACTCGCCAGGCGCCTCAAGCAGGCACTCGATCCAAACAGAATCCTCAATCGGGGCGCATTGGACCTCTAGGGCTACAACGCCCTAGCGGATAGGAGAAATCGAGGTCGGACGGAGCAGGCGCGTCGTCTGGATATCGACGAGGTCAACGGTCGCCGAAAGATACGCCTGCCAGCGTGGATCCTTGGCCATGGCGTCACGTCGCGCCAGGCGATCGTCCAACGACGCGTAGCCCCACAGTGTAACAATGTGGTTCAACTCGCCAATCTCGGAAACGAAGTGTCCAAGTATTTTGCCGAGATGCTCCTCCTGAACCGGCAGGCCGTCACGTTCGTAGTGGCTCAGGAATTCGGTGAGCTTGCCGACCTTGATCCTGTAGTCGCGCTCTTCAACAATCATGGTTGTCACCACCGTGCCCCTTACGTCACAAACCCATGAACCTATTCCGTCAAATCACTCTGGTTGCAAGCATGTTGAGGCAAGCTGACGGGACCGTGGCTACAACTGGACGGCGACTCCACCGATAGCAGCAGCGTCATGGAACGCGTTCACAAGGTCTGATACGGCACATAATTACGTGCACTGCCACCACGCAGGCGACAGCGTCAGGCCTTGTAGCGCAGTGCGTTGACCAGGGCGGCAAAGGCTGGGGAGGGGTGGCGGCGGTTTGGGTAGTAGAGGTGATAGCCCTGCCAGGTGATGGACCAGTCGGATAGCACTTCGATGAGATCGCCGCGCTCGATATGAGGGCGGGCCATGTATTCGGGGACATAGGCAAGCCCGTGGCCGTCCAGGGCGGCGCCCAGCACCGGCAGGATGCTGTTGAAGATCAGCTGGCCATCGACGCGGACATTGAGATCGCGCCCGTCCTTGCGGAATTCCCAGGCATAGAGCCCGCCGGCCGTGGTCAGCCGCAGGTTGACGCATTGATGGTTGGTGAGATCCTGCGGCGTCAGCGGCGGGTCGCGCCGCTCGAAATATTGGGGCGCTGCCACCACGGTGAAGCGCCAGTCCGGCCCGATCCGCACCGCGATCATGTCCTTGGACAGCGCCTCGCCCAGGCGGACTCCGGCGTCCAGCCCCTGCGCGACGATGTCGACGAAGCCGTTGCTGATGGCCAGCTCGACCGTGATGTCGGGATAGTCCCGCAGGAAGGTCCGCAGCATCGGCCGGAACACTGCCTCGACCAGTGAATCACCGCATGAAATGCGAATGGTACCCGCCGGCCGGTCGCGTAGGTCGCTCAGGGCAGCAATTTCCGCCTCGATCTGCTCAAAATGCGGGCCGATGGACCTTGCCAGCCGCTCCCCGGCCTCCGTCGTCGAAACGCTGCGCGTCGTGCGGGACAGCAGGCGCAGCCCGAGCCGCTCTTCCAGACCTTTCATCGCATGGCTGAGGGCTGATGGTGTCACGCCCAGCCTGGCCGCCGCACGGGTGAAGCTGCGTTCGCGGGCCACCGCCAGGAAAGCCTGCATATCGTCGAAGGGGCTTCGCGCCATTATTGAGCTCTGCTCACAACCGCATCCAGATTATTCACCCTAATCGCCGGGACGGCACTTGGCTACAGTGCCGGGCAGTGTCCGAGAGGACTTCGAGCAGAGGAACGATCCATGGAAATCTTTCGCGCAGGCAGCCGCCCCTCCGGCAAGGGGCCGACCGACTGGTTCACCGGCACGGTCCGCATCGATCCGCTGTTCAATCCCAGTGCGCCCGACCGCGTGCAGGGTGCCTCGGTCACATTCGAAGCCGGCGCTCGCACGGCCTGGCACACCCATCCCCTCGGCCAGACCCTGATCGTCACTGCCGGCTTCGGTCGTGCGCAACGCTGGGGTGGCCCGGTCGAGGATATTCGTCCCGGCGATGTCATCTGGTTCGCGCCGGGCGAAAAGCACTGGCATGGCGCATCGCCGCAAACCGCGATGACCCACATCGCCCTGCAGGAAGTCCAGGACGGCAAGGTCGTCGACTGGATGGAACAGGTCAGCGACGCGCAGTTCGGCGCCTGATCAACACAACGAGGAAGCCAGCATGCTTGCGACAGTTCTCCACGGCCCCGGCGACATCCGTTTCGAGGATGTCGCGGAACCCAAAATCCTCAAGCCCACCGACGCCATCATCAAGCTGGCGGCCACCTGCATCTGCGGGTCCGACCTCTGGCCCTATCGGGGCCTGCAGGCGCAAGGGGCCCCCCAGCATATGGGGCACGAATATTGCGGCACTGTCGTCGAGGTCGGCAGCGACGTAAAGACCATCAAGCCCGGACAATTCGTCGTCGGCTCCTTTGCGACCTCCGACAATAGCTGTCCGCATTGCCGGCATGGTTTCCAGTCCTCCTGCGAGCAGCGCGAATTCATGACCGGCGCTCAGGCGCCATACGCCCGCGTTCCCCTGGCGGACGGCACCCTCGTCGCGCTGGACGCCGCGCCGGACGACGACCTGCTGCCCAGCCTGCTGGCGGCCTCCGACGTGCTAGCACCGGCTGGTACGCAGCCGATGCCGCGCGGGTGCAGCCTGGCTCGACGGTAGCGGTGGTCGGCGACGGGGCCGTGGACCTGATGGGTATCCTTGCTGCCAGGCAGATGGGTGCGGAACGCATCATCGCCATGAGCAGGCACAAGGCCCGGCAGGAGCTTGCACTGGAATATGGCGCGACCGATATCGTGACCGAACGCGGCGACGCCGGCGTCGCCCGCATCAAAGCCATGACCGCCAATGTGGGCGCCGATGCCGTGCTCGAATGCGTCGGCACCAATGAATCGATGCATCAGGCCATCAACGCAGCCCGGCCCGGCGGATCCATCGGCTTTGTCGGCGTGCCGCACGGCGTGGAGCTCAAGGGCGAGTTTCTGTTCTACTCACAGAAGAACCTGCTGGGCGGTCCGGCACCCGTTCGGCGGTTCCTGCCCCATCTCATCGATCTGGTGCTGACCCGCACGATCAATCCGGGCAAGGTATTCGACCAGACCCTGCCCATCGCCGACGTCGCCGAAGGCTACAGGGCCATGGACGAACGCCGGGCCATCAAGACATTGCTGCTGGTCTGATCGGCCGCACTGCACCGCACCATCGCACGGAGGAATGCTCCCCAATGCCCCATGTGATCGTCAAGCTCTATCCCGGCAAGAGCGAACAGCAAAAAACGGAACTGGCCGAGGCCATCACGGCCGATGTCACGCGCATTCTCGGCCATGGCGCCAATGCCGTCTCGGTCGGCCTCGAGGAAGTCTCGCCGGCCGACTGGCCGGAGCAGGTCTACCGGCGCGACATCGTCGCCAAGCCGGACAGTATCTACAAGCAACCCGGATACAGGATGTAGGAGGTCATCATGCAGAAACGCACACTAGGCCAGGGCTTTACCGTCTCGGCGCTGTCGCTGGGCGCCATGGGCTATGGCAAGGCCCGCGACATTCCCGACCGCCCCGAAATGATCGCCCTGCTGCGCAAGGCCGTCGATCTCGGCATGGATTTCTTCGACACCGCCGAGACCTACGGTCCCTGGACCAATGAGATCATGGTGGGCGAGGCCTTCACCGGCCTGCGCGACAAGGTCAAGATCGCCACCAAGTTCGGCTGGGACATCGACCAGGACACCGGCGAGCATCGCGGCGGCGTCAACAGCAGGCCGGCCCAGATCCGTCGTGCCGTCGAGGGCAGCCTCCGGCGGCTCAACACCGACTATATCGACCTCTACTACCAGCACCGCGTCGACCCTGATGTGCCGATGGAAGACGTGGCCGGCATGGTCAAGGACCTGATCGCCGAGGGCAAGGTGCTGCATTTCGGCATGTCGGAGGCCGGCGCCCCGTCCATCCGCCGCGCCCATGCCGTGCAGCCCGTCACCGCGCTGCAGAGCGAATATTCCCTCTGGACCCGCGAGCCCGAGGACGAGATCATTCCGACCATAGAGGAGCTGGGCATCGGCCTCGTGCCCTATAGTCCGCTGGGCAAGGGCTTCCTCACCGGGAAGATCGCCGTCGATACCGAACTGGACAAATCCGACATGCGCAACACCATCCCGCGCTTTGCCGCCGAGGCGCGCGAAGCCAACCAGCGCCTTGTCGATCTCCTCCGCACCATAGGCGTTTGCCACAAAGCCTCCCCGGCCCAGGTGGCACTGGCCTGGCTGCTGGCACAGAAACCATGGATCGTCCCGCTTTTCGGCACTCGCAAGCTGGAGCGCTTCGAGGAGAATATCGACGCACTTGGCGTCACCCTTACGCAGACCGACCTGGCCGAAATAGAAGCGGCGAATTTCCAGACCACCGGCGCGAGATACGCCGAAGCCATGCTGAAGCGATCGGGCCTTTAAGCGAAAGGAGGCGCGGGCCCATCCCACATACTTGAGATGCAACGCCTTAGGTATCTGCCCACCGGCGGAGCCAGGTCTCTGCTACCGTCCTGTTGCGCAAGGTTTTGGGCAAGGTGCCTGACATCAGGGCACCCACATTGGCAACTGCGAGATCGACCAGGGCGGCACGGCTTTGCTTGGTCTGGCCGATCATGTGTGGGGTCAGCAGGATGTTCGGCAGGCGCCGCAAGGGGCTGTCCATGGGCAGGGGCTCGGTCTCGAAGACATCGAGGGCAGCGCCGCGGAGGTGACCGGACGACATGGCCTGGAACAGGGCGGTTTCGTCGATCAATCCGCCCCGCGCGGTATTGATCAGGATCGCGTCGGGCTTCATCAGCCGCAGCCTGGTGGCATCGATCAGGTGCCTCGTCTGCTCGGTGAGGAGCATATGCAGCGTCACGATATCGCTGGTTCGCAACAGGTCATCGAGCGGCAATAGCTCGATCCCGTCGGGCACGTCCCTGGCGAAGGGATCGTGCGCCTTGAGCGTAATATCCCAATTCGCCAGCAGTGCCGCGACGCGCCGGCCGATCTGGCCCAGTCCGACAATGCCCAGTGTCTTGCCCGCCAGCAGTTCTGCGACTGGTTCAGCAGGGCGGGCAGCGCCGCTCTCCATGGTGTGGCGCGCCTGCGGCAGGCCATAGCTTGCCGCCAGGATCATCATCACGGTTGCCTCGGCCATGCCCTGCGTGTGTTCGTCCGGCTGGCCATTGACCACGGCGATGCCGAGCCGGGTCGCGGCTTCCATATCGAAGCCGTCGGTGCCCACCCAGGGCGACACCACGGCGCGTAGCCGAGGTGCCGCGCGCATCACCTCCTCTGTGCAGCGGAAGTGGCCATAGGCCAGCAGCACATCGGCATCGGCAAGAGCTGAGGCGGGAATGGCGTCACCGGCTGTGTGCCGGATATGGACGGGCGCTATGCCGGCGCGCTGCAAAGCGGCCTCGATGCGCTCGAAAAATGCCGCTGTGCCACTTTCGCTCAGCATGACTACGCCCATGCGCCTACTCCGGGATTGGGGATACGCAACGCTGACCGAAAACCGCCCACAAGTCCAGTATGTTGCGCAACGTTCATTATACTGAACTAATAATGATTAGCCTGGCTTATCACATTGTTCGGATTATGCAGGTTGAGGCGCGGGGTCGATAGCGCCACAACGGGTCCAAGGAGCGCCTCAAGGCATCCTGTTCAATCAAGTGGAACAGCGCATCAATGACGGAAGTATTCGTTGCCAAGACAGGGGAAATGGCCAGTGGTGACCGGCGCATCGTCTCCCATGAAGGCGTAGAGGTCGGGGTCTTCTGCTGGGAAGACAACTATTACGCCTATTCCAATATCTGCCTGCATCAGGGCGGACCGGCTTGTGAAGGCCTGCTTATGCATCAGGTCGAGGACGTGTTGCGTCCAGACCGCAGCTTCAAGCAGCAGAAATTCTCCGAGACCGAGATCAACTTCGTCTGCCCCTGGCATGGCTACGAATATGATCTCAAGACCGGCCGGGTGGTCGCCGATCCGGCGCGGCGGCTCAAGTCATTCCCGATCATCATCCGCGAGGGGAACGTCCATGTCGACATCAATTGAAACCCTGTCCAAGCCGGTCAAGCCCGACAGCAAGCTCGCTTCCGCCATCGACCGCGTGACCGCGGCGCTTGGTGACGACGATGCCGGAATTTCGGCGGAAGCCCTCGCTCTCCTGCTGACCCAGGCCACGCGCTGCTACGTGCAGCGCCTGCAGCAGGGCGAATATTTCAGCCCCTTCCACCCCGATATCGAGATCACCGCCACCGAGGCGATGATCCTCAGTACCGAGGTTCTCAAGAGCGCCGACCTGCAACTGTTCGAACTGGGCATGTGGCAGTCGATGGGCAGCCCCACGTGATCATCGCGTCGGCAACACGGACAAACCACCCATGACCAAGACCAATTTCAACATCCCCCTCAGCGGCGATCGCAGCATGCCGATCGAGGGCTTCGATACCTCGCTCCACCTCAAGCATGCGGCCGACCAGGCCAAGGCGCGCGGCTTCGACCGCTTTCCGATCATCGATGTGGATTCACACCACTACGAGACCGAGTCGTTCAGCGAAATCCTCGAATATCTCGAGGATCCGGTGCTGCAGCAACTGGCCAAGACCGCCAGCGCCAGCCGCCACGGCGCCTTCGGCATGCTGCCGGGCAATATCGGCTACCAGGATATGGGTGGCCGCGTGGCGCGCTATCCCCTGCGCCAGCTGGAAAAGACCGGGCCGGAGGCGCATCGCGACATCACCATGGCCAAGCGCTGGATGGATGCGCTGTCGGTCGATATCGCCATTCTCTTTCCCACGCCCATGCTCAATCTGGGCCTGCATCCGCAGATCGAGATCGAGGTGGCGCTGTCGCGGGCCTATAATCGCTGGCTGACCGAGAAGATCCTGCCCAACGATCCGCGCTTGCGCTCCATGCTCTACCTGCCCTTCAACGACCCACAGGCCACTTACGAAATCGCCAAGGAGTTCGCCGGCAAGCCGGGCGTGCTGGGCTATATGGTGACAGCGACGCGCAATCGCGCCGTGCATAACGACGCCTATATGAAGACCTATGCCTTCCTCGAGGAGGCAGGTCTGCCGCTGGGGTTCCATGCCTCCTACAACTGGAACGACCAGACCATGGCGATGATGAACAAGTTCCTGTCCGTCCATGCGCTGGGCTTTGCCATTTCCAACATGGTCCACCTGACCAACTGGGTGATCAACGCGTTGCCGGTGCGGTTCCCCAAGCTCAAGGTGATCTGGATCGAAAGCGGGCTGGCCTGGATTCCATTCCTGATGCAGCGCCTCGACCACGAATACTACATGCGCAAGTCCGAGGTTCCCTCGCTGACCAAGCCGCCGAGCGATTACATGCGCGAGATGTTCTACACGTCCCAGCCCATGGAGCGGCCCAACGACATCCGCGAGCTGGAACAGACTTTCCGCATGATCAATGCGCCGACCCAGCTCATGTATTCGTCCGACTATCCGCATTGGGACTTCGACGTCCCCAGCGTGATCTACGACCTGCCGTTTCTCTCTGAGGAGGAGAAGCGGGCGATCCTTGGCGGCAATGCTGCCCGGGTCTTCAACATCGACATCAAGGAAAAGCTGGCCAAGAGCATCTAGCGGCGGCCGCATCCAGGGGAAGACAGCATGCAGACCTATGACATGTATATCGGCGGCGAATGGGTGCCGCCGGCTTCCGGGACCTATCTCGACAGTATCGATCCCTATACCGGCAAGGCCTGGGCCCGCATCGCCCGCGGCAACGCGAAGGATGCCGACCGGGCGGTCGAGGCGGCGCATAAGGCGTTCAGCGAAGGTCCCTGGTCAAAGCTGACGGCGAGCCAGCGTGGCGCGCTGCTGCGCAAGCTGGGCGACCTGCTCGCCGCCAATGCCCGCCGCCTCGCCGAAATCGAGGTGCGCGACAATGGCAAGCTGATGGCCGAGATGTTCGCGCAGGCCAGCTATATCCCGCAGTGGTACTATTATTTCGGCGGCCTGGCCGACAAGATCCAGGGCGCCGTCATCCCGATCGACAAGCCCGGCGTGCTCAATTACACGCGCCGCGAGCCGCTGGGCGTGGTCGTGGGCATCACGCCCTGGAACTCGCCCCTGTTGCTGGCGACCAACAAGATCGCCCCGGCTTTGGCCGCCGGCTGCACGCTGGTCATGAAGCCCTCCGAATATACCTCGGCCTCGCTGCTCGAATTCGCCAAGCTGGTGGAGGAGGCTGGGTTCCCGCCGGGTGTGTTCAATGTCGTCACCGGCCTGGGCGCCGAGATCGGCGAGCGCCTGACCACCCATCCGCGCGTGGCCAAGATCGCCTTTACCGGCGGTGAGCTGGGCGGCAAGGCGGTCTATCAATCGGCGGCGCGCAACCTCAAGAAAGTCTCGCTCGAGCTGGGCGGCAAGTCGCCCAATATCGTCTTCGACGACGCCAACCTCAACAATGCGGTCAATGGCGCCATTTCCGGCATCTTCGCCGCCAGCGGACAGACCTGCATTGCCGGTTCGCGCCTGCTGGTGCAGGAAACCATCTACGACGAATTCATGGAAAAGCTGCTGGCTTTGGCCCGCACCGCGCAGATGGGCGACCCAAGCCGCAGCGACACGCAGGTCGGGCCGGTCACCACCAAGGCGCAATACGACAAGATTCTCGGCTATATCGCCATCGCCAAGGCCGAAGGCGCCACCTGCGTGCTGGGTGGCAAGGCGGCCAATCGCGGTGGCTGGTTTGTCGAGCCGACCATCTTCACCGGCGTCACCAATGACATGCGCATCGCCCAGGAGGAAGTGTTCGGCCCGGTGCTATCAGTCATCAAGTTCAAGGATGAGGACGAGGCGGTGGCTATCGCCAATGACGTGCTCTATGGCCTAGCGGCCGGCGTCTGGACGCAGAGTATCGCCCGCGCGATCAACGTCTCCGACCGGTTGCAGGCCGGCGTCATCTGGGTCAACACCTATCGCTCGGTCAGCTATTCCTCGCCGGTCAACGGCCACAAGATGAGTGGTATCGGCGCCGAGAACGGCATCGAGGCGATCGATGAATATCTGCAGACCAAGAGCATCTGGATCAACACGGCCTCGGAAGTGCCGAACCCCTTCATCATGCGCATCTAGGACTGTGCCGCCCGGGGCTGGCGGGTGGTCGCGGCAGTCAGCCGCGCGCCCGGCAGCCCATCCTCACCCAGTTGCTGCAGGGTCTGCAGCAACACTTCGCGCAATGCCGTCGCCGCGGGTGACAGCGAGCGTTCGCGTGGCGTGATCAGCCCGATGGAGCGGTGGATGGTCGGCTCCACCATCGGGCAATGGTGGAACTTCCGCCCCACCGAAAGGGACGACAAGGCCAGCGTCGGCAGCACCGACACCAGCCCGCTCTCCGCCACGATATCGAGCACCGTGGAAATGCGCGTCACGGAATAGGTGGCACGTCCGCGCAGGTCTTCGAGTCCGCCGACATCGGCGACGAGGTAGGAGATGCCGCTCCATTGCACCATCTGCTGCATGCCGAGCCCCGTCAGCTCGCGCCAGCTCATCTGCTTGCGTGTCGCGAATTCATGATCGAGCGGGCAAACGAAATGCAACTCGTCCTCGATCAGCGGGCTGAAATCGAGCGCCAGATCCTGCTTGAACATGACCGAAACCGCGAAGTCGGCCTCGCCCTGCCGCACGCGATCGCCAATACCCACCGCATCGACTTCGAGCACCTGGATCTTGAGGCCCGGATGCTGGCGGCGGAAATTGTCGACCACGGCCGGCATGAGCCGGAGCAGGGTAGAGGACATGCAGGCCACGGTCACCGAGCCGGTATCCGGCTCGCCAGCATTGCGGATGAGGTCGACACCGACGGCCAGGTTGTCGAGGACGCGCACGGCATGGGGCAGGAAGGTCTGCCCGGCGCTGGTCAGGGCCACATGCCGTCTGTTGCGCTGCAGCAGCGGCACGTTGATGAGAAACTCGATCTGCTTGATCGACTGGCTCAGCGCCGATTGGGTAACGCCGAGCGATTGGGCGGCCCGCCGGAAGTTCTGGAACCGCGCCAGAGCCACGAACATCTGCAATTGCCGGATCGTCGGCAAGCTCACCACGGCCGCACCTCATCCGCGCCGAAATTCGCGGCGCCACGGCGTCATTGCTAGCACAGCCTGCCGGTTCAGGCGAAGAACCGCTGGGCGTAGGGCACGGCCTCAATCCCCGTGCCGCCGAACCAGGTGGCAAGCTCGTCGTGCCGCGGAAACCACACGCCGTCATGTCCCTTGAGATAGGCCAGGATTTCGCTGAACACCGAGGAGACCAGCGGACGCCCGCCGAACTGGCTATGCAGCGTCAGGTTGATCAGCGAGCCCGGCTCATTGGCATAGAGATAGTCGAACGTGTCCTTGTAGGCGTCGAAATAGGCGCGCGGGCTCTGTCGCAACACGCGGTTATCAGCGAAATCGGTGTGGGGCAGGCCGATCACGGAACCCTGCGGCGTCTGCACCACCCGCGGCAGGTCCTCGTCATTATAGTCGCCGTGCCAGAGGAAGCCCTCGCCCGCCAGCAATTCGGCCGTATGGTCGGTCGAGGCCAGCACCGGGCTGATCCAGCCTTTGGGCTTTTCCCCCAGATGGGTGACGAAGACATCCGAGCAGCGCCGGATCATCGCCAATTCCTCGTCGCGGCTCATATAGGCCATCAGCGCATCCTGGGTATAGGAATGCGCGGCGATCTCATGACCATTGGCGACGGCGATGCGCATGGCGTCGGGGATCAGTTCGATGGAACGGGCATTGGCGCAGATCGTGCCCTTGATGCCGTGCTGGTCGAGGATGCGCATGATGCGCCACACGCCGGCCCGCACCCCATAGGAGGCCCAGGTCACCCCGGCCCGGTCATAGGTGCCGGGCTTGAGCGGCGTCGTCATCGGCGAATAGGGCGGAGCCTTGCCGTCCGACCAGCTCTCCAGCAGCACGGTCACCATCACGGCGATCTTGTGATTATTAGGCCATTGGAAGGACGGCTGGGTCATTTGGCATACCTGTCTATTGCCGCCCATGCGGGTCGGCGGAGATTGTCGAAATGTCAGAGGCGGCTTTGCATCGCCTCGACGAACCGGTCCAGCACCGGGCGCAGCTCCATCTGCCGGTCCAGCGTACCGTTCACCTTGGCGGCGGTGATGCTGATCGACAGCAGGCGATCCTCGCGGTGGTCGGTGGTCAGCGCGCGTGCCACGCAGGCTATGCCGGGCAGCACTTCCTCGTCGTCGAGCGCATAGCCCTGTTCACGGATGGTCTTGAGCTCGCGCCGCAGCTTGGGGACGGTGCTGACCGAATTGGGGGTAAGCACCGATAGCTTGCGCAATCCCACCAGCCGGTTTTCCAGATTGTCCTCAGGCAATGCAGCCAGCAGCGCCTTGCCCGATGCCGTGCAATTGGCCGGCACGTGGCGACCGATTTCCGAGCGCAGGCCCAATTGCAGCCGGCTGTTGTGATCCTGCCGGGCCAGGTAGACCGCGTTGAGCTGGTCATCGAGCACCGAGAGCTGGATGATGGCGCCCAGATCGGCATCGATCCCGTTGCAGACCTCGTAGAACTCCCGCACCAGATCGACGCTGGCCACATAGGCCGAGCCCAGTTGCACCAGCCGTCGGCCAAGCTGATAGCCCGACTGACTCCGTCGCACGAACTGGGCCAGGACCAGCTCGGAGCAGATGTTCAGCGCTGTGGATTTGGGAATATCGAGGCGCCGGGCGATTTCGGCGAGCGAGAAGGCCCGGTGTGGGGTACCCTCCAGCAGAGCCAGCAGACGGGCGGCCCGCTCGATGGCAGGCACGAGGCCCTTGGTTTCGGGGGTCTCGGTGGCGGTCGGGGCGCTCAGGGTGGTCGTTTTGCTTTTCACGGCTACTCGCGCTTGTCTGGTGTGGCTAAGGCCCACCCGCCCGGCTGAGCGAATGGGCCGGATTGGCTGCGGCTATTCTTCGAGCAATGCCGGATTGTCCTCGACGACGCCGCGATACAGGTCGTAGGTCGCCTGTGACAGGGCAGCGAACTCTTCCGGCGTCGATCCAACCGCGTCGGTTCCGACCTCCAGCAACTTATCGACCATCTCGGGCTCGTGCATCACCTTTGCGATTGCGGCAGCCAGCTTGTCGACAACCTCGGGAGGCGTGCCCTTGGGTGCGAAGACCCCGGTCCAGTAGACGTCGACCAGGTCGATGCCCGTTTCCTGCAGCGTCGGCAGGTCGGGCAGCAGGACGGAACGTTCGGCGGTGGTCACCGCGAAGGCCTTGAGCGTGCCGGCCTTGATATCGTTGGAGCGTGCCGGCAGCCCATCGATCACCATGCTCACGCGCCCGGAGATCAGGTCGGCCGTTGCCGCGCCGGTGCTCTGATAGGGAATGTGGATAAGATCGAGCCCGGCCTTGGTCTTGAACAGTTCGCTCAGCAGATGCACGGCCGTGGTATTGCCCGACGAGGCATAGCTGTATTCGCCCGGATGCGCCTTCACCTCGGCGATGAACTCCTCCATCGTATCGGCAGGAAAGTTCGGTCCCACCACGATGGCCGAAGCGAATGCGGTGACCTGGGAGACCGGGATGAAATCGGCGAACCAGTCATAGGGCAGGTCGTCGCGCACGGCTGCCTGGGCCGGGCCCGAGGACGAGTGGTACAATAGCGTATAGCCATCGCCGGCCGAGCGGTGCACCTCGGCGGCGCCGAGCGAACCGCCACCGCCGCCGATATTCTCGACAATGATGTCGGTCCCCAGTTCCTCGCCCAGCTTGTCGGCCATGAAGCGCGCGGTGGTGTCGATGCCCCCGCCCGCATTGAATGGCACGACGAGACGGATGGGCTTGTTGGGATAGTCCTGCGCCGTCGCCCCGCTCGCGCCCAGAAGCACGAGCGCAGTGCCCAGCGCCGCTACACTGCCCGTGAGCAGCTTGAATTTATTCATGATTTCCTCCCCCTGTGAATGTAGGCTTGCAGATGCTCCGTGAAGAAAGGTGCTGGCTTGAGAATGGTGGTGTGCTGTGTCGTGACCCATTCGCGGGCATGCTTCAGATACGCCATCCATTCCGGATCGCTCGCCAGCTGCTGCCTTTTGCGGGTCCGCTCGTCGAGCGAGGCGTAGTACCAGCTCATCACCATCTGGTTGAGGGGCCCGATCTCGGTGGAATAATACCCGACCGGGTTGCCGAGATGACCGATCTGCACGGCGCGACCATTCTGCTCGTAATAGTCGAGGAATGCCGGTGTTGCGCCCGGCTTCAGCGTATAGACGCGCTGCTCAACAAACATCGCGTAACCTCCCCACGATCCGGCCGGCAGCACGTCGCCACAGGTCGGTGAACGTCGGTCAATGTATTGAACGATTGTCAGGTTGGCAAGCAATCGAATCGAAATCCGCCTGATACCAAGGGATGACCCGCGCCTTCGACGGCATCGAAAGATGCATTATCTAGCTGAAATCAAACGATAATTACAAATCTCAAAAAGTCACATCGATCATGAAACATCGTTCAATATGCTGAACTCAATTCAATCCTGTTGACACGCTGTGTTTTGCGGCCGTAGCCTGACGGCACCAAAACGGGGGAGACAGATGGTCCAGACACCTCAGATGCAGCATGCCAAACCGACAGGAATGGCGGATGCGGAATGGGCGGCGCGTATCGATCTGGCCGCCGCTCACCGGCTCGCCGACATGTTCGGTTGGACCAACCTAGTCTACAACCACATTACGCTCCGCGTTCCCGGCCAGGACAACTGCTTTCTGCTCAAGCCCAATGACGAATTGTTCAACGAGGTGACCGCGTCATCGCTGGTCAAGCTCGACCTGGACGGCAAGGTGCAGGACGGGGCGCGGCAGGTGAATGTCGCCGGCTTCAATATCCATACCGCCGTGCTCGGCGCGCGGCCCGAGATCAACTGCTCGATCCACGTCCATACCAAGGCCGGCATGGCCATATCGGCGCTCGACACTGAGATCCTGCCGCTGACCCAGGGCTCGATGCGCTTCTACAAGCGCGTGGCCTATCACGACTATTACGGCATTTCCGACAAGGATGCCGAGCGCGTCCAGATCGCCGCCGATATCGGCACGAAGAAGGCGATGATCCTGCGCAATCACGGCCTGCTCACCTGCGCGCCCAATATCGGGGAAGCCATGATGAGCATGAAATACCTCATCGACAGCTGCGAGGTGCAACTGGTGGCGCAGGCCAGCGGCGCGCCGTTGCGCCTGCCGCCGCCCGATATCTGCGAACTGGCGGCCAAACAGTGGGACGTGCACGATACGCGCGGCAATGTCGCCGAATGGGCCGCGCTGATGCGTATGGCCGAGGCTTTCGATCCCAGCTTCAAGCGCTGACGCGCCAGCCGACCCGGGAGGGGGTTCGCTCGTGATTATCAAACGCGAAGATTTTCTGGCAGGCGCCTTCTGTGTCCTGCTGGGCGCCGGTTTTGTTCTCTATGCCCTGATGACCCTCAAGGTCGGCACGCCGTCCAAGATGGGCAGTGGCTTCTTTCCCGTCATGCTCGGCGGCCTGCTGGCGCTGCTCGGCCTGGTCATGGGCTTTCGCGCCTTCAGTCCCCGCGCCGCCGAGGCCGCGCCGAGCGAGGAGCCACCGCTCGGGCCGCTGCCCTGGCGGGCCATCGTTACGCTCTCCATTGCCCCGGTCGTCTTCGCCATGACCGTGCGCAGCCTGGGCCTGGCGCTGGCCACGGCGCTCTGTGTCGGCATCGTGTGTTTCGCCAGTCCCCGCATGACCCTGCGCATGGCGATCGGCGTGACCATCGCCCTGACCATCATCTGTGTCGGCGTGTTCAGCTTCGGCTTGAAACTGACGCTGCCGCTCCTGCCAACCTTCATGGTGGGCTGAGCCATGGACATGCTTGGTAATCTGGCGCTCGGCTTTGCGACCGCCACGTCCCCCGAACACCTGATCTTCTGCTTTCTCGGCGCATTGCTCGGCACGCTGATCGGCATCCTGCCCGGTGTCGGCCCCACGGCGACCATCGCCATGCTGCTGCCCATCACCTTCACGCTGCCGCCCACGGCCTCGCTGATCATGCTGGCCGGCATTTATTACGGCGCCCAATATGGCGGTTCGACCACCGCCATCCTGATCAACCTGCCGGGCGAGGCATCCTCGGCGGTGACCGCCATCGACGGCTACCAGATGGCGCGTCAGGGGCGGGCGGGTCCGGCTCTGGCCATCGCGGCCATCGGCTCTTTTGCCGCCGGCACCATTGCCACGCTTCTGGTGGCTGCCTTCGCGCCGGTGCTCACCCTGGTCGCCATCGAATTCGGGCCGGCGGAATATTTCTCGCTGATCACGGTGGGCCTGGTCTGCTCCATCGCGCTGGCGCATGGCTCGGTATTGCGTGCCCTTGCCATGGTCGTGCTCGGCCTCCTGCTCAGCGTCATCGGCACCGATGTCTATTCGGGCCTGCCGCGGCTGAATTTCGGGCTGCTCGAACTCTCTACCGGCATTAATGTCATCGCGGTGGCCGTGGGCATTTTCGGCGTCGCGGAAATCCTGCGCAACCTGAGCGGCGGCGGCGAACGCTCGGGCGAAGTCAACAAGATCGGCAAGCTCATGCCGACGAAAGATGATCTCAAGCAGTCGACCGCGCCGATCCTGCGCGGCACCGCCATCGGCTCGGTTCTCGGCATCCTGCCGGGCGGCGGCGCGCTGCTGTCATCCTTTGCCTCCTATGCACTGGAAAAGCGGCTGTCGCGGCACCCCGAACGCTTCGGGCATGGCGCAATCGAGGCGGTGGCCGGCCCGGAATCGGCCAACAATGCCGGGGCACAGACCTCATTCATTCCCATGCTCACCTTGGGCATTCCCAGCAATCCGGTGATGGCGCTCATGCTCGGCGCCATGCTGATCCAGGGCATCGCGCCGGGGCCATCGGTCATCACCACGCGCCCCGAGCTGTTCTGGGGGTTGATCGCCTCGATGTGGATCGGCAACCTGATGCTGCTGGTGCTCAACCTGCCGCTGGTCGGCTTGTGGATCCGCCTGCTCAAAGTGCCCTATGAGGCGCTGTTCCCGGCCATCATCATCTTCTCGGCCATCGGCACCTACGCCATCAATGGCAGCGCCTTCGATCTCTATCAGATCTCGCTGTTCGGCCTGCTCGGCTACATGCTCTACCGCCTGCGCTGCGAGCCGGCGCCGCTGCTGCTCGGCTTCGTGCTCGGGCCGCTGCTCGAGGAAAACCTGCGCCGGGCGATGATGATGTCGCGCGGCAATCCGGCCATCTTTTTCGATCGCCCGATCAGCCTGGGCCTGTTGCTGGTCGCCCTGGCACTGCTGGTCGTCTCGGTGCTGCCCATGATGGTGCGGCGCCGCAAGGAGATTTTCGTTGAAGACTGAACCTACCGGCGGAGACCGCAATTGAATCCCTATTCCGACCCCCTGATCGGCCAGCGCGCCGAAGCCATGGAGCGGACCATCCGCACCTATTTCGACGGCTGCAACGAGGCCGATGCGGACAAGATCATGGCCTGCCTCACCGAGGATGCTGTGCACTACTTCCCGCCGGGCATGTATCAGGGCCCGTTTCGCGGTGCCCGCACCATCGCCGATCGCTGGATCGGCGCAGTACGGGACCTCGGCTCCTATTGGAGCGTCGATACCCTGCTGATCGAGCCGGTCAGCTATCGCGCGGTGATGGAATGGACCCATTTCAAGACCAGGCAGGGTAAGAAGCTGCGCGGTGATGAATGGTACGGCTTCGATGCCGCCAGCGGCCGTATCAACGAAATCCGCGCCTATTACGCCTCGCCCCAGGCCGCTGACCTGACGGACCTCGAGCTCGGGGACTTCGACTATGCCGGCCGCGGCTATCCGGCGGCGCCCCCGCCCGGCACGCGCTGACCTATCCATCTGGAGCACTTGATATGACTGAATTCCGACGCGTACAGATTGATGGCGTGGCCCGCAGCGTCACCGTCGAGAATGGCGCCTTCACCTGGATCGATGGCAGCCGGCACAAGGTCGACGACGTCGTGCATCTGCCGCCCGCCATCCCCACCAAGGTCATCTGCGTCCATCTCAATTACCGCAGCCGCCTCGACGAGTTGAAGCGCCAGCAGCCGCCGGCGCCGACCTATTTCTGGAAGTCCGTCTCCTGCCTCAATGGCCATCGTGGCACGGTGGTCCGGCCGGCCAATTGCCGCTTCCTCAATTACGAGGGCGAGTTCGTGCTGGTCGTCGGCCGCACCACCCGCAATATCACGCCGGAACAGGCGCCCGACTATATTGCCGGCTACACCATCGCCAATGATTTCGGCCTGCACGACTTCCGCGATACCGACGAGAACAGCATGGTGCGGGTCAAGGGCAGCGATACGCTGGGCCCAGTCGGCCCGGCTCTGGTCACCGACTGGGACTTCCGCAACAAGCGCCTGCGCACGCTCATCGATGGCCGCGTGGTGCAGGATGCCAATACCAATGACCTGCTCTGGGACCCGCATTACCTGCTGGCCGACCTGGCGCGCACCATCACCTTCGAGCCGGGCGACATGATCATGACCGGCACGCCGGCCAATTCCCGCCCGATCGAGCCCGGCTCGACCATCGTGGTGGAAGTCGAAGGCCTCGGCGCACTGGAAAACCGCATCGTCGCGGCCGAGATCGCCGTGCCGTCCGGCTTCGGCGCCCAGCCTTCCGATTCCGACGGCGTGCAATCGATCGCGCTCGGCGGCGATTTCCGCAAGGCGTAAGCGTACGAGCCGGTCCAATGATACTCGAAATCGCCCAGATCGACATCAAGTCAGGCTTCGAGCAGGAGTTCGAGGAAGGCGTCCGCCGCGCCCCACCGCTGTTCAATCGGGCGGCGGGCTTCCAGTCCTTCCAGCTGCGCAAGGTGGTGGAACTGCCCCGGCGCTATCAACTGGTCGTCCGCTGGCGGAGCGTCGAAGACCATGTCGCCGGCTTCGGCGGTTCCCAGGATTTCCTCGCCTGGCGGCAACTGGTCGGTCACTGCTTCGAGCGCCTGCCCTATGTCGAGCACAGCTCGGAGGTATTCGGCTGGTTCAAGGACGAGGTCTGATCAGCGTCTTCATCGCCGGCACAGACCTCGAACAGCTTGACCGCCCATTCGATATCGGAGCGATTGTCCGAGCTGGTCCAAATTGAACCGGCAGCAGTTCATGGCTACGAGACCGCGGGCTCAGATAAATTGCTGAATGAAAATGGGTTCGGGATAAGTGGCGGAGAGAGAGACTCTCCGGGAGTTCAAGAGATGCGGTGCTTTCAGCGGTATAGTCTCAAAATCCAATGTGTATGATGCACATTTCGAATTCAAGTTCGCGGCGCCATTGATGAGCTAGACCGAGTTCGTATCTTTTCGGGCGCGCCGGTCAGAATAGAACTGCGAACACCTATTTCATTGAAATCAAAAGATGATTTCCGCCCCACCCTCTACCCATCTCTATTTCTTCAAGCCTGACCAGTGCTGAAACGGGGCCGACTGCAGACCAACAGCCTTGGGTGCCCTCCAGACATATCGGACGTTGATCCGCCCAAGTATGGTTCAAGACTCAAAATGCGTGTCTGCCCCTCAAGGTAGTGGGCGTTCTGTTCGCGCCAAGCCACCGGAGACGTTAGCCGCGCGTTGTGGCCTCCTGGACGCTCGGTCTCAGAGGCACATCGATGGGCCGGGTACGAGTTATCACCGAGGTCCTTGTGGACTGCTCAGCGCTTCAACCGTGTGATTCGGAAGTTAACTCCGGCCTCGACCGGAGTTAGCTATTGACTTGGGCAGGAGTGGACGGGGGCGGGTCACGATGAAGGCGGCGACAGTCAGCAGAAGCAGGGCGAGTCCGCTGGCCGGAACTGATCCGAGTTCGCTGAAATGCATCGTGAGCCCATAGCCGATGAGCATGCTGGCCACAGCCACCAGTTTGGTCGGCGTGGAAATCGCTCCTTCGCGCTGCCAGGCCTGAAGCGGTTTGCCCAGTACGGGATGGGCCAGCAACCAGGCCGTCAGCCGGGGTGAGGAGCGGCCGAAGCACCAGGCCGCGGCCAACAGGAAAGGCGTGGTGGGCAGGAGCGGCAGCACGGCGCCGGCGGCACCGAGACCGAGCATGACCCAGCCGGCAATCAGATAGACAAACCGGAAGCGGTTCACGGCACGGCCCCATCATGAGAGATCATCTGCATGGCGGCCGAGCCCAAAGCGGCCATGCGGGCGATGTCATCGAAGATATGCGCCAGTTCGGCAAAGACGCTGCGGTCGCCTTCCTGCCAGCTCACATCCTCCAACTCACCGAGCAGGTCCACCAATGCGGCAATGGAGGCCCTGTGCTGGCGTGCATCCAGCAGGCATTGTCGGTCATGGCGCTGCTGCTCCTGCGTCATGAACCGCTGCAAGGCATCGTTGACGCGTTGCCGGCAGTCGCAATCGAGCGCGACCGTGCCGATCAGGTTGCGGATGCGCCGAGTGAGCTGCCCGGCATTTTCCGAGGTTTCAACGGCTAGCGGCGGGCCATAATATATCATGCTGAAACCCGTTCTGCCGCGGTGGGGACCCAGTCGGCCCCGGTCGTGCCGTGGTGGAAGCCATTGGAAAAGGGCACATCGGGATAGAGGACGCGCAACCGCGCCTCACCTTCGGCTGCGTCGATCCTAAGGTCGCGGACATGGGCAAAGGTCTCGGCCACCTCAGCCATGTCGCAATGTTGCGGCGACAGGCGGATATGGCTCACGCCCGCATCCCGCAGGGCCGGCAGTTCGGCCAGTAGCACCTGGCAGGTATGGGACATGGTCTGCACGCCATTGAGCGTCAGGAAGGATTGGCCGTCGAGCGTATCCACCGCCAGTCCGTCGGGATCGTCCTGGCAGACAAACTGGCAATTGTCCTTGCTGTGCCCCTTGGCACGGGCATGGGCGCAGCGGGCCGAAATGGCCAGCGGCAGGCGGCCGAAGGCAAAGACCTCGAAATCCGTTTCCGGCGCAACGCCGACGATTTCAGCCACCGAGGTCAAGGACAGTTCCGGCCCCAGGCAGATGCGCGTGGCGCCGCGGCTGACCAGCATACGGGCGGTGGCGCCGTTATAGACGTTGACGAAGGGGCCGATGAGATGCGGCCGCCCGGAGAGGAGGCCCAGCGCCGACAGGTCATTGGCTTCCACCGGCCATTGGCTGGCTTGGACCAGCTTCCGGGTCAGCATGGCTTCGCGTTCCAGCGTCACCATGGCCATGGAGGCCAGCGCCACGTCCTTGCCGGCATCGGCAAGGCGGGTGGCGACGGCATCGATAAAAGGCTGGGTGAAGTGGAGGCGCTTGGAGCAGACCACTTCACCCAGAGTTACCGCATCAATCCATGCGCAGTCGGCGATGCGGAAGTAGAAGTCGCGCCATGCCTCGCCGTCCCACAGATAGGGGACGGGACCGAGGGTGATCCGGAGGCTCCTCCCGGTCATCGGGATCACCGCCACTTCTTTTCGTAAGCGCCCGCCGTGGTCCGCTGGCCTTCGCTGAGGCGGCGGAGATGGGCGAGCAAAGCCGGGCGCTGTTCGGGGGTGGCGGCGAGCGCCTGGCGCAGCCGCGAGACCACTTCAGCGACATAGGCCTTGCCGCGCTGGCGCCCCTCGATCTTGAGCGCGGTGACGCCGGCATCGCGCAGGGCGTCGAGATGCTCCATCACATCGAGGCTCACAGGGTCCTCGAAGGCATAGCCCTCGTCATCGGCAATGTGGAAGCGCCCCTTGCACAAGGTGGGATAGCCAGCCGGCTCGTCGGCGCCGAAGCGGTTGATCGTATAGCCGCCCAGTTCGGACACCATCTCGTCGCCGTCCTCGCGGTAGCGCACATGGCTGGCCGGCGAGCAGACGCCCTGCATGTTGGGCGACAATCCCGTGGCATAGGAGGAGAGCGAGCAGCGCCCCTCGGCCATGACGCAGAGGCCACCAAAGGCGAAGACTTCCAGCTCGCAGGCGACCTTGGGCGCCAAAGCCGCGATATCGGCGACCGTCAGCACACGGGGCAGCACGAGCCGCCTCGCCCCGAAGCTCTGTACCAGGAAACTGATGGCGTCGGCATTGGAGGCCGAGGCCTGCACCGAAACATGCAGGCGCTGCCTGGGGTGGGTGCCGGCAATATAGGCCATCAGCGCCAGGTCGGCGACGATCAGCGCATCGGCGCCCAGAAGCACGGCATCGTCGGCGGCTTTGTACCATAGCCGTTCAGCGCCGGCCCGCATGAACGTGTTGAGCGCCACATAGGTCTGGACATTCCGCGCCTTGCCATAGGCGATGGAGGCGGCCAGCTCCTCGCGGGTGAAGTTGAGGCCGGGGAAGTTGCGCGCATTGGTTTCGTCGCGGAAGCCGCAATAGACCGCGTCGGCGCCGGCATCGACGGCTTCGCGATAGGCGGCGGGCGTGCCGGCGGGGCAGATCAGTTCCATGTCTAGACCAGCCCGACCAGGGCGCGCTGGCGGACCATTTCGGCCAGTCGCGTGACCAGTGGTGCAAGCGGCCCGGCCACCTTGCCCAGGTCGCGCGGCAGGTCGAACCCGCTGTCATCAAGCGCATTGCGCAGGGCCAGCATGGCCTCCATGTCGCCGGAGATGGACAGGCTGCGGGCAAAGAACATGGCGTCGCCGTCGATCCGCCCTTCCAGCAGCGCCAGCAGGGTCAGCAGCGGTCCGCCCGCCGAGGCATCGGCCGGCATGCGGGCCGATTTGCGCGACACGGTGATACTGCGCCGCGCCGGCACGATAAGGAAGCTCAGGTTCAGATCGGCTGGGGTGAAGCGGAAGCTCTTGGTGGCATGATCGCCCAGCCGGTCGAACAGGGCCGGATGCTGGCGCAGCATCTGGTTGAACACCAGTTTCGCGCCCTGCTGGATGATAGGCAGGGGCAGGCGATTGATCGGCTGCGAAATGGCTTTGGGCAGGATCATGCGGGGCCTCCGGCAGGTTGCGACACGCTCAAGCTAGGCCGGCCCGGCCGCCAATACTTTGCGCTGGCGCAAGGACTGCGCGCGCAGCATCCCTATCGTCGCGCGCATGAGCACCGCCCTCCCGCGCGAAAGCGCCTTTCCCCCCGCGACCGACCTGCGTGGCTTTCTCGATGCACTGGAACGGCGCGGGCGCCTGCACCGGATCGAAAAGCCGGTGAGCCTGGTGCATGACCTCACCGAGATTCACCGTCGCGTGCTGCTTGCCGGCGGACCGGCGCTGCTAGTCGAGCGGCCGGTGGATGCGGCGGGACGGGTCGGTGAGATGCCGGTGCTGGTCAACCTCTTCGGCACGCAGGAACGCATCGCCTGGGGCATGGGCATCGCGCCCGGTGCCATGCCTGAACTGGGCGAGGCTCTAGCCGACCTACGCAATCCCCGCCCGCCGCGCGGGTTGAAACAGGCCTGGGCGCAGCGCGGCTTGCTGTCGAGCGCCCTCAACATGCGTCTGCGGCAGGTGGATCGCGCCCCCAGCCAGAGCCGGGTGCTGACGGGCGACGCCGTGGATTTGGGCCGTCTGCCCATCCAGTGGTGCTGGCCGGGCGAGCCGGCGCCGCTCATCACCTGGCCACTGGTCATCACCTGCGCGCCCGACGATCCTGATGATATCAATGTCGGCATCTACCGCATGCAGGTGCTCGGGCCCAATCGCGTCATCATGCGCTGGCTGGCCCATCGCGGGGGGGGCGCGGCACCATCGCATGTGGCAGAAACTGGGGCGCGACATGCCGGTGGCGGTGGCTATTGGCGCCGATCCGGTCACGATCCTTGCCGCCGTCATGCCTCTGCCCGAGGGCATGAGCGAACTGGGCTTTGCCGGCCTGCTGCGCCGCCGCCGCACCGAGGTGGCCACGGGCATGACGGTGCCGCTGCCGGTGCCGGCCCATGCGGAAATCGTGCTCGAAGGCCATGTCTCGGCCAGCGAAACCGCGCCCGAGGGGCCCTATGGCGATCACACCGGCTATTATAACAGTGTCGAACCTTTCCCGGTGATGACGCTCAGCGCCATCACCATGCGCGACAAGCCCATCTATCTCTCGACCTATACCGGCCGCCCACCCGACGAGCCGTCCCGACTGGGCGAGGCGATGACGCCGCTGTTCGCGCCGCTGGCTCGCCGGCAATTCCCCGAAATCATCGACCTGCATTTGCCGCCCGAGGCTTGTTCCTATCGGGCCATGGTCGTTTCCATCGACAAGCGCTATCCCGGCCAGGCGCGGCGGCTCATGCTCGGCCTGTGGTCCATGCTGCCGCAGTTCAGCTATACCAAGCTCATCATCGTGGTGGATGGCGACATCGACATCCACAAATGGGATGATGTCATCTGGGCGCTGGCCACGCGGTTCGATGCGCCGCGCGACCTGGTCGTGGTGCCCGATACGCCCATCGACTATCTCGATTTCGCCTCCCCGAGCCCGGGCTTAGGGGGCAAGCTAGGGCTCGACGCCACCAACAAGCTGGGGCCGGAAACCAGCCGCGACTGGGGTCGGGTGCTCGCCATGACGCCTGAAGTAACGACGCGCGTCGATGCCATCTGGCACGAACTGAACCTGCCATGACGCGCGTGGTCCTTGCCATGACCGGGGCATCCGGCGCCGCCATCGGGCTGCGGTCCGCCGAATTGCTGCATGCGCTGCCGGACGTGGAAATTCACCTTGTGCTGTCGCAGGCCGCCGAACGGACCCTGGCGCATGAAGTAGGCCCCGATGCCGCCGTCAGGCTCCGTGCATTGGCCGATGTGGTTCACCCGGTGGACGATATCGGCGCCAGCATTGCCAGCGGCTCCTTCGGTTCGACTGGCATGCTGGTCGCGCCCTGCTCGATGCACTCGCTGGCCGCCATCGCCTCCGGCATTGCCGACAATCTGATCGTGCGGGCGGCCGATGTGCATCTCAAGGAGCGCCGCCGGCTCGTGCTGATGGCCCGCGAGACGCCGCTGCATCTGGGCCATTTGCGCAATATGGTCGCCGTCACCGAAATGGGTGCCGTGGTCATGCCGCCCGTGCCGGCCTTCTACCATCGACCCGCCAATGTCGCCGACATCGTCAACCAGCTCGCCGCCCGCGCCATAGACCTGCTTGGTCTGCCCCATGCGCCGCTGGCGCGGGAATGGCAGGGCTAGACGGCCAGCGAATGGCGAGCCGCGCCCTGGGCGAGATAGGTATCGAATTTTGCCGCAATGGCCCGAACGAAGGGCCGGCCGCGCGCGGTCACGCCGAAGCGATCCGCATCGGCCGTGGTCAACCCATCCTCATCCGCTGCGGCGATGGTTCGGGCCGTCTCGAACAGCGCCGCGCCCGCCTTGCCAAAGGCCCGCAATTCATCGCGCGTCAGCGCGAAGCGGCACAGCAGCGCCTCGATGGCAAAGCCATGCAGCCGGTCCTCCGGGCTAAGCGCAAATCCGCGCGCCGTGGCGCCACCACCGGCCAGCACAGCCTTCTGGTATTCGCCTGTCGGCGTGATGTTCTGCACATAGCCCTGCGGCAATTGCCCAATGGAAGAAGCGCCCAGCCCGATCAGCAGGTCCGCGCGGTCGTCCGTATAGCCCTGGAAATTGCGCCGCAACTTGCCGGTCCTGTCCGCAATGGCAAGGCTGTCGCTCGCACGGGCGAAATGGTCGAAGCCGACAGGGTGCAATCCGCCAGCATCGAGCAGGCCTGCCGCAAGCTGGGACTGTGCAAAGCGCAACCTGACATCGGGCAAGGCCGCATCCGGAATCATCTGCTGGTGCTTCTTCATCCAGGGCACATGCGCATAGCCGAACAGCGCCGTGCGGTCGGGCCTCAGCAACAGCACTTGCGCGATGGTTACCTCGATACTGGCGAGCGTCTGGTAAGGCAGGCCATAGAGCACATCGACATTGACCGAATGCACGCCCCGTGCCCGCACCTGGTCGATGACATGTTGGGTCTGCTCGAAAGTCTGGATGCGGTTGATGGCTTTCTGCACCCGCGGATCGAAGTCCTGCACGCCCACGCTGGCGCGCGTCAGCCCGAAATCGGCCATGGCATCGAAGCGGTCTTCGCCCAGATCGTTGGGGTCGATCTCGATGCTGATTTCCGCATCATCAGCAATGGCGAAGCGCTCCGCCAGCCGCGCCTTGAGCGCCGCCATATCGGCCGCAGAGAGCATGGTGGGCGACCCGCCGCCGAGATGGATGGCAGTCACCCTGCCCCGGCCGGCCAGTTCCGCCGATACCCAGTCGATCTCGGCATAGAGCGCCAGCAGATATTGGGTGACCGGCTCATAGCGCAGAGTATGCTTGGTGTGGCAGCCGCAGAACCAGCACAGCCGGTCGCAATAGGGAATGTGCAGGTAAAGCGAGATGGTCGCCGCTTCCGGTACCTCGCCCAGCCAGCGCGCATAGGTGTCCGGCGTGATGCCGGCATGGAAATGCGGCGCCGTGGGATAGCTCGTATAGCGCGGCACAGGAGCCGAATAGCGCTCGATCAGGTCGGTTGTCATGTCGTTGCCATCGCCAATGGATCGGCACCAAACAGCACGGCATGGCCACCCAGCAGCAACCAGACGGTGAGCGCCGCGCTGATAAGAATAGCGATGGCCAGCGCCCCGTCGAAGCGCAGCTTCGTGCGACCAACCAGCACCGCGGCAAACGGCAAAACCGAGGTCGTGCGGGCAATCTCCGCCCATTGTGCCCCCAGTCTTCTCCGACTGCGCCGATCCGTAATGACCATGCCGAGCAGGGCGAAGGCCAGGAGCGCGCCGAACAGCAACAGGCTGCGCAGATCGCCATTGGGTACGAGGTGGCTGCCGGCCCACAGCGCAAAGCCCCACAGCACCGGATGGCGGGTCACCGTGGTGATAGCGCCCGACCTGAGGTCCGGTTTGCGCAAGGTGATCGAGGCCGGATTGGGGCTCACCAGCCCCGCCAGCAGCAACACCAATGCAATCGGCGTCAACACCAGCGGAAACCAGGCCTGCCAGGGCGCCGGGTCCCAGAGCGGTACGAAATCGAGCTGCAAGGCGGCATGGAACAGCCAGGCCAGCGCCAGCAGCGAAACCAGCGAATAGACCATGAGATAGGCCCGTCGTCCCACCGCCGCGACGAGCGTGGCTCGCAGGGCAGGAATGGCGGGCACCATATGCAGCGCCAGGAACAGGACCAGCGCGAGAAGAAACTGGGTCAATTGATGCTCTTTCCTTCCGCATCAGGCAGGAACAACCGAAGCAGCTCGATTTCGCCATGCACATGCCGGCGCATGCTGCCGAAAAAGGACCGCAGCAGATAACCCACTGCGTCCGGCGACAGTGTCGAGCGGCCCGCGACGAAGCTCTGCAGGGCCTCGCTCACCTCGCCCACCGTGTCGCTGTCGGAGAGGTGCTCCCGCCGCAGCCGCGCCATGGTCCGATCCAGTTCGGGCCGGTGCGATGCCACGAGAATGGGAAACAGCACGGCTTCCTCCAGCTCATGGGTGTTCTCGACCAGCGCTTCGAGCGCATCGGCCGTCGCCAGGCACAGGCGTGCGTCGGGATGGGGCAGGCTGTCGGCAATCGCCTCCAGCGCATCGCAAAGGTCGAGCAGGCTCCGATAATTCTGCTCAAGCTGTCCTGTCTTGCCGTGCGGCACCACCAACGAGCTCCTCCCGCCGCCTGTTATCCGGCCACCATAGCAGGACAAAAAGCCCGGGCGTTTGACCCCGATCAACTTCATCATGGTTTGGCGGGCTAGAGTGTGCCATGCCGGGAGCCAGCCGAGACGTCGCCATTCATGCCCTTTCCACCCTTCGCCCCCTCCGTTTATTTCGATGAAGCCGATCTCGCCGCGCTGGTCGCCGAGTTCAGCGAGCGGGTGCGACGCAATCCGGATCTGCGCCCGGCCATGGACCGGCTGGTGGGTAATCGCTGGGAAGAGGCGGAAGAGGCGGCGGCATCCTTTCTGCAGGCAACTCTGTTCCTGGAGAAGCGCCCCGACGTGGATGGCGACTGGCTGGCCAGATCCATCCGCATGCTCGATGGCGCGACGATCGATCAGTTGACCGATATCCTGCTCGATTGCGCCCTGGTCGTCCTGCCGCTGCATAGCGCCGCCGTGGTGGCGGAAGTCAGCGATGCGCTGGCGCGGCTGCTCAAGGACGTGGTCATCCATGATGGCGTGATGCGCCAGCGGCTCCTGCTCAAGGTCCAGTCGCGGCTGGCCGCCGGCGCACTGATGAGCGGTATCTAGGAATTGTTCTTCTGCTGGTCGCGGCGCGGCTCGTCATCCTCATAGAGAATCCGTTCGGCGGCGCCGTCGAGATCGTCATATTGCCCATCCCGCAGCGTCCAGAGGAACACAACGAGCCCAATGGCACCCAGGACGATCGAAATGGGGATCAGGTAGAAAAAGTCGCTCATGGCCGCACCGCCACGGCCTGGTGCAGCGGCCAGCGATAGAAGCGATAGCCGCCCCAACCCAGCCGCAAGGCGTTCAGCACCACGACAATGGACGACAGCGACATGGCGATGGCGGCAATGAACGGATTGACATAGCCGGCAATGGCGATGGGCAGGGCGATGGCATTGTAGAGCGCCGAGAGCGCAAAATTCTGCCGCACCAGCCGCCCGGCATCGCGCGCCACGGCCAAAGCCAGCGGCACGGCCGACAAATCATCGTGCAGGAAGACGAAATCGGCCGCGCTGCGTCCCACATCGGCCGCACTCGACGGGGCCATGGAGACATGCGCCGCCATCAGAGCCGGGGCGTCGTTGAGCCCATCGCCCACCATGAGCACTTTGCGGCCTTCGGCCCGCAGGGCCGTGATACGGTCTGCCTTGCCGCCCGGCAATACGCCACCCGCGCTGTCCGCGATCTGCAATTCGTCGGCCACATCAGCGACGGCCTTGCTGGTATCACCCGAGACGATTTCGACCGCTAGCCCGGCTTCGCGCAAGGCAGAGACCGCGCTGTGCGCACCGGCCCGCAAACCATCGGCAAAGGCGAAGCGGGCCAGTTCCATGCCATTGCGGCTCAGTACCGTGCCACCGGCACCCTCCGCATCCGACAAGGCCCAGTCGGCGCGACCAAGGCGGTAGCGGTCATCGCCCAGCAGGGCCTCAACGCCAAATCCGGGCAACTCGCTGATAGTGGTGAAGCCCGGCATGGCGCCGAGGCCCGCGCCTGCCCTGGTGATGGCGCGCGAATAGGGGTGGCGCGAATGGACCGCCAGCGCCGCAGCCTGCGCCAGTGTTTCCGGCGCGATATCGCCCAGGTCGAGCAATTGCGGCGAACCCAGGGTCAGCGTGCCCGTCTTGTCGAAAACCACGCTGTCCACCTCAGCCAGCCGCTCCAGCGCCGAGCCATCCTTGACCATGATGCCGGCATCAAACAGGCGCCGCGCCGCCACGACCTGCACCATGGGCACGGCCAGGCCGAGCGCGCAGGGGCAGGTGATGATGAGCACCGCAATGGCCACGGTGACGGCATTGTGCAGGTCGCCATTGAAAGCCATCCAACCGAGGAATGCCGCAAAGGCTGCCAGATGCACGATCGGCGAATAGAGTTCAGCGGCGCGGTCGGCGATGCGGCGATAGCGGTTGCGCCCGCTTTCGGCCACTTCCATCAGCCGCACCATCTGCGCCAGCGTCGAATCCTGCTCCCCCGCCGCGGCGCTTATGGTCAGCGGCCCGGTAAGGTTCAGCACCCCGGCTTCAAGCCGGGTGCCCGCCTCGGCCGCCACCGGCAGGCTTTCCCCGCTGATCAGGCTCCGGTCGAGGTCCGATGCGCCGCTCAGCACCACCGCATCGACCGGCACGCGCTCGCCGGCCGCCAGCAGGATCGTCATGCCGGGCATGATCTCGCGCAAAGGCAGATATTCCGGGGCGCCATTGTCGCCGAGCACCAGCGCGCCGCGCGGAGCGAGTTTTGCCAGACCCTTGACCGCGGTGCGCGCACGCTCCCGCATCACATGGTCGAGCGTGCGCCCGATCAGCAGGAAGAAGATCAGCGACACGGTCGCGTCGTAATAGACCTCCTGCCCCGAATGGATCGTGTCATAGAGGCTCAGCGCAAAGGCCAGCGCGATGCCGATGGTGATCGGTACATCCATATTGGTCCGGCCATGGCTTATGGCGTTCCAGGCCGAGCGATAGAAAACCCGCCCCGAATAGAGCAAAGCCGGCAGGGTCAATCCGGCGCAGATCCAGTGGAGGATATCGCGCGTCGCACCATCGGCGCCCGACCAGACCGAGCCCGACAGCATCATGATATTCATCGAGGCAAAAGCGGCCACGGCCAATGCCCGGATCAGGCCCGGCAAGGTGCGATCTTTCTGGCTATCCTCGGTCTCGTAGAGATGGGGCTCATAGCCTAGCCCGACCAATGTCTCGACCATGGCGGGCGGCGCGCCCCCACGGGCCAGCGAATAGCGACGCGCTTGGTCGAAAGATTTACCCGCGCCGAATCCACGCCCTCGAGCGCGTTCAGCGCCTTTTCGATGGTCTGGATGCAGCCGCCGCAATGCACTGCCGGCACCGACAGGTCGGTCTGTCGCATTCCCTTACCGATGTCGCGGCTGGCCAGTCTTATTTCATCATCCGAAGGGCCGCGCCGGATCGGACCGGCAGCGGCCTCGATAAATTCCGGCGGCGGCAGGCAGCAGCTCATGGTCTAGTCCCGCACCGCCGCATAGGCATGCCAGGTGGCGTGGCCGAGCAGCGGGAAGATGATGATGAGCCCAATCAAAGCCGTCCCTAGGCTGAGCAGGGTCAGCACCAGGATAATGGCGCCCCAGAGCAGGGCCGCGGGCAGGTTGTTCCACACCAGCGACATGGACATGGCCATGGCCGAAAAGGCGTCGAGCTTCCTGTCCAGCAGCATGGGAATGGAAAAGGCGCTGATGGCGAAGGAAAAGGCGGCGAACAGCCCACCGATCGCCGTGCCCGTCACCAGCATGGTCAGGCCCACGGGCGTCGTGAACAGCATGGCCACGATATGGTCGAAGCCGGGGAAAGGCCGCCAGCCGAAGAACAGCGCATAGAGCAGCACGGCGGCGCGCATCCAGACCAGCATCAGCGTCAGCAGGATGGCGCCGACAAACAGCAGATGCGTGCCCGCACCGCGACCGGGAAACAGCATGCGCCACAGGGAAACGGGCTCGCCCGCCTCCAGCCGCCGGCTCTTTTCATAAAGCCCGGTGGCCAGCAACGGCCCGACCACGAGAAAGCCCGACAGAGCCGGGAACAGAACCTGCGTCCAGCCGAAATTGACCATGGCGGCGATGACCAGCAGGGAGAGCAGAGCCACGCCCAGTCCATAGAGCAGGCTGGGCAGCGGCTTGGTCCACAGGTCGCGCCAGCCCAAAGCCAGCCAGCGGAAAGCGGCGCTGGCCTTCAGGTGCCGGTTGTGATCGACCGCCTTGGGCAGGGGCGCCACATGGGCAGGAATGGGATGCAGCGTCTTGGCCATGGGCGAATTCCCTTTATTGGTCAGCAGGCCGATTTGGCGGCGCGATAGGTGCCATGTTCGCCTTCGCCCTTGAGATGGGCCACGCAGTCGGGCTGCGAGGAGAAGGCGACATAGACGAGGTGGGCATTGGCGGCCAGCAGCACGCCGACGATCACGATGGCGGCGATGGCCAGCATGCGGCGCGTGCTGCGCCGGCGTCGGTCGTCGCTGTCATGGGCAAGCGTCGGCGTGCTCATTGTTCATTGGCCCGCAGGTCGAGAACATAGAGCGTCAGCAGCTTGATATGGGTGGGCGACAGCCGCCCTTCCCATGAGGGCATGGTGCCGGCGCGGCCATAATAGACCGAGTGGCGGATCGTGGCGCGGTCGCCGCCATAGGTCCAGTAATGGTCGGTCAGGTTGGGCGCACCGGTATCGGTCATCCCCCTGGCGTCCTCGCCATGGCAGCCAGCGCAATTGTCGGCGAAGATGCTGGCACCGGCGGCCAGCATGCCGGCATCCATGCCCGCCGCCAGTTCCGGCTGCGACAGGGTCTCGACATAGCTCACCACGGCATCGATATCGGCGCGTGCCAGCATCTGGTCGCGGCCAAAGGCCAGCATCTGGGCATAGCGCGCTTCCGGGCTGGTGCCGTTGATGCCGACACGAATGGTCTCGGCCACGGTTTCGGGATCGTCGCCCCACATGACGGGAGCCGCGACGAGGTTGGGATAGCCGGGATTGCCCCGGGCATTGGTGCCGTGGCAGGCGGCGCAATTGTCGCCGAACAGGGCTGCGCCGGTTTCCCGCACGATGGCCATGAGGTCCGGATCGGCCTGGATGGTCGCGAAGTCCTCGCTATCGATGCGGCTGGTCCAGCTTTCCCGCTCGACCGCCGCCTCTTCCACGCTCTGCGTCACGGCCACGCGCTGGTCCACGCCGAGCAATCCGCGGAAATAGCCGTTGATGCCCGGCCAGCTCGGCATCAGCACCGTCCAGCTGACGGAGAAAATGGTGGCGGTGATGAGGAAGGCCCAAAGGATGCTCGGAACCGGCGTATTGAGTTCCTTGATGCCGTTCCACTCATGCCCGGTGGTCATCTGCCCCGAGACTTTGTCGCGTTCTAGCCGCGCCATGGCCGGTCCTCCTCTTCCAGAACAGGGCGTTTGGCGGCTTCGTCAAAGCCCTTCTTGTTGGATGGCCAATAGGTCCAGACCAGCGCGATCACGCTGAGCGCAACGAGATAGAACAGGCCGAACGACTTGGAAAAGCCGACGACGGTGTCGTGGTCGAATGGCATTATTCGGCCTCCGGCTGGGGTTGGTGGGCGGCGTCGGTCAGGTTGCCGAGCACCTGCAGATAGGCGACCAGCGCATCCATGTCGGTCAGGCGGGTCGCTTCGCCGTCGAACAGGCGGATATTGGTGGCGTCGCCATAGCGTTCCGCCACGCCGCCGGCGGCGGCGCTATCAGGGTTGGCCTGGCCATAGGCGTCGAGCGAGGCATTGGCGATCTGCTCGTCGGTATAGGGTACGCCCACCGCGCGCAGGGCCGCCAGGTGCTCGCCCAGATCGTCGGCCTGCAACTGGTCGCGCAGCAGCCAGCGATAGGCGGGCATCTTGGATTCAGGCACCAGGTCGCGCGGATTGTTGAGATGGGTGGTGTGCCAGGCGTCGGAATATTTGTTGCCCAGCCGCGCCAGGTCCGGCCCGGTGCGCTTGGAACCCCAGAGCTGGGGGTGGTCGTAGCTCGACTCCACCGCCAGCGAATAGGGCCCGTAGCGCTCGACTTCGTCGCGCAGCGTGCGGATCATCTGGCTGTGGCAGGCATAGCACCCTTCGCGGATATAGATGTTGCGCCCGGCCACTTCGAGCGGAGTATAGACGCGCATATCGGGCGCCTGCTCCACCGTTTCGTCGATGGTGAAGAGCGGCGCGATCTCGATCAGGCCGCCGATCGAGGCGACGAGCACGATGAAGGCGACCAGGCCGACCGCACTGCGTTCGAGGTTATAGTGTAGGCCGAACATGGATCTTACTCTCCGGCTTGCATTGCGGGCTGGACGGGGATGTCGAGCGCGGCATCGTCAGGTGCCGGAGCCGGCATGCGGATGGTCATGATGACGTTGTAGAGCGCGACAAGGGCGCCGAGCAGGAACAGCAGGCCACCGAAGGCGCGGGCGATGTAATAGGGATGCATCGCCACCAGGCTATCGATGAACGAATAGGTCAGGCCCCCGCTCTCGGTATAGGTGCGCCACATCAGGCCCTGGATGACGCCCGAATTCCACATCGCGAAGACGTAGATAACGGTGCCCGACAGGGCGAGCCAGAAGTGAACCTCGACCAGCTTCTGCGAGTAGATGCGCTCGCGCTTGAACATGGACGGCACGATCGAATAGAGCGAGCCGAAGGTGATCATCGCCACCCAGCCCAGCGCCCCGGCATGCACATGGCCGATGGTCCAGTCAGTATAGTGGCTGAGGGAATTGACCGCGCGGATGGCCATGAACGAGCCTTCGAACGTGGTGATGCCGTAGAAGATCGCGGCCAAAGCCATGAAGCGGAGCACCGCGTCGTCGCGCACCTTGTGCCAGGCCCCGTTCAGCGTCAGCAGGGCATTGCCCGCCGAGGCCCAACTGGGCACCAGCAGCACGACCGAGAAGGCCATGCCTAGTGTCTGCACCCAATGGGGGAGAGCCGTGTAATGCAGGTGGTGCGAGCCGGCCCACATATACATGAAGGTGATGCCCCAGAAGCTGATGATCGACATCCGGTAGGAGAAGATCGGCCGGCCGGCGCGCTTGGGCAGGTAGTAGTACATCATGCCCAGAAAGCCCGCGGTGAGGAAGAAGGCCACCGCGTTATGGCCATACCACCACTGCGTCATGGCATCCTGCACGCCCGAGAACAGCGAATAGGATTTGGCGCTGCCGAAGGACACCGGCACGGCCAGGTTGTTGACGATATGCAGGATGGCCACGACCAGGATGAAGGCCATGTAATACCAGTTGGCCACATAGATGTGCGGCTCCTTCCGGCGGGCCAGGGTCCGCATATAGATGGCGAAATAGACCACCCAGACAATCACCAGCCAGATATCGGCATACCATTCGGGCTCGGCATATTCCTTGGACTGCGTCAGGCCCATCAGGTAGCCGCTGGCAGCGATGACGCAGAACAGGTTGTAGCCCAGCAGCACGAACCAGGGGCTGATCTGGTCGGGCAGGCGCGCGCGCGTGGTGCGCTGCAGCACATGGAAAGAGGTGGCGATCAGTGCATTGCCGCCGAAGCCGAAAATGACGCCTGACGTATGGACGGGACGCAGGCGCCCGAAGCTCAGCCAAGGCACGTCGAACGTCATGTCCGGCCAGGCCAGCAGCGCCGCGACCCAGAAGCCGACGCCCATACCCACCACGGCCCAGAGCAGAGTGAGGATCAGGCCGACACGGGTCGGCGCGTCGTAATATTCGTTGAGCCGCTCGGGGTTGGGCTCGGGCGCGTCCCGGCCGCGCATCACGGCGACGAAGCCGCCGAGCCCCGCCGCCAGCACGATCCAGCCGTGGATGCCCAGCAGGTCGTTGCGGCCGCCAATGGCCATGGCCAGCCCCACCAGCCCGAGCGCTCCGAGGATCAGCATGGCCCAAAGCCGCTCGGTCCGCGTCAGATCTGCAATCATGTTTTCACCCTGCCTCAACCCAGGCGTGAAGCCTGCCTTGCTGGCGAGCCGTAGCGGAAAAACCGCCCCGGTCTTTGATCCAGGACAAAGATCGCGCCGTATCGCGCCCGCATGTGCGCGCCGTGCCGCTCTGCAGCGATGATTTTGTTTGTCCGGCGACAAAGTGGCACGGCCCCGATAGCGCTAAGGCATGGTCCAGCCGGGTTCTTGGCCGCCGCCCGGCGCCTCCCCTGGGCGGCTATACGGAGAATAGACCGCCATGTCCGAAACCGAGGCTTTCCCCTCCTTCATCGATGTCCGCATCGTGCCGCCCGGCCAGCGCCATCCCCGCATCTTCGCCATGGCCCATGCGCTCGAAGTCGGGGAATCCTTCACCATCATCAACGACCACGACCCCAAACCCCTGCACTACCAGTTGCAGGCCGAATATCCCGGCCAGTTCTCCTGGACCTATCTCGAAAGCGGCCCGGAAGTCTGGCGCGTGGAGCTGGGCCGACAGGCCGAAGCCTGACGGGCGATTGCCATGCCCGGAGCGAGCCTCAGCCGTTGGACCCTCACCTATTTTGCCTGCGCCCTCCTCTGCCTGGTCGGCGCCGAAGCACTGATGGTCATGGGTTTCGGCTTTCCGGGTGCGACAATCGAAGCGCCTGAAACGCTGATCCTGGTGCATCTCGTCGCCATCGGCTGGCTCAGTCTGCTGATGTGCGGCGCGCTGTTCCAGTTCGTGCCCGTGCTGGTGGCGCGGCCCCTCCTGGGCGACGAACTGCCGCCCGTGGCGCTGGCTTTCATCCTCACCGGGCTTGTCATCCTGCTGTCCGGCTTTGCCGGCATGACGGGGCTGGTTGCCGTACCGGCCGAGGCCATGCCATTGGGCGGGCTTCTCCTCCTTCTTGGCTTCGGTACCGCTATCCTCTCGCTGGGCCGCACGCTCTGGGCGGCGCGACCGCTGACCATGCCGGCGCGCTTCGTCGTGGTGGGGCTTGCGGCACTGGCGGGCACGGCCCTGTTCGGCGAAAGTTTCGCGCTGATCCTGTCCGGGCTGGTGGGTGGCGAGGCAGCCCTGTCGCTGCTGCTCAACGGCGTGCCGCTCCATGCCTTGCTGGGTCTCGGCGGCTGGCTGACCTTCACCGCCATGGGCGTCAGCTATCGGCTGCTCGCCATGTTCATGCTGGCGCCGGAGACCGAGCGGTTCTCGACCAGCGTCGTCCTTGCCACCGGAACCCTGACGCTGATGCTCATCGCCGCCGCGACGCCCTTTGCCCTCGCCGCCGAATCCGGGCTGGCCGGCATGCTGCTGGCTGCGGCGGTGACCGGGCTCTGTGCGCTGGGCGTCTATGGCAGCGACATGCTGGCGCTCTACCGGCAGCGCAAAAGGCGCAATATCGAGCTTAATGCTGTGGCGGCAATCGGCGCCTTTGCCGCCCTGCTCGCCGCGTGCTTGCTGCTGGTTTTCCTGCTGTTTTCCGGCAGCTTGCCCGAACATGTCGGGGCGCTGACCTATCTCTTCGCTTTCGGCTGGCTGGGTGGCTTGGGCCTGGCCAAGCTCTACAAGATCGTCGCCTTCCTAACCTGGCTCGAATGCTTCGCGCCGGTGCTGGGCAAGCGCCAGACACCCCGCGTTCAGGATCTGGTCGACGAGCGCCATGCCGCACCGTGGTTCGGCGTCTACTACCTGGCGGTGGGCCTAGGTACGCTGACCCTGCTGGTGGAGCTGCCGCTGGTCTTCCGCATCGTTGCCGGCGTCCAGCTCTTCGCCACCTTGGCGATCATCCGCCACCTCTATCGCGCGCGCGAATTGCTCAATGTGCCGCCCGACCTGCGGCGCGGCTTCGCACGGCCCCATCCCTTTTGGCCCCAACCCATCGCGAGGAAACTGCCATGAACGATCTCGAACTCGATGTCCGCCCCATCCTGCGTCATGGCGGGGAACCCTTCGGCGCCATCATGGGAGCAGTGAGCCGGCTGGCCAAGGGGCAACGGCTCAAGCTCTATGCCACGTTCAAGCCCGAGCCGCTGTTCCATGTCATGGCCAGCCAGGGCTTTTCCAACGAGGCGAGCCCGCTGGAAGACGGCGAGTGGATGGTGATCTTCACCCCCGTCGACGGCGAGCGCGTCGCCGTGGTCGAATCCAGCCCCGAATCTCCCGAGACCTGGCCCGACCCGGCGCATTATCTCGACTGCACGGAACTTGATCCGCCAGAGCCCATGGTGCGCATCCTGGCCCAGCTCGAGATCATGCCGGAAGGCGAAGTGCTGTTCGCCCTGCTGGCGCGCGAGCCCATCTTCCTTTTCCCCGAGCTCAAGTTGCGCGGCCATGCCTGGGTCGGCAATTTCGACGCGGCCGGGGAGGCCTACCGGCTGATGGTCCGGGCCGGGGGGCAGAAATGAGCGAAGACGCGGAGGAGGAGGACGATGCCCTGGTGGCGCAGATACGCGAAGCCCTGCGGGCCGTCATCGACCCCGAACTGGGGCAGAATGTCGTCGATCTGGGCCTGATCTACGCGATCGAGGTCACCGATGGCTGTGTGGCCAGCATAGTCATGACCACGACGACCCGCGGCTGCCCAGCCACGAGCTTCCTGAAACAGGCCGTGCAGGACGTGGCCTGGGCCGTACCTGGCATCGAATTCGTCGACGTGGACCTGACCTACGAGCCGCCTTGGTCACCCAGCTTCATCGCACCCGAGATCGCGGGCCTGCTCGGCGCCAGATAGTCATTCCGGCCGGTCACGGCGCGTCCGCACCAGCACCGGGCCGTATTCGGCCACATAGAGCGTGAAGGCCACGATCCAGCACAGGCCGGTGGCCGAAAGCAGCTCGGTATAATAATCCGGCCAGACGCTCGCCAGCGGGCGCAGCAGGGCGGCGAGGATCAGCGCGGCATAGCTCAGCGCGGTGATCCGCGAGGCTTCCAGCGGCAACCCGGTATGACCCCGCGTCGCCCGGCTCATGATGGCCAGGGTCATGACGCCAATGGCGCCGACGGTAAAAACATGCAGGGCCGCAACCGGCTCGGCCCAGCCCAGTTGCGCGGCGGCGATGGCGAGGAAACCCAGCGGCACGAAGGCATAACCCAGATGCAGCACCAGGACGAGTTTTTCGTCCCAGCTCTGCCAGCCGCGCCAGCGCCACAGGCGCAGCAGATGCAGAATGCCGGCTACGAGGCAGGCCGAAGCCGTCCAGATTGTGCCGGGCAGGGCGACCCAGAGCGCCAGGGCCGCCAGCCCCGTGAGCAAGGCCACGGTGTCGAAGCGGTTGTAGGGGGTGGGCAGGTCGATGACATGGCGCTTGACCAGCCAGTTCCGCGTAAAGCTGGGCACGACGCGCCCGCCCATGATGGAAACCAGCATGACGAAAGCGCCGACCCCCAACCGATTGGCAAAGCCCGCATCGCCGCCCAGGGCAATGAGCAGGTGAAAGCCGATATTGGCAATGGCGAGGGCAAGGATGCCGCCGAGGATCTTGAGGTCCTTCCATTTACGGCCGGCAATGATTTCGCGGGCGCAGATGGCCAGCAGCAGTGGCAGGAAGGCGGCGTCGATCAGGATCGACGGGACGAGCCCCAGAACATCAGGCGCCAGCAGCACCAGCCGCCCCGCGCACCACACGGCGAAGAGCACGATGAGCGGGGTGCCCGAAACCGGCAGGCGCCCCGTCCAGTTGGGCACGGCGGTGAGCAGGAACCCTGCCAAGGCGGCCGAGCTATAGCCGAACAGCATTTCATGGGCGTGCCAATAAGGCCCGCCATAGCTGCCACCGATCTCCCAGCCCGCGGCCAGCGCTCCGATCCACAAGGCCATGGCGACAATCGCCCAGAGCCCGGCCGCCAGGAAAAAGGGGCGGAAGCCATAGGAGAAGATTACCGGCCCGCTGCGGGCGATACCGCGCGGCACGGGTATGCGCTTGGCGGCAGGGGAAATCTCGTTCATGGCGGCTCCGGCTGAACAGGGTGGTTCAGCGGGCGCTTTATTCCGGGCTTTGGCCAGCGTCTTTGTTCTGGCGCAAGGATGGGACGCCTAGCTCTCGCCCTCGGCCAGCGTGGCAAGACCGGCCGCGTCGCGCACCAGCAGCTTCTGCCGCCCGCCTTCCACCAGCCCCTTGGCCTCCCAGGCGCTGAGAATGCGCGAGACGGTGTGGAGCGTAGTGCCGGTCATTTCGGCAATGTCCTGCCGGGAGATGGGGAAGTCGATGCGGATGCCGTTGCCTTCCTTGCGGCCTGCCTGGTCGATCAGACGCAGCACGGCATGGGCCACGCGGCGCTCGACTTCCTCCGTGGCCATTTCGCGGATACGGGTATGGGCCTCCTGCAGACGCTGGCCGATGGTCTGCATGGCGTTGACCGCCAGATGCGGGTTCTGCTCGACAAAGAGGCCCCACACTTCGGTGGGCCAGCACAAGACCAGGCTCTCAGCCGCGGCGGTGGGCGTGCCGGGATAATCGTCGCGCATCAGCGCTTTGGCAAAGCCGAAAATGTCGCCCGGATGGACCACGCGCACGATGATCTGCTGTCCGTCGGATGTGACCTGGGTCACCTTGAGCCGGCCATGCAGCAAAAGGAAGAACTGGGTGGCCTTCTGCCCCTGCTCGAACACGGCCTCGCCTGTTAGCACACGGCGCAAGGTGGCGCGGGCCAGCATCCGGTCGAGTTCGGCATCACTGAGCTTCTCGAACATCGGCAAGGCGCGCACGAGGCTGCGGTCAATTGCTGCCAAGATCGGAATCCTATCGTGTTGACGGCCTTGCCTTACACGATAGTCCGGGGCGCCGGTATTCGGCAATCGGCCGCAGTCAGCGACCGAAGAAGGCCAATAATGGTTCGTACCAGGCCTGCTGCCGCACCAGGCGGAAGCCGAGATTGTCCGGCGGAATGCCCACCGAGCAGCCCCCGCTCTTGGCGTCGCGGATGAAGAAGCTCATCGGCGTGCGATGCTGGCCGTCGAGCACCTTGATGGTGCAGGCGGGCACCTCGCTCAGCAGGGCACCGGCCGCATCGACATGCACGCGGCGATGGCAGGTCTGCGTCCATTCCCACACATTGCCGCCCATATCGGCAATGCCGTTTTCGTTGAGGCCGAAGCTACCCAGAGCCAGCGGTAGGCGACCGGCATCGCTTTCGCGGGCCGCTTCCTTCTCGTAATTGGCCAGCCAGCGTTCGGCAGGATTGGTATTGTCGTCATCGATGCCCAGCGCATCATCGGCAAAGCCCTTGCCGGCGGCGAAGGCCCATTGCCGGTCGGTGGGCAGGGCCCAGTCCTGGCCGGTTTCTGTCGAGAGCCACGCCGCGTAAGCCACCGCATCATTGTAGTTGACGCCGGTCACCGGCACATTGCCCACGCCGATATTGCGCGGCTCGGCCGGGGCGCAGGCGCCGTCGGCGACGCAGGCGGCATAATCGGCAGCGCTCACCTGATATTTCATGATGACCAGCGGCGCATCGAGCCTGGCGGTGACCATGGGGGCATCGACGGGATTGCCGTTGCGCAGAAAGTGCCCTTCGGCGCGATAGGTGAAATCCACCGGCGCCAGCGTCACGGTTTCCGGCCCATTGGCATCAGGAGCCGGAATGAGGCCGGGCAGGTCGAGCTGGACGCCGATCAGCAGCGCGCCCGCAACCAGCAGGATGGCCGGCAGGGCGACCGAATTGCGCAATCTGTCGATGGGGTGTGCAAGGGCGGTCATTTCAAAAATCTCCGCTCGGGAGAGGCATGGCGCACGTGGCGCCATGCCGTTTCGCGTCAGCCCGGATCAGATCGGGCTGGGGGCCAGCACGCTGGTCATCAGGTCGTCATTCCACTCGCCGGTCACCTTGAAGTGGGCGGCGGCGCCCAGTTCGAAGGCCTCGATCAGGTTGTGGTTGACATAGGCGTAGACGCCCGGCTGCAGGAACGTGTAGAGCGCCGCGCCCGCCGCACCGCCAGGCACGAACCAGGTTTCCTGGTCGACATCGGGGGCGTTGTGGAACTTGCCGGTCTGCCAGACATAGTTGCCATGGCCGCCGATCAGGTGGGGCCGCGTATCGCGGTTGGCTTGCGAATGCAGGATCAGCACGCGTTCGCCCACGGCGGCCGTCATGGCATTCTCGCCGGTCAGCGCCCCTACCCTGCCGTTGAACACGACATGGCTCGGGATCAGCTTGCGCATCACTTCGAGTGCATCGGCATAGCCGTCGCCGATGCTCTCATAGGCGATGTAATTGCCGTCTTCGTCCCGGGGCACATAGAAGTCCTGCTCGCCCACATAATAGACCCGGTCATAGGCAAGTGCATTGCCCTTGCCGTCAGTCAGGCCCTCGCGCGGCAGCACCATCATCGCGCCGTTCATACCGGCGGTGACGTGCCAGGGCACCATACCCTCGGGCGCGCAGTGGTAGACGAAGACGCCGGCCTTGGTGGCCTTGAAGCGCAGGATCGCCTTTTCGCCCGGGTTGACGATGGTCAGCCCCGCGCCACCCAGGGCGCCGGTGGCCGAGTGGAAGTCGATATTGTGCTGCATCATGTTGGTGGCGGGATTGATCAGCGTCAGCTCGACATAGTCGCCCTCATGCACCACCATCAGCGGGCCAGGCACCGAGCCGTTGAAGGTCATGGCCCACAGCGTCGTGCCCTCATCGTCCACTTCATGCAGCTTTTCCTCGATCGTCATGGTGAACTCGACGATTTTGGGGCCGCCGGTCGCCACCTGCTCATGGGCATGGACGAAAGGCGGGGGCACCAGCTCGACCTTGACGCGCTCCAGCGTGCTCAGATCGACGGCCGCGGCGGTAGCTGCGGCTTCCTGTGCGGCTGCTGGCAATATTGCCGACAATTGCACGGCTGCCCCAATAGCTGTGGCACCAGCAAGTAACGCTCGGCGCGAAAGTCCCTGACGATTTGCCATTTTATTATCCTGTTCTTGGGTGGAGCATTTTCTCTACCCGTATGATCATGGATATTGCATGGTTCGTCCATTTTCTTTGATCTAAAGCAAATATTCGAACGAATTCAGGGCCAACGAAAATTCAAACAAGTTTGACATGCGTCAAAGAAGCATTGCCCCGCCAGGCATAGAGCAGGACCGAAACGGGCCCGCGAATGGACCCGCATTGAAGGAGATCCAACATGCGCAACGCCCTCACCCCGCTGGTCGCGGCAATCGCCTTTGCGGGCCTGGCCATCGCCCCCGCCTTCGCCGCCGATTACGAAGTCCACATGCTCAACAAGGGCGCTGCCGGCGCCATGGTGTTCGAGCCTGCCTATGTGCAGGTGCAGCCGGGCGACACGGTCACCTTCATCCCTACCGACAAGGGGCACAATGTCGAGACCATCAAGGAAATGCTCCCCGAGGGCGTCGAGACCTTCAAGAGCAAGATCAACGAGACCTACACGGTCACCTTCGACATTCCCGGCGTCTATGGCATCAAATGCACCCCGCATTTCGCCATGGGCATGGTCGGGATGATCTTCGTCGGTGACGAGAATGCCAATCTGGATGCCGTCAAGGCGGTGAAAGTGCCCAAGAAGGTGGGCGAACGCTTCGACGAAATCTACGCCGCACTGGGGCTCTGAGACCTCAACGCTCACGCCCCGTCCCCCGCAGGTGCACCTGCGGGGGTTTTTGTTTGTGCCAGCCGCCCCGCCTCGCTACGATTCACCGACGATCCAGAGTGGCGAGCCCAACGTGTCCGACCTAGAAGAACGCAATTCCTCCCTGCTTGGCCAAGCCCGCAAGTTGCAGGCCATGCTGGAATCGGCGGTCGACGCCATCATTACCATCGACGGCTCGGCCACCATCACCACGGTCAATCCGGCCGCCGCGCGCCTGTTCGGCTACGAGCAGCACGAATTCCTGGGGCGCAACGTGCATTTCCTCATGCCCGAGCCCTATCACTCCGAGCATGACGGCTATATCCGCAATTACCGCACGACCGGCCGCCGCAAGATCATCGGCATCGGCCGCGAAGTGACCGGAAGGCGGCGCGACGGCACCTTGTTTCCCATGCATCTGGCCGTGAGCGAATTCGAAATGGATGGGCGGGTGCATTTCACCGGCATCATCCACGATCTCTCCGCCCACAAGGCCACCGAAATGGCCCTGCGCCAGGCGCAGAAAATGGAGGCCATGGGCCAGCTGACCGGCGGCATCGCCCATGACTTCAACAACCTGCTCACGGTCATCATCGGCAATCTCGAAATGCTCGAGGGCAAGCTCACCACGCCCCTGCAGCGCGAATTGACCACCGAGGCGCTGGAAGCGGCCGATCTGGGGGCCCGCCTCACCGCGCGGCTGCTCGCCTTTGCCCGACGCTCCCACCTCGAGCCGGAAAGCGTCAATCTCAACAATTTCGTGGTCGGCCTCACCGATATGCTGCACCGCACATTGGGGGCGACCATCTACCTCTCCAATGCGCTGACGCCCAATCTCTGGTCGGCGCGGGTCGATCCGTCTCAGGTGGAAAGCGCCATCGTCAATCTGGCCGTCAATGCACGCGACGCCATGCCCGAAGGCGGTCGCCTGCTGATCGAGACGGACAATGCCGCCATCGACGCCGACATGTCCGCCACGCTGGATGGCCTGCCACCGGGCGACTATGTCCGCCTCTCCGTATCCGATACCGGCGCAGGCATGCCCTTATCCGTGCGCGAACGCGCCTTCGAGCCCTTCTTCACCACCAAGGAACAGGGCAAGGGCACTGGGCTGGGGCTGTCCATGATCTATGGCTTTGCCAAACAGTCAGGGGGCCTGGCCACGATAGAAAGCGTCGAAGCCAAGGGCACCACGGTTACCATCTATCTGCCGCGGCACCGCGTCGAACCGGTGCGCCTGCATGGCGCCGACGATCTCACCGCCATGCCGGGCGGCGGCCAGGTTATCCTGGCCGTCGAGGACGACGAGCGCGTGCGCAAGCTCACCGTCACCCGGCTCTCGCAACTGGGCTATACCGTACTTGCCGCCGCCAGTGGCACCGAAGCGCTGGAACTGCTGAAGAGCAAGGCGGTCGACCTGTTGTTTACCGATGTCGTGATGCCCGGCGGCATGTCCGGCTATGAGCTACGCCAGCAGGTCCGCGAGCTTTATCCGCACATGCCGGTGCTGTTGACGTCAGGCTATGCGGAGGAATTGGCGGGCAATCAGGTCAAGCCCGATGCCGACCTGCGGATATTGCGCAAGCCCTACCGCATGGCCGATCTGGCTTCGGCCATCGACGAGGCCCTCAAGGTGTGAGGTTTTTCGGAGTGAAGCTGTAGCCGGTTCCCCGCACCGTCTTGAGCAGGCGCGGCTGGTCGCTGTCGGCTTCGATGAGCTTGCGCAGCCGGGCAATCTGGTTGTCGATGCTGCGATCGTTCGGCGCCCAGTCATGCCCCTTGAGCAGGTCCATGATCTGGTCGCGGCTCAAGACGCGATGCGGATGTCGCGCAAACAGCACCAGCAGGTCGAATTCACCGCTGGTGATGCGGATTTCCGCCCCGTCGGGCCCGCTCAGCTCGCGCCGGTCCACATCGAGCGCGAAGCCGTCGAAACCAATCCGCGTGCCGGCTGATACCGCGGGCGCGCGCTCGCTGCGCGGCCCGGCCCGGCGCAGTACCGAGCGCACCCGCGCCAGCACTTCGCGCAGGTGAAAGGGCTTGGCGATATAGTCGTCAGCGCCGATTTCGAGCCCCACTATGCGGTCGATCATGTCGCCCTTGCCCGTGATCATGATGATGGGCAGGTCCCGGCTCTGCCGCACCGCGCGGGCAATGGTGAGCCCGTCCGTGCCACCCAGGTTGAGATCGAGCGTGATGAGATCGATATCCCCGGCCAGCGCGGCATTCACCCCGGCCTGGTCCGTGGCCTCGGATACCCGATAGCCCTCATCCTCGAAACAGCGCCGCAGCATGCGCCGCACCTGGTCATCGTCATCAACGACCAGAATGTGATGTTGCGCCTCCGCCATCCGCCGTCCCGTTACAAAGCGTTACAATTCAGTACGAAGCACCCGCACGGCGCTTACATGACCGGTGTCTATATGGCCACAACGACGACAGGACGTTGAGGGTCCGGGGCAGATATCATGCAGCTTTCCACTATCGCATTGGCAGTTGAGACTCAAACGTCGGCCATGGGCGCCATCGGCTCGGGCGGCGTGCGGCTGCTCTCCCCCTACGATCCCCTGTTCCGGGAAGGCGATGAAACCACCGGCTTCTACGAAATCCTCAGCGGCGCCGTCCGCGCCTACAAGATTTTTCCCGATGGCCGGCGGCAGATCGTGGCCTTCGCCTTTGCCGGCGACATTGTCGGCTTCGGCCATGGCGACACCTATCGCTTCGATTGCGATGCGCTGACCACGACCCGCGTGCGGGCCATTCCGAAATCCTCGCTGCTGCGTGCCATGCGCGAACGGCCCGAACTGGGCGAAAAACTGCTCGAAGTGGCCGGCGGGGAAGTCGCCAACATGCAGGATCTCTCCATCCTGCTCTGCCGCAAGACCGCCATCGAGCGCATTGCCAGCTTCCTGCTCACCATGGCCGGCAAGAGCGCCGGCCCACTGACCGGCCGCCAGTTACCGCTGCCCATGTGTCGGGCGGACATTGCCGATTATCTCGGCCTCACCATCGAAACAGTCAGCCGCAACATGACGCGGCTCAAAGCCATGCGGGTCATCGACCTGCCCAATCGGGGCAACTTCGTCGTACGCGACATCGATCGCCTGCGTCTTCTGGCGCAGTGCGAAGGCAACATGCACTGAGGACGGGAGGCAAGACCTTGGATCGTAATCGTCGGCGCGTTGCCATCGGCGTCTTTGCTACACTCGGCGACGCCGAAAGCGTAGTTGTGCGGCTCACGGCGCTCGGCATCACCCATTTCGAACGCCTGCCGGCTTCCGCCGACCAGGCTGCGGCCGACCCCGATCGCAAAGCATCGGACCAATCGCTCGGGGTTTCATCCCAATCGAACAGCCCTTCCTCCAACGCGGTCTCGCTGCGGATTTACCTGAACACGCCTGACGAAGAACAACTCGTCGCCGCCACTCTGCTGGCGAGCGCGGCCCGCAGCGTACTGCTACACGATGTCGACCCAGCCGCATGACGGCATCCCTTGTACCCGTCGTCAAGCTGTCTAGGCAGGGCAATGATGCGTCGGATTTGCAGCAAGAACGAACGTAGCCACTCTCGCTATTTCGACCGTCGGGATACCATCGAAATTAGATTGATTGTCGTGCCTGGTGCCAAGCAGGCCTCGGAAACAACCCGAAACCAGCGCTCGGACAACCTTCTCAAAAGCTGGTCATATAGTTTTTGGAAGGTCGACTGGCGGAGAGAGAGGGATTCGAACCCCCGATGGAGTTGCCCCCATGCCGCATTTCGAGTGCGGTGCATTCAACCACTCTGCCATCTCTCCGCGAGATCGATTGGGGCACCCGGAAGGGTGCCGGCTGGTCGACACGGGCGGGCTTATGACATAGCAATGAAAGCCCCGCAACACCTGTTGTGGGCTTCATTCGCCTTTGGACCCGGTCCATGCTCTTCATTTATGGCACGCTGCAGGATGCCGATGTGCTGGGCGCCGTATTGGGGCGACCGGTGGTAGTGGCCGGCCTGCGCCGGGCCGTGGCGCCCGGATTTCGGGCCGTGGTGCATCCCGGACGGGTCTATCCGGCATTGGTCGCATCCGGCGACGAAGCGGCGCCCGGATTGCTGCTCGACAACTTGTCCCACCTCGACCTGGCCGTGCTCGATGCCTTTGAGGGCGAGGAATATCGGCGCAGGCCCATCTCAGTGCTGGTCGATGGCGTCGGGCATCCGGCCGATGCCTATCTGCCACTGGCCGCCATTTCGGCCAATGCGCCGGTCTGGTCGCTGGCCGACTGGACATCAGTGCACAAGCCGGCAGTACTGGGTCGGGAGACCGAGACGGCAACGGCATTGCGGCAGCGCCTCGCGGCACAGGTGCCCGATGATCGTCACGATTTCGTGCAACAGTGAACTCCGCCGCCTTCACTTGCGTTCGAAGAACGCAAGCTGGCGATCAAGGGAGGATCCGATGGTAAAGCGCCGCGACGTCGTGGCCGGACTGGCAACGCTGCCACTGGCCGGAACCCTATCATTCATGCCCGCCTGGGCACAGCAGGTGACTTTGGAGGGCGACGCCATCGCCACATCGGATGGCGACATCATCATCCATCCGGTCGATCATGCCAGCCTGGTCCTGGGCTTTGGCGACGCCGTGATCTACGCCGATCCGGTCGGCGGCGCCGCGCTCTATGAGGGCCTGCCGCCGCCAACCGCCATTCTCGTCACCCACGGCCATGGCGACCATTTCGACGTGCCGACGCTGGAAGCCATTGCCGGATCGGCGCCGATCCTCACCAGCCAGGAAGTGTTCGACAAGCTGCCCGAGGCGCTCAAGGCCAATGCGACGGCCATCGCCAATGGCGCGGATACCAGCCTCGATGGCATCGCCATCCGCGCCATTGCCGCGCACAACATCACCGAAGACCGCATGCAGTATCACCCGGTGGGCGTGGGCAATGGCTATGTGCTGACCCTGGGCGACAAGCAGGTCTATATAGCCGGCGACACCGAGCCGACCGACGATATGCTGGCTTTGACCGATATCGCCGTCGCCTTCCTGCCGATGAACCTGCCCTATACGATGACGCCGGAACAGGCAGCCCAGGCCATCAATACGTTCAAGCCGGCCATCGCCTATCCCTATCACTATGGGGACAGCGATCTGGCGCCGCTGGAAACGGTGGGCGACCATACCGAGGTGCGCCTGCGCGACTGGTATGCGAGCGGCGCCTGAAGGCTCGAGCTAAGCCTTGACTCTTGGGGCGTTTGCCCCGATAAGCGCCCACGAAACGTGCGCTGGCCCTGCTGGCGCGCTTTTCTTTGTTTGAAAACGCTGTTCGAGGCTGGCCGCCGGTTCGCACCGGCATCCATTCGAAGTCCGCAGGAAAAGGGCCAAAAACCTGCGGCGCCACAGAGCGCGACACAATGGGACCGGGCGTTTGACGCTCCCGGTTATGCTATGACTTTCGCCGTGATCAAGACCGGTGGCAAGCAGTACAAGGTTGCCGCCAACGACGTTCTCAAGATTGAAAAGCTCGATGCCGAAGCCGGCACCATCGTCACCTTCGACCAGGTGCTGATGGTTGGCGACACCGTCGGTGCCCCGCTCGTCGAAGGCGCGCTCGTCGCTGCCGAACTGCTCGAGACCCGCAAGCAGAAGACGGTCATCATTCTCAAGAAGAACCGTCGCCACAATTATCGTCGCCGCAACGGCCACCGCCAGCTGCTGTCGACCGTGCGCATCACCGAAATCCTGACCGGCGGCGCCAAGCCGACCATCAAGGCTGCCGGCGTCGCGACCAAGACCGATGCCGTCACCGAGGCAAAGCCCGCCAAGGCCAAGGCTGAAGCCAAGACCGCTGAAACCAAGACTGCTGCCCCCAAGGCGGCCGCTCCCAAGGCCAAGGCAGAGCCCAAGGCTGAAGCCGCGACCGAAGCCAAGGCCGCTGCGCCCAAGAAGGCCGCCAAGCCTGCCGCCGATTTCAACGATGACATCAAGCTCATCGGTGGCGTTGGTCCGGCGCTGGAAAAGAAGCTGAACGCCGCCGGCGTCACCAGCCTCACCCAGATCGCCGCCTGGAAGAAGGCCGATATCGCCAAGTTCGACGAAGAGCTCGACCTGCGTGGCCGCGCCGAGCGCGACGAATGGGTTGCCCAGGCCAAGGATCTGGTCGCTGGCAAGCCCCCGCGCGCCAAGGTCGACCAGGAAGCCGTGGCCGACAAGGCCGAAGACAAGACGAAGTAAGGAGCCCGCACCATGGCACACAAAAAAGCAGGCGGTTCATCCCGCAACGGTCGTGATACCGCTGGCCGTCGTCTCGGCGTGAAGAAGTTCGGTGGCGAAGCTGTCGTCGCCGGCAACATCATCATCCGCCAGCGCGGCACCAAGTGGCATCCCGGCACCGGCGTCGGTCTGGGCAAGGATCACACCATCTACGCACTCGTGGACGGCTCCGTGTCGTTCCGCACCCGTGCGAATTCGCAGGTCTTCGTTTCCGTCGACCCGGCAGAGGCCGCCGAATAGTCCGGCAGGTCCTTCGAACCAGCCGGTGACCAGTTCCCCGGCTCGCGTTCGCAGCAAGCGAAATTGAAGGGGAACCGGTTCGCCGGTTCCCCTTTTCGCATTCAGGCAGACCGCAGATGGACGCTCTCAAGGACAGCCTTCCCGCCACGCTGACGACGGATCGCCTGGTGCTGGCCATGCCCACCCTGGCGCATGCTTCCGATATCGCGCGATTGGCCAACAATCGGCGCATCCATGAAGTCATGTCGCGGCTACCCTTTCCCTATACCGAGACCGACGCCCGCTTTTTCATCGAGCAGATCGTCCCGAGCCCCGAGGAGCTGTGCTACGCCATCCTGGGCGATGCTACATTCATGGGCATTGTTGGCCTGACCTTCGCCGATGGGTCGCCACCGGCGCTGGGCTATTGGCTGGGCGAGCCCTATTGGGGCCACGGCTATGCCACCGAGGCCGCCCATGCCGTGGTCATCGCCGCGCGGCAAGCAGGTTGCCCGGCTTTGCAGTCCCGCGCCCTGCTGAGCAATGCCGGCTCGCGCAATGTGTTGCGCAAAGTCGGCTTTATCGAAACCGGCGAGACTGTTGATGAAGCGGGCACACTGGCTGGCCAGCGGGTCATGCAGATGCGGCTGGAGTTTGCGGCATGAATGTCACCCTGCGCACACCCCGCTTCATCCTGCGCCAGCCCCAGGTTGGCGATGCCGAAGCCATTGCCCGCTACCTCAACGACTTCGAGGTCGCCGGCAATCTGGCACGCGTGCCCTTTCCCTATCACCTGAGCGATGCACGGGCCTGGCTGCGCACCCGCCTGCCCAACCTGCCGCTCGAGGAAACCAATTTCGCCATCGACCTGCCCGATAGCGGCATGGTCGGCCAGGTCGGCTTTCATCGCGGCCCTGACGGCCCCATTATCGGCTATTGGCTGGGCCGCCCCTTCTGGGGCCGCGGCATCATGACCGAAGCGGTCGCGGCCAGCCTCGACTGGCTGTTTTCCGCCTCGGACATCCCAGCCGTCTATTCCGGCGTGTTCCATTTCAACGCGGCTTCGCTGGCCATCCAGACCAAGCTCGGATTTACCCAAACCGGCCGCTCCACCCTGCTCTGCCTTGCGCGCGGCGCCGAGGTGGAGCATATCGACACGATAATGACGCGCGAGCGTTTCCAGCAAAAGTGGCAGCCGGTTTTGCGGCCCGGAAACGCAACACGGTAGAACCTGGAAGGCCTCAAGCAAATGAAGTTCCTCGATCAGGCCAAGGTCTATGTCCGTTCCGGCGATGGCGGCGGCGGCGCCGTGTCGTTCCTGCGCGAGAAATTCGTCGAATTCGGCGGTCCCAATGGCGGCAATGGCGGGCGCGGTGGCGATGTGGTCATCGAATGCGTCGACGGGCTCAACACGCTGATCGATTATCGCTACCAGCAGCATTTCAAGGCCAAGACCGGCACCCATGGCATGGGCAAGCAGCGCACCGGCGCCGATGGCGCCGACGTGGTGCTGCGCGTGCCCGTCGGCACGCAGATTTTCGAGGACGACAACGAAACCCTGATCGCCGACATGACCGAGGTGGGCCAGCGCGTCGTGCTGCTGTCCGGCGGCAATGGCGGCTTCGGCAATGCCCATTTCAAGACCAGCTCCAACCAGGCGCCCCGCCATGCCAATCCCGGCCAGGTTGGCACGGAAAAATGGGTCTGGCTGCGCCTCAAGCTGATCGCCGATGCCGGTCTCGTCGGCCTGCCCAATGCCGGCAAGTCGACCTTCCTCGCCGCCGTCTCGGCCGCCAAGCCCAAGATTGCCGATTATCCGTTCACCACGCTGCATCCCAATCTCGGCGTCGTCTCGATCGGCGAACGCGATTTCGTGCTGGCCGATATTCCGGGGCTGATCGAAGGGGCCAGCGAAGGCGCGGGCATCGGCGACCGCTTCCTTGGCCATGTCGAACGCTGCGGCGTACTGATCCACCTGATCGACGGCACGCAGGACGATGTGAAGCTGGCCTACAAGACCATTCGCAACGAACTGGCCGCCTATGACGAGCGACTGGCGGAAAAACCGGAACTGGTGGTGCTCAACAAGATCGACGCCATCGAGCCCGACGACCTCAAGGAAAAGCTCAAACTGCTGAAAAAGCTCAGCAAGCAGGATGTGCTGCTGGTCTCGGGCGTCACCGGCAAGGGCGTCGACCAGGTGCTCTATGGCGTGATCGAGACGCTGGATGCCGAAAAGGCCGCCAGGCTCGAAGCCACCCGCCGCAAGACCGAGCCGAACTGGGCCCCCTGATGAGCGCCAATGCCCTCGCGCCCTATAAGCGTCTGACCATCAAGATCGGCTCTGCCCTGCTCGTCGATAGCAAGGGCAAGCTGCGCGCCGCCTGGCTGGCTGACCTGGCCGCCGATATCGCCGCGCTCAAGGCCGAGAAGCGCGACGTGGTTATCGTTTCCTCGGGCGCCATCGCGCTGGGGCGAGGTCTGCTGGGTCTCTCCGCCGTGGCGCTGACGCTGGAACAGAGCCAGGCCGCCGCCAGCGCCGGGCAGATTGCCCTGAGCCAGGCCTGGGCCGAAGCACTGGGCCGGCACGGCATCGTCACCGGGCAGATTCTCATCACGCCCAACATTACCGAAGAGCGGCGCTATTATCTCAATGCGCGCACCACGATTGCGACATTGCTGGGCCTCGGCGCCATTCCCATTATCAACGAGAATGACAGCGTCGCCACCGCCGAAATCCGCTATGGCGACAATGACCGCCTGTCGGCCCGCGTCGCCACCATGATCGAGGCCGATTGCCTGGTGCTGCTCTCCGATGTCGATGGGCTCTATACGGCGCCTCCCGCCAAGGACCCAGATGCCGAACACCTGCCTGACATCAAGGTCATAACGCCAGCCATCGAGGCCATGGCGGGCGGCGCGGCCAGCCACCTGTCGCGCGGCGGCATGACCACCAAGGTCGAGGCCGGCAAGATCGCTACCCAGGCCGGCACCGCCATGATCATCGCCAAGGGCACCGAGAGCCATCCGCTCAAGGCCCTGACCGAAGGCGCCCGCCACACCCTGTTCCATGCCGCCCAGAGCCGGGCGCAGGCCCGCAAGCGCTGGATCATGGGCACGCTGGCGGTATCAGGCACGCTGACGGTCGATGCCGGCGCCGCGCGGGCCCTGCTGACCGGCAAGTCGCTGCTGCCCATCGGCGTAACGAAAGTCACCGGCGCCTTCGAGCGCGGCGATACCGTGGCCGTGCTCAATCCCGATGGCATGGAAATCGCCCGGGGCCTGGCCGGATTCGACAGCGAGGATGCGCGCCTGGTCATCGGCAAGCGCAGCGATGCGGTGATCGAACTGCTCGGCTCGGGCAATCGCGGCGCCATGGTGCATCGTGATAATCTGGTATTGGTGGGCACTATGGAGGACAGCAATGAGCGCGCTTGAAGCTGAAAAGCCCGTCACCGAAGTCATGGCCGAAATCGGCCGCAACGCCCGCATTGGCGCCAGGGCTCTGGCCATCGCCATATCGGAGCAGAAGCGCACCGCCCTGTTGACCGCCGCCGGCGCCATCAATGCGCATCGCAAGAAAATCCTCGCGGCCAATGCCAAGGATATGGAAGCGGCGCAGACGAAGGGCATTTCCAAGGCCTTTCTCGACCGCCTGCTGCTATCAGATGCCCGCATCGACGGCATTATCGAGGCGGTGAAGACCATTGCCGAACTGCCCGACCCCGTCGGCACCACCATTGCCGAATGGGACCGGCCCAATGGCCTGCATATCGAGCGCGTGCGTACGCCGCTCGGCGTCATCGGCGTGATCTTTGAAAGCCGCCCCAATGTGACGGCCGATGCCGGCGCGCTCTGCATCAAGTCGGGCAATGCCGTGATCCTGCGCGGCGGCAGCGACAGCTTCCATTCGAGCCACGCCATCGTCGAATGCATGCTCGATGGCCTGCATCTGGCCGGCCTGCCGGTGGAATGTGTGCAACTGGTCCCCACCACGGACCGCGCCGCCGTGGGTGAAATGCTCAAGGGGCTGGGTGGCAATATCGACGTCATCGTGCCGCGCGGCGGCAAGACGCTGGTCGCTCGCGTGCAGGACGAAGCGCGCGTGCCGGTCTTCGCCCATCTCGAAGGGCTGGTGCATGTCTATATCGACAAGAGCGCCGATCTCGAAAAAGCCGTCAACGTCACCCTCAACGCCAAGATGCGCCGCACCGGCATTTGCGGCGCCGCCGAGACCCTGCTTGTGCACCAGGACGTGGTCGGCACCCACCTCAATCCCATCCTTGACGCGCTCATGGCCAAAGGCTGCGAAATTCGCGGCGATGCTGTGGTCAATGCTAACAGTCCGCTAACATTAAGGGCCACTGAGGAGGACTGGAAAACCGAATACGAGGACGCCATCATCTCAGTGAAAGTGGTCGACGATGTTGCGGCGGCCATCGCCCATATCGAGCATTATTCGAGCCATCACACCGAGGCGATCATCGCCGAAGACCCTGTCGCCGTTGAAAAATTCTTCAACGAGATCGACTCCGCCATCCTGCTGCACAACGCCTCGACCCAGTTCGCCGATGGCGGTGAATTCGGCTTTGGCGGCGAGATCGGCATCGCCACCGGCAAGATGCACGCCCGCGGCCCGGTTGGCGTCGAACAGCTCACCAGCTTCAAATACCGCGTCCGCGGCAATGGCCAGACGAGACCCTGACCCCTATTGACCCTGCGCCATCCCATCCGCATTGCCGGGATTACCGAACTGCCTCCATCTGGCAGCGGCATGCGCATTGGCCTGTTCGGCGGCAGCTTCAACCCCATCCATGAGGGCCATCGCCTCGTCGTGGAGGAGACCTTGCGCCGGCTTGAACTCGATGCGCTCTGGGTGCTGGTGACACCGGGCAATCCCCTCAAGAACCACAATGATCTCGCGCCGCTGGCCGACCGGGTGCTGGCTGCAAGGCAATTGCTCGACCACCCGAAGGTCCGCGTCACCGGCTTCGAGGCCGCGCATGGCTTCACCTATTCCTGGCAGACGGTTCTCTTCCTGACCAAGACCATGCCCGACCGCCGTTTCGTCTGGATCATGGGCGCCGACAACCTGGTGGATTTCAACCGCTGGGAGCGCTGGCGGGAAATCGCGGCCATGGTGCCCATGGCGGTCTATGTCCGCCCCGGTTCCAGCCGGCTGGCACCGGTCTCGATGGCCGCCAGCTACCTGGCGCGCTGGCGCATCGATGAGGATGACGCCCCCCGCCTCGCCGCACTACCGCCGCCCGCCTGGGTCTACCTCCATGGCCGGCAATCGCCGCTCTCCTCGTCGGCCATACGGGCAGGCCGGCAACACGTTAAGCCAAAGTGACGCCCCAATCTTGCGAAACTGTCACGTAAAGCGCATATTGAAGCGTGTGATTTTTAGTCACCGGAACAGGAACTGACTGCTTGCCGTTTGCCAAACGCCTGCAACATTCCGATCAACAACCAAGGATGCTGACCCCACGCATGACCCATGCACTGGCATGGGCGGAAGGCCATTGCTGATGGCCGCGCTGCCCGAGAACACCGTCACCAAGTCCGAAGCGCCCGTCGCGGCCCCGGAACGCCCCATGATCGATGTGATCCTTGAATGCCTTGACGATGCCAAGGCCGAGGAGATCGTTGCCGTGGACATTACCGGCAAGTCCTCGCTGGCCGACCACATGGTCGTGGCCTCCGGCCGTTCGCAGCGCCACGTCGGCGCGGTGGCCGACCAGATGATCACTGCCCTGCGCGATGCCGGCTACGGCAAGCCGCGCGTGGAAGGCCTGCCGCATTGCGACTGGGTCCTGGTTGATGCCGGCGATGTCATCGTCCACATCTTCCGCCCCGAAGTGCGCGAATTCTACAATATCGAGAAGATGTGGCAGGCGGACTTCGCCGCCGACGCCCACTAGCCGGCGCACATGCGGGTAACCGTTGCGGCTGTCGGCCGGATGAAGGCCGGGCCGGAGCGGGAACTGGTTGCCCGCTATCTCGATCGGGCTGCCGGCGGCGGCAAGCCGCTGGCGCTTGTTGGTTTCGACGTCATCGAACTCAATGAATCCCGCGCCTCCTCCTCGGCCAGCCGCAAGGCTGACGAGGCCAAGGCCCTGCGCGCCGCCCTGCCCGATGGCATCGTGGTCGCGCTGGACGAACGCGGCAAATCCATCGCCTCGGAACCCTTCGCCAACCAGCTCGGTCGCTGGCGCGACGACGGCCGCCCGGCGGTGAGTTTCGTCATCGGCGGCGCCGACGGGCTGGATCCTGCCTTCGTGCAATCGGCCGACCTGGTGCTGAGCTTTTCGCCCATGGTCTGGCCACACCAACTGGTCCGCATCATGCTGGCCGAACAGCTTTATCGCGCCACCACCATCCTCAGCGGTCACCCCTATCATCGTGGCGATTGAGCTGCCGGCAATCACGTCATGGTTAAGCAGTGTTAACCTGCGGTTTGCGGGCGTCTTGCTATTGTGGCCCGATTGATTCGGGCGCGTGCGCCTGCTGGAGACGTCATGGCGCTGAGGCCGGGCAAAAGACTGACAATCCTGCTGGCTGGCCTGCTGCTGGCCGGCGCGGCAAACCTGCCTCTGCTCGCCCAGACCGAGCCCCCGGCCACGCCCGCCGAAGCGGGGCCGGCTGCAACGCCCGCTCCAGCCACGGAAGCGCCCGCCGAGCCTGCGGCAACCGAAACACCTGCCGGACCCGTCGTGCCCACGCCGGCCGATCTCGAAGAGATCGAAGCGTCGCTGACGCTCAGCCAGGAGCGCATCGAGGAGCTCAAGGCGGAAATCGCCGAGATGGAAGGCGACCGCACGCGGCAGAATGCAGCGCTCATCGCCGCCGCCCAGCGTGTCAGCCTGGCCGAAATCGAAGTCGCCGATGTCGAGCAGCGCCTGTCGGACCTCATCGTCAACGAGTTTGAAGTGCGCGGACGGCTCGACGGCTCCAATGCCGAAATCGCCAATGTGCTGGCGGCGCTGGAACGCATCACCCTCAACCCGCCGCCGGCCCTGATCGTCGACCCCGACGACGCGCTGGGTTCGGCCCGCAGCGCCATTCTCATAGCCGCCATCGTGCCGCAACTGCGCGCCAAGGCCGATGCGGTGACAGCGGACCTCAAGGCGCTGACCGACATCAAGCTGCAGGCCCTGGAAGAAGAGGCGACGCTCAAGGCCAATTACGCGGTGCTGGAAGAAGAGCGGCTGCGCATCGCCACGCTGATCGCCGCCCGCAAGCAAGGCATCGAAGTGCGCAGCGATGAGCTGGCCGCCGAGGAAGCCGAGGCCGTCGCCCTCGCCGCCCGCGCCACGACGCTGCAGGAATTGATCGGCAGCCTGTCGGAACGGGCCAGCTCGGTTTCCACGGCCACCCCGGCCGCCGATCCGGATGCGCCCCTGCTGACGCCCGAACAGGTGCGGGTCGCGCTGGCCAATTCCGCCCGCACCGAGCCCGCCCTTCCCTTTGCAGCCGTCCGCGGCTACCTGACCATGCCGACCAATGGCGTCAACGTGCTCGATTATGGCGCCGGTGATGGCTTCGGCGGCATCAGCCACGGCATATCCGTGGTCACCCGTGCCGAAGCCCAGGTGGTGGCGCCATCCGACGGCTGGGTGCTTTATAAGGGCCCCTACCTCAATTATGGCCAGATCGTCATTCTCAATACGGGGCAGAACTACACCGCCCTGCTTGCAGGCCTTGAAACCGTGACTGTCGATATCGGCCAATTCGTGCAGATGGGTATGCCGCTTGGCACCATGGGATCACGCACAATTGGGCGCTCGATAACCACCAATGCTGGCGCCGCCCAGCCGACCCTCTATATTGAACTCCGTCATAACAACGAGCCCGTCGATCCGACCGGATGGTGGGCAAACCCGACACAGAGTGGATAGAACCCTCATGCGCCTGACCTCCCTTCGCGTTGCCGCCATCATTCTGGCGCTGTCGCTGCCTGCCGGCCTGCTGGTCGCCCAGGAAACGCCGGTGCCTGCCCCTACCGAGGAGCAGACCCCGCCTGCCGAACCGGCACCCAGCGGCGAGCAGCCCGAACCCACGCCGGAGGAGAATGCCGCGGCGCCGCGTGACCCGCTGGAGATCTATGCGGACCTCAATCTGTTCGGCGAAATCTTCGATCGCATCCGCGCCGAATATGTCGATCCGCCGGATGAAAAGGAGCTGATTCGCGCCGCCATCCAGGGCATGCTGACCTCGCTCGACCCGCATTCAGGCTATCTGCCCCCGGCAGACTATGACGATATGCGCGAGGATACCTCGGGCGAATTCGGTGGTCTGGGGATCGAAGTCACCATGGAAGAGGGCATCGTCAAGGTGGTGTCGCCCATCGACGATACACCCGCCGCCAAGGCTGGCATCATGGCCAACGACCTCATTATCGAGATCGACGGCGTGCAGGTGCAGGGCCTGACCCTGGACGAAGCCGTGGCCAAGATGCGGGGACCGATCGGCAGCTCGATCAAGATCACCGTGTTCCGCGAAGGCGTAACCGACCCGCTCGAATTCGAGCTGACCCGCGCCGTCATCGCCATGCGCGCCGTGCGCTGGAGCATGGAAGGCGGCGAGACCGAAGGTGAGGGCGACGTGGCCGTGCTGCGGCTCAGCCGCTTCTCCGAGCAGGCCTTTGTCGGCATCGAAAAGGCCATCAAGGACATCTATGCCGAGCGTGACGGCGTGGCGCCCAAGGGCATCATCCTCGACCTGCGCAACAATCCGGGCGGACTGGTCGACCAGTCGGTCTATGTCGCCGACGCCTTCCTCAAGCAGGGTGCGGTGGTGCTGACGCGCGGCCGTATTCCCGAGGAAAGCGCCCGCTATGACGCCCAGCCCGATGCGCTCGACGCCATGATAGCCGACGTGCCGCTGGTGGTGCTGATCAACGGCGGCTCGGCTTCCGCTGCCGAGATCGTCGCCGGCGCCTTGCAGGACCACAAGCGCGCCACGCTGGTCGGCACGCGCAGCTTCGGCAAGGGCAGCGTGCAGTCGATCATCTCGCTGGGGCCGGATGGCGCCATGCGGCTGACCACGGCCCGCTACTACACGCCCAACAATCGCTCGATCCAGGCTCTGGGCATCACCCCCGACATCGAGATCAAGCAGGTCGTGCCCGAGGAATTCCAGGGCCGCGACGAGATCATCGGCGAAGCGGGGCTGGCCGGCCACATCACCATCGAAGGCCAGGAAGAAACCAGCGTCGGCTCTTCGGTCTACGTTCCGGCCGAAAAGGCCGAGGACACCCAGCTGCAATATGCCATCCGCCTGATCGATGGCGGCGAGACCGATCCGGCTTTCCCGGCGGTGGCCGAATAACGGCGGGCGGACCGCTGTGCTATGAACCCTGTGGGGGCGAGGCGGCTGATTCGCTGCCTCGCCCCCACTGCTTTTGCATCGTGGAACCCATGATCGATGGCCAATGACCTGACGACGCCGCTGACCGGGCGCAAGCGCAAGTCCGGGTCCCAACGTCCGCATCTGCCGGTCGCGCGCACGCTGTTCGCCGTGCTGGCGCTCATTGCCGTTGCCTTCGTGCTGCGCCTGGTGCTGACCGACGATCCCAATGGCGGCCGCCCCAGCCAGGAAGTGGCCATCGCCTCGACACGCAACAGCAATGAAGTGGCCAACCAGGTCAGCACAGGCCCGGTCACCATCACCGCCGACCCCCAGCAATTTCCCGCCGGCAGCTCGATCACCAGCGTGCCATCGGGCACGTCCGATGCCGGCTCCATTGCCAGCCTGCCCGACATTTTCGGCGCCCTGCCCGAGCTCAGCGAGGAAACCGGCGCCGGCCCCATTCCGCGCATATCGACGACGGGGCAGACCCCGTTTGCCGCCTATGCCCGCCCGGTCGATCCGGCAACGACCAGCGGCATGGCCATGATCGCTGTTGTGGTCACGGGCCTGGGCATCAATGAGCAGGGCTCGCTCGACGCCATCGACCAACTGCCCGACGCGGTGACTTTGGCCTTTGCCCCCTATGGCAAGACGCTGACCACGACCGTGGCGGCGGCCCGCTCGGCCGGCCATGAAGTGCTGCTCGAAATCCCGCTCGAGCCGTTCGATTTTCCCCAGAACGACCCCGGTCCGCAGACGCTGCTGACCGGCGAGCCGCTGCGGGCCAATCTCGAAAAGCTGTTCTGGCTGATGGCGCGCTTCGGCGGCTATGTCGGTGTCATCAACAATATGGGCGCCCGCTTCACCGCCTCGGCCGCCGATTTCTCGCCCGTCATGGAAGAACTGGGAGCCCGCGGGCTCGGCTATCTCGATGACGGCTCGTCCAACCGCTCGCTGGCCAATCAGCTGGCCGGTGGCAACAAGGTGCCCTTCTCGCGCGCCGACCTGGTGATCGACAGCAATCCGTCGCGCCAGGCCATTCTCGCAGCGCTTGCCAGCCTTGAGACCAGGGCGTTGGAGAACGGCCAGGCAGTCGGTATTGTCAGCGCGCTGCCCATATCGGTCGCGGCCGTCACCGAATGGTCGCGCGAACTTGAAAGCAAGGGCATCGTGCTGGTACCGGCCAGCGCCCTGATGAAATAGAGTTTTGCCATGCCTGCCCGCCCCGACCGTCAATCCCTGCCCTATCGCGACTGCGTGGGCATTGCCGTCTTCAACCAGCAGGGCGATGTGTTCATCGGCCGGCGCAAGGCCGAAGGCGACCCCGAGCAGAGCGCCGAACTGGGCGCCCCCTGGCAGATGCCGCAAGGCGGCATCGACAAGGGCGAGGATCCGCTGAAAGCCGCCTTGCGCGAACTGCACGAGGAAACCAGCATCAGCGCCGTGAGCCTGCTGGCCGAGGCGCCGGAATGGATCTACTACGACCTGCCCGATGATGCGCTCGGCATCGCGCTCAAGGGCAAGTATCGCGGCCAGCGCCAGCGCTGGTTCGCCTTCGCCTTTACCGGCAAGGACGACGATATCGATGTCCTCAATCCCGGCGGCGGCAAGCATCCCGCCGAATTCGACGCCTGGCGCTGGGAGAAGCTGGGCCGCCTGCCCAGCCTGATCGTCCCGTTCAAGCGCGACGCCTATGACAAGGTGGTCGAGGCTTTCGCCGACATTCCCCGGCGCTTCAACCTCGGATAGGCGGCATGAAAACCATCGGCCTGATCGGCGGCATGAGCTGGGAATCCACTGCCCATTACTACCGCGCCATCAACCAGGATGTCGCTGCGCGGCTGGGCGGGCTGCATTCGGCGCCGCTCATCATCCACTCGGTGGACTTCGCACCCATTGCCGACATGCAGGCGGCGGGCGACTGGGATGGCGCGGGGCAGCAACTGGCGGAGATTGCCCGCAGCCTCGAGGCTGGTGGCGCCGAAGTCATTGGCCTCGCCACCAACACCATGCATATCGTGGCCGACCAGATCACCGACGCCATTACCGTTCCCTTCGTGCATATCGCCGATCCTACCAGCGATGCGCTGCTCGGGGATAAGTTCGAGACCGTTGGCCTGCTGGGAACGCGCTTCACCATGGAAATGGGCTTTTACCGCGACCGGCTGGCCCAGCGCGGGCTGACCGCGCTGATTCCCGAGGTCGACCGCACCAACCTCAACGGCATCATTTACGAGGAATTGTGCCGGGGCATCGTGCGCGAGGAATCGCGGCGCATCTACGTCAACGCCATCGAACGGCTGGCGGCGCGCGGGGCCGAGGCGGTGATCCTGGGCTGCACTGAGATCACCATGCTGATCGACGATTCGGTGAGCCCGCTGCCGGTCTATGACACGACCGAGCTGCATGCCAGGGCGCTGGTCAGCGCCGCCCTGAGCTGAGTCACGCGACCCGGCGTTGCGTCGCCGATGGCGTCTCCCCTTCCGCGATCACGAAGACATCCACGATGCCGTCCAGCGCCTGGGCCTGCGCCTCGGTCTGTTCGATAGCGGCATTGGTTTCTTCCACCAGAGCCGCATTGTGCTGGGTCATCTCGTCCAGCGTGCGCACGGCCATCGAGACCTCGTCGATCGCCACGGCCTGATCGCCGCTGGCCTTGGCGATGGCCTCCACCAGCGCGTTGTTCTGTTGCACGACCTCGGCCATTTCGGCCAAGCGTGTCGCGGCGTCGGAAACCAGTTGCGAACCGCCCCTGACCTCATTGGCCGACTGTTCGACCAATGCCTTGACCTCGGCCGAAGCGCTGGCGGCCGACTGCGCCAGCCGGCGCACTTCGACGGCAACCACGGCAAAGCCCTTGCCGGCATCGCCCGCCCGCGCCGCTTCGACCGAGGCATTCAGCGCCAAGAGGTTGGTCTGGAAGGCAATGTCGTCGATCATGCCGATAATGTTGGAAATCTTGCCCGAGCTCGTCGTGATGCGCTCCATGGCTTCATTGGCCTGGTCCATCACGGCGCCGCTTTCGGCGGCCGAGCGCGACACCGCGCCCGCCTTGCCGGCAGCATCCTGCGCCATTTTCGCATTGACCGCGACCGTACCGGCCAAGGTCTCCATGGCGGCGGCGGTCTCTTCGATCGTGGCCGCCTGACGGGTGGTGCGCTCGGACAGGTCATTGGCACCGGACAAGATTTCCCCGGTCGCGGCCTTGATCGAGCGCGAGGCGCCGCGCAACTGGCCGACCACTTCGGCGAAGCGGGTCACCGTGCCGTTGAGGGCATGACGCAGATCCTCGAATTCCGCCTGGAACCTCGTATCGATCAGGCCGGTCAGATTGCCATCGGCAAGCTGCTTGAGCCCGGCCTCCACGGCGGCTACCGCCTGCTCGCGCGCCGTGACGTCGGTGGCGAACTGCACAACCTTGTAGGCGACGCCATCGAGCCCCAGGATCGGGCTGAACGTGCTCTGAATCCAGACTTCGCGGCCGTCGCGCGTGCGACGGCGATATTCACCCGCCTTGAACTGGCCCGCGGCCAGGTCGAGCCAGAACTGGCGATAGTCGGGCGCAGCCGGATCGGCATCGAACAGGAAGAGCGCATTGGGCTGGCCCTGCATTTCGGCAAGTTCATAGCCGAACAGCTTGCGGAAATTCTCGTTGGCGGTCAGCACCTCGCCGGTGACGCTGAACTCGGCCACCATCTGCGACATGGAAATGGCATTGAGCTGGCCGGTATGGTCCGCCGCGGCTACCAGATGCCGGTTGGTTTCCTCGCCCAGCTCGGCGACGCGCTCGGCATTGGCGCGGAACACCTCCACCGCGCGCGCCATGGCACCGATCTCGTTGCGCCGCTCGGTATAGGGCACTTCGATATCCAGGCCGCCTTCGGCCACCGCGCTCATCACGCCGGAAAGCCGGGGAATGGGCCGGGTCAGGAGCCGCGACAGCAACAGCGCCAGCAGGCCGATAATCAGCAGCGCCCCGCCGCCCACAGCGACCAGCATGGTGAGATTCTGCCCCACCACCGCCTCGATCGGCGCACGCGCCACCGCCACCAGCAGCGCGCCGATGACGGTACCGTCGGCCATAGCAATGGGCTGGTAGAGCGTGAAATAACCAACGCCCTCGACGATCTCTTCGTCGCGCACCGCTTCATTGGCCATCATGGCTTCGAACAGCGGCGTGCCGGCGATGATGGGCGTATCGAGCCGGCGTTCCCCATCGGCTTTGACGAGGCTCGACGTTCCCACGACGAAGTCCGGACCGACCTCGGCATCATAGACATAGATGGCGGCATTCTGGCCGGCGACCCGGGCGATGGTGTCGATGACGTCATGGCTGCGGAAGCGCGGCATGGAGCGCATGGTCAGCGCTGCGACATTGCCGGCCTCGTCGGAAGCGATTTCGAGACTGGGCAGGTTGACCTGGAGAATCTCCGCCGTGATGCGCGTGGCGCTGGCCACTTCCTGTTCCGCATCGTGGCTGGCCGTATTGGTCAGGCTGATGAAGAGGCCCAGCAGGACCGCGCCGATGGCAATGGTGATGGAACAGACCGCCATGGCCGCAATGGCGAAGGTGAGGCGGATATTGCCGAGCAACGAACCCATTCTGTGTCTCCAATAGCCCTTCTGGGCCGACCGAGAAGCTCTTTCCCCGGAACAGAGAATGCGGCTGTTTCCTTAAGCGAGTATTGATGACGTGCATTTCTGATAGCCAGATCAAAGGCTTGCTCAAAGTTTGTGCAATCGATTGCAGTGGACGCGCCAAAGCGCCGCCTGTGATGCGGTTGTCGATAGACGGCGCATGCCAGGACTGGCAGCGAGCGGATCCCGAGACGGCTTTCGCCTCTGAGGAATTAAAATATGAGACGGAAGCCGTCTCGGGATGCCGGGACTTGCTCGGACGGCGCGATCGCAGACCCTAGCAGTTAGCCGTAGCACCCCGCCCAAACGCCTCGTCCGCTCGACCCGGAGCGGAGCGCGACCCCCACTCCCCCGGCTGGCTTCCGGACGCCCGTCGCTGCAGCGCCGCCCGTATCCCGGAAGATGGGGAGGATGATATGCGCGGTTTTGGCGAGGGGGATAAGATGGGTAAGTGGACACCTTGTCCTTTCCACCCACGGTCGCTTCCCCCGGACTTGATCCGGGGGTCTCTCGCCGCCTGTGCAGTGTGGAGAGTGACCCGCGGATCAAGTCCGCGGGAGGCGCCGGTGGGTTGGCTAGATGCTGCCAACCGTGGCTTTCTTTCCATCCCCGAGGTGATGCGGTGGGAGCGCGATACACCTTGCGGCTGTGGCGCGATCTCGAGATGGGTCCCGGCTCAAGGCCGGGATGACATCGGGGTGGGGTGGAATGGTGCCCCAGCCTGAAAAATCAAAGACCCGGCCATGACAGCAGTCATGACCGGGCCTGAAATCTTGCCTTGGCGAAATGTCCTAGTGGACGTGGCCCTGGTTGAGCTGGCCGGCTTCGATGGCCAGGTTCAGCAGCGCGCTGACCACTTCCTGGGCGTAGGACTTGTCTTCCGGCGTCGCGGCGGCGGCCAGTTCGGCCTCGGCCGCCTTGATCTGCGCAGCGAGGTCGGCATGGTCGAATTCAGCAACCGGCACCGAACGCTCGGCCAGGATGGTCAGGCCATCAGGCGAGACATCGGCAAAGCCGCCCTTGACGAAGAAGATCGAGTCCTGCCCGTTCTGGTTGACCGTGATGAAGCCGGGGCGCAGCGTCGTCATGAACGGCGCATGGTCGTCCATCACGGTGAAATAGCCCTCGGTGCCCGGAACGGTGACCGAGGTCACGACTTCCGACAGCACCAGCCGCTCGGGCGACACGATCTCGATCTTGAGGCCTTCAGCCATACTTTTGGTCCTTTGGCACTGGAGCCCGGAACGATATCCAGGCTCCACTACGAGATAGCACCCGGGCCGTGGCCCGGGCTATTGCATTAAGCAGCCTGGGCGGCCAGCTTCTGGGCCTTCTTGACGGCGTCTTCGATGGTGCCGACCATGTAGAAGGCAGCTTCGGGCAGGTGATCGTATTCGCCGGCCACCAGGCCCTTGAAGCCCTTGATCGTGTCTTCGAGCTGCACGAACACGCCCGGCGAGCCGGTGAACACTTCGGCCACGTCGAAGGGCTGGCTCATGAAGCGCTCGACCTTGCGGGCGCGGGCCACGGTCAGCTTGTCCTCTTCGGAAAGCTCGTCCATGCCCAGGATGGCGATGATGTCCTGCAGCGCCTTGTACTTCTGCAGCACTTCCTGCACGCGGCGGGCGACTTCGTAATGCTCCTGACCAACGGTCAGCGGGTCGAGAATGCGCGAGTTGGACGCCAGCGGATCCACGGCCGGGTAGATGCCCTTTTCCGAGATGGCGCGGTTCAGCACGGTCACGGCGTCGAAGTGGGCGAACGAGGTCGCCGGCGCCGGGTCGGTCAAATCGTCGGCCGGCACATACACGGCCTGCACCGAGGTGATCGAGCCCTTGTTGGTCGTGGTGATGCGTTCCTGCATCGCGCCCATGTCGGTCGCCAGCGTCGGCTGGTAACCCACGGCGGAGGGGATGCGGCCCAGCAGAGCCGACATTTCGGCGCCGGCCTGGGTGAAGCGGAAAATGTTGTCCACGAAGAACAGCACGTCCTGGCCCTGGTCGCGGAAGTTCTCGGCAACGGTCAGGCCGGTCAGCGCCACGCGGGCACGGGCACCGGGGGGCTCGTTCATCTGGCCGAACACCAGGGCGCATTTCGAGCCGGCGGCCGAGCCACCGTTTTCATGCGGGTCCTTGTTCACGCCCGATTCGATCATTTCGTGGTAGAGGTCGTTGCCTTCGCGGGTGCGTTCACCCACGCCGGCAAACACCGAATAACCACCATGCGCCTTGGCGACGTTGTTGATCAGTTCCTGGATCAGCACGGTCTTGCCCACGCCGGCGCCGCCCATCAGGCCGATTTTGCCGCCGCGTGCATAGGGAGCGATCAGATCCACCACCTTGATGCCGGTGACCAGAACCTGGCTTTCCGGGTTCTGCTCGGCAAAGGCCGGTGCATCCTGGTGGATTTCGCGCTTGGCTTCGCCCGAGATCGGACCGGCTTCGTCGATCGGCTCGCCGATGACGTTCATGATGCGGCCCAAAGTGGCTTCGCCGACCGGCACCGAGATGGCGCCGCCCAGGTCGATCACTTCGGCGCCGCGCACCAGACCTTCGGTCGTGTCCATGGCAATGGTGCGCACGGCGTTTTCGCCGAGATGCTGCGCCACTTCCAGCACCAGGCGCTGGCCATTATTGGTGGTTTCGAGAGCGTTCAGGATCGCGGGCAGGTGGCCGTCGAACGTGACGTCCACGACAGCACCGATGACCTGCGATACGCGACCGGCCTTTTTCTCTGCCATTTGTTTGTCCTTCGCTTAGAGCGCTTCCGCGCCCGAAATGATTTCGATGAGTTCTTTGGTGATCTGGGCCTGGCGCTGGCGGTTGTAGCTCAACTGCAGCTGGCCGATCATTTCGCCGGCATTCCGGGTCGCATTGTCCATGGCGGACATCTGCGCGCCATAGAACGAGGCGGAGTTTTCCAGCAGCGCCTTGAGGATCTGCACCGCGATATTGCGCGGCAGCAGGTCTTCGACAATGGCTTCTTCGCTCGGCTCGTATTCGTAGGGCACCGCCGCAACATCCGCCGCCGCTTCGCCCTCGGCCTTTTCCAGCTTGGCCGGAATCAGCTGCTGGGCCGTCGGCACCTGGCTGATCACGCTGCCGAACTTGGCGAAATAGAGCGTCGCCACGTCGAATTCGCCGGCATTGAACATCTCCAGCACCTTGTCCGCGACCTGCTGGGCCTGGGTGAACCCGACCTGCTTGATCTCGCGGAAATTGAAGGTGTCGACGATATTGCTCGGATACTGGCGGCGCAGGATATCGTGGCCCTTGCGGCCCACGGTGAGAATCTTGACCGTCTTGCCCTGGCTCAGCAGCTTGGCGGCATGTTCGCGCGCCAGCCGGGCGATCGAGGAGTTGAAACCGCCGGCCAGGCCGCGCTCGCCGGTGGCAACCACCAGCAGATGCACCTGGTCCTTGCCCGTACCGCCGAGCAGCACGGGGGCATTTTCCTGACCGTCATAGACCGCGCCGAGCGCGGCCAGCACCTTGCCCATGCGTTCGGCATAGGGGCGCGCCGCTTCGGCCGCTTCCTGGGCGCGACGGAGCTTGGCCGCCGCGACCATCTGCATGGCCTTGGTGATCTTCTGGGTCGATTTGACCGAGTCGATCCGGTTCTTGAGGTCCTTTAGCGAAGCCATGGGCTTGTCGCCTCCATGATGGCCTTAAGCCGCGTAGGTCTTCTTGATGTCGTCGAGGGCGGCCTTGAGCTTGGCCCGCGAGTCGTCGCTGAGCGCCTTTTCGGTGGCGATGGTCTTGAGCAGGTCGGCATGCTTGCCGCGCATGGCCGAGAGCACCGTCTTCTCGAAATCGGCAACCTTGTTGACCGGCAGCGAGTCGAGATAGCCGTTGGCACCGGCAAAGATCACCGCAACCTGTTCTTCCGTCTTGAGCGGGGAGAACTGGGGCTGCTTCAGCAGCTCGGTGAGACGGGCACCACGGTTCAGCAGGCGCTGGGTGGCGGCGTCGAGGTCCGAACCGAACTGGGCGAAGGCGGCCATTTCACGATACTGGCTCAGCTCACCCTTGAGCGAGCCGGCAACCTGCTTCATCGCCTTGACCTGGGCCGAGGAGCCCACGCGCGACACGGACAGACCGACGTTCACGGCGGGGCGGATGCCCTGGAAGAAGAGGTTGGTCTCGAGGAAGATCTGGCCGTCGGTGATCGAGATCACGTTGGTCGGAATATAGGCCGACACGTCGTTGGCCTGGGTCTCGATGACGGGGAGAGCCGTGAGCGAACCGAGACCGTGGTCTTCGTTGAGCTTGGCGGCACGCTCGAGCAGACGGGAATGGAGGTAGAACACGTCGCCCGGATAGGCTTCACGCCCGGGCGGACGACGCAGCAGCAGCGACATCTGGCGGTAGGCAACGGCCTGCTTGGTCAGATCGTCATAGGCGATCACGGCATGCATGCCATTGTCGCGGAAGAATTCGCCGATGGCGCAGCCGGTGAAGGGCGCGATGTACTGCAGCGGCGCCGGATCGGATGCGGTGGCAGCGATCACGACCGAATACTGCAGCGCGCCGGCTTCTTCGAGCTGGCGCACGAACTGGGCCACGGTCGAGCGCTTCTGGCCGATGGCGACGTAGATGCAGTAGAGCTTGTCGGTTTCCGACGCATTGGCGTCATGGGCCGGCTTCTGGTTGAGGAACGTGTCGAGAATGATCGCCGACTTGCCGGTCTGGCGGTCACCGATGATCAGCTCGCGCTGGCCACGGCCAATCGGGATCAGCGCGTCGATCGACTTGAGGCCGGTCGACATCGGCTCATGCACCGACTTGCGCGGCAGGATGCCCGGCGCCTTGACGTCGACGCGGCGGCGTTCGGTATGCTCGATCGGGCCCTTGCCATCGATCGGGTTGCCCAGGCCATCGACCACGCGGCCCAGCAGGCCCTTGCCGACGGGGGTGTCCACGATGGAACCGGTGCGCTTGACGACATCGCCTTCCTTGATGGCGCGGTCATTGCCGAAGATCACGACACCGACATTGTCGGTTTCGAGATTGAGGGCCATGCCCTTGACGCCGCCCGGGAACTCGACGAGCTCGCCGGCCTGCACATTGTCGAGGCCGTAGACGCGGGCGATACCGTCACCGACGGACAGCACCTGGCCGACTTCGGAAACCTGGGCTTCCTGGCCGAAATTCTTGATCTGGTCCTTGAGGATCGCAGAGATTTCCGCGGCTTTGATGTCCATTTATCCGACCTCTTTCATGGCGATCTTCATCGCGGTCAATTTCGTCTTGAGGGAAGAGTCGATCATCTGCGATCCGACCTTCACCTGAAGGCCGCCGATCAACGACGGGTCGACAAACTGGTTGAGCGTCACGGTCTTGCCGATCTTGCTCTTGAGGGTGGCAGCCAGCGACTTGACCTGCGCAGCGCTGAGCGGGCTGGCCGAGGTCACATCGGCGGTCATTTCGCCACGCGCCTGGGCGGCCAGCTCGCGGAAGCCCACGATGATGGCATCGAGCGCGAACAGGCGGCCGTTGCGGGCGATGAGCTTGAGGAAATTGGCGACCAGCGGATTGGTCTTGGACTTGCCGAGCAACGCATCGAGCGCCTTGGCCTTGTCGTCGGCAGCAATCACCGGCGAACGCAGGAAGCGCGCGAAATCGGCGCTTTCCCCGATCAGGCGGGACACGTCCGAAAGCGACGTTTCCACCGATGCCAACTGGTTCTCGCTCTCAGCGAGATCGAACAGCGCCGACGCATATGGCCGGGCGATCTGGGTAAGCACTGAATTCTGCGCTGCCAATGCCGCTACACCCTCTTGGTTGCCTGCCCGCTCCTCCGCCCTGTTTTCTCTGGGAAACCCGGGCGGTTGCCGACGTATAGTCTTGTCTGGGAAAGAGGCCGTCCGGAGACCCCTTCAAAGTCGCGCTCGCTCTAGCACAAGCCCCGCGCGGCTTGCAAGACATGCGGGCGCGATTCAAATGCGGCGAAAGTGTCGCAGGGGAGAGGCGTGTCGAGGACGACGCCCGGTGGAGCGATTTGAGGCGAGAAGGCCAGGGGCTGCGCCCGAATGGCGTCTAGGCCGACTTCTTGCGCTTGAGGCTTTCGGCCAGCACGGCGTTGATGCGGGTCTGCCAGCCGGGGCCGTCCGCCTTAAAGCCGGCGACGACATCGGGATCGAGCCGCAGGCTGACCGAAATCTTCGGCGCCTCTGATTTGGGGCGGCCGGGCAGTGGCAAGCCACGCTCGGCAAAGAACTGCTTAGCCGGAATGGACCGGCGAATGGCCTCTTCGGTCAGCTCGGGATTTTCGTCGTCGGGTACGCCGTAGCGGCGTTTCTCAGGCTTGGGGTGGTCCATAGCGCCTTTCCTCCTTTCGGTTGAACTCGCGGACGCTGATTATGCGAATGATGGGGCCTCGGAAGGTGAACACAATCGAGTATCCCACACCGTCTTCGGCGTAGCCACGAGCCAGAAAGCGATCTTCGCCATAGTCGTGCCGGTTGTCCGGTTCGATTATGGCGCCGGCCCAGTTGAACATGTACGCTAGGTCAAACCCGACCCGGTGCTTGACCAGATTTGTCCGATTCTTGGTCTCGTCCCATTCGAATTCCATCGAGCCCCCTCAATGTAGTCCGTCATGCCGTCAGTGTCAATTTTTGTATATACAGAAATTACATGAAGCTCATCGGGTCGATATCCACCTGGACCTTGAGATTGCCGGTGACCTTTTCGGCCGAGCCGAGCCAGAAGCGGACATAGCCGGAGAGGTCGAAATCCTTGCCGGACTGCGCCAGCAGTCGCACGCGGTGGCGGCCGCGGACCATGGCGACCGGGGCGTCGGCGGGGCCGAACAGGCGCACGCTATCGGCCATGGGAGCGGCCGAGAGCAGCTTTTTGGCGAAACCCATCGCCACTTCATGCTCGTTGGCCGAGACGATGAGCGCCGCCAGCCGGCCGAAGGGCGGCAATCCGCCGGCTTCGCGGGCCAGCAGTTCATGGGCGTAGAAGGCCTCGCGGTCGCCGGTGACCATGGCGCGCATCACAGGGTGGTCAGGGTGATAGGTCTGCAGGAACGCCTTGCCGGTCTTGGACGCACGGCCGGCGCGGCCCGCCACCTGGGTCAGGATCTGGAAGGTCTTTTCGGCGGCGCGCGGATCACCATGCGCCAGGCCCAGATCGGCATCGAGCACGCCGACGACAGAGAGCTTTTCGAAATGGTGGCCCTTGGAGACCAACTGGGTGCCGATGATGAGGTCGAACTCGCCCCGCTCGATCTCGGCGAAGCGCTCGCGCAGCTGGGCATTGCTGCCCATGTCGGAGGAGAGGATGACCCGCCGCGCATCGGGGAAGCGGGCGGCCGCTTCCTCAGCAACACGCTCGATGCCGGGACCGACGGCGGTGAGGCTCTCGGTATCGCCGCACTGGCCGCAGACTTTGGGCGTGCGCACTTCGTGACCGCAATGGTGGCACATGAGCACGCCGCGGAAGCGGTGCTCCACCATCCAGGCGGAGCAGTCAGGGCATTGATATTGATGGCCGCAGGAGCGGCACAGCGTCAGCGGGGCATAGCCGCGCCGGTTGAGGAACAGCAAAGCCTGCTCGCCCCGGTCCAGCGCGGCGAAGACTTCGCGCGCCAGTTGCGGGGCGATCCACTGGCCTTTTTCCGGGCCATTCACCCGCATGTCAATGGCCGTGACATTGGGCATGGCGGCTTCGGCGAAGCGCGAGGTCAGCAGCACATGGGCGTAGCGCCCGGCATTGGCATTGTTGCGCGTTTCGACCGACGGCGTGGCCGAGGAGAGAATGACGCGGGCATTGCTGAGATGGGCGCGCACCACGGCCATGTCGCGGGCGTGGTAATTGACCCCGTCGGACTGCTTGTAGGCGCCGTCATGCTCTTCATCGAGCACCAGCATGCCCAGTTCGCGGAAGGGCAGGAACAGTGCCGAGCGGGCGCCGACCACCGCGCGCACCGAACCATCGAGCACACCGCGCCAGACCTTGGCCCGTTGCGCCGGGGTCATGTCGGAATGCCATTCGGCGGGCCTGGTGCCGAAGCGGCGGGTAAAGCGGGCGATGAACGTGTTGGTGAGGGCAATTTCGGGCAGCAGGATCAGCGCCTGTCGCCCGGCCCGCAATGTCTCGGCCACTGCCTCGAAGAACACTTCGGTCTTGCCGCCGCCGGTGACGCCATCGAGCAAAGCGACGCCGAATTGATGCGGATCGAGCGCGGTGATCTCGTCCAGCGCCTGTTGCTGGGCCGGCGACAGCGTGGCGATGGCCGCATCGGGATCGGGCGGCAGCACGACGGGTGGCGGCGGCATTTCGAGCCGTTGCACCGCCCCTGCCCGCTCCAGCCCGTCGATGACGGACGGCGAAACGCCGGTGGCGCCGATCAGCGCGGCCTTGGGCCAGGCCATGTCGTCCAGCAGCGTATCGAGCACGCGCAGCCGGGCCGGGGTGAGCTTTTCCGGCTCATGGCCGGTGCGGCGATAGGCGATGACCGGCCGGGGCGCATCGAGCGCTTCGGTCGAGCGCAGGACAGCGCGCAGCACCATGCCAGGGGTGGCGAGCGTGTAGCGGGACACCCAATCCACCAGCTTGAGCAATTCCTCGCTGAGCGGGGGAATGTCGTAGACCTGGGCGATATCGCGCAGCCGGTTATGCGCCACCATGTCCTTGGGCGCACCCCAGACCACGCCCAAAGTCAGCCGCGGGCCCAGCGGCACGGCCACGATCGAGCCGCGCGTCACCACCATGCCCGGTGGAACGCGATAGCTATAGGGGGTCTCTACCGCGACCCCCACCATGACGGCGACGATATCTGGACGCTCTTTCATTTGTGCCCGTTCTGTTCGCATCCGAACATAGGGAGCGCAAGTGATTCTGCCAGCCCCGCCTGTCGAAACGCGTTAGGCGACGACGAGCGTCGAGCCGGTCTTTACCGCGTCATGCAGGTGGATGATGTCCTGCTGCAGCAGGCGCACGCAGCCGCTCGACACCGCCTGCCCGATGGTGCGCTCGTCGGGATTGCCGTGAATGCGGTAGATCGTGTCGACATTGCCCTGGTGGATATAGAGCGTGCGCGCGCCCAGGGGGTTGTCGATACCCGGCGCCATGCCGTGACGATAGGGTTCCAGCTCGGGCTGGCGGTCGATCATCTCGGAGGGCGGCGTCCATTTCGGCCAGGCGCGCTTGTAGGCGATATGGGCACGCCCCGACCAGGCAAAGCCGTCGCGGCCGATGCCCACGCCATAGCGCGTCGCCATGCCATCACTGCCCACATGGTAGAGGAAGCGGCTGGCCGTATCGACGACGACAGTGCCGGGCTTCTCGCCGGTTGGGTCGATGACCTGCTGGCGCCAGTAGATCGGATCGACCAGCGACATATCGGCAGCGCGCAGCGGGAAAGGCTCGTCATAGACCGGGCCATACATCAGCTGCACATCGGCAGGAACCGCGTGGCGGACCGGGGCGGCTGGCACGGTGGCACGCGGGCTCGTGGTAGCGCAGCCCGCAAGGGCGAGGGCGGAAAGGCTGGCGGCGCCGGCCATGAACTGGCGGCGGCCAAGGGAAAGACTGGTCATGACAATACTCGGATAGGCGACCGTGTGGTCGCGGACAGGGAAAGTGGTGAAGGCCGAAAAGCTCAGGCCGCTCTTGGCGGCGGCAATTCGGTCTCTGGCTGCGGCGCCGCGAGTGGCAGGACCACGTCGCGCCAGGACCGCTGCCGGATCGAGGGGAAGACCAGCGACGCCTGGCTGACCATGACACCGAGATCGGGATGGCAGGGCAGCACGCGCTTGCCGCCCAGCGACTTGCAGGGCTTGATCGCCAAGAGGTTCCCCGATGACGCATGGACCTGGGTCGATGTCGGCGGATGCGCGCTCACGCCCACTGACAGGCTGGGCGCCGCAAGGGCGACCAGGGCCAGGATGAGGACAGCAATGCCGAGCAGACGCGTCATGGTCCGGCCTTAGCGCGCCCGCCCCATGCTTGAAAGCCAGCTCACGCCAGCGTGTAGCCCCGCCGCGCATTCGCGCCCCGGCATGGTGCAATTGCGCCACAGGGCAGGCGTCGGCGACTGCTGACAGGCCCTGTCAGGGACCGGGCGCATCATGCCTATCCAAGCACAGGAGAGTGTCATGACGCAGATGATCGATCGCCTGAACCACAGCGACGAACTGGTCGCCATTGCCGAAAAAGCCAGTCTCTATGCCCTGCTGCAGCAAGCTTTGCGCCGCCAGCGCATCCCGCAGCAAGTGCCGGCGCGGCTCTATGACGATCTGGGCATTCCGCCCAGCCAACGCCCCGATTTCACCCTGCATGTCCGCTAGGGCCCTTGTTTTGTCGCGTTTCCGAACCGCAAAACCGTGGCCACTTTTGCTGAAAACGCTCTAGAAGGAGCCCTTGATTCCCGCGGTGATCTCGGCGCTGCGCAGGCCGGCCGCCGCGGTAGCTACCGTATTGCTGATCAAGGTATCGGTATTGGCATCGTAGACCTTGGTGTCGCCGCGCTGCTCGAAGACATGGTCATAGCGGGCCGCCAGGGTTAGCTCGGCATTGCGGCCAAGGGCGAAACCGACATCGACACCAGCAGTGAAGGTGGGCGCGACCCAGAGCGAATCGACGAAACGCAGCGGCGGGATGCGCAGATAGTGATCGTCGGTGGCGACGCCGAGGAAGGTCAGCCCGCCCCGCAGCAGCCCGCCGACGCGGAAATTGCCGTAATGCTCCTCGCCATCGACGCCCAGGAACAGTTCGGGCAGTTGCTGGCGATAGGTGATGCCGGCCACCCCGTCGGGAATACTGCCGGCTATGTCGCGGAAGCCGCCACCGCTGGAATAGGTGTAGGTGCCGCCATAGGCGGTCCATTGCACGTCGGAATATTTGATGCCGCCATGTGCCCTTATGACCGCACTGCCGTCATTGACCAGCTCGTAGCCCAGGGCCGCCGCGCCAGTGAAATAATGGTCGAGCCTGGTATCGGGATGCTGGCTGCGATGGGACCAGTTGGCGAAGGTGTCATCACCCTTGAGCCAGTCATAATCTTCCATATAGCCGCTGCCGAAACCGGCCACGCTGCCCTCGAGACTGGCGCTGAGGCCGCCGCCGAAATCCACGGCAAGGCTGCCGCGCAGCACTGGTGTCAGGCTCTGCCAGATCAGGTGGCTGACGGTATAGTCGCCGCTGAGCACCTTCTCATTGCCTTCGAGATACATGAGGCCAAGGCTGGCATTGGCGCGCACCGTATCGTCCGGGGCGGAGTTCGCCGTGGCGCCGCCGCCCCAATAGGGATCCTGCTGCCACATATCGGGGGACTGGGCCATGGCCTGTGCCGACCCGAACAGCGCCAGCATGCCGAGGGCGGGAACGAATGAAATGCGCATCGGCTCGGTCTCCTTTGCAACGAGCATGGCCGGGTCGGGGTTAAGGTTGGGTTTACCATGCCGGACCAGACTGCAGCCATGGTCGATTCCGCCTTTGCCAGTGACGAATTCATCCGCGCCCAGCTTGCCGACTGGCAGCGCGAGCTCGGCTCGGCGCGTCGGCTGGCAGCCAATACGCTGGAGGCCTATAGCCGCGATGTCGGGCAATTCCTCAGCTTTCTCGCCGGCCATACCGGCGGGCCGGTGACGCTGGCCACGCTCAAAGAGCTGCGCGGCGCCGATATCCGCGCCTTCATGGCGCAAAGGCGCGAGGAAAGCCTGGGCTCGCGCTCGCTGGCGCGGGTGCTGTCGGCGCTCAAGAGTTTTTTCCGCTTTCTCGAGCGCGAAGGCGTGGTGGCCACCGAGGCGCTCAACGTGATCCGCACGCCCAAAATACCCAAGAGCCTGCCCAAGGCACTGACTGTCATCGAGGCGCGGCAGACCATTGCCGAGACGGAGAAAATGGAAGAAGAGCCCTGGGTGGCGGCGCGCGACATGGCGGTTTTGTCGCTGTGCTATGGCGCCGGCCTGCGCATTTCCGAGGCCCTGGCGCTGACCTCGGGCGATCTCGAAAGCCAGGTTTTGCGGGTCACCGGCAAGGGCGGCAAGGTGCGGCTGGTGCCGCTGATCGAAGCGGTGCGCAAGGCGATCGATCTCTATCTCGAGCTCTGCCCGTTCAAGTCCTGGCCGGAGGAGCCTTTGTTTCGCGGGGTCAAGGGCGGGGTGCTGTCGCCGCGGCTGATCCAGTTGCGGATGGTGCAGCTGCGCAGCGCACTGCAACTGCCGCCATCGGCCACGCCGCATGCGCTAAGGCATTCTTTTGCCACGCATTTATTGGGCCGGGGCGGCGATTTGCGGGCCATCCAGGAATTGCTGGGCCATGCCAGTCTCTCCACCACGCAGATCTATACCGCCGTCGATACGGACCGCTTGTTGGAGAGTTATCGCAAGGCGCATCCGCGGGGCTAATGTTAACGGACTGTTAGCATCGACGCGAAGAGGGTGCGAACGCATTTGGCGATATCGGCCTTGCCGAACCGTCGCGCCGGTCCTATCACATCCGTCATGCACGCCACCGCGATCCTCATTTCCGCGATCCTTCTTACCGGCCCCATCAGGGACCGGAACGAGCGCTGACGTCCAGCCCTTCGTCTCACCGGCCCGCCATCTGGCGCTCCGGTGACTGGCATGGCGGCTCCCTTCCAGGACCCTTCCATGACCTCGACCGCGCAAGCTGCCCAATCGCATAACGACCCCATCGGCTACGGCCTTGCCGTATGCGGGGCAATTCTGTTTTCCACCAAGGGCATCTTCATCAAGCTCGCCTATGGCGAAGGCGTCTCGACCGAAATGCTGCTCAGCCTGCGCATGCTGGTGGCGCTGCCGGTCTACCTGGTCATCCTGCTCACCATTTTGCGCCGCGGGGACAGACTGGTCGGCGCGTTGACGCCCCGGACGGTATTGGCCAGCATGGCCATCGGCATATTGGGCTATTACCTGTCGAGCTATCTCGATTTTCTCGGGCTCAATTTCCTGACCGCGCAATATGAGCGGCTGGTGCTGTTCACCTATCCCTTCTTCGTCGTGCTGTTCGGGGTCTGGTTCTTCGGCGACCGCATGGTCTGGGGCGTGGTGCCGGCCATGCTGGTGAGCTATGGGGGCCTCTTGGTGATTTTCGGCTGGAACCTGGCGGTCGACCCCGATGGCATCGTGATCGGCACGCTGCTGGTGCTGGGCTCGGCCATTACCTTTGCGCTCTACCAGCACCTGGCCAAAAGGCAGATGCTGGTGCTGGGTTCGGCGCTGTTCACCTGCATCGGCATGTCGACCGCCGCCATCTGCGCCATTGCGCAGAACCTGATCATATCGGGCCCCATGAGCTATCTGGCGCTGACGCCGGAGCTCTGGGCCTATGGCCTGGCTTTGGGCGTGCTGGGCACCGTATTACCCAGCTTCCTGATGAATGCCGGCATGGCGCGGATCGGCGCCCGGGCCACCTCGTCCACCGCCGCCTTCGGCCCGATCGTGACAATTGTCATTGCCGTCATCGTGCTTTCCGAACCTTTCACCCTGTTTCATGGCGTGGGCACGGCTCTGGTCCTGTTGGGATCGGTGCTGTTCACCCGGGCCGAGCGGCGCGCGCGCAGCGCAGCCGGCTAAATCTTTCGCTGACGGCTTTTGGCCGCCGCAAAGCCGCTGTAATGTCCAGCCACGACTTGCGGCAGACATCTGGGAAGGGACAACCGATGAACGCATTCCATAAGGTTCTGGGCGGAGCCATGCTCGCCTTGGTCCTGGCCGGTGGGCTTGCCGCGCCAGCCATGGCGCAGAAACTCGACAACAAGAAGAACCCGCCGCCAGCCACAACGACGACAGCGACCGGCGATATCGACTTCGGCGATGATTCGAGCACCTGGGCCAATGACGGCGAATGTGACGATCCGCGCTTCGCCGGCTCGGGCTCGGCCAGCGAACTGGTCGACAGCGACATTCTCAAGGACGCCACCGACTGCCGCGCCGCCTATGAAGCCGGCACCGTGACCCTGGTCGAGGGTGGGGCGGCCCCCGCCAGCACCGCCGATATCGACTTCGGCGACGATTCCGGCCAGTGGACCAATGACGGGGAATGCGACGACCCGCGCTTTGCCGGCACCGGATCGGCCAGCGAACTGGTCGATGACGATATTCTCAAGGACGCCACCGACTGCCGCGCCGCCTATGCGGCCGGCACGGTGCAGTTCGTGGGCGACGGCGCTGCGCCCACCGCCATCACCGAAGCCGATATCGACTTCGGCGATGATTCCAGCGAATGGGCCAATGACGGCGAATGCGATGACCCGCGTTTCCAGGGCTCAGGCTCGGCCGCCGAACTGGTCGATGCCGATATCCTCAAGGACGCCACCGACTGCCAGGCCGCCTTTAACATGGGCACCGTGACCCTGGTGGACGAAGGCGATGTGCCGGCCGCCACGGCCGCCGATATCGACTTCGGCGACAATTCCAGCGAGTGGGCCAATGATGGCGAATGCGACGATCCGCGTTTCCAGGGCACCGGCTCGGCCAGCGAGCTGGTCGATGCCGACATCCTCAAGGATGCCAATGACTGCCAGTCCGCCTATGACCTGGGCACGGTGACCTTTGTGGGCGACACCAGCGCTATCGACTATGGCGACAATACCAGCGAATGGGCCAATGACGGCGAATGCGACGACCCGCGCTTCTCAGGGTCGGGCGTTGCCAGCGAACTGCTCGACGCCGATATGGGCCACGATGCCGACGACTGCCGCGCCGCGGTGGAAGCAGGCACCGCCACCTTTGGCGGCGCATCCGCCACCTCCCTCGCCGCCACCGCCGCCTTCGACTATGGCAGCGACTGGAGCGAATGGGCCAATGACGGGGAATGCGACGACCTGCGCTTCCAGGGCCCCGGCACCGACAAGAAGCTGCTGACCGACGACATGTATGGCGACGCCACCGACTGCCGTACGCTGGAAGAAGCCGGCCAGGTCTCGATCCGCAAGGTCTATTCGCCCGACTATCCGGCCGGCGCGCCCTATGACAGCAGCCATATCGAATTCGGCGACAACAAGTCGAGCTATGCCGATGACGACCAATGCGACGACCCGCGCTTCGAAGGCCCGGACGCCGCCTCGGTGCTGCTGGACAGCGACGAATATCACGACGCCAATGACTGCAAGGCCGCCTACGAGGCCGGCACGGTCATCCTGAAAAGCGAAGCCGAGTAATTCGGCAGGGATGAAGTTTTACGGCGGCGGGGTGAAAGCCCCGCCGTTTTGTTTTGGGCGGGAGGCATTCTCGGCTCCTGATGGTGCCACAGCCACCGCTCCCCTTCTCCCCTCGTGGGAGAAGGTGGCCGAAGGGCGGATGAGGGGGCGGACTATCCGCTGAGATCAAAGCATGGGCGAGCGCAGCCCCTCACCCGGTTTTCCGCTGAACGCGGAAAACCACCCTCTCCCGCAAGGGGAGAGGGGTAGTCGGTGGGTGGGTGAGATCGAGTAAGAGACCTCAGCGCTCGGCATTGGCCTTGATGCGGCGCAGGCCGGCGAGCATGACCTGTTCGTCGCCGTCGGAAAGACCGTCGAGCAGCGAGCGGAACAGGCGCCAGCCCTGGTCGGTCATGTGGCGGAAGACCGGCACCACTTCGTGCCGCAGATAGACCCGGCGCACGCGGCTGTCGCCGGCATCGGACCGGCGTTCCACCCAGTTCTTGGCCTCGAGCCGCTCCAGCAGCTTGCCCGCTGCGGCCCTTCCCATATGGAAGATTTCAGCCAGCTCGGTCTGGGTGGCGCCTTCATGCTCATAAATATGCATCAGGCCCCACCACTGTGTGTGGGTGATGCCATGGGCGCCCAGGCCCCGGTCGGATAGGGTCGAGACCAGCCGCGACACTTCGTGGATGGCATAGAGCACATCCGAATGCTGCCGATAGGTGCTGTCGGTCATCGACCGGATTGCCTCGACAACCGGGCTGGGCGTTTGATCGGGTTGCCGGGCCATGGGAAATGCCTTCCGTGAGTCGCGAAGCGCACCTTATGCGCCGTGTCGCGGCACCGTTCAAACGCTCAAACATGCATGCATACATACAAACTTGCGTCGCCGCAGTCGTATGCTAGTATACAATTGACGAACCCCAACAAGAGCCGGCAAACGGCCTGGAGGAGGAAAAGTCATCAGCATGAATTGTTTAGGGAGCCGCGCACACAACGTGCCGGCTGGAGGAGAAGGCATGTCCAAAAAACCGGATGACGACGACGATAATGCGCTGAGCCGGCGCGAATTCTTCAAGCAGGGCGCCGCGGCCGGCGTGGGGGCCGTGGGCCTCACCGCCATCGGCGCCACGGGCGCGCAGGCCGCCAGTGCCAATGATACCGAATGGGACTACGAGGTCGACGTGGTCATTCTCGGTGGCGGTGGCGTGGGCCTGACCGCCGCGGTGCGGGCGCGCGACCTGGGCGCTTCGGTGCTGGTGGTCGAGCAGAATTACGACCTGGGCGGCAAGCTGGCCCATAGCGGGGGCTGGACCTCGCTGGGTGGCGGCGACGCCATCCAGGAGCGCGATCGGCTGGGACTGGACCCTGACGGGCTGGGCCTGACCGCCCCGCTGCACCCGTCCGAGGATTTCGAGGACGACCCCGAACGCCTCTTCACCGACATGACCGACTGGTCGGTGGTCAATGACGGGGCAGTGGCCGAATATCGCTACAACGATCGCGAACTGCACCGCGCCTGGGCCGACAATGCTCCTGCCGTGCGGCAATTCCTGATGGACAACCATATCCGCTTCACCCGCATTGCCGGCACCCATTACGGCGGCGGCATGAGCCGGGCGCGCGCGCCCTGGGCCATGATCAAGCTGGGCGACGTCACCGATATCGAAGCGGGCACCATTACCAGCGAGGATGCCGGCAGCACCGAGGAAGAACGCAGCTCGCCCTTCAACCACCAGTCCATGGGACCGGCGCCTTCGGCCACCGGCTTCGGCGCGCCGGGCTGGATCTATGGCGGCTTCGTCATCGCCCGCTCGCTGGAACACAGCGCGCGCAAGAAGGGCGTGCGCTTCATGGTCAACCGGCACCTGGACGAGGTGATCCGCGAGCAGCAGTTTTCGGGCCGCGTGCTCGGCGTCAAGGCGAGCTATACGCCGCGCTTCGACCCCGAAACCGGCGAGCGGCTGGAAAGCTACTGGAGCGACGGCAATATCGACGAGACCAAGGAGGTCATCAATATCAGGGCCCGCCGCGGCGTCATCATCGGCACCGGCGGCTATATGGGCAATATCCCGTTCCGCACCATGTTCGACCCGCGCATGAGCGAGCCGTCCATTCAATATGGCGACGGGCTGATGGGCGTGCGCCACGAGGATGCCAGCGGCATCGTCGCCAGCATGCGCGTTGGGGCAAACCTGGCCGGCATGCTGCAGCCCTATGGCTACAGCCTGGGCACGCCGCACCTGGTGGGCACGATCGGCACGCGCGCCGTCTATGACGCCGTCATGCCAGGGCACCCGGTCTTCAAGTTCATCCGCGCCTTCGGCATTACCGTGGGCGGGGGCGGCTGGGAACATGTCATCGCCGTCAACCAGGTGGGTCAGCGCTTCTATAACGAGAGCTCGATTTCGGCCAATGCCGATACCCATGCCGCCTACCCGCCCGGCTCGTCGGGGACGAACAACCCCTTCACCCCGCTCGACTGGCGCAACAGCAGTGTCGAGCATGTGCGCGATACCTATAACAAGGGCGCCGCGGCCGATGCGGCCCTGGCCATGAATGAAGGCTCGCGCGGGCCTGACTATTCCTCGGGACCGGTCTGGGCGATCTTCGACCAGAATGCGGTGGACGCCAATGGCTGGGACCTGCGGCATCCCTATATCGCCGAGCCCCCGGACGGGTTCTTCCACAAGGCGGACACGCTGGCCGAGCTGGCCCGCAAGGTCACCGAGAATCCCTACCAGCACATGCCGCTCAAATATCTCGAAGAGACGGTGGCCAAATATAACGCGGCCGCCGAGGCGGGTGTGGATGAGGAGTTCGAAAAGCCCGTCATGCACAAGATCGAGACCGGCCCCTTCTATGCCGCGATCATCCCGCTGGCGGTCAACGATTCCTATGGCGGGCTGCGCATCAACGGCAAGGCCCAGGTGATGGATATGAGTGGGCAGGCCATACCCGGCCTCTATGCCGGCGGCGAAGCCAGCGGCGGCGGCCGCCAGCACGGCATCGGCCGGGCCACGGTCACCGGCTATATGGCGGCGACCAACATCGTGCAGGAACCGCTGATCTGACCAGGCCTGTCCCGGCGGCAGGCCATGCCGCCGGGCACCACCAATGGAAGGTAGGACGATGACTTCAGTGAAAGGGGGCCGGAAATTCTGGCTCGCCGCCATGGCCGGGGCGACCCTGCTCGCCGCGACGGTTCCGGGTGCGCTGGCCCAGGATGCCGATGCCGACATGCTCAAGGAGGGCCGCCGCGTCTATGTCGAGGGCAGCTGCGCCAATTGCCACGGCCCCAAGGGCGCGGGCGGGGTGAGCGTCGATTTTCCCAAGGGCCCCAACCTGCGCACCAGCGCGCTGGACCGCCAGACCATGCTCGACATCATCAGCTGCGGCCTGCCCGGAACGCGCATGCCGGGCTGGCTCAAGGGGGCCTATACCGAAGTGTCCTGTTTCGGCGAAGAGCTGGGGCCAATTCCCTCGGGCGTCCAGGTCAATGGCGCCTTCACGCTCGAGGAGCTCGAGGCGCTGGTGACCTATATCGAAAAGGACTTCATGCGGCGCTAGCGCATCAAGGCAAGGCGGCTCAGGCTGCCTTGCGCTCCACCATCATCTTCTTGATTTCGGCAATGGCCTTGGCCGGGTTCAGGCCCTTGGGGCAGACCTTGGCGCAGTTCATGATCGTGTGGCAGCGATAGAGCTTGAAGGGGTCCTCGAGGTCGTCGAGGCGTTCCTGCGTGGTCTCGTCGCGCGAATCGATCAGCCAGCGATAGGCCTGCAGCAAAGCGGCCGGGCCGAGATATTTTTCACCATTCCACCAATAGCTCGGGCAGGAGGTGGAGCAGCAGGCGCAGAGAATGCACTCATAGAGCCCGTCGAGCTTGGCGCGCTGCGGCACCGACTGGGTCCACTCCTTTTCCGGGGTCGGCGAGGTGGTCTTGAGCCAGGGCTCGATGGCGCGGTGCTGGGCGTAGAAGGTGGAAAGGTCGGGCACCAGGTCCTTGACGACAGGCATATGCGGCAGCGGGTAGATCTTGATCGGGCCGGTCGAGTCATCCATGCCCTTGGTGCAGGCCAGGGTGTTGAGCCCGTTGATATTCATCGAGCAGGAGCCGCAAATGCCCTCGCGGCAGGAGCGGCGCAGCGTGAGGGTCGGATCGACCTTGTTCTTGATCCACAGCAGGCCATCGAGGATCATCGGGCCGCAATCGTCGAGATCGACGAAATAGGTGTCGATGCGCGGATTGGCGCCCTGGTCGGGATCGTAGCGATAGATGTGATACTCGCGCAGCCTGCTGGCATTGGCGGGCTTGGGCCAGGTCTTGCCCTTGGTGGGGCGATCGGCCTTGGGGAGCATCAGTTCGACCATGGGTCGGTCTTCCTTCTCAACACACGCCGCTCAACCGGCGCGAAATCCTAGTAGTTCGGCTTGCAGATCTGGTTCGATCTGGCGACGTAGCTATTGTAGGCATTGTAATCGCCCGCAGCCGGCGACGAAGTACCCTTCATCGAGGCGATGACCACGCCCATGAAGCGCTCGTCGATCAGCGTCATTGCCGCATCGGCCTTGCAGCCGCACAGCTTCGCATCCTGCGCAATGCCCATGCAGGCCGCGTAGAATTCATCCTTCTGCGCCGCAGTGGGCGCGGCGAGAGCAGGTGCGGTCAGCAGAGCCAGGGCGGCGAGGGCGAGGGCGGCGCGCATCAATATACCCGCGCCTTGGGCGCGATCTTCTTGAGGTCGATGCCGCCTTCGCTTTGCGGAGTCAGTGGATCGACATGCACCGGGCGGTAGCCGAGGCGGACGGCGCCGGTATCGGTGTCGATCCAGGAGAGAGTGTGTTTGCGCCAGTTCTCGTCGTCGCGGGAGGGATAGTCCTCGTGGGCGTGAGCGCCGCGCGACTCGTGGCGGGCTTCGGCGGAAACCACGGTCACCATGGCATTGGCCATGAGATTTTCCAGCTCAAGGGTTTCGACCAGATCGGTATTCCAGATCAGGCTGCGGTCGGTGACCTGCACGTCGCCAAGGCGGCCATAGATCTCGGTCATGCCCTTGACGCCGCTCTTGAGCGACTCGTCAGTGCGGAACACGGCGGCATCGGCCTGCATGGTGCGCTGCATCTCGTCGCGCAGCTTGGCGGTGGGCTGGGAGCCGGCCGCATTGCGCAGACGATCGAAGCGGGCGAGGATTTTTGCGTCCTGCGCCGCATTGATGCCCGGCACCGGCGCGGCCTTGTCGAGCACCTTGCCGGCGCGCAAGGCGGCGGCGCGGCCGAAGACCACGAGGTCGGTCAGCGAATTGGAGCCGAGGCGATTGGCGCCATGCACCGAGGCGCAGGCGGCTTCGCCCACCGCCATCAGGCCGGGCACGACGCGATCGGGATTATCAGGGGTCGGGTCGAGCACTTCGCCGTGATAGTTGGCGGGAATGCCACCCATATTATAGTGCACGGTCGGCAGCACCGGGATGGGCTCGCGGGTCAGGTCGACGCCGGCGAAAATCTTGGCCGATTCGGTGATGCCCGGCAGGCGCTCATGCAGCACTTTGGGGTCAAGATGATCGAGGTGCAGGTAGATATGGTCCTTCTTGGGACCGACACCCCTGCCCTCGCGGATTTCGAGCGTCATGCAGCGGCTGACCACGTCACGGCTGGCGAGGTCCTTGGCGTTCGGAGCATAGCGCTCCATGAAGCGCTCGCCTTCCGCATTGGTGAGATAGCCGCCCTCGCCGCGCGCGCCCTCGGTGATGAGCACGCCGGCGCCATAAATGCCGGTGGGGTGGAACTGCACGAATTCCATGTCCTGCAAGGGCAGCCCGGCACGGGCCACCATGCCATTGCCGTCGCCGGTGCAGGTATGGGCCGAGGTGGCCGAGAAATAGGAGCGCCCATAGCCGCCGGTGGCCAGCACCACCAGCTTGGCGCGGAAGCGGTGCAAAGTGCCGTCATCCAGCTTCCAGGCGATGACGCCCTGGCATTCGCCATTCTCGCCCATGATCAGGTCGAGGGCGAAATACTCGATATAGAATTGCGCATTGTTGCGCAGGCTCTGGCCATAGAGCGTGTGCAGGATGGCGTGGCCGGTGCGGTCGGCGGCGGCGCAGGTGCGCTGCACCGGCGGGCCTTCGCCGAATTCGGTCATGTGGCCGCCAAACGGGCGCTGGTAAATCTTGCCCTCATTGGTGCGGGAGAACGGCACGCCGTAATGCTCGAGCTCATAAATGGCGGCCGGCGCCTCGCGGGCCAGATATTCCATGGCGTCATTGTCGCCCAGCCAGTCCGACCCCTTGACGGTATCGTACATGTGCCACTGCCAGGAATCGGGCCCCATATTCTGCAGCGAGGCGGCAATGCCGCCCTGCGCCGCCACGGTGTGGCTGCGGGTGGGGAAGACCTTGGTGATGCAGGCGGTGTTGAAACCCTGCTCGGCCATGCCCAGAGTGGCGCGCAGGCCCGCGCCGCCGGCGCCAACCACCACCACGTCGAATTCGTGGTCGATGAGTTCATAAGTGGCCATAGGCGCTAACCCCAGAAGACGAGCTTGAGAAGCGCGGCGACCCCGGCCACCGCGACGAGAATGCAGAACAAGGTGTTGAGCAGCATCAGCAGGCGATAGAGACTGCCCGCAAAATAATCCTCCAGCACATCGCGCATGCCATTGCGCATATGCACGGTCACCACGACCAGCAAAGCTGCCAACGGCAGGCCGATCCAGGCATTGCCAAGCACCGAGACCATGTCCGGGCGATCCTGCCCGGCCAGCCGCACCACGACGAAGAGCAGGAAGATCAGGAAGGCGATATTGATCGCCCCGGTCACGCGCTGGGTGATGAAATGGCGGGTCGAGGCCCGCGCATTGCCGTATTTGGTCTTGGGATTGGCGACCATGTCGCGGGTGATAACGGTGTCGCGCATCAGGCCATCCAGACGAAAACGGTCCAGACCAAAAGGGTCAGGACGATGGAAGCGATCAGATTGGCCCAGGCCAGCGCCTCGCGCTGCCCCGGCTCCATGCCGATGATGAAATCCCAGATGAAATGGCGGATGCCGCCCAGCATGTGATGGATCAGCGACCAGGTGAAGCCGAACAGCACGAGCTGGCCGAACCAGGAGCCATAGATATCGTTGACCACATTGAGCGCTTCCTGCCCGCTGGCGGCGGCGCCGAGCCAGACCACCAGCAGCACCGTGCCGGCATAATTGGCGATGCCGGTGGCCCGATGGACGATCGACATGGCCATGGTGATGGTCCAGCGATAGATTTGCAGATGCGGAGAAAGAGGGCGGGATCGAACCGTCATGAAGCCTCGCTGGCACGCGGCTTTGCCGCCCACAGTTTGGAATGGTTCGAGACTTCTAGCGCCCAAAGGTTACAAAATCAAAGCGCCGGACTGCAACTTTTGGCGCACTCCGCACTTTGTTCGTGGAGCGCACCAGGTGTGCGGGGAACGGACGGAAGGCATGTAGGGAGAGGGCAGCGGTTGGGTTCTATGGTGGACCTGATGCGGATACCGGCTTGTCGGATGGAAACCTGCACGACCGCCGCGAGCTCGGGATGATTGGCCGCCTTATTGGGCAGAGGGCGCGTGCTCTTTGTCGGAATGCGAAAGCAAAGCCTGCTGCAGGCACGCCTGCAGGGCTTCGAACACCCGGTCGTCCATCTGCGCAACATTGAAGCGCATAAAGCCGCTCGCCGTCTGCCCGACGCTGAAGGCATTGCCGGGCGCGAGAACGAGCCCCGAAGCCAGGGCAATCCGCGCGACATCGGCGGAGTCGAGACCCGCGGGCAGCCGGCACCAGAGGAAGATGCCGGCCCGCGGCTCGATCCAGGGCGTGACGCCCATCTCGCGGAGCCGTTCACTCGCCTCGCGCCGCGCCCGTTCCAGCCTGACCCGCAAGGCGGCGGCATGCCGGCGAAAGCCGCTATCGCTCAGGGCGGCATGGGTCAGCTCCTCATTCAAACGCGCCCCGCCGAACATGGTCGCGATCTTGAGATCGATCAGCCCCTCGATCCATTCCGGCCGGGCCGCGACGAAACCGCAGCGCGCCGAGGCCGACAGGGTTTTCGAGAAGCTGCCGATCTGGATCACCCGGTTGAGCCCGTCGAATCCGGCAAGCCGCGGCGCCGGCGCATGTTCGAAATCGGCGAAGATATCGTCTTCGATAATGATCAGCCCATGCTGGTCGGCCAGCTTGAGAACGCGATGGGCGATGACCGGCGACAGGGTGGCGCCGGTCGGATTATGCACGGCGGAATTGGTGATGTAGAGGCGCGGCCGCCGCTCGGCGAGAATGCTGGCAAGGGCGTCGATATCGGGCCCTGCAGGCGTATAGGGCACGCTGACCATCCGGATGCGATGCGCCCGCAGCAAGGCCTGGAAATTGAAATAGCAGGGATCGTCTACCAGCACGGTATCGCCCGGTTCGAGCAGGTACCGGCAGAGCAGGTCGATCGCCTGGGTGCCGCTTTCGGTGAGCATGATCTGGTCGGGCGCGGCTTCGACGCCTCGCTCGCCCAGCCGCCTACTGATCAACTGGCGCAGCGGCGGCAACCCTAATGGCGAGCCATAATTCGCCAATGCTTCGGCACTGCCCCGGGATACGGTGCGGAGCGCCTTGCGGATGGTCTGTTGCGGCAACCACGATGCCGGCATCCAGCCGCATCCCGGTTTCAGCACGCTTTCGTCGCCCTCCAGCGATTGCCGCGATATCCAGAGCGGATCGATGGCGCGGTCCAGCTTCGGTTCCAGCGCCGATAATTCCAGCGGGGCAAGCTGGGAGGCGACATAGAAGCCCGATCCCGGACGGGAGAGGATCGCCCCTTCGGCGACGAGCCGGTTATAGGCCTCGACCACGGTTGACACCGAAACCTGCATGGATCGCGCCAGCACCCGTACCGATGGCAGCCTGGAGCCGGCCACCAGGCTTCGCGCAGCGATCCGCTGGCGGATGGTCGCCATCACCATGCCGATGCGGCCCACAGGCACTGTCTGTATTGCTTCGCTGACCATAACAGTTCGCTCAAACCGTACCGCACTGTAACTGGCCCTCCTGCCGGCGACAACCGATAAGGGCGGCGACAAGGAGCGGGCCATGGAACAGGCGAGAAGCGGCTGGATCAACGGATTGATCGGGGTCATCATCTTCAGCGGATCGCTGCCGGCCACCCGCGTGGCGGTGGCGGCTTTCGATCCGGTATTTCTCACCGTAGCCCGGGCCGCCATTGCCGGCATTCTGGGTCTGGCGCTGCTGCTGTTGGCCCGGGAACGCCGCCCGGCACGCGGCGACCTGGTATCGCTGGCCATCGTGGCCCTGGGTGTCGTCGTCGGCTTTCCCCTGCTGACCGCCCTCGCCCTGCAATACGTCACCTCGGCCCATTCCATCGTCTTTATCGGCCTGTTGCCGCTGGCGACGGCCATCTTCGGCGTCATCAGGGGCGGGGAGCGCCCGCGGGCCGCCTTCTGGGTCTTCTCGCTGCTCGGCAGCGCGCTTGTCGCCGGCTTCGCGCTGGTGCAGGGCCTGACGGCCTCGCCGGTCGGCGACGCCCTCATGCTCGGCGCCATCGTGGTCTGCGGGCTGGGCTATGCCGAGGGCGCCAGGCTGTCGCGCAGGCTCGGAGGCTGGCAGGTGATCTGCTGGGCCCTGGTGCTGTCACTGCCCCTGATGCTGCTGCTGACGCTGTTCTACTGGCCCGCCTCCTTTGCCGATGTGACGCTGCCGGCCTGGTTCAGCCTGGCCTATGTCTCGCTCTTCAGCATGCTGATCGGCTTCGTCTTCTGGTATCGCGGCCTGGCCCAGGGCGGCATCGCCTCGGTCGGTCAATTGCAACTGCTGCAGCCCTTCTTCGGCCTGGCGCTGGCGGCCACGCTCCTGCGCGAAGAAGTAACGCCCATCATGCTGCTGGTGACAGTGGCGGTCATCCTGTGCGTCGTCGGGGCGCGCAGATTCGCCAGATAGCGCAAGGTCGTTGCCGCCTCACGCACGGCCGGCGCCGAGGGTGGCGAGCAGTTCGTCGAGCTGCTCGAACTGTTCGGGCGCGCCGTCCATCCCGCCCAGGGATTCATCGAGCGCCTGCTTGCTGGGATAGACTTCGCTGAAGGTCAGCAGCGTCTTGCCGTCCTGTTCCACGAAGGTCACCGTGGAAATGGCGCCGTTCTCGCCTTCGTCATTGGTCCAGACGATCCGTGTCGGCGGCACCACGTCGATATATTTGCCGAAAAAGGCCCAGCTGTTTTCGGCGTCCTTGCCGAATTCGAGGCGATAGGTGCCCCCGGTGCGCACATCCATCTCGCAGGAGCGCAGCGGCACGCCCAGGGATTTGGGTACCCACCAGCGCGCGAACAGCTCGGGATCGGTCCAGGCCTCGAACACGATCCGGGCCGGAGCATCGAAGATGCGCGTCGCCGCGATCTCGCGCTCGGATATCCGCTTCACCACGGTGCGGCCGTTGACCGGCACATTCTCCTGCCTATCGCCCATCGCTCTTCTCCCTGTTTTTGAGTTCTTCGACAACCATGTCCAGCCGGTCGAACCGGGCATCCCAGAGCTGGCGGTATTGCTCGATCCATTCCGCCTCCTGCTCGAGGCGGCTGATGCCGAGGCGGCAGGTGCGCACGCGCCCGACCTTTTCCGACGTGACCAGCCCCGCCTTTTCGAGGACGCTGATATGCTTCTTCATGCCCGTCAGGGTCATGCGGAACGTCTCGGCGAGATCGGTGATCGAGGCGTCGGAGCGGCCGAGCTGTTCGAGCACGCCACGCCTCGTGGCATCCGAAAGCGCGGCAAATGATGTATCAAAGCGGGCTTGATGAAGCTGAACCATGTGGTTCACTATATGGAGATTGCCCGTTCCAGGCAAGGGGTGGCGAGGGTTTGCCGATCGCCAAAGAAAAGCCCGGCATTGCCGGGCTTTTTGCTGCATCGCGACCGGCCTATTGTGCCGGGGCGTCGAGGAAGGCGATGGCGGTTTCGCCGGGACGGGTATCGTTGAAGATATTGTAATGAGTGGCATTGGGGATGATGGCCAGGCGATTGGCATTCATGCCCGAGCCGTCCCACAACGCGTCCTGCAACCCGCCGCCCAGCAATTCGAAGAAGCTGGCGACATGGCTGGTGCGCACGGCGTCCCAGTCGGCGACCATGAGCAGCGTCGGCGCCGTGATTTCCCGGACCTCGGCGGCCCAATCGAAATCATGCATCATCATGGCCGTGACCTGCTCGATCAGGGTCGGGAAATTGTTCACGTCGGGTGCGACCGCCGCGTAGGATTCGTAGAGCGGCGTGCCCTTCATCCCCTCGGCCATGTCGGGCGTCATCGAGCGCATGCCCTGCTGGTTGTAGTCGTGCCAGCCCGCCCAGGCATAGGGGGCGGAGACGACGACCAGCCGGTCCACCAGGTCGGGATGCTGGATCGCCACGCGCAGGGCCGTACCGCCGCCCAGCGAATAGCCCATGATGTCGGCCTTCTCGAAGCCGAGATACTCGATGACGCCGGCCACATCGTCGGCCATGGCCTCGTAGGTCATCGGGCGATCGAAGGGCAAAGTGTGGCCATGGCCCTGCAGGTCGATGGCGATGACCTGACGGCCTTGCGCCAGCAGGGCGACATTGGGTCCGAACATGTCGATATTGGCCAGGCCCCCATGCAGCAGGACCAGCGGATCGCCCTCGCCATAGACGGCGTAATAGACTTCGACGCCGTTGACGGGGGCGTAGCCGGATTTCGACGGGGCGGGCAACATGGCGGCTCCTGGAGCGGGTTGGTCGGATTGCTGGGCGAATGCGGGCAGCGCCATGAGCGGGGCCAGCGCGGCGGTCAGGGACAGGAAGGTGCGTCTCAGCATGGGAAGTCTCCTCTTCTCTGCCTTGACGACGAGCAGCGGGAAGAGAAATCGACACGCCCGGTAAATTATCCGGCCAAACCCCTCACGCCTGTTCCAGCAAAGCCGCCAGTTCGTCCGGCATGAGCAGGGGCACGTCGTGACCGCAGGGCAGTTCATGCACCGTCCAGGCCGGATCGTCCCGCAAGGGCGATGCGACCTGCTGGAACCCCTCCCAGCCAGTGGCCAGAATGTAGGTCTTGCGCGCGACCTGGCGATAGGCCCCGCTATGCTTGAGGCGTTCGGTGAAGGTGCCGGTGGGCTGGGCCGTGACAAGCGCGGCGACGCGATCGCGCTCGGCCTCGGTGGGATATTCGTTGCCGCCGATCTCGGGGACCGACACGACAGGACCGGTGAGCTTCTCGCCGATAATGTCCGCGAAGGACTGGCCATCTTCGGGGATGAAGGCGTCGAGATAGACGATCGAGGCGATCCGGTCGGCGGCGCGCTCGACGACGCCGGTGGCGACAAAGCCGCCATAGGAATGGGCCACCAGCACGACATCATCGAGCTCGTGCCAGACCATCTCGTTGATGATGTCGTCGATATGGGTGGTCAGGTCGATCGGCAGATGGGCCAGGTGCGAGCGCTCGCCCAGGCCGCTCAGCGTCGGCACATGCACGCGGTGTCCGCTGGCCCGCAGCAATTCGGCCACCGGGTCCCAACCCCAACTGCCCGCCCACGCGCCGTGTACGATGACAAAGGTCGACATTGGCTCCTCCTTATGATTGCAAAATGCAAGTGATTGCTTTTCGCAAGCATTGCGCCTAGAGTCAAGCCATGACCGATCACACCTATCGCTCCGGCTGCCCCATCAATCTGGGCCTGGAAGTTTTCGGGGACAGATGGTCCCTGCTGATCATCCGCGACATGATGTTCGCCGGCAAACGCCATTACCGCGAATTCCTGGCCTCGGATGAAGGCATTTCCAGCAATATCCTGGCCAACCGGCTGTCCATGCTGGTGGCGGCGGGCATTCTCAGCAAGGCGGACGACCCGGCTCATCGCCTCAAGGCCATCTATTCGCTGACCGAGAAGGGGATCGACCTGCTGCCTGTTATCGCCCAGATCAGCCGCTGGAGCCGCAAATACATGCCGGTCGACCCGGCGCTGGCGGCCACGGGCGAAGCGCGCGACCGCGGCGGACCCGATGCGGTGGAGCGGCAGATGGTGGCATTGCGGGAAGTGCATCTGGGACAGGCATAGAACAAAACTGCCCCCGGATGTATCCGAGGGCAGCATGATGCGATGGGGGGCCTGGCTTAGCCGTTGTTGAGCGGCAAATCGGGCAGGTCGATACCGCCACCGCCGCCGCCATTGTCGAACGGCAGATCCGGCAGATCGATGCCACCGCCACCACCGCCATTGTCGAGCGGCAGGTCGGGCAGATCGATGCCGCCGCCCTTCTTGACCGGGCCGCCGGCGCCGCCGCCGACCGAATGGGCGGGCTGCATGCCGATGATGCGGTTGACCGCGACCTGGCCTTCAATGCCCGGCCACTGGCAATGGGCGCGGTTGAGCGTCACGAAACTGCAGACGATGACCGTGTCGGGCGTCTGGCAGGCCACCGAGGGGCTGGCGGCGGTCACCATGCCGCCCTGGGCGATACAGCGGTTGGCGAACAGCTCGGCATGGATATCGACCGCGCGGGTGGCGGCCTGGGCCGGGATGGCGGCAGCGAGGCCGGCAAACGAGGCGATGGCAAAGGCAATGGCGAAAGTCTTGTTGGACATGATTTATTCCCTTGAAGCGTGCGGCGCCGTTGTGGTCGCCGCTGATGGGGCGCCTTCTAGCGAGCCCCACTTCACTCCGGCGTGAACTGCGCGTTTAGCTGGCATTCAGGATTGCGGGCTGGTCGGGAGCGGCGCTTTGGGGCAGAAGACGGACCGATAAGGAGCCCGCATGACCGACCGCGTGACGATACTGAGCACCACCCCGCTGGCGCATGGCTGGGGCAAGCTGGACCGCTACGAGGTGGACCACGCCCGCCGCGACGGCACGCGGCAAACCGTGCAGCGCGAGGTCTATGACCATGGCAGCGCCGCCGCGGTGCTGCTCTATGCCCCGGCCACCCACACGCTGATCCTGACGCGCCAGTTCCGCCTGCCCGCCCATCTCAATGGCGATCCGGCCTGGCTGATCGAGGCCCCGGCGGGCCTGACCGATGGCGAGGATATCGAAATTGCCGCCCGGCGCGAGGCCGTGGAGGAAACCGGCTATGAGCCGGAATCCATGATCTTCCTGTTCGACGCCTATATGAGCCCCGGTTCGCTGACCGAGAAATGCGCCTGCTTCCTGGGCCGCTACACGCCAGGCCGGCAGGTGAGTGCCGGCGGGGGCCTGACCGAAGAGGGCGAGGATATCGAAGTGCTCGAACTGGGACTGGACGAAGCGCTGGCCATGGTGGGCAGCGGCATGATCAGCGATGCCAAGACGATAATGATGCTGCAGGCGCTGGCGCTCAGGCTGGCGGCGGGGGATGGGGTTTAGCCACCACCTCCCCTTCTCCCCTTGAGGGAGAAGGTGCCCGAAGGGCGGATGAGGGGGGCGCCGGGCTGCCCACTACATTGAAGCATGGGCAAGCGCAGACCCCTCACCCGGTTTTCTGCTGAACGCAGAAAACCACCCTCTCCCGCAAGGGGCGAGGGGTGGTCCGGTGGGCGGGCGAGCATCAAGCCCCTTTGCGAAACGGATAGGCTAGTAGTCCACCAGCTTGCGGTCGGGGTCGTAGGGCTGGTCCTTGGCGTTGCGGGTGACGGCCTGGCCGGCCTTCATTTTCTTGGACACGGCATCATAGGCATAGGTGGGGGAGCCATAGAGCTGCCAGCCTTCGCTCAGGGCCTTGGTGACCTTGTGGCAGAAGCTGGAATCATCCTCGCCGGTCAGGAAACGATAGATAAGCATGCAGGGCCCCAATATGCGCCGGGATGCGCAAACAGTTGATCTCGATCGAGCTTAGCGCTAATCGAAAAACCATGCACACCTTTCCCGAACACCTGCTTCAGGGTCACGCCAACTTCATGGCGGGCCGCTATATGCGCGAAAAGGACCGGATCCGGGACCTGGCCAGCGAAGGCCAGAACCCATCCACCATGATCATTGCCTGCTGCGACAGCCGCGCGGCGCCGGAGATGATCTTCGATTCCGGTCCCGGCGAACTCTTCGTGCTACGCAACGTGGCCAACCTGGTGCCGACCTACCAGCCCGATGGCGGCCAGCACGGCACCTCGGCCGGCATCGAATTCGCCGTCAAGGCGCTGGCCATCGAGAATATCGTGGTCATGGGCCATGGCCGCTGCGGTGGCATCAAGGCGGCCCTGGCCCCCAACCAGGCCCCGCTCGACGCCGGCGACTTCATCGGCAAGTGGATGGCCATGCTAGGCGAACTGCCCGGCCAGCTCGGCAAGAACGGCCTGATGACGCAGGCCGAGCGCCAGACCGCACTCGAGCGCATCTCGATTCGCAACTCGCTGCGCAACCTGCGCACCTTCCCCTATATCGCTGAGCTGGAAAAGGCGGGGAAGCTCCTGCTGCACGGCGCCTGGTTCGACATTTCGACCGGCGAGCTGTGGATCATGGACGCCAAGAGCGGCGATTTCCAGCGCCCCAATATCTGAGCGCCCCAGTCTTTCCGCCGATTTCAGCCGGCCTGACGCGGGCCATGGAGGGTTGATCACTTCGCCGTGATCAATCGCCTCTTTTTTGCCGGGAATCTGTACCGGCCCTGCCGTAATCGTGAACGGATACGGTAAATGATATGCACTCAAGCGGCGTGCAGGCCCGGCTTTTCTTCTTGAAAGGCCCGGAAACCGGGGGGTTCGCCCTGCCCGGAAAATGCCCCGACATCGATCCAGCCCGGCCAAGGAGCCGACCCGCGAGGGCCATGATGGACCAGCAATGTCTGTCCCACGGGCCGCAGGAGAGCGGCTCGTCGGAGACTGGCTAACCGGTCACCGTTTTTCTCCCCAACATTGGAGCTTTCCTCCCATGAAGAAGATCATCATTTCGTCCCTCGTCGTTCTTGGCCTTTCGACCGCTGCGTTCGCCCAGGCTGCTACCGATTTCGCTTCGGTCGATACCGATGCGAGCGGCGGTGTGTCGCTGGCCGAAGCCCAGGTTGCCTGGCCTGACCTGACCGAAGAGGCCTTCACGGCCGCTGACACCGACGCCAATGGCGATCTGTCGGCTGAAGAGTATGACGCGCTGGTCGCCGCTACGGCCGCCCCGGCGAACTAAGCCGCTAACGCCCAGTTCCTGGGCGCCCAATGAAGCCACCCCATGCCTCCCTGGGGTGGCTTCTTTATACCCGGCCGCTCCTGGCGGCCCTCCAGTGGAGTTATCCCATGCACAAACTTGTCCTGAGCCTGGCCGTTCTCGGTCTGGCCACCACGGCCGCCCTGGCCCAGACACCCACCAGCTTTGCCGACGTCGATACCGACGCCAATGGCGAACTGAGCTTTGCCGAGCTGCAGGTGATCTGGACCGACCTGACGCAGGAAGAGTTCGACAGCGCCGATGCCGATGCCAGCGGGGGCCTGACCCCCGACGAGCTCAATATGCTGCAGCCGGCCACCCTGCCGGCCACGCCGGAAATGCCGGAAGCGCCCATGGCGCCGGCCCAGTAGGAATGCACTCTCAGTCGAGCCGGACAACCGGCTCGGCTGCCCGCCCGCGCAATACCGTGACCACCAGCCCGGCAATGACCAGCACCGCCCCGCCGATCTCGATCCAGGTAATGGTCTCGCCCAGCACCAGATAGCCCGACAGCAGGCCGGTAATCGGCACCAGCAGGGTAAAGGGCGCCACGACCGAGGCCGGATGCCGGCCCAATAGCCAGCTCCAGATACCGCCGCCCAGCAGCGTTGCCGGATAGGCGAGGAAGGCGATCAGCCCGGCATCGCTCCAGCTGAAGCCGGCCAGCGCGTCGAGCACCGCCTGTTGCCCCTCGACCAGCAAGGACAGGCCGATCAGCGGCACCGGCGCCGCCAGCGAACCCCACACGGTAAAGGCCAGCGCATTGACGCGGCCGGCCTTCTTGGTCAGCACATTGGCCATGCCCCAGCTCAACGCCGCCAACAGCACCATGCCCAGCGGCAGGAGCGCGGTGGCGGCCAGCCGCTCGAGCGCGATGACGCCGATGCCGGCAAAGGCGATCAGCGCGCCGATGACCTGGAAGCGGCTCGGCCGTTCCCCCAGCAGCAGGAAGGCCAGGGCCATGGTGAAGAAGGCCTGCGTCTGCAGCACAAGCGAACTCAGCCCCGCCGACATGCCCCAGGCAATGGCGAGGTTGAGGAAGCCATAAAGCGCAAAGCCGAAGGCCAGCCCGAACCCAACCACATAATACCATTGCGTCCTGGGCGGCCGGATGAAGAACACCGCCGGCAGGGCCGCCGCCACGAAGCGCAGGCCGGCCGCCAGGATGGGCGGTAGCGCCTCGACGCTGAGCTTGATGATGACGAAGTTGAAGCCCCAGATGACGACGACGAGCAAAGCGAGCAGGACATGGCGCAGGGGCATCAGGCCACCCGCAGCCGGGCCAGCAGGCGCGGCCCGAACACGTTGAGCACAAGCCCGGCAAAGATCAGCAGGCTACCCGCCACTTCGAGCAGGCTCACCTGTTCGCCCAGGAAGACGAAGGCCGCGGCGAAGCCGACCACCGGCACCAGCAACGAGAAGGGCGCGATGACGCTGGCTCTGTGCCGGCCCAGCAAAACCGCCCAGGCACCGTAGCCGATCAGCGTCGAGCCATAGGCGATGAACAGCACCGAAAAGATGGCCTGCGGACTGATGCTGAGCAGCGCGGCGACGGACTGCGGCCCCTCGAACAGCAGCGACAGAGCCAGCATGGGCAGGGGTGGCACCAGGCTCCCCCAGACCACGAAACCCAGCATGTCGACCTTGCCGGCCTGCTTGGTGAGAATGTTGGAAATGGCCCAGAACCCGGCCGCGACCAGCGTCAGCAGCAGCGGCACCAGCACGGCCCCGCCAATATGCTCGGCCGCGATCGTGCCGAGCCCGACAAGGGCAATGGCGGCGCCACCCAGTTGCAGCGCCGTCGGCCGCTCGCCCAGCAGCAGCATGGCCAGCACCATGGTGAGAAACACCTGCATCTGCATGACCAGACTCGCCAGCCCGGCCGGCATGCCCAGCCCGATCGCGGTGAACAGGAAGCCGAATTGCAGCACCCCCACCGTCATGCCATAGGCGACGAGCAGGCCCCAGCCGACCTGCGGCTTGCGGATGAAGAAGATGGCCGGCAGGGCACAACCGAGATAGCGCAATGCGGTCAGCAGGAAGGGCGAAATCTCGTCGACGCCCCATTTGATGGCAACGAAATTGACACCCCAGATGAGGACGACGCCAAGGGCCAGGGCTATGTCGCGCAGGGGCATGGGAACTTTGCAGTTTGGAGTGCGATCGCGTCAAGCGCTCGATCTGGCTCCCTCCCCCTTGTGGGGAGGGCTGGGGTGGGGGTGTTCCCGAGCTCAATGCCAGGGAAGAACCCCCACCCTCAATCCCTCCCCACAAGGGGGAGGGAGGCAGTCTGGTGCGAAGCCTAAGCCGCCAGCCTTGCCTTCAGCCCGCGGGCGATGAGTTCTTCGGCGATCTGGATCGTGTTGAGCGCGGCGCCCTTGCGCAGATTGTCGGAGACAACCCAGATGGCGAGGCCGTTTTCGACCGTATTGTCCTCGCGGATGCGGGACACGAAGGTGTCGTATTCGCCCACCGACTCAACCGGGGTGGCATAGCCGCCCGGTTCGCGCTTGTCGACGACGGCAATGCCCGGCGCCTCGCGCAACACGTCGCGCGCCTCATCGGCCGAAATCGGGTTCTCGAACTCGATATTGACCGCTTCGGAATGACCCACGAAGACCGGCACCCGCACGGCGGTGCAGGTTACCTTGATCTTGGGATCGAGGATCTTCTTGGTTTCGGCCAGCACCTTCCACTCTTCCTTGGTGTAGCCGTCTTCCATGAACACATCGATATGCGGGATGACGTTGAAGGCGATCTGCTTGGGGAACTTCTGCGGCGTGGCGCTGTCGTTGACGAAAATGCCCTTGGTCTGGTTCCAGAGCTCGTCGACGCCTTCCTTGCCGGCGCCCGACACCGACTGATAGGTCGACACCACGATGCGCTTGATCGTTGCCGCATCATGCAGGGGCTTGAGCGCCACAACGAGCTGGGCCGTCGAACAATTGGGATTGGCGATGATATTGCCGCGCTTGGGATCGGCCAGCCAACGGTCGAGCACCTGCCCGTTCACTTCCGGCACGACCAGCGGCACATCGGAATGGTAGCGCCAATAGCTGGAATTATCGATGACGATGCAGCCCGACGCGGCGATGCGCGGCGCCCAGTCCTTGGAAATGGAGCCGCCGGCCGACATGATGGCGAAATCGACGCCCTTGAAGTCGAAATCGTCGAGATTCTTGGCCTTCAATATCTTGTCGCCATAGGAGATTTCCCGGCCGATCGACCGTGAGGACGCGAGGGCGATCACCTCGTCGGCGGGGAACTTGCGTTCGGCCAGAATATTGAGAACTTCCCGGCCCACATTGCCTGTGGCACCGACGACAGCGACGCGATAACCCATTTTGGAACTCCAGTCCCTTGCCATTTCCGCCCCCGCGCGATGACTTTGCATCGCGGTCAGTGCTTTGAGCCTCTCCCCGTCGGGAGACGACCCGGGGAAAAGCGTCAGGCGGTTTTGGTGGTTTTGGTCATCGACACAGCGACGCCACCGGCGAAAAGCCGGGTGGTTGCGAGGTCCGCATTATCGAAAAAGCTGCGCATCGGATGACTGCTTCGGTTGAAAAGCAGGACTTCTCATACGCCCAAATAGGAAAGAGTCAATGAAATTGCCACGGCGCCGGCATCGGTGATGCGCCATTGCAACAAGGACTATGTTAAGACGCCATTAAGGGTTTAGATTATTGCGCTGTGAAGGTCTTCGCGCGGCAAATGCGCGAGACGGGGGATTGGTCATGCGTGCTGGCGTGTGTGTGGGTATTTTGGCTTGTCTGCTGGCGCTGACCGGCGGCGCGGCGGCGCAAAGCAATGCCCTCTATTTCAGCCCCGACCTCACTGCCGAATTCACCGCGCCCAGCGCCTTTGACGGGCTTTATGCCGGCGTATTGCTGGGGCCGATCTCGGCGCGCAAGAACAATTTCAACATGCAGGGCGCGGAAATCCGGCCCGAAATCGGCGGCGTGGTGGGCTGGAACCAGCCTGTTGCGCCGGGCGTGGTGCTGGGCGCCGAAGTGCAGGCCACTGTGGCCACCGATTTTTCCAATTCGGCCTATCTGCGCGCCATGGCCCTGGCCCGGCTGGGCTTTGCCGCGGGCGACAATACGCTGTTCTACCTGCTGGGCGGCGCCGGCCGCATGGGCGAAGGCTGGGCCTTCGAAGCCGGCATGGGCGCCGAGGTGATGGTGACACCAAACATGGCAATGCGGCTGGAAGCGGCCGGCATCGGCCAGCTCGGCCCGGCGCCCAATGGCAATGACATTCCCGCTATCTCCGCGATGCGGGTGACATCGGGCGCGATCTGGCAGCTCGATGGCGGACCGGCCGCGACGACATTCAATACGGGTCCGATGACCGATTTTTCCGGGCTCTATGCCGGCATCAATATCGGCGGGCTGACCGATCCGCAGTTCAACTTCTACGACGATTACGGCCATGGCTGGCATCTGAGCCGCTTCGAAATGGGGGGCCTGGCCGGCTATAATCATGCGCTGGGCGACATGCTGCGGGCCGGCGCCGAAGTACAGCTCGGGGCCAATTTCGACACATCGGGCGATGCCGGGCTGGATGCGCTGGCTTTGGCCCGTATCGGCGTGGTGCCGACGCCGGGCGTGCTGGCCTATGCCGCTGCCGGCGTGGGAATGGTCGAGGCGACAGGCGCCTATGCCTTCGGTGGGGGCGTGGAATATGCGCTCTGGGGCAAGACCGCCCTGCGCGGCGAAGGCCTGCTGCTGGGCCGCATGGATGGCGCGCCGGGCCTGACCGGGGTTACGGGCTCGACCACATCCAAGGTGACCATTGGCACGGTGTGGCACTTCGACTAAGAGCGGGCATCAAGCCACCAACAGCCTCATGGTGAGCCTGTCGAACCACGAGGCGTGGCACGATCTCGCCACGACCTCGCCCTTCGACAAGCTCAGGATGAGGTCTACTCTTGGTCGCTCAATGAACAGGACCAGCCATGCCCCATTGTGATGTCGTGATCCTGGGTGCCGGTGCTGCCGGCATGATGGCAGCGATCGAGACAGGCCGGCGTGGGCGCTCGGTGCTGCTGGTGGATCACGCCAGATATGCCGGCGAGAAAATCCGCATCTCGGGCGGCGGGCGCTGCAACTTCACCAATATCAACGCCACCGTGGACAAGGGTCGCGACCGGTTCCTGAGCGCCAATCCGCGTTTCGCGCTCTCCGCCCTGAGCCGCTACACGCCCGACATGTTCATCGCGCTGGTGCGCGAGCACGGCATCGCCTTCCACGAAAAGACGCTGGGGCAATTGTTCTGCGACGGGCCGGCCACGCAGATCATCACCATGCTGCTGGGCGAAATGCGCAAGGCCGGGGTAACGCTGGTGCTGGAAACCAGCGTTGAATCCGTGAGCCGGGACGAGAGCGGCTTTGCGGTGCAGCTTTCGACATCGTCGGTGACGGCGGAAAGCCTGATCGTCGCGACCGGCGGCAAATCCATCCCCAAGATGGGGGCGAGCGGGCTGGGCTATCAGCTGGCGACGCAATTCGGCCTGCGGCTGACCGAGACGCGCCCGGCTCTGGTGCCGCTGACCTTCGAGGCCGGGGCGCTGGAAAAGCTCAAACCGCTGTCCGGCATCGCTGCCGATGCCATCGTCAGCCACGGCAAGACGGCATTCGAGGAGGCTTTGCTCTTCACCCATCGCGGGCTCAGTGGGCCGGCAATTCTGCAGATCTCGTCCTATTGGCGCGAAGGCGACGCCATTGCGGTGGACCTGCTGCCGCATCGCGATGCCGGCGACATGCTGCGGGCCGCGCGCAAGGCGACGCCCAAGCTGCAGGTGCAGACCGTGCTGGGCAATGTGCTGCCAAAAAAGCTGGCGCAATTGCTGGGCGAGGAGCTCGACTTGCCCGGCATGATCGGGGATTTTTCCGACAAGAAGCTGGCTGTGGTGGAGGCCATGCTGAAGGCCTGGACGCTGAAGCCGGTGGGTTCAGAAGGCTATCGCACGGCGGAGGTGACGCTGGGCGGGGTCGACACGCGCGATCTCGATGCGAAAACCATGGCGGCGCGGGATGTGCCGGGGCTCTATTTCATTGGCGAAGTGGTTGACGTGACCGGCTGGCTGGGCGGGTATAATTTCCAATGGGCCTGGGCGTCGGGCTGGGCTGCCGGACAGGTGGCTTAAACGAGGGATCGGAGTACCCCCTCCCTAACCTCCCCCTGATAGGGGGCGGAATCCGGCCGGTGGGTGAGGCAAGATCGTGCCAAATACCTCGATCTGTTCCTCCCCCTATCAGGGGGAGGTTAGGAGGGGGTATCCTCTAAAACCTGAAACCCAGCCGCATCCCGACATTGGTATTGGCCCTGGTCGGTCCGCACGCACCGAAATCGGGCAGGTGTTCCACCGTGCCGATCAGTGACGCGCCCAGCGGCAGGTTGACGCCGACGCTACCGGCCACGCGAACCCCGACGCCACAGCCGAAATTGCGGGCCGGATCGTTTTGCGGCGCATTGAACATCGAACTGCGCACCACCCCGCCGGCGCTGGCCTCGACAAAGACCGGCAGGATCGGTGCCTGGAAAGTCCAGCTCAACCCGGCATAGCCATAGCTGTCCTGCCCGCGGAAACTCATCGTCGCGCCCAGATGCGGCCGCAGCTCGCCGATGACGGTCCAGGCATTGAGGTCGGGCGCGGTGAACAGCAATTCGACATTGGCATCGCCGATGCGGTTGGGATCGAGCAGGTTGCCGCCGCCATCGACGCCGCGCGCCGAAATGCCGGCACGGACCTCGGGCAGGAAATTGAACTGGGCCTGAGCGGCCGGCGCGGCCGCGAGCAGCAGCGCCAGGACAAGGCTCAGTCGGGAAATCAGGCTGCGCATGGGGCTGGCTCCTTGCCGTCAATCTTCGATTGAACGGACAGGGCACCCAATCGGCAAGATTTGAGTCAAATTGTAATGAACCGGATGCTAACGCAGGCCTCTCGCTTTCATCGCATTTTGCCGATAGAAGAGCCCGATTGCCAAATAAGGATATGACCATGGCCGCACCCTTCGCCCTGTCGCTGCAGGACCTTGCCCCCATTGCCGAAGGCACCACGACGGCCCAGGCCATGGCCGAGACCATCTTGCTGGCGCAGGAAGCCGACCGGCTGGGCTATACGCGGCTGTGGTATGCCGAGCATCACGGCATGCCCTCCATCGCCTCATCGGTACCGGAAATCCTCATCGGCAGCGCCGCCGCGCACACCAAAGACCTCCGCGTCGGCGCCGGCGGCGTCATGCTGCTCAACCATGCCCCGCTCCGCATTGCCGAAGCCTATCGCACGCTCGAAGGGCTGTTTCCCGGTCGCATCGATCTCGGCATCGGCCGTGCGCCGGGCGGCGACGGCCATGCCATGCGCGCCTTGCGCAGCGGCGGTGGCGAGGAATTTTCCGCCTATCTGGCCGAGCTGATGGCCTTCGACGAGGATGGCTTTCCGCGGGACCACCCGTTTTCGCGCGTGCCGGTTTCGCCGGGTGGCATCAGGCTACCGCCCATGTGGCTGCTCGGCTCGTCGGGTGCCAGCGCCCAGGCGGCCGGGCAATTGGGCATGGGCTATGCCTTTGCCGCCCATTTCAGCCACACGCCCCCTGCCCCGGCCTTCGAAGCCTATCGCTATGGCTTCAAGGCAACCGAAGCCTTTCCCAAGCCGAAAACCATGCTCTGCCTCTCGGTGGTCTGTGCGCCTAGCGATGAGGAGGCCCAGTATCTCAGCCATTCACAGGCGGTGAGCTGGGCCCTGTTCACCACGGGCGAGCAGCGCAAGTTGATGAGCCCCGAGGAAGCCCATGCCCGCGTGCTGACGCCGCAGCAGCAAAGCGTCATCGACCATCAATCGACGCTGTGGATCGTCGGCTCGCCCGAAACGGTGCGCGACACCATCGCCGAAAAGGCCGAGAGCTGCGCGGCTGACGAGGTGATGATCACGACGACCATGCACAGCTACGAATTGCGGCGGCGCAGCTATGCGCTGATATCAGAGGCGTTCGGGGTGGCGGGGCGCTGAACCTTCAGTCGTCTCTTTCTTTGGGGTGGGGTGACTTTGGACTCCGTGGCTCCCGTCACCCCACCCTCAGTCCCCTCCCCATCAAGGGGAGGGAGGCGAAAGGACCACCTTCAAGGGTTCACTCCATGTCTCACATCCACCGGACAGACTTCCCTCCCCCTTGTGGGGAGGGATTGAGGGTGGGGGTGTCGGAGGTGCCGCGAGCATTTGAAGTTATGGAGGGCTCAACACTCCCTCCCTGCTCGATTCAAGGGGAGAGGGTAGGTCCGGTGGTTCGACCGCCCCCAATTTCGCCCCGTTAACCTCACGTTTCGCCCCTGTCGCTAGCATTGCGGTAGTTGACGTTTCGGGTTGGGCCATGAGCGCTGCTGCCTTCGTTCTGGCAATCAATCTCTTCATCGCCGGGGTCTTCGCCACCGCGTTCGGCGTGGTGGCGGCCTATGCGCGCTCATCAGTCGGCGCGCGCTGGCTGGCGCTGGCCTATGGCGTGGGCATGCTCAATCCGCTGCTCGAACTCATCCTGCTGCTGCAGCAAGAGCCCTGGCTGGTGCAGTACGGCATCTTCGCCGCCTACCTTTTTGCCGCCAACTTCATCGTCGTCGGGCTGGCGCGGCACTATCGCCTCGCCCCGCCCTGGTACGCGCTGGGCGCCCTTGTCGCCATCGCGCTGCTCGTCAACAGCCAGACCATCTCCATGCCGCGCGACTCCATCCTGCGTGGCCTGGCCTACCAGCGCCCTATGCCATCGCGTCCCTGATGTGCCTGGCGATGGTGCTGCGCTTCAAGCGCCGCAAGGTGCTCGATGTCTGGCTGGCGGTGCTGTTCGGCGTGTCCAGCCTGCAATTTCTGCTCAAGCCCTTTGCGGCCGTGCTGCTGGGCTCGGGCGACAGCGCCCAGGCCTATATCGGCACCACTTATGCCGCCCTGTCGCAGAGCTCGGGCGCCATGCTTCTGATCGCCAATGGCCTGCTCATGCTGCTGATCATCGTGCGCGATGCCATGGCCGAAATCACCGCACGTTCGGAAACCGATACGCTCAGTGGCCTGCTCAACCGGCGCGGTTTCGAGGATCGGGCCGACCGCTTGCTGGCCACCACGATGCGCGCCGGCCTGCCCGGTGCCATGGTCGTGGCCGATCTCGATCACTTCAAGGCCATCAATGACAGCCATGGCCACGAGGCCGGCGATCGGGTGATCCGCGCCTTTGCCGACATGCTGGGAGCGACCGCCGATGAGCGCGCCGTGATCGGAAGGCTGGGCGGGGAGGAATTTGCCGTGTTCATTCCGGGCACCAACCTGCCGACGGCACGGCTTTATGCCGAAGGCGTGCGGTCAGGCTTTTCCAGCATATCCATCGCCAATCTGGGACCGGACCGCCGGGTCAGCGCCAGCTTCGGTGTCGCCGCGCTCACGGAAGGGGACAGCCTGTCAGACCTGCTGCGCCGCACCGATGCGGCGCTTTACGAGGCCAAGAAAGGCGGGCGCGACCGGGTCTGCGTCTCGGACCCCGATGCGGAACTGCCGCCGGCAGTGGTGACCCATGGCGAGCGCCGGCAGGGCTCGCGCCAGCGCGACTGATCAGGAATTGGCCGCGCCGATGCGGGCGGTGACCTCGATCTCGATCTTCATGCCGGGCTCGATCATCTGCACGATCAGCATCGAGGCCGCCGGGCGGATGTCTTTGAACACCGGACCGACGGCCTTGACCACGGCATCCACGTCGTTGCGATCACCGACATAATAGACCACGCGCACCGTGTCCTGGATGGACGAGCCGGCCTCGCGCAGGGCCTTGTCGATGGTAGCCAGCGCATTGCTTGCCTGCTGGCCGATATCGTCGGGCATGGTCATGGAGGCATAGTCATACCCCGTCGTGCCCGAGACATAGACCGTATCCTCGTGCCTGACGGCACGGGAATAGCCGAAGGTCGCCTCGAAGGGCGAACCGGTGGAAACGCGCTGGACCATGGTTTGCCTCTTAGAGCCAGGGGCGATCGGCGGCCATCTTGCCCTCGAAGGAGGTGATGGACGGATCGGATTTCAGCGTGCCGGCGATATCGTCGAGGCCTTCGAGCAGGATCTGCTTGCGGCTGGGGTCGATATCGAAATGGATGGTGCCGCCATCCGGCCCCTTGATGGTCTGGCTTTCGAGATCGACGGTCAGCGTGGCATTGGAGCCGCGCTCGGCATCGTCGAGCAGCAGCTTGAGCTGCTCCGGCGTGACCACGACCGGCAGGATGCCGTTCTTGAAGCAGTTATTGTAGAAAATATCGGCAAAGCTGGTGGAGATGACGCAGCGCACGCCGAAATCGAGCAGGGCCCAGGGGGCATGCTCGCGGGAGGAACCGCAGCCGAAATTGTCGCCGGCCACGATGATGCTGGCCTGGCGATAGCTGGGCTTGTTCAGCACGAAATCGGGATTCTCCGTGCCGTCCTCATTGTAGCGCATCTCGGAAAACAGCGCCGTGCCCAGACCCGTCCGCTTGATGGTCTTGAGGTACTGCTTGGGGATGATCATGTCGGTGTCGATATTGATGATCGGCAGGGGCGCCGCGACACCGGTCAGACTGGTGAACTTGTCCATGGCTGGAAAACCTCGCTTTGGGGCGGTTCATCGCGCGAAAGCGGGGTTTCGGTCAAGTCGGGATAGGGCGAAAGCGTTCGGCGGGGTGCCGGTCCCTCTTCCCCTCTCCCCTTGAGGGAGAGGGACGACCTGACGCGTTCAGCGGAAGGTCAGGGTGAGGGGTGCTGCGCCATCCCATGCTTCACCGCTCGTGGGACCAACCCCTCATCCGCCCTTCGGACACCTTCTCCCTCAAGGGGAGAAGGGAAAAAGAACTAGGCCGCCAGGCTCTCTCGCGCGCTCACGCCCAGCATCAGGTTGAGATTCTGCACCGCGGCGCCGGAGGCGCCCTTGCCCAGATTGTCGTAGACCGCCACCAGCACGGCCTGGGCACGGGCATCATTGGCGAAGACATGCAGCGTCATCGTATTGGTGCCGTTATGCGCCTCGGGATCCAGTGCCGACGTCTTGGCGATCTCCTCATAGGGCGCGACAGTGACGAAGCTGTCCCTGATACCGGCGAAGTGATCGGCAATGGCGGCGTGCAGGTCGCGGCCCGTGGGCACCTTGGCCAGTTGCCCGAGTTGCAGCGGCACGAAAGTGGTCATGCCCTGGGCGAAATCGCCGACGGTGGGCACGAAAAGCGGCGCACCCGCGAGGCCGGTATATTTGGTCATTTCCGGCACGTGCTTGTGCTGGAAGGTCAGCGCATAGGGCATGAAATGACTGGCAGCGCTGCCGGCCGCCTCATATTCTGAAATCATCTGCTTCCCGCCGCCCGAATAGCCGGAAATGCCGTTATAGGTGACGGCAAAGTCGGCGGGCAGCAGCCCGACTTCTACCAGCGGCCGCACCGTGGCGATCAGCCCCTGCGGCCAGCAGCCGGGATTGGCGACGAAGCGCGCATTGGCGATTTTGTCGGACTGCCCCTTGTCCATTTCGGCAAAGCCATAGGCCCAGTCCGGATCGACGCGGAACGCAGTCGAAGCGTCGATGACGCGGGTGGTGCCGTTGTCGATCAGGCTGACGCTTTCCCTGGCCGCATCGTCGGGCAGGCACAGGATGGCGATATCGGCCGCATTGAGCAGGCGCTTGCGCTCGTCCTGATCCTTGCGCTTGTCAGCCGATATGGAGAGCACTTCGAGGTCGCGCCGGCCGGCCAGGCGTTCGCGGATCTGCAGACCCGTGGTTCCAGCTTCGCCATCGATGAAAATCTTCGCGACCATTGATCTATCTCCAGATGCGGCAGCGTAAATGGACCTCCGGCATGACCGGGTCAAGACCGGAGCGGCTAAAGCACCGAATCGAGGCCTTCGAGCATGGCTTGCCAGCCTTTTTCGGTCTGCGGGACATAGTCGACCCATTGCGCATCCATGGCGTGATAAAGCGTGGCCACGGCGCCCGGACCATCTGGTTCCGGCTCGATGATCAGCGTGACCTCGGAAGGGTCATCCTCCTCGCTCTCGTCGACAATCCAGGTAAAGGCGATCCTGGTCGGCCGCTCGAGATCGAGGAACATGCCCCAATGGCGCGCCTCGCCATCCTCGCGCTTGTCGGCGAAAAGGAAGGTGCCACCGACGATTGGGTTGAGTTCGCTTGCCGTGACATCGCCGCCCATGCCGCCATGGCGGAGCCACGCCGCCTGCCAGTCGCGCACCCTGTCGGGATCGAGAAACGTGTCATAGACCCGTTCGGGGCTGGCTGCGAAACGATGGGTGACCTTGGCTTCGACCGTGTCGGACATGGGAGGCCTCCTTGTATCTGGAAGGCAAACGAGGCGCGGCGCTTGCCGTTCCCGCGGACCTTGCTGTTCCCCGGACGTTGTCGTTCCCGCGGACGCTTGCCGTTCCGCCGGTGCGATGGCATTGATTTGACCAAGTGGACAAAAACGAGGAGCCGCCATGACCCCCCATAACCACGCTATCAAAGGCGACTATGCCGATGCCGTGCTGCTGCCGGGCGATCCGCTGCGCGCCAAGTGGATTGCCGAGACCTTCCTCGACGAGGCCAAGCTGGTCAATTCGGTGCGCAATTGCCTGGGCTATACCGGGACATGGAAGGGCAAGCGCGTCTCGGTGCAGGCCACGGGCATGGGCCAGCCCTCGCTGTCGATCTATGTGCATGAGCTGATCAATACCTATGGGCTCAAGACGCTGATCCGCGTCGGCACCTGCGGCGGGCTCAATGCCAGGGTGAAGGTGCGCGACCTGATCCTGGCGCAGGCCGCTTCCACCGACAGCGCCATCGTGCGCGACCGCTTCGGGCCGTACAACTTTGCCCCCATCGCCGATTTCGGCCTGCTGCGCGCGGCGGCGGAAAAGGCCGAAGCGGCGGGCATGCGCTATCACGCCGGCAATATGCTGAGCTCGGACATTTTCTATCATGCCGATGGCTTTGCCGGTTACGACAAGCTGCCCGACCACGGCGTGATCGGCGTCGAAATGGAGGCGGCGGCGCTCTATACGCTGGCAGCGCGGTTCGGGGTCAAGGCGCTGACCATCTGCACCATGACCGATTGCCTGATCACCCACGAGGAAATCGACGCCAATGAGCGCCAGACCTCGCTCAAGGAAATGGTGACGCTGGCGCTGGATGTGGCGGTGGAGGCATAGGTTCGCCACCCCTCGCTTCAGTAGACCTCATCCTGAGCTTGTCGAAGGACGAGGTCGTGGCAATATGAGGAGCCCGACCTCGTGGTTCGCCCTTCGACACGCTCAGGACGCTCACCATGAGGTCTCATTAGCGAGGCCAAGCCATGACCGTACTCGACCGACTCTCCGGTGCGCTGGACCGGCGCGATGAACAGCCCAATGTGGACCTGGCGGAAGATATCGTCGCCCGTGAAGACATGGCGGCGGTGGCCGAACTGGCCGCTGCCGTGCATTCGGGGCCGGCGCGGCAGGCCAATGATGCGCTCAAGGTGCTGTACGAGGTCGGCGCCCGCAATCCGGCTTTGGTGGGCGGGCAATGCCCCGTCTTTATCGAGGCGCTGAAAAGCTCCAACAACCGCAAGGTCTGGGGCGCCATGACGGCGCTGGATGCGGTGGCCGAGCAGCGCGCCGCGACTTTGGTGGCCGAATTGCCGGCCATTATCGAAGCGGCCGACCGCGGCTCGGTGATTGCCAAGGACCATTGCAATTCAATCCTGGTGAAGCTGGCGCGGGCCGGCTATGGCGACAAGGCGGTACCGATCCTGGTGGAGCGACTGAAACATGCCGCGCCCAACCAGTTTCCCACCTATGCCGAGCAGACGGCGACCGTCCTGACGCCGGAGCAGAAGCCTGGATTTTTGGCAGTGCTCAAGGAGCGGATCGGCAGGATTGGCCAGCAGAGCAAACGGGCGCGGGTGGAGAAGCTGCTGCGGAAGCTGAATGGGTAGGTGCCACGCCCTCTCCCTCCCCCTTGTGGGGAGGGTGGCCCCGAAGGGGTCGGGTGGGGGTATCTCTCCGCGAGTCCGGCGCTCGTGACTCACCCCCACCCTCGATCCCTCCCCACAAGGGGGGAGGGAAGGACGACTGCGCTCCCTTTACCATGGCTCACGCCACCGTCATTAACCCCGCGCTCTCTCCGCCTACATCTTGCCGCCATCGCTGTGTTAACCTCCTGATAACAGTCGGGGCCGGAACACATGCAGCTCAAGCCAAACGCCTACCGCCTCAACGAAACCGTCAAGAGCGTCGAGACGATGTCGCGCTTTGCCCTGGCCGTGCTGGCACTGGCTTCGGGCGTCTATACCTATCTCGGGGTGCGCGGGCTGCTCGATGGCTCGGCCAGCTTCGTCTTCTTCGCGGCGGTGATCTATTCGGCCGCCGTATCGGTGGCCATTTACGCCTTCTGGAGCTTCATGCTGCGCTTCGTGCCGCTGGTGACTTCGGGCGTGCAGCGCATCGGGTTGTTCCTCACCATGGCGGTGGGCTGTGCCATGATCATCGCCATGTCGAGCTGGCTCAATGCGGCGGCCCTGGCCGGTTCGGCCGCGCTGGAACAGCATATGGCGGTGACCCTGCAGGGCTATGCCGAGGATCTCGACCAGGCCCATGCCAATGCCTTGGCCAGCCAGAGCCTGCTGCCCGATGTGGAGCGCGCGGCCGAGCGCTTTGCCGGGCTGGCCGCCGATGAGCGCGAAAGCGGCGCGCTGACCGGCACGCAGGGCTCGGGCAGCGTGGTGCAATTGCTCACCCAGATGAGCGCGCAGATGAACCAGCTCGCATCAACCATTACCGGTAGCCGCGAGGAAGTGACGCTGCTGTTCGAACAGGGCTCGGCCCGGCTCGCCACGATGCGCGAACTGGTGTCGACGCCCGGCGCCATCGAGCCACGCTCCGACAGTTTCCAGGCCGAAGCGGTGCAGCTTTCCGCCGTCATCGCCGCCCTGCAGCAGACCGATGTGGCCGCTTCGGTGAAGCGTGCCTCGGCCGATCTCAGTGCCGGCTTCATCGCCCCGGTCGCCGATGGCCGCTCGGGCGATCTGGCCCTGCGGCAGGACCAGGTGATGGAAACCGTGCGGGCCTCGGTCGCCAGCCAGTCGGCGGCACTGACCACGGCAGCCGACGAAATCCTCGCCACGCCATCGGTGGAGCAGCGCCGCTTCGTGCCGCTGTCCAGCGCCGAGGCGGTGATCCGCTATTGGCAGGATTTCATCCCGAGCTGGGCCGGCGCCATTTCCATCGACCTGCTGCCCGTCGTGCTGGTCCTGGTGCTGATGATCGTGCATGACGCCATGCGCCGCGACTCCGCTTCGCTGGAAGAGGCCGAAAACATCACCGCCGCCGAAATGCTGCGCGCCATGGCGCTCTATCGCCAGATGGAGGCGGCCGGCATCGATGTGGCGACCGGACGACCCATGCCGGAGCCCGAACCCATGACGCCGGAACCGATCGAGGAAGTGGCCGAAGCGCCGACCGAAACCGGCAAGGTGACCCCCATCGATGCGGCGCAGCACAAGCGCACCGATACGACCCGCCCGGCATGAAGACCGAGGCCAATGCCCGCGCCGCCAGCGAAAGCGGCTCCTTCTACCAGCGGACGGTCAGCGCCATTGCCGGTATCGAGGATGGCGCCATCCTGCGAGTGGCATTTTTCGCCCTGCTCGCCGGCACCGCCTCGGTGCTCTATGTCGACTATCGCGAACTGACCGCCAATGAGGGCGCGGCCCTGGCCATGCCCACCCGGCCCATCCTGCCGCCCTTCGATCCGGCAGGGCCTGATGATGCCAATGCGCCAAATGTAACCACCAGCCCCGAAGTGCTTGAACAGCCGCTGGAAATCGCCCTGGTGCCCGGTGGAGAACTGCGCCTGACCGGCTCGATCGACCTCGGTTCGGCCGAGCGCTTTGCCGCCGAGATTGCGGCGCGGGGCGAATACGTAGAGACTGTGGTTCTCGATTCGCCCGGAGGATCGGTCGTGGATGCGCTCGCCATAGGCAGTCTGATCCATGAAAAGGGCCTTGCCACCAAGGTCGCTGCCGGCTCCCTTTGCGCCTCGTCCTGCCCCATCATCTTCGCCTCGGGCAAGGTTCGGATCGCCAGCGCAGAATCGGCCATCGGCGTGCACCAGATCTATGCCGCAGCCCTGTCGGGCGAGCCGCAGAATGCGCTGCGCGTCGCCGGCACGGCCATGAGCGACGCCCAGACCACCACTGCCGAGATCATCAGCCACCTGACGAAAACGGGCGTAGACCCGGCGCTCTGGCTGCATGCGCTCGAAACCCCGCCGGACCGGCTCTACTACTTCAACCAAGAGGAGATGACGCGTCTCAACCTTGTCACCGAACTGGACGACAATTGATCCCATAGCGGGGAACCGGTGGAGGACCGGGCCCGTTTTACGAGGTTAGTAACCATATCTGCAGGGGAGGCCACATGACCCAGATTCACACGCTTACGCGCCATCGCGACATCCAGAACTGGGTGACCGACCGGCACGGCATTCCGGCAATAGCCCGGGTGCGCAATCGCTTCGGCGAAGAGCGCGCCCAGCTCAAGCTGAGCTTCCAGCGGCGCCTGAAACCGCAGATGGAAAGCCAGGACGACGGCATGAGCCCCTGCTCATGGACGGCATGGCTGGCCGAACTGGACCGCCAGCAACTGGCACTCAAGGTCGATCTGGCGGCGGACGATTTTGAACTGGTGGATCGCAGCCAGGCGAATTGAGTTCGTAACGAAGCCCCCCTATTTGACCCACCCACAATCGCTTCCCCCGGACTTGATCCGGGGGTCATTCGCCGCTTGTACCGAGGGAAGAGTGACCCGCGGATCAAGTCCGCGGGAGGCGCCGGTGAATGTGGTGAGATCGTGGGTGCCCCGGGCACCCAACCCAAGCAGCATTGCCCAATTCCCCATCTTCTGACTCTATGCGGGTTAACAGGAACAACCCGCTCGCATGACCCGCTCCCAGATCGCCCTTGTCCTGCATGCACTGGTGCTGATCGCGGCGCTGGCCTTCATCGTGCCTGTTCTGACCGAAGCGTTGGGCGGACCGCGGGGCTTTCTGTTGTCCCTGCTGGTCTATTGGCTGGGCTTCTGCCTGCCGGTGATTTTCTTCCATGTGCGGGGGCGCCGAAGCCCGCAGCTCTTTTCGGAAAAGCTGGCCTGGCGCGACTGGTTCGTGCCGGGACTGTTGCTGCTGCAGGTCGGCGCCGTGGGCCTGGTGGCCTTCGTGCCCAATACGGCTTTGCTGACCACGCATGGCGCGATGCTGGCCGGGCTGGTGGCGCTGATCAATGGACCATTGGAGGAAGCGGCCTGGCGCGGCGGCTTCCTGACCCGCTTTGCCGAACGACCCCGACTGGGTTTCGTGCTGAGCCTGGTGCTGTTCACCGCCTGGCATGTGCCGCTGGCGCTGAGTCACGGCATCACCTTTGACGGTGGCTGGCTTTACCTGGTCGGCGGCGCGGCGGCCCTCGGCCTGATCTGGAGCTGGATCGCCTGGCGCACCGGCTCGATCTTCTGGACGGCGCTAGCGCATGTCCTGACCAATGCGCTGACCTTCTGGGTGCTGTTCGACACCAATGGCTTCTTGGCTGCCCTCAGCTACCAGCCGTAATCGAGCACGGTCAGCGAGCGGGTGCGGCCGTCATCGAGCCATTCGATGGATGAATTGCGGCGCATGCCGATCAGCGCGGCGCCGACCGGCCCCAGGATCGGCACGCTGCCCTTTTCGCCAAAGGCGCGGTTGGGATAGATCAGCCGCCCGATTCGCGTCAGCGGCTCCTCGTCGAGCCGGAACATGACGCGATGGCCCATAGAGACGCCGGCCGGGTCCCATGGCTGGCAAACCTCGGCGCGGTTCAGCTCGCGCTCCAGATAAGCCGAGACATAGGGCATGGTCATGCTGACCCGCTCGGCGAGCAGCATGACGCGATTATAGTCGTCAGAATTGACCAGGATTTCAGGCAGCGGCTGCGAGGGGAACACGTCTGGGCTCATAGGTTCGTCATATCACGACTTTGCTGATGGAAAAATGCACCGTCAATAGGCGAAAAGCATCAAATCTGAGCAACTTGTGTCAGCTTTATTGACCTAAGCGCGCCGCCGTGGCAGATCAGTGCCGCATATTTATGCGTTATGCACATTTTCCGCTCATAGGGGCTAACCATGACCGACGACACCCTGCTAGACCGCGCCTTGATCCGGCTCGAAGAGGCTGCAAGCCACCTCCAGATCGACCAGGATGTCATCGAGAAACTCAAATACCCGCGCGAGACCACCAAGACGCGCCTGCTGATCCGCATGGATGACGGCTCGCGCAAATCGTTCCTGGCCTGGCGCTGCCGCTATGACGATACGCGCGGCCCCACCAAGGGCGGCATCCGCTTCCATCCGGACAGCACCATCGAGGAAGTCGAAACGCTCGCCTTCTGGATGACCTTCAAATGCGCCGTGATGAACCTGCCCTATGGCGGCGGCAAGGGCGCCGTGCGGGTCGACCCGCATGCTCTGTCCAAGACCGAGCTGGAGCGCCTGTCGCGCGCCTATATGCAGGCCTTTGCCAGCACGGTCGGTCCCGACCGCGATATTCCGGCACCCGACGTCTATACCAATGCCATGATCATGGGCTGGATGGCCGACGAATATAACCAGATCACCGGTTCGGTTTCGCCCGCCGTCATCACCGGCAAGCCGATTGCGCTCGGCGGCTCACTGGGCCGCAACGACGCCACCGCGCGCGGCGGCTTCTATCTGGTGCGCCACCTGGCGCAGGAACTGGGCCTCTCCGGTTCGCGCACCGTCGCCATCCAGGGCTTCGGCAATGCCGGCCAATATTTCGCCCAGTTGGCCGATGAGGACGGCAACAAGATCGTTGCGGTGTCCGATTCCCACCGGCGCCATCCACAAGCCCGACGGGCTGGACGTGGCGCGGCTGATCGAAGGCAAGAATGCCGGCCGGCACGTTGCCGACATGGCTGCCGAACTGGGCGCCACGGTTATCCCCTCCGATGACCTGATCGCCGTCGAAGCCGACCTGCTGGTGCCCGCTGCGCTGGAAGAAATGATCACCGCTGACAATGCTGCCTCGATCAAGGCCAAGGTGGTGCTGGAACTGGCCAATGGCCCGGTAACCTCGGAAGCCGACAAGATCCTGACCGACAAGGGCATTGTCGTGCTGCCCGACATCCTGGCCAATGCCGGCGGCGTCACCGTCTCCTATTTCGAATGGGTGCAGAACCGCCAGGGCTTCTACTGGGACCTCGAAGAGATCCATGCCCGCCTCAAGAAGATGATGGAGCGCGAAGGCCGCGCCGTCTGGGCCATTGCCCAGGATCGCAGCGTCTCGGTGCGCTCGGCCGCCTATATCCACGCACTGGGGCGCCTGGCCACCGCCATCGAGGCGCACGGCACCCAGCCCTTCTTCGCTGGCTGAAGCGAAGCACAACGCTGAACGCGCAAAAGCCGGCCTTCGGGCCGGCTTTTTCGTGTCCGGCAGGACCGATCCAGCCCTGCACACCCTTGCACAGCGGGCCAAAATGCCTCTATGTGCGCGGCAAAGGCGTAACCACCAGTACGGCGAGGATTTTCATGGCCACCCATTCCCTATTCCTGCTGCCCGGCGACGGCATCGGCACCGAGATCATGCTCGAGGTGGAGAAGCTGATCAAATGGACCAATTCCGAACAGCTCACCGATTTCTCGACCGATGCGGGCCTGGCCGGCGGCTCGGCCTATGACAAGTATCAGGTGGCCATCACCGACGAGGACACCGAAAAGGCTAAGGCCGCCGATGCAGTGATCTTCGGCGCCGTGGGCGGGCCGAAATGGGACGATGTGCCCTATGAGCACCGCCCGGAAGCCGCTTTGCTGCGCCTGCGCAAGGAAATGGCCGTTTTCGCCAATCTGCGTCCCGCCATCTGCTACCCGGCACTGGCCGACGCCTCCTCGCTCAAGCGCGAACTGGTGGAAGGCCTCGATATCCTGATCGTGCGCGAGCTGACCGGCGGCGTCTATTTCGGCGAGCCCAAGACCATTACCGATCTCGAGAATGGCCAGAAGCGCGCCGTGGATACCCAGGTCTACGAGACCTATGAAATCGACCGCATCGCCCGCGTCGCCTTCGACCTGGCCCGCACCCGCAACAACAAGGTGCATTCGGCCGACAAGAAGAATGTCATGAAGTCCGGCGTGCTGTGGGACGAAGTGGTCAAGGGCGTCGGCAAGGACTATGCCGATGTCGAGCTGCACCACATCCTTGCCGATAACGCGGCCATGCAGCTGGTGCGCAACCCCAAGCAGTTCGACGTGATGGTGACCGACAACCTGTTCGGCGACATTCTTTCGGACGTCGCGGCCATGCTGACCGGTTCGCTCGGCATGCTGCCTTCGGCTTCGCTTGGTTCGCCCGATCCGGCCACCGGCAAGCGCAAGGCCTTCTACGAGCCCGTGCACGGCTCGGCGCCTGACATTGCCGGCAAGGGCATTGCCAATCCGATCGCCATGATCGCCTCGGTCGCCATGGCCCTGCGCTACAGCTTCGGCATGATCGAGCTGGCAACCAAGATCGAGAACGCCATTTCGGCCGTGCTGTCGGACGGTCTGCGCACCGGCGATATCGCCCAGGACAATCGCAAGACGGTCGGTACGGAAGAAATGGGCGCGGCGATTTTGGCTAAATTGAAAGCCTAAACCCCTCAGTCGACACCCTCCCCCTTGCGGGGAGGGATCAAGGGTGGGGGGCGGTTGGCCCCAATTCCATCGTGGCTCTCGACACCCCCTCCTAGCCTCCCCCGTCAAGGGGGAGGTACCGCGCAGTGGCTGTGACGACATCGCACTCAAAAACAAAAAAGCCCCGGCGCTCGCGCGCCGGGGCTTTCGTATTTTCGGCGCCGGACTTACTCGGCGGTGGTTTCCGCAGCAGCTTCCTCGGCGGCCGGGGTTTCCACGGGAGCTTCTTCGACCGGAGCTTCCTTGGGGGCGTTCTTGGCTTCTTCGATGGCGGCAGCCTTGGCGGCCTTGTCTTCGGCGCGCTGGGTGGCCTTCTCGCCCGGCTTGGCCTTGTTCGGGTTGTTGCGCGCATCGCGCTTGGCAACGCCGGCCACGTCGAGGAAGCGCAGCACGCGGTCGGTCGGCTGGGCGCCGACATCGAGCCAATGCTTGGCGCGCTCGGTGTTCAGCACGACGCGGTTTTCCGCATCCTTGGCCAGCAGCGGGTTGAACGTGCCGAGCTTCTCGATGAAGCGGCCGTCGCGGGGCGAACGGGCATCGGCAACGACGATGTGGTAGAACGGGCGCTTCTTGGTGCCACCACGGGCGAGACGGAGCTTGAGGGCCATTTTCTTGGTATCCTAGGTTTGGTTGAAACGACTATTTCTTCTTGCCCAGGCCGGGAAGGCCGGGGAAACGGGGAGCACCGCCAAGGCCGGGAAGACCCGTACCGGCGGATTTGAACAAGGCGCCAACGTCAGTTGGCAGCTTTTCGGCAAGTTGGGGCGTCTGCACCGAAGGCAGGCCCTTGAGCTGGTTGGGATCGATGCCGGCCTGGCGGGCCATCTGTTCGAGCTGGGCCGGGTCCATCTTGGAGAGGTCGGGCATGCCACCGAGCATATTGCCCATCTTGCCGCCGAACATGCCGCCCAGCGCACCCATCCCGCCCTTGCCGACCTTTTTCATCATGTCGGCCATCTGGCGGTGCTGCTTGCTCAGCTTGTTGATCTCGGAAACTTCGACACCCGCGCCGGCAGCGATACGCTTGCGCCTGCTGGCATTGAGCAGGTCGGGATTGGCGCGTTCCTTTTTCGTCATCGAATTGATGATGGCGATCTGGCGATCGAACACCTTCTCATCGACATTGGAATTGGCCATGGCCTTCTTGATCTGGCCGGCGCCGGGCAGCATGCCCATGAGCCCGCCCATGCCGCCCATCTTCTTCATCTGCAGCAACTGGGCGCGCAGGTCTTCGAGATCGAAAGAGCCCTTCTTGAGCTTTTTCGCCATTTTCTGGGCGTCTTCGGCCGAAACGTGCTCGGCGGCCTTTTCGACCAGCGAGACGATGTCGCCCATGCCCAGGATGCGGTCGGCGATACGGGAGGGGTGGAAATCCTCCAGCGCGTCCATCTTTTCGCCGACGCCGATCAGCTTGATCGGCTTGCCGGTCGCGGCGCGCATCGACAGTGCCGCGCCGCCACGGCCATCGCCGTCGACGCGGGTCATCACGATGCCGGTGACATCGAGACGTCCGTCAAAGCTGCGCGCGACGTTGATGGCATCCTGGCCGGTCAGCGCATCCACCACCAGCAGGATTTCATGCGGATTGGCGATATCCTTGATGGCGACGGTCTCGGCCATCAGCTCTTCGTCGATATGGGTGCGGCCGGCCGTATCGAGAATGAGCACGTCATAGCCACCCAGACGGCCTTCGCGCTCGGCGCGGCGGGCGATCTCGACGGGCGTCTCGGATGTGACGATGGGGAGCGTATCGACGCCGACCTGTTCGCCCAGCACGCGCAACTGCTCCATGGCGGCGGGGCGGCGCGTATCGAGCGAGGCGAGAAGGACCTTCTTCTTCTGCCGGTCGGTCAGGCGCTTGGCGATCTTGGCGGTGGTGGTGGTCTTGCCCGAGCCCTGCAGGCCGACCATCAGCAGCGTGACGGGCGCCTTGGCATTGAGGTCGATGCTGACGCTATCGGAACCCAGTACGGCGACCAGCTCGTCATGGACGATCTTGACCACCTGCTGGCCCGGCGTCACCGAGCGGGTGACTTCGGCGCCGACCGCGCGTTCCTTGACCTGTTCGACAAAGGCGCGGACCACTTCGAGCGAAACGTCGGCCTCGATCAGCGCCCGGCGGATTTCGCGCATGGCGGCATCGACATCGGCAGCGTTCAGCGCGCCGCGGCCACGGAGTCCGTCGAAGATTTTGCCAAGCCGGTCTGAAAGGCTCTCGAACATTTTTGGTCGTCCTTTTCGCTCACGGGCCGCATCGCTCAGCCACCGACGCGCTCAATCCGCGCTGGCGGCTTCGCTGGCCCTCCGCGGGGGCGGCGAACGGTCGCCGGGGTCCTCGCTTCGCTCGTCCAGTGAGCCATATGGTATCCATCAGTCCAAACGCCAAACCCACCCGCGGGCGCAACGCGCTGGCGGATGGTGGCCTCCGGGATCGGTTTATACCCTTGAGGGGTCCCGGTCGGCTGGTCAGGAGCAAAGCCTGATGAATGGGCCAGCGTTTAGGGGAAAGGCGGCGGAGAGTCAAGGAAAGGGGTCGCCTCGATGATCGGAGTTCCCCTTCTCCCCTTGAGGGAGAAGGTGCCCGAAGGGCGGATGAGGGGTGTCGGACTCTCCCTGCGCTCAGAAGCATGGGATAGCGCAGTACCCCTCACCCGGTTTTCCGCTGAACGCGGAAAACCACCCTCTCCCTCAAGGGGCGAGGGGTGGCTCCACTCCTGGCCTTTCCACGCCTAAACCCTATACGCCACCCGCAAGCCACCCCAGTGGCGGCCATTGACCGTGATGGGGGCCGAACAGTCCTTCATCAGCGCGAATTGCCCGCCGCCCATGTCGCGCCGATAGGTCTGCAACAGGAAAGGCCGGGTGGAGCGACCGGCCGACAGGCCGGTGCGATCGTTGAACATGCGCCGGTTGCGGCAATTGGCGGCGTTCCACACCGGATCGTCCCCCTGTGGCTGGGAATAGATGGCATTGTGGGTCGGCAGGTACCCGTTGCGATCCACCGCCGCGCAGAAGGCGATGCGCTTGTCAAAGCCCAATACCGGCTCCTGCACATCGGGCAGGACGCGGTCAGTAAAGGCGGTGAAGCGGGCCATCAACTGCCTGGGATCGCTGCCGGGAATTTCGCGATAGGCCTCGTCGAACAGGTCCGCCATGCTGATCTGCCCGCGCGCCACGGCCGTGCTGAACAGTTCGGAAATCTCGTCGGCCTTGGCCCGGGCCAGATCGATGAAACCAGCATCGGCGGTTTCAAAACCGCTCTCGACCAGGAACAGCATGAACTCTTCCGAGATCGACAGGATCGACTGTGTGCGCGTCTCGGCCTGGGCCAGGTGACCGCGGCCGGCCGCGACGCCATCGGCCAGGGCCGACAATTCGCCCTGCATGGTTTCGAACCCGGCCACCGATTGCTCGACCGGCCGGGCCATGGCGTCGATATCGCTGACGAGGCGATCGACCGAACCGACCAGCTCTGCCAGCGTCGCACTCGCCTCGGCGGCCGCGCCGGAATCCGCCATGGCCTGCTGCGCCGCTTCGGCATTGCCACCGGCCTGCACGCCCAATGCCCCCAGCGCCTGGCTCAATTGCGCGAGATTGTCGCTGGTCTGGCTGGAAAAGCCGTGGATCTGGTCGGCCAATCCCTTGACCGCATTGGCGATGATGGCAAAGCCACGCCCGGCCTCGCCGGCCCGCGCCGCCTCGACCGAAGCATTGAGCGCCAGGAGCTTGGTTTCCCGCGCGATCTGGGCAATGGCGGCGCTGGCCGCCTCGACGTTGCGAATGGTGCCCGAGACGCCATCGAGTGTGGTCTTGATGCTCATGGCGCCATCCGACAGGGTCGCCATCGTATCGGCGGTGCGCGTCACCGCCCCCGAAACCGCCGCGGTGCTCTGCTGGAGAATGGCCCGCATATCGGCCGCGGCCGCCCGCGTCGTGGTCATCGACTGGCCGAGCTGTCCTGCGGCCGCATTCATCTCCCCGGCGGCATTGCGCGCCGCTTCGGCCTGCAATTCCTGCTGCTGGCTGATAACCGACAGGTCCGCGATCAGCCCGGCGACATCGGCAATCTCCACGCCCAGCCGCCCGACCCGGTCGCCGATATCGCTTTGGCGCGCACCATCGGCATGATCCGGCGCAAGTCTTGATGCAGTATTGGCCGTCATGCTTCCCCCCGGCGCAGCATCGGGAAAGACTAGGGGCGAATGCGTAACGAAAGATTAACCCTGTTTTACTCGGTTCGGATAATGGTGACCTTGCCATGCGCCGGCAATAATGTGGCGGTGAAACCAGCCGCCGCCAGCCGGTCGAGGGATTTCGCGGCAAAGGCATGGCCCTTTCTGCTATCGGGCGGCGGATCGAAGGCAAGCACGATCCGGCCACCGGGCCGCAGCAGGTTTTTCAGCATGACAGGCCAGCGCGTACCCAGCCGCAGATTGAGGTCGACATTGACGGCGAAGATGGCGTCGAAGACCGCGCCGCCGAAATCGGCCTCTTCCAGCGCCACGGCCCGCGTCACCAGGCGGCCGGATGCCAGCGCGGCTTCATTGCCGGCCTCGACCGCATCGATCATCTTCTGCGAGCGATCGAGCGCCGTGATAGTGCCCGATGTGAGCCGCTCCAGCACCAGCCGCACAGCGACGCCGTGACCACAGCCGATTTCGAGCGCGGCTTCGCTGCCGGTCAGGGCCAGCGCGGAAACGGCGGCGCTATGTCTGTGGGCAATCGGCATATCGAATAACCGGGAGACCTCATGGTGAGCCTGTCGAACCATCAGGATGAGGTCTCAAGACGTTTGGTTCAAGTCCGGCCTAAAGCCCGCGGCCAGCCAGCTTCATGACAAGGCTGCGCAAGCCCTTGGGCATGTTGAACATGGCCTTCTTGAGCAGCGGCCGCATCGTCTTGTCCCAGCTCTGGAGCACCAGCATGCCGCGCGGCGTGACCGGCAGGGCATAATCGCGCACCGTGACCACTTCGGTAGCCCAGGTAAGCTTGTAGGGCATGACCGGCACCATCAGGTCGGCGCCGTCAAGGCCCCGTTCGGCACAGGCATGAATGACCTCGCCCAGATGCAGCTTGCCGGGGCTTTCGTCCGAATTGGAGAAATCCCGCGAGGCGACGAAGGCATAGTAGCGCTGCTTGTGGATGAAGCCCCATTGCTCGGCAATGGGCTCGTCCTTGTGGCGCAGCGACATGGCCATGACAGGCAGGTCCGCCCTGTCGGCCATGGACGCGCAGAAACCCCTGAAGGCGGTATCGCGAAAGGCCCGCGAGGTCAGGCCCTGGTCTTTGAGCCGGTTGGCGCGGCCGCTCAGGGTCCGCTCGATGACCTCAAGCCTTTCCTCGGCACCATCGGCGATGTGATGGGTCACCGCGCCGTCGCGCTCCAGCCGGTTGCGCGCATTGCGCATATTCTTGCGCGTCTTGGGCTTGATGGTCTGGAAATAGGCCACGTAATCGTCAAAGGCGCTGAGCGCGACATAGGGTGCGCCCTGTTCGGTGCCGGTGACCAGATGGTTTTCCGGCATGCCCTTGGCGAGCAGGCTGTCGCTGCGCACCTTGAGGAAGCTCACCGCATCGCAGGGCGCCGCCTTGATGGCAGTGCGCAACAGGCGCGCAATCACGTCGCGCGGCTCCAGCCCGGCCCCAACCAGGATATCGGAATATTGGCTGAAGGCATGGCCGAGCGGCGCCAGCACGGTGCGGGCGCGGGTGCGGATACGCTCGAGCGGCAGCACGGCGACGAGGCGTTGCCCGTCGCTAAGCGTCGCCACGACCGGATCGAAGGCGACATTGCCGCGCCTGGCCTCGAAATCGAAGATCGCCCTGGCCCAGCCGCTGCCCTGGAACAGCACGGCGCCATCGACCTGCCGTTCCAGCTCCTGCCATTGATGCGCCATGGCATCGAACGCCTCGCGCGTCCGCACCACATCGGTACGCAGCGCGCTAATCCCCACATCGACGCGATCGACCGCACGAAAGTGCCGCCGTTCATCGATGCGGTTAAGGGCCGAGAGAGCGGTCATTTGCTGAAAGAATAGCCCTCGATATCGCGCACACCTTCGGGCGCGCTGGGATCGACCTGGAAATCGACTGTGTAGACTTTCTTCTTCTGCGGATTGAGCGGGGTGAACTTGACCAGACCCGCCAGGCCCAGCTTGGCCAGGTAGGAGGCGCCGGTCACCTGCTGGCTGAGCTTGTTGAGCCCCAGCTTGGAGCGCAGGAAGCCATTGGCATAGTTGACCGCGTAATGCTTGCGCAGCTCGTCGGTCCAGTGCTCGGTGGTGAAGGAGACATTGAGCATGTTCTCGTTGACCACGCGATGCGGCCCGTTGAGCGGCCAATGCAGCATCTTGCCAGCCTCGAGCATGTGGACTTCGGCATAGTCGTCATACCAGCCCTCATAGGGCATGTCGGTTTCACGCAACTGGCCCAGGATCAGCTTTTCCAGCGCCGGCTGGGAAATGAAGGGGCGGCTGGCGGGATAGACATAGACCTTCTTGGTGCCGCGCACCTGCCACAGGCTCTGGCCAGGCACGTCGGAATGATACTTCACCGACACATTGGGCGAGGAGATGAGGATGGTCAGGTTCCGCTTGTAGCTGCGGAAACCCGGAACGCGTTCCTCGAATTCGGCATAGAGGCTGTCGAGCAGTTCGCCATAGGCCGGATCGACACTGGCCGGCGCGGTGAGATTGACCCAGATATTGCCGTTCTTGACCACATCGAGCACATCCTTGCCGGACAGGCCCTTGATCTCGCCTTCGCGGCGCTTGGGCGGGTTGCCCGGCGTCTTCTGCGAATAATTGACGTGGTAGGCCTCGCGTGGGCTCTTGTCGATCAACCGCGCCAGCGCATCATCGCTGAACAGCGGCGAAGCGGCCAGCCGGTGGCTCAGCGCCAGCGAATGATTGCCCCACAGGGACGGAAAGTGAGGCTGCCAGTCGGTGATGATCTGGTCGGTCTGCATGGTCATGTTCATGGCGCCGGGCTCCAAAGCGGTGGCGGAGAGGGTCGATCCTCATTCATCTGTCCGGAAGGTAACTCACAAGCTCAGCTTTAGCGCGGCCAGACTGGTATGCTGGTTAAAGCGCCATGAAGTGCGAAACCCTTACAAAATATGAATATTTTTAGGTTTTGACCCAAGGCGCCACTCACCACCACGTCGGGAACTGGAAGAGCACTGTTGCGCTGCCTGCACTGGCAATTTTCACTCATATCCGCCATATAGGGCGCGAAAAGTGTATGAATCCGCTTTTGACGAGGACAGACCATTGAGCGGCGTGCCGTTTCTCAAGATGAACGGGCTGGGCAACCAGATCATCGTGGCCGACATGCGCGGCCGCGCCGATCGGGTTACGCCCGCTGCTGCCATCGCCATCAACGCCACCGAGGGCACCAGGTTCGACCAGATCATGGCCGTGCATGATCCACGCACGCCGGGCACGGCGAACTATATCGAAATCATCAATTCGGACGGCTCCATCGCCCAGGCCTGCGGCAATGGCATGCGCTGCGTGGTGCAGGCGCTCACAGCCGAGCAGGGACGACAGCGTTTCACCTTCGAGACCGTGGCCGGCATCCTCTTCGGCGAGACCCGCGACGATGGCATGATCACCGTCGATATGGGCACGCCAAAATTCGCCTGGTACGACATTCCGCTGGCCGAAGAATTTGCCGATACCCGCAAGATCGAATTGCAGATCGGGCCGATCGACGCGCCGGTGCTGCATTCCCCTTCCGTCGCCTCGATGGGCAATCCGCAGGCCACCTTCTGGGTGCATGACGATGTGTGGAATTATGCACTCGACCGCTTTGGGCCGATGCTGGAAAACCACCCCATCTTCCCCGAACGCGCCAATATTTCCATTGCCCAGGTGGCGGCGCAGGACAAGATCATCCTGCGCACCTGGGAACGCGGCGCCGGCCTGACCGAGGCTTGCGGCACCGCCGCCTGTGCCGCCGTGGTCAATGGCGCCCGCACCCGCCGAACGGCACGAGCAGCGACCGTTACCCTGCCCGGCGGCGATCTGTTCGTCGAATGGCGCGACGATGACCACGTAGTGCTGACCGGCCCGGCGGAGCTGGAATGGACCGGCACGCTGGACCCCATTTCCGGCCTCTGGGCGCGCAACGAGGTGGCGGCCTGATGGCCGTGGAAACGGTCACATTCGGCTGCCGGCTCAACGCCTATGAGGCCGAGGTGATGAAGAGTGAGGCCCAGAAGGCCGGGCTCGACAATGCCATCATCATCAATACCTGCGCCGTCACCGCAGAGGCGGTGAAACAGGCCAAGCAGGCCGTGCGCAAGGCGCGCCGCGACAATCCGGCAGCCCGCATCATCGTCACCGGCTGCGCCGCCCAGACCGAAGCGCGCAGCTTCGGCGACATGGCGGAGGTCGACCTGGTCATCGGCAATGCCGACAAGATGAAGGCGCAGAGCTATGCGCCCATGGTGTTCGGTACCCCGCTCAACGACAAGGTGCAGGTCAACGACATCATGAGCGTGCGGGAAACCGCCGGCCACCTGATCGAGGGCATGGACGGCCGCGCCCGCGCCTTCGTCCAGGTGCAGAATGGCTGCGACCACCGCTGCACCTTCTGCATCATCCCCTATGGGCGCGGGCCGTCGCGCTCGGTGCCCATGGGCATGGTGGTGGAGCAGGTGAAAAAGCTCGTCGCCAATGGCTATCGCGAAGTGGTGCTCACGGGCGTCGACATCACCTCCTATGGCCCCGACCTGCCCGGCAGCCCCACTTTGGGCAAGCTGACCCAGGCCATATTGCGCCACGTCCCCGACCTGCCGCGCCTGCGCATTTCCTCCATCGATTCCATCGAAGCCGACGAAGCGCTCTATGATGCCGTGGCGTCAGACCGGCGCCTGATGCCGCACCTGCATCTGAGCCTGCAATCGGGCGATGACATGATCCTCAAGCGCATGAAGCGCCGGCACAGCCGCGACGACGCGCTGGCCATTGTCGGCAAGCTGCGTGCGCTGCGCCCCGACATGGTATTCGGCGCCGATATCATCGCCGGCTTCCCCACCGAAACCGATGCCATGTTCGCCAATACGCTTGCTATCGTCGGCGAGGCGGACCTGACCTATCTACATGTCTTCCCCTATTCGCCGCGCGAAGGCACGCCTGCTGCCCGCATGCCGCAGGTGAACAAAAAACTCGCCCGCGACCGCGCGACCTTGTTGCGCGCCGAAGGTGAGAGCCAGTTCCAAAAACTCTGCGCCAGCCGCGTCGGCGCGATCGAAAATGTGCTGGTCGAACGCAACGGGCTGGGCCGAACCGAACAATTCGTGCCCGTCGCCGTGCCGGGGTCGCAACCGGGTGAATTGCTGTCCGTTCGCATTACCGGCACCGCCGCCGACGGGCTGGTGGGCGAGGCGCTGAAGGAAGCGGCTTGATCTGGGCACGCCCTCGTGGTTCGACAGGCTCACCATGAGGACGACTTAAAGAACGAGCCAACCAATAGACCTCATCCTGAGCTTGTCGAAGGACGAGGTCGTGGCACGGACCAAAGGCACACGCATGACCGACAAGAAGCCGGGATTTTTCAAGCGCCTGTTCGGCGGTGGCGATACGCCCGCGCCGCCCGAAACGCGGCCGGAAACACCGGTCCCCGCGCCCGATCCCGTAAAGCCCACGCCGGAGCCGCCGCCTGATATCGTGCCGGAGCCCGAGCCGGTCCCCTTTCCCGGCCCGCCCGAAACCACGCCTGATTATGTCGAGGATATCGAGGACGCGGCGGCCGCGCAGCAGCCGGAGCCTGAGCCCGAGCCGGAAGTCGAGACCATTCCGGTGGCCGTCGATCCGCCCGCCGTGGTGGAAGTGCCGGTCGAAGCGCCGCGCCAGGGCTGGTTTGCCCGGCTGGCCACCGGCCTCAAGCGCTCGTCGGACCAGCTGACCGGCTCGATCACCTCGGTCTTCACCAAGCGCAAGCTCGATGCGGCAACGCTGGACGAACTGGAAGACGTGCTGATCCAGGCCGATCTCGGCATCGAGACGGCCATGGCCATCACCGAAACCCTGCGCCGCGACCGTTTCGACCGCGATGTGTCGGGCGAAGACGTGCGCGCGGTGCTGGCCACCGAGGTCGAGAAGGTGCTCGGCCCAGTGGCGCTTCCGCTGGAAATCGACCCGGCGCAAAAGCCCTTCATCATCCTGATGATCGGCGTCAACGGCTCGGGCAAGACCACGACGATCGGCAAGCTCGCCCAGAAATTCGCCGCCGAAGGCAAATCGGTCATGCTGGCGGCCGGCGACACCTTCCGCGCCGCCGCGATCGAGCAGCTCCAGATCTGGGGCCAGCGCACCAATGCCCCGGTGATCTCACGTCCGGCCGGGGCCGACGCTTCGGGGCTCGCCTTCGACGCGGTGACCCAGGCGAAAGCCGAAGGCCGCGACATTCTCATCATCGACACCGCGGGCCGCTTGCAGAACCGCGACGAGCTGATGAACGAGCTCGAAAAGATCATCCGCGTCATCAAGAAGGTCGACCCGTCAGCGCCGCATGCCACGCTTTTGACGCTGGATGCAACCACCGGGCAAAACGCACTCAAACAGGTGGAAATCTTCGAGAAAAGAGCGGGCGTGACCGGGCTGGTCATGACCAAGCTCGACGGCACGGCGCGCGGCGGAATTCTGGTCGCCATCGCCCGGAAATTCGGCCTGCCGGTGCATTTCATCGGCGTGGGCGAAAGCGTGGGCGATCTCGAACCATTTACTGCGAGTGACTTCGCCAGGGCGATCGCGGGAGGGGAATAGCCCCAATCTCACCACGCTTGCGGTCTATCCCGCCTTGCATCACCCGGCGCTTGCCCTCACATTGCAACGCGTCGAACTGAAAGCCTTGCCCATGGTCGAAAAAGCCACCGAGAAAGCCGAGCCCGAAATCAACTGGGACGAGTTGCGTCCGCAGCTCACCAAGATGGCGCTCGAACTGGGCCCGCTGGTGGTGTTCTTCATCGCCAATGCGCGCGCCGACATCTTCGTCGCCACCGCCTGGTTCATGGGCGCCATGGTGATCTCGCTGGTCCTGACCTGGATCATCCTCAAGAAGATCGCCGTCATGCCGCTGGTGACCGGCGTGGTCGTGCTGATTTTCGGCGGGCTGACACTCTGGCTGCAGGACGATACGTTCATCAAGATCAAGCCAACCATCACCAATTCGCTTTTCGCGGCGGTGCTGCTTGGCGGCCTGCTGTTCGGACAGTCGCTGCTGAAATATGTGTTCGGCGACGTCTACAAGCTCCGCCCCGAAGGCTGGAGCAAGCTGACGCTGAACTGGGGCCTGTTCTTCGTGGTGCTGGCGGTGATCAACGAAGTGCTGTGGCGCAATTTCTCGACCGATATCTGGGTGGCCTTCAAGGTCTGGGGCGTGATGCCGCTGACCGTGATCTTCTCCATCACCCAGGTCGGCCTGCTGAACAAATATGCCCCGCCGGCCGAACCCAAACATGTGCCGCCCATCGTGGTGGAGAGCTGAGGCGCCAGCGCCTCAGCCAAACACCCCGACAATCGCCCCGTCGATCAGCAACACCGCCAGCAGATAGCCGCTATCGATCAGCGTGAGCGACCAGCGCGCGCCCTGGTAGCGATGGTTGAGCACCATCGATGTGACCACAAAGCCCAGCCACATATGCGCGCCGACGATCAGGCCATTGCCGACGCTGAGCGAACCGGTCAGCAGCGGGGTCAGCAGGGCGATGAAATAGGCCATGACCAGCAGGCACAGCACCGACCACAGATAGGGCGTGTAATCGGCCTTGTTGATCTCTTCCGGCTTCTTGCCGATGGCGGCGGTCCATTGCCGGGCCAGCAGCATGTACCAGCCGGCCCCGAAACCCCAGCTCACGACGGTGGCCAGGATCACGGCCAGCCAGTTGACGGCGAAATGCGACATGATTGATCTCCCCCGAAGCGCTGTTTGCGGTGGGGAAGAATAGCGCCGAGAGCGCCGACAGCCTAGAGTCTCTCCACGTCGTTCCGTGGCTCCCGTCACCCCACCCTCAATCCCTCCCCATCAAGGGGAGGGAGGCGCATGGGAGAGGTCTGTGGTCCAATGCTACCTCATCACCAGGCAGGCTTCCCTCCCCCCTTGTGGGGAGGGAATGAGGGTGGGGGTAAAGCCGCGGACACCAGCCCTAGGGCTACAGCCCACCCATCTTGCAGATCAGCTTCCACTCGTCCTCGCCGACCCGTGACACCGAGAGGCGCGAGAGCCTGACCAGTTCGAGATTGGCCAGTTCCGGCGTCGCCTTGACCGTGGCCAGGGTCACCGGCTTGGGCAGGGGTTTGACCGCTTCGACATCGACGCATTGCCAGACGATCTTGCCCTTGTCGTTCGGCTCGGCGGTACTATCAGGGTGAGCCAGGGCGATCACCTTGATGATACCAACGATCTCCTTGCCGATATTGGAATGATAGAAAAAGGCCAGGTCGCCCAGCTTCATCTCCATCATGTTGTTGCGCGCCGTGTAGTTGCGCACGCCATGCCATTGCTCGGGTTCGCCGCGCTTGGTCTTGGCCATCATGTCGTCGAAGGAGAAGACATCAGGCTCCGATTTCATCAGCCAATAGGCCATGGCTAGAACTCCCGTCCGCTATGATTGAAGGCGATGCGCCAGGGCTTGACCTCGACCGAGCCGAAAATGCCCTCGGACACGAAGGGATCGGCCAGCAGCACCGCCTTGGCCGCTTCGAGATTATCAGCTTCGAGCACCAGCAGCGAACCCTCCGGATTGCCATCCTCTCCCATCAGCGCGCCGGCGAAGACGAGCTTGTCGCCCATGGCGGCAAGATGATCCATATGCACCGGCCGCATGGCGGTACGCTTGTCGCCGGTGCCCGGTCTGTCCCTGGCGATCATGACGAAGAGCGGCATGGGATCAATCCTCCCGTTTGAGTGGGCGGGACATCAGCCCCGCAACGACTGTGGCAATATCGGCGCTGCCGCTGAGCACGGCATGCACCGCCTGGATCAGTGGCGCCTCGACAGCGAGGCTTCTGGCCAGCGCATCGGCAACCGGCGTGGTGGCGACGCCCTCGGCCAGCTTGGCCCCGCCGGCCATGATCGCCTCGACCGACTGGCCGCGGCCCAGAGCCATGCCGAACTGGTAATTGCGCGACTGCGCCGAGGTGCAGGTCAGCGTCAGGTCGCCCAGTCCGGCAAGACCCGTCAGCGTCGTGGCCGAGCCGCCCATTGCGGAGACCATGCGCGCCATTTCGGCATAGGCCCGGGCAATCAGCGCCGAACGGGCGGACGCGCCGAGCCCCGCGCCTTCGACGGCGCCACAGGCCAGCGCATAGACATTCTTGAGCGCCCCGGCGATTTCGACGCCGATCCGGTCGTCGGCCGCATAGGGGCGGAAACTGGGACCGGCCAGCGCGGCCGCCAGCGCCGAGGTCTCATTGGCATCGTCGCCGGCCAGCGTCACCGCGGTCGGTCGACCCGCCGCCACATCAGCGGCAAAGCTGGGGCCGGACAGGACAAAGGGAATGGAATCGGGCGCCATATCGAGCAGGATTTCGCTCTGCCGCTCCAGCGTGCCGGTTTCGAGCCCCTTGGCCGAGAGCACAACCGGCTTGCCGGCCAGCAGAGCCGGATCGAGTGCGCCCAGCGCCACGCGGCTCGATTGTGCCGGCACCGCGAGGATGACGATATCGGCGGGGCTCGCGGCGATCGCGGCGGTGATGGCGGGGTGCAATTGCTGTGCCCCGAGATAGCGGACATTGGTGCGGCTGGTATTGATCTCGTCGACCTGCGCCGCATCGCGCGCCATCAGCGACACTGTGCGGCCCGCCATGGCGGCAGCCTGCGCCAAAGCGGTGCCCCAGGCACCGCCACCAATGACCGATACCGTTTCAAGCCGCATCGGGCGCAACCTTCATGTCGTCGAGATCGAGCGGCCAGCGCGGCCGCGCGGTGAATTCGAGCCCGTCATGCACGCCAAGAGCGAAACGTTCGGCCCCGGCCCAAGCGACCATGGCGCCATTATCGGTGCAGAGCGCGATGGGCGGCACGATGAGCGTGGCGCCAGCTTCGGCGCAGACAGCGCGCAGGGCCGAACCGATGGCCTGGTTGGCAGCTACGCCGCCGGCCACCACCAGTTGCGGCGTGGCGTCGGGCAGTTCGGCCCTGAACTTCGCCAAAGCCTGGCCGGCCCGCACGGCGACAATTTCGGCTACCGATGCCTGGAAGCTGGCGGCGATATCGGCCACGTCCTGGTCGCTGAGCGGCGCCAGCGCCTCGGCCTGCAGCCGCACCGCGGTCTTGAGACCGGAGAAGGAAAAATCGAGCCGCGCCTCACGCAACAGCGGGCGGGGGAACTTGAAGCGCTTAGGATCGCCGGATTTGGCGATGGCTTCGACAGCCGGCCCGCCGGGATGGCCGAGGCTCAACAGTTTGGCCACCTTGTCGAAGGCCTCGCCCAGCGCGTCGTCGATCGTCGTACCCCAGCGCTCGTAATCGCCGACGCCGCGCACCAGCACGAACTGGCTGTGCCCGCCGCTCACCAGCAGCATCAGATAGGGAAACTGCACCCCATCGGTCAACCGCGCCGTCAGCGCATGGGCTTCGAGATGATTGACCGCGATCAGCGGCTTGCCGAGCGCCGCGGCCAGCGCCTTGGCGGTGGTGAGGCCCACCAGCACGCCGCCGATCAGACCCGGCCCGGCCGTGGCCGCAATGGCGTCGACCTCATCCAGCTTTATGCCTGCCTCGCGGCAGGCCTGGGCGATGATGTGGTCGAGATAGGTGACATGGGCGCGTGCCGCGAGTTCGGGCACCACGCCGCCGAATGCCGCATGTTCATCGAGCTGGCTGCGCACCACATTGGAACGAATCGTGCCCCTTCCGGATTCGTCGCGCAGGACCACTGCCGCCGCGGTTTCATCGCAACTGGTCTCTATGCCGAGGATAATGGCTGGCGCTTGCCCGGTCACGACGAACTGGTTACTCCCTCTGGGGATGGTTCTGCCTACTATAGGACGCAAAGACATTGCAATCGCCCACCCCCTTCGCCCGCATCGGAACACGTGGCAGCCCGCTGGCTCTGGCCCAGGCGCGGCTGGTACGGCGCCTGCTGTCGGAAGCCCATGGCGTCAGCGAGGATGATATCGCCATCGAGGTGATTTCCACCGGCGGCGACCGCAGCCAGGCCAGCAATGCCAGCCTGATCGAAATCGGCGGCAAGGGCCTGTTCACCAAGGAAATCGACGAGGCCATGCTGAGCGGGCGCGTCGATATCGGCGTGCATTCTTCCAAGGACGTGGCGACGCGCCTGCCCGATGGCATAGACCTCGTCGCCTTTCTCGAACGCGAGGACGTGCGCGATGCCTTCCTGTCGGTCAAGGCGCGGGATATCGACTACCTGCCCGAGCGGGGCAAATTCGGCACCTCGTCCATCCGCCGCGCCGCGCAGGTTTTGCGGGTGCGGCCGGACCTGACCATCGTGCCTTTCCGCGGCAATGTCGGCACGCGGCTACAGAAGCTGCTCGATGGCGTGGCCGATGGCACCATGCTGGCCATGGCCGGGCTCAACCGGCTGGGTGAGGGCCATCGCGCCACCGCCTTGCTCGACCCCGAAATCTTCATGCCCGCCCCGGCGCAGGGCGCTATCGGCCTGGCCGTACGCAGCGATGATGCGCGCATGGCCGAACTCGTCGCGGCGCTCGACCATGAGCCGACCCACCGTTCTATCGCGGCCGAACGCGCCATGCTGGCTGTGCTCGACGGCTCCTGCCGCACGCCGGTAGGCGCGCTGACCCGGCTCGATGGCGCAACCCTCACCCTCAAGGGGCAAATCCTCAGCCTGGACGGCCGCACCGAATTCAACAGCGCCGCCACCGGCAGCGACCCCGACGCGCTTGGCCGGCAGGTGGGCGACGACCTGATCGCCCAGGCCGGCACCGATTGGCTGGCACAATGGGCGCAACGCTCATGAAGATGCTGGTGACACGGCCCGAGCCCGACGCACAGGCGACGCTGGCGCGGCTCGATGCGCTCGGCATCGCCGGTGTTGCCGTGCCGCTTATGGTACGGCAGACGCTCGAGGCCAGCCTGCCGCCGCCCGATGGCTTTACCGCCATGGTGCTGACATCAGCCAATGCCGTCCGTGCCCTCGCCGACCGGGACATGCTGGCGCCATATCGGCACCTGCCGGTTTTCGCCGTGGGCGACCATACGGCGCGCGAGGCCAGCGAAGCCGGCTTTATCAGGGTCAGCAGCGCGGCGGGAGCCTTTCAGGACCTGGTCAACGCCATGACCATTGCCCGCATGAAAGGGCCGATCTTCTATCCCGCCGGCAAGCATCAAAGCGCCGATCTGGCCAAGGCATTGGCCCCGCTGGGCGTGATGGTGGCGACAGCAAAAGTCTACGAAATGGTGGCGGCCGATGCCCTGCCCGACGCTGTTCTGGCCGAGCTGGGCGAGGAAATCGGCGCGGTGCTGGCCTATTCGCGGCGCTCGGCCGAGATATTTGCGCGATTGGCCGACGCCCTGCCGCGGGATCGGCGCAGCCGGCTGGCCATGCTGTGCATGTCCGAAGCGGTGGCCGAACCGCTGCTCGAAGCCCGCTTCAGCCGCATCAGCCTGGCCGACCGGCCCGACGAAGACGCCATGATGTCGCTCGCTTTGGCTTTTGCCCGCGAGCAAACTGGGCCATGATCGGCCCCGAGAAGAGGACAATCAGCCATGGCGGATAGCAAGGATAGTGATTCCAAGCCGACCGGGAGCAAGACCGGCCCGGTCAAGCCGCCGGTGCTGGACCTCAAGCCGCGCGAGACCGGTGCCGACAAGCCGGAGGCCAAGCCTGCCCAGGCAAAGAGCGAGCAAGCAGCAGGCAAACCGGCGGCAAGCCCGCAGCAGGCCGGCGGCTTTGCCTTCGGTGCCGCAGTCCTTGGCGGCGTGCTCGGCCTCGCCGCGGCCTATGGCCTGGCCTGGTTCGGCCTGTGGCCAACCGCACCGGCTCCGGCTCCCGTCGCCGACCCGCGCCTGGCGCAATTCGCCGCCGCCATTCCCGAACTCGAAACGGTGACCCAGACCACGCAGAGCGAATTGGCGGCGTTGAACCAGCGCATCGGCGCACTGGAATCCGCCGAGCCGGCCGCACCCGCCGCGGCCAGCGCCGCTCCTGTCGATCTCGGCAGCATCGAGGGCGACATCGCCGCCTTGACGGCGCGGATCGATACGCTGGGCACAGCGCCCGCCCCTGCCACCGACAATGACGCAGTCGAAACCCTGCGCAGCGATCTCATGGCGCTGACCACCCGGCTCGATGAAGTCGCGGCGCGCCTCGGGACAGCCGAAGCCGGTTTGCGTGACCTCGACACCACTGTCAGTCAGACCACTGCTGTTCTGGCCGAGCAGCCCGGCGATATCGGCGCGGTGCTGCAATTGCCGCTGATCCTGTCGGGCCTCGAAACCGCCTTCGATACCGGCCGGCCCTATGCCAGCGAACTCGGTGCCCTGCGCGCCGCCCTGCCGTCTGCAAGCGTGCCCGCTGCCATCACCAACAGCGCCGAAACCGGTCTTACCCGGCCCGATATCATAGCCAGCCGGTTCGCCACGGTATTGCCCGCCATGCTGGCCGGGCGCCCGGCCGATCCCGATGCGCAATGGCAGGATGGCGCGCTCGACTGGTTCCGCTCGGCCATCGCGCTGCGGCCCACCGGCGAAATCGCGGGCGACACGCCCGAAGCGGTCATGTCGCGCCTCGAAGGCGCCATTGCCCGCCGCGACTTCATTGCCGCCGAAACCCTGCTCGCCGCCCTGCCCGCCCCGATGCTGGCGGCTGGCGAGGACGTGCCGGCTCTGGTGGCCAGCCAGGCCGAAGCCACCCGCTTCCTCGACACCCTGCGCGCCAGCGCCCTGTCCGGCGAGGCCGGCCAATGATCCGCCTCGCTTCATGGATCGTTGGCAGCCTCGTCGTCACCGCCTTGGCGGCCTGGCTCATTTCGCTGCCCGGCACGCTGACGCTGGAAGCGGCCGGCTATCGCATGCAGCCCCGGCTGGGCGCCGCCATCGTCATCTTCATCCTGGTTGCCATCGTGGTCATCGGGCTCTGGGCCATTCTCCGCCGCATCCTGTCGGCGCCGCGCAACATGGCCCGCCGCCGCAGCGAGCGCCGGCGCGAACAGGGTGTCGAAGCCCTGTCCGACGCCATTGTGGCCCTGCAGGCTGGCGACCCGGCCCGCGCCCGCATGCTGGCAAGGGACGCACAGGCACGCCTGCCCACCAATGCCGCCGCACGCCTGCTCGAGGCCCGCGCCGACCTGGCTTTGGGTGACATGCCGGCCGCCCGCGAGCACTACCGCGCCCTTATCGCCAGCGAAAAGACCGCCGTGGCGGCGCTGACCGGTCTCTATGATCAGGCGCGCGCCCAGCATCGGCCCGAAGCAGCGCTGACCTTTGCCCGCAAGGCTTTGGCGCTGGCGCCGCAAAGCGGCTGGGCCGCCGATGCCGTGTTCGATGACCTGGCGCGGCGCGGCCAATGGGCCGCGGCAGTGGCCATGGTCAATGTGGAGCAGGCGCAGAGCCGCGAGGACCGCGCCCGCAAGCGGCGGCGCCAGGCGGTGATCGAAACCGCCCGCGCCCGCGAGGCCGAGACCAGCGATCCGCTGGCCGCACTCGATCACGCCCTGACGGCGCTGAAACTACTGCCCGATTTCGTGCCCGCCGCGCTGATCGCCGCGCGCATCCACATCAACAGGGGCGATACACGCAAGGCGATGAGCCTGCTGCGCCGCATCTGGCGCGCCACCGGCCATCCGGATGTGGCGGCGCTCTATGCCCATGCCCAGCCCGGCGCTTCGGCGGTGGAACGCCTCAAGCGGCTGGGCGAGATCATCGAGACCCCGCCGCCCCATCGCGCCGCCGGCATGGCCCTGGCCCGAACCGCCATCGATGCCTATGACTGGCCTCTGGCCCGCAAGGCGCTGGCGCCCTTTATCGGCGCCGATGCCACCCAGGGCGTGGCCAGCCTCATGGCCGAAATCGAGGAGGGCCAGAGCGGCGACCAGGGCAAGGCCCGCGAATGGCTGGCCCGCGCCGTACGCGCCCCGCGCGACCCGGCCTGGACCGCCGATGGCCTGGTCAGCGACGAATGGGAGCCTATGTCCCCGGTGTCCGGCAAGCTCGACGCCTTCGAGTGGAAAATCCCCATGACCGTCACCGCGCGCCCGGCCGCCGACCCCGTCCCACCGCAATTGCCCGCGGAAGCCCCCTTGCCTCTTGCACCGGCCGCAAACCCAACGTAAAAGGCCAGCCGTTGCCGCTTTAGCTCAGTTGGTAGAGCACATCATTCGTAATGATGGGGTCGCGTGTTCGAGTCACGCAAGCGGCACCACTTCCCTTCAGCTCCCAATATGCAGCGCACCCGCTGCCTCCTCATTTGCATTCTGACTCAGTAGGTCCCATTGAGCGGGTTGGATAAGCCGCCCAGGGGGCAGAACGATCCAGCCGTCAATATCGTCGCCCACGGCAACGAAATCCCCCACCGCAACGCACAGCGCCGTCAACGCACAGACGAACGCCGCACGGTCGTCATGGTTGACGATATCGTTTGGATCGGTCGAAAGTTGCCTGCCTGGAAGGCAGTACTCTATCAGAGATTCTAGGCAGCCAATTGCTGCAAGATGCCGGAAGAATGTATCTGACCGATCGCCTCTGCGCGCGGCAAGGGCCACGGGATCGCCTATCATTAAGCCAAGAAAAGAACTCGGGAAAGCCTCGACCAGAGCCTTAGAGTCGATCGCAACACTGTGCTGTGCGTCCTGTACGTTGCCATGGGTAACGACATGGCGAACGCACTCGTTGGAATGATGGTTTAGCGACTTGCCAATCGGCGCACTGGATTGTCCCGGTTTGCCGATCAACGGCCGCAAGCGTCGGGTTAGCATCCGCTCGGCGGTTCGATAGCGACCTATGATATCAAAGCCCCGCCGCAATGGGCCATCGAAGGCTGCAACTGTGATCTGGTGACCGCTGACACTTTTAAAAATAGCCTGCTCGCGTTCCGGTTCAGAGGCTCGGAACCGATTGATCTCCCATGAAACGAGCGAGGCAGTCCAATTGAGTCTACAGATCGCGCTTGAGCGGCGTGTCGGTGAACAACCGACATCGATACCGATAACTGCGCCATCCGTTGCAACCATTCTCTTCTCTCGCCGTGGTCGTTCGAGCACTAGCACAGGTTATGTTATAGGCATCGTCTAGAGGCCCATACTGGTATTCTGTAGCTTTCGAGTAGTGTCGTGGGGTCAAGAGGGTAACAACCGAGTCACGCAAGCGGCACCACTTCCCTTCAGCTCCAGGCCTCTTCGGTTGCGCCCACCAGGCGCAGGCGGTGTGCCTGCCGTGCCGTGGGCGCAATGGCTTGGATCGCGCGGGGTTCGGCGCCGAACAGGATTTCCCGCTCTTCCGGCGTCGACATGAAAAAGGGGTAGCGCTCGATGATGCGGGGCAGCGTCACCGGCAGATAGGTCGCATAGAGGCAGACGGGAAAGGCCAGCTCGCCCCAATGGCCCTCGCCGGCCAGCTGGGTCGAGCCGAACACCCTTTTGTAGAAAGGGGCATGTTCGGGGCGAACCGAAGATAGACAGTAAGTCGCGCCGAAATACTCGCTGGCCATGACGCCCAGGCGCAGCGTCAGATAGGGCAGAGCGGGGAAGGCAAGGGTAGCATCGCGGTCAGCCGTAAAGCGGCTCGGATCGAGATAGGTCTCGCCATTGTCCAGAATGCCGCCCAGCACGTCGGGCCAGATGCCCAGGCTGGGCGAGGTCCGCTGCTCTTGCGTGGCAAAATGCAGGCGGATCGAACTCACCAGCTTGTCGTCGATATAGACGCCGAAAGCATAGCAATTGGGCGCTTCGTCATAGGCGTCACGGGTGATCTGCTGGGCGTTGATGGGGATGAAATCTTCCCGCCGATACGCCTCGTAGCGCAGCCGGTAGATCGGATCGAGCTGGTCTTCCACCGACACACGCCGATACTTAACCCGATCGAGCAGATCGATCAAGGTCAGGGCGAAACGGGAAGGCGCACTGCTTTGCTGGGATGCCGAACTCATAACCAAGTCCCCTAGTCTGCGGGGATATTAATCTTTTGTTAGGCATGTCGGCATTGGAAAAAATGACGATCCGACCGGCATGGAGACCTGCCGGGCAAGAATTAATACTCGTTTACAAAGTGTTAATGCAGATTAACCATGCCGAAGGTTTGCCTGTGGCGTGGCCTGGCCAGCATTGAGGCGCCCAATCAGCTCGCCGATATCTCGCTCGGGCAGTGGTCGGCTGAAGAAATAACCCTGCACCTGCTGGATTTCGGTATGCGCCAGCATGGTGTTGAGCTGCTCTTCGGTCTCGACGCCTTCAGCGATGACAGTGAGGTCGAGATCGCGGCCCAGCCGGGCCACATTGGCCAGGAGCCGCAGCGACCGTGGATTGCTGGCAATGTCAGCCACGAAGGAGCGGTCGATCTTGAGCTTGGTGAAGGGCAAGGCATTGAGATAGCTCAATGACGAATAGCCGGTGCCGAAATCGTCGAGCGCAATAGCAATGCCCTTGGCCGCCAGGTCGCTGAGCACGCGATGGGCGATCTCGCGCTCCTCGATGACGGCAGTCTCGGTCACTTCGATCTCGAGCCGCGCCGGATCGAGGCCGGAGCGAGCCAGGGCCTCTTCTACCAGGCTCCCCAGGTCGCTGCCGCGGAAATCGCGCGCCGAGATGTTGACGGCCACGCCCACATCGCCCGGCCAATGGCTGCATTGTTCCGTCGCATGCCCGACCACCCAGGAGGTGATGGTGGAGATCAGGCCCATCTCCTCGGCGAGAGGAATGAAGGTCGAGGGCGGAATCGGCCCCAGCTCGGGATGGTTCCAGCGCGCCAGCGCCTCGCAGGTCACCACCTTGCGGGTGGCAATGTCCAGCAGCGGCTGGAAGGACAGCGACAGCGCGCCATCCCGCACGGCATCGCGCAGGTCGGCCTTGAGCCGCTGGCGATAATGATAGTCGATATCCATCTGGGCATGGAACAGCTGGCTGCGCGCCTTGCCGTCGCCCTTGGCCGAATAGAGCGCCAAGTCGGCCTTGGTCATCAGGTCGTCAAGCGCTTCGGTGGCAATGGCGCTGGTGGTCAACCCGACGCTGACCGTGACCGACAGCGTCAGCCCCTCGAGCCGGAAGGGCTCGGAAAAGGCGCTGAGAATGGCGGCAGCATCGGCCTGGGCCTGCGCCGCATCGCCCACGGCGCCGCGATAGATGACGAATTCGTCGCCGCCCAGGCGCGCCAGCACGGCTTCGGCCGGCACCGTCTGGCGCAGGCGGTTGGCCACCTGCATCAGCAGCTCGTCGCCTACGATATGGCCGAACGTGTCGTTGACATGCTTGAAGTCGTCGATGTCGATGATCATCAGCGAAACCAGCCGCGGCCGGGCCCCGGCAAAACGGCGGGCCTCCATGTCCTCGGTGGCCAATTCGCCGAAATAGGTGCGGTTGGGCAAGGCGGTCAGCGTATCGTGGCGCGCCATGAAATTGATGCGCTCTTCGGAGGCAATGCGCTCGCTGATATCCTCGAACAGCAGCACGCTGCGCTCGAGGCGCGAGCTAACCGAGACTTCGTAATAGCGACCCGCCGGCAGGCAGAGCAGCACCTTGCCCGATGTATGCTTGCCGATGACATCGAGCAGGCGATCGACCGCCGTGCGCGGCAGCACGCCGCTATCGCCGAGCGTACCGAGCACGGCGCTGACGGGCTGGCCCAGCAGGTCGGACTGGCCCATGAGGTTGAACAGGCGCACCGCCCGCTCATTGGCGACCGAAATGACACCGCGTTCGTCAAGCATGCATAGGCCATGCTCGAGCGTGGTCATCGCCATGTCGAGTTCTGCCGCCAGGCGCGAGGCCTCGACGCGGCCATGCACGGCGCTGAGCAGGATGGATCGGGTATCGGCGGCCAGCTTGCGGAAACTGGCCAGCATGATGCCGAGCAGCAGGGCCAGCACGATATGGTAGATATCGCCATGCATCGCATAGCCGATCGACAGCGGCAGGATGACCAGCACCATCTGTATGGTGACCAGGCGATCCAGCCCGAAATTGCGCGCCACCAGGCCCACCATGGCGGCAGTGGTCAGCGTGGCGCTGGTCAGCGCGGCGAAGGGATCGCGGACCACGACCATGGAGATGAAACACCAGGAGCCATAGACGATGCCCGTCAGTGCGCCGGAAACCACGGCGCGGTTTTCCCAATGTTCGGCGGCTTCGGCATCGTCGCTGCCGATATCGGCCCGCTGGAAGGCGCGCGAATCGGCGTAGCGCAGCACGCCCATGATGATGAAGGCCAGGGCAATGGCGAAAAGCGGCAGCGACTGGGATTTATAGGCGCTCAAAGCCGCAGCCAGCGCCGTTCCCCACGCAGCGGCCAACATCGCATACCGGTCCCTGTAGACCGAGCGGATGATCGACACATAGTCGAGGGCCGGCATTGTCTTTCGCGCTGAGGTAAACACGTGGTTCCCCTGGTTAGCAGCTATAGAAGCCACCTAAGCCCTTAAGAACGCCTTGCTTTGAGCAAAACGCCCATGGGGTCCCGGAAATTCCCGATGGCAGGGTGAACAACAGCTTAACGCCGCTGCTTCGGCGGCAGGCAGGCGCTAGAACGCCGTTTGTGCAGCCTTGAGCGCAGCAATCGCCGCTTCCGGCGTCATGGCCGGATCATTCCAATAGGCATTGGCGACATCCCACACCGCCGCAACCCAGGCTGGCGGTGCCGTCAGGTGCGGCGTGGGCCTGGCGAAATCGGGCTGGTCCAGTGCCGCCAGCACCTTTTGCGAGCAGGCATCCACCGCGCCGCGCGCATCGAACCGGACCGGAGTGGAACCCTTGGCCCGGGCGAAGCGGGCCTGTACCTCGGCATCGACCACCACATCGGCAAAGGTCCGCTCGGCCGCCTCGACCTCGGGCGAGACCGCGCCCAGCAGACCCCAACTGTCCACGGTGACCGGTAGATGCGCCGCACCGGGCACGAAAAGACAGCCATAGTCATCGGCCTCTGTCTTGCCGGCCGCGGTCCACTCGCCCTTCATCCAGTCACCCTGCACCTGCAGCAAGGCCCGGCCATGGATCACCATATTGGTGGCCATGTTCCAGTCGCGCTGCGAGGCGCCGGCATCGGCCTCCTGCTGGAAGCGCCGCAGCCAGGCAAACACGTCGCGCAGGCTGGCATCGTAGAGTACCGCCGGATCGGTGACGGCGCCGTAAAGCCCGGCATAGACACCGGGCCCGCCCAGGCTCGCCACCAGCGCATGGGTCAGATAGCCGACCTGCCAGGGCTGGGCGCCGAGGGCGATGGGCTGGAAGCCGGCCGCCCGCACGGCGTCGAAATCGGCCCACATATCCGCGAGCGAAGTCCAGCTCTCGGGGTCGATGCCCGCCGCTTCGGCCACGGCACGGCTGTAATAGATCATCGCATCGGCATGGATGGAGACCGGCGTCTTGACGATGACGCCATCGACCGTAATGGCATCGCGCACCACCGACGGAAATTGCGCCAGCACACCGCTTTGGGCGAACTGGGTATCGAGATGCAGCACTTTTCCCTCGGCATCGAGGCTGCGATAGATATCGGGCTGCAATTGCAGGAAGACATTGGGCGTCGCGCCCGCCTGGATCAGCTGCACCACGTCGATATCGCCATTGGCATCATGTGGAATGGCCAATGGCAACCAGCTGTGCCCACGCGCTTCGAGCGCCTGGCGCAATACGTTGAGCGCCGTCAGCTCGGCCGGCGAGGCCCAGTTGTGATAGACCACCAGTTCGGCTGCATCGGCAGGAATGGCGAGCATGCAGGCCAGGCCGAGAGCCCCAAATCGTCTGGTCCAAACCACGCGTCGCCCCCTCGCTCGCGGATCTGAATTGACCCGGCCGATTGCCGGCCATCAGGTTGACGGCCACGCTGCGGCCAAACTGCTTGCCACCGCGTTAACACCCGCCACGGAAGCGTCGCTTTGCCCGTCTAGCAATGCGATGCAGCAGGTGTGGAACAGGTGAAACGGCATGGTTGAAAAGCTGAGCGACACGGAACGGGAAGCCGGCCTGCGCGGCCTCAAGGGCTGGATTTATGACGAGGCGGCCGGCGCCATCGATCGTGTTTTCAAGTTCAAGGACTTTTCCGAGGCCTTCGCCTTCATGAGCCGGGTCGCCCTGGCGGCCGAAAAGGCCGGCCACCACCCCGACTGGTCCAACAGCTATAACAGCGTCTCCATCCGCCTCTCCACCCACGATGCCGGCGGCCTCAGCGCCCGAGACATCGCCCTGGCCAGGGCAATCGACAAGATCCTGATCTAGCGAGCATCGCGCGGAAAAGTGGCGCCGGTTTTCCGCAAAGGCGATGTGACAAAGGGCTAGTGGAAATTGCGGCCACCCGGCAGCGCGGCATAGGCCCGGCGCCGGGCCATTTCCTCTTCGCGCAGGCTGTTGCGATCGTGCCCCTTGCGGGGCGGAGCGATTTCTTCGATATCCCGGCCATTGCTGATATCGAGCAATTGCGGGGTGAGATCGACCATGTCCTCGGCAATGAGGTGGATCACCAGACCCTCCTTCTGCAATTTGCCCTGCACGGCCAGCAGGCGGCTCGCCAGCAGCGTCCGGCGCATTTCGTCCTTCTCGAAGAGTTTGGGCCAGATGACGATATTGGCGATGCCCGTCTCGTCCTCCAGCGTGGCGAAGATCACCCCGCTCGCCGTGCCCGGCCTTTGCCGCACCAGCACCAAGCCGGCCACCTCGATCCGCCGGCCCGGCACCACCTTGCCCAGGTCAGCCGCCCGGACCGTGCCCCGCCTGTCGAGCATGGGCCGCAGGAACTGCACCGGATGCCCCTTGAGCGACAGCGACAGCGTCGCATAATCGTGGATCACTTCTTCACCCAACTGCATCAGCGGCAGCCTGGTCGGTTCTTCCGTGGGCACGGGCAGAGCCGGTTGCGTGGCGGCAAAGAGCGGCAGCAACTCGGCTCCATGCGTGCCCATCAACCCCTTGACCGCCCAGAGCGCTTCGCGCCGGTTAAGACCAAGCTCGGCAAAGGCATCGGCCCGGGCGAGCTTTTCAAGGCTGGCAATGGGGACACCAGTCCGCAGCCACAGATCGCGGATCGAGGTATAGCGCGCTCCGCGCAGGTCCACGATCCGCTCGATATCCTTCTTGGCCAGGCCCTCGACTTCCCGCAGACCCAGCCGCAAAGCTCTTTTCGACCAAATGACCTCGCGCATGGGCGCATGACGATCCCAGACATGATCACTGGCGCGCCAGTCCGTCGCCTCGAGCGAACTGTCATGGCCTGACAGGTTGATATCGGGCGGCCGCACTTCGACGCCATGCTCGACCGCATCGCGCACCAGCTGGCTGGCGGCATAGAATCCCATGGGTTGGGAATTGAGCAGCGCGCAGGCAAAGACATCGGGGTAATGGCACTTGAGCCAACACGAGGCATAGACCAGCAGCGCAAAGGACGCCGCATGGCTTTCGGGGAAGCCATATTCGGCAAAGCCCTTGATCTGGTCGAAGGCGCTTCTGGCAAATTCAGGCTTGTAGCCATTCTTCGCCATGCCGGCGAGAAAATCGGCCTCGAATTGCTCGATCTGGCCCGTGCGTTTCCACGCGGCCATGGCACGACGCAATTGATCGGCCCGGCCGGCAGAAAAGCCGGCGCCCACAATGGCGATCTGCATGGCCTGTTCCTGGAACAATGGCACGCCCAGCGTGCGATGGAGCACGGCCTCCAATTCCTTGCTGGGATAAGAGACCTTTTCGATGCCTTGCCGGCGTTTTAGATAGGGATGCACCATGCCGCCCTGGATCGGGCCCGGCCGGACGATGGCCACCTCGATCACGAGATCGTAGAACACCTTGGGTTGCAGTCGCGGCAGCATCGACATCTGCGCCCGGCTCTCGATCTGGAACACGCCGATCGTGTCCGCCCGGTGGGTCATTTCATAGACCGGCTTTGCCCTTTCCGGATGCGCGTATTCCTCATTCTGCAACTCGGCCAGCTTCACCTCTTGCCCATAATGCTGTCGCATCAGGCCAAAGGCCCGCTGCAGGCAGGTGAGCATCCCCAAAGCCAGCACATCGACCTTGAGGATGGCCAAAGCATCGATATCGTCCTTGTTCCACTCGATGATATTGCGGTTGTCCATGGCCGACTTGCCGATGGGCACCAGGCTTTCCAGCGAATCCCGGGTGATGACGAAGCCGCCGACATGTTGGCTCAGGTGGCGCGGAAAACCCTTGAGCACCTTGATGACCTCGAACATCTGCGCCAGCACCGGATCGTCAGGATCGAGCCCGATCGAACGGACCTTACCCAGCTCGACGCTCGACCCCCAACCCCAGTTCAACTGGTTGAAGGCGTTGATCACATCGTCGGAAATGCCGAAGGCCTTGGCGGTCTCGCGCATGGCGCTTTTGGAGCGGTAGGAGATGACATTGGCGGTCAGTCCGGTGCGTTTGCCGCCATACTTTTGGTAGACATATTGCATCACCTCCTCGCGTCGCTCATGCTCGAAATCGACATCGATATCGGGCGGCTCGTCCCGCTCGGTGGAGATGAAGCGGCCGAAAACCAGATTGGCCTTGCGCGGATTGACCTCGGTGATTTCCAGGCAATAGCAGACCGTGGAATTGGCCGCCGATCCGCGTCCCTGACACAGGATGTCCCGCTCGTAGCGGGCAAAACGGACAATGTCGCGCACCGTCAGGAAATAGGCGGCATAGAGCTTTTCGTCGATCAGCTTAAGTTCGGTGCGAATCGTAGCGGCAATATCGTCCGGCACCCCCTCGGGAAAGCGTTTTGCCGCCCCTTCCCAGGTCAGCCGCTCCAGCGTCTGCTGGGCGGTTTCGCCGTTGCCGATGGTTTCCTCGGGATAATTGTATTTGAGCTGGTCGAGCGAAAAACCGATCCGGGCGATGAAGCGCCCGGTTTCGGCCAGGGCCTCGGGATGATCGCTGAACAGGCGGGCCATTTCACCCGGCGGCTTGAGGTGCCGTTCGGCATTGGCGGCGAGGCGCCAGCCGGCGCTTTCCAGCGTCAGATGCTCGCGGATACAGGTCACCACATCCTGCACCATGCGGCGGTCGGGCGCGTGATAGAGCACGTCATTGCTGGCGATCATCTTGACGCGATGCACCCGCGCCAGCTCGGCGACCCGGTTGAGCCGGGCCCGATCCTGCCCGTCGAAGCGCGGCGTGCCGGCCAGCCAGACTCGATCAGGCGCCTGGCGCGCCAATGTGTCGAGCGTCTTGGCCGTCAGGCCCCAATTGCTCTCGTCGGGCATGAGGATGAAGAGCTGGCCCTGCGCATAATTTTCCGGCGGTCCCTGTTCTTGGGCCAGGCTGCCCGCCCCGAAGAGGTCCGGAAAATACAGCAGCGGCTTGCCCTTTTCGCCGCGCTGATTGCCCACGGTCAGCAACTTGCACAGCCGTCCATAGGCCACCCGGTCGGTAGGATAGGCTATGATGTCGGGCGTGCCATCGGCAAAGCAGAGCCGCACGCCGACCAGATAGCGGAAATCAGGGAATTGCTCTTTGAGCTCGCGCGCCGTCACATAGCCGCGCACCACGCCAGCAAAACTGTTGCGGTCGGTCACGCCGAAGGCGGCAAGCCCCAGATGCATGGCGGCAGCCACCATTTCCTGCGGATGCGAACCGCTGCGCAGGAAGGAGAAATTGGTGGTCGATACCAGTTCGGCATAGCCGGCAACAGGCTGGTCCGGCCGGTGCCGGGAACCTGTCCTTGGCTCAAAGGCGACGACCTGGCTCATGCGAAAAATCCATGCAGATACCAGACCGCCGGCTCGCCGGCCCGATGGAAACCCTGCCGGAAAATCCAGAAGCGGCGGCCGGTTGCGTCCTCAACCACGAAATAGTCGCGCGTGCCGGCCTCGGGGTCGAATTGCGGCAGGTTGGGAATATAGGGCGGCGTCTCGCCCTTTTTCGGCTTTTCGGGCGGCACCAGTTGCAGCCGTTGGCCGCTGCGCCACCATTCCGCACCCAGCCGTTCGGGCCCGGAGGCCTTTTCGATTTTGTAGCTATCGCGCCGCCAGATCATCGAGGCGGGCAGCCCGTCAGGCACTTCGGCATTGATGGCTACCCGTTCCGGCATGGGCAGCAGCCGCAGCGGCCGGGGCGGCACGGGCCAACCGGAATCGCGCGACCCGTCATTGGCCGCCAGCGCCGGCACCAGCCGCGCTGCCTGTTCGGGAATGTGGCTGGCCACCAATTGCGTTTTCAGCACCGCCATCGTGCCGAGCCGGCTGCTCATCCTGTCATTGAGCTGGTCGAGATCCTCGGCCACGCCCTGATGCGAGAAGGCGCCGAGCTGCACCGCATCGAGTTCGGACACCGAACTGACCGCCAGCCGGATCATGTCGATGCCGAAGCCGGCATCATAGTCACCCTCCAGCCGCTCGGAACGGTTGGCGAAGAGCTTGGTGATATGGGTGGGGTCGCGCGTCAGCCGCGCCGAATTGACCGACAGGGCCATCACCTTGTGATCGACGCGATAGAGGAAGAGGTGGAAGGCCTGCCCGCCCTGCCCTTCGGCTTCGAGGCGAATGGCAAGCTGGATGGCCAGGTCATGGCAGGTCATCAGCACGTCATCCATCAACCCGATCGGATCGGCGAAGCGCCGCTCGGCATAAAGCTCGGCCGGCGGCAGGCGTGGCACCATCCGCTCCTCGATCATGCCATAGGCCTGGTCGAGCCGGGCCAGCAGCGACGCCCCGAACCGCGCCTGCAATGGCTTGCGCGGCCGTGGGCGGAGCTGGCCCACATGCTTGAGCCCCATTTGCGTCAGGCCGCCGATCTGGGGTGGAGTCAGCCGCAGCGCGTGGATGGGCAGCGCATCGAGGACGCTTTCGAGATCGGCGGCTTCCACCACCTGGCTGCGCGCGAAATGGCTGATGCCCCAGGCTGCCCCGATGGTGGGGGCAATGGCGCCGGCGACGGTATAGCCGAGATCGCGCAGCCGAGTCAGCAACAGGCGCAGCATGGGCCGCTCGCCGCCGAACAGATGCGCCACCCCGGTAATATCGAGCACCAGGTCGCCGAAAGCACTAACCGCGTCCATGACCGCCACCAGCGGGCTGGCATTGGAATGCCAGTCAGCAAAATCGGCAAAGGCCGCTTCGAGCAGCGGGCGATCCATTTCGCGCACCGTCAGCCCGGGCACCATGGCGCGGGCATCGGCCAGGTTCTGCCCGGCGCTGAGGCCCAGTCGCATGGCTTCGGCATCGACTTCAGCCAGACGCAGCCCGCCCTTGACGGGTTCATAGAGCACCAGCGGCGCCTTGAGCTGGCTATCACGCCGTTTGAGATAATCCGTCGGCCAATGCGGCAGGAACAGCACGAGGAAGCGCCGCGCGCCCGGCATGCCGGTTTGCATGGCGGCGCTGAGCAGGGAGTGTTGTGAATCCATTTTCCGTCCAACCCAGCACGAATTCGGTCTGGTTCCTGATAAGGGCGCCCTTTTCCAGCTCCGCCCGCCAGCGCAGCGGGCCCGGCGCTTTGGCGTCATAGCGCGACCGGGCACTGTGGATGGGCATGAGGCGCCAGCGCAGATGCGCCGCACTTGCCTCGCGCTCCTGCCCGTAGCGCAGCATGAAGATCGAGCCGCCCGTGGCGGCAGCGCGCAGGCTGAGCCGCCGGCTGGCGGTGAAATCGAGCAGCTTGGAATGGCTGCCGATATCGGCCACGACAGCCGCGACCGCGCGGCAGGCAATGGCCTCCTCGATCGCCCAGAGCAGCTCGCCCATATTGCCCGCCCGCACCAGCACCAGCGCAGCGGGATCGAGCCCGAAACTCAGCAGCCCCGGCCCATAGGGCAGGCCCAGCTTCTGCGCCTCATCGGCCAGTTGCAGGTAGATGACGGCCCGCCTTTGCGCGGTGAAGAGCCCCTTGGCCTGCGCCAGGGCAAAGCCGAGCAGAGCCCCGGCATTGCGCCGCTCGTCGGTGAAGATTTCCTGCAGCATGCCGCCGGCCAGCACCGGAAAGGCATGGCCCTGCTGCTCGACCAGCATCCGCGCTTCGGCCAGCGCCGGCTTGCGCTCGATATCGGCAATGGTTTCCCGCAGCGCGGCAAGGCGCTGTTGCTGGTCGGGCGCGGGCATCGCACCAATCCTCAAGTGAACAAAACGGGAACATTTAGACTCCGAATCTCCGCGGAGTCGAGTCCTTTTCGCGTGAACGTGTGTGGCCCTTGCGCATCAAGCCCGGTCAAGAGCGCGTGACCCGGGCCCTCACCCATTCACGCCGGGGAGCCGGACTGCTAATTCTGCCGCCTGCCTGCCTCCCGGCGTGCAACCCTTTCGCCACTCCTGCCGCTCCCCGAAGGAGGCTTGCGCCATGTTCGAGGCTATTACCCGCCTGTTCAACAAGCCCGAAACCATGCTGTCCAACCACGACCCCAAGCTGGCCGTGGCGGCCTTGCTGGTGCATCTGGCCGCCGTGGACGGGCAGATGAAGGACGAGGAGCGCAACGCCATCAAGGGCGCGCTGGCCGACCATTATGACATGGACGAAGCCGCCGTGGATAAACTGGTCCGCGAGGCCGCCATGCGTGATGCCGAGGCGGTGGATTTCTACAAATTCACCTCGGGCCTGACCCAGCTCGACATGGAAGACCGCATCGAAATCGTGCGCATGATGTGGATGGTGGTGTTTGCCGACAAGCAGAACCACGAGCTGGAAGACAATATGGTCTGGCGCATTGCCGAACTGATCGGCGTGTCCAGCCGCGACCGCACCATATTGCGCCATCAGGTCGGTCGCGCCGAGAAGGCTTGAGAGCGTTCCAATGGCGGGTGATTAATAGGCCTCGAACGTGCCGATGACCTCGACCTCGTCATTGGCGCAATCGAAATCTCCCGATTTATCGGCCGCCTCGCGCGCCAGTTCGTTGGCATTTTCATTGGCCACCGCGTCGATATAGGCGATGTGGCACATATTGCCCTCGACCAGCTGCGTCACCACCAGCACCTGCCCCTTGTCCACCCCGGTTTCCGGATCGGCGGTGTGATAGCGCACGATAGTGGCGATCGGCATCCAGCGGCCCAGGTCATTGCTGAGCCGCCATTCGAGCTTTTCACCCAGCCGGTTGAAGGGCGGCAATGTCTGCCAGCGATCGGACGGATCGATATTGAAACCATAGGCCAGTGAAAAGCGCAGGTCGCCTTCGCTGACCATCAGCGGATAGCCCTTGTAGCCGGGACAGGCCCAGCTGGCGCCGAAATCATCGGCGTCGAGCACCAGGCATTCGTCCAGGTCGAGATCGGTATAGGCGCTGTTGAATGCGGCCTGCGCCGGCGTGGCGAGGGCGGCAATTGCGAGCATGGCGGCCAGAATCTGTTTCATCACATTCCTCGCTGGGCAGGACGGGACAGGCAGGGTTGCGCCAAACTGGCTTGCCTTTGCGGCCTCGGTTGGGCACAACGCAGCCACTTTGTCGCCTCCCCCGATGAATGAGACCTGAACCATGAATATCGACGCCATCCCCACCGGCAAGAACCCGCCCGACGACCTCAATGTCATCATCGAAGTGCCCATGGGCGGCGAGCCGATCAAGTACGAAATCGACAAGGCCAGTGGCGCGCTGTTCGTCGACCGCTTCCTCTATACGCCGATGCGTTATCCGGGCAATTACGGCTTCGTGCCCCACACTTTGTGCGGCGATGGCGATCCGCTCGACGTCATCATGATGAATTCGCGGCCTCTGGTGCCCGGCGCGGTCGTCCGCTGCCGCCCGATCGGCGTGCTGTTCATGGAAGATGATGGCGGCCAGGACGAGAAAATCCTTGCCCTTCCGGTGCCGAAGCTGACCCGCATGTATGACGAGATCAAGGATATCGCCGACATGCAGGCTATCCAGGTCGAGCGCGTGAAGCACTTCTTCACCCACTACAAGGATCTCGAGCCCGGCAAATGGGCCAAGATCAGCCATGTCGGCGGCTATGAGGACGCCAAGAAGGTGATCCTCAATTCCATCGCCATGGCCCAGGCCGCCAAGTAGGCCGGCCTCATCCCTGCCGCATGGATTGTGCATGCCGGTAAGCGGTTCATGCACAATCCGGAGGCTCCGATGCAACGCGCCCTCGCCACACTGGCTATCGCCGCCCTGATCGCCATGCCGCTGCCGGCCCAGGCGGCAGACATGCCATCCGACGCCGAGATCGCGCAAATCCTGGCCGACCGCATCGACCGCGACCAGGCCAACGTGGCCATATCGGTGGCGGTGATCGAGGGTGGCGTGCCGCGCTTCGTGTCGCATGGCACGCTGTCCAGGGACGATCCGACGCCGGTCGACGAGCATACTGTGTTCGAGGCCGGCTCGATCACCAAACTCATGACCAACCTGCTGCTGGCGCAGCTGGTGGTCGATGGGCAGATCGATCTCGACGCACCGCTGACCGACTATCTGCCCGCGGGCACCGTACTGCCCGAACGCGACGGCAAAGCGATCACCGCCTTCGACCTCGCCACCCATACCGCGGGCTTTTCCAGCCTGCCGGAAGAGTTGATCGCCAGGGGCGCGGCCAATCCCTATTCGGGCTATGGTGCCGATGCGCTGATGGCGTGGATCGCCGCATATGAGCTGCCGCGCGATATCGGCGAAACATTCGAATATTCCAATGTCGGTGTCACCCTGCTGGCCCAGGCCATCGAACATGTAAGCGGCAAGCCCTATGCCGAGCTGCTGCAGGAGCAGATTCTCGATCCCCTCGACATGAGCGAGACCAGCCTTGCCACGACGCCCGGCCCCATTGCCGACATGGCGACCGGCCACGACGCGGCGGGCGAACCGGTGCCCAATTGGGATTTCGACGCCTTTGCCCCTGTCGGCGCGCTGGTCAGCACCACCGCCGACCTCGCCAAATTCATCGCTGCCGCCAGCGGCGCGGTGGAAAGCCCGCTGGCGCCGGCTTTCGCCATCATGCTGGAGCGCACGCGGCCCACCGGCGGAGCGGGCGAGGTGATCGGGCTGGGCTGGTTCAACCTGACCGAAGGCGGCCTCGATATTGCCTGGCACAATGGCATAACCGGCGGCTATCGCAGCTTTGCCGGCTATGATCGCACCACCGGCAATGGCGTCGTGGTGCTGTCCAGTATGGTGACCGAGGCCGGCATCGAGGATATCGGCCTGCATCTGCTTGATCCCTCCCTGCCGCTGCGACCCCAGCCGACGCCGCGGGAAGTCGCCGAAATCGACAAGGCTATTCTGCCCGCCTATGCCGGCGAATATCTGCTGGCGCCGGGCGTCACCATCACCGTGACGGCAGAGGGCGAGCAGCTCTTTGCCCAGTTGACCGGGCAGGCGCGTTTTGAAATCTTCCCGGAAAGCGAAAAGCGCTTCTTCTTCCGGGTGGTCGATGCCCAGATCACCTTTGCCGATCCGGTGGAGGGCGCTGCACCAAGCCTGATGCTGCACCAGAACGGACAGAATATGACAGCGATCCGCGTGCCATGACCGGTCGTATCGTCATCCTCAACGGCGCCCCGCGCTCCGGCAAATCCTCCATTGCCAAGGCCATGCAGGCGCAATTGCCGGGCCACTGGATCAATCTGGGCGTCGATGCCCAGAATGCCAGTCTACCGCCAGCACTGCTGCCGGGGATAGGTTTGCGGCCGGGCGGGGAAATGCCCGAACTGGAGCCTGACGTGGTGCGGCTCTTTTCTGCGCTCTACGACGCCATCGCCGCCCATGCGCGGCAGGGTTTCGACGTGGTGGCCGACCTTGGCCATCACGACTTCTATTCGGCCCCGCTCGGCATCCTGCCGGCCTGCGCCCGGCGCATGGTCGGACTCGATGTGCTGTTCGTGGGGGTGCTCTGCCCCATCGAAACCATCATGCGCCGCCGCAATGCCGATCCGCAGGGCGGCTTTTATGCGGCGGGCGAGGGCGTACCCGACCCGGTGCGCCGCTGGCAGGAAGCGGTGCATGTACCGGGCATTTACGACCTTGTGGTCGATACCGGCACGACGCCCCCGGAGGCCTGCGCGCAGGCCATTGCTGCGGCTTTGGCCAATCCCCCAGAGCAGCGCGCCTTCGAAAAGCTCGCCGCTATGAGCCCAGCCCCATCCGCGCCAGCAGGCGACCGCGCCTGACGAACTGGTGCCACAAAGCCGCTCCGATATGGCCGATCAGCAGCACGATCAGCGCCCGTGCCAGCAGACCATGCACGGTGAAGGGCGGCGCCAGGGTGAAATCGGGCAGTGGCAGCGGCGCGGCGCCGGCCAGTTGCGCCCCGCCGCCGCTGAGGATGAGCGTGGCAATGCCGCTCGAAACCATGACGAGAATGACGGCATAGAGCCCGTAATGGACGACGTGGGAGGCCAGAACCTGCCCACGCGACAGGCCGGTTGCATCGGCCGGTCGGCGGTCGAGGAACAGCCACCACACAATGCGCAACAGCGTCAGCACCCCGATCAGTGCGCCCGTGATAGCGTGGCCGCGCAACAGGGTGAGCTTGACCGCCTCGTCCTCTGTATTGGCGGCGGTGAGGCCGCTGGCCAGCATGCCGAGAATGGCCAGGGCGGTGATCCAGTGGATGGCGATGGCGACACTGCCATAGCGGGTCGGACTGCTGGTGAGCGGCATGACAGGCTCCTTGCGGGGCATTGGCTGAGGCGTTATAGATAGCACACTATGTATTTAGATAGCAAGCTATGTAAATGGTCCTGACCCGCGAAACCTCCGCCGGTTACATGGCCAACTGGGCCGCGCGCCTGTTCAGCCGCGAACTGGAGCGGCAGCTCGCCCCGACAGGCATCGCCCCGGCCTATATGCCGGTGCTGTTTGCCCTGGCCGATGGCAGCACGCTGACGCAGAAGGAGCTGGCCCGCCGCGCCGCGGTGGAACAGCCCACCATGGCAGCCACGCTCAAGCGTATGGAACGCGACGGTATGATACACCGGCGGCAGGACCCCGGGGATAAACGCAGCGCCCTGGTGGCGCTGACGCCGCTGGCGCTGGGCAAGGTGGAAACAGTGGAGCGCGTGGTGAGTGCCATCAATGCACTGGCGCTGGAACAGCTCGATGCCGGGGAGCGGCAGCAATTCCTGGGCCTGCTCGGCCGCGTCATCGCCGTGCTGGAAGCGCAGGATGCCGACCTCGGATCATGAGTTACCCACACCGCGCAAGATCTCCCTTCTCCCCTTGCGGGAGAAGGTGCCCGAAGGGCGGATGAGGGGTTGCTTCCACAGTCATCGAAGCATGGGATGACGCAGAACCCCTCACCCTGACATTTCTGCTGAACGCAGAAATGTCGTCCCTCTCCCACAAGGGGAGAGGGGAAGGGCGATGTGTTAATCCGCCCGCTTGCCATAGGTCAGCACGGCATTGCCCTTGCTGGTGATCTGGCTGTTGATGAGCTCCAGCCGCGTGGTGGGCGTGCCGTCTTCGAACAGGCGCTTGCCCTTGCCGGCAATGACCGGGTGGACGATGAGGGTCAATTCATCCAGCAGCCCGGCCAGCGTGAGCTGGCTGACCAGCGACAGACCGCCCATCGCAGCGATCGTGCCGCCCTGCTGCTGCTTGAGATCGCGCACGAACGCTTCGAGATCGCCCTCGATCAGGGTGGAATTCTGCCAGGCGAGATCGGCCTGTTTCAGCGTGCGCGAGGCGACGAATTTGGCAACATTGTTGATATAGGCGCCGAAATCCATGTCCTCGCCGGCATTGGGCCAGTAGCCCGCCCATTCCTGATAGCCCTTGCGGCCCAGCAGCACCGTATCGACATCACCCATGACGCTGCCGAGCAGCGCGCCCAATTCGTCGTCAAAACTATCGAACTGGAACTGGTCCGGGGCCTCGGCCACGCCATCGATGGAATAGAACAGGCCTGCAGTCAGTTTACGCATTGGTATTCTCCCGTGTGTCTGGCAACCCTCCCGGCCGCCATCTGACAGGGCGACGAGCGGGGCAACAGGACTTCGACATTTTGCCGCGAAGTTTTTTGCAACGCGTTCGCCTGGATGGCCATCCGGCCTCCGGTGTCGCGTATGGATGACAACGAGCGAACCCCGAGACGGCCTTCGCCCCTGAGGTATTTTTAATATGAGACGGAAGCCGTCTCGGGGTGCCGGTTTTTGGAACAGTACGGGGGTCGCGCACACGCTTCCGCCCGGACTCGGACCTGCGCAGCGGCGAGCCGCGCCCAGCCCCCTCCACCACTGTTCGCCTGCAGGCCGCCCATGCGGAGGGATGGGAGGAGGATACGCTCAGTTTTGGGGAGGGGGATAAGATGGATAAGTTCACTGCCGTTTCCCCAACCACCGTCATCCCGGCCTTGAGCCGGGATCCATCCTGAGATGGTGGGGCTTGCCCAGTGGTCGGGCGATCCACCTTGCGGCTGTAGCGCGATCTCGAGATGGGTCCCGGCTCAAGGCCGGGATGACATCGGGGGTGGGGCGAAATGGTGCGACTTCTTCAAAGCAAAGGCCCGGGATTGCTCCCGGGCCTTCTTCATTCCAGTCCGACCGCCCTCGTGGTTCGACAGGCTCACCATGAGGGCTGTATCGGCGCTTAGGCCCCCAGATGCGCCAGCACCGCCAGCAGCAACAAGGCCACGATGTTGGTGATCTTGATCATCGGGTTGACGGCCGGGCCGGCCGTGTCCTTGTAGGGGTCGCCGACGGTGTCGCCGGTGACCGAGGCCTTGTGGGCGTCGCCGCCCTTGAGGTGCTTGACGCCGTGGCTGTCGGTGAAGCCGTCTTCAAAGCTCTTCTTGGCATTGTCCCAGGCGCCGCCGCCGGCGGTCATGGAGATAGCCACGAAAAGACCGGTGACGATGACGCCCATCAGCATGGCGCCCAAAGCCGAGAAGCCGGCACCGGGGCCCGCGATCCAGAAGATCACGAAGAACACCACGATCGGCGACAGCACAGGCAGCAGGCTCGGCACGATCATTTCCTTGATCGCCGCCTTAGTCAGCATGTCGACGGCCCGACCGTAGTCGGGCTTGTCGGTGCCGGCCATGATGCCCGGCTTTTCCTTGAACTGGCGGCGCACTTCCACCACGACCGACTGGGCGGCGCGGCCCACCGCGGTCATGCTCATGCCGCCGAACAGGAACGGCAGCAGGCCACCGAACAGCAGGCCAACGACCACATAGGGATCGGCCAGCGAGAAGCTGAGCGAACCCAGCCCGAAGAAGATCGAGCCTTCCACCGCATTGGCCGAGAAGTAGATCAGGTCCTGCGTATAGGCGGCAAACAGCACCAGCGCACCGAGGCCGGCCGAACCGATGGCATAGCCCTTGGTGACGGCCTTGGTGGTGTTGCCGACAGCGTCGAGCGCGTCGGTATTGTGACGCACTTCCTTGTCGAGGCCGGCCATTTCGGCAATGCCACCGGCATTGTCGGTGACCGGACCGAAGGCGTCGAGCGCCACCACGATACCGGCCAGAGCCAGCATGGTCGCGACGGCGAAGGCGATGCCGAACAGGCCCGCCAGGTTATAGGTGACGATGATGCCGGCAATGATGACGATGGCCGGCAGGGCCGTCGATTCCAGCGACACGGCGAGGCCCTGGATGACGTTGGTACCATGGCCGGTAACCGAGGCTTCGGCAATGGAATTCACTGGGCGGCGGTTGGTGCCGGTATAGTATTCGGTGATGACGATGATCAGGCCGGTAATGACCAGGCCCGCCACGCCGCACCAGAACAGGCTCCACGGGGTGAAGGTCTTGTCGCTGGCTTCGACGACCGTGTTCATGTCGCCGAAGATCAGCCACAGCACCGGCAGCAGCGCGACCAGCGACAGCACGCCGGTGGCGATGATGCCCTTGTAGAGGGCGCCCATGATGTTGTTGTCGGCGCCGAGCTTGACGAAATAGGTGCCGATGATCGAGGTCACGACGCAGGCGCCGCCAATGGCCAGCGGCAGTACCATGCCGATGAGCTTGAACGCATCGGGCAGGATGATGGCCGCGAGAACCATGGTGGCGACGATGGTCACCACATAGGTCTCGAACAGGTCGGCGGCCATGCCGGCGCAGTCACCGACATTGTCGCCCACATTATCGGCAATGGTGGCCGGGTTGCGCGGATCGTCTTCGGGAATGCCCGCTTCCACCTTGCCCACCATGTCGCCGCCCACATCGGCACCCTTGGTGAAGATGCCGCCGCCGAGACGGGCGAAGATGGAAATCAGCGAGGCGCCGAAGCTGAGGGCGACCAGCGCATCGATGACGGTGCGGCTGGTGGGATCGAAGCCCAGCATCTGGGTCAGCACGATGAAATAGAGCGTGACGCCGAGCAGGCCGAGGCCCGCCACCAGCATGCCGGTAACCGCGCCCGACTTGAAGGCCAGGTCCAGCCCCTTGCCGAGCGAGGAGACGGCGGCCTGGGCCACGCGCACATTGGCGCGCACCGACACATTCATGCCGATAAAGCCGGCAGCGCCACTCAGCACCGCGCCGAGCAGGAAGCCGATGGCGGCATAGATGCCGAGCAGGAAGAAGGCGGCGATCAGGATGACCACGCCGACAATGCCGATCGTGGTATATTGCCGCTTTAGATAGGCCGAGGCGCCCTCGCGGACGGCAGCCGAGATTTCCTGCATGCGGGCCGAACCGCTATCGGCGGCGAGCAATTGCTGGGTCGTATAAACGCCATAGACGATGGACAGAGCGCCGCACAGGACGATCAGCCAGAGTGCCAAAGTCATTCGAAGTCCCTCTAGATTTTCCTCCGGGGACTCAACGCAATACCGGTACCGGTCCTCCAACCGGTGCGGCCTGCCCTACCAGAGCCCCTTCCGAAGCGGAGCTTAGCGGGATTGTTTGGTTAAGCAATCGATATTGCGATGCTTTGCCGCAGTCTGGCCTAGCGTGTGATCGCGAGGCCACCGGGCTTGGGGCCGACCGATGGCTTGCCGCCACCCGGCGTCCGGCCCGGATCGACCATGACGCTGTCGACATTGACATGCGGCAGGCGGGCGCCGCCCACCCTGGTCCAGACTTCGCATTCGCTTTGCGGCGTCGGGCAGACGATGGTCGAGCCATCGACGACGATGACGATCACGTCGCCACCGCTATTGTCATAGATCACCTTACAGCCGGGCCGCGCTTCGCAGCTCCGTGCGGCATCGATCCCTTTCATGGCAAAGGCGGGCAAGGGAGAAAACATGGTCATGGCCGCGACTGCGGCGCACAGCAAACGACGTTCCATTCTGCAATCCTCCGGTTCGGGACCAGCAAGTCCCGTAGTGAGGATTGGCCTTGCGAACTGAACGGCGGCTGAATGCGCTCAGCCGAGCGCATCGACAGCAGCGGCCAGCACGGATGCGTCGCCGCTGATCGCCAGCGTCTTGAACCGGCTGGTCTCGCCCGCCGTGACCACTATGGCCGTTTTCGGCACGCCCAGCGCCTTGCCCAGCAGCGCCACGACCGCCGCATTGGCCTTGCCCTTGTCGGGCACGGCCTTGACGCGCAGGCGCAGCACACAGCTGCCGTCATCGCGGATTTCGACGCCCTCGATGGCATCGCGCCCGGCATTGGGGGTGACGCGGACAAACAGGCTCAGCCCCGCAGGGCCGAGCCGATAGGGCTGTCCCGCCACCGCCGATCAGCTCAGCAGCATGCGCGGCAGGTCGTTGGCGATGAAGGATTGCAGGAAGAAGATGATGACGAAGACGATGATCGGCGACAGGTCGAGCCCGTTGATCGGCGGAATCACCCGACGGATCGGCCGCAGGATCGGATCGGTGATGGAATTGACCACCCGCCACAGCCCGGCCACGAACTGATTGCGCGTATTGATCACGTTGAAGCTGATCAGCCAGCTCATGATGATCATGATGAGGAAGACCCACCAGACCAGGGTCAGGATCATCGACAGGGTTTGCAGCAGGGCGATCATGGCGCTCTCGGGTGGTTGGCACTGCCCGCCTATGTAAGGCCAAGCCGGGCGGCTCACAAGTGGCGGGCCAAAAAGCATGAGGGTCCCGCTCCGGTCGCACGGAACGAGACCCCAATGACTGACATCCGGTACGCAATACAAAGTCTGCCGGACGGCTGGTGCAATGCACGAAGCGTGCCAGACCGGACGGGCCCGGAATGCGGGGCTGCAGGCGTTAAAGTGTTGTGAACATTCCCATCCTGCGGCAGGACGGCGTGGCAAAATGCGAGGCGCGTTGCATTTTGCGAGACGGATCAGGGTGTCGGCGTGGTCGGTTTCTTGGCCGGCTTCCAGGTGATGACGCGGAAGAGATAGAGCAGCACCACGCCGGCCAGCACGATATAGCTCAGCGGATCAAGCACGACCTCGACCAGCTCGTAATGCTCATGCAGGACATAGCCGGCCAGGGTCAGGATCGTGTTCCAGATCAGCGCCCCTGTGGTCGAGGCGAGCAGGAAGACCGGCAACGGCATGCGGGCAAGCCCGGCCGGAATGGAAATCAGCGTGCGGACGATCGGCATCAGCCGGCCGAACAGCACGATGATGGGCCCGAAGCGACGGAAGAAGCCGACAGCCACATCGATCTCGTCGGCATTCATGGTCAAAAGCCGCCCATAGCGATCGGCCAGCCAGCGCACCCGGTCGAGCCCGAACAGCCGCCCGGCGAAATACCACGGCAGCATGCCCACCACAGCGCCGACGGTGGCCGCGGCCAGCACGCCGAAGAAATCGAGCTGCCCATTGGCGGCGGCAAAGCCGGCAAAGGGGATGATCAGTTCGGACGGAATGGGCGGAAAGATCGATTCCGCCAGCATGACGAGGAAGATGCCGAGATAGCCCAGATCGGAAATGGTCTGGATGATCCAGTCGGTCATGCTTTTCTCCGGATACCCCCACCTAGCCTCCCCCTGATAGGGGAGGAATTCGGCCGGTGCGTCAGACTAGATCGCGCCACATCCCCGATCTGTTCCTCCCCCTATCAGGGGGAGGTTAGGAGGGGGTATCCGCTAACTAAGCCGACTTGGCGGCGCGGCTCATGCGCTTGCGGTCATTGGGGTCAAGCCACATCTTGCGCAGGCGGATCGACTTGGGGGTGACCTCGACATATTCGTCATCGGCGATATAGCCGATCGACTGTTCCAGGGTCAGCTTCTTGGGCGTGGTCAGGCGCACCGCTTCGTCCTTGGACGTGGTGCGGATATTGGTGAGCTGCTTGCCCTTGAGCGCATTCACTTCCAGGTCGTTCTCGCGGCTATGCTCGCCGATGATCATGCCTTCGTAGATATCGACGCCGGCATCGATCATGATCGGGCCGCGATCTTCCAGGTTCCACAGCGCGAAGGCCACCGACTGGCCGGTGCCATTGGAAATCAGCACGCCGGTGCGGCGGCTGGCCAGCTCGCCCTTGAACGGGGCGAATTCATGGAACAGGCGGTTGAAGATGGCGGTGCCGCGCGTATCGCTGAGCAGTTCGGCCTGATAGCCGATCAGCGAACGGGTGGGCACCAGCAGGCGAATACGGGTGCGGCCGACGCCCGAGGGACGCATGTCGGTCAGTTCACCCTTGCGCTCAGTCAGCTTCTGCACCACGGCGCCGGTATGCTCGTCATCGACGTCGATGATGACTTCCTCGATCGGCTCCAGCTTGACGCCGTTTTCTTCCTTGTACAGCACCTTGGGGCGGCCGATGGTCAGCTCGAACCCCTCGCGGCGCATGTTTTCGATCAGCACGGCCAGCTGCAATTCGCCACGGCCGGCCACGTCGAAACTGTCATTGTCGGTGCCCGGCGTCACCTTGATGGCGACATTGCCTTCGGCTTCGCGCATCAGGCGCTCGCGGATGACGCGCGACTGCACCTTGTCGCCTTCGCGACCGGCCAGCGGGCCATCATTGATGCGGAAGGTCACCGACAGGGTCGGCGGATCGATGGGCTTGGAGGCCAGCGGTACGGTAACCGAGGGCACGGCGATCGTATCGGCCACGGTCGTGGTTTCGAGACCGGCAATGGCGACGATGTCGCCGGCTTCGCCGACATCGATCGGATTGCGCTCGAGGCCGCGGAAGGCCAGGACCTTGGAGACGCGGCCCTTTTCGACAATCTTGCCGTCACGGTTGAGCGTGTGGATGGCTTCGCCCGCCTTGACCGAGCCGGAGAAGATGCGGCCGGTCAGGATGCGGCCGAGGAAGGGGTTGCGCTCGATGGTGGTGACCAGCATGCGGAACGGGCCTTCTTCCACCTTGGGCGCCGGCACATGTTCGATGACCTTGTCGAGCAGCGGCGCCAGGCTTTCGCGAGCGCCATCGGGCTCGTTGGCCATCCAGCCCAGCTTGGCCGCGCCGTAGAGCACGGGGAAATCGAGCTGTTCGGGGGTCGCATCCAGCGCGATGAACAGGTCGAAGATTTCTTCGAGCACTTCGAGATGCCGCTCGTCGGACTTGTCGATCTTGTTGATGGCCACGATGGGGCGCAGGCCCTGGGCCAGCGCCTTGCCGAGCACGAACTTGGTCTGCGGCATCGGGCCTTCGGCCGCATCGACCAGCAAAACCACGCCATCGACCATGGAGAGGATGCGCTCGACTTCACCGCCAAAGTCGGCGTGGCCGGGCGTATCGACGATATTGATGCGGGTGTCCTTCCACAGCAGGGAGGTAACCTTGGCCAGGATGGTGATGCCGCGCTCGCGCTCGATATCATTGCTGTCCATGGCGCGCTCTTCGACGCGTTCATTCTCGCGGAAGGAACCGGACTGCTTGAGCAGGACGTCGATCAGCGTGGTCTTGCCGTGGTCGACGTGGGCGATGATGGCGATATTGCGCAAGGACATATGGGGTCGGCCTCTGGGTGGCATGATCCCAGAACCGGGTCCGCGTCTTGTAGGGGCGGACTGCAACGGACGAACCATGCGGGATGAACGCACACCAGCTCCCGCGAAACGCAGGACCGGCGCATTTGGCGCTGCCATACAGGAACAATGGGTTTTCCACAAGCGCAGCACACGCAGAGGTGGGTTGCGGGGCGGCTGTACCGCCCCGTATGGTTATTTCAGCGAGCGCGGAAACTCCTCCGCCTGCCAGAGCCCGAGGCCAAAGCCATCCGGGTCCAGAAAGTCGGCGCTCCAGCCGCCCGGCGCCTCCGAAACCGGGGTGACGATGGTGACGCCCTGCGCGACCAGGGCCGCGACGACATCGTCAATGCCGCCGCCCTCGACGGTAAAGACCAGAGCCGGCGTATTGCCGCGCTCGCCGTCCATTTCGAAGAAGACGAGGTCGAGTCCGCCCTCCAGCGTGCCGGAAAGCCAGAACGGCTCGGCGCCCTCCATGCGGACGAGATCGAGACCCATTGTCTCGTTGTAGAATTTTTCGGTGCGGGCGATGTCGCTGACATAGAAGACGATGCTGGCGCTTTTGGGTTTGAAGCTCATGACGAGCCCTCCATTGTGGTTTGCACTGCCTGTTGCCGCGCGGCCGGCTTTTGTGAGCGGGCGATGATGAAAAGATGGCCATCGGGGTCATGGCTGGCAAACAGTCCGCCATGCCGCAGCAGGCCCGGCAGCAGCGCATCGCGGATACGGCCATAGGCAAGGTCGAGGCTCAGCCCCGGCAGGTCGGCCGGCGCGGCCAGCCCCGCCTGCACCACGCGACGACGAAGCGCACTGATGCGCTGGCGCAGGGTGGTATCGGAGAGATCGAGCAGAAAGGCGATCTCCCGCCGGTTATGGCCCGAAAGGGTAAGCGCGGCGACCGCCCGGAGCGCTGGCGGCAGCGCCACGAGCAGGGCCTTGATATCGGAGGATTCTCCGGCCACGGGCGGCGGCACGGCCTGGGCCTGCCATTGGGTTTCCCGTCGCCGTCGGCGGGCAGCGCCCCGCGCCGCCATGCGCGCCCGATTGCGCACCGTGCCGCTGAGCCAGCGCGCCGTATCACCGGCCTCGAAATCGGTGCGGCCGGCCAGAACCGCAGCCAGCAGCGCCTCCTGCACCAAATCCTCGACCGCCCCGGCGTCGCGGGTTTCGCGGCGGGCTATGGCACGGAGCTGGGCATAAAGGCCTGGGCGCATGGCCGGACTCTGGCAAAGGCCCCGGCCAAAGGCAATCGCCGCGCCACAGGAGGGCGCGGCGATCACACAGGCAAGCCTGATGGCGTCTCGCAGGCTAGGCGAGGAACGGGCCAGCGGCGGCCAGCACCTCTTCCTTGGTCATCGGCTCGTCAAAGGCGCCATCCCACGGCTTCTTGCCGCCGATCTTGCGGACGATGGCAGCATGGCGCGCCTCGACTGAATGAATCTGCAGCGCGGCAGTGAGAATGTCGTCATTGGCGGCCACAACGCCTGCCTGACCCTTATAGGCGGCCACACCCAGGTCTTCGAACGTCTGGCTCAGGGTGAGGTAGGTGTCGAAATTGCTGAGCGCATCAGCATATTTGCCGCCGGCCGTCAGGTCGAGCGCCGGGCGTTCGATGGCGGCACTGCCCAGGGCAGTGCTGAGGAAAGCCACATGGGCCGCCTCATGCTTGCCGATCTGGTTGAAAATACCGACATATTCGTCCGGGATCAGCCCATCGGTCTCAAGGCCCGAGCGATAGAAGGCATCCTCGATATGCTCGAGCGTCAGTGCGAAAACCAGCACGTCGACGACCTCCTGCGGCAGTTCCTGGCCGAAGGCATTCTGTGCCGTCGCCGCCAGCAGCACCGGGGCCGAAGCCATGGCGCCCAGCTTGAGGGCCGAGTTTTTGAAGAATTCGCGGCGGTTGGAGACGAGGATATCCTTGATATCAGGGTCGAGGCCGGCGATCAGATGGTTGGTTTGATTGGTCATGATGCTTCTCCTCAAACCAGCGTGTTGGCTGTGACGTCGGTCGTGATGAACGGGTCGGCCGCGGCCAGCACGGTCGCCGGATCGTTCACCACGTCGAGACCGTTTTCATCGACGACATCGTCGCCGGCAAAGGCCACGCTGTCGGGCTGCAACAGTTCGCGGATAGCCGCGGCATGGCGCGCCTCGACCGAGACGATGCGGCCAGCTTCGGCGAGATAGTCGACATTCTCGATCAGCTTGCCGGCGCCGTTATAGGCGGAGACACCCAGATCCTCGAACACCTTGGCCGCGCCCAGCACGCTGTCGCGGCTGGTGAAGTCGACGGAAGAGAAATCGACCTCGAGATCGGGAATGGCACCATCGGCCAGCGCCCCCTTGAGAAAGTCGCGATGCTCGACTTCGTGGTCGCGAATATCGGTCAGCAGCGCGGTTTCGTCGTCGGTGATGCCCTCATAGGGCGTGTCGGTCACCTGCGTATAGAAAGCGGCTTCGAGCTGTTCGAGGGCATAGGCGTAGTTGAGGATCCCCACATCGCCTTCACCCAGATCGGCGGCGAGGGCGGCAGAGATGCCGAAATTGGGCAACCAGGTGCCCGAAACGGCAACGGTTGCGGCGGCTGCGCCACTCCACTTGAGGAGGCGGCGCCTGGACGTGTCGTGCTTGATTTCCATTTTGGAACTCCGATCCGCAGATTTTCTGCTGTTTGCACTTTGACGCTTGCTGTCAGCTACGGAGTCGGAACGGGGAGAGTTTCAGGCTTTGCGCTCACGATTGCCGAATAGGCGGCCACGACGCCGCGCCGCGCCCGCGCGAATGCGGCGGACCCGGTTTGGTTGCCTGACAATTTGAGCGTGGCGCTCTCAGGACGCCTTCTTGCTTTTGACCTGGGTGCTGACCGCTTCGGAATGCAGCAGGTTGGCCAAGGCAGCCGGGGCCAGCGGCGGGGAGAACAGGAAGCCCTGCACCTCGGATGCGCCCTGGGCGCGGACCATTTCGAGCTGTTCCTCGGTCTCGACGCCCTCGGCGGTGGTCGACATGCCCAGCGATTGCCCGAGCCCGATCACAGCCTTGATGATGGCCTGGCTGTCGCCGCGGCTGGTCAGGTCGCGCATGAAGCTGCGGTCGATCTTGATCTTGTCGAAGGGGAAGCTGCGCAGATAGCTCAGCGAGGAATAGCCGGTACCGAAATCGTCCATCGAGATGCGCACGCCCATGGCGCGCAAATCGTGCAGCACCTTGAGATTGGTGTCGTTCTCGGCCAGCAGCAGGCTTTCGGTGATTTCCAGCTCCAGCCGCGTGGCCGGAATGCGCGCCTCCGATAGCGCCGACTTGACCAGGCCCAGCAGGTCCCGGCTCTTGAACTGCACCGGCGACAGGTTGACCGCGACGCGGATTTCGCCCGGCCAGGTCGCCGCCGTCTTGCAAGCCTCGCGCAGCACCCATTCGCCGATGGCGACGATGAGCCCGGTTTCCTCGGCAATGGGAATGAATTCGACCGGCGAAATGGTGCGGCCTTCATGGTCCCAGCGCAGCAGCGCTTCGACGCAGGTCACGCGGTTTTCCTTGAGGCCCAGCAGCGGCTGAAACATCAGCCGCAACTCTTCGCGCTGCAAAGCCAGCCGCAATCCGGCCTCGATGGAGCGGCGCTGCTGCAGGTCGGCATCCATGCCGGTTTCGAAGAAGTGGTAGGTCGAGCGGCCCTCGCTTTTGGCGCGATAAAGCGCCAGGTCGGCATTCTTGACCAGCGAGTCCGTCTTGACCCCGTCGCCCGGGCCAATGGCGATGCCCACGCTGGCACCGATCTCGACCTGCTGGCCGCCGATCGACATGGGTGCGCCAATGGACTTGATGATGCGATCGGCCACCTTGGCGGCGTCGGCCGCGCTGTCGATGGGCCGCATCAGCAGCGCGAATTCATCGCCCCCCAGTCGTGCCAGCACGTCGGTTTCCCGCGTCGTGCCCCAGAGCCTTGCCGAAGCCTGCTTGATGACCTCGTCGCCCACGGCATGGCCCAGCGTGTCGTTGACCGCCTTGAAGTGGTCGAGGTCGATATAGAGCACCGCCGCCATTTCACCGCGGCTGAGGCCGGCCTCGGTCTTGGCCATCTGTTCGAGGAATTCGATGCGGTTGGGCAGGTCGGTCAGCGCATCATGCCGGGCCAGGTGCCGGATGCGCGCCTCGTTCTGCCGCTGTTCGGTAATGTCCTCATGGGTCGAGACCCAACCGCCATCCTTCATCGGATGGTGCTGCATCATGATGGTGCGGTTGTTGAGCTCGTGGACATTCTTGCCATATTCGCGCCGGTTGATGACGTCGCGACGCCAGGCAACATATTCCTCGCGCGTGCCGCCGGCGCTCATCCCCATGTCGAACAGGTGACTGAGAATGTCTTCCAGTTGGGTGCCGGGCCGCAGCAGGCTGGAGGGCAGGTTGTAGATGCGCGCATAAGGCTCGTTGCAGATGACCAGCCGCCCCTTGGCATCCATCATGCACAGGCCCTGGCTGATATTGTTCACCGCCGCATCGAGCCGGATATTCTGCCGCTCGAGTTCCAGCTTGCGCTTCTGCGCTATTTCGGTGCGGGCAATCTCGTCGGTAATATCCTCATGCGTCACCACCCAGCCCAGGGCTTCCGAATAGATATGAGCCGTTTCGATGGTGCGCCCGCCATGCAGGGCTTCCTGGCGCTTGGCGCGCGCGCCGCTGCGATTGCCCAGCAATTCGCCGGTATAGGCCTCGTAGAATTCTTCCGGATTCTGCCCGGTATGGTTGCCGAGCCGGTTGGCCAGCTGCACCACTTCTTCCAGCGTCATGCCGCGATAGATGGCATCGGTGGAGAAGCCGTAGAGGTCGCGATAATGCTTGTTCCACATCACCAGCCGGAACTGGGGGGACCAGACGCAGAAGCCATAGGGGATGTTCTCGAGCGCAGCGTCGAGCAGCAAAGCTTCAGCCATCTCGCTCAAGCTGCCAGCGTCTTCTGCTCGCACCCGCCGCTTCTCCCGTCCCAATGCTTTCTGCAATGACGCCGCAGGAAAGCTAGATCGTTCTCGTTAACGACCAATTAAGTTCGGATAGCGAAGACCGGCCCGGATCATTCAGCAATGATCCGGGCCGCTTGCAGGTGGATAGTCAGCCGCGCGCCTTCTTGTTGCGCGCCGCCCAGGTCTTGAGCCGCAGCCCGTTGAGGCGGATGAAACCCTCGGCATCCTTGTGGTCATAGGCCACTGCGCCTTCTTCGAAGGTCACGAGATCTTCCGAATAGAGGCTATAGGGCGAAGTGCGCGCCACCACATTGGCACTGCCCTTGTAGAGCTTGACCGAGACTTCGCCGGTGACGAATTCCTGGCTCTTGTCGATCAGCGCCTGCAGCATTTCGCGCTCAGGCGAATACCAGAAGCCGTTATAGATCAGCTCGGCATATTTCGGCATGATCTCATCCTTGAGATGGGCCGCGCCGCGATCCAGCGTGATCGACTCGATGCCGCGATGGGCATGCCAGAGCACGGTGCCGCCGGGCGTCTCGTAGACGCCGCGCGACTTCATGCCGACGAAGCGGTTTTCCACCAGGTCCAGCCGCCCCACACCATGCTTGCCGCCCAGCTCGTTGAGCTTGGTCAGCAATTCGGCTGGCGACAGGCGCATGCCATTGACCGAAACCGCGTCGCCCTTCTCGAAGCCGACCTTGATCACTTCCGGGGTATTGGGCGCCTGCTCGGGATCGACGGTGCGCTGATAGACATAATCAGGCGCTTCCACGCCCGGATCTTCCAGCACGCGGCCTTCCGAGGACGTATGCAGCAGGTTGGCATCGACCGAGAACGGCGCCTCGCCGCGCTTGTCCTTGGCGATCGGGATCTGGTTCTGCTCGGCATATTCGAGCAGCTTGGTGCGACTGCGCAGGTCCCATTCGCGCCAGGGCGCGATGACCTTGATCGACGGGTCGAGCGCATTGGCGGTCAGCTCGAACCGCACCTGATCATTGCCCTTGCCGGTGGCGCCATGGGAAATGGCGTCGGCGCCGGTTTCCTGGGCGATCTCGACCAGGCGCTTGGCAATCAGCGGACGGGCAATCGAGGTGCCGAGCAGGTAGAGCCCTTCATACATGGCATTGGCGCGGAACATCGGAAACACGAAGTCGCGCACGAATTCCTCGCGCAGGTCCTCGATGCGGATATCCTTGATGCCGAACATCTCGGCCTTCTTGCGCGCCGGCTCCAGCTCTTCGCCCTGGCCCAGATCGGCGGTGAAGGTCACCACTTCGCAGTCATAGGTTTCCTGCAGCCATTTGAGGATGATGGAGGTGTCGAGGCCTCCCGAATAGGCCAGCACGACCTTCTTGATATTGTCAGCCATGAAATCCGCTCCCGGTTTATGCTGACACGATAGGCCAATCACCGCGCAATAATCTTGCGATTATCGCAAATTTGGCGCATCTGGCGGCATATCCTGCCAATCCAATTCACAGAAGCGCGCAAAAATGCCAGAAACGCTCGACGCCATCGATCGCCGTATCCTGCGGGCCCTGCAGCGCAATGGCCGCATGTCCAACGTGGAATTGGCCAATGAAGTGGGCCTCTCGCCATCCCCCTGCCTGCGCCGCGTGAAATTGCTGGAGGACCGGGGCGTCATCGACCAGTATGTCGCCGTGCTCAACGGCCCGGCCATCGGGCTGGGCCTGACGGTTTTCGCGCGCATCTGGTTCAAGACGCAGGATGCCGAGACAACCCATCAGTTCGCCGAGACGGTGCGCAAGTTTCCCGAAGTGGCCGAATGCTATCTCACGACGGGGGAATGCGACGCCATCATGCGCGTGGTCACCACGGACCTGCATGCCTACTGGCGCTTCCAGTCCGACTACCTCATGCGCATTCCGAGCGTGCAGAGCGTCAAGACCGACGTGCCGATGGAAACCATCAAGCGCAGCCACGAACTGCCGCTGGGCTGATCGCATTGACGCAGTGGTCAGTGGGAATGACGCGGTGATAGAAGAGTGCACCGCACCTCTTTCGGCAGCAACCCGATGCCCACCTTCATCCCCGATCTGTCCGTCATCCTCGCCTTCGCGCTGGCCGGCTTCGTGCTGGCGGTAACGCCCGGCCCCGACATGGCGCTGTTCGTCTCCCGCACCATGAACTGGGGCCGCTCGCACGGCTTCGCCACCGTGCTGGGCGCCATGACGGGCATTGCCGCGCATACCACGCTGGTGGCTTTCGGCATTTCCGTGCTGATCGTCACCGCGCCGGCCGCCTTCTGGGCGCTCAAGATTGTCGGCGCGCTCTATCTCGTCTGGCTGGCCATCCAGGCGGTGCGCTCGGGTGGCGGCATTCTCGTGGTGCGGACGGCCGGCAAGCAGCCGAGCTGGTGGCAGAGCTACATGACCGGGCTGGGGATCAACCTTACCAACCCCAAGGTCGCCCTGTTCTTCGTGACCTTCCTGCCGCAATTCGTCTCGGCCGACGACCCCGCCGCCGTGGGCAAGCTGCTTTTCCTCGGCGTCGAATTCGTCGTGGTCTCGCTGCCTGTGGTCATCGCCATCGTGCTGTTTGCCGAATGGCTGACCCGCACGCTCAAGGAAAATGCCTGGGTCGGCAAGGCGTTGAACTGGAGCTTTGCCGCCGTCTTCATGGCCTTCGCCGCCACGATCCTTTTGGCGGAAGGCCGAAAATGATCTTGATGGTCACGCTCGCAAACCGAAAAAGTCTGCAACTTTTTCTGCTCACGCTCCCATGAACTATCGCCACGCCTTCCATGCCGGCAATTTCGCCGACGTGGTCAAGCACCTGATCCTCACCCGCATCGTCGAATACCTCAAGCGCAAGCCCGCCGCCTTCCGCGTGCTCGATACCCATGCGGGTGTCGGTCTCTACGATCTGGCGGGTGACGAAGCCGGCCGCACCGGCGAATGGGCGGACGGTATCGGCCGGCTGATCGACCGCGGGCTGTCCGGCCCGGCCGCCGAACTGGCCGCACCCTACCTCGATGCGGTCAGGGCGCAGAATCCCGAAGGCGATCTCCGCTTCTATCCCGGCTCGCCCTTCATCGTCAGGCATCTGCTGCGCGAGCAGGACCGGCTCTTCGCCCTCGAACTGCATCCCGATGACGCCGAAAAACTGCGCGAAAATTTCGCCGGCGATATCCAGACCCGCGCCACCCACCTCGACGGCTGGGCGGCCTTGGGCACTCACCTGCCGCCCAAGGAAAAGCGCGGCCTCGTGCTGATCGACCCGCCTTTCGAGGAAAAGGGCGAGTTTGCCCGCATGGTGGCCGGGCTGGTGAAAGCCCACCAGCGCTGGCCCGGCGGCATCTATGCCTTCTGGTACCCGATCAAGGAGCCGGCCGAGGTCGAGCAATTCGCCCGCGATCTCAAGGCCACGGGCATTGCGAAAATCCTGCGGATCGAACTGACCATAAGCGCATCCAGCACCCCGCCGCGCCTGCATGGCACGGGCATGGTGGTGGTCAATCCGCCCTATACGCTGGAAGACGAGATGTGCCTGGCTCTCCCGGACCTGGCGAAATTGCTGGCCGACGAAGGCCGCGGCAAGTGGCGGCTGGACTGGATCGCCGGGGAATAAGCTCCGGCATTGGCGGGGCTATGGTAAATGTGCCGGTAACCTGTCCTTCATTTGAAGGATGTGCCTTCCCGCGCCCTGCCGCACCATGTCGCCACCGATGTGGGAGAGCGCCATGGTCAATGTCTTCGGCAAGAAGCTGCATGTGGAAATGGACAGGTGGCTCGGCCACAACTTTTCCGAAACCTCGGGCAATCGCTATGAGCTCGAGCTCTACGTGGATTTCGGCGGAAAACAGGCTTTCAGCTTCGAGCGGCGGAGCACGCATCAGCATCTGGTGCCGACCGGTTTTGTCGAGAACAGCTATTACAACCCCGTCATCTATCCGGTCGTGACCGCGAACAAGTTCAAGGTTCGGCTGCGCGCCATCGAGCGCGACTCGCCCGATGCCGACGACCGGGCATCCGGCACGATCGAAATCGACCTCGACAAGGAGCCGCCGCATAGCAGTTGGTCGATCATTGCCGCAGCCGACGGCACCGATCTCAAGATGCAGGTCTGGTTCAACATCCTGACCCTGGACTATGTGAATTTCGACGATGGCAGGCCGGAAACCGGCATCCAGGACCAGAGAAACTGGCCCTATCCCTGGAACGACATCCGCCTGTTCGAACACTGGCTGGGCCTGGGCCACAATGTCGGCGTGCCCTGGCGGCAGGGCAATATCATCTCCGAACGCGCATACTGGATGCTGCAATGGCCCAGCGGGCCGGCGCGCAAATATATCCAGCGGGTCTATCGCTACGAGATCACCGAGCTGGGCATGGCCCATGATGTGGTGAGCAGCATCTTCCTGCCGCACAATACCACTGTCATCCTGCACGAGCATGGCCCGAACGACAGCCGTTTCGATCCGGCCAAGGGCCGGCGGCTGGCCAGCTTCGGCCTGCACAATCTCGGTGACATTGGCTGGAACGACAAGCTGTCGACCATCGATCTCATCACCACGACAGGCGAGTCGGCGCCGGTGAATTGACCGCGGCTACACGCCTGCCAGCGCGTCGCGATCCTTCTTGCTCAGCCGCTCGCTCTCGCTCTTGAGCTGACCGCAGGCGGCGAAGATATCGCGGCCGCGCGGCGTGCGGACCGGGCTGGCATAGCCGGCCTTGTTGACGATATCGGCGAAGCGCTCGATGCGGCTGGAGGGCGACGTCCCGTAATTGGCGCCGGGCCAGGGATTGAACGGAATGAGGTTGATCTTGGCCGGAATGCCGGCCAGCAGCCGCACCAGTTCGCGCGCCTCGGCATCGCTGTCATTGATACCATCAAGCATCACATATTCGAAGGTAATGCGGCGGGCATTGGAGAGGCCCGGATAGTTGCGGCAGGCTTCGAGCAGTTCCTCGAGCGGCCACTTCTTGTTGATCGGCACCAGCACGTCGCGCAGGTCATTATTGGTGGCATGCAGGGAAATGGCCAGCATGACGTCGATCTCGCGACCGGTGGGCTCGATATAGGGCACGACGCCCGAAGTCGACAGCGTGATGCGGCGCTTGGAGAGGCTCATGCCGTCGCCGGCCGAGGCGATCAGCAGCGCCTGCTTGACGTTGTCGTAATTGTAGAGCGGCTCGCCCATGCCCATCATCACGATATTGGTGATGGCGCGGGTCTCGCCCGAGGGCACCAGGCCCCCATCATCGGGGCGGACGCCGCCGGGGAAATCGCCCAGCCGCTCGCGCGCCATCAGGATCTGGCCGAGGATTTCGCCGGCCGTGAGATTGCGCACCAGTTTCTGGGTGCCGGTATGGCAGAACGAGCAGGTGAGGGTACAACCCACCTGCGACGAGACACAAAGCGTCCCGCGATCCTGCTCGGGGATATAGACGGTCTCCACCTCGACCGGCGGATAGTTCGGATTGGCCGGATCGCGGAAGCGGAACAGCCATTTGCGCGTGCCGTCGGTCGAAACCTGCTCGGTGACGATCTCGGGGCGGTCGAGGATGAAGGTATCGGCCAGCTTCTGCCGCACGGGCTTGGCCACATTGGTCATGCGGTCGAAATCGGTGGTGCCGTTGACATAGAGCCAGTTCCACAACTGGCTGGCCCGCATACGCGCTTCCTTGTCCGCCGCAATGCCTGATGTGGTCAGCGCCTCGGCAAGCTGCGGCTTGGAGAGACCGATCAGCGACGGGCGACTTGCGGTCACGGGGCGCAAGCTGGTCGAATGGTCAAGGTTCAGCGCGATGCTCATGGCGTGGCGAAAGGTCCGGAATATGCGGGATTGGCGCGGCCAATAGCATATGGGCACGGTTTGCGCAAAGTCACGCCATCGAGAAGGAGCCTTGCACGGAGTGCGCCCATAAACCGGATCGTCACCCTCGGGCTTGACCCGAGGGCTCTATACTTGCGGAACGTCAGGCAAGTGCAGTGTCCTCGGGTCAAGCCCGAGGATGACGCTTCGCGGTTGTGGCGAAATCAGCAGCCACTTCCGATCGATTGCTGCGCCGCAGTGGCGCCGGACAGCGAATAGGATTCCGTCACCTTGATGCCGGCAGCGGTCGTGCCCTCCACCACCATGCTCGAACCGGCGCGGATGGCGCTGGCCAGCGCCGAGGCCTGGCCGGCATCGTCGAGCCAGGCCGCATCGTTCTGGGTGAAGAGGTTGAAGGTCTGGCCGTCGACGGTCACCGTGGCCTTGCTGTCGGGTTGGAAGGCGAAGCCCGCCACCAGGTTGAACTCGGTGGTGACACTCTCGGCCGGGCGGTTGGTGATATAGATATAGCCTTGGCTATAGCCATCGGGGGTCGGCGTTACCGATTCCGGCTTGGTCATGGCAAAGCACACGGCGCCGGTCGCGTCATTGGCGGCATAGCTCGACCAGGCACGATGCTCACCCAGCATCCGCACCTGCTGGGCGCTGGCGGCGGTGGTCAGGATCAGGCTGGCGGCAAGGGCGAGCGCCACGGCAGACTTGGACATCGGGGCCTCGTGGAAGCGGAGAGGGCGACGGGCCGTTCGGCCCGGGGCCAGATAGGGCGGATTGCCCCGGCGGGGCAACTCAAAAATCAGCTACAGGCCGCGTCGATGGCGTTCATCGCGGCGGTAGCGCCCGACAGCGAATAGGTATCGACCGTATCGGTGCCGCGCTGGCTGGTGCCGCGCACCACCAGGCTGCTGCCGGCCTTGAAGGCCTGCACGAACCCGCTTTCGTCGCCGGTCGAAGCCAGCCAGGCGGCCGAACCTTCGGTCACCATGGGATAGGCCTTGCCATCGACGGTGGCACTGGCCTTGGCATCGCTGGTGTTGAACGGATAGCCGATAATGGTCTGCACCTCGTTCTTGGTGCCCATGCCCTTGCGGTGAATGATCATGAAATGGATGGGATCGCGATTGGCGCCGGCGGGCTCGGACTTCTGCGGGGTCGCCGACACATAGCAGATCGCGCCGGACGCATCCGTCGCCTGCCAGGCCGTCCAGGCATTGAAAGTGCCAAGCTCGGTCGCCTGCTGCGCCTGGACCGCAGGGGCCAGAGCCATGATCGCGCCGACCGCGAGCCCGAATGCGAGGCCACCGGTTTTCGTCGTCATCGCCAATTCATCCTTTGTTTCGAAGGTCCCATCCGGGAGGAGCTGCCCGCGAACTCTGCCCCGAACATGGTTACCAAGGTGTCAAACGCCGCCACGTTCGATCGAATTTGCTTCAACTGCGAGTCAATCGCGGCGGCATTTTGGCGGCGCCGCACGAGTTGCTTCCGGTTTGCGCCGCTTGGGTTAACAATGTGTTGATAGCGGCAGGACCGTGATCAGGCGGCTGGAAGCACGCCTAGGCGGCTCCGGAAGTCCGCTTACGCGGCCAAGGGATAGCTCTGTTCGACCACATAGGGTCCGCCGCCCACCGAATCCTTGCTGGAAAACAGCACGAACCGCCCCACCGGAAAGCTGAGCGGCTCGAAGCGGCCGGCCTCGGCCATGAAGCGGGCCACTTCTTCGGCGCTGGAGCCGCGCAGCCGGGCCAGCGACACATGCGGCACGAATTTGCGCCCCTCGGGCGGCAGGCCGGCACGCTGCAACACCCGTTCCTGCGCCGCCTGCAGCCGGTTCAACTGTTCGCTGGCTTCCACCCCCGCATAGAGCGCCCGCGGCTTGTCGCCGCCGAAACTGCCCAAATGGGTCAGCCGCACCGAAAAGCGCAGCGAATTGGACAGCCGGTCGAGGCTGTCGGCCACCTCATCGGCGGTCTGATGATCGACATCGCCGATGAATCTCAAGGTAATGTGATAGTTTTCCGCATCGATCCAGCGCGCGCCACTGAGCCCGCCGCGCTTCAGCGAAAGCGCAAATCCAACATCGGCCGGTATTTCAAGGCCGGTAAAGAGCCGGGGCATGGGGCCCTCCTCTTCATCAGGATTTCAAACACGCGATTCGCCCTCGACCGTAACACAGACCGACTCCGCAGCCAGCCCATTCGTCGCAGGGGTTGCAAGATCACTTGTAAACGCTTGGGGTCACATCCATATTGTCTCATCAAGTGGCAAACCAATGCCCACCGGCGGTGCAACAGACCGCATCACTTGGGAAAGGAATCGACTATGGCTGAATATGACCGTCAGACCCTCGGAGCTCGGGCCGACTCGGCCTTGGCCATCGACGAGGGCCTGCGCAGCTACATGCTGCGCGTCTACAATTACATGGGTATCGGCCTGGTGGTAACGGGCCTTGCGGCCTGGTTCGCCGCCACTGCCGCCATCACCACCGATCCGAATGCCGCCGTCGGCCAGCTCGCCAATGGCCAGCTGGTGACCCAGTGGGGCGCCCTGCTCTATGCAAGCCCGCTGCAGTGGGTCGTGATGCTCGCGCCGCTGGCCTTCGTGCTGGTGCTGAGCTTCGGCATCAACAAGCTCTCCGTGGGCGCGGCGCAGGCCACGTTCTGGGCTTTCGCCGCCATCATGGGCGTGTCGCTGAGCTCCATCTTCCTGGTCTATACCGACGCGTCGATCGCCAAGGTGTTCTTCATCACCGCCGCGACCTTCGGTGCCATGAGCCTTTACGGCTACACCACCAAGCGTGACCTGACCCAGATGGGCAGCTTCCTGATGATGGGCCTGATCGGCCTGATCATCGCCTCGGTGGTCAATATCTTCATGCAGTCCTCCATGCTCGAATTCGCCATCTCGGCGGTCGGCGTGCTGATCTTCGTGGGCCTCACCGCCTACGATACGCAGAAGATCAAGGAAGGCTATTCGGAGTCGCATGGCGCCGAAGTGCTGGCGAAGGGCGCCATCATGGGCGCGCTGAGCCTCTATCTCGACTTCATCAACCTGTTCCTGATGCTGCTCCGCCTGTTCGGCAACCGCGAGTAGCAACAGCCTGCTTGATCGCTGAATCAAGCAATTTGGTTGGACGATATCGGGGACCGCAGCCTAAAAGGGTTGCGGTCCCTTTGTTTTGCCGAGCCAACCCGTGTCAGACGCTATCCTGCGCCCCTTCGAATGGCGCGACACCCCCGCCCTCACCGCCATCTACAAGCATTACGTGGACGAAACGGCGATCACCTTCGACACCGAGGCGCCGGGCGAGCCGGCCATGGCCGAGAAATTCGGCCACCTGGTGGCGCTGGGCCACCCCCTGATCGTGGCCGAGGCCGATGGTGACGTGCTGGGCTATGCCTATGCCAGCTTCTACCGGCCGCGCGCCGCCTATCGCTTCACCTGCGAGGATTCGATCTACCTGCGCCCCGATGCCAAGGGCAAGGGCCTCGGCCGGCGCATGCTGACCGAGCTGATCGCACAATCGCGGGCCTTCGGCTTCAAGCAGATGATCGCCGTCATCACCGCGGACACCGCCAATTCCATCGCCATCCACGAGAAATTCGGCTTCCGCCACGTCGGTCGCTACGATTCCGTCGGCCTCAAATTCGACCGCTGGCACGACATCGTGCATCTGCAACTGGCGCTCTGAGACCCAAGAAAGACCTCATGGTGAGCTTGTCGAACCACGAGGTCGGGCGAGTGGAGGCTTGCGTGCCACGACCTCGTCCTTCGACAGGCTCAGGATGAGGTCTGTTGAAACCGCTTGTCGGATAACCGCACCTAGACCAGGCAGGCTTCGATGCCGTCCAGTGCGGCGCCTGCGCCGGCGAGGTCGATGGTGGCAATCGCGCTGCCGCCGGCAGTGACAGTGAGCCTGTCGCCGGCCTTGAGCAGGTCGATGAGCTGGCTTGCTCCGGCCAGCGTTTCGGGCGTCTTGTCGAAGACGAAGCCATCGCCCTTGTCGTCGCTCACCGGCAGCACGATGTCGGTGCCATCGACGTTGAAACTCAACTGACCCGGACTGGCCTGACCGATGGCGCTGTCGGCTGCCGGCTTGAGGAAAATGCTGAGCGCACCCTGCGGCACCACCGGATTGCCCGCTTCGGCGCAATTGATGATGATCATGCCACCGGCTTCATCGCCACCGCTGACCCCGATCGTGCCCATATTGTAGCCGCCGCCCCATTGCGCCGCGGCCGGCGCGATCGAGACCAAGCCCGCCGCAATGACCAATGCCAGATGTTTCATCCCACCACCGCCAGTTGAGGGTCGAGCACCCGCAGCACCTGGGCCAGGTCATGGCCGCGCTTGAGGATGCGCCCCTGCTGGTTGGTAACCGCATATTGCCCCTGCCGGTTGCGCAGGCGCGGCGTCTTTTCGATGATGAAGAGCGGGCGCTCGGAAACCCGCGCATAGATGGAGAACACCGCGCGCTCGCGCAAAAAGTCCATGGCATAGTCGCGCCAGTCGCCGGCGGCGACCTTGCGGCCATAGACATTGAGAATGAGCTGGAGTTCGCGTCGATCAAAGGTGACGATGGCGGGCAGCTTGCTGGATGCCGGGCTCGACAAAGCCTCGCTGGCATGAACCAGCGACAGGCTGACGGTTTTGTCACTCGGCGTGCGGCCCTGCACCGGTCGGCTCTGCTCCCACAGATTCCTGCGTCAACGCACTGTCATGATTGCGGTATTCGCCTGATGATGCAAGGGCGAGTTGGCGGGTGCAAAAACCCCAATTCGGTCACATTCTGTCCGTGAACGCGCCAGAATGGCCCGGCATTGTTCAGTCATTGCCTCCAGTGGCTGGCACCCGGGCCGACCGAGCCCCCAAACCCAGAAGCCTGGGTGTCAGCCGCCTTATTTGAGTTGACCAGTCAGACTTTCCCGTCCCTGCCCCCAGGGGCGGGATTTTTGTGACTCAAACTCAGCGTTCGTAAGTCGCCGCGCCCAGAATCGGGCCCGGCAGGCCATTGCGCTCCTGCTGCACGATCACGGCAATGCCGGTGCTGCCCTCGCTGAGCATTTCGGGCAGCGGCAGCTTGAGATCGGCGCCGCTATCGCTTTCCCACATGCCCAACGCCTGCCGCCCCGTCACCACCTGGGTATAGACCATGGCCTTGCCGGCATTCTCGCCCTTTTCGATCGTGACATCGGCCCGGTCGAGATATGTGACCATCCAGACCACCGCATCGTCCAGGCTCGTATCGGGCGGAATGGCCACTTTGAGCATGTCGCCATCGCGGGCAATCTGGACAGCCAGCGGCAGGCTGGCGCCATCGATCGCGCCATGCACTTCGTTGCGGCGCGAGCCGACCACGCCCTTGGCGCCATTGACCACCATTTGCGGCGTATAGATGCGCGACGATCCCCAGCTCTTGGCATAGGCCCGCTGGCGATCGGAGAAATCCTCGTTGCCGAACGTGTCTTCCCAGCCGACATAATCCCAGTAATCGACGTGATAGGCGAGCGCCACCACGTCGTCGGCTTCGGCGAGGCTGGTGAGCAGCGCATCGGCCGGCGGGCACTGGGCACAGCCCTGGCTGGTGAACAATTCCACCACCGCCTTGGGGCGCGCGCGCATGCTTTCGGCACTGGCCGGCTGGACCAGTGAGGCAAGCGTGACAAGGCCGAGAACGGCGCCAAAGAGAGGTTTGAGCGTCATGGGCAAGGTTGTAAGCCGGGCCGGCGGAAGCCCGCTAGTCAAAAGAGGGTGAGAGACGTCTTTTGCCGTCCGACTGCGCGATATTTATCTTTCGTTAACCATTAGGGGCAATGCTAAACCCGTTCTGAGCAGGACCTGGGGGCTCAGAAAGTGATAGGATATGCAGGACTTCAATCCCGATATCTCGGCCGCCGAGGCCTTGGTGGGATTACCCGTCGCCGACGTCGAACTGAGTCTGATTCTCGCGACCCTGCGGCAAACCAACGGCAACCGCACCCATGCCGCCGCGATACTGGGGATCTCGATCAGGACATTGCGCAACAAGCTCAAGGACTATTCCGAGCGCGGTTTCGACATTCCCTGACCGAAACGACAGCAAAGAAAAAGGCCCCGCATGCGGGGCCTTTTGCATTTTCGGATCGCCAGCAAAGTGGCAGCGGTCTGCGGTTTTACGCCGCCACCAGGCTCCGCAGCACATAGTGCAGGATGCCGCCATGCTTGTAATAGTCGAGCTCGTTGGCGGTATCGATGCGGCACAGCGTTTCGACATTGACCACCGAGCCATCGGCGCGGGTGATCCGCACATTGACCTTGGCGCGCGGCGCGATTTCGGTGACGCCGTCGATATCGACGGTCTCGGTGCCGTCGAGACCCAGCGTCTGCCAGCTCTCGCCATCCTTGAACTGCAGCGGGATGACGCCCATGCCGACCAGGTTGGAGCGATGGATACGCTCGAAGCTCTGGGCGATCACGGCGCGCACGCCGAGCAGGTTGGTGCCCTTGGCCGCCCAGTCACGCGACGAGCCGGTGCCATATTCCTTGCCGGCGAAGATCACCAGCGGCGTGCCGGCAGCCTGATAGGCCATGGCGGCGTCATAGATCGCCATCTGCGAGCCATCGGGGCCCTTGGTGTAGCCGCCTTCGACGCCATCAAGCATCTGGTTCTTGATCCGGATATTGGCGAAGGTGCCGCGCATCATCACTTCATGATTGCCGCGGCGGGCGCCGTAAGAGTTGAAGTCGCGCGGCGCGACCTGGCGCTCCTCGAGATACTTGCCCGCAGGCGTCGAGGCCTTGAACGAGCCGGCCGGGGAAATGTGGTCGGTGGTGATCGAGATCGAGGAACAGCGCCAGCACCTTGGCCTTTTCGACATTGGTGACCGGCTTGGGCTCCATGGTCAGGCCCTCGAAATAGGGCGGGTTCTGCACATAGGTCGAGGACGAATTCCAGCCATAGGTCTGGCCGCCTTCGATGACGATATTCTGCCAGTTGGTGTCGCCCTTGAAGACGTCCGAATAGCGGCCCTGGAACATTTCCTTGGTGACGTGCTTGCGCACGATCTCGGCGACCTCGTGGTTCGAGGGCCAGATATCCTTGAGGTAGACCGGCTTGCCGTCCTTGGAGGTGCCGAGCGGCTCCTTGGTGATGTCGATATTCATCGAGCCGGCCAGGGCATAGGCCACGACCAGCGGCGGCGAGGCGAGGAAGTTCGCCTTCACATCCGGGTTCACGCGGCCTTCGAAATTACGGTTGCCTGACAGCACCGAGGCGGCAACGAGGTCGCCCGACTGCACCGCCTTGGAAATCTCTGCCGGCAGTGGGCCGGAATTGCCGATGCAGGTGGTGCAGCCATAGCCGACCAGGTTGAAGCCGATGGCGTCGAGGTCGTCCTGCAATCCGGCCGAGGTCAGGTAGTCGGTGACCACCTGCGAACCGGGGGCCAGCGAGGTCTTGACCCAGGGCTTGGAATCCAGCCCCAGCGCCCGCGCCTTGCGGGCCACGAGGCCCGCCGCGACCAGCACGGATGGGTTCGACGTATTGGTGCAGGAGGTGATGGCGGCGATCACCACGTCGCCATGGCCGATCGTGTAGTCGGTACCTTCGACCTGCACCTTGGGCGTGTCGGTCTTGCCGAATTCCTTGGGCAGGGCGGCGGCAAAGGCCTGCTTGGCATTGTCGAGCGCGATACGATCCTGCGGGCGCTTCGGACCCGAGATCGAGGGCACGACGGTGGTGAGGTCGAGTTCGAGCGTCGAGGTGAAGACCGGGTCGGGCGAATTGGTCTCGCGGAACATGCCCTGGGCGCGGCTATAGGCTTCGACCAGTGCCACGCGCTGCGGGTCGCGGCCCGACGTGGTGAGATATTTGAGCGTGTCGCTGTCGACGGGGAAATAGCCGCAGGTCGCGCCATATTCGGGCGCCATATTGGCAATGGTCGCCTGGTCTTCGAGGCTGAGATAGTCGAGGCCCGGCCCGTAGAATTCCACAAACTTGCCGACCACGCCCTTCTTGCGCAGCATCTCGGTGACCGTCAGCACCAGGTCGGTGGCGGTGATGCCTTCATTGATCTTGCCGATCAGCTTGAAGCCCACGACTTCGGGGATGAGCATGGTGATCGGCTGGCCCAGCATGGCCGCCTCGGCCTCGATGCCGCCTACGCCCCAGCCCAGCACGGCCAGGCCGTTGACCATGGTCGTATGCGAGTCGGTGCCGACAAGCGTATCGGGATAGGCGACGGTTTCGCCATTCTCGTCCTTGGTCCACACGGTCTGGGCGAGATATTCCAGGTTCACCTGGTGGCAGATGCCGGTACCCGGGGGCACGACGCGGAAATTGTCGAAGGCCGACTGGCCCCAGCGCAGGAATTCATAGCGCTCCCCATTGCGCTCATATTCCAGTTCGACATTCTGCCCGAAGGACAAAGCCGTGCCGAAGCTGTCGACCATGACGGAGTGGTCGATGACCAGATCCACCGGCACCAGCGGGTTGATCTTCTGCGGATCGGCGCCGAGCTTGGCGGTGGCGTCGCGCATGGCGGCCAGGTCGACCACGGCGGGCACACCGGTAAAGTCCTGCATCAGCACGCGGGCCGGACGGTAGGAAATTTCATGTTCCGACGTACGGGTGGTGAGCCAGGTGGCCACCGCCTCGATATCGGCCTTGGTGACGGTGCGGTTGTCCTCGAAGCGCAGCAGGTTTTCCAGCACCACCTTCATCGAATGCGGCAGGGCCGAAACGCCCTTGAGCCCGTTCTGCTCGGCCTTTTCGATGGAATAATAGGTGTAGGTCTTACCGCCCACATCGAGGGTCGATTTCGACTTGAAGCTGTTTACCGAGGTCATGGTTTCCGCCCTAATCTTGTTCGGTTGCGGCGGCGCGCCGGCCCGGACGAGACGCCCGTAAACCGCTCAACAGCGCTGCCTTTCCTGGAATGAATCCAATCTATAAGGGCTTATAGAGAATTGCGATTGGGCTTGCCAGCCTGACCTTAGGTTCAATACGAGAAGGGGTCATGACGTCTAGGCAAGTCTTCCCTCCGCTGAGCCTCGTCGCTTCCGGCCTCGTTTGCGGGCGCGGCAGCATGGCCTTGACGCGTGAGCTGGATTTTTCCGTCACGGCCGGCCGCTGCCTCCTGCTGCGCGGCGCCAACGGATCGGGCAAGACTACCTTGCTGCTGACCCTGGCTGGTGTCGTCGCGCCGCTCGATGGTCTTTTCGCCCTTGAAGGGGCCAATGCGGAAGCCGGGCCGAGCCTGCATTATTGCGGCCACCGCAACGCCATCAAGCCCCGCCTGACCGTAGCCGAAAATCTCGGCTTCTGGGCTGCGGTCAATGGAGCGACCGGCATGCCGGTCGATGAGGCCCTCGAGCAGGTCGGGCTGGGTCAGCTGGGCGACCTCGATGCCGGCTATCTCTCGGCCGGCCAGTCGCGGCGGCTGGCTCTGGCCCGGCCGCTGGTGAGCCTGCGCCCGCTCTGGCTGCTGGACGAACCCACCGCGGCGCTCGATACCGAAGGCCATGACCTGGTGACGCGCCTGCTCGACCGGCATCTCGACATGGGGGGCCTGGCCATTGCGGCGACGCACGACCCCATCACCCTGCCCGATCCGGCGCGGATGGAAACAATGGTGCTGGGGGCGCGGCCATGACCGCTTTCCGCGCCATGCTGGCCCGCGAATTGCGCCTGGCCCTGCGCGGCGGCGGCGATGTGCTGACGCTGGTGCTGTTCTTCATCATAACAGGCGCCATCGTGCCCTTCGCCGTGGGGCCTGATCGGGAATTGCTCGCCCGCATCGCCCCCGGCATGGTGTGGATCGCCGCGTTCCTCGCCATGCTGCTGGGGCTCGACCGGCTGTTTCGCCCTGATCACGAAGATGGCTCGCTGATCCTGCTGCGGCAGGCCGAACTGCCGCTCAGCGCCGTGATTGCCGCAAAATTGATCACCCACTGGCTAGTGACCGCCCTGCCGCTGATCATCGCCTCGCCCTTCCTCGCCATGCTGCTGGCCATGGACGAAGCCACCTTCTGGCGCATGCTAGTTTCACTGGCTGTCGGCACCCCCGCCCTCGCCGCCTTCGGTGCCGTCGGCGCCGCGGTAACCGTATCGATCCGGCGCGGCGGGCTGATCGCCCCCATCCTCATCGCGCCGCTCTCCATCCCCGTGCTGATCTTCGGCACGGGCAGTATCAGCGCCAGTCAATCCTCTGCCGCGCTGCTGTTTCTTGCGGCATTGAGCCTCATGGCCACGGCTTTGGCTCCCTTCGTGGCCGCCCTTGCGATAAGCTCGGGTGAAGACTAGAGCATAACTGCCCCGAGACCTCATGGTGAGCTTGTCGAACCACGAGGTCGGGCGAGTGGAGGCCTTGTGCCACGACCTCGTCCTTCGACAGGCTCAGGATGAGGTCTACTGAGATCATGAGCATAGACACGACACCCAAGCCGAGCTGGTGGAACCGGATCGCCCATCCGGGGCAATTCGTCGCCTGGACCACGCCCCTGCTCTGGCCGCTGACCATTCTGACCGCCATTCTCTTCGTGGTCGGCCTGTGGTTCGCCTTCTTCAATTCGCCCGAGGACTACCAGATGGGCGATACCGTGCGCATCATGTATGTCCACGTGCCCAATGCCTGGCTCAGCCAGTTCGTCTATGGCGTGATGACGGTTTCCGCGCTCGGCACCCTGGTCTGGCGCCATCCCATGGCCGATGTATCGATGAAGGCGGCCGCCCCGCTGGGCGCGCTGTTCACCGCACTCGCCCTCTTCACCGGTGCCCTGTGGGGCCGGCCCACCTGGGGCACGTTCTGGGAATGGGACGGGCGCATGACCTCGACGCTGGTCCTGCTCTTCATCTATCTCGGCATCGTCGCGCTGTGGCGCGCCTTCGACGACCAGTTGCGCGCCGCCCGCGTCATTGCCGTCTTCACCCTGATCGGCGCGGTCAATATCCCGATCATCAAATTCTCGGTCGATTGGTGGAGCACCCTGCACCAGCCGGCATCAGTGTTCCGCGCTGATGGACCGACCATGCCCGGCTCGATCCTCACCCCGCTTTTCGTGATGTTCTTCGCGTTTACATTCCTGTTCATCACGCTGCAGCTCAAGGCCATGCATACCGAAGTCCGGCGCCGCCGTGTGATGACCCTGCAGCGCAAGGCAGCGCAGGGGAGCGCGGCATGATCGATCTCGGACCCCACGCCGTCTTCATCATCTGGGCCTATATCGGCGTCGCCATTGGCGTGGCCGGACTGATCTTCTGGACACTTTATGATGCCCGCGCCACCGCGAAAAACTCGCGGCGCTGGAAACCCGCCGCCGCTGATGCGCTTCGCCCTCTTTGCCCTGCCGCTGATCGCCCTGATCGCCCTGGTGGCGATCTTCGCCACGTCCATGGACCGCGATCCGGGCCTGGTGCGTTCGGTGCTGATCGACAAGCCCGCCCCCACCTTCGCGATGGACGAAGTGCCCGAACTGGGCGTGCCGGGCTTCGATACGGCCAGTCTCAAGGGCCAGGTCACCGTGGTCAATGTCTTTGCCTCCTGGTGCATTCCCTGCCGCGACGAGCATCCTCTTCTCGTCGCGCTCAAAGACCTGACCGGCGTGCGCCTTTTCGGCATCAATCAGAATGACGCCCCGGAAAATGCCCGCGCCTTCCTCGCCGAACTGGGCAATCCCTATGACGCCGTCGGTGCCGACCGCGACCGCCGCGTGTCCATCGACTGGGGTGTCTATGGCGTGCCGGAAACCTTCGTGGTCGATGCGCAGGGCATCATCACCTTCAAGCATGTCGGACCGCTGACCACGCAAACCATGCAGACCGAATTGCTGCCGGCCATCGAAAAGGCCCGCAACTAGTATCAATCGCGCGTCCGTTCAGATTATATTCAGCCAGACCGGGGCATGGTCCGCCTACGACCTATTGCGAAAGCGTCTCATGTTGTCTGTTGTTTTGCGTTTTATCCGCGATGAAGCCGGAATTACCCCGGTGGAATATGGCCTGATTGCCGCCATCCTGACCGTCGCCACCACTGTCGCCGTTTCCGCCGCCGGTTTCAGTCTCGCCGATATCGTCGGCTGACCGCATGGCCGGCCGCACCGATACCGCTTCCCGCCTCATCGCCGCGCCCGCCAGCCGCCTCTACCAGGCCATGGTCGATGCAGGACAATTGCTGCAATGGCTGCCACCCACCGGCATGACCGGCACCCTGGCCGAATTCGATCCCAGGCCCGGCGGGCAGTATCGCATGACCCTGCGCTATGACGATCCGGCCGTGGCCGGCAAGAGCGGCGCCAACGAGGACATCGTCGCCGCGCGCTTCCTCGACCTGGTGCCCGACCGGCGCGTCGTGCAGGAAATCGACTTCGTCTCCGACGATCCGCACTTTGCCGGCACCATGACAATGACCTGGGAACTGGTTCCTGCCGGTGACCGCACGGAAGTCCGCATTATTGCCGCCAACGTGCCCGAAGGCATCAACCCGGCCGATCACGCCGAAGGCATGGCCGCCTCGCTGGCCAATCTGGCGCGGTTCGTCGAGGGCTAGCCCTCAGAAGTCGCTGGTCAACCCCTTGATTTCCCAATCGCCGTAGCGCCCGGGCTCCAGTCCGCCACGGCCACCCTGTTCCTTGGGGGCAAAGGCGCCCTTGGCGTCGATCTCCGCGCGGCGCGCCTTGGCCTCGGCCAGGGCCCGCTTGGCCGCTTCGCTCAGGGGCGGACGCGGGGTCTCCTGGACTGTCTCTTCGTCGCTCATCGTCATATCCGGATTACGATTTGGTCATGCCGCTTGCATGGAACCCTTTCCCACACAACATAATTGCTCGAGAACTCGAACCCAAGGGCCCCTGATGTTCAATGCGTTTCGCACCACTGTCCTGCTGGCCGCACTGACGGCGCTGTTCATGGTCGTCGGCTATTTCATCGGCGGCACATCAGGCATGATGATCGCCTTCCTCTTCGCGCTGGTGACCAATCTCTTCAGCTACTGGAATTCCGACAAGCTGGTTTTGCGCATGCAGAATGCCGTGCCCGTGGAGCGGAGCCGCGTGCCCGAACTTTACGACATGGTCGATATTCTCTCGCGCAAGGCCGGCATCCCGACCCCGGCAGTCTATGTGATCAATACCGACCAGCCCAATGCCTTCGCCACCGGCCGCAGTCCGAACAATGCCGCCGTCGCCGTGTCCTCGGGCCTGCTCAAGCATCTCGAAACCCACGAAGTCGCGGCCGTCATAGCCCACGAACTGGCCCATATCCGCAGCCGCGACACGCTGACTATGACCATCACGGCCACCTTTGCCGGCGCCATTTCGGCTCTGGCGCAGTTCGGCCTGTTCTTTGGCGGCGGCAATAATCGCGACAATCCGCTGGGCGGCATCGGCGCATTGCTGATGGTGTTCCTCGCGCCCGTTGCCGCCATGCTGGTGCAGATGGCGGTGAGCCGTACGCGCGAATACGAGGCCGACAAGGACGGTGCCGAGATTTCCGGCGATCCGCTGGCCCTCGCCTCGGCCCTGCAGAAAATCGCCGGTGTCGCCGGGCGGCAGGTCAATATCGCGGCCGAGCGCAACCCGGCCATGGCCCATATGTATATCATCAACCCCCTCAGCGGGCAGCGCATGGACAACCTCTTTGCCACCCATCCCGATACCGGCAATCGCATCGAGGCCCTGCGCAAGCTTGCAGCGAGCATGCAGGTAGCCGATAAGGACCGCAGGCCTCAGCCCCGCCCTGCTCCGGTTTCGACCGGCCGCGACACTGGCGGCGGCTGGCGCGTGCCGACCGTCGGACGAACCGACGAGGACGGCGGACAACGCGGTCCCTGGGGATAAAGAACAAGCGTGGCGCAGAACAAACCTGATCCGGCGGGGCTCAAGCTCCGCCTCGTTGCCGCACAGCGACTGAAGAACGTGCTGGCCGGCGACAATTTTTCGCCGCTGACAACGGCCGAACTGGCGGATGGGCGCGACCGCGCCCTGGCCAACCGGCTGATCACCACCGCCCTGCGCCGGCAGGGCCAGCTCAATTTCATCATCCATACCCTGCTCGACAAGGGCATGCCGGGCAAATCCGGCACGTTCGAAGCCGTACTGCGCCTGTCGCTAGCGCAACTGGTCTTCCTGCCCGATCTGGGCGCCCATAGCGCGCTGTTCCTGGCCGTCGAAGCCACCAAGCGCGACCCCAAGGCGCGCCATCTGAGCGGGCTGATGAATGCCGTGTTGCGCAATGCCCAGGCCAATTCAGCCAAATTCGGCATGCTCAGCGATGACCTGCTGATACCAGATACATTCGGCGATACCTGGCTCGATGCCTATGGCGAAGAGGCGATATCGGCTTTCTCCACCGCGCTGCTGGCAGGCGCCCCGCTCGACCTCACCCTCAAGACATCAGATGCCGAACTGATCGACGCTTTGGGCGCCGAAAAGCTCATCGCCGATTCGGTGCGCATCGACCAACGCGACCGCCCGGTCGAAGCCCTGCCCGGCTTTGCCGAGGGCCAGTGGTGGGTGCAGGATGCCGCTTCCGCCATCCCGGCCCGCCTGCTCGGCGCCACCAAGGGCGGCCGCGTGCTCGATCTCTGCGCCGCGCCGGGCGGCAAGACGGCCCAGCTCATCAAGGCCGGCTACCAGGTGACGGCGCTCGACAGCGACGCGACCCGCATGGAGCGGCTCAAGCAGAATCTCGCCCGGCTCGACTATACGGCCGAAACCGTGGTGGCCGATGCCGGCAATTATGCCCCATCAGCGCCCTATGACGGCGTCCTGCTCGACGCCCCCTGCTCCGCCACCGGCACCTTCCGCCGCCACCCCGAAGTGATCTGGCACCGCTCGGTCGGCGATGTTGCCGGAAGGGTACGGTTGCAGCGCGCACTGCTCGCCAACGCCTTCCGCTGCCTTGATGCATCAGGTGTGCTCGTCTATTGCGTCTGCTCACTGGAGCCGGCTGAAGGCGAGAATCAGGTGGAATGGGCGCTCGACGCCCTGCCCGGCCTGGAGCTCTGGCCGGTGACGCCGGCCGAACTGCCGGGCCTCGAAACCGCCGTGACGGGACGTGGTCTGGTGCGGACCCATCCCGGCATGGCGCCGGGTGGACGCGATGGCGGCATGGACGGGTTCTTCGTGGCGCGCTTCCGCCGCCGCTGAGGGACTGTTTGAGAACGCGCTGCGGCGATTGGAGTTTTTCAAATGGTCTCTGAAAAAACAAACTGATGGTGCCGTTGGGGGAGGGCACCGAACAGGGAATGGGTCGTTGACGCGCAGAGACGAAGCAACGCTGGCGGATACCGCACGGCGGAAGCGGGTGCGCTGATGGCGCCACCGCTTCTCCATGCCCTGCGCCGCTTCGCCTTCGGCTTTGCCGATACGGTGGTGACGCTGCCCATCCTGCGCTGGACCTGGCGCGGGCTGGCCGATGATGCCTTTGCCGGCGAACTGCCCGAATTCCGCCCCGCCGACCGCGACGCCGTGCGCGACATGATGGCCGGCCGATACCTCTTGGCATCCAAGCTCGTCGAGACCGGCGGCGCCTCGCCCTTCAGCCTCGATGTCGAACACCTCGACTGGTGGCTCAACCTGCACGGCTTTTCCTGGCTGCGCCATTTCCGCGACGTGCGAGACCCCGGCGAAAAGCGCTTTGCCCGCATGCTGGTGCTCGACTGGATTGGCCGCGAAGGCCAGTTCCAGCACGATACCTGGGACCCGGCGCTGACCGCACAGCGCGTGCTCAACTGGCTGCGCCACCTGCCGCTGCTGCTCGATGGCGCCACGCAACCCGAGGCCCGCACGGTGCAGCGCGTATTGGGCGCGCAGATCCAGAGCCTCAAGGTGCGCGGGCCCCTGGCCGGCAATCCGGCCGATGCCCTGTTTGCCGCCATTGCCCTGCTGGGCGCCGAGCATTGCGAGCAGGACGACAAGACCGACGTGCCCCGCCGGGTGGAACTGCTCAATGCCTTGCTGGCCAACCAGCTCGACGCCGACGGTATGCACAAATCGCGCAATCCGCGCTTGCAGATGCAGCTGCTGGTCGACCTGGTCAGCATCCGCCGCATTGCTGCCGCCGTGAAATCGGAGGCCGGCAATGAGCTCGGCGCGCAGATCGACCGCATGCACGAAAGCCTCGACGCACTGACCCTGTCGAGCGGCGAGCCGGTCTATTTCAACGGCTGCGGCCACCTGCCCCATGACGTGCTGATCGCCATCCAGGCCAATGGCCCCAATCGGCGGCAGCGCTCCATGCTGTTGGGCGGCTATGGCATCCTGCGGGACGGCGAGGCGGTGGTCATCGCCGATTCCGGGCTGGTGCCCGAGCCGGGCCTGGCGGGCGATCTCCATGCCAGCGCCCTGGCCTTCGAATTCTCCCATGGCAGCGAGCTGATCCTGGGCTCCTGCGGCCCCGCGCCATCAGACCTGCCCGACAGCAAGGCGCTGTTCCGCCAGGGCGTGGCCCATTCCGGCCCCACCATCGATGCCGAGGATGCCACCGGCGGCACGCCGACCATCGCGCTGGATTCGGCCGACCATCTGCTGACGCTGAATACCGATGCCTATGCCAAGCCGTTCGGCGTCGCGCTCGAACGGCGGCTGACGCTGCTCTCGGGCGGTACGACCCTGGTCGGGCAGGATCGTATGATCGGCACAGGCATGCCTGCGGGTTTGCTTGCCCTTCGCTTCCATCTTGCGCCCGGCGTCATGGTGCGCCGCAATCGCGGCGAGGGCATTGTCCGGCTGGTGCTGCCCAATGGCGCGGTCTGGAGCTTCCTCTGGGAAGGCGCCCAGTTCCGCGAAGAGGAAAGCGTGCGCCAATCGGCCTATCTCGGCTTCCACAAGACGCGCCAGCTGGTGCTGGAAGCCGATGTCGCCGCCGATGCGGAAGTGGCATGGATTTTTACGCTCGAGCAGAGCTGACGGCTCCTGGTCCACCGCTGTCCCCACCCACAATCGCCGCCCGCGGACTTGATCCGCGGGTCACTCTCAACACGTCACAAGCGGCGAGAGACCCCCCGGATCAAGTCCGGGGGAGACGGCGGTGCGTGGGAGGCCCGATGCCCAGCAACATAATGCATTGGCCTTTCGCCACCTTCGTGCTAGCGAGCGCGCAACTCACAGCACAGGGCGAGACATCCTCATGAGCAAGACGGTCAAGGTCGGGCGGGCACTGCTTTCGGTATTCGACAAGTCAGGCATGGCCGACTTCGCCCGAGGTCTCAGCGCCGCCGGCGTGGAACTGGTCTCCACCGGCGGCACGCATAAGCTGATCAGCGATGCCGGCCTTGATGTCCGCGAGATCTCCGACCTCACCGGCTTCCCCGAAATGATGGATGGCCGCGTCAAGACGCTCCACCCCAAAGTGCATGGCGGCCTGCTGGCCGTCCGCGACAAACCCGACCATGCCGCCTCCATGCAAGAGCACGAAATCGGCGCCATCGACCTCGTTGCGGTCAATCTCTACCCCTTCGAAAAGACCGTCGCCTCGGGCGCGTCCTATGACGATATCATCGAGAATATCGACATTGGCGGCCCGGCCATGGTGCGCTCCGCCGCCAAGAACCACGCCTATGTAACCGTGGTCGTCGATCCTGCCGACTACCCCGAAATCCTCGCCGCCATCAGCGAAACCGGCGGCGTGCCCTACCCCCTGCGCCAGAAGCTGGCCGCCAAGGCCTATGCCCGCACCGCCGCCTATGACAGCGCCATTTCGACCTGGTTCGCCAGGGCGATCGACTATCCCGAAATCCCCTACCGCAGCTTTGCCGGTTCCCTGCGCGAAGTCATGCGTTATGGCGAGAACCCCCATCAATGGGCCGGTTTCTACGCCAATGGCGAAAGCCGCCCCGGCGTTGCCACCGCCACCCAGGTGCAGGGCAAGACCCTGAGCTACAACAATATCAACGACACCGACGCCGCCTTCGAGCTGGTCAGCGAATTCGACCCGGCGCAGGTCGCTGCCGTCGCCATCATCAAGCACGCCAATCCCTGCGGCGTGGCCGTGGCCAGCGACCTGCTGACCGCCTACCAGAATGCCCTGCGCACCGACCCGGTCTCGGCCTTTGGCGGCATTGTCGCCACCAACCGCGAGATCGACGCCGCCACCGCCACCGAGATCGTCAAGGTCTTCACCGAAGTGATCGTGGCCCCCTCGGCGACGCAGGAAGCCCAGGACATCATCGCCGCCAAGAAAAATCTCCGCCTGCTGCTGACCGGCGGCCTGGCCGATGCCAAGGCCGATGGCCTCGTGGTGAAGTCTGTGGCCGGCGGCCTGCTGGTGCAGAGCCGCGACAACCGCAATGTCGACGATTGCGACCTCAAGGTCGTCACAAAACGCCAGCCCACCGCGGCCGAAATGGCCGACCTGCGCCTTGCCGCCAAGGTGGCCAAGCACGTCAAGTCCAACGCCATTGTCTATGTGAAGCAAGGCGCCACGGCAGGCATCGGCGCCGGGCAGATGAGCAGAGTCGATTCCGCCCTCACCGCCCATCGCAAGTCGATCGACGCAGCCAAGGCCGCCGGCATCGAAGGCGCCCTGACCCTGGGCTCGGTCGCGGCTTCGGACGCCTTCTTCCCCTTCGCCGATGGTCTTGAAGCGCTGGTGGCGGCCGGCGCCACGGCGGTGATCCAGCCGGGCGGCTCCATGCGCGACGATGAAGTCATCGCGGCCGCCGATGCCGCCGGCATCGCCATGGTCATGACCGGCATGCGCCACTTCCGGCACTAGCCGCCGGCGCACCTTGCGCAAATTCGCTCCGGTGGAGCGAATTTAGGCAGCTAGGCCTGGAGAGCTACGCTCGCAGGGCCCAGGTCCTCCAGGAGCGCCGACCTTACCAATATGTAATCTGCTCTGCACCAGCCAGGTAAGAGCTTCCTAAGACTGGCATGGCAGATTGACGGGGTCGCGGCATCGCGATCCCGAGGCGTTCTATGCGGCTACCTATTCCCTCCGACCTGTCGGCTTTGCTGCATACCGGCCTGTGGCGCTCCTTCGGCTCGCTGGGCATCAAGGTCGCGACGGCGGGCCTGACCTATCTCACCTATGTTGCGCTCTCGCGCACCATGACGCCGGACGAATACGGCCATTTCGCCTTTGGCCTGGCCATTGCCACCGTGCTGGCCATCGCGGCCGGCGTGGGCCAGCCCATGGCCATCCTGCGCCTCTGGCCGCAGGAAAGCGTGGCTGGGCAGAAGCAGGCCGCCATAGCTGCCGTCCGCTCGGGCTCCACGCTCACCATCCTGGCCGGCATCATCGCCAGCCTCGGCCTCGCCACGGTGGTTTTCGTCACCCTGCAATTCGTCACGCTGGAGGATACGGCGAGCCACTTCTACGGCGCCGCCTTCCTCGTGCTGCCTATGGCTCTGGCCGAATACAATTCCTCGGCCCTGCGCGCCCAGGGCTCGCTATGGACCGCTTTGGTGCCGCGCGACATCTTCTGGCGCCTGGCCTTGCCCGCCGCCGTACTAGCCCTTTTTGCCCTGGGCATCGTGCTCAGCGGTCCCGATGCGCTGGTCCTGTCGGCGGCACTGCTATCGGGCATGCTGGCGTTGCAATTCTGGCAGGCGCGGCGCGCCGATTACGTGCTGGCCCCCGCCATGGGCGAGGTGCGGTCTTATTGGCAGCGCTGGGGCGGTATCAGCCGCTGGCTGATGCTGGGCGCCCTGATCGAAACCGCCGCGCTCAATGCCGACGTGATCCTGGTCGGACTGATGCTCGATCTCGAAAGCTCGGGCGTCTACTTCAACGCCTTCCGCACCGCCGGATTGATGACGCTCTTCACCTTCGCCATCGAACTGGTGATCGCCCCCATGGTGGCCGAGCATTATCACGCCGGCCAGATGCGCCAGGCCCAGGCCATCATTGCGCTCTGCACCTGGGCGGGCTTCCTGTTCTCGCTGGTGATCTTCGCCGGTTTCGCCTTCTGGGGCGAATGGGTGCTCAGCTTCTTCGGCCCCGCCTATGCCGAAGGCACGCTGGTGCTGGTGCTGCTGGCGCTGGGCCTGCTGTTCGACGCCGCCACCGGCCCCTCCAAGATCGTCATGATGATGACGGGCCATGAGCGCGCCTATGTCGGCATTTTCGGCATCATCATGGGGCTGGGCTTCCTGGTGCAGATCGCCGTCATCCCGATCTTCGGCATTGTCGGTGCTGCCGCCGCCAATATGGGCGCGCGCATCGTGGCCCAGCTTGCCATCGCCCTGTGGTGTCGGCAGCGCATCGGGCTCGATACCAGCCTGCTCGGCGCCTTTTCGGTGCGCCGCGCCGTGGATCGCCCGGCCTGACCGCGAGCCGTACCCATGAGTACGGTTATGCTTGACCATCAAGCCCTTCCCGGCTTAGAACCACTCCAAACTTTCCCTGCCGGAAGACCGCTATGACCAAGGCCCGCACGCTGTACGACAAGATCTGGGACGACCATCTGGTCCAGAACAACGAGGACGGCACCTCGCTGCTCTATATCGACCGCCATCTTGTGCATGAAGTGACGAGCCCGCAGGCCTTCGAGGGCCTGCGCATGAACAACCGCAAGGTGCGTCACCCCGAACGCACCCTGGCCGTGGTCGACCACAACGTGCCCACCACCGACCGTTCCCTGCCCAATCCCGACCCGGAAAGCGCCATCCAGATCGCCGCTCTCGCCGAGAATACCAAGGATTTCGGCATCGAATATTTCGACCCCTTCGACAAGCGCCAGGGCATCGTGCACATCGTCGGCCCCGAGCAGGGCTTCACCCTGCCCGGCATGACCATTGTCTGTGGCGACAGCCATACCTCGACCCATGGCGCCTTTGGCGCGCTGGCGCACGGCATCGGCACGTCCGAAGTGGAACACGTTCTGGCCACCCAGACGCTGATCCAGCAAAAGGCCAAGAACATGCTGGTGCGTGTCGATGGTCAGCTGCCGCCCCACGTCACCGCCAAGGACATCATCCTCGCCATCATCGGCGAGATCGGCACGGCCGGCGGCAATGGCCATGTCATCGAATTTGCCGGCGAGGCCATCCGTTCGCTGTCGATGGAAGGCCGCATGACGGTCTGCAACATGACCATCGAAGGCGGCGCCCGCGCCGGCCTCATCGCCCCCGACGAGACCACCTTCAACTATGTGAAGGGCCGCAATCGCGCGCCGACGGGCAAGGCCTGGGACATGGCGCTCGATTACTGGAAGACGCTCTATACCGACGAAGGCGCGGTCTATGACAAGGTGGTCGTGCTCGACGCCGCCAAGCTGCCGCCCATCGTCTCCTGGGGCTCCTCGCCCGAGGACGTCATCACGGTCACTGGCGCCGTGCCGAACCCCGATGATATCGAGGACGAAAACAAGCGCGCCTCCAAATGGCGGGCCCTCGACTATATGGGCCTCAAGCCCGGCACGCCGATCACCGAAATCGACGTTGACCGGGTCTTCATCGGCTCCTGCACCAACGGCCGTATCGAGGATCTGCGCGCCGCCGCCGCCGTGATCGGCGACCGCAAGGTCGCTTCGTCAGTCAGCGCCATGGTCGTGCCGGGCTCGGGCCTGGTCAAGGATCAGGCCGAGGCGGAGGGCCTGCACACGGTCTTCATCAATGCGGGCTTTGAATGGCGCGAGCCCGGCTGTTCCATGTGCCTGGCCATGAACCCGGACAAGCTCAAGCCGCAGGAACGCTGCGCTTCGACCTCCAACCGCAATTTCGAAGGCCGCCAGGGCTTCAAGGGCCGCACGCATCTCGTCTCGCCCGCCATGGCGGCGGCCGCGGCGATTGCCGGCCACTTCGTCGACATCCGCGAGTGGCAGTAAGTCAAAACGATTGGGGGCGCGCTTCGCGCCCACCCTCGATGACATCGAGGCGCTGGCCACGGCTGCGCTAAAAGAGCTGCCCGAGCCGTTCCGGTCGCTGGCAGCCGATGTCACCTGCTCGGTCGCCGAATTTGCCGAGGACGACATTCTCGACGGCTTCGGCATGGAAAGCCCGTTCGAGCTGATGGGCCTGTTTTCCGGTATCGGCATGACCGAGGACGGCGCCCTGCCGCAGACCGGCCAGTTACCCAACACCGTTTTTCTCTATCGCCGCGCCATTCTCGACTATTGGGCCGAGCATGATGACAATACGCTGGGCGAAATCGTCACCCATGTGCTTGTGCATGAACTGGGCCACCATTTCGGCTTTTCCGACGAAGACATGGAAGCGATTGAAGCCGCCGCCGATCACGACTAGGCGATGCTGCCCGCCGTTGTTAAGGTAAACCAACGGTAAATCTTGGGATTTCCGCGCCACACGCTATTAGTTGCAGCACTGCGCTCCCGCTGGCGACCAGCCTGCGATTCAGCGCAGGCGCAACCAAGATGTGGGAAACATTGAAATGACCGTGCGGTCCAAGACGACCCTCAAGATTGTACAGCCCGAAATCGAGCAGATCGAAACCGTCCTCCAGGACGCCGCCAAGCAGGCCGCCCCCATGGTGCAGCGCCTGGCATCGCATCGTGACCGGATCGACCTTGCCCTCAAGGAACTCGAAAGCGAACGCTTCGAGCTGATCTCGCGCCGCGACCTGCTGCGCCGTCAGGTGGAAGCTGTCGAGCAGGGCCTGGCCATGCATATCGAAGACATCGAAGCCACCATGCACCTCTACGAGGGCGGCCTCAACGCGCTGCCGGCCACCAACTGAGCCGGCTCTGCCCAGCGGACGGCATATGACGGAGCGTCCGGAGCAATCGCTCTAGCGTTCGACGAACTCGAACTCCGCCTCGTTGCCGCCCGCCGGGTCATCTGACACGCGCAGCGCCAGTCCACCCTCGTCCAGCGCAGCGAACCATTCTTCCCAGCTGACCAGATGAAACCCGCCAATGCGGTCGGGTCCCTCATTGCCGTCGGTATTGATGGCATGTTGGCCGAAAGTCAGTTGCAGCAATGTGCGCATGCCGGTGCCGTCAGGGGTATCCATCAGCATGGGATTGCCGCCCCGGGCCTCGGCCCATTGGCGGATATCGTCGCGATCGGTGAGAATTCTGGGCATGGCGGGCTCCTTGCTGGCTTTGCTTGCACAAGTGTCGCGCCGTCCGCTTGGTTCCGCAACAATTCCCAAGCCGACCAGCGCCTGCCAGAGCGTTTCCAGCAAAAGTGGAACCCGGTTTTGCGGTTCGGAAACGCGACAACAAAGATGTTTGAGCAATTCAACGTTTCAATGAAACGGTGAAATGCTCTAATACGCTCCACAAAGCTGGCGGAGCGAGCATGACGACGAAGACCAACCAAATCTTCCTGGGCCAGATCGGCGCTGCCCATGGCATCAAGGGCCAGGTGCGCATCGCCACCCATACCCAGGATCCCGAGGCCATCGGCAGTTACGGTCCGCTCGATACCGACCGCCCCGGCCTCACTGTCACCCTGACCAAGGTGCGCTTGCAGAAAAATGTGGTCATCGCTCACATCAAGGGCATTTCCGACCGCAATGCCGCCGAGGCGTTGAACGGGGTCAGCCTCTTCATCGACCGCGACCGCCTGCCTGATCCCGATGACGAGGACGATTTCTACCATGCCGACCTGATCGGGCTCGATGTGCGGCTCGACAATGGCGTCAGCATCGGCAAGGTCTCCGCTCTGCCTAATTTCGGCGCAGGCGACCTCATCGAAGTGCGCGATATCAAGAGCGGGGATACCTATCTCTATCCCTTCACCAAGGCCGTCGTGCCCCACGTCAACATTGCCGAGGGCTATCTCACGATCATCGTGCCGCTGGATGCGCCCGAGGGCGAGGAAGAGCCCGATTGAGCTTTTCGGCTTCCATTATCACGCTGTTTCCCGAGCTGTTTCCCGGCCCGCTCGGCGCTTCGGTGCTGGGGCGTGGGCTGGCTGACGGCTTGTGGTCGCTCGACGCGACCCAATTGCGCGATTTTGCGACGGACCGGCACCGCACTGTCGATGACACGCCATCGGGCGGCGGCGCCGGCATGGTGCTCAAACCTGATATCCTGGCCAAGGCCATCGACACGGTGGCGCCTGACGGCGATCCGCGCCCGCGCATCCTGATGTCGCCGCGCGGCACGCCGCTGACCCAGGCCCGCGCCCGCGAACTGGCGCTGGGGCCTGGCGCCGTCATCGTCTGCGGCCGCTTCGAGGGCGTGGACCAGCGCGTCATCGACGGCCGGGCGCTGGAAGAAATCTCCATTGGCGACTACGTGCTGGCCGGCGGGGAAGTGGCCGCCATGGTGCTGCTGGAGGCCGTGGTACGGCTCATTCCGGGCGTATTGGGCGGCGCCGACAGCCATGCCGACGAGAGTTTTGAAAACGGGCTGCTGGAATATCCGCAATACACAAGGCCGCAGAGTTTCGAGGGCACGGAAATCCCCGCCGTGCTGACCTCGGGCGACCACGGCAAGATCGCCAGATGGCGCGCCGAACAGAGCCAGGCACTCACCTCCACGCGCCGGCCGGACCTGCTGAAAAAGTAGCCCTCATGGTGAGCCTGTCGAACCACGAGGGCGTGGCGTTATGCCTCCACTCGCTCGACCTCGTCCTTCGACAAGCTCAGGATGAGGTCTTTGATGGTTTGATGGCACGCAAACCCTAGACTCTTCCGGCTTTTTCGCCTATAGCCGCGCCACGATTGCGATGTCGGGCTGATCGGACCCTGATCGCACCAATAAAAAGACGAAAAACCTCCGTTACCAACCAAGACCGGGCGACGAGCCGAAAGGCCCGATAAACGCTCCTTTGAAAAGATTCAGAACGGAATCGACATGACCAATATCATCGAACAGCTTGAGGCCGAGCAGGTTGCTGCTCTCGCCGCCAAGCGTGAACTGCCCGACTTCACCCATGGCGACACCATCAAGGTGTGGGTCAAGATCCGTGAAGGCGACAAGGAACGCCTGCAGGCCTATGAAGGCGTCGTGATCGCCCTCAATGGCGGCGGCATCACCGCCAGCTTCACCGTGCGCAAGATTTCGTATGGCGAAGGCGTCGAGCGCGTGTTCCCCTACTACTCGCCCAACGTGGCCAGCGTCGAAGTGCTCAAGCGCGGCAAGGTCCGTCGCGCCAAGCTCTATTACCTGCGCGACCGTCGCGGTAAATCGGCGCGTATTTTCGAATCGACCAATTCGCGCACCAAGAAGATCGAGGCCAGCGAACGCAGTGCAGCCGTGGCTGCGCGCGAGGCGCGTGAAGCCGAAAAGATCGCTGCTGCCGAGGCCTTTGCCGCCGAGCAGGCCGCCAAGGATGCGGAAGCCGCAGCCGCTGCAGCCGCCGCCGAACAGGCTGCTGCTGCCGAAGAGGCCCCCAAGGCAGAATAAGCGGGTTCTCATACCCGCCCTTGCCTGAAGCAATTCAGAGCCCGGCCCCGTAAGGAGCCGGGCTTTTTCGTTATCGGAAGGAGGAAGCAAGATGGATTTACGCGAAACATCCCGGCGCCTGCACCAGAAGGCCCAGCTCATTCTGGACAATACCGGTTGGCCGGATCTGTTCACCAGGCGCTTCGGCACCTGCGCGCTGACCGGCAGCGCCCGCTATGACCTGATGGTCTGGCCCGATATCGACATCCACATGCCGGTGCCGGCCAGCTATCGCATCGAATGGGCGGCCATGCTGGCCGAGATCAATGCCGGCCTCGAACGCGCCGGATTACGGCTGCACAAGGCCCAGATGTGGGATGACTATGTCGACCCCCACCCGCTCGGCGCCGGGCTCTATTGGGGCATACAGTTCGTCGAAGCTGATGGCACGGCCTGGAAATCGGACATCTGGGGCTGGGAGCCGCAGGACTACGCCAGGCGCCAGGCCAAGGACGCCGATCTGGTGGCACGTCTCGAAACGGCCAACCGCGATCTGATTCTGCGCCTCAAGTCCGAAGCCATGTCCCGGCCGGACTATTATGGGCCGATAGTGGGCAGCTGGCACATCTACCACGCCGTATTGGCGGGCGGCGCGAGCCTGGCCGATGTCGAGCGCTGGAAAGCCGAAAATCCGCAGTGGTAGAGGCTGTGCTCAGCGGCAATCGAAAAACTTATCCCCGCTGGGCGGCAATTTCGGCTGTCCGCACGCCCAGGCCATTTTCGGCTTGTGAGACTCCGCGCCCTTCGCGATAAGAGGTCGCGTTCACTCTCCGTTCGAGTCTCCCCATGCCCGTCTCCATCGTCACCTGGAACATCAATTCGATCCGGCTGCGCCTGCCCATGGTGCTGGATTTCATCGCCCAGCATGCGCCCGACGTCATCATGTTCCAGGAGATCAAATGCACGGATGACCAGTTTCCGCGCAATGCCTTCATCGAGGCAGGCTATCCGCATATGGCCGTGCATGGGCAGAAGGGCTATCACGGCGTCGCCATCGTCTCGAAGTTTCCGCTGACCGATGTGTCATCCAGGGTCTTCTGCGAAATCCCCGAATCGCGCCACGTCTCGGCGCTGACCGATTTCGGCCATGGCCCGGTGACCCTGCACGATTTCTACATTCCCGCCGGCGGCGACGAGCCCGACCCCGAAATCAACCCCAAGTTCAAGCACAAGCTGGGTTTCCTGAGCGAGCTGACCAGCTGGTTCACCGACCCCATCTTCCAGCGCGGGCACCTGATTGCCGGCGACTTCAACATCGCCCCGCATGAAAATGACGTGTGGAGCCACAAGCAGTTGCTCAAGATCGTCAGCCACACGCCGGTCGAGACCGAGGCGCTCAACGCCATTCTCAATGGCGGGCATGGCTGGACCGATCTGGTGCGCAAACACGTGCCCTATGACCAGAAGCTCTATTCCTGGTGGAGCTATCGCAGCGCCAATTGGGAACTGGCCAACAAGGGGCGCCGGCTGGACCACATCTGGTCGACCTCTGACGTGGCCGAGCATTGCATCGGCGCCGAAATCATCAAGCCCTTCCGCGGCTACATCAAGCAGCCGAGCGACCACGTGCCGGTCATTGCCCGCTTTGCCGGAGTCTAGAATCCCTGTTTTGTCGCGTTTCCGAACCGCAAAACCGTTGCCACTTTTGCTGGAAACGCTCTAGTTCAGCCAGTCATCGTCGGCATTGAGGAAATGCTCTTCCCACTGATCCCTTGGAATGGCGGGACCCATGGCATATTCGAACGCGCTGACACTGGCGATATCGGGCGTCACCGCGCAGCGATAGCGGAAGTGAAACCAGCTCCCCCACTGCGCACCGCGCCACCCTCGGCGTCGAGCGCATTGCCCTGGACAGCTATGCTGTCGAATGCATAGCCCACCAGCACATCGGCCATGATGGGCGGTTCGGCGCTGCGCAATTGCTCCAGCGCCTCCATATTGCAGAGTTGGGTGACCTGCTCGCTGGTCGCCAGCAGCGGAAAGTTCTTGCGTATTTCGGCATTGGCCGGATCGGACAGGATGCCGGCAGCATAGAAATCCGTTGCCGCCACCATGCCCTCATTGTCATCAGGAGCCACCGCAGGTCGCTCCGCCTCGCCCGGCGCTGACAGCACAGGCTCGGCGGCAGCGGGTGGCGACGGCTCTGCCGGCGGCGGCACCAGCTCCACGGCGATCGCCCGCGTCGGCGGCGGTTCCAATACGCGTGGCACGGTCAGCAGCAGCAGGCCGGCCAGCAGCGCTGCATGGACAAGCACCGACGCCGGCAGCGTCCATCGAACGAGAATGTCGGGCGTATGGGCCATGTCCGGTCGGAGCGTGCGGCTGATACCGCCCTCGGTGACAGGACTTTGCGGCACTTTGCGGGCCCCGGGCCCTATTCGGTCTTCATCTTGCGCCGCACCGGCTCCAGCGCGTCGAGATAATTGCCCAGGTCGCGCTCGACCCGAGCCACGGCGCGCTGCGCCAGGTCGGGCGATTGCTGCACCAGCTTGAGGAAGGCGGTGCGCGGCACGAATAAAGTCCTGACATCGGTGACGGCGGTAATGGTCACCGGGCGCGGCTTGGCCAGGATCAGCGCCATGGCCGAGACCACGCTGCCCGGCTCGGAAATGGCATAGGGCTTGCCCGCGCCCGGCCCTTCGGGCTTGGCCTTGAGCGTGCCCTCGATCAGCACGAAGGCGCCCTGCGGCATGTCGCCAGCCTTGTAGAGCACCGCATCGGGATCGAAATAGTGCATGTCGCCGGCAAAGGCCAGCATGCGCCGCTGCTCGTCGTCGCAGATATCGAAGAATTCGGCCTGGGCCAGCGCCTCGGCCGCATCGTCCCTGATCATAGGCCCAATCCGGATACACAAGCGGCCCCGCCGGAACGGAGCCGCTTCAACCTATAGGGCATTTTGCTTCGCTTTGTACCGGATTTTGCGGCGGTCCACCGGCTTTACGGCACCAGGCGGTAGCCGCCCTCTTCGGTCACCAGCAGACGCGCATTGGAGGGGTCGCGCTCGATCTTCTGGCGCAGACGGTAGATATGGGTTTCCAGCGTATGCGTGGTGACCCGGTTATTGTAGCCCCAGACTTCCTTGAGCAGCACATCGCGCGTGATGGTCTTGGGCCCCTGCCGGTAGAGATATTTGAGGATGGAGGTTTCCTTGTCGGTCAGCCGCACCTTGGCGCCGTCAGTAGCCTCGAGCAGCTTGGCCGAGGGCTGGAAGCTGTATTGCCCGATGGTGAAGACCACATCCTCGCTCTGGTCATGCTGGCGCAGCGCTGAATTGATGCGGGCGAGCAGCACCGGAAAGCGGAAGGGCTTGGTGAGATAGTCGTTGGCGCCAGAATCGAGCCCGCGAATCTGGTCGGCATCGCTGTCATGTCCGGTCAGCATCAGGATGGGGCTCTTATAGCCCTCGCTGCGCAGCACCTTGACCGCTTCGCGCCCATCCATATCGGGCAGGCCGACGTCGAGAATCATCAGATCTATATTGTTTTCGCGGGTCACCTTGAGAGCATCGTTGGCGGTTCCCGCCTGCATGATCTGGAATTCATGCTGCGTTTCCAATTGCTCGACCAGGGTCTGGCGAAGATCAGCGTCGTCGTCCACCAGCAGGATGCGTCGCTTGTTCATTGTTTTCTCCGGTCTTTTTGCATCGGCCCCCGCCATGGGTCACAATATTGCGACCGGTTTTTGGCCAGCCAATCACAACGGCGTTATTGCCCACAGCAACGAAGAAAAGCGGCGGAAGTTGCAGTGCCGGCGGAATAAGGGGGGTATTCGTCGGAGGTGGATTGTCGCACCGGTCTATTCGGCTCGGTCCACCCCACCAGCCGGCCATCAAGACGTCTCTTCCCTTCTCCCCTTGAGGGAGAGGGATAGCGGACGAGCACCGAACAGCGCGCTGCCCACCCGCACATGCGTCGCGCCCATGGCGATACCCACTTCGAAATCGCCGCTCATGCCCATGGAGAGGCCGGAAAGGCCAGCATCGCGGGCCAATATCGCCAACTGGGCGAAATAGGGGCCGGGCGGCACGCCATCGGGCGGGATGCACATGAGGCCGACAATATCGAGCCCATGGACCTCGCGGCAGCGCCGGACGAAAGCCACTGTTTCGGCCGGGGCAATGCCGGCCTTCTGTACTTCGAGGCCGATATTGACCTGGACGAAACAGGGCAGCTTGCGGCCGGCCCGCGCCATTTCGGCGGCCAGCACGCCGGCCAGCTTGTCGCGATCCACCGTTTCGATGACGTCGAACAGCGCCACCGCCTCGCGCGCCTTGTTGGTCTGCAGCGGCCCGATGAGATGCAGCGTGATATCGGGATAGCGCGCCCGCAGGCCGGGCCACTTGTCCTTGGCCTCCTGCACGCGGTTTTCGCCGAAAACGCGCTGTCCCGCGACGAGGAACGGCTCGATCGCCTCGGCAGGAAAGGTCTTGGAGACAGCGACCAGCTCCACCTGCTCGGGCGGTGCGCCGAAGCGGGCATGGGCGCGGGCGATGCGCTCTTTGATGGCAGCGAGGTTGCCGGCGGCGGCCAAGTCCATGCTTTCGCCCTGTTCCTGTTGACCTTGGTGGGGATTTCTGGTGATGGTCCGGTAGCCAAAATCCCCCCCTAAACGCAAGCCGTGCCGGACTTTACCCGGCGCTTGCGTCAATCATCCCCGAGCGCGACGCGCCAATCATTCAAGGACGAGTTCAGTGAGCGGCGAACGCTACAATCCGCGCGAAATGGAACCCAAGTGGCAGCAGGTATGGAACGACGCCAAAAGCTTCGTTTCGGCCAATGACGATCCGCGCGAGCCCTACTACGTCCTCGAGATGTTCCCCTATCCGTCGGGCCGCATCCATATGGGCCATGTACGCAACTATTCCATGGGCGACGTGGTGGCGCGCTATTACCGCGCCAAGGGCCGCAATGTGCTGCATCCCATGGGGTGGGACGCGTTCGGCCTGCCGGCGGAAAATGCCGCCATCGAGCGTGGCATGAATCCGGGCACCTGGACCCGCCAGAATATCGAGGCGATGAAGGCCCAGCTCAAGTCCATGGGCCTGTCCATCGACTGGACGCGCGAGATCGCCACCTGTGAGCCCGAATATTACAAGCACCAGCAATCCATGTTCATCGACATGATGCAGGCCGGCCTGGTGACGCGCAAGAAATCCAAGGTCAACTGGGACCCCGTCGATATGACCGTCTTGGCCAATGAGCAGGTCATCGACGGCAAGGGCTGGCGCTCGGGCGCCGTGGTGGAGCAGCGCGAGCTGACCCAGTGGTTCTTTAAGATTTCCGACTATGCCGAGGAACTGCTGGAGGCCCTCGACGGGCTGACCGAATGGCCCGAGAAAGTGCGCATCATGCAGCGCAACTGGATCGGCAAGTCCGAAGGCCTGCGCCTGCTGTTCGAATTGCTGCCGGATGACGCCACGGCTGCGACCAGCATCGAGGTTTTCACCACGCGGCCGGACACGATTTTCGGCGCTTCCTTCATCGCGCTGTCGCCTGACCATCCACTGACGACGGAACTGGCCGCAGGCAATCCGGCCCTAGCCGAATTCGTCGCCGAATGCCACCGCCATGGCACGGCCACCGAAACGCTGGAAAAGGCCGAGAAACTGGGGCTGTTCACCGGATTGCGCGTCAAGCATCCGGTCATCGAGGGTGCCACCCTACCCGTCTATGTCGCCAATTTCGTGCTGATGGACTATGGCACCGGCGCCATTTTCGGCTGCCCGGCGCATGACCAGCGCGACCTGGACTTTGCCCGCAAATATGACCTGCCGGTCGTGCCCGTCGTGCTGCCCGATGGCGCCGACGCCGCCAGCTTCGCCATTGCCGACGAGGCCGCGACCGATCCCGGCGTGATCTACAATTCCGGCTTCCTCGACGGGCTGACTGTGGACGCGGCCAAGAAGGCCATTGCCGAGCATTTCGCTGGCCGCAAAGTCGATGGCCAGCCCCAGGGCAAGGTGGAAGTGAACTACCGCCTGCGTGACTGGGGCCTGTCGCGCCAGCGCTATTGGGGCGCGCCCATCCCGATCATTCATTGCGAGACCTGCGGCACCATTCCCGTGCCCAAGAAGGACCTGCCGGTGGTGCTGCCCGCCGATGTCAGCTTCGACAAGCCGGGCAATGCGCTGGACCACCACCCGACCTGGAAGCATGTGAACTGCCCGCAATGCGGCGGCGCGGCACGGCGCGAAACCGACACCATGGACACGTTCGTCGATTCGTCCTGGTATTTCGCCCGCTTCACCGCCCCGCATGCCGAGACGCCGACCATTCCCGCCGTGGCCAATCGCTGGCTGCCTGTCGATCAGTATATCGGCGGCGTGGAACACGCGATCCTGCACCTGCTCTATTCGCGCTTCTTCACCCGCGCCATGAAGGCAACCGGCCATGTGGACCTGGACGAGCCTTTCAAGGGCCTGTTCACCCAGGGCATGGTGACCCACGAGACCTACAAGTCATCAGCGGGCGAATGGGTGCCGCCCACCGAGGTGGTGGTGGAAACCACCGGCGAGCAGCGCGCGGCTCGGCACATCACCTCCGGCGCGCCAATTGCCATCGGCTCGGTGGAGAAGATGAGCAAGTCCAAGAAGAATGTGGTCGATCCCGACGAGATCGTCGCCACCTATGGCGCCGATACCGCGCGCTGGTTCATGCTGTCGGATTCCCCGCCGGAACGCGACGTGCAATGGACCGAGGCCGGCGTCGAGGGCGCCAGCCGCTTCCAGCAGCGCGTCTGGCGGCTGGTCGGCGAAACCATCGCTCTTGTGGAACAGTCTTCCGATATTGTTCGTGGTTCTGACGACGATGAAGCCAAGACTCTGCGCAAGGCGGTGCATCGCGCCGTGCATACAGTCGGCGAGGATATCGAGGGCCTGCGCTTCAACCGCGCCGTGGCACAGATCTATGAGCTGACCAATGCGCTGGTGCGCGCGGCAGGCCTGGCTTCGGCCGCCCCAGCAGCACGGATCGGGGCGCTGCAGGAGGGTGTGGAGCGTCTGATCCAGCTCATCGCCCCGATGATGCCGCATCTGGCCGAAACCTGCTGGCAGGCGCTGGGCAAAACGGGCCTGGTAACCGATGCGCCCTGGCCCGAAGTCGACCCGGCTCTGCTGGTGGATGACACGGTGACGCTGCCCATCCAGGTCAATGGCAAGCGCCGCGGCGAAATCGCCGTGGCCAAGGGCACGCCATCAGCCGAGGTGGAAAAGCTGGTCTTGTCAATGGACGAGATTGTCCGCATTCTGGCCGGACAGGTGCCGAAAAAGATCGTCGTCGTGCCGGACAGGATCGTCAATGTCGTTGTCTAAGCCCCTGCATAGGATCGCAGCCGCAAGCCTTGTGCTGGGCCTGGCCACGGCTCTGGGCGCCTGCAGCTTTACCCCGGTCTATAGCGGCACCACGGCCGGCCAGCCCCTGCTGGAGCTGGCCTATGCCAAGCCGACGACCCGGCTGGAACAGATCGTCTATCAGGAACTGGCTCTGCGCTTCGGCCGTTCCGAGACTGAAACCGCGCCGCTGGCGCAGGTGCGGGTCTCGTCATCGGCGCCCGCCATCGGCTATTCCGTCACCGCCAATCCCAATAAGCCCTACCGCGCCACGGTGACGGCGACCCTGACCCTGACGCGCCGCGACGGCACAGAGGCCCAGCCGCTCATACTCACCCGGCAGGCCAGCGCTGAATATACCACCAGCGGCCAGGTGCTGGCCGATACGGCAGCCCGGACCGATGCCGACGAGCGCGCCGCCAAAGCCGCCGCCGAATCACTGCGCCTGGCCCTGCTGGCCGCGCTCAGCCGCTGATGACGGCACTCAAGGCGCATGAAGTCGCCCGTTTCCTGGCCCGGCCCGACCTGAGCGAGGGCATTTTTCTCGCTTATGGCCCCGATGCCGGGCTGGTGCGCGAAACAGCGCAGCGCCTGATCCGCCAATTGAGCGGCGACGACCCCGAATCGGCGAGTGTGGTGGTGCTCGATGGTGCCGAAGTGGATGCCGACCCCTCCATTCTCGCCGTCGAAGCCCGCACCATGTCGCTGTTCGGTGGCAAACGCATCATCCGCGTACGCGGCGCCGGCAAATCGCTGGTCATGACACTGACCGAGCTGCGCGACGATCCGGCCGGTGCCGCCATCGTGCTCGAAGCGGGCAACCTCACGCCCAAGGACGCGCTGCGCGCATTGGTGGAGGCGGCCAAGCTCGGCCGGGCCCTGCCCTGCTATCCCGATAGCGACGAAACCCTGCAGGCGCTGATCCGCGAGACCTTCAACCAGCACGGCATTCGCATCGACCAGGATGTGGTGAGCACATTGCGCGAAATTCTCGGCAATGACCGCGAAATCACAAGGCGCGAGCTGGAAAAGCTCACGCTTTATGCGGCATCGAGCAAGAGCCTGACCCGCGAGGATGTGCTGCGGCTTTGTGCCGACAATGGCATGCTGGTGATCGACGCCATTCTCGACGCCACCGGCGCCGGTCATGCCGAAAAGCTGGAACTGGCGCTGGATCGGGCTTTGTCCTCCGCGGTCGATCCACAGCGGCTGCTGGCCATGTCCACCATCCATTTCGCCAATCTGCGCCGCTGGCGCACCGAGGTCGATGCCGGCAAGATGCCGCGCGCCGTGCTCGAAGGACTACGTCCCAAGCCGCATTTTTCGCGGATTTCCAGCCTGGAGCAGCAATTGCGCCTATGGTCGGACAATGCGCTGGCCACGGCGTCGGAGCGTATCCTGCAGGCCACGTCAGACAGCCGCCGCCGCCCTGCCCTCGCCGAATCCAGCCTGCGCCGCGCCCTGCTGGCCATCTGCATGATGGCCGCGGCGCATTAGCGTTTCACGTGAAACTTCGAGCCGCGCCCAAAGGGAAAATCGCTCCGGTGGAGCGATTTTAGGCGAGAAGGCCATTAGGGCTATGCCCGAATGGCAATCAGTTGCTGCCCGTGAGCTTCACGCACAGCCCGTCGAGCTGCTCCAGCGTGCGATAGCGGATTTCGAGCTTGCCGCCGCGCTCGCTATGCGACAGCGACACCGACAGCCCCAAGGCATCCGACAGCCGCCGCTCCAGCGCCACCGTATCGGCATCGCGCTCGGCATGCGACTCGCCCGGTTTCTTCTTGCCGGCGACTTCGCGCTGCTGGCTCAAGGCTTCCGCTTCGCGCACCGACAGGCCACCGGCGACAATCTGGCGCGCCAGGGTCGCCGGATCCTCGGCGGTGATCAGCGTGCGGGCATGGCCCGCCGTCAGCGTGCCTGACGCCACCATGCCACGCACATCTTCCGGCAGGCGCAGCAGGCGCAAAGTATTGGCAACATGCGACCGGCTCTTGCCGATCACCTGGGCCAGGTCCTGCTGGGTATAGTCGAACTGTTCGATCAACTGGCCGTAACCCATTGCTTCTTCAAGCGGATTGAGATCGGCGCGCTGCACGTTCTCGATAATGGCGAGCTCGAGCGCTTCCTTGTCGCCCACCTCGCGCACAATGACCGGCACGTCATGCAGGCCCGCCTTCTGCGCCGCACGCCAGCGACGCTCACCGGCGATCAGCTCGAAAATATTGGGATCGTCGCTTGGCCGCACCAGCAAGGGCTGCATGACGCCCTTTTCCCGAGATCGAATTGGTCAGCTCCTCGAGCTGATCGGGGTCGAAGGTGCGGCGCGGATTGGCGCGATTGGCGATGATGAACTCGACCGGCAGCCGCTTGACCCCGCCCGATTCGGTGACGCGGGCGCCCTCGACGGTCGCCATGTCGCCAATCAGCGCCGCGAGCCCGCGACCGAGACGTGTGGGTTTGTCACTCATATATCCCGCTCCTATGCCGCGTTGAGCTGCCGCTCGCGGCGGATCACTTCGGTCGCCAGCCGCAGATAGGCCTGGCTGCCGGCGCATTTGAGGTCGTAGAGCAAAGCCGGCTTGCCATAGGACGGCGCCTCGCTCAGCCGCACATTGCGCGGAATGACCGTGTCATAAACCAGTGCGCCCATTTCCTGCCGCACATCCTGCAGCACCTGTTCAGAAAGGTTGTTGCGCTTGTCGAACATGGTCATGACCACGCCCTGGATAGCGAGGCGCGGATTGAGCGTCGAGCGGATTTGTTCAATGGTTTGAAGCAGTTGGCTAAGGCCTTCCAGGGCGAAAAATTCGCATTGCAAGGGCACCAGCACCGCATCGGCCGCAACCAGCGAGTTGACCGTCAGCAGGTTCAACGAGGGCGGGCAGTCGATGAGGATATAGCTTACCGGCCGCTCATTGATGGTGAGCTCGCCCAACTGCTTGAAGGCATTGCGCAGCTTGAAGGCACGATCGGCCTGGCCGGCAATGGTCAGCTCGACGCCCAGCAGATCCATGGTCGAGGGGACAATGGCCACATTGGGCACCGAGGTCATGATGGCAGCCTGCGCCACCGTGGCTTCACCCACCAGCAGGTCATAGGACGAGACGTCGCGGTCGGTGCGCGAAATGCCCAGGCCCGTCGAGGCATTGCCCTGCGGGTCGAGATCGACGATCAGCACGCGCTCGCCAATGGCGGCAAGCGCGGTCGCAAGATTGATGGCAGTCGTGGTTTTGCCCACGCCGCCTTTTTGGTTGGCCAGTGTCAGGATACGGGGCGCCACAACAGGCCTCCAGCTCGTTCGCCGCTAACTAACTGTTTTCGCACGCAAATCTGTAAGCGTGAGCAGGACACCTTCTGCATCGGTGTCACTCTTGGTTACTACCACGTTAAAGTCCCAATGCGGAACCGCTTCCGCCAGTTCTTCAACATGTTCCCTGCCCTTGTGCAGGATTGCCCGCGTTTCCGGGCCAAAGAAAGGCTGCATCCAGCCGCATAGCGTCGGCAAACCGGCCAGCGCACGCGAGGTGATCACATCAGGCACCGGTGTTTCACGTGAATCAACCTGGTCGCTCCGCAACCCTTCCACCGCGACAACAAGCCCCAACTCACGAGCTACTGTGCGGAGAAAGCTCACTTTTCGTCCATTCGGCTCGATAAGCGTGAAGTGGTGATTCGGGCTCTTGAGTGCAACGGCTAGTGGCAGTGCCGGCAGGCCGCCGCCGCTCCCGAGATCGAGAAACGCACGATCCCCGGCCTTCAGCAGTTTCAGGACCTGCAGGCTATCGGCAAAATGCCGCGACCAGACATCATTCAGTGTTTCACGTGAAACAAGATTCTGCACCGCCTGCCACCTCCGCAGCAGCTGAGCATAGGATTCCAGATCCTTGGCAACATCGGCGAGCGGTCGGGTGAAATGCGCCGCATAGGGCGCGATGGCGTCGCTATCCGCCATCAGCTGGCCTTGCGCAAATCGCCGCGCCGGATCACAGCCAGCAGCAGCGTGACAGCCGCCGGCGTCATACCATCCATGGCCTGGGCCTGGGCAATGGTCTGCGGTCGATATTGCTGCAGCTTCTGCCGCAGCTCCATCGACAGGCCGGGAATCGCCTCATAGTCGAGATGGTCAGGAATCGGCTTCTGTTCGTCGCGCCGCACCGCATCGATATCGTCGCGCTGTCGGTCGAGATAGACCGCATATTGCGCGTCGACGACCAACTGCTCGATGATTCCTTTTGGGATTTCAAGCACTTCCGGCCACAGCCGACCAGTGTCGACGGGCGTCACATCCGGATAGGACAGCAGGTCGAAGGCCGAGCGCAGCTTGCCATCTTCGTTGACTGCAATGCCCGCCTTGCGCGCCGCATTTGGCGAGGCTGTGAGGCTATTCAGCAGGGCACGACCCCTGGTCAGCGCGTCGGCCTTGGCAGCAAACAATTCGCGGCGCTCTTCGCCAATTAGTCCCTTCTCCACGCCCAGCGGGGTCAAGCGCTGATCGGCATTATCAGCGCGCAAATGCAGACGGAATTCGGCGCGGGAGGTGAACATGCGATAGGGCTCGGACACACCGCGTGTCACCAGGTCGTCCACCATGACGCCGAGATAGCTCTCGGTGCGCGACAGGATCATCGGATCACTGCCCATGGCGGCCAAAGCAGCATTGGCGCCGGCCAGCAGGCCCTGCGCACCGGCCTCTTCATAGCCGGTCGTGCCATTGATCTGCCCGGCCAGGTAAAGCCCTGGCTGGCGCTTCAGCTCAAGCGTGGGTCGCAGCTCGCGCGGATCGACATGGTCATATTCGATGGCATAGCCCGGCCGGATAATGCGAACATTTTCTAGCCCCGGCATGGTGCGCAAGAAGGTTTCCTGCACCTCTGCCGGCAGCGAGGTGGAAACGCCATTGGGATAGACCGTCTTGTCGTCAAGCCCTTCTGGCTCAAGGAAAATCTGGTGACTGTCGCGATCGGCGAAGCGCACCACCTTGTCCTCGATGGACGGACAATAGCGCGGCCCTCGGCTCTGGATCCGGCCACCATACATAGCGGATCGATGCAGGTTTTCCGTGATGATCCGATGCGTTTCTGACGTCGTGCGGGTGATGTGACAGGACACCTGCGGCGTGGTGATTTTCTTGGTCAGGGCAGAGAATGGTTCGGGTACATCGTCGCCCGGCTGCGCTTCCAGCATGGCATAGTCGATACTATTGCCATCGAGCCGTGCCGGCGTGCCGGTCTTCAGGCGGCCCAGCTGCAGACCAAGGGCTTCCAGCCGTGTCGAGAGCCCTAGCACCGGCTTTTCCCCGACACGGCCCGCCGGCGTGGTTTCCTCGCCGCGATGAATCAAGCCGCGCAGGAAAGTGCCGGTAGTGAGAACGACCGCCCTGGTGCCGATGCGCCGGCCATCAAGCAACACAACGCCGCTCACCGCGCCATTGGTGACCTCGATATCATCGACCTCACCCTCGATCACGTCGAGATTGGGCTGGGCAGTGATAGCGGCCTGCATGGCCTCTCGATAGAGTTTGCGATCAGCCTGAGCCCGTGGGCCGCGCACAGCAGGGCCCTTGCGGCGGTTAAGCACGCGGAACTGTATGCCGGCCGCATCGGCCACGCGCCCCATCAACCCGTCCAGCGCATCGATCTCGCGCACCAGATGGCCCTTGCCCAGCCCGCCAATGGCTGGATTGCAGCTCATCTCGCCGATGGTGGCAAACTTATGCGTTACCAGCGCCGTCGGAACGCCGAGGCGCGCTGAAGCCGCCGCGGCTTCACAGCCGGCGTGACCACCCCCAACGACGATGACGGCATAGTCGCTCATGCAATGTCTCCGAAGGCGGTCTCAATAGGCCAATGTTTCACGTGAATCAATTCCGGCGACATCACGGACGTGTTTCACGTGAATCATTTGCCGATGCAGAAGCTGGCAAACAGCCGGTCCAGCACGCGTTCGGCATCCAACCGCCCAACCAGACGCTCCAGGGCTTGCGAGGCAATACGGAGGCTTTCGGCGGCCAGTTCGGGCACGGCCAGTTGCCGTGCGGCCGCATCCAACGCCTCGGTAGCACTTTCCAGCGCCAGGCGATCCCGCTCGCGGCTGAGCAAGGCTGGTTCGCCACTGGCCAGCGTCTGGCCGATGGCCTCGATACGCTGCAAGAGTTCGCCAAGCCCGACGCCCGATCGAGCGGATACCGCGACATCCATGCCGGGCACGGTGCCGAGATCACGTTTGGTGCCGACCTTGATGATCCGGTCGCCCTGCGTATCACTGGCATCGACGATATCCGGTGCGTACAGCCACAGGACGATATCGGCCTGCTCGATGGCCTGGCGGGCGCGGCGGACGCCTTCGGCTTCGGCCTTGCTGTCGGTATCGCGCAAGCCGGCCAGATCCAGCAGGATGTAGAGCTGGCCGTTGATATCGAGCGGGACTTCGCGCACATCGCGCGTCGTGCCGGCTTCGTCGGTGACGATGGCAATGTCGGACCTCGCCAATGCATTGAGCAGGCTGGATTTTCCGGCATTGGGCGGGCCGGCCAGGGCGACGCGAATGCCTTCGCGGACAATGCGGCCATGTTCCAGCGAGGCCAGAGCTGTACCAATATCGGCACGCAGGGCGGCGATGCTGTCACCGAAGCTGGCGGGCAGGGCGTCGGCCACGTCGCCTTCATCGGAAAAATCGAGTCGGGCTTCGATTTCGGCGCGGAGGTCGAGCAATTGGTCGCGCCAGGTATCGACGCGTTGGGACAGGCCGCCTTCGAAACGGGCAAGGGCCTGGCGACGCTGGTTTTCGGTTTCGGCATCCAGCAGGTCGCCGAGACCCTCGATTTCGACCAGGTCGAGTTTGCCGTTCTCGAAGGCGCGGCGAGTGAATTCGCCGGCTTCAGCCAGCCGCGCACCTTTTGACGTGATGAGCTTGATGATAGCGCGAACGCCCGCCGGCGAGCCATGCACCTGCAATTCGGCGCAATCCTCGCCGGTAAAGCTGTGCGGCGCCGGAAACCAGGCGACGAGACCTCGATCGAGCAGCGAGTCGCGGCCGATGGGCCGCAAAATCAGCCGCCGCGGTTCTGGCAGGACACCGCTGACATCACGCAGCATCTCGGCCGTGCGTGGACCGGAGAGGCGAATGACCGCGACACCCGAAGGCGGCGCGCCAGAGGAGAGAGCAACGATCGTGTCGGTCATTCGCTAAATCCCAAGGCAAAGAGCGGCCCGCTGATGCCGGCCGCTCTTCAAATTCAAACACACAACGTGTGTCAGGTATTCATCGAGTCGAAGAAATCGGAATTTGTCTTGGTCTGGCGGACCTTGTCGACCAGGAATTCCATGGCGTCGATCGTTCCCATCGGGTTGAGGATACGGCGTAGCACATACATCTTCTTGAGAATGTCGGCTTCGACCAGCAGCTCTTCCTTGCGGGTGCCCGACTTGGTGATGTCGAGCGCCGGGAAGATGCGCTTGTCGGCGACCTTGCGGTCAAGGATGATTTCCGAGTTACCGGTACCCTTGAATTCCTCGAAGATCACTTCGTCCATGCGCGAGCCGGTATCGATCAGCGCGGTCGAAATGATGGTCAGCGAACCGCCATCCTCGATATTGCGGGCGGCGCCGAAGAAGCGTTTGGGGCGCTGCAGAGCATTGGCGTCCACGCCGCCCGTGAGAACCTTGCCGGAGCTCGGCACGACGGTGTTGTAGGCACGGCCGAGGCGGGTGATGGAATCGAGCAGGATGACCACGTCGCGCTTGTGTTCGACCAGGCGCTTGGCCTTTTCGATCACCATTTCGGCGACCTGGACGTGGCGCGATGCCGGCTCGTCGAAGGTCGAGGAGATGACTTCGCCACGCACCGAGCGCTGCATGTCGGTCACTTCTTCGGGGCGCTCGTCGATCAGCAGCACGATCAGATAGCATTCGGGATGATTGGTGGCGATCGACTGTGCAATATTCTGCAACAATACGGTTTTACCAGTACGCGGCGGCGCAACAATCAAGGCGCGCTGACCCTTGCCGAGCGGGGCAACGAGATCGAGCAGCCGGGCCGAGCGATCCTTGATGGTCGGATCGGGCAGCTCCATGCGGAGCCGTTCCTCGGGATAGAGCGGGGTGAGGTTGTCGAAGTTGACCTTGTGGCGGACCGCCTCGGGATCTTCGAAATTGATGGAATTGACCTTGAGCAACGCGAAATAGCGCTCGCCATCCTTGGGAGACCGGATCTGGCCTTCAACCGTGTCGCCGGTACGGAGACCAAAGCGGCGGATTTGCGAGGGGCTGACATAGATGTCGTCGGGGCCCGGGAGATAATTGGCGTCCGGGGACCGCAGGAAGCCGAAACCATCGGGCAGGACTTCGACGACACCTTCGCCGGTAATGTCCACTTCCTGGGCGGCCAGTTCCTTGAGGATGGCAAACATCAATTCCTGTTTGCGCATGGTCGAGGCATTCTCGACCTCGTGTTCTTCAGCGAACACCAGGAGTTCGGCCGGGGATTTGGCCTTGAGCTCGCTGAGCTTCATATTCTGCATGTAGCGGGAGACCCTATTGGGAAACGGTAATCGTCGAAGGCGATAAATCTGGGAGGGGTAGGCACCGCGCAGCGACCGGGGAGATCAGCTATGATTGGGATGCGTTGGCAAGGCATGTAGCGCGATCTTGCGGCAGTTTCAAGAACGAAACCGTCGCAGAAGACGGGTTGAGCGCAGATTCACGTGAAACTTTACGCCTCAAGTGCAGGCCCTCGGGTCAAGCCCTGACGTGACGCGCAGTGGTTGGGTGAATCAGAACGGCTTCACGATGACCGCGATGACGATGATGATGGCGATGACGAAGGGGATTTCGTTGATGGCGCGGTAGAAGGTGTGCGGCCTGGTATTCTGGTCGTTCTGGAACTTGCGCAGCAATCCGCCATACCAGCCATGCACGCCCGATAGCGCCAGCACCATCGCCGCCTTGAGCCACATCCAGCCCATGGAAAAATCGACAATGCCGAAGCCAAAGGCCAGCCACAGCCCGAAAATCCAGGTGGCGATCATCGCCGGGGTGATGATGCCGCGATAGAGCTTGCGCTCCATGACCTTGAAGGTCTCGGACTTCTCGGAGCCGACAGGCGATTCGGCGTGATAGACGAAGAGGCGCGGTAGATACATCATGCCGGCCATCCAGGCGATGACGGAAATGACGTGCAGCGCCTTGACCCATTCATACACTTTTCGAACTCCTCAACAGTTCGCGCAATGGCTAGCCGTTCTTCACCCGGTTCACCAGCCGCTCGACATGCTCGATCGGGGTTTCCGGCACGATGCCATGGCCCAGATTGAAAATATGCGGCCGATCGGCGAAGGCGGCAATGACCTGGTCAACCCGCGCATCGAGCTGCGCCCCGCCGGCCACCAGGCGCAAAGGATCCAAATTGCCCTGCACCGGCAGCGATGACGGCAGATGCTGCGCCGCAAAATCGAGCGGCGTGGCATAGTCGAGCCCCAGCGCATTAACGCCGGTCTGGTCAGCATAGCGGGCCAAGTTCCCCGCCGCACCGCGCGGAAAGCCGATGACAGGCGCATTGGGCACCCTGGCCCGCACGCCTTCCACGATCCGGCGATTGGGCTCAATCACCCTCTCGGCGAAAGCCACATCGTCGAGATTGAGCGCCCAGCTCTCGAATAGCTGCACCACATCGGCGCCTGCTTCGAACTGCGCCACCAGATAATCCACGCTGGTTTGCACCAGCAGGTCCATCAGCGCGGCAAAGGCCTCGGGATGGCGCAGGGCAAACAGCCGCGCTGCAGCCTGGTCGGGCGAGCCGCGACCACCGATCATATAGGTCGCTACCGTCCAGGGAGAGCCACAGAAGCCGATCAGGGTCTTTTCCGGTGCCAGACCCGCCCGCAACCGCCGCACGGTCTCGAGGACCGGCGCAAGATGGTCCAGCGCATCCCTCTCCTTCCCCAGCCCGGCAATGCTTTCCACACTCACCGGATCAAGGACGGGTCCCTCGCCCGCTTCGAAGCGCACGGACTGGCCCAGGGCATCGGGGATGACCAGAATATCCGAGAACAGGATGGCCGCATCGAGATCGAAACGCCGCAGCGGCTGCAGCGTGACCTCGGTGGCCAGATCGGGCGTATAGCAGAGCTCGAGGAAATTCTTCGCCTTGGTCCTGATCGCGCGATATTCGGGCAGATAGCGGCCTGCCTGACGCATGATCCAGATCGGTGGCCGTTCCTGGCGCTGGCCAAGCACGGTGGCGAGCAGGGGCTTGTGGGTCACGTCACCCTTCCCTTCAAAATCCCTAAAGAGTCTTTCTGACTTCGTATCAGTATTATCATGGCGGTGTTTTGGGCTAATTCAGCGCCATCCACAATCGCCCGCATGGCGGCACAAAGGCGCAGGCCTATGGTTAACTCGGTGTTAACATCGCCTGTGGACCATTCCGGCCGTGCCGGCGCCTTAATGGTTAATCAAGCCTTAACGCGGCGACTCCCGAGTCAATGATTCGCACCCTGCTGTGCAAAACCGGTTGGCGGCCCGGATTGTCCACCGACGGGTTATCCCCAGACCTATCCAGAGCCTGCCGCCGCGCGGGTGCGGAGTCCAAATGTTAATGTTTCGGTAACCAGGTCGAACAAATCGGAGGCGCGGCCAAAACCATGAGTCATAGTCACAGGTCGGGCTTGAGCTGGGGATGACAGTGTGGAAAACATCGTCCCCATGCTGATCCTTGCCAGCCAGAGCGCCACGCGCAAAGCCCTGCTGGAGCAGGCGGGCCTCGCCTTTTCCTGCCTGCCGGCCCATATCGACGAACGCCTGCTGGAAGAGGCGGCAATCGATGGCGGCGGCAATGGCAGGGACGTTGCCCTGCTGCTGGCCGAGAAGAAGGCCGCGGCCATTGCCGCGACCAATCCCGGTGCCATTGTTATCGGCGCCGACCAGACCTTGAGCCTGGGCCCCACGCTTTTGCACAAGCCGGCCAACCGCGCCGAAGCGGCAGCCCAGCTAGACTATCTGCGCGGCAAGACCCATCGCCTGCATGCCGCCGTGGCACTGGTGCGCGACGATGTGCTGCTGTGGTCCGGCGTCGAGACGGCCGAGCTGACCATGCGCGATTTCACGGCCCAGGAACGCGACGACGTGCTGGATCGCGAGGGCGATGCCGCCCTTACCTCGGTCGGCGGCTATCGCCTCGAAGGCCCGTCCATCCGCTTGTTCGAGACGGTTTCCGGCGACTATTTCACCATTCTGGGCCTGCCGCTGCTGCCTCTCCTGGCCGCCTTGCGCGCCTTTGCCCCCGAGACCCTCAAGTGACCACCAAAGCCTTCGTCATCGGCCATCCGATCAACCATTCCCGCTCCCCGCTGATCCACGGCACCTGGCTGGCCGAACACGGTATCGATGGCAGCTATGAGGCGATCGACGTGGCGCCGGACGGCCTGCCGGCGTTTTTCGAGCGGCTGCGCAAAGGTGAATTTGCCGGCGGCAATGTCACCATTCCGCACAAGGAAGCCGTCTTTGCCCTCTGCGATGAAGTCGATCCGCTGGCCCGGAAAATCGGCGCGGTGAATACGCTTGTCGTTCGATCAGGCAAGGTTTTCGGCAGCAATACCGACTATCTCGGCTTTCTCGGCAATCTCGACGCCGCGGCGCCCGGTTGGTCCGACGGGCCCGACGACGCCATGGTCATCGGCGCCGGCGGCGCGGCGCGGGCCGTGCTGGTAGCATTGCAGCGGCGCAATGGCGGCAAGGTGCATATCCTCAACCGGACCTTGGCCAATGCCCAGGCGCTGGTCGACGAGATCGAAGGGCCGTTCGAGGCGCATGGCTTCGAGGCTTTCGCCACCCTGGCGCCGCGCACGGGCATCCTCATCAACACCACCTCCATCGGCATGCATGGTAGCCGCTTCGACTGGCTCGATTTTTCCCTGCTGCCGAAACAGGCGCTGGTGACCGATATCGTCTATGTGCCGCTGGTCACCCCGCTGCTGGCCGAGGCGGCGGCGCATGGCTTCAGGACCGTCGATGGCCTGGGCATGCTGCTGCATCAGGCCGTGCCGGGTTTCGAGGCCTGGTTCGGCGTGCGGCCCGCGGTGACGCCGGAGCTGCGCGCCCGCATCGAAGCGACATTGGGGCATTGAGCATGTGGCGCATCGGCATGACCGGCTCGATCGCCTCAGGCAAATCCACCGTGCTGCAGGCCTTTGCCGATCTCAGCGTACCGGTCTTTTCCGCCGACGAGGCGGTGGCTGACCTTTACGAAAACGAGGCCGTGGCCCCCGTCGAAGCACTTTTCCCCGGAATTGCCACTGACGGCAGGATCGACAGAAACCTGCTGTCACAACGGCTTGCGGCCGATCCATCAGGGTTCAAGCGGCTCGAAGCGGTGGTACACCCCCTGGTGCGGGCCCGCATTGCCCGTTTCATGGACGAGGCCGAGGCGCAGGGCCATGCCCTGGCCGTGGTAGAAGTGCCGCTGCTGTTCGAAAGCGGCTACGATTACGGCTTCGATGCGGTTGGCGTCACCTGGGTCGACGAGGCCATTCAGCGGCAACGCGCGCTGGCACGGCCGGGAATGACTAGTGGAAAGCTCGAAACCATCCTTGCCCGGCAGATGCCCCAAGCCGACAAGAAGGCTCGCGCCGACTATCTGTTCGATACCGGAATGCCGCTCGAAGAGACGGTCGGCCAGGTCGCCGCACTGGTGGCAAAGCTCCGAGCCGAAGGGCCAAAAAATTGAATCGTGAGATTGTGCTCGATACCGAAACCACCGGCCTGTCGCCCGCCATGGGCGATCGGCTGGTCGAAATCGGCTGCGTCGAGCTGATTAACCACATTCCATCCGGCCGGCACTACCACGTCTATATCAACCCGCAGCGCGCCATGCCGGAAGAAGCCTTCCGCGTGCATGGGCTGAGCGACGAATTCCTGGCCGACAAGCCGCTCTTCGGGGCGGTGGCGCAGGAATTCCGCGATTTCCTCGGCGATGCGCGGCTGGTCATCCACAATGCGCCCTTCGATATGGGTTTTCTCAATGCCGAGCTGGAACGCGCCGGCCAGCGTCCACTGGGCAATGACGTGCTCGATACGGTTATGCTGGCGCGCGAAAAGCATCCGGGCGCCAGGGTGAGCCTTGATGCGCTGTGCAAGCATTATGGCATCGACAATTCCCGCCGCACCCTGCATGGCGCTTTGCTCGACAGCGAAATCCTGGCCGAAGTCTATCTCGAGCTGATCGGCGGCAAGCAGGTGAGCCTGGCTCTGGTCGCCGAAAGCCGTGTTTCAGGCGCCGACGCCATCGCCACCCGCGCCATTGCCCTGCCCCGGCCGGTGGCCCTGCCGCCGCGCATCACCGAAGGCGAAATCGTCGCCCATGACAAGCTGGTGGCCACATTGGGCGCCGAATCCATCTGGGCCCGCTACGCGCCGGAAAACGGCGTCGCCGCGGAATGAAAAGCCCCGCACTTGGCGGGGCTTCCTGAATTTGCAACAGACCTCATCCTGAGCCTGTCGAAGGACGAGGTCTTGACTGGATTGTGCCACGCCTCATGGTTCGACAAGCTCACCATGAGGCTATTGCAGGATTTTTCAGTTCGGCTTGTCGGTCTCGGCGGCGTTGGCCGTCAGCGGCGAGGTGACCTGCTGCTGGGCGGCGGCCAGCTTGGCCAGGTTCTGCCGGTAGATGGCGGAGAAATCGACCGGCTCCATCATCAGCGGCGGGAAACCGCCCTGCTGGGTGGTCGAGGCGAGGACCTGGCGTGCAAACGGGAAGATCAGCCGCGGGCATTCGATCATCAAAAGCTGGCTGAGCTGGTTTTCCGGCACATTCTTGAGGCGGAACACGCCGCCATAGACCAGTTCCACATTGAACAGCACGACATCTTCGCGGTTGGCCTTGGCATTGAGCGTCAGCTCGACCGCGTAGACGTCGTCGGCCTGCTTCTTGACGCCGACCGAAATGGAGACGTTGAACGCCGGGTTGCCGCCGCCAGCCATGATCGAGCCGGGCGCGCCCGGATTTTCGAAGCTGAGGTCGCGGATATACTGGCCCACCAGGTTCATCGAGGGCAGGTTTGCGGGATTGGGGGCCGCGCCGCCCTGGGTTTCGTCAGCCATGTGCTGGTGTCCTTCACGAGCAATATTGTTGCGGCGTGGCTACCACCTTTGTCGGGAAGCGACAAGGCTGGCACCCATGCAATAGCGCCTCAGCGCGGGCGGTAATCGTCTTCGTCGAGATCGATGGCGCCTTCGATGCGCCCGGAAGACGGATCGTGGCGGCGATAGGTCGTGGTCGTGTCCACCACCGTCACCCTTCTGGCCAGGGCCGCATAAATCCAGCTGCGCACCGGCGGCAGCAGCAGAGCCAGCGCCACCACATCGCTGAGAAAGCCCGGCAGCACCAGGAACAGGGAAGCCAGCCCGATCATCATCGCATCGGCAATGGTGCGGCCCGGCATGCGCCCGGTATTGACGTTGTCGCGCATCTGGGTGAGCACCGAAAGTCCCTGCTGGCGCAGCAGCAGACCGCCCAGTATGGCGGCGCCGATAATCAGCGCCAATGTCGGCAACAGACCGATGGTCTGGCCCACCTTGATGAGCACAGCGATCTCGATGATTGGCAGGGCAATGAGCCCGAGGACGAAAAATCGTGCCAAGGTCGGGGTTTCCTTCTGTGTGCCACTACGGCAAAACGCTGTCTCGCCCCATCGTGAACTGGTTTTGGGGTGAGGCTTTGCCTATATATAGGCGAAATGATGCGCTCAACGAGCGCTGTAGCGTCGATTTTCTCCGGCGCGCTCAGGTAAGGTACATTGCGCAATGGATGAATTCTTCGATCTGCCGACCCTCATCGTGATTGCCGTGGCAGTCTTCGTGCTGTTCCGCCTGCGCTCCGTATTGGGCACCAGGACCGGCAATGAGCGGCCGCCCGTGGAGCGCCGCAAGCCGGCCACGGCAGAGGCACAAGAGGAAACCGTGGTCCCCCTGCGCCCGCGCGGCACCGGCGCCCCCGAACTCGACGACGAACGCCGCGCCCGCAAGACCGAGGCCGAGATCGAGCAGTTCGCCCATGGCGACGAGCAACTGGCCGCCGGCTTCCGTTCCGTGGTCGCAGCCGATCCGAGCTTCACCCCGAAGAGCTTCCTCGATGGCGCCAAGCAGGCCTATGAAATGGTGGTCACCGCCTATGCCGCCGGCGACCGCGCCATGCTGAAGAACCTGCTGGAAAAGGACGTGTTCGACGGCTTCCAGCGCGCCATTGCCGAGCGCGAAGCCGCCGGTCAGAGCGTGGACTTCACCTTTGTCGGCCTGCCCAAGGTCGAGATTTCCGAAGCCGAATACGACAAGAAGAACGTGCTGATCACCGTGCGTTTCCATGCCGAAGTGGTTTCGGCCACCCGCGACAAGGACGGCAACCTGGTGGATGGCAATGCCGACCAGGTCGAGACCGTCGCCGATGAATGGACCTTTGCGCGCAATCCCAAGTCGCGCGACCCCAACTGGAAGGTCATCACCACCAGCCAGCTCGACTGAGTTTTTCGAGAGCGGCCGGGGCGGCAGTGCATTCCATGTCCAAGCGTGACAACAGGCGCCTGCCGCACGATTTCCATCTCTGGACGGCCGTAGCATCCACGGTCGATCCTTTGCGGCGCAAGGGCCTGCTGAAATTCGCATCCGCCCCGCTGCCCCTGCCCGCCGAAGACCCGCCGCTGGTTGCGGTGAGCAAGGCGCCGCCCAAGCGTCAGCCGGCGCGCAAAGCCTTCCTGCCGCCCTATCAGGCACCCCTTCCCGCCGCTGTCCTGCCCGACAAGGCGGTCGATCCGGCCATCCGCAGGAAGGTCGGCCGCGGCCGCATCGAGATCGACGGGCGCATTGACCTGCATGGCATGAGCCAGAATGAAGCGCGCTCGGCCCTGCACCATTTCATCCATGCCCGTTTCAGCCGCGGCGACCGCACCGTGCTGGTCATCACGGGCAAGGGCGTGCGGACCGACAATGACTATATCGCTGCCATGACAGAACGCGGGGTGTTGCGCACCATGCTGCCCATCTGGCTCAACGAGCCCAGCCTGTCGCCCATGGTCTCGGGCTGGAGCGTGGCGGCGCGCGGCCATGGCGGGGAGGGGGCGTGGTATGTGCGCCTGCGCCGCGCATGACGCCGTTAGGGGCAAAGATCAGGGAGCTACGCGAGGCACGCGGCATTTCACTCAAGGAAATGGCGGCAGCGCTGAACGTCTCCAGCGCCTATCTCTCGGCCCTCGAACACGGCAAACGCGGCCGCCCCACCGGCTTCCTGCTGCACCGCATGATCGCGTTTTTCAACGTGATCTGGGACGAGGCGGAGGAGTTGCAGCGCCTGGCCGAGATGAGCGACCCCAAGGTCACCATCGATACCGGCGGCCTGGCGCCGGAAGCCACGGAGCTGACCAACCGGCTGGCGGCGGACATAGCCAAACTCGATGCCGATGATTTGCGGTTTTTGCGGGATGAGCTGGTGCGCAGGTCAGGGAAGAAGCGCTGAAGCCCTGCCCTCTCCCCTTGAGGGAGAGGGTGGTTTCGTCCGCGTTCAGCGGACGGAACCGGGTGAGGGGTTCTGCGCTATCCCATGCTTCCGTGCGTGGGGAAAGCTCGACACCCCTCATCCGCCCTTCGGGCACCTTCTCCCTCAAGGGGAGAAGGGAAGAAGCCCTACAGCACGAACTTGCTCAAATCCGTATCGCCGGCCAGCACGCCCACCTTCTCGGCCACGAACGCCGAGTCGATGGAGATGGTCTGGCCCTGCTTGTCCGGGGCTTCGAAGCTGATGTCTTCCACCAGCCGCTCCATCACCGTCTGCAGGCGCCGCGCGCCGATATTCTCGACCGAATTGTTGACCTTGACCGCGGCATCGGCAATCGCCTCGATGGCGTCCTGGGTGAAATCCAGCGTCACGCCTTCGGTGCTCATCAGCGCCACATATTGCTTGATGAGGCTCGCATCGGTGTCGTTGAGGATGCGGATGAAATCCTCGCGGGTCAGCGCCTTCAGCTCGACGCGGATCGGCAGGCGACCCTGCAATTCGGGCAGCAGGTCGCTGGGCTTGCTCACATGGAAGGCGCCCGAGGCGATGAACAGGATATGGTCGGTCTTGACCGGGCCATACTTGGTCGAAACCGTCGTGCCTTCGATCAGCGGCAACAGGTCCCGCTGCACGCCTTCGCGCGACGGCCCGCCCTGCGCCCCGCCTTCGCGATGGGCCACCTTGTCGATCTCGTCGATGAAGACGATGCCGTGGTTTTCCACCAGCTCGATAGCCTCGGCCTTGAGCTGTTCCTGGTCGAGCAGCTTGTCGGCCTCTTCGGCAATCAGCGGCTCATAGGCATCCTTGACCTTGACCTTGCGCTTCACCCCGCGCCCGCCCATGGCCTGCTTGAACATGTCGGAAAGGTTGATCATGCCGATGCCGCCATTGGGCATGCCGGGGATTTCAAAGCCCCCTGTGCCGGTCGATGGCGTCATCTCGATTTCGATCTCGCTGTCATCAAGCTCGTTATTGCGCAGCTTCTTGCGGAAGGAATCGCGCGTCGAAGGTGCGGCCGAATTGCCCACCAGTGCGTCGAGCACGCGGTTTTCGGCATTGGCATGGGCCTGCGCCTGCACATCGGCGCGGCGCTTGTCGCGCAGCACGGCAATGCCGGCTTCCACCAGGTCGCGGATGATCTGTTCCACGTCGCGGCCGACATAGCCGACTTCGGTGAATTTGGTGGCTTCCACCTTGATGAACGGCGCCTGCGCCAGACGGGCCAGGCGGCGGCTGATCTCGGTCTTGCCGACACCGGTCGGCCCGATCATCAAAATATTCTTGGGCGTGATCTCGCGGCGCAGCTCGGGGCTGAGCTGTTGCCGGCGCCAGCGATTGCGCAGGGCCACGGCCACGGCGCGCTTGGCGTCATCCTGGCCGACAATATTGCGGTCGAGCTCGCTCACGATCTCGCGCGGGGAAAAATTGGTTTCACTCATTGGTCTGTCTTTCCTGGTGCCTCATCGAGAAAGCGCACCATCATGTGTTCGTCGATATAGCGACCGTTCACGTAAAGGCAGCGGGGGTCGGTGCCATAGGTGGTGAACCCCGCCTTTTCATAGAGCCGGATGGCCGGCGCATTGTGCGATCCCACCATCAGGTGGAGCTGGATCACTTCGCTGCGGGCATGGTCCACCGCTGCTTCCAGCAGCGCCAGCGAAGCACCCGTGCCGCGCATGGCCGGCTGCACATAGACCTGCAGCAGCCAGCCGCGATGGGTCTCGCGTTCGCCATCGTCACGGGCATAGGCCACGATCCCGGCCAGAGCACCATTGTCCGTCACCACCCCGAAAACCGCCATGCGGTCCAGCATGGTCTGCAGGGCCTCGATCGGGCGGGCGGCGAAACTGTCGGGCGCCGTGCCATAGGACTCGGGATGGTCAGTCAGCGCTTCGAGCCGAATGGCCCGGTACGCGTGGACGTCATCCCGTGTCAGCTGGCGGATCGAATAGCTCAACTGTCGAGCTCGATGGTTTCAACCGTCACATTGCCATTGGTATAGACGCAGATTTCCTCGGCGATCTTCATGGCACGGCGGGCAATATCCTCGGCATCGAGTTCGGTCGCCTGATGCAGGGCCAGAGCCGCCGAATGGGCATAATTGCCACCCGAGCCGATGGCGATGACGCCATGGTCCGGCGTCAGCACGTCGCCCGTGCCGGTCAGCACCAGCGTATCGGTCTTGTCGGCCACGATCATCATGGCTTCCAGCTTGCGCAGGTAGCGGTCGGTGCGCCAGTCCTTGGCCAGTTCCACCGCGGCCCGCATCAGCTGGTCAGGATATTGCTCGAGTTTTGTCTCCAGCCGCTCAAAGAGCGTGAAGGCATCGGCGGTGGAACCGGCAAAGCCGCCGATCACCTTGCCACCGGCCAGCCGCCGGACTTTCTTGGCGGTGTGCTTCATCACCGTCTGGCCCATGGAAACCTGGCCATCGCCAGCCACCACGACCTTGTTGCCCTTGCGCACGGAAACGATCGTCGTCCCGTGCCACCCGGGGAAATTGTTGTCACTCATTTGGGGAGGTACTCCAGAACTGTTGAGTGATATTTAGGCGGCGGCGGCGCGATTGCAATGCGGGATGGGCTGAACGGCCCTCAACCCAATCTTCACGCAACCGTGCCTATCTGCTACTGACGCCCGACCCCGGAGACCGCCATGCGTAAAGCCAGTATCGCCCGCAAGACCAACGAGACCGAGATTTCCGTCTCGGTGAATCTCGATGGCACTGGCGCGCACACTATGGCGACCGGCATCGGTTTTCTCGATCACATGCTCGACCAGCTCAGCCGCCACTCGCTCATCGACATGGATGTCTCCTGCAAGGGGGACCTCCACATCGACTTCCACCACACGGCGGAAGACGTCGGCATTGCCCTGGGCCAGGCCGTGCTCCAGGCGCTGGGCGACAAGAAAGGCATCCGTCGCTACGCTTCCTGCGACCTGCCCATGGACGGTACGCTGACCCGCGCCGCACTGGATGTCTCCGGCCGGCCGTTCCTGGTCTTCCGCGCCGAGTTCAGCCGCGACAAGGTCGGCGAGATGGACACCGAACTGTTCCGCGAATTCTTCCAGGCTTTCGCCATGAATGCCGGCATCACGCTGCATATCGAGAATTTCTACACCGACAACAACCACCATCTGGCCGAGTCGATGTTCAAGGCTGTGGCCCGTGCCTTGCGCGAGGCGGTGGAGATCGACCCCCGCGTGGGCGACCGGGTGCCGAGCACCAAGGGCACGCTCTGAGCTTGCAGCAGACCTCATGGTGAGCTTGTCGAACCATGAGGTCGTGTTCCGATCCTGCCACGACCTCGTCCTTCGACAGGCTCAGGATGAGGTCTGTTGATGGATCGAGGCGTGCCGCTACCCTTCCACACGGCTACATTTTGCACTAAGTCAGCCCCAACGTCCCGTTTTTGGAGCGTCCGGTGACCCTCTACGCCATTTTCGATCCCAAGCCCGGCAAGCCCGCTTTGCCCGCAGTCGTGCCCGAGACATTCTCGTGGCTTGCTGCCATCTTGCCGCCGGTTTTCCTGGTCGTGCATGGGCTCTGGCTCGAACTTGTCGCCTGGCTGCTCAAAGTCGCGGCTCTGGTCGTGCTGTCGCGCTTCATCGGCGATGGCGCCGCCTTCCTGCTCTATGTCGTCGCCGCCATCTGGCTCGGCTTCGCGGCCGCCGGTCTCCGTCGCCATGCCCTGCAATGGCGCGGCTGGACTTTTCGTGGCCCGCGCATCGCCCCCAGCGCCGATCTGGCGCAGCTGGAGGCTTTGCAATGAGCCTCGTCACCATCGTGGATTATGGCGCCGGCAATCTCCACTCCGCCGCCAAGGCCTTCGAGCGCATGGCCAACGGGCTGGGCGGCATCACCATTGAAGTGACTGCCGACCCCGACCGCGTCCGCGCGGCCGACCGCATCATGCTGCCCGGCGTCGGCGCCTTTGCCGATTGCAAGGCCGGGCTCGATGCCGTCTCGGGCATGGTCGAGGCGCTGGAAGAGCGGGTGATAGGGGGCGGCGTGCCCTTTCTCGGCGTCTGCGTCGGGATGCAGCTCATGGCCTCCGAGGGTCGCGAGAAGGTGGTCACGCCCGGTCTGGGCTGGATTCCCGGCGCCGTCGAAAAGATCGCCCCGTCTGATCCGGCGCTGAAGATTCCGCATATGGGGTGGAACACCATTTCTGTGACCCGCCCGCATCCGCTGCTATCGGGCATTCCCGATGGGCCGGATGGGCTGCATGCCTATTTTGTCCATTCCTATCACCTGGTGACCGAGAGCGCCGATACGCTGCTGGCCACCACCGATTATGGTGGGCAGGTCACCGCCTGTGTCGGCCGCGACAACATGTTCGGCACCCAGTTCCACCCGGAAAAAAGCCAGGCGCTGGGGCTGCAATTGATCGAGAATTTCCTGAGGTGGACGCCGTGATCCTCTTTCCCGCCATCGACCTCAAGGACGGCCAATGCGTGCGCCTCAAGCTGGGCGACATGGATCAGGCCACCGTGTTCAATGACGACCCGGCCGCGCAGGCGAAGAGCTTCGAAGACCAGGGTTTTGAATATCTCCACGTCGTCGATCTCAACGGCGCCTTTGCCGGCGAGAGCGTCAATGGTGCGGCGGTGGAAGCCATCCTCAAGGCGGTGAACTTCCCGGTCCAGCTCGGCGGTGGTATCCGCACTTTGGCTCATATCGAGTCCTGGCTGAGCAAGGGCCTGAGCCGCGTCATCCTCGGTACGGTGGCGGTGCGCGATCCGGCTCTGGTGAAGGAGGCCGCAAAGCAGTGGCCGGGCCAGGTCGCCGTCGGCATCGATGCGCGCAAGGGCATGGTGGCGGTGGAAGGCTGGGCCGAGACCTCGGAACTGTCAGTCATCGAGCTGGCCAAACGCTTCGAGGGCGCTGGCGTCGCGGCCATCATTTACACCGATATCGACCGCGATGGCGTACTGGCCGGCATCAACTGGGACTCGACGCTGGAACTGGCCCGCGCCACCTCCATTCCGGTCATCGCTTCGGGCGGCCTCGCCTCCATGGCCGATATCGAACGCCTCACCCGGCCCGATGCCGCCGTGCTCGAAGGCGCCATATCCGGGCGGGCGCTCTATGACGGGCGGATTGATTCACGTGAAGCACTCGCGCTTCTGAAAGCCGCAGCATGACCCTGAAAACCCGCCTCATCCCCTGCCTCGACGTCATGGGCGGCCGCGTCGTCAAGGGCGTGCAATTCGTCGATCTGCGCGATGCCGGCGATCCGGTGGAAGCCGCCATCGCCTATGATGCGGCAGGAGCGGACGAGCTGACCTTCCTCGACATCACTGCCAGCCATGAAGGCCGCGACACGATTTTCGACGTGGTGGCGCGCACCGCCGAACACTGCTTCATGCCGGTGACGGTTGGTGGCGGCGTGCGGACCATCGAGGATATCCGCAAGCTCCTGCTGGCCGGCGCCGACAAGGTGGCGATCAATTCGGCCGCGGTGAACGACCCCGATTTCATCTCCCGCGCTGCCGACAAGTTCGGCAATCAATGCATCGTCGTCTCGGTCGATGCCAAGCAGCGGCTGAGCCAGACTGTGGGCGGCGACAACCGCTCCGAATGGGAAATCTTCACCCATGGCGGCCGCAAGCCGTCCGGGCTCGATGCGGTGGAATTTGCTGTCAGAATGGTCGAGCGCGGCGCCGGCGAATTGCTGGTGACCTCGATGGATCGCGACGGCACCAAATCCGGCTTCGACCTGGCGCTGACCCGCGCCATATCAGATGCGGTGGAAGTCCCCGTCATCGCCTCGGGCGGCGTCGGCACCTTGCAGGATCTGGTCGATGGCGTGAAGGAAGGCCATGCCAGCGCCGTGCTGGCCGCCTCCATCTTCCATTTCGGCACCTTCACCATTCCCCAGGCCAAGGCCTATCTGCGCGACCACGGCGTGGCGGTGCGCATGGACGCGCCGGCAGCGGCTTAAGTCGAACGTGACGGCGCCGGTGCTTTTGCTTTAAAAGCTGCCCCAAATGCGATGTCACCCCGGGCTCGACCCGGGGCCCATCCTGAGATTTCAAGATGGATCCCGGCTCAAGGCCGGGATGACATCGTGCAGGAGGAGACTTCTCTGCCATGACCCTCGACGACCTCGAAGCCCGCATTGCGACCCGCGCTGCGGCCTCGCCCGATGAAAGCTACACGGCAAAGCTCATCGCCCGCGGCATGGAGAAATGCGCGCAGAAGCTGGGCGAGGAAGCCACCGAGGCGGTGATCTCGGCCGTGACAGGCAATCGCGCCGAACTGGTCAAGGAGAGCGCCGACCTGCTCTACCACCTGCTGGTCGTACTGCGCGCCGCCGAACTGCCGCTCTCGGAGGTCATGGCCGAACTCGATAGCCGCACCGCCCAGTCCGGGCTGGCCGAAAAGGCCGGCCGGAAGGATACGCTCTGATGGCAAGGCGTCCCCCGGTCCTCGCGCCCTATCACCACTTCACCAAGGCGCAGTGGAGCACATTGCGCGATGGCCAGCCGATGACGCTTGATGCCGCCGATATCGAGCGCCTGCGCACCCTGTCCGACCCGATCTCGCTCGAAGAGGCCGAAGAGGTCTATCTGCCACTGACCCGCCTGCTGTCCTATTATGTCGAAGCGGTGCAGGGCCTGCATAACGTCTCGACCCGCTTCCTCGATACGCCCGACCAGAAGGTGCCCTTCATCATCGGCGTGGCCGGCTCGGTCGCGGTGGGCAAATCCACCACCGCCCGTATCCTCCAGGCTCTGCTGCAGCGCTGGCCTTCGAGCCCCAAGGTCGATCTCGTCACCACCGACGGGTTCCTCCATTCCAATGCAGTGCTGGCCGAGCGCGGCATCATGGAGCGCAAGGGCTTCCCCGAAAGCTATGACCGCCCCCGCTTCGTGCAGTTCCTCAGCGATATCAAGTCCGGCAAGGCCAATGTGCAGGCGCCGGTCTATTCGCACCTGGTCTATGATGTGGTGCCCGGAAGCGAGGTGACCATCGACCGCCCGGATATCCTCATCGTCGAAGGGCTCAATATTCTCCAGCCCGGCGAACTGCCCAAGGATGGCGCGCCCATCCTGTTCGCTTCCGATTTCATGGATTTCTCGGTCTATATCGACGCCGACAATGACGACCTCGAAACCTGGTTCATGGAGCGCTTCTTCCGCCTGCGCGAAACCGCCTTCAAGGACCCGACCTCGTTCTTCCGCCGCTTCGCCGAGATGAGCCAGGAAGAAGCGGGCGAATTCGGCCGCACGGTCTGGCGGACGATCAACCTGCCCAACCTGGTGGAGAATGTGCTGCCGACGCGCGGCCGGGCCGACCTGATCCTCAAGAAGGGCAAGAGCCACCTGATCGAGACGGTGCAGTTGCGGCGGGTCTAACGGCCTATCTGTGGGCTCTAGCCGAATTCCCAGTCGACACCCTCCCCTCTGAGGGGAGGGTGGACGACTACAATGTCGGCGCAAAATTCCTCAATACGTCCCCGGCTGCGGTTGGCTGAAGATGATCTGGTTGCCATCCCCGTCGCGGAATTTCGCCGTCTTGAAGAAATCCCCGATCGCCTTGGAGACCGGCTTGAGCCCCTGCAACTCCAGCCGGCCCAGTTCTTCGCCGAGGTCATCGACGACAAGCGTGAGCGAGGAGGCGCCGGCGCGGTCGCCATCGGTGAAGACCTGCACCCAGCCGCCGCCGGCCAGCTTCCATTCGGCAACATCCTTCATCGGCCGTGCATCGGCTGTTCGGCCGAACAGCCGCTCATAGAAGTCGAGCGCGTCGGCAATATCGTCTACCGCGATGCCGGCCAGCGCATTGGTGATGGTCAAATCACTCCCCTTGGTTCTGCAGCAACCTCAACCTTACCATGTTGACGGCAATGGGGCAGCGCTGTTGGCGTTTGGCCAAGGCGCTGCTATAGGGCAAGCCGAATTCGGGAGAGCGCAATGGCGGAACTCAAGGTCGTGGTGGCGGGCGCCGGTGGGCGCATGGGCGCGGCCAATATCCGTGCCGTCGCGGCCCTCAACGGTCTGGCCCTGCACGGCGCCGTCGCCAAGCTCCATGCCGCCGTCGACCGGCCGGGCACCCCTGCCATCGGCCAGGATGCCGGCCTCTTCGCCGGCATCGGCCCGCTGGGCATCGCCATTACCGACGATATCGACGCCGCCCTTGCTGGCGCCGATGCCATTATCGACTTCACTGCCCCCCAGGCCAGCGTAGCCCTTGCCGCCAAGGCCGCCGAGCGTGGCCTCATCCACGTCATCGGCACGACAGGCTGTTCCGAGGCCGACGACGCCGCCATCGCCCAGGCGGCGCAGGCCGGCGCCCGGATCGTCAAGTCAGGCAATTTTTCCATGGGCGTCAACGTGCTGGCGAGCCTGGTGCGCAAGGCCGCCGCGACGCTGGCCGAATACGACATCGAGATTCTCGAAATGCATCATGGCCGCAAGGTCGATGCCCCCTCGGGCACGGCCCTGTTGCTGGGGGAAGCTGCCGCCGAAGGCCGCAATATCGCCCTGCGCGACCATTCCATCCGCGTCCGAGACGGCCATACCGGTCCGCGCGAGGCCGGCACGATCGGCTTTGCCACCCTGCGCGGCGGCACGGTGGTTGGCGATCACTCGGTGATCCTGGCCGGCCCCTCCGAGCGTATCGAGCTCAATCACCGCGCCGAGGATCGCGCCATTTTCGCCAATGGCGCCGCCCGTGCGGCGCTCTGGGCCGCGGGCAAGCCGGCCGGGCTTTATTCCATGACCGACGTGCTGGGGCTGTGACCGGCATGGCCACGCCGACCTGCTGGATCGGTGTGGCGGCGGCGGCGCATGTGCGCGTGGGTCGCCAGCAGGGCTTCGTCATGTTCGCCCATGGCAAGCACAGTGCGGTCAAACGGCTGCAGCCGGGCGATGCCTTCGCCTATTATTCGCCGACCGAAACTCTTGGCGGCAAGGATGCGGTGCGCCGCTTCACTGCCATCGGCACCATTGCCGAAGGGGCGCCTGAACCCAGCGCCATGATGGGCACCACCGAAGCCTGGATGCGCCGCGCGCATTATCTCGACGCCCAGGAAGCCGATATCTACCTGCTGCTGCCCCAGCTCGATTTCGTCAGCGATCCCGGCCATTGGGGCATGTATTTCCGCAAGTCGCTGTTTTCAGTCAGCGCCGCCGACTTTTCCCGCATTGCCGCCGCCATGGGCGTCGGCCAACACTTCAATTTCGGAGACTAGCCAATGACCGGTACCCTGATCCTCGTGCGCCACGGCCAGAGCGAGTGGAATCTCAAGAACCTCTTTACCGGCTGGCGCAATCCGGACCTGACGGAAAAGGGCATCGAGGAAGCGCGCGATACCGGCAAGGCGCTCAAGGCCAGGGGCATCGTGCCCGATTGCTATTACACCTCGGCCTTGCGCCGCGCCCAGCACACGCTCGACCTGATGCTGGAAGAGATGGCAATCGACAATGTCACCATCGTCAGGAACACCGCCCTCAACGAGCGCGACTATGGCGACCTCTCCGGTCTCAACAAGGACGATGCGCGCGAAAAGTGGGGCGAGGAACAGGTGCTGGTCTGGCGCCGCAGCTTCGACGTGCCCCCGCCGGGCGGCGAAAGCCTCAAGGATACCGCCGATCGCACCCTGCCCTATTACCAGGCCGAAATCGTGCCGCTGCTGCAAGAGGGCAAGACCGTGCTGGTGGCGGCGCATGGCAACTCCCTGCGCGCGCTGGTCATGGCCATCGAGGGCCTGACGCCGGAGGAGATTTTGAAGCGCGAAATCGCCACGGGCGAGCCGACGATCTACAGGATCGGGCCGGACGGCAAGCTGGTGGAGCGGGTGGAGCTGTAGGCTCCACTCTCGCCACCGGCGTTTCCCCAACCGCGATCGTCACCCTCGGGCTTGACCCGAGGGCTCTATACTTGCCGCAAGTCCATCAAGTGCAGTGTCCTCGGGTCAAGCCCGAGGATGACGGCTGGTGGGTGTGGCGCTGGCGGTAGCAAGATAAAACCGCCGGATTCACGTGAAACGCAGCTAATGCGCCGCCGAAACCACCCCGGCTTCCCACCCCAATATCGCCCGTTTGCGCGGCACGCCCCAGTGATAGCCGGTCAGCGCCCCTGACGTGCCCACCACGCGATGGCAGGGCACGACGAACGAAATCGGGTTCTTGCCCACCGCCGCACCCACCGCCCGCGCGGCCGTCGGCCGGCCGATCTGGTTGGCGACATTCTGGTAGGTCGTGGCCTGGCCGCAGGGGATCTTCAGCAAAGTCTCCCACACCTTGACCTCGAAATCGGTGCCGATCAGCACCACCCGCACCGGATGTTCCGGCGACCAGCGGGCCGGATCGAAGGCCTGCGCAATCATCGGCGCTACGCGGGCATCGTCCCTGACGAAGCGGGCATTGGGCCAGCGATTGGCCAGGTCTTCGAAGGCCTGCTCGATCGTCATGTCCGCATCGGCAAAGCCCAGGCCGGACATGCCGTAATCGGTGGCCGTCACCACCGCCATGCCGAAGGGCGATGGCGCGGCGCCCCAGACCATGTCGATGCCTTCGCCGCCAGCCCGGAAAATGCCCGGCGGCATGGCTTCATAGGTCACGAACAGGTCATGCAGCCGCGAGGTTGAGCTCAGGCCCACTTCATAAGTGGTGTCGAGCACGCTCTCCTTGGCCCGCAACAGGCTCTTGGCATGGTCCAAAGCCACGGCCTGGGCGAAGCTCTTGGGCGAAAGGCCGCACCAGCGGCGGAACAGCTCGGTCAACTGCCGCTCGGTCAGGCCCAGGCCCTGGGCAAAACGGCCGAGATCGGTGCCGTCAGGTCCGTTCTCGCTCAGATAGCGGATGGCGGCGCGGATGGTGTCATAGTCCGTCGCAGGGGTCATATGCGTGATCTGGTTCATCGGAACACCCGTCATTTGTCTGGGTGTCTATGTAGGCGGGACAGGCCGTGGATGCGACCCGGTTTTGACGGCTTCAGAGGTTTCAGGCGGCCTGCCGCGCCCGGCGCAAAGCCGTGCCAAAGGCCTTGGCGAAGCTCGAGCGGTCCTCGGGCTTGAGGAAGGCGCCCAGCTCCATATTGTCCGTGCCGGCGCGCAGCCGCATGGCGACGGTTTTCTCATTCTCGTCGCGCTCCAGCACCAGCCGGACACTGGCGGGGTCGAAGCGGCGCAAGGTGCGCACGCCATGGCGGTCCGTACTGGCGATTTCGAGCTGGTCGGGCCAGAGTGTGACCTGCTGCGTCAGCTTGCGTCGCCGCGATTGCCGCAGTGACAGCGCCACGAGGCCCGCTCCGCCGATAGCGAAGGCAATGGCAGTGGGCAGCAGGACGCCGGGCACCAGCACCGCCAGCGGCATGACAGCAATACCGGCCAGCACATAGGCCAGCCAGCCGCCGAACAGGCGCGGCGAATGGTCCGGCTTCAGCGCGGCGGCGAACAGGGGCGTAGTGGTTGTGGCTTGCATTGGCATGGCTGACTCTTCACCACTGACTATAGGCGCAGAATCAGAGGCGAGAGAATGGCGGCGGCGAAAAAAGTGAAGGCCCTTCCCAAGGCTGATGTCGAGGCGATCTTCGCCCGCTTCCACCAGATCGAGCCCGAGCCCAAGGGCGAGCTCGACTATCTCAATGCCTTTACCCTGCTGGTCGCGGTGGTGCTGTCGGCCCAGGCCACCGATGCGGGGGTCAACAAGGCCACCAAACGCCTGTTCGAACTGGCCCCCTCGCCATCAGCCATGGTGGCTTTGGGGGTCGAGCAGATTACCGAACTGGTCAAGACCATTGGCCTCTATCGCGGCAAGGCGAAAAACGTCTTCGCGCTGAGCCAGCTTCTCCTCGACAGGCATGGCGGCGAAGTGCCGGAAGATCGCGAAGCGCTGGAAGCCCTGCCCGGCGTCGGCCGCAAGACGGCCAATGTGGTACTCAACATCTGGTTCAAGCAGCCCACCATCGCGGTGGATACCCACCTGTTCCGCGTCGGCAACCGCACCGGCCTCGCCCCCGGCAAGACGCCGCTCGAAGTGGAACAGAAGCTGCTCAAGGTGGTGCCGCCGCACTATATGCTGCATGCCCATCACTGGCTGATCCTGCATGGCCGCTATGTCTGCAAGGCCCGCAAGCCCGAATGCTGGCGCTGCGCGATTCGCCAATGGTGCCAGTTTGAGCCCAAGACGCCGCTGCCGAAGGGGGCGTGAGGTTTCGGTGGAGCAGTGCCTGTGACACCCCCACCCTCATTCCCTCCCCACAAGGGGGAGGGAAGCCTGTCCGGTGGGTGAAAAAGCATTGGAACACTGACGTCGCCCATGCGCCTCCCTCCCCTTGATGGGGAGGGATTGAGGGTGGGGTGGGGCAACGCGCTCCGGCGCCTCAGCTCACCCCATACCCCCGCGCCATCGCCGCGGCAAAGATCGGAATCAGCAGCAGCACGCCCGCCTGCAGGTGGATGAAGCGCCGGCTCGCGGCAATCTCGTCCGCCGGCACGGCATGGTCCTGCCCTGCCTTGGCCCAGCGGCGGATGGCCAGTGTCGGCGGCACGGTCAGCAGGCCCATGATGAGGAAAGCCGCCATCTTGGCCCAGAAGGCGTAATTGCCCACATAATATTCCCAGCCCATGGCGCCGAAAATCACCCGCAGCACGCCGACCACGATGACCAGAGTCGCCACGCCGCCATAGGCCGCGTCGAGCTTGGCCAATTGCCCGATGCGCGCGCCGGACAGCCCCGGCCGCAGCATGGCGAATTCGGCGGCGAACAGCCCGACCAGAGCGAACACCACGAGGTGATGGGCGCTGGCGAGAATAAGGTCGATATCCATTTGCGAGCCCTCAATGGGTCATGTTATCACTGCTCACATATATCTACCCAGAAGTAAGCAATGTCAACATCCCTTCCGAACGCGCCCTATCACCATGGCGACCTGCGCAATGCCCTGCTCGAAGCTGCTTTGGTTATCCTCGAACGTGATGGCGAAGCCGGGCTCGGCCTGCGCGACCTGGCGCGGGCGGTGGGCGTGTCCCCGGCAGCGCCATACCGACATTTCGATAACAGAGCCGCTTTGCTCGAAGCGCTCGCCGTCACCGGCTACCAGCGCTTCACCCGCGCCATGGAAGATGTGGCCGAAGCCAATCCGCCCGACATGCTCTCGGTCATGGGCAAGACCTATGTGCTCTTCGCTTTGCGCAATGCCGCTCTGTTCCGGCTGATGTTTTCGCCCCAGCTCAAGCGCGACAATCGCCCCGGCCTGCGCATGGCCGCCGATGCGGCCTTCGCCACGCTCCGCCATGTCGGCGGCAGCGGCGATACGCGCGCCAGCCGCGTCACCGCCCTGGCCGCCTGGGCCCGCGTGCATGGCCTGGCCGTGCTGCTGCTCGACGGCCAGATTGCCCTGCAGGCCGGCGAGGATATCGAGGCGTTGATCAGCGATATCATCGAGCGCCACTAGACCGGTCTCGAAGGTTGCCGAGCTTTCCCTCTTGCTCTAAACCGGCTGACGGCTTTTCTCGCGCCGGAACCCCTGATGACCCAGACCCGCTTCGACGTCCTCACCATCGGCAATGCCATTGTCGATATCATCGCCCCGGTGGAAACGGGCTTCATCGAGCGGGAGGGCATGAAAGAGGGCATCATGCACCTGATCGATACCGATCGGGCCGAGGACCTCTATGGCAAGATGCCGCTGGGCCGGCAGCAAATCTCGGGCGGCAGCGCCGCCAATACCGCCGCGGGTGTCGCCTCCCTGGGCGGCCGCGCGGCCTTTGTCGGCAAGGTGGCCGATGATCCGCTGGGCGACGTGTTCGAAAGCGATCTCGACGCCATCGGCGTGCATTACGCCACCTCCCGCCTCAAGAACGGCGCCCTCACCGCCCGCTCGATGATCTTCCTCAGTGAAGATGGCGAGCGCACCATGAACACCTATCTCGGCGCCTGCCACCAGCTCACCGAGCAGGATATCAAGCCCGACGAGATCGGCGCCGCCGCCATCACCTATATGGAAGGTTTTTTGTGGGACCCGGTGGAGGCCAAGAAGGCCTTCGTGCTGGCCGCGCACTATGCCCACAAGAACGAGCGCGCCGCCGCCTTCACCCTCAGCGACCCCTTCTGCGTCGATCGCTACCGCGCCGAATTCCTCGACCTGATGCGCTCCAAGACCATCGATTACGTCTTCGCCAATGTGCACGAGCTGAAATCGCTCTACGAAACCGACGATCTGGGCGAAGCGGTGCGCCAGGTGGCCAAGGATACCGAACTGGCCGCCATCACCATGGGCGCCGATGGCGCCATGGCCATCTATAATGGCGAAGTGACCTCGGTCCCCGCCTTCCCCGTCGACAAGGTGGTCGACGCCACCGGCGCCGGCGACCTCTTCGCCTCGGGGTTTTTGCTCGGCATGGCGCGTGGCCAAACGCTCGAATCGGCGCTCAAGACCGGGTGCCTGGCGGCGAGCGAAGTCATTTCCCACATCGGCGCACGGCCGCAGTTGGATCTGCAGGATCTGACGGCCGAGCACGGGCTGGTGGGGTAATTCCAGCCGTTAGCGAGCGTGACTCACCCCCACCCTCACTCCCTCCCCACAAGGGGGAGGGAAGCCCGGCCGGTGATCGATAAATATCCGAGATGATCCCTTGAAGGTCGATCTAGCGCCTCCCTCCCCTTGATGGGGAGGGATAGAGGGTGGGGTGGGGTCAAGAACGCCGAGGCTAGTGGAGCCCCAGGCTCCCCCGCATCTGCCGCAGCGCATCCGCCGTCGTCCCCGTCGGCTTGAACTCCAGCCCCACGGCGCCGTCATAGCCCTGCCCCAGCAGCCAATCGAGCTTCTGCCTCAGCGGCAGCACCCCGCTGCCCGGCTGGTTGCGCCCCGGATGGTCGGCGACATGCACATGGACGATGCGGTTCAGATGTCCGGCGGCGACCACTTCGGGGTCTTCGCCCATCACCATGGAATGATAGAGATCATAGGTGATGCCGATTTCCGGCCGATCCACCTTGTCGACAATATCGAAGCCCTCGGCGCTGCTGGTGAGGTAATAGCCGGGATGATCGACCCGGTCATTGAGCGGCTCCAGCCCCAGCTTCACGCCCGACCCGGCCAGCACTTCCGCCGACCGCGCCATGGCACTCACCAGCGCGTCATGCTGGCGGGCGTGGTCCACGCCATCGAGCAGCGGCCCCGACTGGCAGATCAGCACCGGCGCACCCAAGCGCAAAGCCACGTCGCGGCTCTTTTCCAGTCCGGCCAGGAACCGGTCATGGTCGGTTTCGCGCGTCAGTTCGGCAAAGGGCTCGGCCACGATGCCGGCCAGCTTGACTCCGGTCTCGTTGAGCGCGCCTTCAATGGCGTCAAGATCCTTGTTGGACCAGAGCCAGAATTCGACCAGATCGAATCCCTCTTCCTTGGCGAGGCGGATACGCTGTGCGACATCCGCCGTCTCGGGAACGAACAGCATTTCGATACAGGCGGAAAGCCGCATCATGCCACGCGCAGGCCGGTATTCATCTCGGCCAGGATGGACCGTGCCGCCGCGGCGGGATCGGCAGCCGCGATGACAGGGCGGCCCACTACCAGATGCGTCGCGCCGGCTGCCAGCGCATCGCCGGGCGTCATGGCGCGCTTCTGGTCGCCCAAAGCCGAGCCGGCCGGGCGAATGCCGGGCGTGACGATGGCCATTTTCGGGCCCACGATGGTGCGCACCATTTCGGCTTCATGCGCCGAGGCCACCAGCCCGCCAATGCCCGCATCGCGCGCCTGCTGCGCCCGCAGCGCCACCAGCCCCGCCGTGTCGCGGGCAAAGCCGGCTTCCGCCACGTCGGCATCGTCCATCGAGGTCAGCACCGATACGCCCAGCACGCAGAGGTCCGAACCGGCTGCGCCGCGCATGGAAGCCCGCATGCATTGCGGATAGGCATGCACGGTCAGCATGGTGGCGCCGCTTTCGGCAATCGCCGCCACGCCCTGCTCGACCGTATTGTCGATATCGAGCAGCTTGAGATCGAAGAAGACCTTCTTGCCCGCCTTGAGCAGGTCCTTGCCCAGCGCGAAGCCGTCGGCGCCATAGAAGCACTGGTAGCCGATCTTGTAGAAATCCACGGCGTCACCAAGCAGCGACACGATTTCCTCGGCGCGCCCGCGTGACGAAACGTCGAGGGCCACGATCAATTGGCCTGCCATTGAGTCTTCCTCCGATGTCGCTATTGGACCTGCGTTAGAGCAAAAGCCGCCGCTTCGCAAGCTGCGGCAGAGCCACGGCTATCCAGCAGACCTCATCCTGAGCTTGTCGAAGGACGAGGTCGTGGCATGATTGAGACACGCCCTCGTGGTTCGACACCCTGAGCTTGTCGAAGGGGCACCATGAGGTCTTGAGGCACTAGTCGAACCAGCCCGGCGCCAGCGCCTCCATCGGCATCCAGTCGCTATGCAGGTGCATGGCCGCGAGGTCGAAGACAAAGGCATTGCCGCCGCCCGGATCGGCCATGCGGCGCTGGTCCTCGTCGCGGGCAATCACACGGCCGCCCACGAAGCATTTGAGCAAGGTCCCCACCGCCCCATGCCCGCAGAATACTGCCGGCGTTCCGGCCGGCACAGTCTCCAGCGCCCGGCGCACCGCCGCCACGATCCGCTCCTGCGCGTCGCGGGCGGTTTCCCAGCCATCGATATTGCTGTCCGGCTGGGCAAAGAAGCGGTCAGCCGTCGCCTCGAACTGTTCCGGGGCCAGGAAGCCGGTGCTGCTGCGATCATTCTCGCCCATGGCGGTATCGACGATCACTTCCGCGCCGATGGCCGCTGCTATGGCCCCGGCCAGATCCGTCGCCTTGGTCTCGTCGCTGGCAAAGATCATCGCGCCATCGGGCACCACGCCACGCGCGGCAAAGGCCCGCGCCCGCGCCAGGCCCTTTTCGTTGAGCCCCCAGCGCGGCGTCGGCACATTGGGGTCGATCACCACCTGCGGATGGGTCACGTAAAGCGCCTTCATGTCAGCCCCGCTTGATATGGATGAGATCGTGCACCAGCTGGTCCACCTTGCGGATAATGGCCGGCTCGACGAAATCGCCATTCTCGTCGAACACGTCCTCGTCCGGCCCGATGCCGAGCAGGCCCGGCGCCACCAACCCGCCCACCTTGGACAGGCTGTCGCGCAAATGGCTCAGCGCCCAGATCGTCCCGTATTTGCCCGAGCTCACCCCGCCAATGCCAATAACCGGGTGGCGGAACGGGCTGGGCCGCTGCCGGCTCAGCCAGGCCAGCGCATTGACCAGCAGGGGCGGCAAGCCGCCATTATATTCGGGCGTGGCGATGAAGACCGCATCATGGCTGCGCCACAGCTCGGCCAGCCGACCGGCTGCCTCGGGCACATGGTCGGGCTCCAGGTCCTCGTTGAAGATCGGCATGTCGAAATCGGCCAGGCTGATGGCATTGACCGTGACCCCTGCAGCGGTGAGCTTGCGCCCCATGTGATCCTGCAATATCCGGTTGCGCGAGCCTGTGCGGATGGAGCCGGAAAGCGTGAGGGCGGTGGTCATTCTATATCCTGTGCTGGTTGCCTGTCGAAATTGCCGTGGCCGGTTCGTCGTGGCAAGAGCATTGACGGACCCGCCGTCATGCCTTATTCACTTAAGACAAGACTTAAGTGTAGAGGAAAACCCCATGTCCACCATGATCTTCGTCAACCTTCCGGTCCGGGACCTGGCTGCCTCCATGGCCTATTACAAGGCGCTCGGCTTCGACCATAATCCGCAATTCACCGATGATACCGCTGCTTGTATCGTCATCAGCGACACCATTTTCGTGATGGCCCTGACCCACGACAAGTTCGCCGAATTTTCCAGCAAGCCCATTCCCGATCCGAAAACCACGACGGGTGCCCTCTACGCGCTGTCGTGTGACAGCCGCGAAGCCGTCGACGCCATTGCCGGGGCAGCCATCAAGGCGGGCGGCACGGAAACTCGGGACGCGCAGGACTATGGCTTCATGTATGGGCGCGCCGTCGCCGATCCGGATGGCCATGTCTGGGAATATACCTGGATGGATATGAGCCAGATGCCGAGCGAATAAGGCGGGGCAGGCGCAGCGCGCTTCACATACGCGATAGTCACCCTCGGGCTTGACCCGAGGGCTCTTCACTTGCGGAGCGTCTGGTAAGTACAGAGCCCTCGGGTCAAGCCCGAGGGTGGCGCGGTGGGTAGAGGCGCCGCTCACGCCAGCTTCAGCCAGCCCCGGACCAGCCGCACCATCCGCTCGCAGCGATAGCGGTAGTAATATTCATTGGTCATCAGGTGCCGATAGGTGCGCTTGAACGCCACCCGCGACCAGGCGAACCACGGCTTGGGATTGGCCGAGTAATGCACGATGGCCGGGTTGAACACTTCATGTGCCGGTTCGGCATTCTGCAGGTTCCAGCGCGGATCCACTTCCATGATGCGGCCCTGGAAGCAGAAATTGATCATGTCCTGGTCGTAGTAGAACAGCGCCAGTTCGGCCGGCGGCAGCTGCGCCAGCTCGGCGGCAAAGTCCATCTGGCGGTATTGCGCCATGTCGATCAGCATGACCCCGGCATTGAAATAGGGTTGCGCCATGGAAAAGGCGGTGCGGGCGCGCAGGTCCTTGCCGGCGATGACATGCATGCGGTCGGGCTGCAGCACGGCGGCAATGGCATGGCCAGCCATGTCCATGCCATAGAGCGGATCGAGCGCCGTGCGCACGAAGATATCGCTGTCGAGATAGAGCACCCGCGCAATGTCAGGGTCGAGCAGATCCCCCAGGAACAGCCGCGCATAGACGATGGGGTTAAGCCGCCGCAGCTTGATCTTGGGAAAGCCTGCAATCCGGTCGGTCAGGATACCGCGCGCATCGATATCGATGAAATCGAGTTGGGCGCCATAATCCCGCCCGATGCCGGCAATCGCCGCGTGATGCTCCGGCGTCAGCGTGCGGTGCAGCAGGTGGAAGCGTAGCCGCTCGGGATGGGGCGTCGTCAGGCAGATCGAGCGCATCGTGGCATAGGTCGGTGCCCAGAAGGCGTCGTCGAACGCCATGACGATCTCGATCTGCTGGGACACGTCAGGCCTCGAACATCTTCTTGAGTTTGGTGAAGAAGCCGCCCGAGGTCGGGCTGTTCTCCGCGGTCTCGAGCTTGGCGAATTCTTCCAGCAATTCGCGCTGCCGCCGGCTCAGCGCCTGCGGCGTTTCGATGTCGAGCTGCACATAGAGGTCGCCCACATCCTTGCTGCGCAGCACCGGCATGCCCTTGCCCTTGAGCCGCACGCGCTGCCCCGGCTGGGTGCCGGTCGCGACCTTCACCTTGGCCCGCGCGCCATCCAGCGTCGGCACTTCGAATTCTCCGCCCAAAGCCGCCGTGGTCATGGCGATGGGCACGCGCGCATAAAGGTCGGCGGCATCGCGCTGGAACAGGTCATGCGGGCGGATGGAGATGAAAATATAGAGATCGCCCGGCGGGCCGCCGCGCAACCCGGCTTCGCCCTCATTGGCGAGGCGGATGCGCGTGCCGTCCTCGATCCCCTTGGGGATATCGACGCTGAGCTTGCGGTTTTCCTGCCGGCGGCCCTGGCCGCCGCAATCGGTGCAGGGCTGGTCCATCATCTGCCCGCGGCCCTGGCAGACCGGGCAGGTGCGTTCGATGGTAAAGAACCCCTGCGCCGCGCGCACCTTGCCATGGCCGTTGCACTGGCGGCAGGTATGGGTACCGGTGCCCGGCTTTGCGCCCGAGCCGTCGCAGGTGGTACAGCCCACCAGGGTCGGCACGTCGATTTCGACGGTGCGGCCCTCAAAGCTCTCTTCGAGGCTGATTTCCAGATTATAGCGCAGGTCGCTACCGCGCAGCTTGGCCGCCCCGCCACCGCCGCCGCGGCGTTGCCCGCCGCCCATGAAGTCGCCGAAAATATCGTCGAAGATATCGGACATGGACGAGGTGAATTCCGGCCCGAACCCGCCAGGGCCGCCGCGTCCGCCGCCATTCTCGAAGGCAGCATGGCCGAACCGGTCATAGGCGGCCCGTTTCTGGCCGTCCTTGAGCGTGTCATAGGCCTCGTTGATTTCCTTGAACTTGGCTTCCGCCTCGGCATTGCCGGGGTTGCGGTCCGGATGGTGCTGCATGGCCAGCTTGCGATAGGCGCTCTTCAGCGCCGCGTCGTCGGCGCCCTTCTGCACGCCGAGCACCTCGTAGAAATCCCGTTTGGACAAAAAACCGTTCTCCGATGCAGCCGGTCGCGACAGGCGCGCCCCGCTCGAAATCTAGCCCCTAGATGGCAATCGACCCCACGCCCTGCAAGGGGTCTGGGGTCGGTAACTCATGGCCTCATATCAAGCACAGGCCCGGGGGGCAACAGAAGTGCTTGCCTGACGTGCCGTCGATTTAGCTGTGCCGGGCCGGTGCAAAGGCCTTGCCCAGCGCATCGGCCGTGTCCGATTGCGCGAACAGCGCCTTGGTGACGACCAGGCCCAACCCAAAAAAGCCCTGCGTCACGCCCTCATAGGTCCAGCAATTGACCGCGACACCGGCCTGTTCCAGCGCATCGGCCAAGGCTTCGCCTTCCGAGCGCAGCGGATCGATCCCGGCCAGCACGATCGTTGTCGGCGCTAATCCAGCCCAGTCCGTGCGCGCCACGAGATTGATGCGTTCGTCGCCCGATGCGGCTTCATCGGCAAACACCTGCCGGAAGCGCCAGCGCATCGCCGGCAGCCCGACCGGTCGCGCCCGCAGGGTCTCACCATAGGAGGCGGCGGTCATGTCATTGCCGGCAATGGGGTGGATCAGCACTTGGTGCACCGGCTGCGCGCCACGCCCATCTCGCGCCCGCAAGGCCACATGGGCGGCCAGGTTCGCCCCGGCATCCTCGCCGGCCAGCGCCAGCCGCTTCTTGTCGCCGGCCAGCGCCTTGACCTGCTGGTTCAGCCAGCGCCACGCTGCCCAGGCGTCATCATGCGCCGCCGGAAACGGATGCTCGGGCGCCAGCCGATAGGCCACCGACACCACGATGGCCCCGGTGCGCCGGGCAATGGCGCGCGCCGAAGCGTCATGGCTGTCGAGATCGCCGGTAACAAAGCCACCACCATGGAAATATAGCACCACCGGATTGAGCCGACTCAGCAGGCCCAGCGGCCGATAGACCCGCCCCGGCAGGTCGCCCTCGGCCCCGGTAATGGTGATATCCTCCGCCTCGACCCCATCCTCGGGCCGCTCGCGCCCCTGCCGGCCCAGAATGGCGCTGATCGCCTCGGCCGCCCGCGGCTGGCGTCGCGCCACTTCGGGCGACAGCAATTCCAGCGGTCGTGCGCCCATATCGGCCAGCCGGTCCAGCACATGCTTCATGTCGGCATCGAGCCGCTGCATCGGATCGCCGCCGATCAGCTCGGCAATGCGGCCGATGGAATCATCTTGCCGGTTGTTGGACGGCTCGTGGCTGTGGGGTTCGGACATGGCGAGGCCTCGCGCTTTCGTGACTGCTTCTTGGACAGCCAAAAGCGGGAGGGAGTTGGGCGCGATTGAGCCCATTTTGCGGCGAAGCCTGTTACCGAGAGTGCGTCGGCGGGCGCTGATTCACGTGAAACTCAACTGCCCGGTGTGAGCTCGGTATTCTTTTCGGTCGGGTTGAGCCGCCCCACTTCGCCGATGCGCACATAGAGTTCGAGCAGCGGCACCACCAGCGCATTGGTGGCCGCCATCACCTCGGCCTGGTAGGCGGCCAACTGCTCGTCGGTCTCGATGACCTTGCCGGCATTGGCAAAGATCACATTGATCATGCCATTCATCGCCGCATTGACCTCGGCCGTCGCCTTGGGCCCGGCTTCGGCGGTGAACATGGGTAGCAGCGCCAGGTTCTGCGCGCCGACCCGCGCCACCAGTTCCTGCAGGCGCAACACCTCGTCCTGCACCGGCTCCCCTGTCACCAGTTTCTGCACCACCACCGAATAGAGGCCTTGGAAATCCTCCATCTTGACGCGCAGGTCATTGTAGTTGCGCACCACGAAATCGGTGCGCAGCTTCTGTGCCTCGAACTGGGCATTGACCTGCGGGGCGAGGAAATAGGTGCCGGCCGCACCGGCCAGCAATACGATCAGCGTGAACCACATCGGCGTGCGATCGCCGCCCAGGAAGCTGGTGACGATGCGGCGCCTCGATGGGGGCGGCGTAGGCGTGTCGGTCAAGGCGGGGCCGTGGCGTTGGTGTCGCGCTGGCCGATCCTAGTCGATGCCCTGGACAACGAAAAGGGCCCGGCTCGCGCCGGACCCCTTGCATTCATGAGAAGGGCGTTAGGCCGACTTCTTGTCGTCGTCGTCCTTGACCTCTTCGAAGTCGGCATCGACCACGTCGTCGTCGCCATCTTCGTCCGTGCCATTGGCCTTGGCTTCGGCTTCCGCCTGGCTAGCCTTGTACATGGCCTCGCCCAGCTTCATCGAGGCCTGGGCCAGCGCGTCGGTCTTTTCCTTGATGGCATCGCCATCTTCGCTCTCGAGCACGCCCTTGAGATCGGCGATCGCGGTCTCGATGGCCGTCTTGTCCTCGGCCGTGACCTTGTCGCCATATTCGCCCAGCGACTTTTCGGTCGAGTGGATCAGGCTCTCGCCCTGGTTCCTGGCTTCAACGGCTTCGCGCTTCTTCTTGTCGGCCTCGGCATTCTGCTCGGCTTCCGCGACCATCTTCTCGATATCGGCATCGCTGAGGCCACCCGAGGCCTGGATGCGGATCTGCTGCTCCTTGCCGGTGCCCTTGTCCTTGGCCGAAACCTGCACGATGCCGTTGGCGTCGATGTCGAAGGTCACTTCAATCTGCGGCACGCCACGCGGTGCGGGCGGAATGCCGGTCAGGTCGAAATTGCCCAGCAGCTTGTTGTTGGCGGCCATTTCGCGTTCGCCCTGGAACACGCGAATAGTCACCGCGCTCTGGCTGTCCTCGGCGGTCGAGAAGGTCTGGCTCTTCTTGGTCGGGATCGTCGTGTTGCGGTCGATCAGCCGGGTGAACACGCCGCCCAGCGTTTCGATGCCCAGCGACAGCGGGGTCACGTCGAGCAGCAGCACGTCCTTGACGTCGCCCTGCAGCACGCCGGCCTGGATGGCCGCGCCCAACGCCACGACTTCGTCCGGGTTCACGCCCTTGTGCGGCTCCTTGCCGAACAACTGCTTCACTGCTTCCTGCACCTTGGGCATGCGGCTCATGCCACCCACCAGCACGACTTCGTCGATCTGGCTGGCCGACACGCCGGCATCCTTCATCGCCTGCTTGCAGGGCTCGATGGTGCGGTTGATCAGGTCATCGACCAGCGATTCCAGCTTGGAGCGGCTGAGCTTGAGCGTCAGGTGCTTGGGGCCCGAGGCGTCGGCGGTGATGAAGGGCAGGTTGATTTCGGTCTGCGTCGCGCTGGAGAGCTCGATCTTGGCCTTTTCCGCAGCTTCCTTGAGGCGCTGCAAAGCGAGCTTGTCGGAGCGCAGGTCGATGCCCTGCTCCTTCTTGAACTCGTCGGCCAGGTAGTCGACCAGGCGCATGTCGAAGTCTTCGCCACCGAGGAACGTGTCGCCATTGGTCGACTTCACCTCGAACACGCCATCGCCGATTTCGAGGATGGAGATATCGAACGTGCCGCCGCCCAGGTCATAGACCGCGATCGTGCCGGTATTCTTCTTGTCGAGGCCATAGGCCAGAGCGGCCGCAGTGGGCTCGTTGATGATGCGCAGCACCTCAAGGCCGGCAATCTTGCCCGCATCCTTGGTGGCCTGGCGCTGAGAATCGTTGAAATAGGCCGGAACCGTGATGACAGCCTGCGTGACGGTCTCGCCGAGGTAGGATTCGGCGGTTTCCTTCATCTTCTGCAGGATCATGGCCGAGACCTGGCTCGGCGAATACTTGTCGCCCGATGCCTCGACCCAGGCGTCGCCATTGTCGGCCTTGACGATCTTGAACGGCACCAGGTTCTTGTCCTTGGCCACGACCTGGTCGTCGAAACGACGGCCGATCAGGCGCTTGACGGCAAACAGGGTATTTTCGGGGTTGGTGACCGCCTGGCGCTTGGCCGGCTGGCCCACGAGACGTTCGCCATCCTTGGAAAAGGCGACCATCGAGGGGGTGGTGCGCGCCCCTTCCGCGTTTTCGATAACCTTGGGATTGGCGCCATCCATGACGGCGACGCAGCTATTGGTAGTACCCAGGTCGATACCGATGACTTTAGCCATTACTCTAGCCTCTCTTTCAGCAAACCCATGGTGGAACCCCTCTCGCGAGGCAGTCCCGCGGCCGCAAGGGCCGGGTTCCTTGCATTGGAATACGCCCGTATCTGGGCTTGCTGGCTATATAGGGGGGTGGCCCGGTTGCTTCAAGCGCTTCCCTGCCCCAAAAGCAGCGGCACCGCTCCTGACCCGGAACGGTGCCCCACGGACGAGCGCCGGCCTAGTCGTAGATCGTGTATTCGTTGAGCGAGCAGATATCGACGCCGCTGATCACCGTTTCGCTGGAATCGTCCATCACGAACTTGAAATCATATTCGCACTGGTCCGAACCGTCGCCGATCGTCACCGTGCCCTGATAGCCCGATTCCAGGATGCCATCGTCGCCGAGCAGGTCATAGCCCCAGTTGGTATCGGTGCTGGGCGAGGTGTAGAAATAATGCAGGGCGCGGGCGCTGTTATTGATCAGCGTGAATTCCACGGTCTGCGCGGCAGCCGGCATGGCGCCGGCCAGCAGCGCCAGGGCGGCAAGGCCGCCCCTGAGATTCGATGTCATGAAAAAGTCTCCCAAACCGGCGGCACATCGCCGCCAGCCGGACGGTTTCATACCATGCCGGATCGAATTGGCCAGAGGCTGTCGTCTGGATCAGTCGTAGATCGTATAGCTGCCCAGGTCGCAGATATTGATGTCGTTCACGACCGTCTCGCTGCGGTCGGCCATGATGAACTTGAAATCGTAATAGCACTCGGTCGAACCATCGGCGATGGTGACCGTGCCGTTGTAACCGGCCCGCAAGGTATGCCCGCCGCGCAGCAGGTCCGGCCCCCAGCGCGTCGAGGCCGACGGGCTGGCATAGAAATAGTGCAGCGAGCGGTTGCTCTCGTTGTAGAGCGTGAAATAGATGTCCTCGGCCGCCACAGGCAAGGCGCTGCCCAGCAGCACCAATGCGGCAACGCCACCCCCAATGATCGTCTTCATAAGCGCGTCCCCAGATGACCGGCCTCGCATCCTGCGGCCGACGGGGAAATCTGCCCCGGCCCCCCACCCCCTCCAACCCCTGTTCATGGGGGCGGGCGAGGCTGCGGGGGCCGGTGTTTACTTCGGCGGTTGGGCGTTTCTCCTTCTCCGCCGCCGCAGAGACCTCATGGTGAGCTTGTCGAACCACGAGGTTGCGCGAGTGAAGGCCGCCATGCCACGCCCTCGTGGTTCGACAAGCTCACCATGAGGGCTACTGGTGCGCCAGATGGGCCTTCAGTCACGCACCGGCTCCCGATCCCATCACTTCCCTGTTCCACCCCGCCCCCGAAATGCTCTAGAAGCGCTGGCATGTTCGCCCCCGGCTCAGTCCTGCTGCATGACACGCTCGCCCCCAGGGGGAGAACCTGTTATTCACCGCCCCGCGCGATAGTCTCGTCGCCCATGATGCGGTAGGGGTCCGCTCCGCCCTGCAGCAGCTCGAAGCCGCCAATAAAGCCGGCCTCCATGCCGCCGGCTTCCTCGCCTATGAACTGGGCTTCCTGTTCGAGGAGCGGCTGGCGCAATTGCTGCCACCGCCCGGCCCGACGCCCCTGCTCTGGCTCGGCCTCTACAATGCCCCCGAACGCCTGACCGCCGCCGAGGTGGAAACCCGCCTTGCCGGCACCAGCACCGGCGCAGCGCTCGATATCGTCCCGCGCATGGATGAGGCCGCCTATGGCCACGCCTTTGACACCGTCAAGGCGCTGATCTCAGCTGGTGACACCTATCAGGTCAACCTCACCTTCAAGGCCGGCTTCCGCCTCGAGGGCGATCCCGTGGCGCTTTATCGCGATCTGGTGCGCAAGCAGCCCGTCGCCTATGGCGCGCTGATCAATACCGGGGAGCAGTGGATTCTCTCCCGCTCGCCCGAACTGTTCGTCTCCAGCCGCGACGGCATGCTCGCCGCCCGCCCCATGAAGGGCACGCTGAAGCGCGGTCGCACCCTCGCCGAAGACCAGGCGGGCCGCGCCGCTTTGGCCGGCGACGAAAAGAACCGCGCCGAAAACCTGATGATCGTCGATCTGCTGCGCAACGATCTCGGCCGCATCGCCGAAATCGGCTCGGTCAAGGTCACGGATCTCTTCACCGTGGAAACCTATTCGACGCTCCACACCATGACCTCGGGCATAGTGGCCCGCCGCCGCCCCGGCGTCACCACGTCGGATCTTCTGGCCAACCTCTTCCCCTGCGGCTCCATCACCGGTGCGCCCAAGCTGCGCGCCATGGAAATCATCCATTCTGTCGAAGCCGGTCCGCGCGGCGTCTATACCGGCTCCATCGGCCATTTCGCCCCCAATGGCGACCTGACCCTCAATGTCGCCATCCGCACCGCTGTCATCGACAATGCCGGCAATGGCGAAATCGGCATTGGCGGCGGCATTGTCGCCGACAGCGTCGCCGCTGACGAATATCGCGAGGCCCTGCTCAAAATGGCATTCTTCACCGAACCGGCCCGCAAGGTCACCCTGATCGAAACCCTGCTCTGGGACCGCGCGGACGGCTATTACCTGCTCGACCGGCACCTCGATCGCCTGGCCGCCTCATCAGCCTGGTTCAGCCTGCCTTGCGACCGCGCGGCCATCCAGGCCTTGCTCGAAAGCCAGCCCTTCCCCGAGTCCCGCATGCGCGTTCGCCTGACGCTCGACGCTTCTGGCCCCGCGGTGACCGCAGTGCCCCTGCCGCCCAATCCGCCGGTTTTCCGCTTTGCCATCGCCCCGGAAAAACTCGATTCGCAAAGCCTCTGGCTCATGCACAAGACCACCACCAGGGCCTTCTACGATGAGCCGCGCCAGCGCGCCCATGCCAGCCACGGCGTGGATGAAGTCGTCTTCCTCAACGAGCGCGACGAACTCACCGAAGGCTCGATCACCAGTCTCTTCGTGGAGCGCGACGGCAAGCTGCTCACCCCGCCTTTATCCTCCGGCCTCCTCCCCGGCACGCTGCGCGCCGAACTTCTCGCCACGGGTAAGGCTGAAGAGCAGGTCCTGACCCTTGCCGATCTCGAAGCCGCTGAGGCAATCTGGCTCGGCAATTCCGTGCGGGGCCTCATCCGCGCCGAATGGGTGAAATTTGAAGGAGACGGCCGATGATCGAAATCACCCCCAAGGACGTCCTCGTCGTCGTCGACATGCAATATGATTTCCTGCCCGGCGGGAGCCTGGCCGTATCCGGCGGCGACGAGATCGTGCCGCTGATCAACACGCTGGCCAAACGCTTCACCAATGTCGTCTTCACCCAGGACTGGCACCCGGCAGACCACATCTCCTTCGCCAGCCAGCATCCCGGCAAGAACCCCTTCGAAACCGTGGACCTGCCCTATGGCACCCAGGTCCTCTGGCCCGACCATTGCATGTGGAATACGCGTGGCGCCGAACTCTCCGCCGATCTCGACATCCCCCACGGCCAGCTCATCATCCGCAAGGGCTATGTCAGGACAATCGATTCCTATTCCGGCTTCCAGGAAGCCGACCGCGAAACCCTCACCGGCCTCGCCGGTTATCTGAACGAACGCGATGTCGACCGGCTCTACGTGGTCGGCCTCGCCACCGACTTCTGCGTCGGCTGGACCGCCATAGACGGCGCCGCCGGTGGCTTCGACGTGACCGTCATCGAGGACGCGACGCGCGCCATCGACAATGCAGGCAGCCTCGCCAAGGCTTGGGCCGACATGGCGGAAGCGGGGGTGGAGCGGGTGATGAGCAAGGATATTCTGGGGTAGTTCAGTGCCACGCCTCGTGGTTCGAGGGTCGCTACGCTCCCGCCTCACCATGAGGCTGTTTTGAACGCGGTGTATCAACAGCCCTCATGGTGAGGTGCGAGTTCTTCACGAGCCTCGAACCACGAGGGCGTGGCACAGTACCCCAAAACGAAAAATCCCCGCTCGCGCGGGGATTCACGTGAAACGCTCGGGCGAAACCCCTAAGCGCTCTTGTCCACGGCTTCGTCCACCGGGGCATGGCTCGGGCCGCCCTTGGCGACGCCGACCATGGCCGGGCGCAAGACGCGGTCGCCGATGGCAAACCCGGCCTGCACCACCTGCACGACAGTGCCCTCGGGCTTGCTGGGATCGGGCACTTCGAACATGGCCTGGTGCTTGTGGGGATCGAATTTCTGCCCCTCGGCTTCGATCGGCGTCACGCCATGTTTGGCCAGCAGGCGCTGCATTTCGCGTTCGGCCAGCTCGATGCCCTCGATCAGGCTCTTGGTCGTGGCGTCGCCGTTTTCGCGCGCCTCCGCCGGCAGCATGACCAAGGCACGGCTCAGCGCATCGGTGGCGCTCAGCATGTCGCGGGCAAAGCCGGAAATGGCGTAGCTGCGCGTGTCGTTGACGTCGCGCTCGGTGCGCTTGCGCAGGTTTTCCATCTCGGCAATGGTCCGCAGCACCCGGTCCTTGAGTTCGGCATTCTCGGCTCGCAGCGCCTCGACGGGGTCGATCTCCGGCTCGGCCGGATTTTCGACTTCAGGGTTTTCGTCCGGGGCGGCGTTCTCGTCGCTCATCATTGTTCTGTTCCGCAAGTTTGAGATTTGTGCCGGATATCGGCCAAATGGCCGGTCTTTTCAAGCCTGACGCGACCTAGGGCCGCTTCCGCGCCATCATCGCGCTGATCACATTGGCGGTATAATCCACCACCGGCACGATGCGCGCATAGTTGAGCCGCGTCGGCCCGATCACCCCCAATACGCCCACCACCTTGTCATTGGCATCCTTGTATGGCGAAAGGATCACCGAAGATCCCGACAGCGAAAACAGCTTGTTCTCGCTGCCGATGAAGATGCGCACCCCCTCGGCCTTTTCCGCGTCGCCCAGCAGGTCCAGCAGCCCGTCCTTGCTTTCCAGCTCATCGAATAGCTGCCGCATGCGCAGCAGGTCGTCGCTCGCCATGGCGTCATTGATGAGGTTGGCCCTTCCGCGCACGATCACCGTCGGTTGGCTGGCCGGCGAGGCCTGCGCCAGCGTGGCAATGCCGGCATCCACCAGCTTCTGCGTCAATTCGTCCAGCTCGGCCCGCTGCTCGGCGCGCAATGCGGCCAGCGCCTTGCGCGCCTCGGCAATGGTGCGGCCCACCACATGGCGCGCCAGGTAATTGCCCGCCTGGGTCAGCGCCGAAGCGGTAAGCCCGGGCGGAATATCCATGATGCGGTTTTCCACCTGTCCGTCCTGCCCGACGAGAATGGCCATGGCCCGCGTCGCGTCGAGCCGCACGAATTCGATATGCCGCAAGATGATGTCGGCCTTGCTGGCAATGACCACGCCCGCGCCCTGGCTCAGCCCGCTCAGCAACTGGCTGGCCTCGGTGAGCACATCCTCCACCTGCCCGCGATGCTGCCCCTCGATGCTCTGGGCGATCTGGCTGCGCTCGCTTTCATTGACCGCGCCCACTTCGAGCATGGCATCGACGAAAAACCGCAAGCCTTCCTGCGTCGGCGCTCGTCCGGCCGAAGTATGCGGCGCCGCGATCAGCCCGAGATCCTCGAGATCGGCCATCACATTGCGCACCGAGGCCGGCGAGAGCCCCACCTGCAGCATGCGGGAAAGGTCGCGCGATCCCACCGGCGATCCGGTGTCCAGATACCGCTCGACGATCTTCTTGAAAATGTCCTGGCTGCGGGCATTGAGCACGCTCAGGAAGTCTTCCGGGGGCCTGACCATAGGGAGTTCGATAAAATCGTCCGCTTTAACCGTGCTCCCTCATTTAAGCGCATTGCAGCCATCAGCCAAGCCGCCGCCGCTTGTGAGGCGGGCCGCGTAGGGTTAAGAGGCGGTTAACTGCAATTTCTGACGGATACCCGATGCGCCCTTCCGGACGTGAGCCCAACCAGATGCGCCCCGTGACCATCGAGCGCAATGTCGCCCAGAAGGCGGAGGGCTCCTGCCTCGTCAGCTTCGGCAATACCAAGGTGCTCGTCACCGCCTCGGTCGAGACCAGCCTGCCCGGCTGGCTGCGCGGCAAGGGCCAGGGCTGGGTCACCGCCGAATATGGCATGCTGCCCCGCGCCACCGGCTCGCGCACCCGCCGCGAAGCCACGGCCGGCAAGCAAAGCGGCCGCACCCAGGAAATCCAGCGCCTCATCGGCCGCAGCCTGCGCGCCGTAGTCGATATGCAGCTTCTGGGCGAAAACCAGATCACCGTCGATTGCGACGTGCTCGAAGCCGATGGCGGCACCCGCACCGCCTCGATCACGGGCGCCTATGTCGCTTTGGCCGACGCCATCAAATGGATGGACGAGCGCAAGCTGACCAAGGGCGCGGCCTTGCGCGATTCGGTCGCCGCCGTCTCCTGCGGCATCTATCGCGGCGCCCCGGTGCTCGATCTCGACTATCTCGAAGATGTCGAAGCCCATACCGACGCCAATTTCGTCATGACCGGTTCCGGCAAATTCGTCGAAATCCAGGGCACGGCCGAGCAGGTGCCGTTTTCGCGTGACGAGCTGAATTCACTCATGGCCCTGGCCGAGTCCGGCATCGGCGAACTGACCCTGATGCAACAGGCGGCGCTGGAAGCATGAAGAAACGAGTAGACCTCATGGTGAGCCTGTCGAACCACGAGGTCGTGGCACCGCGGCAGGCCGACCTCGCCCTTCGACAGGCTCAGGGTGAGGTCTCCCGGACGCCCGCCCCCACCTGTGCCATCTGGAACGACATCACCCGCGCCCTCGATGCCAAGCCGCGAGGCGCCAAATGACCGCCATTCCAAAACTCCGCGAAGGCGACCGCCTCGTCCTGGCCACCCACAATGCCGGCAAGCTCAAGGAATTCCAGGAACTGTTCGAGCCCTTTGGCCTTGAACTGGTCTCGGCCGGCGAACTCGGCCTGCCCGAGCCCGAGGAAACCGGCACTACCTTTGCCGAAAACGCCCGCCTCAAGGCGCATGCCGCCGCCCAGGCCTCCGGCATGCTGGCGCTGAGTGACGATTCCGGCCTCTGCGTCGACGCGCTCAACGGCGATCCCGGCGTCTATACCGCCGACTGGGCCGGCGTGCCGCGCGATTTCAACCGCGCCATGAAGCGCGTCGAAGATGCCTTGCAGGCGGCCAATGCCACCGAGCCCTCGCGCCGCCGCGCTGCCTTCAACGCCACGCTCTGCCTCGCCCATCCCGATGGCCGCGACGTGATCTATCACGGCGTCTGCCCCGGCACCCTGGTCTGGCCGCCGCGCGGTGAGCGTGGTCATGGCTACGATCCCATGTTCATGCCCGATGGCTATGACATCACCTTCGGCCAGATGCCGCCGGAAATGAAGCATTCCTGGTCCCCCGGCCAGCAGGGCCTGAGCCATCGCGCTCGCTCCTTCGCCAAATTCGTGGAGGGTCAGATTGAGCGGTGAGCTGGGTGTCATTGGAGCGGCGGCTTTTGCGCCTCCCTCCCCCTTGAGGGGAGGGACCGAGGGTGGGGGTGTCGGAACCTCCACCGGCATGGCGCATGGGGCGGCCGCGACACCCCCACCCCTAACCCCTCCCCTCAAGGGGGAGGGGGATTCGTTCGGTGAAGGCCCATGACCAATCCCAACGACCTCTTTGGCGTCTACGTGCATTGGCCGTTCTGCGCATCCAAATGCCCCTATTGCGACTTCAATTCCCACGTCCATCGCGGCCCCTTCGACGAGATCGACTATGTCGCCGCCTATGAGCGTGAAATCGCCACGGCCGCCGAACTGGCGCCGGGCCGCGTCGTGCAGTCGGTCTTCTTTGGCGGCGGCACCCCGTCGCTGATGAACCCGCAATCCACCGGCCGGATTCTCGACGCCATCGCCAGGCACTGGACGATGGACCGCAATGCCGAAATCACGCTGGAGGCCAATCCGACCAGCGTCGAGGTCGATCGCTTCAAGGGCTATCGCGCTGCCGGCGTCAACCGCGTCTCGCTCGGCGTGCAGTCCCTGCGCGAAGGGCCGCTGGCCGAACTGGGTCGCCGCCACACGGTGGATGAAGCCATCGCGGCCGTGCGCATCGCCCAGTCGGTCTTCGAGCGCTCCAGCTTCGACCTGATCTATGCCCGTCCGAAACAGACGCTGGAAGATTGGGAAGACGAGCTCAAGGAAGGCCTCTGGCTGGCCCAGGGCCATATCAGCCTCTACCAGCTCACCATCGAGCAGGGCACGCGCTATTTCGACCTGCACCAGGCCGGCAAGCTCAAAATGCCCAACGAAGACCTGGCGGCCGATTTCTACGAAATGACGCAGGAGCTGACCTCAGCGGCCGGCCTGCCCGCATACGAGATTTCCAACCACGCCCGCCCCGGCCAGGAGTCGCGGCACAACATGCTCTATTGGCGCTATGGCGAATATGCCGGCATCGGCCCCGGCGCGCATGGCCGCCTCATGATCAACAACCAGCGCCACGCCACCGCCGCCGAAAAAATGCCCTTCGACTGGCAGAAAAGGGTCAAGGCTTCAGGTCATGGCATGGTGGTGGACGATGTCCTCACCTGGGAAGAGCAGGGCGACGAATTCCTCGTCATGGGCCTGCGCCTCAAAGAAGGCATCTCCCCGCCCGCTTCACCGCCATTTCCGGCCGCCAGATTTCCAAGACCCAGATCGAAGCCCTCAAAGGCTACGGCTTCGTCGAAAGCCTGCCCAACGGCAATCTCCGCGTCACCGACAAGGGCTTCCCGGTGCTCGATGCCGTGGTCGCGGATTTGGCGGCCTAACCTCAACCTGATGCCTCGGCTCCAGCCCACCCCTCCCCCTTGAGGGGAGGGTAGCGCCGCCTGGCCCGCAGGGCCTTGGCAAAGCTGGGGAGGGGGTGTCGGGGCTTCATCTGGCATCGAAGTCGTGGCGGGCCCGACACCCCCCACCCTTGATCCCTCCCCACAAGGGGGAGGGAGACGATGAACACCGGCCTCAGCGCTGGCGCCTCCCTCCCCTTGATGGGGAGGGATTGAGGGTGGGGTGACGGGAGCCACAGAAGCCTGAGAACACTCTGGAAAGAGCCCCTAATCCAGCGCCCTGACATACCGCGCTGCCGACCGCGCCACGACATCCTGGCCATTGGCCTGCACCACCCGGTCCCACCAGCCGCCATAGATGCGGTCGAAGCGCAAAGCCGCCGCCCGGTCGGCAATGCGCCGTACCTCGCGCGCCGGCAGCGGGATCATGTTGGGATAGGAGCGCATGAAGCTCACCCAGTTCGGGTCGGGCGCCACCTGGATCGTATCGCCGACCAGGATCGCCCCCTTGCCGCCGGCACCAGCGGCCCATTCCAGCACGCTGCTGCCGGTAAAATGCCCACCCAGCCGATGCACAGTCACGCCGGGCAGCACCTCCAGCACATCCCCGCTCCACGGCTCGATCAGCGAACTCGGCCGCATCACATTGTCCAGGTCCGCCTCGGGCAGCTTGATCGGCACGCCGCCCAGGGCTTCGCTCCACTCCACCATGCCGGTATAGAAATGCGGATGCGAGAATGTGATGGCCGAGAGCCCGCCCAGCGCCCTGATCTTGTCGACGGTCTTGCCATCGACCATCGGCACGCAGTCCCACAGCACATTGCCGTCAGGCGTCTGCACCAGCAAAGCGCGCTGGCCGATGCCGATCGTCGGTGTCAGGCCGATACCTGACAGCCCCGGCTCGATCTCGCGCCAGTCATTGGCGTGCGTGGCATTGATGGTATCGCGGTCGATCCATTCCTGCCCGGCGGCGCCGACATATTGCCGCTCATCCTCGCAGATGGCGCAATGGTCGGGCGAATTGGCGCTCGGCGCATGCTGCGCGCCGCAGGTCTTGCAGATCCAGATCGTCATGGCGGGCTCCTTTGGAGCCACCTTACGTCCGCGCTGCGATGACCTAAAGCCCCGCGCCCTCCACCATCTGCGCGCCGCCCGGTGCGATTTTCTTGATCGCCAGCGCATATTCGGCCCGCCCATTGCCGAGGAAACGGAACACCCCGTCGCGGCCGTTGAAGCCCTGCGCTGATGTCATCAGCACGGGATTATAGGGCGGTGTCGCCATGGACAGCGTGTTCACATTGGCGAGGATGACAGCCGTATAGGCGATAGTGGCGAGCGCATGCGGCTGGCCGCCGAACTGGCGCTGGTAGTCGCCTGATATCGCCATCATGCCGGCCGGATCGACCGCAGGATAGATGGCGCCGCTGAGCTGGGTCGCGCCGGCAATGGCCGGGTCGCCCTCCCAGTCCGCCGAGCCGACGATCTGCACCATCTCATTGGTGATGCCCGCCTGCGCCAGCAATGCGCCAAAGCTCGGCGCCGTCGCGCGGTCAGGCAGGTAGAGCGTATCGATCATGCCCTTCTGGATTTGCGGCAGCGCCTGGTCGATGATCTGCTTGGCTTCGCTGACATTGGAGAATGTATAGACCGCCGATGGTGCAAAGCCGGCGATCACGGCCTGCTGGCGGAACGCGGTCTGCTGCGCCTGCCCGAAATCGGTGGAAGGGAACACCCCGGCATTGCCGCGTCTGCCCTGTTGCTTGACCCAGTTCAGCGAGCGCTTCATCTCCATGTCGGGCAAAACGCTCAGCAGGTACACGCCCGGGCTCGCCGCGGTCGGATTGTTGGAAAAGCCGATGACCGGCACGCCGCTCGAGCGCGCCACCGCGCCCACCGCCGTCACCGCATCGGCCTTGAGCGGTCCCAGGATCAGCTTGGCTCCGCCGGCCAAAGCCGCATTGGCCGCCGCCGTCGCCCCGGCCACCGTGCTGCCTGTATCGCGCAGGCTGATGGTGATATTCTCGGCGATATTGGGATTGGCCTCGATAAAGCTCATGGCCAGCCGGCTGGCATTGGCCAATGACTGCCCCACCTGCGCCAATCCCGGATCGCCGGTCAGCGGCAGCAGCAGCGCCACCTGCACCGGCCCGCGGCCAATGCTCTGGGACGGGCCTGATGGCATCATGCCGGTCTGGCCGGGAATGGGTTGGGCGGGCGCATCCCCACCGAAGTCGAGCACGCGCGAGCCGATCTGAATGGGCGAACAGGCGGCAAGCGCAAAGACGCCCACCGCGCCCAACCCCCGTGCTATGACTTTCCCGAGCTTCCGCATGTCGGGCCTCTCAACGCTAGCAGTCTGTTAACAATTGGCAGCAAAGTGCTAACCAATTCTCAACCCCGTGAAAGCATGACCGACCCCACGCAAGGCTATTTCATCGCCGGCTCCGCCTTCACCGCGCCCCCGCTTTCGCCCGGCCTCTATGTCGTCGCCACCCCGATCGGCAACCTGCGCGACATCACCATCCGCGCCCTCGAAACCCTGGCCGCCGCCTCGGTAATTCTTTGTGAAGACACAAGAATGTCGGCCCGCCTGCTCGATCACTATGGCATCAAGGCCCGCCGCGTGGCCCTGCACGAACACAATGAACGCGCCAAGGCCGACGACATCGTCGCCCGCGTCGCGGCCGGCCAGGCCATAGCCCTCATCTCCGACGCCGGCACCCCCCTGCTGTCAGATCCCGGCTTCCCCCTGATTCGCGCCATGGCCGAAGCGAACCAGCCGGTCTTCCCCATTCCCGGCGCCTCGGCGCTTCTCTCGGCTTTGGTCGTCGCGGGCCTGCCCACCGACGCCTTTGCCTTTCACGGCTTCCTGCCGCCCAAGGCGGGCGCCCGCGCCAATGCCTTGAAGGCGCTGAGCGATTCACGTGAAACCATGGTCTTCTACGAAAGCCCCCGCCGTCTCGACGATACGCTGGCCGCCATGGCCGAACTCTGGGGCAACCGGCAGGCCGCCGTGGCTTTGGAGCTGACCAAGCGCTTCGAGCGCGTCCATCGCGGCACCTTGCCCGAACTCGCCGCCACCTTCGCCGGAGCCGAAACCAAGGGCGAAGCGGTCATCGTCGTGGCCGGCGCCGATGCCCCCGCCGCGCCCGACGCGGCCGACTGGCAGGCGGCGCTGACTGCGGCGATGGAGAACCAGCCTCTGCGCGCGGCAGTCGACGAAGTGACCAAAAATTTCGGACTCAAGCGCAAGGAGGTCTATGATGCCGCCCTCGCCCTCAAAGCCGAAAAGTAAAGCCCGTATCGAGGCTTATCTCGGCGGCCATCGCGGCGAGGCGCTGGCCGCCTGGTTCCTGCGCCTCAAGCTCTACCGCATCGTCCAGCGCCGCTGCAAAACCCCAGTCGGAGAGATCGATCTCATCGCAGAGCGCTTCGGCACCACCGTCTTCATCGAGGTCAAGGCGCGCAGCGTGGCCGCGCGGGAAATGGAGGCACTGGAGGCGGTCAACCGCTCCCGCATCACCCGCGCCGCGCAATATTGGCTGGCGCACCATCCTGCCAAGGCGGGCACGAACCTCCGTTTTGACGTAATTTTCCTTGCACCCGGCCGATGGCCGCGCCATGTCATCAACGCCTTCGACGCTTCCTCCTGAGACCTAAATGGCCAAAAAACTCAAAGTCGCGGTCCAGATGGACCATGTCGCCACGATCAACCCGCGCGGCGATTCCACCTTCGCCATGATGCTGGAAGCCCAGGCGCGCGGCCACCAATTGCTGCATTACACGCCCGATACGCTGGCTCTGCGCGGCAATGTCGTCTCGGCGCTGGCCGCGCCCATCGAGGTCTTCGACAAGCCCAAGGGCGAGCATTTCACGCTGGGCGAAGAAAGCCGGGTCGACCTGTCGACCCAGGACGTGATCCATATGCGCCAGGATCCGCCCTTCGACATGAACTATATCACGCTCACCCACCTGCTCGAGCGCCTGCATCCGAAAACCCTGGTGGTCAATCCGCCGGCCGCCGTGCGCAATGCGCCGGAAAAGATCCTCGTCACCGACTTCCCCGAGCTGATGCCACCGACCCTGGTGACGCGCGACCGGGCGATGATCCACGATTTCCGCAAGGAACACGGCAACATCATCGTCAAGCCGCTCTACGGCAATGGCGGGGCCGGCGTGTTCTTCATCCAGGAGGGCGACCACAACCTGGTGAGCCTGCTCGAACTGTTCGAGAACAATTACCGCGAACCCTTCATGATCCAGAAATACCTGCCGGATGTGCGGAAGGGCGACAAGCGCATCATCATTATCGATGGCGAGCCGGTGGCCGGCCTCAACCGCATCCCCGCCGAAGGCGAAGCGCGGAGCAACATGCATGTCGGCGGCCGCCCGGAACTGTCGCCGCTGACCGAGCGCGAGAAGGAAATCTGCGCCACTATCGCGCCCGCGCTGAAAGAGCGTGACATGATCTTCGTCGGCATCGACGTCATCGGCGACTATCTCACCGAAATCAATGTCACCTCCCCCACCGGCATCCGCGAAATCAAGCGCTTCGGCGGGCCTGACATTGCCGTGATGATCTGGGACGCCATCGAAAAGCGCCGCGCCTGATGTATCTGCTGGTCACGGCGATTCTCGGTGCGGTTGGCTGGTTCCTGTTCCGCCGCTGGCGCAGGAACCTGCCGGTCGATCCACGCCTGACGGCCGCCTATTGGCAGAAATCAGCCATTGTGCTGGCCGTCTACCTGCTCTCCATCCTCGCCGGCGCCGGGGTGACCCGCATCATGGTCGGCTTCAATCGCTCCGGCTGGGCCGACCTGCTCATGGTCGCCTTCTTCGCCGTCTGGGTGCTTTATGGCGCCGTCTGGCTATTGCGCTTCCTGCCCACGAGCAAGCCCCGCCCCGCCTGGCTCACCCGCTCCCGCGGCTGGATCGACGGCGCGGCGCTGGCGCTGCTGGCCGGCCTGGCGGCCGGCGCCCGCATGCTGTGATGCCGGGGGTGGGCAAAGCCCGGTGAAACCGCTAGGTCTATACCTGTCTTGAGGGGACCAGCATCATGCCCACCACCACCTTTCTCGTCGCTTTCGCGACCCTGTTCGCCACGGTGGGCGTGGCCGATATCGCCTTCATCTTCGCGGCGCTCACCAAGCACAATACGGCCAGGCAACGCTTTGTCTTCGCCACGCGCGGCGTCATCATTGCCGGGGTGATCCTGCTGCTGTTCGGGGTGCTGGGGAATCCCATCCTCGAAGTCTTCGGCATCACCATTCCGGCTTTGCGCACAGCCGGTGGCCTGCTGCTGTTCCTCATCGCCATCGACATGGTGTTCGCCCGCCATTCGGGCGGCACCGGCACGACCGACGAGGAAGAGGTCGAGGCCCGCCAGCGCGACGATATCGCCGTCTTCCCGCTGGCCATGCCGCTATTGGCCGGTCCCGGCGCTATCAGCGCCGTCATCCTTTGACCACGGGCACCAAGACCGACCTCGAATTCTGGGCCGTGCTGGTCGCTGTCGTGGTGATCCTGTTCCTGGCCTGGCTGACGCTGCTGGTCGCCATTCCCATCCAGCGGCTGCTCGGCGTCACCGGCCTTGCCGTGGTGTCGCGCATGGTCGGCATCCTGCTGGCGGCCCTGGCGGTGCAGTTCGTTTTCGACGGTGTCAGGACCAGTGGCTTGCTCGGTGGCGCCGCCTGAAATTCGCGTCGCAATTTCGTAAAATTGCCATGTTAATCAAGTCTTAACGCTGTCGTTGACCACGAGAGCTGGCGGGCGCATCTGAATGAATCAGAACCCTCCGTCCGAGGACCTGATTTCATGCGTGTCGCCACCGCAATCGCCCTGATGATCCTGGCCATGCTGGCCGCCAGCTCGGCCCAGACCACCGTCGCCCGCTCCGAATTGCTGCTGCCCATCGAGGCCACCGCGGTCTAGCGGAAAACAAAGGCGGCCCGCATCAGCCGGCCGCCCACTTCCAGATTCGTGACAGATCTTATTTCTTGGCGGTATTGCCTGCGCTGCCGGCGCCCAGGCCCGTCACCGGCTTGGCGGCGGCCAGCTTGTCCTTCTTGGGCTTCTTGGCTTCCTTGTTGCTCCGCATCTGACCTTTTGCCATTCCATCCTCCTGGGGGCATCCGCCCGGTTCGTAACGGGCAAAAGCTATTCCTGCCCTCTGAGACTGGCAAGCCGAACCGCGGCACCGCGCCCGATTTGACTTTCCGCCGGGTTCTGCTTTGATAGCAGGCATGTGCGCATCTTTTTCCGATCAACGCCCGCATCACCGGTTTCGCCTCCTTCGAGGCGTTTGACCTGGTTCGGCGACCTGCTTTTGCAGAGGCCGGGCCAGGCTAATCTCTCCATTCCCCGCTGATCCCTAAACCCGCGCAAGCGGGTGACCTGTCATCGCCTGCGGTTTGCTTCCCATCGAAGCCAGCCTGCGGCGATGCGCGTGCTCGGACAAATCACCATGACGTTCAAATATTCCCTCACCCTTCCCATCAGCGGCAGCCACAAGCTGAAGCGCTTCACCGATTGGGCCGATACGACCCTGCCGGGCCTTGAATATCGCCTGCCCCCGCAGACCCCAATCAAGACCGAAACCATGACCATCCGTCTGCGCGCGCTCGACGATCGCGCCCGCATCCTCACCGCTCTGGGCTCGTCCAAGCCCTGACCATCAGGCGCCGTGCCCCGGCCCGGCGCCCCTTCTTTCCCTCTCATTCTGACAAGGAGCTTCAACACAATGTCGGACTTGCCCCAGTTCGTCATGACCGATCGGGACTATGCCATTCTGCGCGGCATCGCCATGGCGCGGCCTTCCGGAGAGCGCGGCTATTTCGACCTGCTGCGGCACAAGCTGGTGCAGGCCGATATCGTCGAATCCGACCAGATCGACCCGGGCGTGGTCACCATGAACAGCCAGGTGCGCTATCGCGTCGGCGATGGCCGCTGGCTGGAGCACAAGCTGGTGCTCGGGGCGGCCCGTGAAATCATCGGGCAGACCGTCTCGCTGCGCTCGCTCTATGGCCTGGCCCTGCTGGGCATGCGCGACGAGCAGGAATTTACCTATGACGCGGAGCTGGGTCCCGTCACCGTCAGCTCGGTGCTCTACCAGCCGGAGGCCGATGCCGAAATCGTCGACTATGGCCGTGCCCGGATGTGGCGCGGGCAATAGAGCGTTTCCTTGCCGCTATTTGGCCGACTGGCAGCGTCCCGTCGGCCCCAGCGAGGCGATGGCGCGTGGATCGCACCCGGTCAGCAGGAAGGTGATCCAGTCATTCTGGTTGCCGTAGAAAGCGTTGCGATCCACCTCGCCGCGCACGCCACGCACCACGCCGGTCTGCGTCCACTGCCAGAAGGTCCAGACGCGATTGCCATAGCGCTCATGCGGCTCGGCAGCCGTGGAGCGCAGCCAGAAGGCATTGGGGAAGTACTCGCCCTGCAGGATGTCGCGGTGGAAGGTCATGTCGGTATAGATGATGGGGAGCTTGCCGGTATGGTGCTCCATCGCGTCGAGCATGTAGCGGATTTTTTCCAGCGCATCGGCGCGGCTGGGCTTGGTCTTGCAGCTCGAATGATTGTTCCATTCGAGGTCGAGCACCGGCGGCAGCGCATCGAAATCGTTCGGCACATTCTGCACGAACCAGGCTGCCTGTTCCGAGGCCAGCGAGCACCAGGTCATGAAGTGATAGGCGCCGCGCGGCATGCCGGCATCGCGCGCCCGCACCCAATTGGTACGGAAATTGGGGTCGAGATAGTCCTTGCCCTCGGTCGCCTTCATGAAGACGAAGTGGATGCCGGACTGGAAGGCCGTGCGGAAATCGACGTTTTCCTGGTAGCGCGCCACGTCGATCCCCTGGATCGGCATATTGCGCGCGCGGTCCACGCCCGAATGGGGTCGGTTGTCGCCCTGGATGGGGCCATAAAGCCCGCCGCCCGACGAACAGGCTACCAGCAGCGCCGCCAGCATGGCCGTAGCAGCGCCCTTTGCGATCGCGGAAAACGAGGGAAAAGGTCGGCTGAGAAGCATCGGGCCAGAACTCTACGCATGACGAAACTGAGCCTTTGATTCAACATGGCCCGGTTAACGCCGGATTAGGTTTACCAGTGTGGCAAGCGGCGTGGTTAACAGGCCATAATTCGTTCGCTTTACGTTCTTGTTCTCCGCCATTCGCTTTGCTAAGCTCGCCCGAGGGCTTGGGGCATTGGGCGATGGTCACCCGCGTAGCGACAGTGGCGTTTCAGGGCATCGAGGCGGTGCCGGTCGATGTGCAGGTGCAGATCACGCCCGGCTTCCCGAAATTCATCCTGGTCGGCCTGCCCGACAAGGCGGTCAATGAATCGGGCGAGCGCGTCCGTGCTGCTTTGGTCGCCTCGGGCCTCGGCCTGCCGCCCAAGCGCATCACCGTCAATCTGGCGCCGGCCGATCTCCCCAAGGAGGGCAGCCATTACGACCTGCCCATCGCGCTGGGCGTCATGGCCGCCATCGGCGCCATTCCGCAGGATGCGCTCGATGGCTATCTGGCACTGGGCGAACTGGGGCTCGACGGGCGCCTGGCCCATGTCGGCGGCATATTGCCGGCCGCCATCGCCGCACAGGCGCGCGACCTCGGCCTGATCTGCGCCGAACCCTCGGGCGCCGAAGCCGCCTGGGCCGGCGACGGGCTCGATATCGTCGCCGCCGAAAGCTTGCTGGCGATTGCCAATCACCTGACCGGCCACCAGCTCGCTGCCCGGCCCGTGCCCAGCAAATACCTGCCGCAGGGCGGCCTGCCTGATCTTGCAGACGTGCGCGGTCAGCAGGTGGCGCGCCGGGCGCTGGAAGTGGCGGCGGCCGGAGGCCACAATATGCTGATGGTCGGCCCACCCGGCGCGGGTAAATCCATGCTGGCGGCGCGCCTGCCCTCCATCCTGCCGCCGCTCGAACCGCGCGAGCTGCTCGATATTTCGATGATCCAGTCCATTGCCGGCGAATTGGCGGGCGGCGCCATTTCCGATCGCCGACCTTTTCGCGCGCCACACCATTCCGCCTCCATGGCGGCTTTGGTCGGCGGTGGCCTGCGGGTGCGGCCGGGCGAAGTCAGCCTGGCCCACAATGGCGTATTGTTCCTCGACGAACTGCCCGAATTCGCCCCCAGCGTGCTCGACAGCCTGCGGCAACCGCTGGAATCCGGCGAAACCGTCATCGCCCGCGCCAATGCGCGGGTCAGCTATCCCAGCCGCGTTCAGCTCATCGCCGCGATGAATCCTTGCAAATGCGGCATGGCTGGCACGCCCGGCCATACCTGCCGGCGCGGCAAGGCCTGTGCTGACGATTATCAGTCCCGCGTCTCCGGCCCCTTCCTCGACCGCATCGATATCCGCATCGACGTGCCGGCGGTTACCGCCGCCGACATGATCGCGCCATCGGCGGTGGCTGAAAGTTCGGCTGCGGTGGCCGAGCGGGTCGCCCGGGCCCGCGCATATCAGCGTCAGCGTTTTGCCGAACACGGCGCTCCTGACGTCTTCACCAATGCTGCGGCCAGCGCCACGCTGATCGAAAAAGTGGTCAATCCCGACAAGGAAAGCCAGGCTTTGCTGCTACAGGCCGCCGAGCGCTTTAACCTCTCGGCCCGCGCCTATCACCGCGTGCTCAAGGTCGCCCGCACCCTGGCCGACCTGGCCGGCGCGGAACGTGTAGCCCGTCCTCATATCGCCGAAGCCCTGAGCTATCGGCTCAATTTCGGCACGACCTAGCCCGGTGCCCTGTGCATAAGCCTGTGGATAAGTGTTTCACGTGAATCCGTCAGCGGATGCTCTGATAGCCGCCCGCTACGCCGCTGGGCGATAGCACCACCTGCCACAGGCTGATATGGCGGGCGCGGAACAGCGCGGCGAAGGTGCTGAGATAGTAGCGCCACATGCGCTGGAACCGCGCGTCGTATTTCTCGCCCTGCAGGCCGGGCCAGGCGGCGTCGAACCGGTCGCGCCACGCCATCAGCGTGCGGTCATAATCGGCGCCGAAATTGTGCCAGTCCTCCATCACGAACAAGCCCTCGATGGCTTTGCCGATCTGGGCGATGGAAGGCAGCATGCCATTGGGGAAAATATACTTTTCGCTCCACGGGTCGCCATGCGTGGTGGAAGTGTGCCCGCCAATGCTGTGCAGCAGGAAAAGTCCGTCCGGCTTGAGCAGGCTGGCGGCCTTCTCGAAATAGGCGCGGTAATTCTTGTAGCCGACATGCTCGAACATGCCGATCGAGATGATGCGGTCGAACTGTCCGTCCAGCGCCTGATAGTCGAGCAACCGCGTCTCGACCGGCAGGTCTTTGGTCCGCTCATTGGCCAGAGCCGCCTGCTCCTTGCTGACGGTGACGCCCAGTCCCGACACGCCATAGCGTTCGGCGGCGAATTGCAAAAAGCCGCCCCAGCCCGAGCCGATATCGAGAATGCGCATGCCGGGCGCCAGGCCGACCTTGCGGCAGATCAGGTCCAGCTTGGCCTCCTGCGCCGCGTCGAGATCCTTGGCATCCTTCCAATAGCCGCAGGAATAGATCATCCGCCGGTCGAGCATGGCGGCATAGAGATCGTTGCCGATATCGTAATGCTTCTCGCCCACCTCGGTTACATGCAGGCGCTGCAGGTTGAGCAGGCGCCCCTTGACCACGCTCCACATGACGGCGAGATCCTTGGGAAAAGCGTCCTGCACATTGGCGCTGATCAGGCGGAACAGGAACTGGTCGAGCGCCTCGGCGTCCCACCAGCCATCCATGTAGCTCTCGCCCAGCCCCAGCGTGCCATCGCGCAGCAGGCGCGCCCACAGGCGATCGTCATGGATCTGCGGGTCCCATGGATCGGTGCCGTTGAGGGTGACACCGATATTGTTCAACTGGCTGGTGACGAAACGCTTGGCGGATGCGGACATGGCGGCAGCATGATTTGATCGCAATACGAGACAGGTTACCTCCATCGTCGTTTGACGATCAACCACTTATTTCGCGCGATCAGGACCCGTTAACGAAGGCGGCATATTGGTCATGCTGACATGCCGGCAGGATAGTGATGCGCAGATCGGGCGAACTGGTTCAGTGGAATAACAAGGGCGGCTATGGCTTTGTGCGGGATGACGCCGGCCGGGACTATTACGTCCACATTTCCAAGGTCGCAGGCGGCAACCGGCCCCGCATCGGCGATCAACTGAGCTTCGAGATCGCCAGCGGCCGCAAGGGCCGTCCCTCTGCCATCGACGTCAGCATCACCGCGACCACATCCGCGCCCCAGGCCACCCTGCGCGACGTCAAGCAGGCGCCGGATAATGTCTCCCGCTTCAAGCTGGGCCTGCGCACCGCCGCGGCCACATTGATGACCCTGCTGATCCTCGGCGCCATCGGCAGCGAACGGGCGCCGCAATGGATCGGCCTGCTCTATGCCGCCATGGGCGCCGGCTCGGCCTTGCTCTATCGCTTCGACAAGCTCTATGCGCTGACCGGCAAGTACCGCGTCAGCGAGAATAACCTCCATGTGGTGGACATGGCCTTCGGCATTATCGGGGGCCTGGCCGCGCAGGAAGTCTATCGCCACAAGACGGTCAAGCCGCGCTTCGTCGCCACCACCTGGGCTATCGCATTGGTTCACACGCTGGCGCTGGCCGCCTTGACCTTCGGCTGGTTTGGCGTGCTGCTGCCTGCTGGCTAGATCCGTCCATTTTCACTGCAGTCGCCACACCCACGATGTCACCCCGGCCCTGAGCCGGGGTCCATCCTGAGATCGTGGTTGAGGCACGATCCTGGGATAGCCCCGCTTTCGCCGGGATGACATCGCGGGTGGGCGATTCCCATGGATAGTCAGTGGAACTGCGCCGTCTCCGTGCTCTCGCCCATGGCGGTCGTGGCGCTCTTGCCTTCGCTCACCGCCAGCGACACGGCGTCGAAATAGCTGGTGCCCACTTCGCGCTGGTGGCGCACCGCCGAAAAGCCATGCGTCTCGGCGGCGAATTCGGCCTGTTGCAGCCTGGAATAGCCGGCCATGCCGTCCGTCTTGTAGGCGCGGGCCAGTTCGAACGTGGTCAGGCTGAGATTGTGGAAGCCGGCCAGCGTGATGAACTGGTATTTGTAGCCCATGGCCGCGATTTCACGCTGGAAACTGGCCATGGCAGCCTCGTCCATATGCTTGGCCCAGTTGAAGCTGGGCGAGCAATTATAGGCCAGCATCTGCTCGGGATGGACCTTGCGCACCGCCTCGGCAAACTTCTTGGCTTCGGCCAGATCAGGCGTACTGGTTTCGCACCAGATCAGGTCGGCATAGGGTGCATAGGCGATGCCGCGGGCAATGGCCGCGTCGATCCCGCCCTTGAGCCGATAAAACCCCTCGGCCGTGCGCTCGCCAGTGACGAAAGGCGCATCATAATCGTCGATATCGGAGGTGATGAGCCGCGCCGCTTCGGCATCGGTACGCGCCATGATCAGCGTCGGCACGCCCATCACGTCGGCAGCCAACCGCGCCGCATTGAGCGTGCGGATGAACTGGCTGGTCGGCACCAGCACCTTGCCCCCCAGATGGCCGCATTTCTTCTCCGAGGCCAACTGGTCCTCGAAATGCACCGCGGCGGCACCCGCTTCGATCATGGCCTTCATCAGCTCGAAGACGTTGAGTGCCCCGCCAAAGCCGGCCTCGGCATCGGCGATAATGGGCACGAAGAAATCGAGATCAGTCGTAGCAATGCCGTCGGCCTGTTCCATGGTCTGGATCTGGTCGGCCCGCTGCAGGGCCTTGTTGATCCGCTTGACCACCGATGGCACGCTGTCGACCGGATAAAGGCTCTGGTCGGGATACATATTGCCCGACGAATTGGCATCGGCCGCCACCTGCCAGCCACTGAGATAGATGGCCTTGAGCCCGGCCTTGACCTGCTGCACCGCCTGGTTGCCGGTAAACGTGCCAAGCGTCGGCACGAAATCTTCGCTCTGCAGGAGCTCCCACAGCCGCTTGGCGCCGTTCTCGGCCAGCGTATGGCGAACAGGCAGCGAACCGGACAGCCGCGCCACATCGGCCTGGCTATAGGTGCGGGCAATATTGCGCCACCGGTCGGGCGCATAATCGGGCGTCGGGAAAATCGGCTTGTCGAGCATGGTGTCTCCTCCTTGGGACATGGCTTCGCCGGTCCGGTGGAGCGGCGGATTTCGATGATTCACGTGGAACAAGTTCTTTTCCCTTCTCCCCTTGAGGGAGAAGGTGGCCGAAGGCCGGATGAGGGGTTGCTTCCGCAACCATCAAGCATGGGCGAACGCAGCACCCCTCACCCTGACCTTCCGCTGAACGCGTCAGGTCGTCCCTCTCCCTCAAGGGGAGAGGGAGAAGGCCCAACTACCCCAGGACCTTCCGGCTGAAAGTGGCGGCGATCATGCCGCTGCCGGCGAACAGTTCCGTACTGCCCTCGCCGCCGACCAGCGAAAACTGGTGCCGGCCGATCTTTCCGGCAATGGCATAGCCCTGTTCGTCAAGGTGGCGTGCCTTGAACTGCGCCATGGCTTCGCCCGCCGTGGGGGCGATGATGGTCAGGTATTCCTCGCGTTCGCTGCTGGACGGGCTCATCCGAAAGTCTCCTCACTTGTCTGATGTAAAGATTTGACAAATGCCCGGAAGATGCAAGAAATAAGCGCATAGCGGCCAGTAAAGCTGTAAAGGTGTGGTCAAGTTTCCATGGCGGATTTGTAAAGTCTGTCAAGAAGTGCCGGAGGAGGACGCATGAACGATGTCAAGGACATGCAGATCGGCGGCCGCATCAAGCGGCTGCGGCGGCAGAAGAAGATCGCCCAGGCCGACCTGGCCCAGGCTTTGGGCATTTCCGCCAGCTATCTCAATCTCATCGAACATAACCGGCGCAAGGTCACCGTGCCCCTGCTGTTCTCCATCGCCGGTCATTTCGGCGTCGAGCCGGGTGAGCTGGTTGATGGCGACGAAGGAAGGCTGGTCGGCGACCTGATGGAAGCCTTCGGCGATGACCTGTTTGCCGATAGCGACGTGACCAATCTGGAAATCCGCGACCTGGCCCATGCCAATCCGGCCGCCGCCCGCGCTATTCTCAAGCTCTATGACCGCTATCGGCTGGTGGCTAAATCCGGTCCGGCGCCGGTTGCCGCTGATGAAGCCGAGCCCTTCCACCTCGCCACCGATGCGATTTCCGATTTCCTGCAGGAAAACGCCAACCACTTCCCTGATCTGGAAGCGGCGGCCGAGCGCGTCCGTGCCGATATCGACCATAGCGGCGACAATTTCGACTTCGGCCTGCGGACCTATCTGTTCAATGTCTTCGGCGTGGATGTGCGGCTGGCCTCCCTGCCCCATGGCATTGCCCGCCAGTTCGACCAGCGGCGCAGCCACCTGCTGGTGTCCGATATCCTGCCGGCTGAATCGGCCCTGTTCCTCATCGCCCACCAGCTCGGCCAATTGGCTGCCGGCAGCGAGATTGCCGCCATTATTGCGGATTCCACCCTGCCCGAAGGCGATGCACCGGCTTTGGCGCGCAATGTGCTCTCGGCCTATTTCGCCGCCGCGCTCATCATGCCCTATGAGCCCTTCCTGCGCGCCTGCCGCGATTATCGCTACGATATCGAGCGTATCGCGCGCCGCTTCGGCGCCAGTTTCGAGCAGGTCTGCCACCGCATGACCACCTTGCAGCGCAAGGGCGCCTCCGGCATTCCGCTGCATCTGGTGCGCACCGATATTGCCGGCAATATCAGTAAGCGCTTCTCGCTGTCCGGCATTCATATTCCGCGCCATTCCGGCGCCTGCCCGCGCTGGAATGTCTATTCGGCTTTCCTCAGCCCGGAGCGCATCAATATCCAGCTTTCCCAGATGCCCGATGGCCAGCGCTATTTCTGCATCGCCCGCACTATCGCCAAGGGCGATCATCGCTACAATGCGCCCCGCCGCTACATGTCCATCGGCCTGGGCTGCTCGATCCACCATGCGCGGGAAATGATCTATTCCGACGGCATGGACCTGACGGGCGACAGCCAGCTCGTGCCGGTCGGCGTCGGCTGCCGCATCTGTCCGCGGCTCGAATGCGGCCAGCGCGCCCATCCCCCGGCCGATCATCGTTTCCGGCTGGACGATGATGTCAGGCCGGAAAGCCTCTATGCGCGGATGGCTTAATCATTGAGACCTCATGGTGAGCCCGTCGAACCACGAGGTCGGACACACTGATCTTGCCACGACCTCGTCCTTCGACAGGCTCAGGATGAGGTCTACTGAAGGATCGCGACTTTCTAAGCGCCGCCCTGCCAGCGCGGATCGTGCTGCCAACTGTCGCGCCATTCCCGTTCCAGCACGGCGCGCCGCTTGCCATAGCGCGCGTCGGTTATCGTCAGTTCGACAATGCGATCGGTGCGGAAATTGCGGAAGGCGGTGCGCAGGCAGCACCAGGCGGCAATCACCTGCTTGCCCTCGTAATAGGCCAGTTGTACCGGCCAGATGGCGCGCTCGCTCGGATTGCCGTTCTCGTCCGCGTAAGAAATCTGCAGCGCCTTTTCCGTGCGCATGGCCTGCCGCACCTGGCCGAGAACAGGCATGGGCTGCCGCGAATTGGCGCTCCACACCGCGACGGGCCAGAGCCCGGTATCGTTGATGCGGTCGCGCAAATCCTCGGGCGAGGCCGTGGCGATCTTGGCAAGGGCATTCTGAGCGGCATGGCCCAGCCCGTCATCGGGCTGCGCGCCGACCCAGCGCGCGCCCAGCACCAGCGCTTCCAGCTCTTCGGGCGTGAACATCAGCGGCGGCAGGAAGAAGCCGGGTTTCAGCATATAGCCCACCCCCGCTTCGCCATCGATGGGTGCGCCCAGCCCGATAAGCGTCTGCACGTCGCGATAGAGCGTACGCACGGAAACGCCCTGTTCCTCGGCCAAAGCTGCTGCCGTAACGGGCCGTCTGTGCCGCCGCAAGGCATCCATGACGGCAAACAGGCGCTCGGTTTTGTCCATGTTTCGTTCTCCCCTGGCCGGTCTGGATGCCAGATTCCCGCCCCGGAGCCAAGCGCGCTGTCGCTACGCGATCTGGCCATGGAACGCACGGATGTCATGGGCCAGCGTCTCGGGGATTTCGAGCGCCGGAAAATGCCCGCCGCAGGGCAGTTCCGTCCAGCGCACGATGTTCCACAAATGCCGCTCACCCCAGGCCCGCGGCGCCGGATTGTCGGTCGGCGGCAGCAGCACGGCATGGGGAACGGCATGTTTCGGCGCCTTTTTGGGCAGTTCTGTGTCGGCAAAGGCCTCCTTGTAGAGCCGCACCGAGGAGCCGATGGTCTGGGTGAACCAATAGACCGACAGGATCGTGCAGAGATCGTCCAGCTCGAAGGCATTGAGCACGTCGCCGCCGGTATCGCCCCATTTCTGGTATTTTTCGAGCACCCAGCTGGCCAGCCCCGCCGGGGAATCGTTGAGCCCCACGGCTAAAGTGGCCGGCTTGGTGCCCTGGATCATGGCATAGGCGCCCTCGGCAAAGGCCCAATAGTCCGCCGTGCCGAAATAGGCCTGCTCCTCCGGCGTCGGCTGTTCGGGTCGCGGAAAGCCGGAATAGACATTGACGTAATGCGCCCCGATCAGCCGCTCGGGAAATTGCCGCACCAGCGCCATTTCGGCCCCCGCGCCCATATCCGAGCCCGAGATCAGGAATTTTGGATAGTTGAGCCGCGTCATCAACTCGGCCCAGAGCGGCGCGACCTGGCTCAGATTCATGCCCGGTTTCGTCGGCTGGCCGGAAAAGCCGTAGCCGGGCAGCGAGGGAATGACCACATCGAAGGCCACGCCATCGACCGGCTCGGTTAGCAGCGGCACCAGCGGCAGTAATTCGACGAAATTGCTCGGCCAGCCATTGGTCAGCAGCAGTGGCACGTTACTCTCGCCCCGGCCTCGCACATGCACGAAATGCACGCTCTCGCCGTCGATCTCCTCGATGAATTGCGGGAAAGCATTGAGCCGGGCTTCCGCGGCGCGCCAGTCATACTGCTCGCCCCAATAGGCGACGAAGCGGCGCAGGAAGCCATCCTCGGTGCCATAGTCCCAGCCGACGCCGTCCAGCGTGCGGGGAAAGCGGGTCGCGGCCAGCCGCGCCTTGAGGTCGGCCAGCTCGGCATCTGCTATCGCGATGGTGAAGGGAGTCATGCTGTCTCTCCAGGGTCATTGGAGAGACAATGCATTCAGGCCCTGACAGGTCGCGTCAGCAGCGAATCAGGCGATTTCGAACTCGCACCAGTGGCGATAGGGCCGTTCAGGCGAATGGATCACATTGGGGAAATGCGGATTATGCACCGCATCGGCAAAGGCCTGGTCCTCGAGGCAGAAGCCGGAATGCTTGCCATAGGTCCTGCCATTGAGGCCCGGCACCGGGATGTCGGTCCACACGCCATTATAGACCTGCACGCCCGGCCGATCGCTCCACAGCTTCAGCGTCAGATCCTTGTCTGGCGAGACCACTGTGGCGATCGGGTCAGCATTGCTGCGGCCGGTATCGAGCGCCATGCCGATATCGTAGTCGACCGGCTTGCCCGCCGCGTCGCGCATGCTGCGCGGCATGCGCAGGTCATAGGCCGTGCCCCGCGACGGCAGGATGGCCCCGGTCGGCGCCAGGTCCGCGCCCAGCTCGGTATAGGCCGAAGAATTGACCTGGATCGTGTGATCCAGCACATCGGCCCCTGTGCCCAGGTTGAAATACTGGTGCTGCACCAGGCTGATCGGCGTGGGCTGGTCGGTCGTGGCGCTCAGCTCCAGCCGCAGGCGGTTGCCCCGCAAGGTATAGGTCGCCGAGAAATTGACATTGCCGGGATAGCCCATGGCGCCATCGGGCGAAAAATGGGTGAAGCGCACGGCATTGTTGGCCTCGTCCACCTGCCCGTCCCACACCTGCCGGCCCAGGCCTTCCTCGCCGCCATGCAACTGCAAATCGCCGGCATTGGCCGCCAGCTTGTAGGTCTTGCCGTTGAGCTCGAACGAGGCGCCCTTGATGCGGTTGGCCACGCGCCCGGCCAGCGAGCCGAAATGCGGGCTATGCGCGACATAGGCATCGAAATTGTCGAACCCGAGCACCACCGAGCGCTCGCCGCCCGCCACCGGCACGCGCCAGTCGCGCACCACCACGCCATAGGAAATGAGGTCGACGGTAACGCCGGTATCGCTGACCAGGCGGAACTGATCCACCCTTTTGTCCCCAAACGCGCCGAACGCCGTTACCGCGATACCCATGAGCCGTCCCCTGAAATTGCGGGCCACGTTTAGCCTGCTTTCTCGCCCGCCTGCAACGATGCACTTGACGTTTTGCCACGGCCTGACGATCCTTCGCCCGAGCATAAGGGGACCCTCGGGTGAACGAGATCGGGTTGCGGCGCCGGGCAACGGTGCATGATGTGGCGCGGGCCGCCGGCGTTTCCCTCGCCACGGTCGATCGCGTGCTCAATGGCCGTCCGGGCGTCCGCGCCGCCACCGCCGAAAAGGTCGAGGCGGCTATTGCCGAGATCGGCTTCCAGCGCGATCTTGGCGCGTCGCTGCTGGCGCGCGCCCGCGACCTCAAGCTCACTTTCATCATTCCCGATGGCTCCAACGAATTCATGGCGAGCTTGGCCGAGGCGGTGGAGCGGCGGGCCGGTCCGGCCCTGACCGACCGCATGCATATCGAAACCCATCGCATCAAGGCGCTGGACGCCCATGCTTTGGCACGGAGCCTCGACGCCCTCGATATCAGGCATTGCGACTGCGCCGTCATCGTCGCCGGCGAAGAGCCTTCCGTGCAGGCGGCGGTCGATGGCGCCACGCGGCGCGGCATCGTGGTGATGACGCTGGTCTCCGACCTGCCCGGCACGCAGCGCCGACATTTCATCGGCATCGACAATGAAGCCGCCGGCCGCACTGCCGCATCGCTGATGGGCCGCTTCCTGCCTCAGGGCGGCAAGGTGGCCGTCATCGCCGGCTCGCTGCATCTGCGCGACCATGCCGACCGACTGGCCGGTTTCCGCGCCGGCTTGGCTGCCGAATTCCCCGCCATTGACCTTATCGGCCCCATCGAAGGCCATGACGAACGCAGCGAAACCCAGGCCATCGTTGCCGAGCTGCTGGAACGCCATGGCGATCTGGCCGGCCTCTACAATCTCGGCGCCGGCAATGCCGGTCTGGTTGCGGCGCTGGAGGCCTCGAGCCGATCAGGCACCATCCGCGTCATCGCCCACGAACTGACCGAGCCGACGCGGCGGGGCCTGCATTCGGGCGCCATCGATGTGGTGCTGGACCAGAACCCCGATGGCGAAATCCGCGAGGCCATTGCCGCGGCGCGCAGCCTGGCTTTGGGGGGCAATGGGCAGGCGCTGACCGACCCCATTGAAATCGGGATTTTCCTGCGCGACAATCTACGCTAAGAAGCGCCACTCATCACACAGGCGTGGCCCGAAAACGGGCCGGGAGGACGTTCCGATGATTTCTGCTCCCCGCAATGAGGTACGTGCCTCATGACCTATCTTGGCATCGATATCGGCACGTCGGGCGTCAAGGCGCTGCTCATCGACGAGCATGGCCGCGCTTTGGGTGAAGCCTCGGCCGCATCGGTCGAGCCGGTTCGCCCGCATCCCGGCTGGTCCGAGCAGAATCCGGCCGATTGGTGGACGGCAACGCTTGAGGCTGTGGACAAGCTCAAGGCATCTCATCCGTCTGAACTGGCCTCGGTGCGTGGCATTGGCCTGTCCGGTCACATGCATGGCGCGACCCTGCTCGGCAAGGACGATGAAGTGCTCCGCCCCTGCATTCTCTGGAATGACGGCCGCTCGGCCGCCGAGTGCCAGGTGATGGAAGCCGCTCTCCCCAGCCTGCGCCAGATATCGGGCAATATCGCCATGCCCGGCTTCACGGCGCCCAAGATCGCCTGGATCCGCAAGCACGAGCCACAGATTTACGAGAAAATCGCCAAGGTCCTGCTGCCCAAGGCCTATATACGCCTGCTGCTGACGGGCGAATATGTGGAAGACATGTCCGACGCGGCAGGCACCCTGTGGCTCGATGTCGGCAAGCGCGACTGGTCCGACGAACTGCTCGCCGTCACCGGCCTTACCCGCTCGCACATGCCGCGCCTGGTCGAGGGCTCGGCCGTATCGGGCAATCTCAAGCGCGAACTGGCCCAGCGCTGGGGCATGGATGGCCTGGTCGTCGTGGCCGGCGGCGCCGGCGACAATGCCGCCTCCGCCTGCGGCATCGGCGCCATCAGGCCGAGCGAGGGCTTCGTGTCGCTTGGCACGTCGGGTGTGCTCTTCGTCTCCAACGAGCGCTTCAGCCCCAATACCGAAGGGGCCGTCCACGCTTTCTGCCACGCCATCCCCGAGACCTGGCACCAGATGGGCGTCATCCTCTCGGCCACCGATAGTCTCAACTGGCTGAGCAGGATTACCGGCCAGAAACAGGCCGAACTGTCCGCTGCTGCCGAGGCGCAGTTCACCGGGCCGGGCGAGGAAATCTTCCTGCCCTATCTCTCGGGCGAACGCACGCCGCACAACAATGCCGGCGCCCGCGGCTCCTTCGTCGGCCTCTCCCATCTCTCCGATCCGGCACGACTGGCCCAGGCGGTCATGGAGGGCGTCACCTTCGCCTTCCGCGACAGCCAGCGCGTGCTGTCAGACGCCGGCACGAAGATCGACCGGCTGCTGGCCGTCGGCGGCGGCAGCAAGTCTGCGCTCTGGCTCAAGCTGATCGCCACCAATCTCGACATGGAAATCGCCCTCCCCGAGGACGGCGATTTCGGCGGCGCGCTCGGCGCTGCCCGGCTCGGCCTCTGCGCCGCCGAGGGCGCCAGCCCCGCAACGGTGATGACCATGCCGCCCATCAAGACAGTCATTGCGCCCGACAAAAACCTGTCGGCCGCCTATTCCGACCAATATGCGCGCTATCGCGCACTCTATCCTGCCATCGAGGAGGCACGTAAGTGACGGATTTTTTCAAGGGCATTTCGCCGGTGAAGTATGAGGGTGCGGACAGCACCAACCCGCTGGCCTACCGCCACTACAACAAGGACGAAATCGTCCTCGGCAAAAGGATGGAAGACCATATCCGCCCCGGCGTCGCCTATTGGCACACCTTTGCCTGGGAGGGCGGCGACCCGTTCGGCGGCCGCACCTTCGATCGTCCCTGGTATGACAAGGGCATGGAAGGCGCGCGCTTCAAGGCCGACGTGGCCTTCGAGCTGTTCGACCTGCTCGATATCCCCTTCTTCTGCTTCCACGACGCCGATATCGCCCCCGAAGGCGCCACGCTCGCCGAGAGCAATCGCAATGTGCGCGAAATCGGCGAAATCTTCGCCCGCAAGATGGAAAAGAGCCGGACCCGCCTGCTCTGGGGCACGGCCAATCTGTTCTCCAACCGCCGCTATATGTCCGGCGCCGCGACCAATCCGGACCCCGAAGTCTTCGCCTATGCCGCCGGCCAGGTGAAGAATGTGCTGGAGCTGACCCATGAACTGGGCGGCGCCAATTACGTGCTATGGGGCGGCCGCGAGGGCTACGAAACCCTGCTCAATACGAAAATCGGCCAGGAACAGGACCAGATGGGCCGCTTCCTGCATATAGTCATCGAGCATGCGGAAAAGATCGGCTTCAAGGGCCAGATCCTGATCGAGCCCAAGCCGCAGGAACCGAGCAAGCACCAGTATGATTTCGACGTGGCGACGGTCTACGGCTTCCTGAGGAAGTACGGCCTTGAGACCAAGGTGAAGTGCAATATCGAGGTCGGCCACGCCTTCCTCGCCAATCACTCCTTCGAGCACGAACTGGCTCTGGCCGCCTCGTTGGGCATTCTCGGCTCGGTCGATGCCAACAGAAACGACCTGCAGTCCGGCTGGGATACCGATCAATTCCCCAATTCGGTGCCGGAAACCACCTTGGCCTTCTACCAGATCCTCAAGGCGGGCGGCCTCAACTCCGGCGGCTGGAATTTCGACGCCAAGGTGCGCCGCCAGTCCATCGATCCGGCCGACCTGCTGCATGGCCATATCGGCGGCCTCGACGTGCTCGCCCGTTCGCTCAAGGCGGCCGCGGCTCTCATCGAGGACGGCACCTATGACAGGACCGTCGATGCCCGCTATGCCGGCTGGAACGGCGCCATGGGCAAGGACATCCTCGCCGGCAAGCTGTCGCTCGCCGATCTGGCTGCCAAGGTCGACGCCGAAAACATCAACCCGCAGCCCAAATCCGGCCAGCAGGAATATCTCGAAAACCTGATCAACCGCTTCGTTTGATTTTGGGGGGTGGGCGCCGAAACCCACCCACCCACCGCCGTCACCCTCGGGCTTGACCCGAGGGCCCTTCACTTGCCGAGCGCACCTCAAGTACAGAGCCCTCGGGTCAAGCCCGAGGGTGACGCGCGGTGATAGTGGTCGCATTCGTGCTGTCGAGAACCCATCATGCCCCAGCTAACCAACCCCATCCTGCCCGGCTTCAATCCGGACCCGTCGATCCTCCGCGTCGGCGACGACTATTACATCGCCACCTCGACCTTCGAGTGGTTCCCCGGCGTGCAGATCCATCACAGCAAGGACCTGGCCAATTGGGAGCTGGTCACGCGCCCGCTGACCCGCAAGGCACAGCTCGATATGCGTGGCGATCCCGATAGCTGCGGCGTCTGGGCCCCCTGCCTCACCCATGACGGCGAAAAATTCTGGCTGGTCTATACCGACGTCAAGCGCAAGGACGGCTCGTTCAAGGACGCGCATAACTACATCATCACCGCCGACAGTCCGATCCGGTCTACACCAATAGCTCGGGGTTTGACCCGTCGCTGTTCCACGATAATGACGGCCGCAAGTGGTTCGTCAACATGATCTGGGACCACCGCACCCGCCCGCTCAAATTCGCCGGCATTGCCCTGCAGGAATTCGATCCCAAGGCCGGCAAGCTGGTCGGCCCGATCAAGAACATCTATCAGGGCACCGACCTCAAGCTGGTCGAGGGCCCGCATCTCTACAAGCGCCAGGGAAAGGATGGAAAGCCCTGGTACTATCTGCTCACCGCCGAGGGTGGCACGGCCTATGACCATGCCTGCACCTTCGCCCGTTCGCGCAATCTCGACGGGCCCTACGAAACCCATCCCGACAAGCACATCCTGACCAGCAAGGATGCGCCCCTCGCCGCCCTGCAACGCGCCGGCCATGGCGACATCGTCGAGACGCCCGAAGGCAAGACCTATCTCGTTCACCTCACCGGCCGCCCCACTACCCAGGAGCGCCGCTGCGTGCTGGGCCGCGAAACCGCGATCCAGGAGGCTTACTGGGGCGACGACGACTGGCTCTATGTGAAGAACGGCCCCGTCCCCTCGCTGCATGTCGAGGTACCCGGCACGCGCGACGAGGGCAAATACTGGGCTGAGCGGCGCTACACGTTCGAAAACGGCCTGCCCATCGACTTCCAGTGGCTGCGGACGCCCGAAACCGAGCGCATTTTCAAGACCGAGGGCGGCAAGCTGACCCTGTTCGGCCGCGAGTCGATCGGCTCCTGGTTCGAGCAGGCCTTGGTGGCCCGCCGCCAGACCCATTTCTCCTATGATGCCGAGACCATGGTCGATTTCGCGCCCACCGACGAACGCACCATGGCAGGCCTCACGGCCTATTACAGCCGCTACAACTTCTTCTACCTGGCGGTAACAGCGCATTCCGACGGGCAGCGCGAACTGCTCATCATGAATTCGGAAATCTCCTGGCCCGATGGCAACCTGACCTTCCCGACCGAGCCGGTGCAGATTCCCAATAAGGGCAAGGTGAAGCTGGCGCTGACCATTCGCGGGCGGAAGCTGCAATTCTTCTACGCGCTGGAAGGCCAGGACTTGCAACCCATCGGCCCGGTCTTCGATGCCTCGATCCTGTCCGACGAATGCGGCGGCCACCAGGCCCATGGCAGCTTCACCGGCGCCTTTGTCGGCATGGCGGCGCATGATCTCAACGGCACCGCCAGCCCGGCCAGCTTCGACTATTTCACCTATCGCCCGCAGCACGATCCGTCCGACCGCTACGAGATCGATTCCCTGCAATAGTCATCGCGTTCGGCGCTCCATCAGGGGCGCCGATCACGTTTGCCCGATAAAGGGCGACAATCGGTCGCACCTGAACTAGACTGGTCCTGTTGCCGGTCGCGAGTTCGCGGTTTGTCAGCGAGCCCGTGGCCTCCGTTATGGAGGAGCAAGGCCATGTCCACTTTCCACGTCATTTCCGGCGCGGGCGACAAGCTCGATATGCCGGTCATCCGCACGATCACTCTGGGCGACCTGGGCGATGCCCTGCGCCGGGGCATTGCCGATTTCTGGGAAAAGCCCAGCCACTATGTGCTGCTGGTTCTGATCTACCCCATTGTCGGCATCGTGCTGACCGTGTGGATGAATGGCTATTACACCTGGCCTTTGCTCTATCCCCTGGTGGGCGGCTTCGCGCTGCTCGGCCCCTTTGCCGCCATCGGGCTCTACGAGATTTCCCGGCGTCGCGAACAGGGCCTTGATACCTCCTGGTATCATGCTTTCGAAGTGCTGAAATCCCCCGCCATCGGCTCGATCGCCGCTTTGGCGGTCATGCTGCTGGCCGTCTTCACCCTGTGGCTGACGGCGGCGCAGACGCTGTATGAAAGCCTGTTCGGCGCCTCGACGCCGCAGACGCTGGGCGCGTTGCTGAACCAGATTCTCACCGAGCCCGGCGGCATGACGCTGATCATATCAGGCACCATGCTGGGGTCGCTCTTCGCCATCTTCACCCTCTGCACCACGGTCATCGCCTTCCCGCTGCTGCTCGATCGCGACGTGGGAGCGTTTGTCGCTGTCGAAACCTCGTTCCGCGCCGTCATGCACAATCCGGTGCCCATGCTGGCATGGGGCATTATCGTGGGCGTGGGCCTGTTCCTCGGCTCGCTGCCGCTCTTTGTCGGGCTGGCCGTGGTCATCCCCATTTTCGGCCATGCGACATGGCACCTCTACCGCAAGGTGGTGGAGCCGGCCTCCGTCATCAGGGGGTCCTAAACACCGGGACAAACTCGCCTCCGGCGGTTGGATTTCCGCCCCGAACGCCATAAGGTCTCGGCTTCCTTGCCGAGACCCTTTGCCCTTATGGATCAGTCGCCCATCGAACCCGCGCAGACCCCGGCCCTGACGCCGATGATGGCGCAGTATTTCGAGATCAAGGCGGTCAATCCCGGCTATCTGCTGTTCTATCGCATGGGCGATTTCTACGAGCTGTTCTTCGAGGATGCCGAGATCGCCAGCGCCGCTCTGGGCATCGTGCTCACCAAGCGCGGCAAGCATCTGGGCGAGGATATCCAGATGTGTGGCGTGCCCATCCACGCCGCCAACGACTATCTCAACAAGCTGATCAAGCTCGGCCACCGCGTCGCCATCTGCGAGCAGGTGGAGGACCCCAAGGAAGCCAGAAGCGCGGCGCCAAATCGGTGGTGAAGCGCGACGTGGTTCGTCTCATCACCGCGGGCACGCTGACCGAGGATGATCACCTCGATGCCCGCGCCTCCAACTTCCTCGCCGCCCTGGCCATGGTGCGCCATGGCGAAACCGATTTCGCTTTGGCCTGGGCCGATGTCTCGACCGGCGAGACCTTTACCGCCGACCTCTCGGCCGAACAGCTCCAGGACGAACTGGCCCGCATCGATCCGGCCGAATTGCTGCTGACCGAGGCGACGCGCGCGGCCCTGGTCGAGCGGCATCTTTTCGCCCCGGCCTGGGCCGCCATCACCCATACGGCGCCATCGGAGAGCTTCGACAGCGAAACGGCGACAGCGGGCCTGCGCGCCGCCTTTCCCGATAGCGCCTTCGACCCCACATCGCTGTCCCGCGCCGCGCGGGCAGCTCTGGGCGCGGTAGTGGCCTATGTCAGCGAAAGCCAGAAGGGCGTCGGCGTGGCCCTGCGCGCGCCTTTGGCCGATACCGCGACCCGCCGCATGGCCATCGACCAGGCGACCCGCGCCAGCCTCGAACTGCACCAGACCCAGCGTGGCCAGGTCAGGGGTTCGCTGCGCCAGGTGATCGACCTGACAGTCACCGCCCCCGGCTCCCGTCTGCTCTCGGCAAGGCTGGCAGCCCCGCTTGCCGACGCCACCGGTATCAATGAGCGTCTCGACGCGGTGGGCCTCCTCGCCAATGACACCTTGCTGACCGGCCGCCTGCGCGCCGATCTCAAGGCGGTGCCCGACCTGGCCCGCGCTTTGACCCGGTTGGCGCTCGACCGCGGCGGCCCGCGCGACCTCGCCGCCATCGGCAAGGCCGTTTCCGCCGCCTCGGCGCTATCAGGCCACTTTGCCCGCCTCGATGATGTCCCCGCAGTGCTAGCCCGCCTCGCGACAACGCTGGCCGCTGCCCCGATGCCGCTGGCGTCCGAACTGGCGCTGGCGCTGGATGACGAATTGCCGCTTATGAGCCGCGACGGCGGCTTCGTGCGCAAGGGCTACGACCAGGCGCTGGACGACGAGCGGGCACTGGCCAGCGAGACCCGCGCCGTCGTCGCCGCCCTGCAGGCCCGCCTCATTGAGGAAACCGACGTTCGTTCCCTCAAAATCCGGCACAATGGCGTGCTCGGCTATTTCGTCGAAGTGCCGGCCGCGCATGGCACCCGCCTGCTCGAAGAGCCGCATCGCCAAAACTTCATCCATCGCCAGACGCTGGCCAATGCCATGCGCTTCACCACGACCGAACTGGCCGATCTCGAAGGCCGCATTGCCCGCGCGCATGAGGCGGCGCTGGAAATCGAGCTCAAGGTCTTTGCCAGCCTGCGCTATGACGTGTTGAGCCGCACCGCCGACCTGCGCATCCTGGCCGATGCCCTGGCCGAACTCGATGTGACCACGGCCCTCGCCCATCTCGCCGCCACCCGCGCCTACACCCGCCCAGAAATCGACGACTCCCTGGCTTTTGCCATCGAGGGCGGCCGCCATCCCGTCGTGGAAGACATGGTCTCCGCCGAGGGCCAGAGCTTCGTCGCCAACGACGCCGACCTCTCGGGCGACGACGCCATTGGCGGCGGGCGGCTCTGGCTGGTCACCGGCCCCAATATGGGCGGTAAATCCACCTTCCTGCGGCAGAATGCCTTGATCGCGATCATGGCGCAGATGGGCTCTTTCGTGCCGGCAAACTCGGCCCATATCGGCGTCGTCGACCGCGTCTTCTCCCGCGTCGGCGCCAGCGACGACATCGCCCATGGCCGCTCGACCTTCATGGTCGAAATGGTCGAAACATCGGCCATCCTCAATCGCGCCACGCGGCGGAGCCTTGTCGTGCTCGACGAAATCGGCCGCGGCACCGCCACCTTCGATGGCCTGTCCATCGCCTGGGCGGCCGTCGAAGCCCTGCACGAAACCACCGGCTGCCGGGCCCTTTTCGCCACCCATTTCCACGAACTGACCAGCCTCGCCAAGACGCTCAGCCGCGTTTCCAACGTCACCATGAAGGTGCGCGAATGGGAGGGCGAGGTGGTCTTCCTGCACGAAGTGGGTTCGGGCGCCGCCGACCGCTCCTATGGCATCCAGGTGGCGCGGCTGGCCGGCCTGCCCGAGCCGGTGCTGGCGCGGGCGCGGCAGGTGCTTGACGTGCTCGAGCAGCGCTCGGCGGGCACGGCCTCTTCCAGCCAGAAGGCCAGCGTGCTAGACGATCTGCCACTTTTCGCCCATCAGCCGCCCTCCCGGCCGGTGGGGCCGGACCCCGTACATCTGGCGCTCGACGCCGTTCGACCCGACGAGATGACCCCCAAACAAGCGATCGAAGCGCTCTACGAGTTGAAGAAAATCCGCGATGACGCTCGCCGAAGCTGAGGCAAAGCCGCGCAAACCGCTCTTCTCGCTCAAGCCAGCCGAGGTCATTCTCGGCGAGCTCGATGCCGCGATCGGTGAAGCAGCGCCCAAATCCGCCGCCGCGCGCGCTGCCGTATTGGCCCATATCCGCCAGACCCTGGCCGAGGCGCGCCGCGGGGCCGAGGCCGAACTGCTGGCCTCGGGCAAGGGCACGCGCTGCGCGCAGAACCTGTCCAATGCGCAGGACGAGATCATCGCCGCCGTGCATCTCTTCGCGACGCGCCGGGTCTATCCGGTCGACAACCCCTCCGGCGCCGAGGCTATCGCGCTCTCCGCCGTCGGCGGCTATGGCCGCGGCACGCTGGCGCCGGGCTCGGACATCGACCTGCTGTTCATCCTACCCTACAAGCAGACGCCCTGGGGCGAGCAGGTCACCGAATATATCCTCTATATGCTGTGGGACCTCGGCCAGAAGGTTGGCCATGCCGTGCGCTCGGTGGATGAATGTATCCGCATGGCCCGCGCCGACATGACGGTGCGCACCGCCACGCTCGAAGCGCGTTTCCTCACCGGCGACCGTACGCTGTTCGACCAGATGGTGCAGCGTTTCGAAGCCGAGATCATGCCCAAAACCGGCCCCGAATTCATCGCCGCCAAGATGGCCGAGCGCGACGAGCGCCACAAATTGATGGGCAATACCCGCTATGTGGTCGAGCCCAATATCAAGGACGGCAAAGGTGGCTTGCGCGACCTCAATACGCTGTTCTGGATCGGCAAATATTTCTACCAGGTCAAGACATCACACGAACTGGTCGGCAAGGGCGTGCTGTCAGCCGCCGAATATCGCCTCTTCTCCCGCGCCGAGGATTTTTTGTGGGCGGTGCGCTGTCACCTGCATTTCGTCACCGGTCGTGCCGAGGAAAAGCTGACTTTCGACATGCAGCCCGAGCTGGCCCAGCGCATGGGCTATGCCCAGCGCGTCGGCATGCTGGGCGTCGAACGCTTCATGAAGCGCTATTTCCTCGTCGCCAAGGATGTGGGCGATTTGACCCGCATCATCTGCGCCAGCCTCGAATTCAACCACGCCAAGGATATGGACCTGGTCGGCCGCGTGCTGGCCCCGTTCCGCTCGGGGCGCAGCCGCATTAAGGGCGAAACGGATTTCGTGCTCGATACCGGGCGGCTCAATCTGGCCAGCCCCGACGTATTCGAAAAGGACCCGGTCAATCTCATCCGCATGTTCCTGGTGGCCGGGCGCGAGGAACTGCTGTTCCACCCCGACGCCATCAAGGTCATCACCCGCTCGCTGCGGCTGATCGACAACAGGCTGCGCAGCGACCCCAAGGCCAACGAGCATTTCCTCACCATTCTGACCGCGCCGCAATCGGTCGAGCGCATCCTGCGGCAGATGAACGAGAGCGGCGTATTGGGCAAGTTCGTGCCCGATTTCGGCAAGATCGTCGCGCTGATGCAGTTCAACATGTACCACCACTATACGGTGGACGAGCACCTGATCCGCTCGGTCGGCGTCATGGCCGATATTGCCAATGGCGGCCTGCGCAACGACCTGCCGCTGACCCATGAATTGCTGCCCCAGCTCAATGACACGCGCCTCATCTATGTCGCGCTGTTCCTGCACGACATCGCCAAGGGCCGCCCGGAAGATCATTCCATTGCCGGCGCCCGCATCGCCCGAAAACTCTGTCCCCGCTTCGGTCTCTCCCCCGCCGAAACCGACACCGTCTCCTGGCTCATCGAATATCACCTGCTGATGAGCGAGATCGCCCAGGCCCGCGATATCCAGGACCCCGAAACCGCCAAGGCCTTTGCCGATGTGGTGCAATCGCCCCAGCGCCTGGCCTTGCTGATGATCCTCACCGCCTGCGATATTCGCGCGGTCGGTCCGGGCGTCTGGACCGGCTGGAAGGGCAGCCTGCTGCGCGCGCTCTACTACGCCACCGAGCCCCTGCTCTCAGGCGGCCACAGCCAGGTCACCCAGTCCGACCGCATCCACGAAGCCCGTCGCGCGCTGGCCCAGGCGCTTGCGGCCTGGCCCCCGGCCGAGGTCGACGCCTATATCAACAGGCACTACGATCATTACTGGCTGCGTGCCGAGCCCGAATTGCAGGTCGAGCACGCCCGCATGATCCGCCAGGCCGACCAGACCGGCGAGAACTTTGCCGGCTCCATCAGGGTCAAGGCCTTTGAGGGCATTACCGAAGTCAGCTTCTATACGCCCGACCACCCGCGCCTGCTCTCGCTGATCGCCGGCGCCTGCACCATGCAGGATACGTCCATCATCGGGGCGCAGATCTTTTCCACCCGCGATGGCCATGCCCTCGATACCTTCCGCCTGCGCCGCTCCTTCACCTCGGACGAGGACGAAAAGGTCCGCGCCACCCGCATCATCGATACGGTCAAACAATTGCTGCAGGGCAAGCGGCAGATCCTCATCGATCTGGGCAAGGAAAGCCGCCACAACAAGCGCCTGCGCCCCTTTGCCGTGCCCTCGCAGGTCACCGTGTCCAATGCGCTATCGGAAAAATTCACCGTCATCGAGGTCAGCGGGCTCGACCGCATGGGGCTGCTTCACGCGCTCACCCGCCAGATTTCCGACCTCAACCTCACCATCGGTTCGGCCCATATCGGCACCTATGGCGAAAAGGCGGTGGACGTCTTCTACATCACCGATCTCACCGGCCAGAAGATCACCTCCAAGCCCCGCCAGCGGAAAATCCACGACGCGCTGATGGGCGTGTTCCACCCGCAGGGCGAGAAGGTGGCCAATGGGTAGGCTGTTTGGCCCCCCTGAACGTGCGGTTCCATCGCCTCCCTCCCCCTTGAGGGGAGGGATCGAGGGTGGGGGTGTCGGACTATCGGCATACCCCGAATACCGCGTGTGCAGCGCTCTCGACACCCCCACCCCTAACCCCTCCCCTCAAGGGGGAGGGGAATCATGAGCCTCTACCGCAATTTCCTCTCCGTTGGAGGCCTCACCCTCATCTCCCGCGTCGCCGGCTTCGTCCGCGATGCGCTGATGGCGGCCGTGCTCGGCACCGGTCCGGCGGCCGATGCTTTCTTCGCGGCATTCCGTTTTCCCAACCTGTTCCGGCGCCTCTTTGCCGAAGGCGCCTTCAACACCGCCTTCGTGCCGCTTTTCTCGGGCGCGCTGGAGCAGCAGGGCCGCGACGGCGCGCTCGACCTGGCCTCGCGCATCATGGCCTGGCTGGTCGCCATGCTGGTCGGCGTGACGATCCTTGCGGAAATCTTCATGCCGCAGATCATGATCGCCTTCGTCCCCGGCTTCATCGACGACAAGGAAAAATTCGATCTCACCGTGCTGCTGACGCGGATCATGTTCCCTTACCTGGCCTGTATGTCGCTGATGGCCGCCTATGGCGCTATCCTCAATTCGCTTGGCCGCTTCTTTGCCGCCGCCTTCGCCCCGGTCATTCTCAACCTGGTCAATATCGCCGCCATGATCCCGCTGGTGACCTTCTGGGTCATGGATCCGGCGGGCTCGGCCATGTGGGTGTCCGTCGCCACCATGGCGGGCGGTCTGGCGCAACTGGCTTTGGTCTATGGCGCCATCCGCCGGGCGAATTTCGTGCCGGCTCTGCGCCTGCCCCGTCTCGATCCGGAAGTGCGCCGCTTCTGGGTGCTGGCCGTACCGGCCATCCTCACCGGCGGCATTACCCAGATCAATATCTTCGTCGGCACCATCATCGCCTCGGGCGCCGACAATGCCATTTCCATCCTCAATTATGCTGATCGGCTCTACCAGCTGCCGCTCGGCATTATCGGCATTGCCATCGGCACGGTGCTGCTGCCCGAGCTTTCCCGCCATCTCAAGGGCAACCGTGAGGCCGAAGCCCGCGCTACGCAGGACCAGTCATTGCTGGCCGCCATGCTGCTTTCCATGCCAGCCGCCACCGCACTCATTGCCATGGCCGAGCCCATCGTGCGCGTGCTGTTCGAGCGCGGCGCCTTCGACGCGCTGGCCACTACCCAGACCGCGCAGGCGCTGATCGCCTTTGCCACCGGCCTGCCCGCCTATGTGCTGATCCGCGTGCTGCAGCCGGGCTATTTCGCCCGCGAGGATACGGTGACGCCCACCGTCTTTGCCGGCATTTCGGTGGTGGCCAATATCGCCCTGTCGCTGCTGCTGTTCCCCAGCCTCGTCCATGTCGGCATTGCCATCGCCACCTCGGTTTCGGCCTGGCTCAATGCCGTGCTGCTGGCCCTGTTCCTGGCGCGGCGCGGCCATTTTGCCCTGACCGGTGCCGAATGGCGCAAGCACGGCCTCATCATCGCCATCAGCGCCATCATGGGGGGAGCGCTCTATCTTCTGGTCGAGCGCGGCGCCAGCCACTTCGCCAGCGGCGCACCCCTTTGGCTTCAAGCCGGCCTCTTGGCCGTACTCGTCGTCTTCGGCATGGCCACCTATTTCACCTTGGTCCACGTCACCGGCGCCCAGAAGCTGGACCTGCTGCTCAGGCGGCTGCGGCGCTCCAAGTAGACCTCATCCTGAGCCTGTCGAAGGACGAGGTCGTGGCACCCAAGCCTCCACTCACTCGACCCCGTGGTTCGACAAGCTCACCATGAGGTCTTTGAGAAGACGGTTTCAAACCGGGTCTTTCAGCGATAGAAGTTCGCGACTATCGCGAATATCGGGCATCCTATGACCTTCACCAATCGTGTGTTTTCCGGCATCCAGCCTTCGGGCGACCTGCATCTGGGCAATTATCTCGGCGCTATCAGGCGCTTCGTGCCGCTGCAGGATACGCATGACTGCATCTATTGCGTCGTCGACATGCATGCCATCACGGTCTGGCAGGACCCGGATGACCTGCGCCGCGCCACCCGCGAAGTGGCCGCCGCCTATGTCGCTGCCGGCATCGACCCCAAGCGGGCGATCATCTTCAACCAGTCCCAGGTCATGCAGCATGCCGAACTGGCCTGGATATTCAACTGCGTCGCCCGCATCGGCTGGATGAACCGGATGACCCAGTTCAAGGACAAGGCCGGCAAGAATTCGGAAAATGTCTCGCTGGGCCTCTTGGCCTATCCGAGCCTGATGGCGGCCGACATCCTGCTCTACAAGGCCACCCATGTGCCTGTCGGCGACGACCAGAAGCAGCATCTGGAACTGACGCGCGACATCGCCGCCAAGTTCAACAATGACTATGCCGCTTCCATCGCAGCGCAAAATGTCGGGCAGGATGACGGGAGCTTCTTCCCCATCACAGAGCCGCTGATTGCCGGCCCCGCCACCCGCATCATGAGCCTGCGCGACGGCACCAAGAAGATGAGCAAGTCGGACCCGTCCGACCAGTCGCGCATCTCCCTGCTCGACAATGCCGATGGCATTGCCAAGAAGATCAAGAAGGCCACTACCGATCCCGAGCCCCTGCCCGAGACCGTGGAGGGCCTGGCCGGGCGGCCCGAAGCCGACAATCTTGTCGGCATCTATGCCGCACTGTCGGACCAGAGCAAAACCCAGGTCATCGCCGAATTCGGCGGCAAGGGTTGGGGCACGTTCAAGCCGGCTTTGGCCGACCTGGCCGTCTCGGTGCTTGGCCCCATGGGCGAGGAAATGCGCCGGCTGGTCGAGGACACGACGACGATCGACGCCATCCTGCGCGACGGCGCCGAGCGCGCGCGTGCGCTGGCAGAGGCGACAATGGTCGATGTCCGCTCTATTGTCGGCTTCATCCGCTAAAAAGCGTTTCAGGAAAAGTGCAGCGCGGGTTTTCCGCCCGGAAACGCGACAAAGAGACAAAACCAAGGGGGCGCGCATGGTTTCCCAGACCGAATACAAGCGCAAATTCCTCGTCGTCATCGACGAGACGCCCGAATGCGAACGGGCGCTGACCTTCGCGGCTTACCGTGTGAAGCGCACGGGCGGCACCGTGGTGCTGATGAGCGTCATCCAGAAGCCCGAATTCATCGGCCTGGGGGTCGAGGATGTGCTGCGCGCCGAAGCCGTCGAGGAAGCCGAGCGCAATCTCGACGCCCGCCTCGTCCGCATCCGCGACATCGGCGAAGTCCGCAGCGAATCGGTGATCCGCGAGGGCAGTGCCGCCGAGGAAATCGAGCGTGTCATCGACCAGGACCGCGACATCGCCATCCTGGTGCTGGCCGCCTCCACTTCCGGCGAAGGCCCCGGCCCGCTGGTCATGCATTTCGCCAGCCGCGCCAACGCCCTGCCCATCCCGCTGACCATCGTGCCCGGCCGCATGAGCGACGAGGAGATCATCGCCATCTGCTGAGCGTGCGGTGGGTCGCACGAAGGCATTATTCCAACTGCGCGTCATCCTCGGGCTTGACCCGAGGACACTTCACTTACCCCGCGGCCCGCAAGTGTAGAGCCCTCGGGTCAAGCCCGAGGGTGACGGCCGGTGAGTGACGGCTTGGGATGAGGAAGCATCGGCCTGACGCATACCCCTCCTCCGCTCATCCCCCCTTGCATCCTGAGCGCAAAAGTCTATTTTAGAAGCGTTCTAATCGTAAAATCGCAGGCGCCCCGATGTTCATCCAGACCGAAGCCACGCCCAACCCAGCGACCCTCAAATTCCTGCCGGGGCGCGATGTGCTGGTCGGCGAACCGCGCGATTTCCGTAGCGTCGAAGCATCGGGCAGTTCCCCGCTGGCCCAAGGCCTGTTCGGTATTTCCGGCGTCACCGGCGTCTTCCTCGGTTCCGACTTCATCTCGGTGACCAAGGACGATACCAACTGGGCCCATATCAAGCCGGCCATTCTCGGCGTCATCATGGACCATTTCCTGTCCGGCAAGCCTGTCATAGTCGAGGGTGGCGTGGATGTCGCCAATTTCGACGAGGTTGATGAATTCTTCGAGGAAGAAGACAGCGAGACCGTCGAAGTCATCAAGGAATTACTGGCTACCCGCGTCCGTCCGGCCGTGGCCATGGATGGCGGCGACATCACCTTCAAGGGTTTTAAGGAAGGCACGGTCTTCCTGCACATGCAGGGCGCCTGCTCCGGCTGCCCCTCCTCGACCGCCACGCTCAAGAGCGGCATCGAAAACCTGCTCCGCCACTTCGTGCCGGGCGTCGAGGCCGTTCAGCAGGTTTAGGAACGGCCGCAGGCAAAATCGCTCCGGTGGAGCGATTTTAGTGACTAAAGCCATGAGGGCTATGCCCCGAATGGCCCCTGAGCGACATCAGTTAAGCAGCAAGCCAAGGGTCTGGAGAGCAATCTCCGGACCCTTAGTTTTTGGGATACCCCCTCCTAACCTTCCCCTGATAGGGGGAGGAACAGATCGAGAGTTTGGCAGCTTCTTGCCCCATTCACTGCGCGGCTCCTCCCCCTTTTCAGGGGGAGGTTGGGAGGGGTACTCTTGCGGAAGGACCAAAGTCCCTACTCCGCCGCCGCCTTCTCCGCCGGTGTCCGCTGATCGGTAATCGCCAGCGGCTCGGCACTATCGCCTTCCCGCTTGCGCCTTATGCGCAGCCGCTTGATGCGGCGGCTGTCGGCGGCCAGAATTTCGAATTCGAAGCCGTCGAGCCGCGTCACCCGCTCGCCCCTTTTGGGCACATGGCCGGCCAGGTCGAACACCAGCCCGCCGATCGTGTCCACATCCTCGGCATAGTCGCCGGGGTCGAAATCCGGACCGATCATGCTCTGCACATCGCTCAGTTCCGCGCGGGCATCGGCGATATAGGTATCGGCGCCCACCTTGCGGATCAGCGACGCCGCCAGTTCGTCATGCTCGTCCTCGATCTCGCCGACCACGGCCTCGAGCAGGTCCTCGATGGTCACGAGCCCGTCGGTGCCGCCATATTCGTCGACCACGATGGCCATATGCACGCGCGAAGCGCGCATCGATTGCAGCAGGTCGCCAACAGGCATGAACGTGGGCACGAACATGGCGTCGCGCGTGATGTCGAGCTTGATGATCTTCTGCTTGAGCACGCTCGAAACCAGCTTCACCGGCACGTCCTTGGCCGGGTCGGTCACCGGCTCGGTGATCCTGCCCAGCGCGTCCTTGACGTGGATGAAGCCCAGAATGTTGTCGAGATTGTCGTCATAGACCGGCAGGCGCGAATGATGCACCTGGCGGAACCGGGCGATCAGCGTGCCCAGATTGACATCGGCCTCTATGGCCTGGATGTCGGATCGCTCCACCATCACGTCGCCAACCGACACATTGGAGAGCTTGAGCACGTTCTGCAGGATCGTGCGTTCGCTTTCGGAGAAATCGGCGGCTTCCGAGCTCCCCTGTTCGTCGAGCGCCACCTGCAGGTCGTCGCGCAGCGATACCGTGCCGCGGGCCAGCATGGCCTTGATGCGGTTCCATATCGTTGGCCCCCGTGCGGACACGGAGGCGGTGCTAGAAGGAGGCTCGGGATTGGTGGGCGCCTGGGGGCCCGGACTGTCACTGTCGTTCATGATCTCTCGCCGCAACAAGCGGCTTATCTGTCCTCGAAACGGAATACGCCCGGTCCATTATGGCGCCGGCCCTAGTCGGCATAGGGGTCCTCGACCCCGAGCGCTGCCAATATCTGGGTTTCGAGGCCCTCCATTTGAAGAGCCTCCGCGTCCGTTAGGTGATCATACCCTAAAATATGCAGAAAGCCATGCACCACGAGATGGGTGAAATGCGCCTCGAATGTGACGCCCTGCTCCTCCGCCTCGCGGATCAGCGTTTCACGCGCCAGCGTGATGTCGCCCAATAAGCCCACAACCGGCCCGAAAGGCTCGATCTGCGGGAAGCTCAGCACATTGGTGGAGCTGTCCTTGCCCCGCCATGCCTTGTTGAGTTCGTGCTGTTCTTCGTCATTGGTGAGCAGGATCGACAGCTCCGCCATGCCCTTGACCTTGGGTTTGGCAAGGCTGAGTGCTGCCAGCACCGCCTCTTCGGCGCGCACATCGAGGTCTTCGGGCCAGGCGTCATCATTGCGGATGACGGCAATGTCCAGTGGTGGTCTAGGCGGCATTCAAACCATTCATTGCTTCGTGCCACGCCCTCGTGGTTCGAGGCTCGTGAAGAACTCGCACCTCACCATGAGGGCTACTGGAACTCAGCACTCTCCCAGTAGCCCTTATGGTGAGGCGGGAGCGTAGCGACCCTCGAACCACGAGGGCGTGCCACGGGCCGGTTATGCCCGCGGCAAGGTGCCCAATGTCCGCGCCGGCCCTTCGGTATCCCGGTCCTTCTGCGCCAGCCGCTTGGCCGTATCGGCCTCATAGGCCCGCACGATCCGGCCGACCAGCGCATGGCGCACCACGTCCTTGTCGCCGAAGCGGCTGACATGCACGCCCTCGACGCCGTCGAGCAGTTGCACCGCCTCGATCAGCCCCGATTTCTCGCCGCGCGGCAGGTCGACCTGGGTCGGATCGCCGGTGACGATCATCTTGGAATTCTCGCCCAGGCGGGTCAGGAACATCTTCATCTGCATGGATGTCGTGTTCTGCGCCTCGTCGAGAATGACCACGGCATTGGCCAGTGTCCGCCCGCGCATGAAGGCCAGCGGCGCCACTTCGATAATGCCCGAGGTCAGGCAGCGCTCGACATTTTCCGGCTTCATCATGTCGTAAAGCGCGTCGTAGAGCGGGCGCAGATAGGGGTCGACCTTCTCCTTCATGTCGCCGGGCAGGAAGCCCAGCCGCTCGCCGGCCTCGACGGCCGGACGGCTGAGGATGATGCGGTTGATGTCGCCGCGTTCGAGCAGGCTCGCGGCATGCGCCACGGCCAGATAGGTCTTGCCGGTACCGGCCGGACCGACGCCGAACACCAGCTCGCTCCGCTCCATGGCGCGCATATAGGCGTCCTGCGCCGGGGTGCGGGCGACAATGGTGGATTTGCGCGTGGCGATCTGGGCCATGCGCACCTTGCCCTTGCGCTCCAGCGTCGGCAGGGTGAGCTGGCTGTCCTCGGTCTCGATCATGCGGATGACACCATCGACATCGGAAATGTCGATCGCCCTTCCCTCTTCGAGCCCGGCATAAAGCGATTCGAGCACGCGGCGGGCCTGGTCGACCGATGAAGCGGCGCCCTTGAGCAGCACATGATTGCCGCGCGGCGTGGCCGACACTTTGAGCCGTTGCTCGATCAGGGCGAGGTTCTGGTCGAAATCGCCATACAGCTGGGCAGCGAGGCGATTGTCTTCAAAAGCGAGTTCGAGTTGCGATGCGAGTGCGTTGTCTGCGGTCGGTGACAAATGCCTGCTCAAACTGGTGTGGCTCCCGAAACGGGGCGGCGCGGGCGCGCCGCGATGATGACAACGAGGCTAGGATGATTTGGGTGCAATGTCTGTAGCAATATTGTGACGCTTCTCGCCGGCCGCAAGGCGGCAAAAACGCTCCAGTGGAGCGTTTTTAGGCGAGAAGGCCATGAGGGCTACGCCCGAATGGCGGCCGGCGCCAAGGGTGCCGGCTATCTTGAATAGGTTGCCCAAAAGTAATACCTTCATGATAGCATTCCTTACCTAGGAGAATGTCATGAGTGCAGCAGTCACCAGTAAAGGTCAGGTCACGATCCCCAAGCCCGTACGCGACCTTCTTGGCATCGAGGCCGGGACACGGGTGGTATTCCGTCGCAATGACAAGGGCGAGATCGTTCTGAGCCGGGCCGACAAGGACGCCCCGCCGAGCCGATTCGCCAAGCTAAGAGGCCATGCCGGACCCGGCCTCAGCACCGACGAGATTATGGCTATGACGCGCGGTGAAGATTGATACTGGTCGATTCCAACGTGCTGATCGATGTGATGACCGACGACCCCGTTTGGGGCGACTGGTCTGAGGCCAGCCTGGAAGCGGCCTCACTGGTTGGGTCGCTGCTGACGAGCGACGTCGTCTACGCCGAGCTTGCTGTCCGGTACGAGCAGATAGAGGCTCTGGACGCTTTTCTGGCCGAGGCCCAAATCGAAGTAGTCCCCCTGCCGAAGGCGGCTCTGTTTCTTGCTGGCAAGGTCTTTGGGCGGTATCGCAGAGCCGGCGGGACGAAGTCCGGCGTGCTGCCCGACTTCTTCATCGGAGCCCATGCATCTGTGGCAGGCTGGCCATTGCTGACGAGGGACGTACGGCGCTACCGCACCTACTTCCCCGCGCTTGACCTGATCACACCCTAAGCCGCCGCCTTGACCTTCAACCGTCCCACCAGCGAGTTGACGCTGGTGCCGATGATCTCGACCTGGTGGATCGCCCCGATCAGCTCGGTGCTGCCTTCCAGATGTACGGCCTGAAGATAAGGGGGAGCGCCCGCCCACCTGCCCGGCCTGGCGGCCCGGCCGTTCGATCAGCACCGGCAGCGTCTTGCCCACACAGCTCTGGTGGAAGGCTGATGTCTGGGCGTTGACCAGCTCCTGCAGCCGGTAGAGCCGCTCGGTCTTGACCTCTTCGGCGATCTGCCCGTCCAGATTGGCGCCCGGCGTGCCCGGCCGTGTCGAATATTTGAACGAATAGGCCGAGGCATAGCCGACCTCGCGGATGATGCGCAGCGTATCCTCGAAATCCTGGTCGGTTTCGCCCGGGAAGCCGACGATGAAATCGCCCGACAGCGCCATATCCGGCCGCGCCGTCTTGATACGCTCGATCACAGCAAGATACTCGGCCGCCGTATGGCGCCGGTTCATCGCCTTGAGGATCGTGTCCGAGCCCGATTGCACCGGCAGATGCAGATAGGGCATCAGGATATCGAGGTCGCGATGCGCCGCCATCAGCGCATCGTCCATGTCGCGGGGGTGGCTGGTTGTATAGCGCAGCCGCTCCAGCCCCGGAATGTCCACCAGCAGATACGCCAGTTCGCCCAGCCCCACGGCGCGGCCGGCCGCGTCCAGCCCATGATAGGCATTGACGTTCTGGCCCAGCAGGGTGATTTCCTTCACCCCGGCTTCCACCAGCCCGCGCGCCTCCGCGATCACCTGCGCCACCGGCCGCGACACCTCGGCGCCCCGCGTATAGGGCACCACGCAGAAGCTGCAGAACTTGTCGCAGCCTTCCTGCACCGTCAGGAACGCCGTCAGCCCCCGCTTGATGGTGACTTCCTTCCTTGCCGCCGGCAGGTGCTCGAACTTGTCTTCCTCAGGAAAGTCGGTATCGATGACCGCCCGCTTGAGGCCCGGATGCAGGTGCCTTTGCGCTTCGGCTCTGGCCAGCATGTCGGGCAGCCTGTGATAGGCCTGCGGCCCGAACACCATGTCGACCACAGGCGCGCGACGGGCGATTTCCTCGCCCTCGGCCTGCGCCACGCAGCCGGCCACCCCGATCATCATGTCGCCGCCCAGCGCCCGGCGCTCGCTCTGCAATTCCTTGAGCCGGCCCAGTTCGGAAAACACCTTTTCCGAGGCCTTTTCGCGGATATGGCAGGTATTGAGCAGCACGAGATCGGCCTGCGCCATGTCCAGCGTCGTCTCATAGCCGTGCGGCGCCAGCGCATCCATCATGCGGTCGCTGTCATAGACGTTCATCTGGCACCCATAGGTCTTGATGAACAGCTTCTTGGAATTAGCGCGCGTCTCGGTCATGCCGGCTCTTTATCAGTGGCTGCGGAAGACTCCAAGCCGTCTCCGGCGCCTGCAACCTTGCCCCATCCTGCGGGTTTCTTTCCCAACAAGGGAGTTTGCCATGACCCAGAACCACAAGTCCGACAAGGCCGCCGCCATGAAGGGCGGCAAGAAGCCCGGCCCCAAAGATGCGCCGGTGCAGGTGCGCAATGCCGGCAAGGAAGCGCAGAAAGACAAGCCGACCAATTGGGACAAGCAGGATGAGGCCGTTGACGAGAGCTTCCCGGCCAGCGATTCCAGCGCCAAATACTGAGGCGCATTGCCCGGATAACGTGGCATTTCTGCCAGTTCCGTCAAACATTTGCACAAAGATTGCTGCTGCCCGCTATCGGGCGGCGTCCGTCTGACGCTATGGTTGGGCAGCGGCTGAAGGGTATGGTGTGATAGCAGCCGCGGAAAGCGCGGTATGGCGGGGGCGACGCAGCACAGGGTGGACCGGACTGCACCGGCTTTGGGCAGGCGGCCTTGGCCGGTCGTGCTCTATCTTGTCGCCTTGATGCTGGTCATCCTGATCCCGGCGCTGGTCGTGTCGCTGGTCCTGCTCAACCGCAATAACGACGCCCAGGAACAGACCATCCGCGCCCTCACCACCGCCACGGTCGAGGCCATGGCCCAGGCCGTGGATAATGAAGTGGGCGGCATGCTCACCACTTTGCGCGTGCTCTCCACCTCCGAATTGCTGCGCAATGGACGGCTGGCCGATTTCCGTGACGGCGCCGTCGTGTCGCTCGAGCAGATGGGCGCCAATCTGATCGCGCTCGATGCCGATCTCGATGTGGTCCTGAATACCGACGAGCCCTTTGGCTCCTCGACCGGCAAGACCTCCGATCCGGCCTCGGCCGAGCGGGCGCTCGCTGCCGGTGTCGCGGTGTCAAACCTCTTTACCGGCAAGGTGACCGGCCGCGCCCTGTTCAATGTCCTGGTGGCGCTGCCCGACAATCCGTCCGGCGTGGCCCTGCTCGCTTTGACACAGGAAGCCAACCGGCTGACCTCGGCCTTGCAGGCGCGTCAATTGCCGTCCGGCTGGCACGCCGCGCTGGTGGATACCCGCAATGTGGTGATTGCCGCTACGCCCGAGGCCGGGCTCGAGACCGGTACCACCCTGCCCGTGCGCCAGCCGGTGCCCGACGCCGCGCCCGACCAGTGGCGGCGCGAACTGTTCGACGGCAAGACCGTGGTGACCGCCGAGCGCAGGGCGCCGATTTCCGGCTGGCGCGTGGTGGCCTGGGCCTCGACCGATATCGTCGGCCGGCCGATCGATGACAGCCGGTTCTGGCTGGCGGCCTGGGGTATTCTCATTGCCCTCTTCGCCACCGGCGCGGCTTTGCTGATTTCCCAGCGCGTCGCGCATTCCGTGCGCGGCCTGCGCCGTGAGGCCCAGAAGCTCGGCCGCGGCGAGGTGGCAGTGCCCAGGGCCTATCCGGTCGCCGAGATCGCCGAAGTGTCCCAGGCCCTGGCCGAGGCCTCCGCCCAACGCCAGACCGCCGAAAACGAAGTGCGCTTCCTGATGCGCGAACTGGCGCACCGCTCCAAGAACCAGATGACCGTTATTGCCGCCATGGCCAAGCAGACCGCCCGCGGCGCCGATAATGTCGAAGATTACGTGCAGGGCTTCGAGCGTCGTATCCACGGCCTGGCCCGCTCCACCGACCTGCTGCTGGCCCATGGCCTGGCCGGCGTGCTGCTCGGCGAATTGGTGGAAAGCCAGATCGCCCCGTTCAGCCCGCCTGACGCGTCCAGGGTCGATGTGGCTGGGCCTACGGTGCGGCTCAATGTCCAGGCCGCCCAGATCATGGGCATGGCGGCCCATGAACTATCCACCAATGCGGTCAAATACGGGGCCTTTGCCGGCGATGGTGGCACGCTCAAGGTGCGCTGGCGCATTGTCGATCAGCGGCTGGACTTCAACTGGCGCGAAACCGTGCCGCATACGGTTGCCACCAGTGACCGGGTCGGCTTCGGCACCACGGTCCTGCAATCCATGGTCGGCCGCTCACTGGGCGCCGAGGTCGAACGGCATTGCCACGATGACGGCATGGAGTGGCGCTTCCTCATTCCGCTCAGCGCCATCGACCCATCAGTGGCGCCGGCTACCGCCGAAGATGAGCCATCCGAATAAATTCTGGCGTTATTCCGCGCTTTGCACTATAGGGACGCCAGCCTCGGGCCTTCGGGTCCGGGCCTTCACGGCCCCGCCTGGACGACATCCCGGCCGGGGCGACCCGATCCTCCTTTGAAAGGATATGCCCGATGTCGATTACTGCTGAGCGCAAGACCGCTCTGATCCAGGAATATGCCACCAAGGCCAACGATACCGGCTCGCCGGAAGTCCAGGTTGCCATCCTGTCGGAACGCATTGCCAACCTCACCGAACACTTCAAGGGCCATGGCAAGGATAACCATTCCCGCCGCGGTCTGCTGAAGCTTGTCTCGACCCGCCGCCGCCTGCTTGACTATGTCAAGAAGGTCGACGAGAGCCGCTACAAGACCCTGATCGAAAAACTCGGCCTGCGCCGCTAACAAGCGCGCAACCGAATTGCGGATGCGGGGGCCAGCCTCCGCCTCCGCTTTCGCTCCTTTATCGGGGTGAAAAGCGTAGACCGGCGATTGCCGGAGCATGGCAGGATTATTGGCCGCTCCCCGCCTCACGCTCGCAAAATCAATCCCTTGGTTTTGATCCCGTGAGGCGCCTGACAAGTTTCAGGAGCTGCTTGTTGTCTTGCCCATGTTTCGTCACCGCCAAGGACGTAAACCGCGCCTGATTTTGAGCCCGCGTCACACATGGGGTGTGCCGGCGGGTGCGGGCGCACCGGCTGAGTTCGCGGGATTGCTACGCCCCCGCGTTACCGCTCCCCGGCAGAATGGAAAGACGATACATGTCCACGATCAATTTCGATTACCACAAGGTCGAGCTCAACTGGGGCGGCCAGCCCCTGACGCTCGAGACCGGCAAGATGGCCCGCCAGGCCGATGGCGCCGTGCTCGCCACCCTGGGCGAGACCGTGCTGCTCGCCACCGTTGTGTCAGCCAAGTCGGCCAAGCCCGGCCAGGACTTCTTCCCGCTGACCGTCAACTACCAGGAAAAATACTTCGCCGCCGGCAAGATCCCGGGCGGCTATTTCAAGCGTGAAGGCCGCCCGACCGAGAACGAGACCCTGGTGTCGCGCCTCATCGACCGCCCGATCCGCCCGCTCTTCCCCGAAGGCTACAAGAACGAGACCCAGGTGGTCATCACCGTTCTGCAGCACGATATGGAAAACAATCCTGACGTGCTGGCCATGGTCGCCGCCTCGGCGGCCCTGACCATTTCGGGCGTACCCTTCATGGGCCCGATCGGCGCGGCCCGCGTCGGTTACGTTGATGGCGAATATGTCCTCAACCTCGCCGTTGACCGTCGCTCCGAATCCAAGCTCGATCTCGTCATGGCCGGCACCGAAGACGCCGTGCTGATGGTCGAGTCTGAAGCCAAGGAACTGAGCGAAGAAGTCATGCTCGGCGCCGTGATGTTCGGCCATGCCGAGAGCCGCAAGGTTATCCAGGCCATCATCAAGCTGGCCGAACTGGCTGCCAAGGAACCCCGCGATTTCGCCGCTCCGGACTATTCGGCTCTCGAAGCCGATGTGCTCAAGGTTGCCGAAAAGGACCTGCGCGCTGCCTATAAGATCACCGACAAGGCCCAGCGCTATGCTGCCGTCGACGCCGCCAAGAAGGCCGTCAAGGAAGCCTTTGCCGCCAAGGTCGAAGCCGGTGACGTCTCCGCTGAAGACCTCGGCGAAGTGATCCACAACCTGCAGGCCAAGATCGTGCGCTGGAACGTGCTCGATACCGGCCTGCGTATCGACGGCCGCGATCTCAAGACCGTGCGTCCGATCGTTTCCGAAGTTGGCGTTCTGCCCCGCACCCATGGTTCGGCTTTGTTCACCCGCGGCGAAACTCAGGCTCTGGTCGTTGCCACGCTGGGCACCGGCGAAGACGAGCAGTATATCGACTCGCTCGAAGGCACCCACAAGCAGAACTTCCTGCTGCATTACAACTTCCCTCCCTACTCGGTGGGTGAAGCTGGCCGCATGGGGTCCCCGGGCCGTCGCGAAATCGGCCATGGCAAGCTCGCCTGGCGCGCCATCAACCCGATCCGTCCCTCGGTCGAGGAATTCCCCTACACGATCCGTATCGTGTCCGAGATCACCGAATCCAACGGCTCCTCCTCGATGGCCACCGTCTGCGGCACCTCGCTGGCGCTGATGGATGCCGGCGTGCCGCTGGCGCGTCCGGTTGCCGGTATCGCCATGGGCCTGATCCTCGAAGGCGAGAAGTTTGCTGTTCTGTCAGACATTCTCGGCGACGAAGATCACCTCGGCGACATGGACTTCAAGGTGGCTGGTACCGATCAGGGCGTGACCTCGCTCCAGATGGATATCAAGATCGCCGGCATCACCGAGGAGATCATGAAGATCGCCCTCGAGCAGGCCAAGGGCGGCCGCATCCACATCCTGGGCGAAATGGCCAAGGCCATCACCGCGTCCCGTTCGGAAGTGGGTGAATTCGCGCCGCGCATCGAGACCATGAAGATCCCGACCGACAAGATCCGTGAAGTGATCGGCACCGGCGGCAAGGTGATCCGCGAGATCGTCGAAAAGACCGGCGCCAAGATCAACATCGAGGATGATGGCACCATCAAGATCGCCTCCTCGGACGGTTCGCAGATCGAAGCGGCCATCAAGTGGATCAAGTCGATCACCGACGAAGCCGAAGTGGGCGCCATCTATCAGGGCACCGTCGTCAAGACCGCCGATTTCGGCGCCTTCGTGAACTTCTTCGGCGCCAAGGACGGCCTGGTGCATATCAGCCAGCTGGCCGAGGCCCGCGTTGCCAAGACCACCGACGTGGTCAAGGAAGGCGACAAGGTCTGGGTCAAGCTGCTGGGCTTCGATGAGCGCGGCAAGGTCCGCCTCTCCATGAAGGTTGTCGATCAGGCAACCGGCAAGGAAATCGCCAAGGGCGAGGAAGCCGCCGCCGAATAGCGAGCAAATCGCAGGAAATCTGCAAGAAGTCTGTGAGAAGGCCCGGAGCAATCCGGGCCTTTTGCGTGCGTTGCAGCTTTGCAACAGCTTTCGGCCATCACATTACGGAGAGGAACCCTCTCCATCAAAGCTCGTTGGGCGAGTGAGGCTTTCCTGCACTAGCGAACCTCCTGGCGGCAGCTTAACCACTGACCGGCCAGTACAATTGCGTCCAAGCTTACCCAGGGAATTGCCCTTGCTCTCTCGCCGCTTGTTCATGATCGGCCTCCCCGCCGTCGCCCTCGCCGCCTGTTCCTCCACCCGCACCCCCGTGGTGCAGGAGCCGCAGGTCGATCCCTATTACCTGCGCATGTATGGCGCCATCCTGGGCGAGAAATTCCCCATTGCCGCCATGGACCTGCGCCGCGTCGATCCGCGCTGGTGGCGCCAGGAAGTGCCCTATATGACCACGGAGCGGCCGGGCACCCTCGTCATCGATACCCCGCAGCACTTCCTCTACCTGGTGCTCGAAGGCGGCCGCGCTCTGCGTTACGGCATCGGCGTCGGCAAGGACGAATCGCTGGTTTTCCGGGGCACCGCCACCATCGGTCGCAAGGCTGAATGGCCGCGCTGGACGCCCACGAGCAGCATGGTCAAGCGTGAACCCGAGCGTTACGGCCCCTATGCCGGCGGCATGGAAGGCGGCCCCACCAATCCGCTGGGCCCGCGCGCGCTCTATCTCTACAAGAATGGCCGCGACACGCTGTTCCGCCTGCATGGCACCACCGAGCCCTATACGATCGGCACCAACGTCTCCTCGGGCTGCATCCGCCTGATGAACCAGGACATTATCGATCTCTACGCCCGCGTGCCCACCGGCTCCCGCGTGGTGGTGATCAACTAACCCGCTCCCGGGTCGCTGCCGCGGCAGCGGGGCGCCTTGTTTCGGAATCCGTAGTCACCGAAGCAAAGTTTCCTGCTGCCGCGACAAAGGCCCGGGGATGAAATTGAAACGCCCGCTCCCAAACAGGGGGCGGGCTTTTTGTTGGATACTGGCGCCTTCCCCCGACCACTGGCGCTTCCCGCGGACTTGATCCGCGGGTCTTTCGTCCCTTGCGCCGTGTTGGGAGTGACCCGCGGATCAAGTCCGCGGGAAGCGACCGTGGGTGGGATGGCTATGTGATCTGCCCAACAAAAAAGGGCGCGGTCTGCACCGCGCCCTTTGCAATTTCAATGATCCAGCCTCTACAGCGTGCGCTGCACGGTCTCGACGCGGAAGCATTCGATGACGTCGCCCTGGCGCATGTCTTCGTAATTCTCGAAGGCCATGCCGCATTCCTGGCCGGTCTGGACTTCCTTGACCTCGTCCTTGAAGCGCTTGAGCGTCTTGAGCTTGCCTTCGTGGATGACGACGTTGTCGCGGATGAGGCGCACGCCGGCACCGCGTTCCACGATGCCATCGGTAACCCGGCAGCCGGCGACCTTGCCGACCTTGGTGATCGAGAACACTTCGAGGATTTCCGCATTGCCGATGAAGGTTTCGCGGCGCTCGGGCTTGAGAAGGCCGCTCATCGCATTCTTCACGTCCTCGATGAGGTCGTAGATGATGTTGTAGTAGCGGATTTCGATGCCGTCGCGTGCGGCCAGTTCGCTGGCCTGCTTGTTGGCGCGGACGTTGAAGCCGATGACGATGGCATTCGATGCCGAGGCCAGCGTCACGTCGGATTCGGTAATGCCGCCCACCGCATTCATCAGGATCTGCGCCGACACTTCGTCGGTGGAGAGCTTGTTGAGCGAGGCCACGATGGCTTCCACCGACCCCTGCACGTCGCCCTTGATGATCAGCGGGAACTTGGCGATGCCGGCCACCTTGAGCTGATTCATCATCTGCTCGAGGCTGGTGGCGCCGCCGCCTGCCGTCTTTTCACGGATGGCGCGCTGGCGATATTCGGTGACTTCGCGGGCGCGTGCCTCTGTTTCCACGACGGAGAACCGGTCGCCCGCTGATGGCACGCCGGTAAAGCCCAGCACTTCCACCGGAATGGAGGGGCCGGCTTCCTTGACCTGCTCGCCCTTGTCGTTGATCAGCGCACGGACGCGGGCAAATTCGGTGCCGGCGACCAGGATGTCGCCGATAGCGAGCGTGCCGCGCTGCACCAGCACCGTCGCCACCGCACCGCGGCCGCGATCGAGCTTGGCTTCGATGACCAGGCCCTCGGCGCGCCCGTCGCGGGCCACCTTGAGCTCCAGCACTTCGGCCTGCAGCAGGATGGTCTCGAGCAGCTTGTCGAGGCCGGCCATGGTCTTGGCCGACACTTCCACGTCGAGCACGTCGCCGCCCATCGATTCCACGAACACTTCGTGCTGCAGCAGCTCGGTGCGCACGCGGGTCGGATTGGCTTCCGGCTTGTCCATCTTGTTGATGGCCACGATGATCGGAACCCCGGCCGCCTTGGCATGCTTGATGGATTCGATCGTCTGCGGCATCACGCCGTCATCCGCCGCCACGACCAGCACGGCAATGTCCGTTGCCTGGGCGCCGCGGGCACGCATGGCGGTGAACGCCTCGTGGCCCGGCGTGTCGAGGAAGGTGATCTTGCTGCCGTTCTTTTCGACCTGATAGGCGCCGATATGCTGGGTGATGCCGCCAGCTTCGCCGGAAACGACATTGGCCTCGCGGATGGCGTCGAGCAGGCTGGTCTTGCCGTGGTCGACGTGACCCATAATGGTCACCACAGGCGCACGATCGGTCAGGTCCTCGGCCTTGTCGTCCGAGGCGATATCGAACAGCCCCTCTTCGACGTCGGCTTCCGACACGCGCTTGACGGTATGGCCCAGTTCGGTCGCGATCAGCTCGGCCGTATCGGCATCGAGCACGTCGTTGATCGTGGCCATCTGGCCCTGCTGCATCAGCATCTTGATGACGGTGACGGAGCGTTCGGCCATGCGGTTGGCCAGTTCCTGCACCGTGATGGCTTCGGGAATGGTCACTTCACGGCTGAGCTTGGGCGCATCCTGCTGGTTGCGGCCCATCTTCTTGTCGCGGCGGCGGCGCATGGCGGCCAGCGAAGGACCGCGATCGCGATCGCTCTCGGCGCCGGCATTGGTCACCGTCAGGCGGCCACGGGCATTGGCGTCCTCGCCGGCACGGCGCGTCGGCCGCTCCGGCGTCGCACGCGAGGCGCGGCGGGCGTTTTCGAGTTCGGCTTCGGTCGTCGGACGGACCTGCGGCGCGCCGGTGCGGACCTTGCGGCCATCGGCTTCGCTGGGCGGCGCCGGCGGCACATTGCCGATCGGGGCCATGCCCGAGCCGGCAGGACGACGCTCACCGGCCGGACGGCCGGCCGTGCCGGATGGGCGGGCACCCGGAGCGCCCGGACGGGCGCCGGCCGTGCCGGGGCGAATCAGCGCATTGGCGCCGCGTTCGCTTTCGGGGCGGGTATTGCTCGGCCGCTCGACACGCGGCGGACGCGGCGGCTGGCCGGGACGGCCGGCCACCATGCGCACGCTGGACGGGCCAGGATTGCGCTGCGAAGCCGGCGTATAATCCGCCTGTGCTTCCGGCTGAGCTTCGGGCGCGGCCTCGGCCTGCGTTTCAGCTGCGGCCTGCGGCGCGGCAGCGTCCGGCGCCGCGCTGGCGGCGGGCTCTTCCGTGCTGCCTTCGGCCTGGCGGCGTTCCTCTTCGGCGCGCTCGGCCTCTTCGCGAATCTGGCGGCGGCGCGCATCGTCTTCCATGCGGCGCGCTTCTTCGGCGGCAAAGCGTTCCTTGTCCTCGGCCTGGCGAGCCCCGGCCAATGCCAGCGCCTGGCGGCGGGCCTCGGCCTCGGCAGCGCTCAGCCCCAGCGGCGCGCGCGGTGCTGCGGCCGGACGGCCGGCAGCAGGCCGCTGACCCTGCGGAGCACCCGAACCGGGTTGCGGGCGATGCGGTGCGCTTGGCACATTCGGCTTGGGAACCAGGCGCGTGCGCTTTTCGACGACAACCGTCGAGCGCGATGAGCCGCGCGACATGCCCGGACGGTTGCCCAGGCCTGGGCCGCCCTTCAATGTCAGCGTCTTCTTCGCGCCAGTGTCGTCGGTGCGCTTGTCGTCGTTATCAGCCATGTATCTCGCGTCTTTCGTCGGTGGCCTCGGGCAAAAGGTCACCGTCAACCGCAAGGCGGTCGGTGTCCTTTTCCGTCGGTTTGGCAGTGTAAAGGGCCAGTCTACGGGCCTTTTCCACTGCCGCTTGGGCTGCCGCCCCTCTCGTGAGGGCAGCATGTATCACATTTTCAAGGCCAAGTGCCAAACCCATTTGCTCTGAGGAGAGCAATTCGAAATGGGGCACTTCGAAGCCGTTAATTTCTTCCTCGGCAGCCGCGTAATGCAGCGCCTTGAGTGGTCCGACCATCTTGCTGCGGCCATCTGCGGCCGCATCGGTGGCGGTGATCAGGGCAATCAGGTTCCCCGTATCGATCAGGCTGCGCACCTTGGTGGCGCCAAAGGTCAGTTGCCCGGCCTTGCGGGCCATGCCCAGCGCATTGAGATAGCGCTGTTCGAGCCGCAACTGCGTCAGCCCGGGCAGGTCGTCCGGCAGGCGAACCTCGCTCTTGAGGCTGCGCGCGAACACCTTCTTCTTCACCGCCTCGGCCACGGCATCGCGGCTGAGGCTGATCCACACGCCGCGGCCCTCGGCCTTGGCTTCCGTATCGGGCACCAAAACGCCGTCGGGGCCAAGTACGAAACGGATCAGCGCCGCCACGGGCTTTTCAGCCCGTGTCAGAGCGCATATCCGCGTCGTTTCTTCGCGCCGGGCCATTTCTGGTGCCCTCGCCGGGATTCGGCCCTTAGGCCGAAGCCTCTTCGGTATACTCGTCGCCTTCGACCGGCGGCAGGTCTTCTTCGTTGATCCAGCCGGCCTTGATGCGGGCCTGCAGGATCATGTCTTCAGCTTCCTCGCGGCTCACAGGGAAATCCTTGAACGTGCCCTCGAAACGCTTGGTTTCGCCATCCTTGCGCTCGCTCCAGCCGATCAGGTCGTCCGCGGCGCAGCCAGCAAAGTCTTCCACCGTCTTGATGTCTTCCTTGCCCAGGGCCACCAGCATCGCCGCCGTCAGGCCGGCAATCTCGTAAAGCTCGTCCTCGACGCCGAGCGCCTTGCGCTCCTCGTCATGGGCCTTGTCGATGGCCGCCAGGTATTCGGCAGCGCGGTTCTGGATTTCGCCGGCGGTTTCTTCATCGAACCCGTCGATCGACGCGATTTCATTGGCGTCGATATAGGCCAGTTCCTCGACCGAGGAGAAGCCTTCCGAAGCCAGTAGTTGGGCAACCATCTCGTCAACGTCAAGGGCAGCCATGAACAGGCTCGACCGCTCGGTGAATTCCTTCTGCCGGCGTTCGCTCTCTTCCTGCTCCGTCAGGATGTCGATATCCCAACCGATCAGCTGCGAAGCAAGCCGCACATTCTGGCCGCGACGGCCGATGGCGAGCGACAGCTGCTCATCGGGCACCACGACCTCGATGCGCTCGGCCTGCTCGTCCAGCACCACCTTGGCTACATCGGCCGGCTGCAGCGCTGAAACCACGAGGTCCGCGATCGAATCGGTCCACGGAATGATGTCGATCTTTTCGCCCTGCAGCTCGCCAACCACGGCCTGCACGCGCGAACCGCGCATACCGACGCAGGCGCCGACCGGATCGATGGACGAATCCGACGACGTCACGGCGATCTTGGCGCGCGAGCCCGGATCGCGGGCGATCGAGCGGATGGTGATCACGCCGTCATAAATCTCGGGCACTTCCTGCATGAACAGCTTGGCCATGAACTGCGGATGGGTGCGGCTGAGGAAGATCTGCGGTCCGCGCTGTTCGCGGCGCACGTCATAGACATAGGCGCGCACGCGGTCGCCATAGCGGAACATTTCGCGCGGGATCAGCTCGTCGCGGCGGATAATGGCTTCGCCACGACCCAGGTCGACAATGACATTGCCATATTCGACGCGCTTGACCGTGCCGTTGACGATCTCGCCGATGCGATTGAAATATTCGTCATACATGCGCTCGCGCTCGGCATCGCGCACCTTCTGCACGATGACCTGCTTGGCCGACTGCGCGGCAATGCGGCCGAATTCCATCGGCGGCAACGGCTCGGTCAGGAAGTCGCCGACCTTGGCTTCGGCCGACTTGGCCTGGGCGTGCTTGAGGTCGATCTGGCGGCTGGGCTCTTCCACATCCTCGACGATTTCGAGCAGGCGCCACATGCGCGTTTCGCCCGAGCGCGGGTTGATCTCGACCTTGATCTCGGTCTCGGCGCCGTAGCGGCCCTTGGCGGCCTTTTCCATGGCGTCCTGCATCGCCTCGATCACGACCATGCGGTCGATCGACTTTTCGCGGGCAACGGCATCTGCGATCTGCAACAGCTCAAGGCGGTTCGCGCTAACGGCCATTTAGTGGATCTCCTGGGAGTCTTCAGAATCTTGGTATTCGACGGTTTCGGTATCTTCGTCGTCGATGGGATGGGCTTCCTGGTCCAGCCGGGCCTTTTCCATCAGCGCATCGGTCATCACCAGCTTGGCCTCGGCCAGGGTGGAGAGGAGCAGGCGATGGTCGGGATCGGTGCCGCCGGGCGCGTCGGGCAGGGTGATGGTCACCGCCTCGTCGTCCACGCTCTTGATGAAGCCGCGGAAGCGTTTGCGGCCATTGATCATGTCGGCCAGCTCGATCTTGGCCTCATGGCCGATATAGCTCTCGAAATCGCGCTTGCGCACCAGCGGCCGGTCGATGCCGGGCGAGGAGACTTCAAGGTGATATTCGCGGTCGATCGGGTCTTCCACGTCAAGCACCGGCGAGAGGTCCTTCGACAGCGTCTCGCAATTGACGATGGTGAAGCGCCCGTTCTCGTCCTCGGCCATGATCTGCAGCGTCATGCCGTTTTCCTGGGTGATCTTCACCCGCACCAGGGAAAAGCCCAGGCCATTGGCCACCGGCTCGACGATACGGGAAATCCGGGCTTCCAGGCCCGTTTCCTTGATGTAGCGTTTTTCGGTGAGATCGAAGCTCATTGGCCCCTTCAGGTAATAAAAAGAGCGGGGCCGGGCGGCTCCCACTCTGCAAAACTTGCTGAGATGTTGGCGCCTATATAGCGCCGTTGGCCCGAAGTGGCAAGGGTCGCCGCCGCAGTGCCACGTCCTCGTGGTTCGAGGGTCGCTGCGCTCCCGCCTCACCATGAGGACTACTTCTAGCTAAGATGTATCAGTAGCCCTCATGGTGAGGTGCGCTTCTTCAGCGCCTCGAACCACGAGGGCGTGTCCCTATTTCTCCCAGGTCACGCTGGCCACGTCGGCGCCCAGCTCTTCCAGCGCTGCCCGCAGGTCCGCCACCATGGCGTCCGGCCCGCAGAGATAGAAGTGCTGGTTGAAGTCGGCGATATGCTTCTTGAGGAATGCCGTATCGATCCGCTCCTGCAGCAGCGAGGACTTGGGATCATTGGTGACGGTCCACAGCGTCTCGAGCCCGTCCATCGCCTCGAATTCGTCGCGCAGGATGATGTCTTTTTCTTCTCTGTTGGAAACGATCAGCCGATTGCCCTGCAATCCGCCCTTGGCATTGAGGCTGCGCAGAATAGCGATGAAGGGCGTAACGCCCGCACCCCCGGCAATGAACGTGCCCGGCCCCTTGTACTGGATCGTGCCCCACACATCGCGCAGCAGCAGGTGGTCGCCCGCTTCGCAGCCCCAGAGCGCATTGGTTACGCCCGCATGGTCGCGATAGCTCTTGATGGTGAATTCCAGCGTCGGCTCGTCATTGAGCGAGGTGAAGGTGAAAGGCCGCTTCTTGTCCGCCCAGTCCGGCTTGTCGATGCTGACTTCGGTGGCCTGTCCGGGGCCGAAATGAAAATTCTTCGGCTTTTCGACGCGATAATGGCGGACATTATGGGTGACCATTTCGGTCTTCAGAATCTGGACGCGCGTGGGCATGGTGCTCTCCTTGTGCCTGTTAGACGCCTGCCTCGCCCAATGGTTCCCCATGCCGCAAACGCCCGCGACAGCTTGGGTCGCCCGAGGGAAACGCGGTATCGCCTGGGAAACCGAGGCGCCCCGAAACGCCTTGATTTCCCTCACAAAACCTTCGCCACGATTGGCCGGACTTCAAGAGCAAAATTCTACAAAATCGTCTCTTGAGAGCGAACCCAAGCACGATCATTTCCGTTGGGTCAAACAAAAGGAGACCCTCAAATGGTCAAGAACACGATTGTTGCTTTGGTTGCCGCTGCCTCGCTGGCCGGCATTGCTGTCCCCACCTTCGCCGCTGCGGCGCCGGTGGTTGAATCCGAAAGCGGTGTCGATACCGTCTTCGGTGGCGGTACGCCCGAAATGCGCGCCTTCATGGCCGATTCTATCCTCGCCCAGCTCCAGCAGCAGGGCGTCAATGCCACGGCCGTCGAAGACTGGAGCGGCCTGATCCGTGCCTATGTCACGCTCGATGACGGCACCCAGACCATGCAGTTCTACAAGCCGGGTTCGCTGGAGCAGGTTCTGCTCTAATCGCCGCCCACGGCGCCGCCGGCTCGCCGGCGGTGCCCGTAATCCGAACTGCTATTCGCCGTGGATGAGGCGGATGGCCGGTTCGCCCCCGTGGCGTCGAAGCGCTCCCGTGCCGCCTCCACCTGCGCCCGGTTGCGGCCGGCGAACACCCGCCAGCTATCGGCCAGTTCCAGCAATTCGCGCCCGAGATCGGTCAATTCGTAATCGACGCGCGGCGGAATGGTCGCGAACATGGTGCGGGTCACGAAACCGTCCCGCTCGAGCTCCCGCAAGGTGATGGTCAGCGTCTTCTGCGAAATGCCGCCGGCATGGCGCTTGAGCTCGTTGAAGCGCAAGGTCTGCTCGCGCAGCAGCGTCACAATGGTCAGCGTCCATTTGCCCGGCCGCACCACCAGCATCTCGTCATCATGCTGGAAACTTGCGGAAAGGGCGGACATGGCGAGCCTCGAAAATTTCAGGAATCGAGTTTCGCATATGGGGCGTGATTGCGGCGCTTCCAGTGCGCAGCGCCATTAAACTTTGACATGACTGCGATCAATCGCAGTGACTAAACCCGCGTGAAGCTGAAATAAAAGCTGATCAGCCGCCCCTCGCGGCGCGCCTTCTGCTCATAGCGCGTCGCCTCCCAGCCGGGATAGGGCTCGTGCCAGCCACCGGGCTTTTCCGGGGCAAAGCGGAATTCCGGTGCCCGCACCACATGGGCCAATGTCCAGTTGGCATAATCCTCGATATCGCTGGCAAAGTGGAACACCCCGCCCGGCCTTATCACCCGCGCCAGCTCGCCCAGCGTCGTGGGCGAAACGAAGCGCCTTTTGTGGTGCCGCGTCTTGGGCCATGGATCGGGATAGAGCAGGTAGACCTCGTCCACCGAGGCGTCGGGCAGTTCCATCAGGAGCTTCAGCGCATCGTCGGTAAACAGCCTGATATTGCTGAGGCCTTCCGCAGCAATGGTCTGCACCATCTTGCCGATGCCGCCGGTAAACACCTCGCAGCCGATATAGCCCGTCTCAGGGTGCCGCCCGGCTTCCAGCGCTAGGTGCTCGCCCCCGCCATAGCCGATCTCGATGATGATCTGCTCCGCATCGGGAAACAGCGCCTGCGGCTCGAGGCCTGCCGCTCAGCTTGATCTCCAGTTCCGGCAGGGTGGCGTCGAACACCGCCTGCTGCCCGCCATGCAGTTTCTTGCCCGACCGCCGCCCGAAAAAGGCACGCGGCTCTCCGGAGCGGGTCTTGGGCAATTGATGGTCTGGCTTGGTCATGGCTACAGCGCTCGATAAACGCGTCGGATACTGGGGCACGATAGCCATTCCCCACCGGCGCTTCCCGCGGACTTGATCCGCGGGTCACTATCAGCCCGACACACGCGACGAAAGACCCCCGGGAGCAAGTCCGGGGGAGGCGTTGTGGGTGGGAACAGGCTTGCGCCTACTTCACCGCGGCCTTGAGCGCCCCGACCAGGTCAGTCTTTTCCCACGAGAAGCTGCCGTCGCGGCCGGCCTTGCGGCCGAAATGGCCATAGGCGCTGGTCTTGGCATAGATGGGCTTGTTGAGGTCGAGATGGGTGCGGATGCCGCGCGGGGTCAGGTCCATCACCTTGCCGAGCGCCGTTTCCACCACCGCTTCCTCGACCTTGCCGGTGCCGTGCAGGTCGACATAGATCGACAGCGGCTGCGCCACCCCGATCGCATAGCTGAGCTGGATCGTGGCGCGATCGGCCAGGCCAGCCGCCACCACATTCTTGGCCAAGTAGCGCGCCGCATAGGCCGCCGAGCGGTCGACCTTGGTCGGGTCCTTGCCCGAAAAGGCGCCGCCGCCATGCGGGGCCGCGCCGCCATAGGTATCCACGATGATCTTGCGGCCGGTCAGGCCCGCATCGCCATCGGGGCCGCCGACCACGAATTTGCCGGTCGGGTTGATGTGCCACACCGTGCTCGCGTCGATCCAACCTTCCGGCAGCGCTTCGCGAATATAGGGCTCGACGATTTTGCGCACATCGGCCGAGGTCAGCGTTTCGTCCAGGTGCTGGGTCGACAGCACGATCTGGGTCACGCCCACCGGCTTGCCATCCTCGTAGCGCACCGTCACCTGGCTCTTGGCATCGGGGCCGAGCTTGCCGGCCGGGCTGCTATTGGCCTTGCGGGCAATGGTCAGCGTTTCGAGGATCTTGTGCGCATAATAGATCGGCGCCGGCAGCAATTCGGGCGTTTCGCGGCTGGCATAGCCGAACATGATGCCCTGGTCGCCCGCGCCCACATCCTTGTTGCCCGCTTCGTCCACGCCCTGCGCGATATCGGCCGACTGGCCATGCAGCAACACATCGATCCGGCAGGTCTTCCAGTGGAAGCCGGCCTGCTCATAGCCGATGGAGCGGATCGCCTTGCGCGCCGCCGACTTGAATTTGGAAGGGTTCACCACCGGATGGCCGGCCGCATCGCGCAGCACTTCGCCATCCTTGCCCTTCTTGAGCAGGGAATCGGGCACGCGGACCTCGCCGGCGATGATCACGCGGTTGGTCGTGGCCAGGGTCTCGCAGGCAATGCGCACCTGGCTGGGATCCATGCCGGTCTTCTTGGCCTCACGGAACACCAGGTCGACAATTTCGTCGGAAATCCGGTCGCACACCTTGTCCGGGTGCCCCTCGGAAACCGATTCGGAAGTGAAGAGATAAGAAGACCGCGCCAACCGAAAATCCCCTGAATCTGTCAAAAAGCGCTCAAAATGAGCCATTCCGGGGGTGTTTGTGACACCCTGAGCCGTCGCGGTCAAGCGGGATATAAAGAAAGCTTTATGCCTCCACGCGGCTTTTTGGAGCATGGTTTGGTGCGGGCGGGATCGTCGCCCGGCAAGCGGTTGGGGGCCACGCGCTTCCCCCAACCACGGTGTCATCCCCGCGAAAGCGGGGACCCATCCTGAGATGGCTGGGCTTGCTCGATGGAAACGTGATCCACCTTGCGGTTGTGGTGCGATCTCAGGATGGATCCCGGCTCAAGGCCGGGATGACATCGTGGTTGGGCGTCGCCAGTGCAGAGCCCTCTCGCGCGCCCACAAGTAAGGCCAAAAAACCAAAAGACCCCGGCCACGACGTCAGTCGTGACCGGGGTCTCAAAACTTGGTGCCCAGAAGAAGACTCGAACTTCCACACCTTGCGGTACACGGACCTGAACCGTGCGCGTCTACCAATTCCGCCATCTGGGCAAGCGCGGTGTAACTAGGGGCAGCGCCGGGCGATGTCAACCGGGATTGTTGCCGGGCTCACCAGTTTGCCCCATCCCAGTGCTTGATGGTGCTGCGGTCCACCGCCACGGGCGGCTCGAGGCAGTTCACATTGACCATCACCGTCTCGGTGCCCTTTCCGTCGCGGCCGCGCGCAAAGCTCTCGACGCCGCAGGTCTTGCAGAACTGATGCTCGATATTTTCGGTATTGAACCGATAGGTGGTGAGGTTATCTGCCCCGCTGGTCAGGGTGAACTGGCTGGCCGGGGCCGATTGCAGCACCCAGCCCAGCCGGCGGCAGCGCGAACAGTTGCAGTCGCCCATCGAACCGAGATCGGTGACGACGTCATATTGCACGGCGCCGCAATGGCATTGGCCGTGATAGGTCTTGCTTTCGGGCATTGTTCGCCTCTCCTCTGTCGTTTGGAACGAACCAAGAACAATTGCGCGCCTGAGTCAAGTCGTTTCCCGCCCCGGCCCTCGACAGCGGCGGCGGCCATGGGCTAGAAGCGGCAAAGCAGTGAATGCCGTGTTGCCGGAGCCTCCAGATGGACAGAATTGAACCCAGACTCGTCACCATTTTTGGCGGTTCGGGCTTTGTCGGTACCCAGATCGTGCAATTGCTGGCCAAAAACGGCCATCGCATTCGCGTCGCCGTGCGCCGGCCCGATCTGGCCGGTCCCGTCAAGATGTTCGGCAGCGTCGGGCAGGTCCAGCCCATCCAGGCCAATATCCGCAATGCGGCCTCCGTGCAGCGCGCAGTGGCCAATGCCGATATCGTCATCAACCTGGTGGGCGTCGGTTTTTCGCGCGGCGCGCAGACATTCGATGCGGTGCATGTTGCCGGCGCCGGCCATGTGGCCGAGGCCGCCAGGGCTGCCGGCGTTTCCACCCTCGTGCATATGTCGGCCCTGGGCGTCGACCGTGCAGCCGAGGTCAGCGCCTATGCCGCCAGCAAGCTGGCCGGCGAAGCCGCCGTGCTCAAGGCCTTCCCCAATGCCATCATCATGCGGCCCTCGATCCTGTTCGGGCAGGGCGATGGCTTCTTCAATCTCATGGGGGCGCTGTCGCGCCTCTTCCCGGTGCTGCCGCTAATCTCCGGCGACACCAGCTTCCAGCCCGCCTATGTCGGCGATGTCGCCGAAGCCTTCGCCCATGCCGCCGAAGGGGGCGTCAAAACCGGCCGCATCTATGAACTGGGCGGGCCGCAGGTCGAGACGCATCGCGAATTGCTGGCCCGCATCCAGCGCGAGGCCGGTCGCAACCGCCCCGTGCTGCCGCTGCCATCGGGGCTCGCCAAGCTCATGGCGCTGCCCTTTGCCATCCTGCCCTTCCCGCCGCTGCTGACATCGGATCAGGTGGACCTGCTCGGCGTCGACAATGTCGTTTCCGACGCGGCCAGCAAGGACAAGCGGACCTTTGCCGCTTTCGGCATCAAGCCGACCGCGATGGATACCATCCTGCCGACCTATATGTATCGCTACCGCAGGCACGGCCAGTTCGACCGCGACAACGCGCCGGCGCCGATTCTCTGACGTCTCGGGGCCTCCGGCCCCGCTATTCGGCCACGACCACCAGGGCAAGACCGCCCAATATCGTCAGCGCACCATAGATCAACAGCCCGGGCAGGCCTTTCGGCTTTCCGGGCTTTTTCGTGTCGCGCGGGTCGGGTTTTGGCTTGGAATTGAGCATCGTCTCCTCCTCCGGACGAAATCCGCCAGAAGGGAAACGCCGGGCAGGGGATTTTGTTGCCTCACCCCATTGCGGATCGCCGCCCGGGCGCGCCGGTTTGGCGCCTCAAAAAACTATCGTAAGATATATCTTGAAACAGCCACAAACCGCGCCGATATTCAGCGTCAATGGAACACAAGATATATCGGAGACCCATCATGAATGGATATTGGAGAAACGGCGAACCCAATTGGCGCCGCATGGAAGCCATGGCCCGCCGCGGCTGGGGCCGTTTTGCCTCAGGCATGGAAGGCGAAGGCTGGGGCAATATGGCCGGCAATCTGCGCGTCGGGCGCATGCTCGCTTCGGGCGATTTGCGGCTCGTGGCGCTCTTCCTGATCGAGCAGCAGCCGCGCCACGGCTATGACCTGATCAAGGCCGTCGAGGAAAAATCGGCCGGCTTCTACACGCCGAGCCCCGGCATCGTCTATCCGGCGCTGACCTTCCTCGAAGAGGCCGGCTACGTCACTTCGGAAGCCGATGGCAACAAGAAGCTCTATACCATCACCGACGAGGGCCGGACCCATCTGGCCGATAACCGGGAAGCCATCGAATCGACTTTGGCTTTCCTCGCCAAGGCCGGTGAACAGATGAACCGCTTCCGCGAATTCGCCCGCGCCGACTGGCCCTTCAACCGCGAGGACGGCCCCGATTTCGGCAACCGTCCGCCCCATCGCGGCCACGGCCCCGGCTGGGGTCCGCGTGACGAGCCCCGCGCCGACCGCGATCTCAAGGGCGTCGTGCCCGAACTCAACGAAGCCCGCCGCGACCTCAAGGCCGCGATCAAGAAGACCCGCAGGGGCTCCGAGGATCAGCAGCGTGCCGCTGCCGACATCCTCAAGCGCGCCGCCGCCGAGATCGACGCCCTGGGCGATGACGACGTCGATATCTGACGGGAAAATAATCCCGCCTTATGGCTCTCTCCCCTGGTCGGGAGGGAGCCGCTGAACACCGGCTTTCGGGCTGGCGCCTTCCCCTTCTCCCCTCGTGGGAGAAGGTGCCCGAAGGGCGGATGAGGGGGCTCCGAGCCCTTCCTAGCGCCAGAGCCCCAGGATCAGTCCCATCACGGCAAAGCCGATGGTGAGATAACCGCCATTGATCAGGAAATAACTCAGCGGCCGCCGCTCGAACAGCGTCAGCACGCCCACACTCAGCGCCGCCCATCCCAGCCCCGCCGCCACGGCCGCCCCAACGGCAAAGCCCAAAGTGACCTCCGGCCCGGCGACGAAAAACGCCAAGTTGGCCGCCATGATCAGGCAGAGTACGAAAGCCAGGCCGAAAATGACCGGCGGATTGCCCCGCGCCACATCTTCATCGCTGAGATTGGCGGCCCGCCGCCAGGCCTTGTCGAACAGCAGCGGCGAATACCACACCCCGCCGATCACGAACATCGAAAGCGCCGCGGCAATCACCGCCAGCCAGTTGACCTCGGGCATTGTCCTGTCCTCCCCTTGCCCGGCGCCGCCGTCGGGTCAGTCCGGCAGTCCGGCGCCACCCGGCCAGCAAATCCCTGCCCGCTGTCACTGACAAGGCCCTTCGCAGCCTCAAACTAACATGTTAGTGCTGGGCCATGCAGCAAGCCGTCATCGCCCCGAATCCCGTCCAACCCTCTCCATCCGACCGCCAGGCCGCCGGTGAGCGCGTCGCCGCCCGACTCAAGGGGCAGGTGCGCGGACGCATCCATACCGATCCGCTGATGACCTATGCCTGGAGCGGGGATGCCAGCTCCTACCGGCTGATTCCATCGGTGGTCGTCTTCATCAACACCGAGGACGAAGTCCGCGCCGTCATGGCGGCGGCCCGCGCCGAAGGCCTGCCCATCACGTTCAGGGCGGCGGGAACGTCCCTGTCAGGCCAGGCCGTCACCGATGGTGTCCTGGCTGTCTTGGGCGATGGCTGGCGCAAGCTCGACATCCATCCCGGCGCCGAACAGATCACGCTGGGCCCCGCCATCATCGTCGCCAATGCCAACCGCGCCTTGAAGCCCTTCGATCGCAAGATCGGCCCCGATCCGGCCAGCCAGGCCACCTGCAAGATCGGCGGCGTGGTCAACAACAATTCCTCCGGCATGTGCTGCGGCGTGACGCAGAACACCTATCACACCATGGCCCGCCTGCGCATCGTGCTGACCGACGGCACCATGCTCGATTCAGGCGATGCCGCCAGCCGCGACACCTTCCGCAAGAGCCATGCCGCCATGCTGGACGGGCTGCACCAGCTGCATCATGAAGTGATGGCCGATCCCGAGCTGGTCGCCCTGATCCGCCACAAATACCGCATCAAGAACACGGTCGGCTATTCGCTCAATGCGCTGGTCGATTATCACGACCCGCTCGATATCCTCATCCACCTCATGGTGGGCTCCGAAGGCACGCTCGGCTTCGTCTCCGAAGTCACCTACAACACCGTGCCCGAGCATCCGTTCAAGTCCACGGCCCTGGTGCCTTTCCCCGATCCGCAATCGGCTGGCCGCGCCATTATCGAAATGGCCAATGGTGGCCTGCAGGTGACGACGGGCGTCACCGCCGCCGAATATATCGAGCGCCGCGCTCTGGCTACGGTCGAACACCTGCCGCCCATGGCGCCGCTCCTGCCCTGGCTCAGCGAAAATTCCCCCGCCGTGCTGATCGACGTCACCGCCCCCGATGCGACCACGCTCGAGGCCGAAGTCGCCAAGGCGGTGGACTTGCTGACCCGCCACGGCGCCACCCAGGTCGATTTCTCCACCGACGAAGTCCGCAGCCACGCCCTGTGGGATATCCGCAAGGGCTTCTTCGCCTCGGCCGGCGCCGCCCGCCCCAAGGGCAGCATCATGCTGACCGAAGACGTCGCCGCCCCCATCGAGCGCCTGGCCGATTTCGTCGTCGACCTGCGCGCCATGCTCGACGCACACGGCTATGAGGATGCGGTGATCTTCGGCCATGCTTTGGCGGGCAATCTCCACTTCCAGATGGGCGACGATTTCTCCAAGCCCGGCTCGGCCGAAAAGTTCGACGCCTTCTCCAAGGCCCTGAGCGATCTCGTCTCGGTGCAATATGGCGGCTCGCTCAAGGCCGAACACGGCACCGGCCGCGCCATCGCCCCCTTTGTCGAGGCCGAATGGGGCGCCAAGGCCTATGCCCTGATGCACACCATCAAGCATCTCTTCGATCCCGAATTCCTGCTCAATCCCGGCGTGCTGCTCAATCCGGACGACAAGATCCACGTCAAGCATCTCAAGCTCATGCCGCTGGCCGACGAGCTGGTCGATCTCTGCATCGAATGCGGCTTCTGCGAGCCGGCCTGCCCCAGCCACCAGATGACCCTGTCGCCGCGCCAGCGCATCGCCGTCACCCGCGAGCGCGAACGCCTGCGCGCCAGCGGCGAAGACCCCGCCCGGCTCAAGCGGCTCGATGACGATTTCCAATATGCCGGCCTCGACACCTGCGCCGCCTGCAATCTCTGCTCTTTGCGCTGCCCGGTCGGCATCGAAACCGGCACAATGATCATCGGCCAGCGCAGCCAAAGGCGCGGCGCCACCGCCCGCTCCGTCGCCGGCTTCGCCGCCGATCACCGCGGTGCCGTGGAATCCATGATGCGCGGCGGCGTCGCCCTGGCCGATGCGGCCCGAACAGTCATCCCAGCTCCCGCCGTCGAAGCCATCACCGACACCGCCCGCCGCCTCACCGGCGACCGCATACCCCGCGTGTCGCGGAGCCTGCATCACGGCCCCGGCGCCCCCCGCGCCAAAACCAGCCACCAGACCGGCCAGCAGTCCATCGTCTATTTCCCCAGCTGCGCCACCCGCATGTTCGGCGCCCCGAAAAGCCAGCACGACTTGCTATCCGTGCCCGATGCCATGCTGGCTCTGCTCGAGCGCGCCGGCTTCGATGTGATTATGCCCGACCATCTCAATGGCCAATGCTGCGGCCAGCCCTTCCAGTCCAAGGGCTTTCCCGAACAGGCCGCTTCAGTCGGCGGTGAATTGAAGCGCAACCTATCGGCTTTGTCCGATGCCGGCCGCCTCTCCGTCGTCACCGATGCCTCGACCTGCGCCAAGCACTTACGCGAATTCCCCGGCGATGCCCCGGTGCTCGATTCCGCGCAATTCCTGCTCAGCCAGGTGCTGCCGCGCCTCACCATCACGCAAAAACTGCCCGTGGTCGCCGTGCATCACAATTGCTCGGCCCAGCGCCTCGCCGAACAGCCGATGACCGAGGCCCTCGCCCGCGCCTGCGCCGACGAGATCGCGGTGCTCTCCTCGGTCACCTGCTGCGGCTATGCCGGCGACAAGGGCCTGTTCTTCCCCGAACTCAACGCCCACGCCACCCGCTTCGCCAAGCAGGACATCCCGGAAGGCTGCACCCTGGGCGTTTCGACGGTCTCCACCTGCGCCTCGGGCCTCAGCGAACATGCCGGCCTGCCCTTCGTCGGGCTGGCCAGCCTGCTCGAATGGGCCAGCCGGCCCTAACCGCCGAGAAACCGCTCCATCCGGAACGGCTTGATATCGATGACCGGGGCCTCCCCGGTCATGGTCTGCGCCAGCAATTCGCCGGTCGCCGGTCCGAGCGTGAAGCCATGATGGGCGTGGCCGATGCCCACGAACAGTCCCTCATGCCGCGGCGCCTTGCCGATTATGGGCATCATGTCCGGCGTACACGGCCGCGCGCCTTTCCACGGCTGGGGGTCGAGCCTTGCCCCCAGATCGAGCAATTCATGCGCCGCCTTTTCGGCCCGCCCGAGCTGGACGGGCGTGGGCGGCGCATCGCGCATGGCAAATTCCGCCCCGGTGGTGAGGCGGATGCCGCGCGCCATCGGCGCCAGCGCATAACCCACTTCGGGATCGAGCAGCACGTGATTGAGCTTGGCGCCGTGTTCGGCGTCGTAATGCATGTGATAGCCGCGCTTGACGAACAGCGGCAGCCGATAGCCCAGCTTGTCGAGCACATCGGGCGCCCACGGCCCCAGCGCGATCACCGCTTGCTTGCCGCTATGGCGCGCCCCGCCCACCTCGGCCGTCCAGCCATCCCCATCCTGCACCAGGCTACCAGCCGCGCCGGACACGAATGTCCCGCCCAACCGCTGGAACAGCTTGAAATATTCACTCACCAGCGCCCCGGGGTCGCTCACCGTCCACGGATCGGTCCAGTGAATGGCCCCCGCCAGCCCGCCCTTGAGCGATGGCTCCATCGCCTTGAGCTCGGGCCATTCCACCACCTTGTGCGAAATGCCGAACTGGTCATGGTCCTGCTGCGCCTTTGCCGCTTCCCGGCGCAGCCCCGCATCGCTGCGAAACGCCAGCAGCCAGCCGCTTTTCTGCACCAGCGCCTCGGCCTCGGGCCCCGCCTGCGCCATCAGGTCGGCATGGGTCATGATCGAGCGGCCGATCAGCGGCGCATAGCTCTGCACCACTTTGCGATAATGCTCGGGCGAGGATTCCCACCAATAGCGCAGCAGAGCCGGGGCCAGCCGTGGCAGCGCCAGCGGCTCATAGCGCGCCGCGGTGCTCAGATGCAGCCCCACCTGCATCAGCATGGCGAGATCGCGCGGAAAGGCATGCGGCCGCACGCCCTCGCGCTGGATAATACCGGCATTGCCGAAACTGGTCTCGCGTCCCGGCTCGTTCTTGTCGATCAGCGTGACGCTCCGCCCGCGCCGCAACAGGTATATCCCCGTCGCCACCCCGACAATTCCCGCCCCCAGAATGATGACGTCGTCCATTTCGGCCCCTCAAAACCGTACCCAGTCAGCGTGATGCTACCACGCCCCCGCCGCCAGTTTCCTGCAATCGTGGCAAGGCGGCCTGCCATCCATGCAACAACATTCAGAGAAATAGCGCTTCTGCGCAATAAAATCCGGCTAGAAGGCCTGCCGGCCATCAAGCACTTCGCCATCTTCCTTGACGAACCGCCCGATATCCGGATTCTCCAGGACCTCCAGCACCACTTCGCTCGGCCGGCACAGCCGCACGCCCTTCGGCGTCACCACAAAGGGCCTTTGCAGCAATATCGGGTGGGCTGCGATAGCATCGAGCAAAGCCGCGTCATCCAGGGCCGGGTCGTCCAGCCCCAAAGCCGCATAGGGCGTATCCTTCTGCCGCAGCGCCTGCCGCAAAGTCAGCCCGGCCGCCGCCACCAGTTCCAATATCCGCTCCCGCCCCGGCGGTGTCTTGAGATATTCGATCACCTGGGGTTCCACCCCCGATTGCCGGATCATGGCCAGCGTATTCCGCGACGTGCCGCAATCGGGATTGTGATAGATGGTGACACTCATTCCGCTGCCCTTGATTTCGTGTTGCGACGCACGGCGGCGCCATTGTCGTACCATTCCTTGCTTCGGTTCACGATCCAGACCACCGACAACATCACTGGTACCTCGACCAGCACGCCCACGACCGTTGCAAGCGCTGCGCCCGAGTTGAAACCGAACAGGGCGATGGCTGCAGCCACTGCCAGCTCAAAAAAGTTCGAGGCGCCGATCAGTGCCGAAGGGCCAGCGACGCAGTGTTGCTCGCCTGAGGCCCGATTAAGCAGGTATGCCATGCCGGCGTTGAAATAGACCTGGATCAGGATCGGCACCGCCAGCAACAGGATGATCGTCGGCTGTGCGATAATCTGCTCGCCCTGGAAGCCGAACAGCATCACCAGGGTCAGCAGGAGGGCTGCGATCGAGATCGGCTGCAGGACGGCAAGCACACGGTTCATTGCGTCTATGCCACCAGTGGCGAGTAGCCAACGCCGGCAGACTTGGGCCGCAACCACTGGAACCACGATGTAGAGGCCGACCGACAGCAGCAGCGTATCCCACGGCACTACAATGGCGGACAGGCCCAACAGCAGGCCGACGATTGGCGCGAAGGCGATGACCATGATGGCGTCATTCAGCGCCACCTGCGACAGCGTAAAGTGCGGCTCGCCCTTGACCAGGTTCGACCAGACAAACACCATCGCGGTGCAGGGCGCCGCCGCCAGGATGATCAGGCCGGCAATGTAGCTGTCGATCTGCATCTCGGGCAGCAGCGGTCGAAACAGCCAGCCCACGAAAAGCCAGCCCAGCAGAGCCATGGAAAATGGTTTGATGGCCCAGTTGATGAAGACGGTAACGCCGATGCCGCGCCAATAGGCGCCAACCTGGCGCAGGCTCATGAAGTCGATGCGGACCAACATGGGAATGATCATCAGCCAGATGAGCATCGCCATGGGCATGTTGACCTTGGCATATTCGAGCGCGCCCAGCCCCTGGAAGAAGCCGGGGACAAAATGGCCAGCGGCGATGCCGAGCACGATGCAGATCGCAACCCAAAGGGTCAGGTAGCGTTCGAAGATGGACATGGGCTAGAAAATTCCGGAGAGAACAGGGGCTTAGTCGGTCGGGCGGCAGCACGGCGTCAGCTCGGCAACCAGCGGCTCGCAGAGCGCGGGCTTTCCCCCGCAGCAATCCTGCACCAGGAAGCTGGCAATCTCGCGCACCCGGTCCAGCTCGGCCCGGTAGAGAATGCTGCGTCCGTTCCGTTCTGCCGCGATCAGCCCGGCCCGGCTCAGAATGGCCAGATGGCTCGACATCGTATTCTGCGGCACAGCCATCGCCCCGGCGATATCGCCCGCCGGCAATCCCGCCGGCTCATGCTCCATCAGCAGCCGAAACACCGCCAGCCGCGTCGGCTGCGACAGGGCGGAAAACACGGCAATGGCGTCATTTGATTCCATATATCGAGATATATCGAATTATAGAAAGACGTCAACGACCGCCGACAGTTTATTTGTCTTCTAATGGTTTGGCCGGATCGTGCCCACGAGTGGAGCCACCCTCGCCCCTCGTGGGAGAGGGTGGAAATCCGCGTTCAGCGGGTTTCCGGGTGAGGGGGCTGCGTCATCCCATGCGTCAGTGCCATTGGATGACTCGGCGCCCCCCTCATCCGCCCTCTTCCCCGAGGGGAGAAGGGGGAGGCAACATCTCGCCCATCCACCGGACAGGCTTCCCTCCCCCTTGTGGGGAGGGAGTGAGGGTGGGGGTGTCGGGATTTCAGCAAATTCGCTGCCCGCCAAAGCCCCGATGCCTCTCCCTCACCCCCGGCTCTGATACACATAGCCGCGCACGCTGGCCGGCACTTCCTGTTTCAGCCATTCGCGAAATGCCCGCAATTTCCGGCTTTCCCGCCGCCCTTTGGCCGTAACCAGCCAATAACCCTGCGGCCCTTCCACGGCATGGTCAAACGGCCGTACCAGCCGTCCGTCGCTGACCGCGTCGACGCTCATCATGTCGGCCGCCATCAGTACGCCCTGTTCGGAAATCGCCGCATCGAACGCCAGCGACGCATCCGAATAGACCGGCCCGCTCAACTGGATCGCAGGGTCGAGTCCCACTTCGGCCCGCCACGCATCCCAGCTCAGCATGGTGGTTTCATCCTGGATCACAGGCACCTGCGCCAGGTCCGCAGGCTGTTTCAGCCGCCTGGCCACCGGCGGCGCACAGACCGGCTGATACGCCGTCCCGCCGATCAGTTCGGCATTCACCCCCGGCCAATGCCCATGCCCATAGCGGATGCCGCAATCCACATCGGGCCGGCTCAGATCCAGCATGGCCGCGGTCACATTGAGCCGCATTTCGATATCGGGGTTTTCAGCGGTGAATTTGTGGATGCGCCAGATCAGCCAGCGCGAGGCGAAAACGCTGCCCACCGTCAGGTTCAGCACGCCCTCGTCGCTGCCCCGCAACCCCGCCAGCCCGTCCTGCAAAGCCGCAAAACCTGAGGTCAGCTGCGGCAATGCCGCCTTCAGCGCCGGCAGCGGCCGCAAGCCGGCCGGCGTGCGCTCGAACAGCGCCATGCCCAGCCGCTCCTCGGCCCGCCGCAAATGCTGGCTCACCGCGCCGATGGTCACGCCCAGTTCCTCGGCGGCCGGTGCCAGCGCGCCCCGCCGCGCCACGATTTCGATGGCGCGCAGCGCATTGAGCGGAATGGGGAAGGGGTTTGCCATATAGTTTTTCTATACTCGGCCGGCGACCTTGTCCATTGCGATCGCCGCCCGCAAGGCGCAAATATCAGCCATCGTAACTATCGCGACCTGAAAGGAGGTCACAAAATGTCCAGTCTTCTCACCCAAATCCACCGCCTCTTTGCCGGCCTGTTCGCGACATCGAGCACACCGGTCGACCCTGAAAGCATGAGCCTGCATGATTGGGCCGATCTGCCGTCTCATCACCCGGTCTGCGATCGCGCGCCGTGCTGAAGCCATAATCGGGCCTTTGAAGGAGGGTAACCAAGACCCGCCCTTCAAGGAGCCCCCGATGATCCGTCCGCTCGCCGTGTTTGCCGCCCTCGCCCTTACGCTCGGCACCTCAGCCGCGCAGGAAATCGCGCCCCCCGCGACATCAGACATCGTCATCGATCCCGCCGCCACGCTCAACACCACGCCCAAGCAGGCCAATATGCTGACCGGCTTCTATGCCACGCTGGCGGTCATCGATATCTGCGCCATCGCCATCGAGCCCGACGTCACCGCCGGCATGGATGCTGACCGCAAGCGCCTCGAAACCTCTCTGGGCATGGACCCGGCCACCGCCGAAACCGCCTATGCCCAGGTCAAGGCCGATGTCGAAAAGACCACGCCCGACTGTGCCGAAGGCAGCGAAGACCGCCGCGGCGTCGACGCCGTAACCGCCATCTACACCGACGCCGGCACCGCCACCCCAGCCCCCACCCCCACCGCCCCACCAGCCGGCACCGTCACCACCGACACCCCGGCAGCGCCGGCTCAGTAAGCCAAGAGTGGAGTGCCCCTCTCCCCTTGCGGGAGAGGGTGGTTTTCCGCGTCCAGCGGAAAACCGGGTGAGGGGTCCTGCGCCCGCCCATGCTTCAATGCCAGCGGATAGCGCTACCCCCTCATCCGCCCCTTCGGGCACCTTCTCCCGCAAGGGGAGAAGGGAGCTCACTCGCAAATCCGCGCCGTACAACTGGCCCCATGGCACCCCAGGTCCAGATGCAGATGATCTTTGTGGTCCGCATTCGCCTCCGGCCCCAGCACGGTGCTGAATCCCGCACACGCCGCGTCATGTGCCAGCCGCAGCAGCCGTCCCTCCGGCTCTGCCGCCGGCAGCCAGTCAGCCTCCACCGCAATGCTCCGCCCGTCTTCCAGCGTAAACCCGGTCACATCAACCGCATTGGCAAAGCCATGCTCGGAGGTAAACCCGGCCTCGGCATTGTTCCGGTTGCGGCACATATAGCCGGTGCCCGCCCCGATCTCGGCCACCGCGCTGCCCAGCACGGCCTCGGCATAGCCGTCCACCGTCTCGACCCAGCGGGGCAGGGCGCTCGCCATCTGGCAATTGGTGGTGATGGGGCTGGATAATGGCACCATCCGCCCCCGGCTCATCACCCCGGTCACGACAAGCGGCGATTGCTCCCCGCATATCCCCTCGCGCAGCGGCGGCGCCATCTCGGCCTCCACCAGCCCCATGATCACAGCCGGACACGCCACCTGATAGACCCGGTCGGGCACGGGCTCAGGCTCCGGCTCAGCAACCGGCTCGGGGGCAGGGGCCTCCTCCTCTGGCTCCGCCGCCACCTCCGGCGCACTAATCGGCGGCCGCGGTGTCTCCACCACAGGCTCATCGGGCAGGCTGGGCGGCCTTGGCCGTGGCACCGGCGGGGGCGTTGCCGGCTCCGCTTCCGGTGCCGGGCGAGGCGTCGCCGGCCGCTCGGTCAGCGTGTCCACGAAATTCTGCAGGGGTCCCAGCAGGTCCTGCCCCGCAGCGGGGGCGACCATCAGCAGGGGCAGGGCGATCAGCAGTCGAAATTGGGTGCGCATGCCCTCCTAACGCGCGAGCCATGCAAAAGGCACCGCTCAACCGCTGTTAACCTGCGCTAAACCATCTTTCTCGCCCCCCGCGCTTCTGCTATCAGCGCGCTTATGACAACGCCGCTTTCCCGCATCCGCAATTTCTCCATCGTCGCCCATATCGACCATGGCAAATCCACCCTGGCCGACCGCCTCATCCAGATGACCGGCGGGCTGGAGCTCCGTGAGATGAAGGAGCAGGTGCTCGATTCCATGGATATCGAGCGCGAGCGCGGCATCACCATCAAGGCCCAGACCGTCCGGCTGACCTACAAGGCCCAGGATGGCGAGACCTATATCCTCAACCTCATCGACACGCCCGGCCACGTCGACTTCGCCTACGAAGTCTCCCGCTCCATGGCCGCCGTCGAAGGCTCATTGCTGGTGGTCGACGCCTCCCAGGGCGTCGAGGCGCAGACGCTGGCCAATGTCTACCACGCGCTCGATGCCAATCACGAAATCGTCCCCGTCCTCAACAAGGTCGATCTGCCCGCCGCCGATATTCCCCGCGTCAAGCAGCAGATCGAGGACGTCATCGGCCTCGATGCCTCCGATGCGCTGGAGATTTCCGCCAAATCGGGCCTGGGCATCGATACCGTGCTCGAAGCCATCGTCCACCGCCTGCCCGCCCCCAAGGGCGATATTGATGCGCCGCTGAAAGCCCTGCTGGTCGATTCCTGGTACGATACCTATCTCGGCGTCGTCGTGCTGGTGCGCATCATCGATGGCACCATGAAGAAGAACCAGCGCATCCGCATGATGGCCTCGGGCGCCACCTATGAGCTCGATCGCGTCGCCGTCAACACGCCCAAGCTGGTCGAGGTCAAGGAGCTGACGCCGGGCGAGCTGGGCGTCTTCACTGCCTCGATCAAGGAAGTGGCCGATACCAATGTCGGCGATACCATCACCGATGATCGCCGCCCCACCACCAATCCATTGCCCGATTTCCGCCCGGCCCAACCCGTCGTGTTCTGCGGCCTCTTCCCCGTCGATGCCAGTGATTTCGACGAGCTGCGCGCCGCCATGGGCAAGCTGCGGCTGAACGATGCCAGCTTCTCCTTCGAGATGGAGACGTCGGCTGCCCTGGGTTTCGGCTTCCGCTGCGGTTTCCTCGGCCTGCTGCATCTCGAAATCATCCAGGAGCGCCTGAGCCGCGAGTTCAATCTCGATCTCATCGCCACCGCCCCTTCGGTGGTCTACGAGGTCGCGATGACATCGGGCGAAACCATCCTGCTGCACAATCCGGCCGATCTGCCCGATGTGATGAAGATCGATGAAATCCGCGAGCCCTGGATCAAGGCGACCATTCTCACCCCCGACGAATATCTCGGCTCGATCCTGAAACTCTGCCAGGATCGCCGCGGCATCCAGCGCAACCTGAGCTATGTCGGCTCCCGCGCCATGGTGGAATACGATCTGCCGCTCAACGAAGTCGTGTTCGATTTCTACGATCGCCTGAAGTCCATCTCCAAGGGCTATGCCAGCTTCGACTATACGCTGGACACCCACCGCCCCGGCGACCTGGTCAAGCTCTCCATCCTGGTCAATGCCGAACCCGTCGACGCCCTCTCCATGCTGGTCCACCGCACTGTCGCTGAATCCCGCGGCCGCCTCATGTGCGAAAAGCTCAAGGAACTGATCCCGCCCCACCTCTTCGTCATCCCCATCCAGGCCGCCATCGGCGGCAAGATCATCGCCCGAGAGACCGTGCGGGCGATGCGCAAGGACGTGACGGCAAAATGCTACGGCGGCGACGCGACCCGCAAACGCAAGCTGCTGGAAAAGCAGAAGGCGGGCAAGAAGCGCATGCGTCAGTTCGGGTCAGTGGAAATACCGCAAGAGGCGTTCATCAAGGCGCTGAAGATGGGGGACGACTGAGCGCCTGTGGCATCGCAACGCTGCTAGCCCAGCGGCAGGTTAATCTCCCCCATGATTCGGGCCGTTTCGGTCAGTATCTTGACGATTTTCTGGTAGTGGCCGATGTCGTCCCAAGACAGTGGGTGCCCGCGCCGGTCCTTTAGCCACTTCTGGGCCGGCTGATAGCCACCGACAAAGCAGTTCCACGTTACCTCCGGCACTCCGTCGAAGCCTTGGTTCGGATTGATGTGAACGCGCCCGTCCACAAACTTCGGGTAGCCGGCCGCAACCACGTCGTCGCCCTCGCCGGCGAAGACGTAAGGCGTATCCCCCACGACATTTGCTTCCATCAAATGCAGCCGTCGGAGGGCCTCGCCTTTCTTGCTCACATCCCGAAACACCTCGGGTGAGGCGGGGTACGGAATGCGCGGGAAGTCGATCCTTAAAAACTCAGCATAGGTCGCCCGATAGTCCGGAGAATGCAGAACGCCATAGACGTAATCGAACACCTTGACTTCACTAGGTCGGGCATCGCCGGTCGCTGACCGAAAATCGTCTTCTGGTCCCGCCTGATCGGCCGAATCGATCCCGCCGGCTTTGCAGATAGCGGCAAAGAGCTTGGGGTCGAGATTGAGCGCTCGGTGCCCAGTGGCGAAGGCGTCAGACTGAGCGGATGCGTCGGGATAGAAGTAGAGGGGCAAGTTCATGGCATTTGAGCCAGTTGTGCCCGAAAGAAAGATAGCTTCGGACGGACGTTCCGTAACGAACGCATGCGCGAACGCCGCATCCCTGTTGGCTTTCGGGGCAAGCAACCCGAGGTTTGGGCCAGCTAAGTAACTAGACATTATCTGACGTACAGGCCAGCCCACAAACCCGCGTGCATTGCCTGTGTAGAGCAAGAACCTCTGATCGAACGGCCGATAATTTATACTCTGAATGTAAGCGGGGTCGAAATGGGCGAGCACATCAGCCTTAGCCCAGTCGTATCTCCAGTCCCGAACGTCAGCGGGAATGCCGTAGGCGCGGCGGACCTCAGCCTCCGGCTGATCGCGGAACGCCAACATGGTCTCCCACACGGCGACACGCGAGCGTTGAACGCAAAGCTGGTCACGTTTAGTCACGATCCCATTGCCCGACTTCAGGAACAACAGGTTTATGGCAACGCCCATTTCGTATTGAGTAAGTTTGTCTTGATCGCGCGGGACAAATACGTAGTTGGGTGAGCGAATATCCACCGGCACCCAGTCGTTGGAGTGGATCGACGTTTCCCAGAGCGCAGCATTCTTTCCTGCTCGAGTGCCCCACAAGTCCTTCTGCAATACATCCGCTAACTCGCTGGTGGAGTGATACTTTTTACGCACTGCGACGATGATAGCGACGCCCTGCATGATGTCGAACACGTTCTTGTCCGTGGAGCCGTCGGGTGCCCTCTCTTTCCTATTCGAATTGCCATGAAGGTCCAAGACATAGATTTTATCGAATACGCGAAGTAATTCCCATCTCATGCCCCGGAGCGTTGGATCTGATAAATATCCGTGACTTGTGATGAATGCGAGCACGCCATTGTCGTTCTTCTCGACATAATGAGATGCCAGACGCAAGAATTTGTGCTCGTCTTTGTTGATCCATTTCGAGTTTTTCTCTTTTAGTCGCTTCTTTCCGCCGGGCTCGCGTTTGTAAGCCTCCATTAGGCCCTTGATCCATTCGCCTTTGTTCGCGCTTTCGCCTGAATACGGCGGGTTACCGATCACGCACATGATCGGCGTCTGGCGCTTTACCTCACCCGACCCCCGTGCTTCCTCGGCCAAGGGTTGGAAAAACAGGTCACGGACGTCGCGCTCGGCGGGTTCTAGGGCATTGGTCAGCCAGACGGACAGGCGCGGCGGTCGGGCGCTGGGCTTGTAACCCGTCTCGGTCAGCTGCATGTCCAGCTTCATGTGACACATGGCGTAGCTAGCCATTAGCAGCTCGAAGCCGTGCAGGCGTGGCAGAAGGTCTTGCTCCACATAGCCAGACCATTTTCCCGGCGCGCGCGCCTTGACACGATCAGCGATCAATTGGACGGCCTTCGCTAGGAAGGTTCCGGTCCCGGTCGCTGGATCTAACACCTGGACTCGGTGCGCCTGGCGCTTTTGGGTGATCGGTTTGCCCGTCTTGGGGTGGTTGGTCCCGGTGTCCCAATCGACTGTAACCTTGGATGTGTCAGCCAGACCGTCAGCCAGGCCAAACTCCGTTTTCAGCACTTCGTCCACCGCCCGCACGATGAAATCGACCACCGGCTCAGGTGTGTACCAAACGCCGCGGCTCTTGCGCTTCTTCGGATTATAGGCGGCGAGAAAGTCTTCGTAGAAGTGGATGAAGGGGTCGTTGCGCGCCGTGAACCTGCCGAAGTCCTCAAACAATGAGTGAGGATCGCTGGCGCGCATCAGTTGGACTAAGTCATCGACGATGTAGGCTAGGCGCTTAGGCAGGGCTGGTCCGGCGACGTATTCGAACAGCCCTTTCAGAAAAGGGTTCGATGCCGGCAGCTTTTCCATCGCCTCCTGCCGGCTGAATGTCGCCAGATGGTCGTCATGAAAGCGCGCTGCGAACATGCCGTAAGTAATTGTCTCCGCGTAGAGGTCGGCGAACTCGTCGGGCTCCAGCGCCGGCAGCAGGTTGGCTTTGAAGCTCTTGAACTGGCCGCCGAGCCCAGAACGAAATTCGGGATCGCCCCTCAGTGCCAGGGCTATCTCGTCCTTGATAACGGCCGCTTTGGCCGCCATCATCTCAGCCAGCTTGGCAGCCGAACGGACGGTGATTGGCTTCTGCTCCGCAAACAGGCGCAGCTGGCGTTCGAGCTCCCCAAAGTTTTCTGGCCGGGGCTGAAGTCCCATGACAAAGTCTGCTATCGAGACGAAGTGGACCTGCTGACCCTCACGAATGAATTCGAAGTCTACGCCGTTAGTGTAGATCAGGTTGGCGTAAGCTGCCTCATACCGTCTACGCTGCTCAATTGAGTAGCCCTTGAGCTTGATAACGTCCTTGTCGATATCCTTCGCCTCTGCCCAACCCACTGGGATATCGCCCCGCTGGAACAGAAAGTCCGGCATACCGGCTTCCGACTTCTTTGGCTCGTTAATTACCGCCAGTGCTGGGTCGATCGACTTGAAAAGAGCGTACAGTGCCGGACGATAGCTGTGCTCGGTAGCGTGCCCGCTAGAGTAAGCGCTGCGCACCTGATCGAGATAATCTGAAATTTGCATGTCGCCCCCTAACTGCGGGGAACGATAGCGGCCCAAGCCTATGGTCGCAAAGGAAAATCCCTGAACAATCCCACCATCGACTCCGACGAGCTAAGCTCGTGCCGCGGTGAGTTTGACGGTCGCCCACCTGTAGCCAAGTGCAAGACCATAGAAAAATTCCTGCGACAAGCAAGTTGTCGGAGTTAGAAAACTAATCCCCACCGCTCCATCCCGCCTTATCCTCTCCTGTCCGGCATCCCGCCCCAACAGGAGAACCCCATGCCCCCACACACCACCCAGCCGCCTTTCGGGGAAACCCCTCAAGGCCAGCCTGCGCCGCAGGCTGCGCCTGTCTCCGCCCATCCCGCCAGGCCGCGCAAAAAATCCCTGCCGCGCGTCACCCACGCCCTCGCGGCCCGCCACGAAGCGCTCTGGCTCCGGCTCAGCGCGCTGCAGGCGCAGGTCACCGCCGTGGCCACGCGCCGCCCGGAGGCGCCGGTTTCCCGCCACACCATCGGCGTGGCCGAGGCGCTGTTGCGGGACGCCAGGCCCTTCCTTGCCCATGATGATCCCCTGCCGATGGCGGCGCCCGACCATGGCGGGCTCGCCACCCAGCTTGGTCAGGCCCTGGCGGAGCTCGATGGCTGGGAGGCGGCCAACAGCGTCTGGCGCAGCGATCTCAAGGCCTATGTCTGGCTGGTGAAGGACAAGGTGCCCCTGCCGGTGCGGCGGCTGCGGCCACGGCTGGAGACGCCGCAGGCGCCGCATGCCGATCCGCAATATGCCGCCTACCAGGCGAAGATGCTCGAGCTGCGCCAGAAGCTGGCCAAGCGCATCGAGCAATATCGCAATCGCTAAAGTCCCAAGCAAAGTTATCCATCTTATCCCCGCGGGCATCACCGCGCGTATGATACCCCCAGCTTCCGGGATACGGGCGGCGCTGCAGCGACGAGCGTCCGGAAGCCAGCCGGGGAAGGCGGGGTCGCGCCTGCTTTCGGGTCGAGCGGACGAAACATTCGGGCGGGGCGCTACGGCAATCCGCTGGGGTTTGCGATCGCGCCGTCCGAGCAAGTCCCGGCACCCCGAGGCGGTTTTCGTCTCACTAAAAAATACCATCGAGGCGAAAGCCGTCTCGGGGCCCGCCCGTTCTGTTCATCCCCGGAGGCGCCTGCGCCGTCCGGCACTGCCGCGTGCCTGCGCGAATCGTTTGCTTTGTGTCGGCGCCCTTAAGCTGATAAAGTCGGTTTTTGCCGGAGTTCCCCACATGCACAAATACAAGGTCGGCCAGGTGCTCGACCTGCTGCCCAATCGCGCCAGCAGCAGCCGCAAGGCCGGCGAATGCCAGATCGTCGCCCTGCTGCCCTATGAGGGCCATGCCGTGCAATACAAGGTCCAGGGCAAGGCCGAGACCCATCAGCGCATCGTCTCGGAAAACGATCTGCAGCTCATCCGCCACTGAGCCCTCGCCGCCATGACCAGCCTCAGCGCCTTCACCCTGCCTCTGCTATCCGGCACGCCCCAGCCCCTCGCCGCCTATGCCGGCAGTGTCGTGCTGGTGGTCAACACCGCCAGCCAATGCGGCCACACCCCGCAATATGGCGGGCTCGAGGCGCTGTGGCGCCAGTATCGCGACCAGGGCCTCGTCGTGCTGGGTTTTCCCTGCAATCAGTTCGGCTTGCAGGAGCCGGGCAGTGCCGCCGAAATCGCTGAATTCTGCGAAGTCAATTTCGGCGTCAGCTTCCCGCTGTTCGCCCGGCTCGATGTCAATGGCCCCGATGAAAGCCTGCTCTATACCTGGCTGAAGGCCAGCCATCCCGGCGATATCGAATGGAATTTCGCCAAATTCCTCATTGGCAGGGACGGCCAGGTCGCCGCCCGCTTCGCCCCCGATACGCAGCCCGCCGACCTCACCGGTGCCATTCTGCAACAGCTCGCCGTCTGATCCTCACATCTGCGGAACGAACCGCCCCGGGCCCCCGTTGGAAAAACCACGGGGCGGTTAACCGCGCGCCGCCAGCATTGGCCCCGCGCTTCCGCAATGAGCAGGCTTCGGCCCGCTCCGCTACGTTAGGATCAAGACAATGAAAAAGCTTCTTCTGGCCTCCATGGCCGCACTTTCGCTCGCCGCTGCCCTCCCTGCTGTCGCCCAGGACAAGGTCGTCGGCGTCCAGTCCGATGCTGAAGCCGGCGCTGTCATTGGCGCCACCGGCGGCGGCACCACGGGCGCCGTGATCGGCGGCCTGCTCGGCGGCCCCATCGGCGCCGTCATCGGCGGCTTTGCCGGCGCCACCATCGGCGCCGAAGCGGGCATTGCCACTTCCTCCATCGACTATGTCGCGGCCCATCCGGTCGAGCCGATCTATTTCGACGGCACCGCCGATATCGGCTTCGTCGTGCCGGCCGATGTCACCGTCTATCCCATCGAGGGCGACCCGGCCTATGGCTATGTCTACGCCAATGACCGCGTCTGGATCGTCGACCTGCAGTCGCGTGCGCTGGTGCAGTCGCCGGGCTATCTCGTGCCGCAGACCGCCGCTGATTTTGCCGTGGCCAATCCGGTGACCTCGGTCACGGTCGAGGGCGATGCGGTGGTCGGCTATGTGCTGCCCGACGGCACCGAAATCTCGACCATCCCCGATTCGCGCTATGGCTATGTCTATCTCGGCGATCGCCCGGCTCTGGTCGATTCGTCCACCAACACGGTGATCTGGATCAACTGATCCTGCCGCCTGTCCTCTCCAGCCGCCCGGTTCGCGCCGGGCGGCTTTGCTTTGACCGGCCGGGACTTTGCGCGATATAGAAGGCCGGCAGGCGGAGGGAGCAGATGGCCGACATTCTCGAATATTGCCAGGGTCTCAAGCAGGTCACGTTCAAGCCGGGCGCCGTCATGCTGCCCGAAGGCGAGCGCTTCGGCCGGCTCTATGTGCTGGTCGAGGGCCAGGTGGAAGTCATCCGCGAGCGCACCCAGGTCACCCATGTTGACGAGCCTGGGTCCATATTCGGTGAAATGGCCGTGCTGCTCGACATGCCCCATTCGGCCACGGTCAAGGCGCTGTCGGCGGTCACGGCCTATGAAATCCCCGATGCGCTGACCTTCCTCGATTCCCGCCCCGAATTCTCGCTGCATATCGCCACCATGCTGGCGCGGCGGCTCTATTACACCACCTCCTATCTGGTCGACCTGCAGCAGCAGGCCGCCGGCAAACGGCAGGATCTCGACCTGGTCGACCAGATCCTGGCGAGCCTCGTCGATCCGGCCGACGTCAAGAAGCGCAAGAAGGCCTGAATGGCGGACAAGCCTGACCTGACGATCACCTATTGCACCCAGTGCAACTGGCTGCTGCGTGCGGCCTGGATGGCGTCCGAAGTCCTCTCCACCTTCAGCCTCGAAATGGGTGCCGTGACGCTCGTGCCCGGCACCGGCGGTATTTTCGAGATCCATCTCGACGGCGAGCTGATCTGGGAGCGCAAGCGCGACGGCGGCTTCCCCGATGTGAAACAGCTCAAGCAACTGGTCCGCGACCGCATCGATCCGGACCGCGACCTGGGCCATATCGATCGCGCCTCCGGGGGCCCGGAAATATCCTGACGCGTCAGAGGGCTTCCCTTCTGCTCTCAGGCCGTTAATCTACTCCGCGTGATTGCGGCCGGGTCGCGGCCGCCGAAGAGGAGTCCCAGCGTCATGGCGCATAAATTCAACGTCACCCCGGCAGCCAACGATCAGTTCAAGTTCGATTTCTCCTACAATTCCGAGAAGATCTTCTGGTCGGAGAATTACAAGCAGAAGGCCAGCGCCAAGTCGGCCATCGAGTCGCTGAAGAAGAATGCGCCCGGCGCCGCCACGGTCGATCTCTCCAAGGACGAGACCGGCTCCGGCTACCGCTTCGAGATCGTTGCCTCCAAGGATGGCCAGCATTTCGTGCGCTTCGTCGCCGGCAATGGCGAGACCATGGTCCGCACCGAAACCTATACATCCAAGGCCTCGGCCAAGAACGCCATCGAGTCGCTGCAGAAGAACGGCCCGGGCGCCGACGTGGCAGACGGGGCATAAACTTCGCTCCGGCAAACAGGCCGCCACACCCGCCGCGCGTCACCCTCGGGCTTGACCCGAGGGCGTTGCACTTGCGATGCGCCGGTTAAGCGAAGGGCCCTCGGGTCCAAGCCCTGACGTGACGATCTGTGTTGCGCGGCACCGCCTGCGACAAGTCTGCCGCAATCTCCCCATTTCCAGGCTCTGACGAAATGCTCTAGTCTCCCGGCAAAACATCGACCGGGAGACTGCTGCCTCATGCCTTCGCTCACTAAACTCATCGCCGCCGCCGCGGCCGTTGCTGCCCTCGGCCTGCCCATCGCCCAGGCGCAGGACGCACTGCCCGATCTGGGCGGCCGCACCATCGTCGCCGTCACCGAAAACGCCTATGTGCCGCTCAATTTCGCCGATCCGGCGACTGGCGAGGGCATCGGCTTCGAATATGATCTCTTCAACGAGATCGCCACCCGCCTCAATGCCAAGGTCGATTGGCAGCTTTCCAGCTGGGACGTGATGATCCAGGCGGTGCGCGACGGCCAGTTCGAAGTCGGCATGGATGGCATCACCATCAATGACGAGCGCAAGAGCCAGATCGATTTTTCCGATAGCTACCTCACCAGCCAGCGAGCTGATGCTGGTCCGCGCCGACGAGACCCGCTTCACCGATGCCGCCAGTTTCGCCGCCGACGCGGCCAATCTGGTCGGCGCCCAGGCCGGCACCACCAATTTCTACGTCGCCGTCTACAACGTGCTCGATGGCGACGAGGCCAATCCGCGCATCAAGCTGTTCGACACCTTCGGCACATCGGTGGCGGCCCTCCAGGCCGGCGATGTCGATACCGTGCTGATGGATCAGACCTCGGCCAATGGCTATATCGGCGCCAATCCGGGTGCCTTCAAAGTCATCGGCGAGCCCCTCGGCACCGAGGATTTCGGCTTCATCCTCACCCCCGGCTCCGACCTCGTCGCCCCCATCAACGCCGCCCTGGCCCAGATCAAGGCCGACGGCACCATGGATGCGCTGCAGCAGAAGTGGTTCTACGAATACAATTCGGCGCAGTAGAATTGGCGCTGAGCTTTCAGTCTGCTTCCCTCCCCCTTGTGGGGGAGGGAGAGCAGATAGGACTTAGCGTTTGCTAAGTCCGTTGAATCGAGCAGGGTGGGGGTGTCGAGGGCTCCGCAAACTCGGCGCCTATGGCACCCTCGACCCCCACCCTCGATCCCTCCCCACAAGGGGGAGGGAAGACCGACTGAGAGCCTGCGGGGCAAATAAGAAACCATGACCTACATCCCCCGCCGCCCCTCCGTCCTCGCTCGCCTGCCCTGGTGGCTGCTCGCCATCGGGCTGCTCTTTGTCACCGGCCTCTGGGCCATCACCAATGATGCCGGCTATAGCCAGATTTTCCGCGCCCTGTCAGGCGGCGTCCTCACCACCATCTGGGTCACGCTGGTCGCCTTCACCGTGGCGACGCTGATCGGCCTGCTCGTCGCCCTGGCCCGCACCTCGAACAATCGCGTCCTGCGCGAAATCGCCACCTTCTATGTCGAAATCATCCGCGGCATTCCGGTGCTGGTGTTTCTCTTCTACGTCGCCTTTGTCGGCGCCCCGGGCATGGTGGCCGGCCTCAACTGGCTGCTGCAGCCCTTCGACACCGTGGTGACGATCCGCCAGTTCGATTTCGTCTGGCGCGCCATCGTGGCGCTCACCATCTGCTATTCTGCCTTTATCGCCGAGATTTTCCGCGCGGGGATAGAATCTGTCGATCGCGGCCAGCTCGAAGCCGCGCGTTCGCTCGGCCTCAGCCGCTGGAAATGCTTCCGGCTGGTCACCTTCCCCCAGGCCCTGCGCACCATTCTGCCGCCGCTGGCCAATGATTTCGTCTCGATGATCAAGGATTCGGCGCTCGTCTCGGCGCTGGGCGTGCAGGACATCACCCAGCTCGGCAAGGTCTATTCCTCCGGCACGTTCCTCTTCTTCGAAACCTACAATGTGGTGGCCTTCCTCTATCTCACCATGACCATTTCGCTGTCCCTGCTGGTGCGGCTGCTGGAGCGGTATCTGAAGGAGCGCAGCTACTGACGGCGCGGCGCGAAACAACCACCAGCCGTCACCCTCGGGCTTGACCCGAGGGCTCTTCACTTGCTGAACGTTCGGGTAAGTACAGTGCCCTCGGGTCAAGCCCGAGGGTGACGATCGAGAGTGCGGCTCATTTCATGCCCCGCCCATTGCACTCACCCCCAAACATCCCATCTAATTCCCGCAACCAGGGAGCCCGCCCATGAACCGCCTCGCCGCCATCGTCATGACTGCCGCCGTCGCCGTCACCCTTGCCGCCTGTGGCGACAGCCGCGAAGTGGGTTCCGTCGGCGTCGACTGGACCGGCAATGACATTGCCATCGATGCGGTGGCCGATTCCGAGGTCGATGGCGTCGTCTGCCACCTGGCCTATTTCAACCGCTCCTTCATTGATCGCATCAGCCAGGGCAACTGGTTCGAGGACCCCTCCTATTCGGCGCTCGATTGCTCGGTCACCGGCCCCATCACCATCGGCGATATCAATACCCGCGCCGGCGGCGAGGAAATCTTCAAGGAAGGCCGCTCGCTGATCTGGAAGTCGCTGCGCGTCACCCGCGTCTATGACCAGGCCAATAATGCACTGATCTATCTGGCCCATGCCCGAGAGATCCAGCAGGGCTCGGGCAAGATGAGCCTGTCGGTCATTCCCCTCAATACCGAGCAGGTCACCTGGAGCAATGGCGCGCCATCAGCGCCCTGAGCGCCGGCTTTGCTGCCTGCGGCCATCCCGTTGGAACGCCATGGCGTTCCTGCCGCCCAAAACATAAAAGGATTTCACTTCCGGCCGCTGCAATCGGCGGCTGGGAGTACGATATTCCTTGTTAAAGCGAGTAGGGGCCTTCAACCGGCCCGGTAAGGATCAAGACATGGCAATTCTGATTGGCGATACCGCCCCCGATTTCACTGCCGACAGCACCGAAGGCCCCATTCATTTCTATGACTATATCGATGGTCATTGGGCCGTGCTGTTCAGCCACCCCAAGAATTTCACCCCCGTCTGCACCACCGAACTGGGCTACACCGCCAAGCTGAAGCCCGAATTCGACAAGCGCGGCGTCAAGGTGCTGGGCCTATCGGTCGACAAGCTCGAGGACCACGGCGGCTGGGCCAAGGATATCGAGGAAACCCAGGGTACCGCGCTGAATTTCCCGCTGCTGGCCGACACCAAGGGCGAGGTCGCTCGCCTCTATGACATGATCCATCCCAATGCCGACAACACGCTGACCGTGCGTTCGGTCTTCGTTATCGGCCCGGACAAGAAGGTGAAGCTCAAGATCGAATACCCGGCCTCCACCGGCCGCAATTTCGATGAAGTGCTGCGCGTCATCGACAGCCTCCAGCTCACCGCCAACCATTCGGTGGCCACTCCGGTCAACTGGAAGAATGGCGAGGATGTCATCATCGCCAGCTCCCTGTCGAATGATGCCGCCAAGGAAAAGTTCCCCAATGGCTGGAAGGAACCCAAGCCCTATCTGCGCATTGTTCCCCAGCCCCGCGCGTAGGAACGCGCACACGTTTTCTCCCTGACAAAACTGGGCGGTGGTTCATCCACCGCCCTTTTTCTTTTCAGCTCAAGGCGTTGATTGTGATTTTGAGCGCATGAGGCCGGCCAACCCTCTCCCCTCGTGGGAGAGGGTGTTTTTCCGCGTTCAGCGGAAAACCGGGTGAGGGGGCTGCGCCATCCCATGCTTCAACGCTGATGGATGGCGCGTAGGCCCCCTCATCCGCCCTTCGGGCACCTTCTCCCACGAGGGGAGAAGGGGAAGCCCGGATATGGCGCCAGTAACGCGATCTGTTCCTCCCCCTATCAGGGGGAGGCTGGGAGGGGGTATCCCACCAAAAACCCTACCCAGCCGCAAAGCTCGAATTCACATCCTGCGGCCGGATCATCCCCACCATGCGCCAGGCCGCGGCAAAGGCCAGAGCCGCCATCGCCGCCCCCAGCACATAGATCGGCATCACCGCCAGCTTGACCTCCAGCGCCGAGACGGCGGCGGCCATGCCCGCCGAATTGGCGGCCACGCCGGCCAGCGCCGCGCCGATCGCATTGCCCGCCGATTGCGTCGTCGGCATCAGCGCCGAAGTGCGGTCGCGTTCGGCGTCGCTGGCGGCCTCCATCATGGTCAGGTTCAGATAGCCATTGCAGGTGCCGAAGCCCGAGCCGATGATCAATTGCCCGGCCACCACGATGGCCACCTGATCCAGTTCCAGCCCGGCCAGCACCAGCAGCAGCCCAGCGCCGATCATGGCCGGCCCCAGCCGGATCAGTGTCTTGCGCGTCTCCTTGCTGCGCACATTGGCCACCAGGATCGCCGATGCGCTCCACGCCACCGCCAGCGTGGCCGCCAGGGCACCCGCCGCGGTGGGGCCATAGCCCCACATTTCCTGCACCACCAGCACCAGATAAACCGCCGAGCCGGCGCCCGCGATATTGATCAGCAGCACCATCCACAGCCCGGTGCCCACCACCGATACCAGCCGGAACGCATCGGGCGGCATCAGCCGGTCCGTGGCGCGGGCATCGAGCCACACCACCAGCACTAGCAGCGCCGCGGCCGCGATCAGCAGGCCCGTCGCCGCCAGCGGCTGCGCCAGCCCGGCCAAAGCCACCAGCATGATGGCGGCGCCGATGGTCAGCAGGCGAATACCCGGAAAGGTCACCACCTTGCGGTCCTCGGGCGAATGAGCCGGCACTTTCACCGACACCATGGCGGCAAACAGCAGCACCAGCGGCACATTGACCAGGAACGCCGCGCGCCAGGACACCAGCTCGGTCAAAAGCCCCGCCACCGCCGGCCCGCCAAACGCCGCAACGGCCCAGATCATTGCCTGCAGCCCGAACACTTTGGGCACCAGCCGCGACGGAAACAGCTCCGGGATCAGCGCGAAACAGATCGCCGAGACCACGCCTTCGCCCAGCCCCTGCAGAGCCCGTCCCACCAGCACCTGCTCCATGGAACCGGCCGTGCCAGCCACCACCGTGCCCAGCAGGAAAATGCTGGCCGATGCCAGCAAAGCGGTGCGCGCACCCAGCCTTTGCTTGAGCAAAGCCGCGCCGGAGCCGCCGACAATGGCAAAGACCAGGAACAGCGTCAGCGCCCACGAGATCAGCGCCACCCCGCCCATTTCCTGCACGGCAGTCGGCAGCGAGATCGAGGCGAGGAAGGCATTGAACGCCAGCAGCGCCACGCCCAGGCACAGAATCAGCGTCACCGTCGCGAAACGGGGCGTGAAAATTTCGGCCCAACTGCTTTGGGTGGAATCGGTCATGACAGCGACTCGAATAAAAAAAGGAATTGCTTGATATATTATGCAGGCAGCAAGCGCAATTGCATAGTCCTCCACCCCGCTCGAAGCGAGGAGAATCCGCGAGGGCCCGCTGCGCAGGGCTGAAATGTGAGCGGCCGCAGGACTTAAAGCCAGCTCTCGAAGGCCTCATGGTGAGCCCGTCGAACCACGCGGCCGGGCGCGTGGAGCCCCCTAAGCGTCCAGCAGCCGCGGCGGCAGGGTCAGCCGCATGATCGCCTCGCCCTCCAGCCGTTCGAACACGGCATCGCCGCCGATCGAGCGGGCCCGGCGGCTCATATTGCTCAGCCCATGTCCGGCCCGCGCCGCTTCGCTGCCGCCGCCATCATTGGCCACCGCGATCACGGCCGCGCCGCCATAGCCGCGTCGCCCCTCGATGCGGATATGCCGCGCTGGGCCGTGCTTGAGCGCATTGGTCACTGCCTCCTGCATGATGCGCAGCACCGACAGCGCATTGCCCGGCGTCACCCCGCCGATCTCGGGCAGCTTCTCCATCGACCAGTCCAGCCCCACGCCCAGCCGGCGCAATTGCGGCTCCAGCCGCTCGCGGAACCCGGCCAGAGCCAGCGGCAGGTCCTCGTCACCCACATCGAGCGAGTTGATCACCAGCCGCAGGTCATCGAGCGCCGCGCGGGCCGAGCGCTCGATCGTGGCCGGGTCGGCGCCGCGCTCGCTGAGCGCGATGATCGATACAAGATGTCCGCTGAGCCCGTCATGCAGGTCGCGTGTCAGCCGTCCGCGCTCGTCCTCCAGCACCGCCTCGGCGGCGCGCTGGCGCTCGCGCGCATGCAGCGACGACAATTGCCGCTCCTGTTCCGCCAGCTTGTTACGCAGCAGGTCATTGGCCTCGTCGAGGCTGTTGAGGCTGTTGGCCAGCCGCCGCATCAGCACCACGACAATGGTCAGCATGGTCAGCGGCCGCACATAATTGGTCAGCAGGAACGGCGCCTCGCGCAGCCCGGTCACGACCATCATGTCGCCCAGCCCGATCCAGGCGACGAGGAAGAAGGGCACGGCCAGCAGGCCTTGGTCCCACCGCCCGGTGCGCAGGAAATTGGCCGCCAGCAGCACGGTGGCCACGATATGGCCGCCAATGGCGATACTGGCGCTGATGCCGGTGACCAGCAATGGCCGTTCCCCCACCAGCAGCCCCAGCCCGAGCAGCAGCACCGGCAGCACGCACATTGTGGGCACCAGCCAGCGCGGCGTTGGCCGTTCCGCTGCCGACAGCGCCACGCCCAGCGCCATCAGGCCAAAGGCGCACATCAGCACATGCTGGGCCGGCGCCCACGAGGCCAGCCCCTCCAGCACCTGGGCGATATCGAGCACTGTTGCCAAGAGCGTCGTGCTGCCGATCAGCGCCAGCCAGCGGAACAGCGGGTCGTGCCGCCGCGCCGTCCACAGCGTCAGCAGGCCCAGCAGCACCACCAGATGCAGCACGAAGGCGGCGATGCGCCCCTGTCCGGCCATGGCCAGCGCCAGCCAAGGCGAACGGTCCAGCCCCGCCCCCCGCTCGATATAGACCGGGCTCAGATAGAAGGGGATGGCGGCGTCGCTCCGCCGCAGCGTCACCACGATATGGTTTTCGCCCTGCAGCAAATAGTCCGCCGGCACGCGCAGCAGGCTCGTATAGCCCTGCGCCTGCTGCAGCCAGGGAGAATCCGCCGGCAACTGCACCACAAGGCCATTCACCGCAACGCTCAACTGGTGCCGCGCCGCCGGAATATAGACGGTCTGCGCCTGTTCCGGCTGCGCCGGCAGTTCGAACGTCATCGCATAGCGGACCACCGAGCGCCCCGGCTCCGGCGTCCGCACCGTATCGGGCAGCGTCACCGCCTGCACCGGTCCGTCATCCACCACCAGCGCCGCCTGCGTCAGCACCAGCCCATTATCAGGCAGCGGCAGATGCAGCCAGGCCGGCATGCTGGCCAGCACAAGGGTCAGCGCCACCAGCAGCAAAGCCGGTCCTGCCACCCCGACTGGCCTCATAGCCGGATCAGCCCCAGCCGCGTCGCCTCGAACACCGCCTCGCTGCGATTGGACGCCTGCAGCTTGCGGTAGATATTGCGGATATGCACCGGCACGGTCTGCCGCGACATGCCCAGCCGCTCGGCCAGCTCGCCATAGGTAAAGCCCTTGGCAATGCCCCACAGGATATCCATTTCGCGCGGCGTCAGGCTCGGCCTGTCCTCCGCCGCCCCGCTCGCCTCCCCGCGCTCGGCGAGCCGGCGCACCAGCACGCGGGCAATGCGCGAGGAAATCGGCGAGCGGCCCGCCATCAGGTCGGTGATGGCCTCGACCAGGTCGAGCGCCTCGGCATCCTTGAGCAGGTAGCCCGCCGCCCCCGCCTCGATGGCGTCGAGCACCGAGCGCTCGTCGGTCAGTACCGAAATCACCATGGCCTCGGCCTGAGGCTGCAGCTTGCCGACCAGCCGGATCGCCTCGATGCCATTGCCGTCGGGCAGCTTGAGATCGGTGACCAGCAGGTCGAAGCTCTGCGCCTCGATCGCCGCCATGGCTTCGGCCAGCGTGGCACAGGTGGCGACCAGTGTGGCGCCGGACCAGTCGGTAATGAGTTCGGCCAGCCGCCGGCGGATCGGTTCGTCGTCCTCCACCAGAACGATCCGCAGCGGCGCCCTCCGGCCCGTTCGTCATACCCCGCTCCTGCCAGCCTGCCCCGAGCCGAACTATAGTCGGGATGTCCCGCGACCCGATACCCCTTTCATGGTATCCCGCCGGTCTCCCCGCGCTCCTATGGTCCGCCCCAACGACTGGTCAACCGGGGGGATGGAACCATGATCGGACAGATGCGGCATTGGCGGCAAAGGCTGTGGGGCGCCTTCAATGCCTGGCTGCCTGCCAGGGACACCACCGTCATCAGCCTGCGCCCGCTGCCGGGCGAACTGCATCGCGACGGCCAGCCCACCGAGGCCTTCTGGCAGCACCTGGTCGAACTCTGCGCCCAGGGTTGGCTGGCCGGCGCCGGCCATCTCTCCACCTTGCCCGCGCCGCCCACCACCACGCTCGTTTCCGCTGCCGGGCGCACGCGGCTCAAGCCCTTCGGCAAGCTGGTGGTGGTGACCGAACTGGCCCGCCACACCGCCGATGGCCCCAGCCTCATGCATCTGGTCTGCACCAGAAACGGCACGGCCGTGGCCAGCGCCACCAGCCAGCTGACCCTCGCCCCGGCCCCGCTGGTCACCCGCACCCTGATCCGCGCCAGCGCCCTCGGCTCCGCATCCCTGCCAACGCGCTGAGCGGTCCGGCACAAAGCCTGCCCACCCTCCCCCTTGAGGGGAGGGTAGCGAAGCTAGGCCGCCAGGCCATAGCGTAGCTAGGGAGGGGGTCATCGAGCCGCAAACTACCCCCTCCCAGCTTTGCCAAGGCCCTGCGGGCCAGGCGCCGCTGCCCTCCCCTCAAAGGGGAGGGTGGGCATCCGACGCGTCACCATATTCCCTAGCCCACCAGCACCGGATGGCTGCACCGCACGCCATAAACCCGCACATCGGCCTCGCCCAGCGCCAGCCCCAGCGGTTCGAGCAGCCGCGCCAGCGTCAGGTCGAGCACCGGCGTCAGCGGCGTCAGGATGGTGTTGAGCAGCCCGGTCAGGCCGCTGAGATTCAGCCCCAGGCCGAGCACCGGCACATCGAGCACCATATTGCCCAGCAGCGATCCGGTGAGCGAACTCACCATGGTGGTCGTCCGCGCGGTCCTGATCACCCCGCGGGCAATATCGCTGCTCGAAAAGCCAAGCGCCACCGGCGTGGTCTGGGCGATTTCCACCAGCGACGAGGCCAGCACTTTCAGCACGGTAAGGCCCAATAGCTTGACCTCGGCCAGCTTTGCCGGCGCCACCACCGGCGTCGTGTTGAAATCGCCGAACCTGACATCATCGACCTCCCCGATCATCAGGCGCAACACGCCCGGTCTGGTGAGAATGGTGGCGCTGCCTTTGCCCCCCGCACCCGATGGGCAGCTGGCCGCTCCCACCACGGCTTCGGGCTGCGCCATTTCGAGATAGAGCGGCAGCCGGATCGGCGCCCCGACCAGCACCCCACTGCCCAGGATTTCGGCGACCACGCGCAGCCGCAATTGGGCGGTCCGCACCACACTGCCCACGCCGCCAATGGCAAACCATGCGCCACCCTGTACCGGCTCGCCAATGGCCAGTTGCGCATCGAGGCTCACAAGCCCCGGAATGCCGGCGGTCAGCGCCAGCGACACCTGCCGGTCGCCATTGCCCAGGCCAGCGCTGGCGGTCAGCAGGTCCAGTGCCGAAATGGCGGTGAAGAGGCCCTCGCCATTGCCCGAGCCGATGGCCAGCCCGCCCAGCGCGCCGAGATCGAACAGCTTTGCCAGCTTCACGCTGCCATTATGCCCGGCCGCTCCGGCCAGTTTCAGCATGGCCGTGCGCTCCACCCCGGTCAGCAGGCTGGCCAGCGCCCCGGCCAGCTTGCCATGGTCGGCCTCGAGTGCCAGCAGGTCGTCATAGGTGCCGACTGTGACGCCCAGTTGTCCGGCCAGCGCATCGAGAAAGGCGAAGGTATCGACCTTGGCGGCGAGCAGATTCTGATAGTCCATCACATCGAGCGCGACATTGGTGCCGAGCAGCGCGTTGAGCACGCCATTGGCGATGCCGCCCTTGAGGCTGGCCAGGCGCGAGTCCAGCGAGAACGACACCTGCGGGGTCACGCTGGCAATGGCCATGGCGCCCAGTTCGGGCGGCTCGGCCCAGCCCCGCGCGAAATACAGTGCGCCCCGCCGCTGGAAATGCACCGCCACGGCATTGAGCGGCGCCCGGCCCGGCGTGAACCGGTCGGCGGCGGCAATGGCCGGGTCGGGGTCGTAATGGCCGGTCACCACGGTCAGCCCGGCGCTGGGGCCCACGGGCAGCAATCCCGCCTCGACCAGCGCGGCCTGTGCCAGCGCCGTGGCGTCGCCGGGGTTGCCGGCCGCCGACAGGGCCGCCAGGTCCACCCCGTTCTGGATCATGCGGCGCTCGTGATAGAGCGCCGCGCCATCCACTGCCACGGCCGAGACCAGCGCGGAAATGGCAAAGCCCATGGCGAACAGCACCGCCATATTGGCGCGTGTATCCCGCCACAGGCTCATATCCTGCCCCGCCTGATGGTCGAGCTATAGATGATCTGCTGGCTGGGCAGCGGCAAAGGCGGGTAGAGGTCCCAGATCGGCAGGTCGCCGGCATCATATTCCAGCACCACGCGGTAATGGTCCGGGTCGCCGGGCTTGTCGCCAATGGTCACGCTGAGCCTGTCGGCATCGATCAGGGCATAGCTGTCGGCATTGGCCGCCAGAAAGTCCCCCACCAGCGCATTGCGCTCGCTCTCGTCCAGCCCGGCAATGGCGGTGCGCGCCGCGTCGGCCGCCAGTTGCTGCAGCGAATGGGCGGCCCCGAAATAGACCCCATAGGCCAGCATCCCGGTCAGCAGCAGCAGGAAGACCGGCGTCAATATGGCGAATTCAACGGCCGACGTACCGCTATCATCGCGGACCCAGCCAGCAAGGCGACGCATGGCAAATCCTCCGAGCCACCATCATGCGCCGCACTGGCTCACACGGCGTCACTCGGCCCATGCGGATTAGTGCGGAGGGCTGATGGGATAGTGACGAAGGAGCGGCCCTCTGGAGAGGCTGCGGCTCCTGCCCACCCTCCCCCTTGAGGGGCTTCGATCCGGCCGAAGGCAAGTTTGCTCCAGTGGAGCAAACTTAGGTGAGAAGGCCATGAGAGCTATGCTCGAATGGCTGGCAAGCAGAGCTTGGCGCGCAGCGCCTAGCGGCGCTCGGGAGGGGGTGGTCCATCCGCCATCGCGTATGTGGAAGCATACCCCCACCCTGCTCGATCAAGGACTTAGCTGACGCTAAGTCCTATCTCGCTTCCCTCCCCACAAGGGGGAGGGTGGGCGCCAGCACCGATATCGGTGTTCATCGTCTCCCTCCCCCTTGTGGGGAGGGTAGCGCCGCTCGGCCCGTAGGGCCGTAGCAAAGCTGGGTGGGGGGTAATCTCGTGCCGCACCACCCCTTCCCTTCTCCCCTCGTGGGAGAAGGTGCCCGAAGGGCGGATGAGGGGGCTACGGAACTACCCCTGCCATCGCAGCATGGGCGAGCGCAGACCCCCTCACCCGGAAATCCGCTGGACGCGGATTTCCACCCTCTCCCACAAGGGGAGAGGGTTCGCCTGGTCCACAGTCAAACAATGACGTACCCCCTTGCCCCCACTCCCCCGCCACACTACCAATGCCGTACCAATTGGAGACCACTCATGAGCAAGCACCCGTTCCGAATCGAAATCTGTGTCGAAGGCATTGATGGCCTGGTGGCGGCGCAGACGGCGGGGGCCGATCGGGTGGAACTTTGTGCGAGCCTGCTCGAAGGCGGGCTCACACCCAGCCTGGGCGTGGTGCGCGAGGCCCTGCGCGTCGCCACCATTCCCTTCCACGTCATCATCCGCCCGCGCGGCGGCGACTTCCTCTATTCCGAGCTCGAATTCGCCACCATGGTGGATGACATCAAGGCACTGAAGGATCTCGGCGTGGCCGGCGTGGTCATCGGCTGCCTCACGCCCGATGGCAAGATCGATGAAGCGCGCACCAAAGCGCTCGTCGAGGCCGCGCGGCCCATGAAGGTTACCTGCCACCGCGCCTTCGACATGACCGCCGACTATCGCGAGGCCATCGAGGCCCTGATCCGTTGCGGCGTCGACCGGGTGCTGACCAGCGGCCAGCGCGACACGGCGCTGGAAGGCATCGACATTCTCAAGGACACCGCGGCCATCGCCGCTGGCCGCATCGTCATCATGGCCTGCGGCGCGCTCGATGCCGATACGATCGGCCAGGTGCGGCAGGCCACCGGGGTGGACGAGATGCATTTTGCCGCCCTCCACACCATCAAGAGCGGCATGGTGTTCCGCAATCCGCATGTCGGCATGGGCGGCACCGCCATCGAGCGCGAATACGAAATTACCCTGACCGATGTCGATGCGGTGCGCCGCACCATCGCCGCGGCCCGCGCCGCCGCCTGAAAAATCCTGTGCTGACAGGACTCTCGCCGCTTGCCTGCGGCGGGGTGTCGCAGGAAGGCTTGCATGTCGGCCGGTGATTCGGCCCGGCATGGGAAGTCTTTCTGGAGATACCAAGCGTCATGAATAAACTGATTGCGGAATTCATCGGCACGGCAGTGCTGGTGCTCATTGGCTGCGGGGCGGCCGTATTGGGCGGCGACGCCATCGGGCAGGTCGGCATCGCCTTTGCCTTCGGCCTCGCCATCGTCGCCATGGCCTATGCCATCGGCCCGATTTCGGGCTGTCACATCAACCCGGCGGTGAGCCTGGCGCTCTATATCGACGGGCGCATGGACCTCGTGAGCATGATCCAGCACTGGGTCGCCCAGTTTGCCGGCGCGCTGGTCGGTGCCCTGATCCTCTGGGCTATTGTCGGCAGCAATGCCAGCCTGGGGCAGAATGGCTGGGGTCCGGGCTATCTCGGCGAATATTCCATGCTGGCCGCCCTGATCTTCGAAGTCGTGTTCACCGCCATCTTCGTCGTGGTCATCCTCGGCTCGACCGGCGAGCGCGCCGCGCCGCATTTCGCCGGCCTCGCCATCGGCCTGACCTTGGTGGCCATCCACCTGGTCGGCATCCAGGTCACCGGCGTGTCGGTCAATCCGGCCCGCAGCTTCGGCCCCGCCATCCTGGTCGGCGGCGATGCTTTGGCCCAGCTCTGGCTGTTCATCGTCGCGCCGCTTGTCGGCGGGGCACTGGGCGGGCTGCTCTACCGCTTCAAGATCCTCAAGGCCTGATGCAAACCGGCCGCCGGAGCCATCCGGCGGCCTTTCCTCGCGGGCAGCGCAGAGATAGAACCTCGCCATGGCCCGCTCCTTCCTCTTCGCGCGAGATTCCGGCGATGCCGCCACCACGCGGCTGATCGCGACGGCCGCGCAACTGACCGGCTTCATGAAGGGCGAACCCGGTATCGCCCGCCCCGGCTGGTACAAGCCGGGCGGTGACAATCAGGCCATGCTGGCCGAGCTTCACGCCGCGCTGGCCACCACCTATCCCAAGGCCGGTCCGGCCTTCTATGCCGTGCGGCTCTGGACCAACCTGCTCTGGCAGCCCGCCTATCTCGCGGTCATATCAGCCCATATTCACGGCGCCATGCCTGACCTCAATGGCCTCAGCCAGCAGCGGCGCGGCATCTATGTCGATGGCTACCGGCTGCTGCCCGGCGCACAGCAGGCCGGCCCGGTCGAGATGCTGATCGAAACAGCCGCCGCCCAGCTCAAGCCCATGGCCGCGACCATGCTCGACGAGGTCAATCTGCTGGTCCGGCTCAAGCCGCTGCCGGCGCGGCGCCTCTTCGCCGACCGCATGCTGAGCCTGATGGTCTGGCTGGGCCAGCGCCGCCGCGACCTGCCGCCGGAAGCGATCGCGTCCTATGCGGCCCAATGGCTCGAAGCGCTGGGGCTGACCGGGCAGGGCAATCTGGAGCCGGTCGAGGCCGGTGGCCAGCGCCTGCTCATCGTCAAACGTAAGGGCTGCTGCCTCGACTACCTGATCGATCCCGACCGCTACTGCGCCACCTGCCCCAAGCAGGACAATGCGGTTCGCCTCGCGCGCCAGACCGCCAATGCGCTGGCCGAGCTTTAACCGCCGCGCGAGTCACGCGTTCAGCGCGTCAATGCTAACAGTCCGTTAACGTATTCGGGGTGGATGCGAACTAGTCGAAGACCTCGTCGGGATAGACGCCCCAGAGCTCTTCCTGGTGCAGATAACCCGAATAAATCGTGCTGCGCTGGTTCGCATCATGCCCGGTAGCGCTGACCTGGCACCAGGTCCCGTCGCATTCTGAAATCGTCACCTTGAGTCCCGCCCCGAGTCGGGCGCGCACCCCCGAATCGTCAGATTGCCCCGAGCGCAAAGCGATTTCGCCATTGGCCACCAGCGGCGTCACATAGCCCGCCCGCGTGCCGGTCAGCAGGTTCTGGTGGATCCAGCCCTCGGCGCCGTCGACATCGCGAATCTTGCGCCAGGTATCGAATTCCTGGATGATTTCCACCGGAATGCCTGACTTGAGGTAAGTCCATGAAATATCGTATTTTTGTCCCGGCCCAACCCGCACATTGATCGGGTCGGAGCGGGTCGCGGCAAAGCGCGGCAGCGGCAGGCCGCTGGGGTTGCCGGCCTGCGCCAATGCCGGCGGGGCAAGCAGCACAAGCAACAGCATCGCCCCGGGCAGGCGGCGGCAAAGGGCCTTGAGGATACGGCGAAAGCGGCCGTGCATGGTCTCGTCAAACATGACTTTGCAGAACAAATGGAATTGCCCTATCACTAGCCAATGATCCTTAATGGGCGCTGAATTGTGGGGCTTTCCACATGCCGCCCGCCCCGATCCTGGAACATATGGTCAGCCACAAACCGCACATTCTCGTGACCAGGCGCCTGCCCGAAACCATCGAGGCGCGCATGGCAACGCTGTTCGAGACCCATGTCAACGAAGACGACGTGAACCTCACCGGCGATGACATTATCGGCGGGCTCGAGGGCAAGGATGTCCTGGTGTCCTCGATCACCGACCGCATCGATGCCCGCCTCATCGCCCGGCTGCCCCGCAGCGTGCGGCTCATCGCCCAGTTCGGCAATGGCGTGGACAATATCGATATCGAGGCGGCCTGGGCGGCGGGCGTCACCGTGACCAATACGCCCTCGGTGCTCACCGAAGACACGGCCGACATGGCCATGGTGCTGATGCTGGCTTTGCCGCGGCGGCTGGTGGAAGGCACGCAGATGCTGGTGCGCGACGGGGTCTGGGCCGGCTGGTCGCCCACCTCCATGCTGGGCCACCGGCTGCGCGGCAAAGCCCTTGGCATTGTCGGCATGGGCCGCATCGGCACCGCCGTGGCGCAGCGGGCCAAGGCCTTCGGCCTCAACATCCATTATTTCTCGCGCAACCGCCGCCCCCCCGGCGTCGAAACCCCGCTCGAAGCCACCTATTGGCACGATCTCGACGCCATGGTCGAGGCAGTCGACATTGTCTCGCTGCACACCCCGCATACGCGGGAAACCTTCCACATTCTCTCGGCCGACCGGCTCAGGCGCATGAAGAAGGGCAGCTTCGTGGTCAATGTCAGCAGGCCCGAACTGCTGGACGAGGCGGCGCTGGTCGATGCCATCGAAAGCGGCCACCTGGCGGGCGCCGCGCTCGACGTCTTCGAAAACCGGCACGGCATCAACCCGCGCCTGCTGGCCCTGGCCGAAGCCAACAAGGTGGTGCTGACCGCCCATATGGCCTCGGCGACGCTGGAAGCCCGCATCGAGATGGGCGAGACGGTCATCGTCAATATCCGCGCCTTCATGGACGGGCACCAGCCGCCCCATCGCGTCCTGCCCGATGGGGCACACGGTGCCGCGCGCAACCTGCGCAGCTGACGGTTGGCGCAGCCCGCCAGTGTTGCAGCAAATACCCATATCCGACCCGTTGTCGGCCCGGTGCGGGGCAGGGTCTTGCCTCCGCCGGCCCCACCGCCTAGTTGTCGCGAAAGTCAGGGCCTGTTGGGGGACGGCGCTGCCCAAGACCGATTCCGGGTGGAGCCCCGCAATGGCATTGCTGCGCACAATTGTCTGTCTCATCAGCCTGCTGGTCGCCTTGCCGGCCATGGCGCAAATCCGTGGTGAGCCACCGCTGACCGTGGCGGATCGCGCGTTGGAACTGACCACGCTCGGCCAGCGCCTGACGCTGCCCGCGCCGGACTGGGTGGCTGATGACCTGGTGGGCGATGCGGTGCTCGGTAGCTTCGAGGCCGTGTTCCGCTCTGGCGACGACGAAGCCGAACTCCAACTCTATCACAATGGCGCCGTCTATGCCCTGGCCCAGACGCTTTACGGCGCCCACGTGGTCAGCAATCCCGATGCCGTGCCGGCCAATTACCGCGATGCGGTGGTTGAGGGCTTCGGCCGCGCCTGCATGCCCGGGCTGAGCGCCTTTGTGCAACTGGGCGACGATCCCGACGATATCCAGGCGCCCCTGCTGCTGATCTGTGGCGCCCAGCGCGCCAATACGCGCAAGGGCGAGGTCATGGCCATCAGCCTGCGCACCTCAGAGGCGGGCCTTGCCGTGGTCTACCAGCAATGGCGCGGCGCGGCCTTCGATCCCTCCAGCGCCGCGAACTGGCCGGCACCGTCTGCAGTGATCGAGGCGCAGGCCCGCCGGCTGCAGGCCGAAACCATGCTTACCCTGGCCGATTGACGGCGGCGCGGCGAGGGCATATCTCCCCGCAATGAGCAAAGACAACAAACCGACCGGTCCCAGCCAGCGCATGCTGCGCGTCGGCGAACTGGTGCGCCACGCGCTGGCCGCCATGTTTGCCCGGGGCGAAATCGAGGATGACGCCCTGCGTGGCGCGGTCATTACCGTGCCCGAAGTGCGCATGACGCCCGATCTCAAGATCGCCAATGCCTATATCATGCCGCTGGGCGGGCTGCATGCCGAGGAAATCGTGGCGGCCCTCAACCGGCACCGCAAATTCGTGCGCGGCCGCGTGGCGCCGCAGATCAACATGAAATACGCACCCGAAATCCGCTTCTATGTCGACGACACGTTCGAAGAAGCCGGCCGCATCGATTCCATCCTGCGCTCGGACAAGGTGCAGCGCGATCTCGATCACGACGACGACGGCGAGACCGAGTGAACCAGCCCAAGCGGATCAAGCGCGCCATTTCCGGCTGGGTGGTGCTCGACAAGCCCTATGACATGACCTCGACCCAGGCGGTGGGCAAGGTGCGCTGGCTGTTCGGCGCGGCCAAGGCCGGCCATGCCGGCACGCTCGACCCGCTGGCGACAGGCATATTGCCGATCGCGCTGGGCGAGGCCACCAAGGCCGTGCCGCAGGTGCAGGACGGCACCAAGATCTATCGCTTCGCCATAAAATGGGGCAGCGCCACCACCACCGATGATGCCGAAGGCGAAGTGGTTGCCACCTCGGATATACGGCCGGAACGGGCAGCGCTCGAGGCCGTATTGCCGCAATTCATCGGCACGATCCTGCAGCGTCCGCCGATCTATTCGGCGCTCAAGATCGACGGCGAGCGCGCCTATGACCTGGCGCGGGCCGGCGAAGCGGTGGACCTGCCGCCGCGCGAGATCGACGTGGACGGGATCGAGCTGATCGAACACGGCAGCGAACAATCCGTGCTCGAAGTCACCTGCGGCAAGGGCACCTATGTGCGTTCGTTGGCGCGCGACATTGCCGAGGCCCTGGGCACGCGCGGCCATGTCAGCATGCTGCATCGCGCCGCCGTCGGGCCCTTCCACGACCAGGACGCCGTGACCATCGACCAGTTGGAGGCTTTGGCGCTGGACGAGCGCGACGCCCTGCTGAAGCCGGTTTCGGCCGGCTTTGCCGAACTGCCGGAAATCCGGCTCGATGCGCAGCAGGCGACGGCTGTACGCCACGGCAACCCAGTGCTGCTGACCGGGGCGGGTGCGCCGATATCGCTGGACGAATGCTGGGTGAGCTTCAAGGGCGAGGTGCTGGCCACCGGCTGGGTCGAATTCGGCCAGTTCAAGTGCCGCCGGGTGTTCAACTAAAAGGCGGAGCTTTCGCCCCGCCTTCGTTCTTCCTATCGCAGGAAGAAGATGATGATGATGATCAGCCAGATCGGCACGCCGAGCAGCCAGAGACCGAGAGCACGAAACATGGTGTTTTCCTTTCCTGTCCTGGCCTAGAAGCGACGGAATACGTCGGCAAAGACGGTATTGTTGTCGCGATGGTTGCCGCCTTTCTGCGCGGCCCAGAAAGCGCCGATGGCCGAGATCAGCAGCGAGGCCGCCAGCAGGAATGCACCGATAATGCCGACATTGCGGGCGATACGCGCCGCTTCGATGGCGTCCTGGCGGGCCGTCTCGACATTGGCAATGACCTGGTCGACCCGTGCCTGGGCCTCTTCCGGCGCCAGGCCGGTATTGGCGGCCACGACATTGGCGAGGTAGGTGCGGTCCTCATCGGCCACCGTGCCGTCGCCCAGCGCCGCCTGGGCGAAGATGCGGCCGGCTTCGTCACGCGCTACGGTAGCATCCACCGGCTGCGCGCTGCGGAACAGCGTATCGACGAAATAGGCATTGGGGTCCACGGCGTCTTCGGCGACGTTGGAGGCTGCCGTGGTCACGGTTGCAGCGGCTGAACCCACGGCATTGGCCGCAGCGCCGATACCGCCCACGGCGATCACCGCACCGAGGATGGCCGCGCCGGCCCAGACCAGCAGGCCATGGGCGCCGTCGCGCAGGTCGCTTTCATCCTCGCTGGCATCGAAATAGCGACGACGCAGCCGGCCGGTGAGATAGCCGCCGGCCATGAAGCTCGAAATCTGCACCCAGAGGAACCAGGTCGCGGCGGCAATGCCGACAAAGATCGGCGAAGCGGTGGCCGACTGGTTATAGCCGAAATCGAGGAAGTTGAGGCCGACAGCCGAGCCAAAGCTGATCAGCACCAGGCTGATCGCCGAGGCCAGCACGATGCCGGCGATGATGGCGGGCCAATCGACATAGGAGGATTGGTCGCGATTGGTAGCTGATGTTTCGACGACGGCGACGCCCGCAGGCGCATCGATGGTCATGGCAGCTTCTCCTGTCTTGCGGGTTGCTCTGGCCATGATCAGGCGAGACCGATGAAGGACAGGATGGCCATGACGATAACGACGAGGCCGACGAGATAAATGATGGAGTTCATGGGAGTTGCCTTCTTGTTGACCGGGTGTGGCATCAACCGAAGGCAGGCTGAATCGTTCCCGCAGGCTGCACAGATTTTGGGCAGAAGGCAGTCACCCGGACGGGTCAGGCTGGCGGAGCCGGTAGGTCCATATCGCCATGACGCCAAGCAAAAAGGCGGGGATTGCTCCCCGCCTTCATGCCTTGGCAGTGCTGCGTAGCCTAGAGCCCGTCGGTGACCACGGTCGTATAGGCGCCTTCCGGCTCGGCCTTGATGATCGACTGGTCGAGCAGGGCCTTCACCGTCCGCTCATAGGTGGCCATGTCGAGCTTGGGGTCGGTGGGATCGACCAGCTTGGCGACCTCGCCGGTCATGTAGAGCTGGTGGTCGAGGGTCGCGGCACCGGTATCGTCCATGTCGACGACGATCTGGGCGGCTTCTTCCGGGTTCTCGGCGGCATAGGCCCAGCCCTTCATCGAGGCGCGGACGAAGCGGGTATAGGCATCGACCTTGGCCGGATCGGAGAGGCTTTCCTCCATGACATAGAGACCGTCTTCGAGCAGGTCATTGCCCATCTCGGTATAGTTGAAGATGGTCAGGTTGTCCGGCCCGTAACCGGCATCGAGCGCCTGGCCATATTCGTTATAGGTCATGACCGAGATGCAGTCGGCCTGGCCCTGGATCATCGGCTGGATATCGAAGCTCTGCTGCAGCACGGTGACGCCGCCCTCCGAGCCGTCGGTGGCAATGCCTTCCTTGTTCATCCAGGCAAAGAACGGATATTCATTCCCGAAGAACCAGACCCCCAGTGTGTGGCCCGGGAAGTCGGCGACTTCGGTGATTTCGGTTTCGGTCGGACAGATCATCATCAGGCCGCTTCGCTTGAACGGTTGGGCGATATTGACCAGCGGCACGCCGCTTTCGCGGGCGGCCATGCCTGCCGCCATCCAGGTGACGATGATGTCGGCGCCACCGCCGGCAATCACCTGTTCGGGGGCAATGTTGGGCCCGCCCGCCAGGATGGTGACGTCGAGGTTTTCCTCGTCATAGAAGCCCTTGGATTCGGCAACGAGATAGCCGGCAAACTGCGCCTGGGTCACCCATTTGAGCTGCAGCGTCAGCGCGTCCTGTGCAAAGGCGGGTGCGGTCGAAAGCGCCAGGGCGCCGACGAGCAGACCTGCGATAGTATTCTTCATTTTCGTTCCCTTTTCCCTGTTACGCCCGTCCACCACGGACAGACGGATGCCAGAAGGTGACGCCCCTTTCTATGAGGGCGATCACCCCGTAGAAGGCGGACCCCGCGATCGCTGCAACGGCGATCTCCGCCCAGACCAGATCGATGGCCAGCCGGCCAACGCCTGTCGATATTCGGAAGCCCATTCCCACGACGGGCGTCCCGAAGAATTCCGCTACGATTGCGCCGATCAAGGCCAGAGTCGAGTTGATCTTGAGGGCGTTGAAGATGAAGGGCCCGGCGGCGGGAAGTCGTAGCTTCAGAAGCGTTTGCCAGTAATCGGCAGCATAGGTTCGCATCAGGTCGCGCTCGATGCTGGAACTGGCATTGAGGCCGGCCACGGTGTTGACCAGCATGGGAAAGAACGTCATCGCCACGACGACGGCGGCCTTTGACTGCCAGTCAAAGCCGAACCACATCACCATGATTGGCGCGATGCCGATAATGGGCAGCGCCGACATGAAATTGCCGATCGGCAACAGCCCGGCCTTGAGGAAGGGCGACCGATCAACCAGGATTGCCACGACGAGGCCCGACAGGCACCCAATGGCAAAGCCCGGCAGCACCGACTTGATGAAGGTCTGCACGAAATCGGCCCACAGGATCGGGGCTGAATTGGCCAGTTGCGCGCCGATCGCCGAAGGCGCGGGCAACAACACCGGTGGTACATTGGCGCCGCGCGTCACCACTTCCCAGATCACCAATAGCGCCGCCCCGAAGACCACGGGGATCAGCAGACCCAGCCCGGCATTGTCGCCGAGGCGGGGCGCCAGGCTCTTGCTGAGACGCTCCACGAACAGCCAGGCAAAAAGCCAGGCCACTACCACTGCCATCCAGAAAAATGGCAGTGGCGGCGCAAATGCTCCGATGCTGGTGAGCACGGCGACGCCCCCCAACAGCGCAAAGGCGCCATCGGCCCACAGGCCCAGCGGCACGAAGAAGCGGATCAGCGACAGACAGCCCAGAGCCAGGAAGGCCTTGAGCAGCAGTGCTTGCTCGAAGGGCGTGACGAAACTGTAGGCAAGGGCTGCGGCGGAGAGGCCTCCCGCGACAAGAGCCAGGAAATATTGCAACTGGCTCATGCGGGACGCACCCCCATGCGGGCATTGACCATGCGTTCGGCCACGCCGACGATCATCACCAATATGGCGGCCAGCGCCGCGGCGATGAACAAGGCGGCCCAGATCTGGATGGTCTGGCCATTATACGAGCCGGTCAGCAGCCGGACGCCCAGCCCGCCGCCGGCGGCATTGGAAAGCTCGCTGACCACCGCGCCAACCAGCGAAATAGCGATGCCCACCTTCATCGAGGCGAACAGGATAGGCATGGCGGCGGGCCAGCGCAGCTTCCAGAACGTCTGCCACGGCGAGGCGTCATAGGTATGCAACAGGTCGAGCTGGATGCTCTCGGGCGAGCGCAGACCCTTGACCATGCCGACCACGACCGGGAAGAAGCTGAGATACATCGAGATCAGGGCGCGCGGCACCGTGCCGGTAATGCCGACCGAACCCAGACCCACCACCACCATGGGCGCGATGGCCAAGATGGGAATGGTCTGGCTGGCGATGATCCAGGGCATCAGGGAGCGATTGGCCGCCTCATTGTGCACGATGAACACGGCCAGCACCACGCCCAGCGCGGTGCCCAGCACGAAGCCCAGCAGCGTCGAGGATAGGGTGATCCAGCCGTGATAGGCCAGCGAGCGCTTCGAGGTCAGCTCCAGCGCCACGGTGGCATTCCAGATTTCGCCCACCACCTGATGCGGCGCCGGCAGCACCGGCCGGTCCTGCGCCCAGGTCTGCAGGGCAAAGTCGGTGAAGGGCACATCGGTAAGATTGGCCCGCGTATTGAGCGTATTCTGCCAGGGCGCGTTCATGGCAATGGCGCCAGCATACCAGATGACGACTATGGCGAGCAGGACGGTGATGATGGGCCCTGCGCGACGCATCACACCACCTCCTCGTAGCTGTGCCCGGCGCGCAGCCCGTCGCGTACCCGCGCGGCAATGGCCAGGAATTCCGGCGTCTCGCGAATGTCGAGCGGGCGCTCCTTGGGCAGGTCGCTCTCGATCACGTCGGTGACGCGGCCGGGGCGGGGGGACATGACCACGATCTTGGTCGACAGATACACCGCCTCGGGAATGGAGTGGGTGACGAAGCAGATAGTCTTGCCCGTGCGGTCCCACAGCTTGAGCAGTTCGGAATTGAGGTGGTCGCGCACGATCTCGTCCAGCGCACCGAAGGGTTCGTCCATCAGCAGCAGGTCGGCATCGAAGGAGAGCGCCCTGGCGATGGAGGCGCGTTGCTGCATGCCGCCCGAGAGTTGCCAGGGATACTTCTTCTCGAAGCCGGACAGGTTCACCAGGTCCATGGTGCGCTTGACTCGCTCGGCCTGCTGCCCGGCGCCATAGCCCATGATTTCGAGCGGCAGGGCCACGTTCTTTTCGACCGTGCGCCAGGGATAGAGCGCGGGCGCCTGGAACACATAGCCATAGGCGCGGGCCTTGCGCGCCACTTCCGGCGTCTGGCCATTGATGGTCAACTTGCCCGAAGTGGGCCGCTCCAGGTCGGCAATGGTGCGCAGGAACGTGGTCTTGCCGCAGCCCGAGGGACCGATGAAGGAGACGAACTCGCCCTTGTTGATGGTGAGGTTGACATCGCTGAGCGCAACGACGTCGCCGTCATTGGTCTTGAAGGTCAGGCCAAGATTTTGGGCGGAGACGACCGGGGTCATGAAGCGGCCCTGCTCAAATGCGTCAAAAACCATCAAACCCCCGTCGCCGGAATGCCCGAGCGCTCCACCTTGCGGGGCGCCACGATTTCTTTCCACTGGCTGAGGGCACGATTGACAGGGTTTTTCGCTTCGCGGGCAACGAACCTGCCATGCCCCGGCTCGGCCTTGACCTCGCTTTCCACGATGGAAACCTTGCCGCGGGAGAGCACATAGCGCGGCAGGCCGGTGACCTCGAAGCCTTCGAACACATTGTAGTCGATGACCGACTGCTGGCTGGCAGCCGAAATGGTCTTCTTGCGCTTGGGATCCCAGACCACGAGGTCCGCATCGGCCCCGACCAGAACAGCGCCCTTTTTTGGGTAGAGGTTCAATATCTTGGCGATATTGGTCGAGGTCACGGCCACGAATTCGTTCATGGTCAAGCGCCCGGTATTGACGCCCGCCGTCCACAGCACCGGCAGGCGGTCTTCGAGCCCGCCCGTGCCATTGGGGATCTTGGCGAAATTGCCCACGCCAGTGCGCTTCTGGTCGGTGGTGAAGGCGCAATGATCGGTGGCGACGCAGGATAGTGAGCCCGATTGCAGCCCGGCCCACAGCGAATCCTGATGGCTCTTGTTACGGAAGGGCGGCGACATCACCCGGCGCGCGGCATGGTCCCAGTCGGCGTTGAAATATTCGCTTTCATCCAGCGTCAGATGCTGGATCAGCGGCTCGCCATAGACGCGCATACCCTTCTGGCGGGCGCGGCGGATGGCCTCGTGGCTCTGCTCGGCCGAGACATGCACCACATAGAGCGGCACGCCGGCCATGTCGGCGATCATGATGGCGCGATTGGTGGCCTCACCCTCCACTTCCGGCGGGCGGGAATAGGCATGGGCTTCCGGGCCGTTATTGCCTTCGGCCAGCAGCTTGGCCGTCATCGCCGCAACCACGTCGCCGTTTTCGGCATGCACCAGGGGGAGGGCCCCCAGATCGGCGCAGCGCTGGAACGACGAGAACATCTCGTCGTCATTGACCATGAGCGAGCCCTTATAGGCCATGAAATGCTTGAAGCTGGTAATACCGCGATCGACCACTTCGGCCATTTCCCGCCACACCTGCTCGCTCCACCAGGTGATGGCCATGTGGAAGCTGTAGTCCGCCGAAGCCTTGCCGGTCTTGTTGTCCCACATCTGCAGGGCTTCGAGCAGGCTCTGGTTGGGGTTGGGCAGGCAGAAATCCACCACCATGGTCGTGCCGCCTGCAAGGCCAGCGCGCGTGCCGCTCTCGAAATCATCGGCCGAATAGGTGCCCATGAACGGCATTTCGAGATGGGTGTGCGGGTCGATGCCTCCCGGCATGATGTAGCAGCCGGTGGCGTCCAGCACGGTGTCGCCCGACAGGTTCTGGCCGATCTCGACGATGGTCTCGCCTTCGATCTTGACGTCGGCCTTGTAGGTCAGGTCCGCGGTGACGACGGTGCCGTTTTTTACGACAGTGCTGCCCATTTCTTGCTCACTCCCTTAGTCAAATTCACTGTTTCGTCCGCCCTGTCCGGCCCGTCTTGGCTATTGCTGCAAGTTCGGTGCCATGTGCCGGATGATCCTCCTCGATCATCGGCGGGCGGTTGGTTTATTCCTGTGACATCACTCCACGATCTCCGCCGTTTCCACTACGGCGTGGAACAGCACATCGGCGCCGGCCGTGGCCCATTCCCTGGAAATGTCCTCGGCTTCGTTATGACTTAGCCCGTCGACGCAGGGGCACATGACCATGGTTGATGGCGCGACCTTGTTGGTCCAACAGGCGTCGTGGCCGGCGCCCGAAATGATGTTCATGTGGCTGTAGCCGAGTTTTTCGGCCGCAGCGCGGACGCGGCCCACCAGTGTCGGATCGAAGGTCACCGGGTCGAAATGGCCGACCGCCTCCATGGCATAACCGACGCCGGCTTGCCTGCAGATTTCCTGTGCTTTGCTTTCGATCTGCTCGCGCATGGAGTTGAGCTTGCCCAGTTCCGGCGAGCGAATGTCCACGGTGAAGACCACATTGCCCGGCAAGACGTTGCGCGAATTGGGCGCGAACTTCATCTGCCCCACGCCACCGACGGCGCCGGGCTGGTGATCCATGGCGACGGCCTGCACCATTTCGAGGATGCGCGCCATGGCGAGGCCGGCATTTACTCGCATGTTCATCGGGGTGGAGCCGGTATGGGCTTCCTTGCCGGTCAGGGTGAATTCGAGCCACCACAGGCCCTGGCCGTGCGTGACGACGCCGATCTGCTTGTTCTCGGCTTCGAGGATCGGGCCCTGCTCGATGTGATATTCGAAATAGGCGTGCATCTTGCGGGCGCCGACCGGCTCCTCGCCGACCCAGCCGATGCGCTGCAACTCGTCACCGAAGCTCTTGCCCTCCTGAGCCTTGCGGTCATAGGCGTATTCGAGCGTATGGATGCCGGCGAAGACACCCGAGGCCAGCATGGCCGGGGCGAAACGGGCGCCTTCTTCATTGGTCCAGTTGGTCACGACGATGGGGTGCTTCGTCTTGATGCCGAGGTCGTTCATGGTGCGGACGAGTTCGAGCCCCGCCAGCACGCCCAGCACGCCATCATATTTGCCGCCGGTGGGCTGGGTATCGAGATGGGAGCCGACATAGACCGGCAGCGCGTCCGGATCGGTGCCCGGGCGGGTCATGAACATGGTGCCCATCTTATCGACGCCCATGGTGAGACCGGCATCCTCGCACCAGCGCTGGAAGAGCGCGCGCCCCTCCTTGTCACTGTCGGTCAGCGTCTGGCGATTATTGCCCCCCGCAATACCGGGGCCGATCCGGGCCATGTCCATGAGGCTGTCCCAGAGCCGATCACCATTGATGCGAAGGTTTTCTCCTGGGGCAGACATGGTGAGCCTCTTATGATTCTGCGGCGGTCCAGAGGGTTTCCCCCTCTGGGCGCAAATAAACTTTCAACCCGCGGCCAATGTAGCTCTCGGGCTTGCGACGTTCCTCCGTCAGGCCAACTCCTCCCCACTTTTCAGAGTAGAGGTGGAAGTGCTCATTACTTTGGCTACCGTCGTTCCAATTCATGGCCAATAATTCTCGCACGAGCTCATCGCGCCCTTCAGAATCCAGGTAAATCTCAACGAATACGCCGTCCGTCAGGCCATTCGTATCTGGCCTGTCCCCGGGCGGACTAACTTCGAGTGAGATTCTCATCTATTTCGCGCTCGGGAAGCTGAATTCGGCGCCGCCCTTGATGCCTGCGGGCCAGCGGGTGGTGACGGTCTTGAGGCGGGTGTAGAAGTGGACGCCTTCGGGGCCGTAGATGGAGTGGTCGCCGAACAGGCTCCTCTTCCAGCCGCCAAAGCTGTGATAGGCTACCGGCACCGGAATCGGCACGTTGATGCCGACCATGCCGACCTCGATCTTGTCGGCGAATTCGCGGGCGGCGTCGCCGTCGCGGGTGAAGATGGCGGTGCCATTGCCATATTCGTGCTCGTTGATGAGCTTGACCGCCTCGTCATAATGATTGGTGCGCACCACTGAGAGGACGGGGCCGAAAATCTCTTCCTTGTAGATGGTCATGTCAGGCGTGACGTTGTCGAACAGCGTGCCGCCGACATAGTAGCCGCCTTCATAGCCCTGCAGCTTGAAGCCGCGGCCATCGACCACCAGTTCGGCGCCCTGCTCCACGCCAGAGTCGATGTAACCGATGATCTTGTCGCGGTGCATCTTGGTGACGACCGGACCCATTTCGGCGTCCTTGTCGGTGGCGGGACCGATCTTGAGGCTTTCGACACGCGGCTTGAGTTTTGCCACCAATGCATCGGCGGTTTCCTTGCCCACCGGCACGGCGACGGAAATGGCCATGCAGCGCTCACCGGCCGAGCCATAGCCGGCGCCCATCAGCGCATCGGCGGCCTGGTCGAGATCGGCATCGGGCAGGATGACCATGTGGTTCTTGGCGCCGCCCAGGGCCTGCACGCGCTTACCGGCCTTGGTGCCACGCTGATAGACGTACTCGGCGATCGGGGTGGAGCCGACAAAGCTCACCGCCTTGATATCAGGATGGTCGAGAATGCCGTCGACCATTTCCTTGTCGCCATGGACAATGTTGAGAATGCCTTCGGGCAGGCCGGCTTCCATGAAGAGGTTCCAAGCCAGCATGGAGGCGGACGGGTCGCGCTCGGAGGGCTTGAGGATGAAGCTGTTGCCGCAAGCTATGGCCGCCGGATACATCCACATCGGCACCATGGCCGGGAAGTTGAACGGGGTGATGCCGGCGACGACGCCGAGCGGCTGGCGATCGGAATAGGTGTCGATCGAAGGGCCGACATTGCGGGAAAATTCGCCCTTGAGCAGCTGGGGAATGCCGCAGGCATAATCGACGCAGTCAATGCCGCGGGCGACTTCGCCCAGGGCATCGTCATGCACCTTGCCATGTTCGCGCGAAATCTCGCGGGCCAGATCGTCGGCATATTGGTCGAGCAGGGCCTTGAACTTGAACATGACGCGGGCGCGCTTCATGGGGGTCGTATTGCCCCAGGCAACCTGCGCCTGCTTGGCGGAAGCAACGGCCTCGTTCAGCTCAGCCATGGTCGAGAGCGGCAGTTCGGCCGATTGCTCGCCGGTGGCTGGATTGAACACCGGCACGCGGCGGGTCGAGGCCGAGACATAGCGTTTGCCGGCAACGGCATTCTCGATAATTGTCATCAGTCGATGCTCCTCAACACTTTGCGCAAGGCGTCGATCAGTTCGGCGATCTGGTCCTTGCTGACGATCAGTGGCGGGCTGAGCGCGATGATGTCGCCGGTGGTGCGGATCAGGTAGCCGTCCTCGAAGGCCTTCACGAAGGCCGAGAAAGCGCGCTTGGTGGGCGAGCCGGCAATGGGCTCGAGCTCGATGGCGCCGACCAGGCCGATATTCCTGATATCGATGACATGCGGCTCGCCCTTGAGCGAATGGAGCGCATCCTGCCAGACGGGGGCCAGTTCGGCGCCGCGGGTCAGCAGATCCTCGTCCTTGTAGGTTTCGAGCGTGGCAAGGCCTGCTGCCGACGCGATGGGGTTACCCGAATAGGTATAGCCGTGGAAGAACTCGATGACGTGTTCCGGCCCCTGCATGAAGGCGTCGTGGATTTCCGACGACACCAGCACGGCGCCCATGGGAATGACGCCGTTGGTCAGGCCCTTGGCGGTGACCATGATATCGGGCGTGACGCCGAAATAGTCGGCGCCGAAGGGCGTGCCGAGACGACCGAAGCCGGTAATGACCTCGTCGAAGATCAGCAGGATGCCGTGCTTTTTCGTGATGTCGCGCAGGCGCTGGAGATAACCTGATGGAGGGATCAGCACGCCCGTCGAGCCGGCGACCGGCTCGACGATGACCGCGGCGATGGTCGAGGCATCGTGCAGGGTGACGATGCGTTCCAGCTCGTCGGCCAGCTCCACGCCATGCTCGGGCAGGCCCTTGGAGAAGGCGTTCTTCGCCAGGTTATGGGTGTGCGGCATATGATCGACGCCGGTAAGAAGCGTGCCGAACATCTTGCGGTTGGTGACGATGCCGCCCACCGAAATGCCGCCGAAATTGACGCCGTGATAGGCGCGCTCGCGGCCGATCAGGCGGGAGCGGGCGCCGTCACCCTTCACGCGATGATAGGCGAGCGCCACCTTGAGCGCGGTCTCGACCGATTCAGAACCGGAATTGGTGAAGAGCACATGGTCGAGCCCTTTGGGGGCGATGTCGACAATGCGGTTGGCCAGCTCGAACGCCTTGGGATGGCCCATCTGGAAGGCGGGGGCATAATCCAGCTCGGCGGCCTGCCTGGCGATCGCCTCGACGATCTTGGGGCGGGCATGGCCGGCATTGACGCACCACAGGCCCGCCGTGCCGTCGAGCACCTGGCGACCGTCGGAAGTCGTATAGTGCATGTCCTTGGCGGCGACGAACATGCGCGGGGATTTCTTGAACTGGCGATTTGCCGTAAAGGGCATCCAGAACGCATTCAGGTCGTTCGGCACCACCGCATTTGAATTGGACACGAAGTCGCGCTCCCCTCTGATTCTGCACTGGTCCGTCTTTTGTCTCTTGACGCGGGGGCGTTAAGGTCCCCAAATTTTGACCAGTTGGAAAAATGTTAGCACTCCAAAACTTTCTAGCAAGGCGAAAATGCCGCCGAACAAAGTGAAAAGTGCCGAGCCTATGCTTAGCCCGAAACGCCAGCACAAGGCTGACGCCAAGGCCGCAGCGCATCCGCATGCCAAGCCTCGCCCGCTGACGCGCATCCAGCGTGAGAAGCAGGACCTCATTCTCGAAGCGGCGCTCGACGTCTTTTCGATGCATGGTTTCCGCGGTTCCACCATCGACCAGATCGCCGAAGTGGCGGGGATGAGCAAACCCAACCTGCTCTATTATTTCCCCCGCAAGGAGGAGATCCATCGCCGGCTGATGTCGGCTTTGCTCGACACCTGGCTGGCGCCGCTCAAGGAAATGGATGCGACAGGCGATCCCTTCCCCGAAATCCGCTCTTACATCCGCCGCAAGCTGGAAATGGCGCGCGACTATCCGCGCGAAAGCCGGCTCTTTGCCAATGAAATGCTGCAGGGCGCGCCGCGCATCATCGAGATGCTGGAACTCGACCTCAAGAACCTGGTCGACGAAAAGGCCAAGATCCTGCTCGGCTGGATGGAGCAGGGCAAGCTCGCCCATACCGATCCCTATCACCTGATCTTCTCGATCTGGGCCACGACCCAGCACTATGCCGATTTCGACGTGCAGGTGCGGGCCGTGCTGGGCAAGGACCGGGGCGGCGAAGGGCGCTTTGAGGATGCCGCCCGCTATCTCGAGCAATTGTTCCTGTTCGGCCTGACGCCGCGATCCAAGACCTGATTGTTAAGCAGGTGCTTGAAAATCGTTTTGGGTCGGCTTAACACTTAAGCCAACAATTAAGTGATGGAGGGAGAAATGACCCAGCAAGTACACGCCCATATGAGCTTGTCGCTCGACGGTTATGGCACGGGCCTCAACCAGACCCGGGAAAAGCCGTTCGGCGACATTCCCGACGGGGAGCCGATGCATCGCTGGATGATCGAGGATGCCGAGAACAACAAGGCCGAGATTGATGCCATCTGCGACTATGGCGCCTTCATCATGGGGCGGAACATGTTCGCCGCGCCGGGACCGGATGTCTGGGAGGAGGAATGGAAGGGCTGGTGGGGGCCAAACCCGCCCTATCATGCGCCGGTCTTCGTGCTGACCCATCACGCGCATGCCCCGATCGAAATGGAGGGCGGCACGGTGTTTCACTTCGTGACCGAAGGGCCGGATGTGGCGATGGCCCGGGCCAGGCAGGCGGCAGGCGCGCGCAATGTGGTGATTGCTGGCGGGGTCAGCACTTTGCGGAATTATCTCAATGCCGGCGCCGTCGACATGCTGCACCTGCAGATCGCGCCAGTGGTGATCGGCGCGGGCGAGTGCCTGTGGCACGGCCTGACCGCAACGCTGGAACCCAGCGGTGCCCGCCAGACACGGTTTACCACCCATATGGATTATCGCGTGGTGAAGGCCTGAACCGGCCGATAGTCAGGCCGGGACGACATCGCCTTTCGGCGCGAGTTTCCCGGCCATCAGGCAGGTCAGCACCAGCAGTGGCAACAGCATGGCAAAGGCCATGCGGATGCCCAGGCCCTGCGCCACGGCGCCGATCAGTGCCGGTGCCCCGAGATTGACCAGCTGGAAGATCAGCGTCGTTGCCGCCACATTCTGGCTGGCCGGCCGGTCGCCCAATCGCGCGGCGGCCGACAGGGTCAGCGGGTAGAGTACGCAGATGCCCAGGCCGACCAGGCCGAATCCGGTCAGTGCCAGCAGGGCCGTGGGCGAGATGACGAGCAGTACCATGCCGGCAATGGCGATGCCGGCCAGCACGCGGGCCACCAGCACCGGTCCGAAGCGATCGATCCAGCGATCGGCCACGAGCCGCCCACCGGCCATGGTGACCAGCAAGGCGGGCAGGGCCATGGATTCCACCCAGGCAGCTACCTCGAAATTGTCGCGCAGATAGATGATCGACCAGGCGCGGGCGGCGCCTTCGGTGAGGGCCGCACCGAGCCCGAATGCCACGAGCCCCAGCGTTGCCAGTGTCGGCCAGGCCAGCTTGCGCCTGTTATTGCCGGCATGCGGCCGCGGCGGGATGAGCGGCATCGGCACCACGATAAGCAGCATGAGCCCGATCGCCAGTGGAACCAGCAGCCACAGATGCTGGGCCGGGGAGATATCGAGCCCCCGCATGGCCGCGCCCAGCAGCGAGGTGAGCAGGAAGCCGATGCTCCACACGCCGTGGCAGGTATTCATCACGCGTGTCCCGGTGGCCGCTTCCACCCGGTCGGCCTCGACATTGATGGCGATATTGGTGAGCGAGAAGCCCATGCCGTTGAGCGCCAGCAGCAGGAACATCGCCACCGGATTGAGCAGCACCGTGACCAGTGCCGCCCCGACTGTCGCTACCGGCAATAACCAGAGAATGACGGCGCGCGGCCCGAAACGCTCGATGATCTGGCTGGAAAACAGGAACATGGTGAGCGCGCCCAGCGGCTGGCCCATCAGCACCAGCCCGAGCTGGCCTTCGCTGAGCCCGATCAGCAATTGCACATCGGGAATGCGCGTATGCAGCGCGCCGATGGCCAGGGCATGAACGAAGAACAGCGCAATGATGCGCCAGCGCAGGATAGTGGGAGTCACTTGGGGCCGGGATCCATCAATACATGGATGCGGTCGGCGCCGAGCCGGGCCAGCTTGAGCATCAGCGTCTTGCGGCGGGCAGGCGCCAGGGGTGTGTCGGGACTGTCGCGCAGGATGGCGCCGTCATGCCCGTCGGCCACGATGAGGCCCTCGCTTTCGGGAAAGATTTCGGCGTCCAGCTCGGGTGGCTTGGCGAAGAAGAACCTGTCGGAGAATTCCCGGTATTCCGGCCATTTGCGGTCGACCTGGAAATCGATCAGGCTCGATTTGATCTCGATGATCCAGATCTCGCCCTTCGGCCCTACCGCAAGCACGTCGGCGCGCCGTCCATTGGCCAGCGGCACCTCGGCATAGCAGGCCATGTCGTGCCGCTCGCGCAGCATGCGCATGACCCCGCGCTGCACGCGCAGGGCCGTTGCCGATTGGCGCAGGTCGACGATGGGCGGCAGCTCAGCCATGGGGTGGAACCGGCTCGGGCGGCAATCCGTGCGGCGCATCGACCTTGCGCTTGCCCAGCGCAAAGCTCGAGGCCCAGAGCCCGGCCAGCAGCAATGGCAGGCAGATGAGGTAGGAATTGCGGATGCCCAGATATTCGGCGACGAAGCCGAGCAAAGGCGGCGCGAGGAAGAACACCACGAAGCTCACCTGTCCGAGCGCCGCGACATTGACTGCGGCCGGCCGGTCGGTGCGTTGCGCTGCGGCCGAAACGGCCAGCGGATAGACCGCCGAACAGCCGATGCCCATCAGCGCAAAGCCGGCCAGGGCCACGCTGGTTCCGGGCGCATAGCCCACCATGAGTACGCCGATACTGGCGAGACTCAGCAGCACCATGGCCACATTGCGCGGCCCGAACCGCTCCACTACCGGATCGGCGAAGAGGCGCATCACCGCCATGCAGAAGGCGAAGAGCGTCAGCCCCATGCCGCCCACGAAGGGCTCGGCGGCAAACACGTCGCGCATATAGATGGCCGACCAGTCGATGCCGGCGCCTTCCACCAGAAAGGCGGCAAAGCCGATAAGGCAGAGCGGCAGCAGGCCCCAATGCGGAAAGGCGATGCGGTTGGTATTTTCCGACTGGGTGCGTTGCGGCGCGGGGGCCGGCACAATGCCCGAAATCATGAAGCCGCCGACCACGACGACGACAACAGCCATCAGCCCCAGATGCGCCTCGACCGAAAGGCCCGACTGGCGGATCGCCGCGCCGGCCAAAGCCGTCACGAAAAAGCCGACGCTCCAGAAGCCGTGCGCCCGGTTCATGAAGCGCTGGCCGGTATGCATTTCCAGCCGGTCGATCTCGACATTGAGGTTGATTTCGAGCGCCCCGGACAGGAGTCCGGTGAGGAACAGCACGCCGAACACGGCTGGCGCCATGCCCAACCATGGGATCAGCGCGAAGAGCAGCGAAGGGCCCAGCACCGTGACGAAGGCGGTGGTGCGTACGCCCAGCTTTTCGATCACGGCAGCCCCGAAGGTCAGCGAGATCAGCGAGCCGATCGACATGCCGATCATGGTGAGGCCGAGCTGGCTTTCGGTGACGCCGAGATGGGTCTGGATATCGGGCAGGCGCGCCATCAGCGCACCCGTGGTCAGGGCGAACAGAAAGAAGCAGGCATAAAGCCGGTGCTGCGGCGCAATTGTCATGGCGTCACGACTTTGCGGGCAGCGCGTGGCGCCAGCGCCTGGGCGGTGAAGAGGCCCAGCAGCACCAGCGGAAAGCCGACGCCGAAGGTCCACTGGATGCCGAAATGTTCGGCGACATAGCCCAGCAGCGGCGGCCCGAGCAGGAAGGCGGTGAAGGAGAATTGCGCCAGCGCCGCCACATTGATGGCAGCCGGGCGGTCGGTCTGCTGTGCGGCGGCCGACATGGCCAGCGGGAACAGCGCGCTGGAGCCGACACCGATCATGGCAAAGCCCAGATAGGCCGACCAGGCGACCGGCGCGAAGAAAACCAGCAGCACGCCGGCCCCCAGGATGACGAGCAGCGCGCGCGCCACCACGACCGGATTGTAGCGGTCGACAAAGCCATCGGCGAAGAAGCGGGCAAAGGCCTGCGAGCCGGCGACAGTGGCCACGGCAATACCGGCCCAGAACGGCTCGGCGGCGAACATGTTGCGCATATAGATGGCCGACCAGTCGATGCCGGCGCCCTCCATCAGCATGGCCGAAAGGCAGACGGCCACCAGCATCATGATGGGCAGTGTCGGTCGCGCGAAATGCGGTGTTTCATCGGTGCTGGAGCCGGCCCGATGCGGTGCGGGCTCGAAGCGGCCGAGCACGACGAGCGTGGCGACTGTTATGATCGGGATCATCAGCAGCAGGTGGATCTGCACGGATAGTCCGGTCTGGGCGATGAAGGAGCCGACCATGCCGGCGGTGAAGAAGCCGAGGCTCCAGAAAGCATGGGCGCGGCTCATGATGCGGCGGCCGATGACATGCTCGACGCGATCGGCCTCGATATTGATGATGACCTCGATGGCGCCGATGGTGAGGCCCACCGGCAGCAGCAGCAGGAAAAACATCAGCGGGCCCTGCGCCCACATGGCCAGTGCATAGAATACCGAAAGCAGGGGAATGGCGGTCAGCAGCACGCGGCGATAGCCGACCTTTTCGACGAGGCGACCGGCAAAGGTGAGCGAGATCAGCGTGCCGACGGCCGAGCCGATCAGCGCCAGCCCGAGCTGGCCTTCGCCGACGCCCATGGCCTGCTGGATATCGGGCAGGCGCGGAAACATGCTGCCCATGCAGAACGAATAAACGAAAAACGCCCCGAACACCTTGATCTGGGGCGGCAGGTCAATGCCGAATCTCATGCTGAAATACTCGCGAAGTCAGTGGCCTGAAGCTAAGCGAAAACAGAGGCGCGGGAAATAGCGACCGAAAACGTTTTACGAAGGTTTTTGCAACGTTGCAAAAGTGCCGCAGGGGGAGCGTTGGGGCCTTCAGCGCGCTTGGCCCCCCCGCCCTCAATCCCTCCCCATCGAGGGGAGGGAGGCGCCAGAGGAGCGGCTGCCCCAAACTTATCCGGTCGGCGCCATGTGAAGGTCGTCGCGCAGCACGTTCACGCCCGTCATGAGGTTGCGAACGATTTCCAGCCGCCGGAACTGCCCGCCGAGGCGGGTTTCGGCGGCGCGCCTAGGGGCAGTGACGCGGTCGCGGCGGTCGGGGCCGAAATAGCCCGGCGTTTCGTAATAGATGTGGCTCTGCCCCACCTGCCGCTCGATCCGCTCAGCCACCCGGGCACGCGTGAAGGGCATGGTGATGACGTCGTCGAACCCCATATTAATGCAGCGTGTAATCGCCTCGACCGAGGGACTCTCGGAGAAATAGATCAGCGGCGAGAACCGTACGCGCCGGCTGGGACAGAAGCGAATGGCATCGGCAACATTGCGCAGCGTGCCGACATCGGGCACGGCCGCGAAGAGGAAGAAGCAGACGGGCGTGCGATTGACCTGCTGCTCCGCCTGCGCCACCCCGGCATAGGGCAGCACGGCCGAAAAGCGCAGCCGACGCGCCAGATCCATCAATGCTGCGCCCGGCCCATCCAGGGGCCCGACGATATAGGCGGCGGCCTTCATGCCCCTGCCACTCCACTCTTTCCCGGCGCGCATGGTAGGGTCCGAGTGCTAAGGGAGGGCTAACGGGCGTTCCGTCTGCGAATCCGGTGTTTGCGACTCACCCCCACCCTTGATCCCTCCCCACAAGGGGGAGGGAGACGATGAACACTAGCCTCTCAGCTTTGCGCCTCCCTCCCCTCGATGGGGAGGGATTGAGGGTGGGGTGGGGCCACGCACGCCGACCCCGCCGGAAGCTTGCGAACACTTACACCCGGGGCGTTTCGCCCCTGAACAGAGGTCCATGCCGCTTCATCAGCGCGGCGATGCGATCCGCCACCGCATGCACGGCCGGCTCGTGTCGTTCCTCGTGGTGGCTTATCAGCCATTGGTCGGTTTCGAGTTCGGCAATGGGCTGGGCGACGCGCACGAGGCGCTGGTCGCTGTCGCCGACGAAACAGGGAAAGACCGACAGGCCTGCGCCAGCCGCCACGAGTTCCCGCACGCCCATCGAGTCATTGCCGCGCACCGCGATGCGGTCGCCATGGCGTGCCTGCATCCAGCGGGCCGAATGGGTCTGCCCGCCCTCGCCGGCCAGGCCGACGAAATAGCCGGCCTTGATGCCGTTGATCAGGTTGAGCCCCGAATAGATGGCATAGGCCACGGTGCCGATCAGCCGCCCGGCCAGCCATTGCTCGGTCGGCCGCTGGTTGCGGATGCCCAGGTCAGCATTGCGCCGGCCGATATCGACCTTCTGCATGGCGGTGACGAATTCGAGCCCGAAGCGGTCTTCGACGGTCCAGATTTCCCCGATATGGCTGGCGACGAAAGCGCCAGTCCATGACCCGGCCGAAAGCCGCACCACACGCTCGCCCACCGCGCCCTCCTTCCAGCGCTTGAGCGACAGCATGGCCGCCTCCACATCCTCGGCGCGAGCCAGCAGGTCCTCGCCTGCCTGGGTCAGGCGATAGCCGCTCTGGCTGCGGTGGAAGAGCGGTTCCCCCACCTGCCTCTCCAGCGCCGCGACGCGCCGCCCCAAAGTGGCCGCGCTCAGCCGCGTCGTCTCGGTGGCGGCGCTGAGCCCGCCCAGCCGCGCCACGTCGAGAAACAGCCGCAGATCATCCCAACTGAAGTCCATTTTTCATTTCTGCAAAGTGCCTTGCAATCTCGACTATAGCGAAAACCCAGCAAAATGAGCAAGGTATGTCCAGACGACGCCACTGATGCGCCGTCGCGCAAAGTCAGTACCGCCAGACCTGAAAATCCGAAACCCATGGTTTCGGCGCTGGCCGCGCTTTGCCGTTACGAAGGAGACGAGACATGTTTGAACCCCTGACCAGGAAATTCACCGACTGGCGCCTGCGCCGGATTGCTGTCCGCAAGCTGCATACTCTCGATGACCGCCTGCTGGCCGATATCGGCACGCGGCGCGAGGATATCGCCTGCTTCGTCGCCAGCGTAGACTGCCGGGGGAGCCTCTCATGAAACTCAATACGCTTGGCACATTCGGTTCTGTCAGCCGCCTCACCCTGGGCGGCGGTGGCATCGGCCAGGTCTGGGGCCCCACCTCCGAGGACGATGCGGTGGCGACCCTTCGCCATGCCGTCGATAGCGGCATCGATCTGATCGATGCGGCGCCCGGCTACAAGATCTGCGAGGCCATGATCGGTCGCGCCTTCGAGGGCAAGCTGCCGCGTGGTGTGCGCGTCACCACCAAGCACGGGCTTGGCACCGTGCCGGCCGACGAGGTCTATCCGCGCTTGCGGGCCTCGCTGGAGCAGAGCCTCAAGGCCATGCGGCTCGAACGGGTCGACATGCTGCTGCTGCATAGCGAAATCCGGCCCGATGACTTCGAATACCCGCCGGGCCAGCCGCCCAGGGACGAGCGCTCAACCAGCCTGTCGCTCTATCGCGAGGCCGTGCGACCGGCCTTTGCCCGTCTGGTGAGCGAAGGCCTGATCGGCCATTGGGGCATAACCGGCATCAACCATGCTGCCGCCACCATCGATGCGCTGTCTGCCGGGCCGCTTCCAGCCGCAGTGCAGGCCATTGCCAACCTGCTCGACAGCCCCGGTGAAATGAACGGTACCGGCCTCGCGCCGCGCCCGCGCACCGTCATCGCCGCGGCCACGGCCAGTGGCGTCGGCGTCATGGGCGTGCGGGCGGTGCAGGCCGGTGCGTTGACTGCAGGACTGGACCGGGCGGAGGACTCGCCCACGTCAGAGGATTTCCGCCGCGCCGAGCCCTATCGGGCGCTCTGCGCGCAATGGGGGGAGGACCCGGCCATTGTCGCCCATCGCTATGCCATGGGCATCGAGGGTGTCGATACGCTGGTGCTGGGCGTCAAGAATGTCGCCGAGCTCAATCAGGCTTTGGTGGCCGAGCGGCGCGGGCCGCTCGATGCCGAACAGGTGGCAGCGATCGACGCACTGGGTTTGCGCTGAAAACGAAAGGGCCGCCCCCCATCGGGAGCGGCCCTGTTCAGTTCACTGCCGGCAAATCAGAGCTGGCTGAGGCAGACCGAGGTCGTGCCGCGATTGCGGAAGCCCAGCTTGGTGGCTGCGGCTTTGCTGAGATCGATGATACGCCCGCCATGGAAGGGGCCGCGGTCATTGATGGTGACTTCGATTTTGGCGCCGGTGCGCTGGTCGGTGACCATGACCTTAGTGCCGAAGGGGAGGGAACGATGCGCCGCCGTCATGGCGTTCTCGTTGAAGATTTCTCCGGAGGCGGCCCGCTTCCCGTTGAAGCCGGGACCGTACCAGGAGGCGCCGCCGCATTGGGCATAGGCTGCAGTGGAGGAGAGGAAGGCTGCAGCAATTGCGGCGACGAAAACGGCTTTTCTAGTCAAACTTCAGAACTCACGTCAGTTAGAGGTGAATGTCGAGTAATCTGCTTGCCGGGCCACAATGAGCCCATATTGGCCGAGACTGGCTCGGTCGGCTCGTGTGTTGCCCATTTGCCGCAGCAACTTCGGCCTTATTGCAACCTTGTTGTTGAATGAATCGCTGGCACTGGAGGAAATGAATCCATCATCTCCCCGTTTCGGCGGCTTCTCACCCGGCAAAAGGCGTCCATCTGGATTCAGCTTGCGCGCTGTGGCCATGATGCCACGGTTCCGCGTCAACTGTGCCAAAATGGATCAGCACAGTTGGTTCCACGTGCAATCGGGATGCTTTGGAGGCGAACCTCGTCCAATTGTGGCGCGATTATGGCCGGCGTTTCCGGCTTCATTCGTCGCCGGCAATCCGCTAGTCAGGAGGGTGAGGGGAGAGAGTCATGACCACAGCCAGCCTTCTGATGCTGACGGGCCGCATCGTCTTCGGCCTCTTTTTCCTCATTGCCGCCTTGCGCAACACCATTCATTTCCGCGAACGCATTCCCTCCGCCACCAATTATGGCTGGGCTATGCCGCCGGTCCTGGTAGCTGGCGGCCTTGCCATGCAGTGGATCGGCGGTCTGTCGCTGGTGCTGAGTTTCTATCCGGTGCTCGGCGCGCTGGTGCTGATCGCCTTCCTCGTGCTGGCCACCGCCTGCTACCACAACCCGCTCGCGTTCGAGGGCAAGGCGCGGGACCCGCATCTCTATCTGGTTCTGGTCAATATCACCCTGGCCGCCGGCCTGTTGCTGGTGATCGCAGACAGCCTCTAGCTATTCAATATTGAATGATAAACGCCTGATTTTGGCGAATTCACCTCGTTCTTGAATGGCTCTAGGGTTGGCTCAGTTCAAGAAAGGTTTTTGCCATGAGCACCGTGACTGCTTCCAATCCGATCGCCGGCACTATCCTGCTGCAGCGCCTTGAAGGTCTTGCCGCCCTGGGTCTGGGCGTGGCTGCCTATATCTGGCTCGGCCAGTCCTGGTGGGTCTTCGCCCTGCTGTTCCTGGTGCCTGACATCGCCATGCTGGGCTATCTGCGTTCGCCTCGTTTTGGCGCTCTGACCTATAACCTGGTCCACACCTATGCGGCGCCAGCCCTGCTGGCCCTGTCCGGATTGGCAGTCGGGCCGCTGGCCTATGGACTGGCCGCCATCTGGACCGCCCATATCGGCTTCGACCGGCTCCTGGGTTATGGCCTCAAGCTCGAGACGGGCTTCGAACACACCCATCTCGGCCTGATCGGCAAGGCACGCCGCAAGCGCTAGTCACCACCGCCTATTCATCGAAGCTCTGGCTTTCCACCGGCGTGATCGGGGTTGCCACCGGGGGCGGCGTCGGAGCGGCGCCGAGCGCGTCGAGTTCCTTCTGCAAGGCCCGCATGACCGCCAGCTTTTCCGCGTCCGATCCGGCCTGCAGGCGCTGGCTCAGGCGGATGGAAAAATCGGAAAAGGCATTATGCCAGTCCGAGTGGACCTGCAGCGGGTCGATGCGTGGCGTTGCGGGGCGGGCCTTGCCAGTGACGCCGGCGGCGCTCAGTTCGAAATAATCGTCAAGCTGGGGCAGCACGACCTGGTCGCCGGAAACCCCCGTCGCCATCAATGCGGCGCGCAGGGCAGCCCGTTCCTCATCCTCGCCATGGGTCAGGAAGATTGCGCCATGCGCCGGCAGGCGCTCGCGAATCCAGTCCATCAATTCGGAATGGTCGGCATGGGCCGAGTAATTGCCCATGGAGCGGATGGTGGCGCGGATGGGCACCAGCGTCGAATGAATGCGCGCTTCCCTGGCGCCGGAGAGGATCACATGGCCCAGCGTGCCCGGTGCCTGGTAGCCGACGAAGAGCACGGTGGCATTGGCGCGGATCAGGTTGTTGCGCAGGTGATGCTTGATGCGCCCGGCATCGGCCATGCCAGAGGCTGACATGATGATGGCGCCGCCGCGGATCGAGTTGATCGCCTTGGATTCATCGACGGATTCGATGATGCGGAAGCGTGGATCGTTGAACAGCTCGTCGGCGCCCAGTTCGACATCGTCGAACATTTTCGCATATTTCCGGTAGACGCCGGTGACCTTGCTGGCCAGCGGGCTGTCGAGAAACACCAGCCGCGGATCGATCTCACCGCTCTTGATCAGCACGCCGATATCATGCAGCAGCTCCTGGCTGCGCTCGACGGCAAAGGCCGGGATCACCAGGTTGCCGCCGCGCGCCATGGCGGCATTGATCTCTTCCTTGAGCGCTTCGCGGCGCTGCACCAGCGTATAGTCCTCGCGCTCGCGCCCGCCATAGGTCGATTCGGAGAGGATATAGTCGAAGCCCGAGGGGCCTTCGGGCTCGTTGTAGAACACCTTCTCATCCGGCCCGATATCGCCCGAGAACATCAGGCGGATGGTCTTGCCGCCATCCTTGACCTCCACTTCGATGGAGGCCGAGCCGATAATGTGGCCGGCATTCCAGTAACGCGCCCGCACCCCCGGCCCCGGCTCGATCCATTCGCCATATTTGCAGGTCTGGCGGTGCTGCAATGCCTCTTCGGCATTCTCCATCGTGTAGAGGGGCTTGGCCGGTTCATCGCCGCGCCGGCCGCGCTTCTTGGTCTCGCGTTCGGCTTCGCTTTCCTGGATGCCGGCGCTGTCGGGCAGCAGGTATTCGAGCAGGCCTGCGGTCGGCTCGGTCATCCACATCGGCCCGCGCCAGCCTTCGCGGTAGAGTTTGGGCAGCAGCCCGGCATGATCGATATGGGCGTGGGTCAGTAGCAGGAAATCGATAGTTTTGGGATCGAAGGGCGTTGGCTTGAGATTGAGGTCGCGAACCGACTTGTTGCCCTGAAACAGCCCGCAATCGACAAGGAACTGACCCTGGCCGTGCATCACCCGGTAGCACGAGCCGGTCACCGTGCCCGCCGCGCCATGGAAGTGAAGGGTGACGGTCATGGGCTCGCTCCTTGGTTTTGAATGCTTTGTCGGAGTTAGCCCCAGCAAAACGTCCTTGTCGAGAAGCTGCCGCAACTATGCGGTCAGCGTGGCGTTAGCCCGCATACCCCCAAAGAGGAGAAACCCCATGTCCTATGTCGATGGATTTGTCGCCGCCGTGCCCAAGGCGAACAAGGAACTCTACATCGCCCATTCACGGGCAGCGGCCGAAAAATTCAAGGCTTGGGGCGCGACGCGGGTCGTGGAAAATTGGGGTGATGACGTCCCCGCGGGCGAAAACACCGATTTCCAGCGTGCCGTTGCCGCCAAGCCGGATGAGGTGATCGTGTTCTCCTGGATCGAATATCCGGACAAGGCCACGCGCGACCGCGTCATGGAAAAGATGATGTCACCCGAAGAAATGGCCGGTGTGCCCGACATGCCGTTCGATGGCGCAAGGATGATCTTCGGGGGCTTCCAGAACCTGTTCGCGCTCTGAGGTCAGCGCGGCGCGCGCTTGGCCAGGATCCGCTGCAGCGTCCGCCGGTGCATGTTGAGCCGGCGAGCGGTTTCGGACACGTTGCGGTCGCACAGCTCATAGACGCGCTGGATATGTTCCCAGCGCACGCGGTCGGCCGACATCGGATTTTCCGGCGGCTCGGGCTTGTCCTCGCCGGTGGCGAGCAGGGCGTTGATGACATCGTCGGCATCGGCCGGCTTGGAGAGATAGTCGACCGCGCCCAGCTTCACCGCGGTTACGGCCGTGGCGATATTGCCATAGCCGGTCAGCACCACGGCGCGTGCATCGGGGCGCCGCGTATGCAGCGCCGAGACCACGTCGAGCCCGTTGCCGTCCTCGAGCCGCAGGTCGACCACGGCATAGGCGGGTGGCTTCTCCGCTACGGCGGCTAGGCCATCGGCGACCGAACCGGCGATGCGGACATCGAAGCCCCGCCGCACCATGGCGCGTTCGAGGCGCTGGAGAAAGGCCGTGTCGTCATCGACAAGCAGCAGGCTGGGGTCGGTGGCCAGAAGATCTTCGATCGTGCTCATGAATGTCATTTAGGGGTTTGGCGCGAAAAGGTCAAAATATGGCTGAGGGTTATCCTTCCGCTTCCACCGCACTGCGTGGCCAGACGATCCGCACCCGGGCATGGCCTTCGGCAGCGATATTCTCGAAAGCCAGCCGCCCTCCGGTCCGCTCCAGCAGCGTTTTGGCGATGAATACGCCGAGCCCCAGCCCGCCGGGCTTGTTGGCGTCCGGCCCTTGGGGATCGCGCGGGCGGCTGGTGAGATAGGGTTCGCCCAGCCGGGCGATCAGCTCGGGGGCGAAGCCCGGCCCGTCATCGGTAATGGAAACCGAGACCGCATCATGATCCCAGGCCGCCTCGACCCGCACGGTGCTGCGGGCAAAATCCGTCGCATTCTCGATGAGGTTGCCCAGCCCATAAAGCAGGCCGACGCTGCGCTGGAACACCGGCGCCGGGCCGGCCGCATGTTCGGAATAGAACAGGATCGCCTTGCCGCGCCCTTCATGCGGCCGCGCAACTTCCGCCAGCAGGTCGGTCAGCGGCACGGCCGCGAAGGGATCGCCGCCATCGCTGCCCAGATTGCGCAACTTGGCCAGGATCGCCCGGCAGCGTGCTGCCTGCGCGATGATCAGTTCCACGTCATCGGCCAGATCGCTGCCCGGCTCGGCCTCGGCCCGCATTTCCTTGGCGGCGAGGGCAATGGTGGAAAGCGGCGTGCCCAATTCATGCGCGGCGGCGGCAGCCATGCCGTCCAGGGCCGACAATTGCTCCTTGCGCGAGAGGGCCAGCTCGGTCGCCGCCAGGGCGTCGGCGATCTGGCGCGCATCATGCGCCACCCGGTTGGTATAGGCCGAGATGAAGACCACGCCGCAGACGATGGAGACCCAGATGCCGATCACATAGATGCGGTTGAACACGATCCGCTCGCCCGGCGCCCAGGGCAGCGGCAGGTGCCAGACCGACAGGATCGATGCGATGACAGCCGCGAGCAGCGCGATGAGGAAGGTCGCCCGCTGCGGCAGCGTCGTCGCCGATACCGAAACTGGCGCCAGCAGCAGCAGCGAGAACGGATTGTGCAGCCCGCCGGTCAGCGCCAGCAGGCCCCCGAGCTGCAACAGGTCGAACGCCACCTGGCTGGCCGCCTGCAGCGAGGTCGGCCGGTGTGACACGCCCAGCTTCAACACCAGCCAGAGATTAAGCGCCGCCGAGAGCCCGATCAGCACGAAACATTCCAGCAGCGGCAGCGGGAAGCCGAGCCCGAAGGCCACGAAGAGCACGCCAATGGTCTGTCCACCCACAGCCAGCCAGCGCAGCAGCATCAGGGTTTGCAGCCGCAAGGGCCGCCAGGTGGAGGGCAAAGGCAGGCCGTCAGCCTGGGTCATGGACATCTTCCGGCCCCTCCAGGGCAAAAATCCACCGCCCCATAGGGAGGCAAAAACTTCATTTCAAGACCAAAAAACGCATGGGCACAGCATTGATCCTACCCCGGCATGGGCCACGTAAGGTGCATCGTGACTGGGAGAAACAACCGAAATGACCACAGCAATCATCAAACCTCAATGGTCCCCGCTGACCATCGCCCTCATGGTTATGGGCTTCATCATCTTCTGGCCCCTCGGCCTGGCCGTACTGGGCTACATCCTCTGGGGTGAAAAGTTCGGCGGCTCGCCCGAAAAGGCTCAAGCCTACTGGAACAAGGGCAAGGCCTGGTGCAGCTCCAACGCACCGCGCCACCATCGCAACCACTGGAACCGGAGTAGCGGCATGAGCTCGAGCGGCAATGCAGCCTTTGACGACTATCGCGCCGAACAGCTCAAGCGCCTCGATGAAGAGCGCGCCCGCCTCGACGCCGAGATCGATGCCTTCCACGAATATATGGCCAACCTCAACAAGGCCAAGGATCGCGAAGAATTCGATCGTTTCATGAATGAACGCCGCGGTTCGCGCCAGGGCTACGACCAGAACAAGCCCGACAATGGCGACAACAACAACGGCTGGGGCAGCAACAACGCCTAACCCCGGCCTGAGACCTCCCTCCTGAAGCCGGTCGTTTCCCGACGACTGAACTGGCGCCCTCGCAAGGGGCGCCATTTTTGTTTTGAGGACGGGGTACCACCCACGGTCACCCTTCTCCCCTTGTGGGAGAAGGTGCCCGAAGGGCGGATGAGGGGGCGCTGCGTTCTCCTTCAGCATTGAAGCATGGGATGACGCAGCCCCCTCACCCGGTTTTCCGCTGAGCGTGGAAAACGACCCTCTCCCACAAGGGGCGAGGGGTGGCCACGGTGGTTGGGGGAGTCACCGACGCAAATTCCCGCTATTATTCTCCCCGCGATTCCCCGAGCTCCCATGAACCTCTTCTTCCGCGCCAAGCCGAAAATCCCTGCCAGCACCACTATCGACATCGATGGTGCGCCGGTGACGGTTACCGTGCGCGTCAATGCGCGGGCACGCAGCTATCGGCTGTCCATTCCCCATAGCGGTGGCCCGCTGCTCACCCTGCCCCCGCATGGCAAATGGGCTGAGGCGGAGGCCTTCCTGTTGCGCCACCACAACTGGCTGGCCGCCCGCATCCGGCGCGCGCCCCAGGCCACCAGCTTCGGCGATGGCGGTATCGTGCCGCTGCGTGGCATCGATCATCGCATCATCGGTACGGGCAAGCTGCGCGGGCGCGTGGAAGTGGCCGAGGACGATGGCGCGCCGGTGCTGCTGGTGCCGGGCGAAGCGGCGCATCAGGCGCGGCGGCTCACCGACTGGCTCAAGGATGAGGCGCAGGCCGATCTTTCCGAGCGCACTGCCATTCATGCCGCGCGGCTGGGCGTGACGGTCAAGAGCGTCAGGATGCGCAGCCAGTCGAGCCGCTGGGGCTCGTGTTCGTCATCGGGCAATATCAATTACAACTGGCGGCTGGTACTGGCCCCGCCCTTCGTGCTCGACTATGTCGCCGCCCACGAAGTCGCCCATCTGGTCGAAATGAACCATTCCGCCGCCTTCTGGGCCACGGTCAAGCGGACCCTGCCCGACATGGAGAAGGGCCGCGCCTGGCTCAAGGCGCATGGGCGGCAATTGATGGCGCATGGGGGATAGGCACTCCGCCCGGGGTTAGGCCCCCGGGCGCGAAGCCATTCTAGTTCTCGCCGCTGCCGAAGATCAGGTCCATCAGCGTGCGCTGGCGCTGCGGCTCCTGATAGACGGGCTGCTGGCCAATACCGGCCGGCGGTTGCATCTGAGCCGGGGCACTGGGCACCCAGACCTGCTGGCCGGTGGCCGGATCGACCACAAGCACCATGGGCAGGCCGGTATTGGGATCGATTGGCGCCTGGCCGACGCCGGTGCTCTGCTGCTGCAGCGGATAACCGGTCACTGGATCGATGGCCTGGCCGACCACCTGCCCCACCGGCATGCCGGTCGTCGGGTCGATCTGGGTGCCGTTGGCATCCACCAGCATGCCGCCATTGCCGCCGACGGGTATGCCCGTGGCAGGATCGACCTGGGTACCGACAGGCATGCCGGTGGTCGGATCGACCATCTGGCCGGTCTGGATCGGCTGGTTGGCAGCCTGCGCGGCACTTGCCGGTACATATTGTCCCGTCGCCGGATCGAGCCGCATGAGCTGGCCCGTGGCCGGATCGGTGGCGGTCTGCACCGGCTGGCCGGTGCTCGCATCAACATATTGCGTCATGGCCTGGCCCGTTGCCGGGTCGATCGCCACCTGCCCGGTGGCCGGGTCGATCACCTGCTGGGCCACCAATTGGCCCTCATAGCTGCCGCCCGGAATCGGGGCGATGGTCTTGCCGGCATGGGCCTTGGTCATGAATTGCGACCAGATCGCTGCCGGCACATTGCCGCCCGACAAGGTGGTCTTGGTGTCATTGTCATTGCCCAGCCACACCCCGGTCACCATGGCCGAGGTATAGCCGACAAACAGCGCGTCGCGGGCATTCTGGCTGGTGCCGGTCTTGCCGGCAAATTCCCAGCCGCCCACATTGGCGCTCCGGCCGGTCCCAACCTCGACGGCGGTTTCCAGCATGTCGTTCATCTCGGCCAGGATATTGGGGGCGACGACCCGGCCGGGGCCGGCATCGGAGGCCTGATAGAGCACTTCGCCATCCTTGGACTCGATCGAGGTGATGACATTGGGGATCACCCCGATGCCGCCATTGGCGAAGGGCGCATAGGCGCTGGTCAGTTCGAGCAGATTCACTTCCTGCGTGCCGAGCGCGATCGAGGGCACGGCGGTCAGCGGCGAGGAAATGCCCATGCGGGTGGCGACATCGACCACCGCCTGCGGCGTGACATTGATGGCCAGGCGCGCCGCAACCGTGTTGAGCGAATAGGCCAGGCCCTGCCGCAGCGTCACCGTGCCGGCATATTTGCCCGACGCATTGCGCGGGCTCCAGCCGTTATAGTCGAACTGGGCATCCTCGGCCAAAGTGTCGGGCGTATAGCCTTTTTCCATGGCCGCCAGATAGACGAAGGGCTTGAAGGTCGAGCCGGGCTGCCGCTTGGCGGTGACCGCGCGGTTATACTGGCTGGCCTGGTAATCGACGCCGCCCACCATGGCGCGCACGGTGCCATCGACATCCATGGCCACCAATGCGCCCTGGCTGAAGCCGCGCTTGGGACCTTCGGAAGCCACCAGTTCCTTGACGATGAACTCGGCGTCCTTCTGCATCTTCCAGTCGATCGTGGTCTGCACCACCACGTCGCTTTCGATCTCGCCGATATAGGCGGTCATGAGGCTTTCGACCCAGTCGGCCACATAGGATTCCGAGCCGGCAATGCGCGTGCGCACGGTCTGGTCGGGGTCGATCTGGGCGGCCTGGGCCTCTTCCTGGGTGATGTAGCCGTCGCGCGCCATGGCGGCGAGCGACAGGCGCTGGCGCTCGATGGCCCGTTCGGGGCTCGACTTGGGATTGTAGGCCGATGGCGCCGGCAGGATGCCGGCCAGCATGGCGGCCTGGCCCAGCGACAGGTTACGCGCCGAAACGCCGAAATAGGTCTGCGCCGCTGCCTCGATACCTGTCGCCCCGGCGCCGAAATAGACGCGGTTCATGTAGAGTTCGAGAATTTCTTCCTTGGTGAAATTCTGCTCCAGCCACACGGCCAGAATGGCTTCCTGCACCTTGCGGCCCAGGGTCTGGTCGGGGGTGAGGAACAGGTTCTTGGCCACCTGCTGGGTAATGGTCGAGGCGCCACGGGTCACGCCGCGCGCCTGCACCATCTCGATCGCCACCGAGATGAGGCCGAGCGGATCGACACCGAAATGGCTCATAAAGCGACGGTCTTCGCTGGCGATGATGGCCGCCGGCACATAATAGGGCAATTCGCGGTAGGTCACCGCTTCGCCGCCGGTCTGGCCGCGATTGGAGATCAGGCTGCCATCGGCGGCCAGAATGCGGATATTGGGCGGGCGCTCGGGGATGGCCCAGGTATTGGACGAGGGCAACTGGGCGCCGTAATAGACGATGACGCCGATAACGGCGATGCCGCCCCAGAGGCAGGCAACGAACCCCCACCAGAGCAGGCCCATGAGAAAGCCGCCGCTGCGCGAGCGCTTCTTTTCGCCGCCGGCTGGGCCTTGCCGCGCTTCTGCCTGGGTGGTTTGGGCGGCTTGCCGCCGCCGGAGCCGCCGGCATTGCCAGGGCGTTCATCGGCTACGGAAAAGGGCATGGACTGGCCCAGGGTGGGCTCCACCCGGCCGTCGCTTCCCTTGCTGCCGCGCGCCTTGGCCTGGGGCTTGGCGCTCCGGGCCGGCTGGTTGCCAACGCGGTCATCGGCGGAAATGCGAAAATCCATCAAGCGGACCCTGAAACTGGTGCCTTTGGCCTGCTTCTACCCCTGTTCGCGCCGGATGGGAAACACGAGGTTGGCAGGCGGTAAAAGGCGGATCTGACCGGCTCATGGGTTATATTCGGGCGCGGCATCCCTGCCGAGGCGCTTCCCACGCGATCACGCAATTCTTCTCCGGGGAAATTGTGGCCGGTTTATGTGGGGTTTTGCGAGTTTGCTGGCGCTGTTGCGACAGCGTCACAGCATTGCCGGGTCGCGGCGAACCGGCTATGTGCGCCATCGTCCAGACGAAAGCCCGCAATGCTGTCTCGCCTCGCCTCGCTCCTTCTCGCCCTTCTTGCCAGCCCGGCCTTGGGCCAGGAACAGGCAATGCTCGACCGGGCATTCGACAATGCCGTTGCCACTTTCGAGACGGCGTTGCCCCGCCTTGGCGTGGACGAAGCCGGTGTCGACATCGCGGCCTATCGCGACGCGCTGACGCTGCGGCGCTTTGCCTCCAGGCATTGGGGCGGCCCCGTCACCGTCGATCTGGCTATACGCGAGACGCGCACCGGCTCCTGCACGCGCTTTGCCGCCTTTGTCCGCATCCCGCCGGAAAACGGCGTGGTGCGGCTCGTGCTCTGCCCTCAGTTCTTTTCTGATGGCGCCGATGCTTTGCGAGAGCTGACCATACTGCACGAAATGGTGCATGTCGTCGCCGGGCCAGACGAGTGTCAGGCCATGGCCTTCGCGGCCCGTATCGAACAGACCGCGAAGGGGCGGTTTACGCCGGTCGATGCCTATTGGCAGGCGAGTGGCTGTGCCGGATCGGGGTTCAGCCTGCCGTCGCGGTAGCTCTCAACGCCAGCCCAGTTCAGGCGCCACCAGCTTGACGATGCTCTCGATCACATGGGCGTTATAGTCCACGCCCAACTGGTTCGGCACGGTCAGCAGCAGCGTATCGGCCTCGGCAATGGCTTCGTCCGCCGCCAGTTCCTTGATCAGCTGTTCCGGTTCGGCAGCATAGCCGCGGCCGAAGACGGCCCGCTTTTCCGGCTCGATATAACCAAAACTGTCCTCCTCGCGCCCGCCGCCACCGAAATAGGCACGATCCATGTCATTGACCAGGGCGAAGATCGAGCGGCTGACCGAGACGCGAGATTCGTGGCTGTGGCCGGCCTCCTTCCAGGCCGCCCTATAGGCGCGGATCTGTTCGGCCTGCTGGATGTGGAAGGGCTTGCCGCTCTCGTCGAATTTCAGCGTCGAGCTCTGCAGGTGCATGCCCAGCTTGGCCGCCCAGATCGCCGTGGCGTCGGTCGCGGCGCCCCACCAGATGCGCTCGCGCAGGCCTTCGGAATGCGGTTCGAGCCGCAGCATGCCGGGCGGGTTGGGGAACATCGGCCGCGGATTGGGCTGGGCGAAGCCGTGGCCCTTGAGCACTTCGAGCAGCACTTCGGTCTGGCTGCGGGCCATATCGGCATCGGTCTGGCCTTCAGCCGGGGCATAGCCGAAATAGCGCCAGCCATCGATCACCTGCTCGGGCGAGCCACGGCTGATGCCCAATTGCAGCCTTCCGCCGGCGATGAGGTCGGCCGCGCCGGCATCCTCCGCCATATAGAGCGGGTTTTCGTAGCGCATGTCGATGACGGCGGTGCCGATCTCGATCTTGCTGGTTTTTGCCCCGATAGCCGCCAGGAGGGGAAAGGGCGAGGCCAGTTGCCGGGCAAAATGGTGCACCCGGAAATAGGCGCCATCAGCCCCCAATTCCTCGGCCGCCACGGCCAGCTCGATGGATTGCAGCAGCGCATCGCTGCCCGACCGCGTCTGTGATTGCGGCGAAGGCGACCAATGCCCGAAGGAAAGAAAGCCGATCTTTTTCATAGCAGGCCTCACGGGGTGACAGCGTCGCCACGATAGCGACCGGCCTTAGCTATGTCGCCCCCGCCGCATAACCAAGCTGGTTCTGCAGAACGCATTGTTCAGGAGCATGAACGCTGCCCGGAGTCCTCATGGTTCGCAAAGCTCACCATGAGAGTAGCCGTTGGGCGATGAGCCTAAACATCCAGATTGCTCACGCTCAGTGCATTGTCCTGGATGAAATCGCGGCGCGGTTCGACCAGGTCGCCCATCAGCGCGGTGAAGATGGAGTCGGCTTCGCCGGTCTGGTCGATCTCGACCTTGAGCAGGGTACGCGCATTGGGGTCGAGTGTGGTTTCCCAGAGCTGGGAGGCATTCATTTCGCCCAGGCCCTTGTAGCGCTGCAGCGACACGCCCTTGCGGCCGGCATCGGTCACCGCCTTGAACAGCGAGGATGGCCCGAAAATATTGATCGTCTCGCCCTTGCGGGTGAGCGTGGGCACGCCGCCATAGATTTCGTCGAGCCGCTCGGCCAATGTCCGGAGTTTGCGGGCATCGGCGCTGATCAGGAGCGCCTTGTCGAGCAGGTGACGCTCGGCCACGCCACGCACGGTACGCGAGAAGGCGAGTTCATCGGCATCGGTGACTTCGCCCGTCCAACCCTGCTCCCATTCGTCTGAAATGCGGTCGAGGCGATTGCCTACGCGCTTGAGCACCTCCGCCATCTTGTCGGCATTGGCGAGGCCATCTGGATCGAGACCGCCGACAATGGCGGCCTGTTCGACCAGGTTCCTGTTGTAGCGCGTATTGAGATTGTCGATGGCACCGACAATCCCGCGCGCCTGCTGCACGATGGCGAGCAAGTCGCTGCCGCCATGCTGGCGGCCATCGCGCGTAGTGAAGACCGCATCATCGAGCCCGGCTTCGATCAGATAATCGACCAGGGCATCTTCGTCCTTGAGATACTGTTCCGAGCGGCCGCGCATGGCTTTGTAGAGCGGCGGCTGGGCGATGTAGATATGGCCGCGCTCGATCAGTTCCGGCGTCTGCCGGTAAAAGAAGGTCAGCAGCAGTGTACGGATATGGGCGCCGTCCACGTCGGCGTCGGTCATGATGATGATCTTGTGGTAGCGCAGCTTGTCGGCATTGAATTCCTCGCGGCCGATGCCCGTGCCGAGCGCGGTGATCAGTGTGCCGACCTGGTCGGACGAGATCATGCGGTCGAAGCGTGCACGCTCGACGTTGAGGATTTTGCCGCGCAGCGGTAGCACCGCCTGGTTGGAGCGGTCACGCCCCTGCTTGGCCGAACCACCGGCCGAGTCACCCTCGACGATGAAGATTTCCGACTTGGCCGGATCGCGCTCCTGGCAATCGGCGAGCTTGCCGGGCAGGGAGGAGATTTCGAGCGCCCCCCTTGCGGCGGGTCAGTTCGCGCGCCTTGCGGGCGGCTTCGCGGGCGGCAGCCGCTTCGGCCACCTTGCCGACGATAACCCTAGCTTCGTTGGGATGCTCCTCGAACCACTGGCCCAGCTTGTCGTTGACCACATTCTCGACCACGGGCCGCACTTCGGACGAGACCAGCTTGTCCTTGGTCTGGCTGGAGAATTTCGGATCCGGCACCTTGACCGAGAGCACGCAGGTCAGGCCTTCGCGCGTGTCGTCGCCCGACAGCGTCACCTTTTCCTTTTTGGCAATACCCGAGGTTTCGGCATAGCCGGTCACCTGGCGCGTCAGTGCACCACGCAGGCCGGCCAGATGCGTGCCGCCATCGCGCTGCGGGATGTTGTTGGTAAAGCACAGCACGTTTTCGTGGTAGCTGTCGTTCCATTGCAGCGCCACCTCGACGGTGATGCCGTCCTTCTCGGCCCGCATATAGATCGGGTTCTCGAGCACCGACTGCTTGGACTTGTCGAGATAGTGCACGAAGGCTTCGAGCCCGCCCTCGTAGAACAGATCGATCTCGACCGGTTCGGGATGGCGGCGGTCGGCCAGCAGGATGTGCACGCCCGAATTGAGGAAGGCCAGCTCGCGCAGGCGATGCTCGAGCGTCTTGAAATCGAACTCGACCATGGTGAAGGTTTCGGACGACGGCATGAAGCTGACTTCGGTGCCGTTGCGGCCTTCATGGGTGCCGGTGACCTTGAGCGGGGCATCGGCCTCGCCATGGGTAAAGCTCATCTCATGGATTTCGCCGCCACTGCGGATCTTGAGCTTGAGCCAGACCGAGAGCGCGTTGACGACGGAAACGCCCACGCCATGCAGGCCGCCCGAAACCTTGTAGGAATTCTGGTCGAACTTCCCGCCGGCATGGAGCTGGGTCATGATGACCTCGGCAGCGGAAACGCCTTCTTCCTTGTGGATGCCGGTGGGAATGCCGCGGCCGTTATCGGTGACCGTGACCGAGCCATCGGCATTGAGCGTTACCGTCACCAGGTCCGCATGACCGGCCAGGGCCTCGTCGATGGCGTTGTCCACCACCTCATAGACCATGTGATGCAGGCCCGATCCGTCATCGGTATCGCCGATATACATGCCGGGGCGCTTGCGCACCGCATCGAGCCCTTTGAGCACCTTGATGCTGTCGGCACTGTAATCGTTGGGAACGGGATTTTCGCTATCGGTCATGGGGTCCGAATCAGTCGTTTTCTTGTTCGTTTCGTTCTAGCGGAGTGGGGGTATATCCCCAAGTAAAATGGGCTTTTGAGGGCGGTTTGCGGGGGATTGCAGCCTACCCCTTCGAGACCCGCCCATCGCGCACCGTCACCATCTGCGCGCGGTTTCCCAGAGCCTCGAAGAGCAGCCGGTCCGTGCCGGTCAAAAAGCACTGCGTCCCCAGCCCGTCCAGCGCCGAAAACAGCGCCCTGCGACGGTCGGGATCGAGATGGGCGGCGATTTCGTCGAGCAGAAGGAAGGGCGTGATTGACGTCCTGAGCTTCACCAGGCGCGCATGCGCCAGGATCAGACCGATAAGCAGGGCCTTCTGTTCGCCTGTCGAGCCCAAAGCGGCCGGCATGGCCTTTTGGGCATAGGTCACTTCGAGGTCCACTCTATGTGGTCCTGATATGGTGCGTCCGGCGGCCCGATCAAGCCCGCGCGCGGCCCGCCAGCGGGCGGTCAGCGCGGTTTCGAGGCCCGCCGAAGAGGCAGGCTCCGCCCCATCCTCGAACAGCGGCGTCAGCGCCAGATGGGCGGCGGGAAAACTCTCGTCATCGAGGCTCTGTTCGATCAGCGCCTGGAGATGGGTGAGGCTATCCATGCGCGCCAGGTGGATCGACGCGCCCAGTTCGGCCATCTGCGCCTCAATCGCGTCGAGCCAGGCCGCATCGCCATTGTCTTCGAGCAGGCGATTGCGCTGCCGCATGGCCTTTTCATAGTCGCCTACCGAGGCCGAGTGGCTGGGGATCAGCGTCGTCACCAGCCGGTCGAGAAAGCGCCGCCGGTCGCCGGCAGGCCCCGAAAACAGCCCGTCCATGGCCGGGGTCAGCCACAGCACGCGCAGATAGTCGCTCATCGCCTCGATGGAGCGGGCATTGGCGCCATTGATGCGCACCCGCCGCCCGCCATCGGGTGAAGCGCCGGTGCCGATATCGGCCGGCCCGTTATCAGTTTCGACCGTCGCAGCCACCGCCCAGCCAATGTCGGAGCCGTGCGCCTGCAATGTCTCGAAACTGGCCCCGCGCAATCCGCGGCCGGGCGAGAGCACCGAAATGGCTTCGAGCAGATTGGTCTTGCCGGCGCCATTGGGGCCGGTCAGCACGACATGGCGGGCATCGAGGTCGAGCGCCGCGGCTGTGTAATTGCGGAAGGCAGTGAGGCGCAGGCGGGAGAGATAGCGGGTCAAGGGCCTCAGACGCGCATCGGCATCAGCACATAAAGCGCGCGCGTCTCGCCTTCGTCCTTGACCAGCGTGGGCGAGCCCGCATCGTTGAACATGAAGACCGCGTTGTCGCTGCGGATCTGGCTGATAATGTCGAGTAGGTAGCGGGCGTTGAAGCCGATCTCGAAGCCGTCGGTGTCGAATTCCACCGCCAGTTCCTCGCTGGCCGTGCCGTGGTCCGGATTGGTCACCGACAGTTCCAGCAGGCCTTCGCGCGCCTGCAGCTTGACGGCCTTGCCGCCGCGATCCGAAGCAATGGTCGAAACGCGGTCGACGGCGGTGGCGAAGCTCGCCCGGTCGACATTCATCTGCTTGTCGTTGTTCTTGGGCGTTACCCGGTCATAGTCGGGGAAAGTGCCCTCGATCAGCTTGGAGAGCAGCACGACCGAACCCAGCGTGAAGCGGATTTTGGTGTCGCTGACTTCCACCGTCACGTCGCCCTCGGCGCCGTCGAGCAGCTTCTGCACTTCGCCCACGGTTTTCTTGGGCACGATGATACCAGGCATGCCCTGGGCGCCTGAGGGCGCCTCGATTTCGGCGCGGGCCATGCGGTGGCCGTCGGTGGCCACGGCGCGCAAAACCACGCCGACATTGCTCACATCGACGGTGTGGAAGTAGATGCCGTTGAGATAGTAGCGCGTCTCTTCATTGGAGATGGCGAATTGCGTGCGCTCGATCAGCTCGCGCAGGGCCGAGGCCGGCATGGAAAATTCGTGGCCAAAGCTGCCCGATTTGAGATCGGGGAAGCTGTCGGGCGAAAGGCAGGCGAGGTTGAAGCGCGAACGGCCGGAGGTGAGAACCATGTTCTCGCCGCCATCGGTCTCGAGCCGCACTTCGGCGCCGTCAGCCAGTTTGCGCACGATTTCGTAGAGCGTGTGCGCCGGAACGGTTGTGGTACCCGCCGTGGACACCATGGCCGGCACGCTTTCGGTTACCTCGATATCGAGGTCGGTCGCCCGCAGCTCGACCTTGTCGTCGCCGGCCTTGAACAGCACGTTGGCCAGGATGGGGTAGGTATTACGCCGCTCCACCACCCGATGCACATGGCCCAGCGACTTGAGCAGATGATTGCGTTCGAGCGTGACTTTCATGCGGGCACTTCCTGGCGGTACGCAGACGGCAAAAGCCCCGGCGAACCGGGGCTTGGACATTTACAATTCGGTGACCAAAAGGCAAGGGCAAGCGGCAGTTTTGCCAAGGGTTTTGGCTGGCTCCAGCGCAACCCTGTGCCTCACTCCTCGAGCATGCGCTTCAGCAGTTCGATTTCCTGCGCCAGTTCCACGTCGTCCTTGATCATCTGTTCGACCTTGCGAACCGAATGGAGCACCGTGGTGTGGTCGCGGCCACCGAAGCGCCGGCCAATTTCCGGCAGCGACCGCGAGGTCAGCGCCTTGGCGAGAAACATGGCGATCTGGCGCGGGCGCACCACGTCGCGCGAACGGCGCGCCGACAGCAGCTCGTTGCGCGGCACCTTGTAGTGGCGGCTGACGATCTTGAGGATGTCTTCGATGCGCACGCGGCGGGCTTCGCGTGACCGGATCAGGTCGCCCAGCGTTTTTCCGCCAGCGGCACGGTGATCAATTCGCCGGTGAGCTGGTTGGCTGCCACCAGCCGGTTGACGGCGCCATCGAGGTCGCGGCCATGGCTCACCACGGCGCGCGCGATATAGTCGATGACAGGGGCCGGGAAATGCATGCCATAGCGGGTCGCCGACTGTTCGGCGCGGCGCTGCACGATGGCCTTGCGCAGGTCGAGATCGAAGCCGGAAATCGGCACGACCAGGCCGCCGCTGAGACGCGAGCGGATGCGCTCATCGAGCATTTCGAGATCGCGCGGCGGCGCATCGCCGGCCACCACCACCTGCTTGGCCCCGGTCAGCAGCGTGCCCAGCGTATGGCCGAATTCGGTGGCCGACTTGCCCTGCAGGAACTGCATGTCGTCGATCAGCAGCAGGTCGACCCGGCGCAGCCAGTCCTTGAAGCCGAGCGCCGACTGGCGCTGCACGGCGGCAATGAAATGGTACATGAAGTGGTCGGCGGTGAGATAGACGATGTTCTTGGTCGGATCGGCCTGCTGCACCTGATGGGCAATGGCGTTGAGCAGGTGCGACTTGCCGAGCCCGACGGTGGAATGGATATAGACCGGGTTGAAGCTCACCGTATTGTTGGTGACGGCCTGGGCGATCTGGCGGGCTACGCCGAGAGCCATTTCATTGGCCGAGCCGCCCACGAAACTGTCGAATGTCATGCGCGGATCGATCGCGCTGCCGGCCAGGGCATCACCCTTGGCGGCGGAATTGTCGCGCACCAGCCGCGGCTGGCTCACCGGCGTCGGCGTGGCGGCCACGGCGGGCGCCGCAGTCTGGCTGGGTGAGGCGGGTTCTGCGGCGGGCTGCGCCAGGCGGGGGCGGGCCTGGCCGTTGACGCGCAGCGTTATCTGGATGCGGGCGACCTCTTCGGTGTCCAGCCGGAAGGCTTCGAGAATGCGGTCGGCATAGTTGGATTGTACCCAGGAGCAGAGGAAGCGCGTCGGTGCCGACAGATGCACCACATCCTCAAGCATTTCCTCGAGCTCGAGCCGGGCGAACCACGAGGTAAAGACATCTTCGCCCACACCGGCCTTGAGGCGGGCGCGCACCCGGTTCCAGAGTTCGCGCTGACCTTCGGAGCTATCGGAAGTGGCCATGACAGGTTTTTCGCCTTTCGTGTTCGGGAGGGAGGAAGAAGGATTGGCGCCGGTCCAATCGTCCCTTCCGGCGGTTACCTGTCGCATCATCGTGAAGTGCCCCATTTTCTGTTCGATCCACCCGGCCCGCAAAGCTCGGATGGCAGTCTGCCCTGTTAGTGCCGCGTATGGACTTTCTGTCCTTTGGCCACGGCTTCGCCATCACGCCCGATTCAAGCGGGCGCATTTTTTCTGCCCGGTGGACGAAACCACCGGCTTCAAACTCAACCTTGTCATGAACCCGGCCATATGGCCGAAGGCTTTACTGAAACCCTCCGGTCTAGATCAAACCGACAGCCAGCTTGCTGCCGATACAACCCCCACCGGTATGAAACAACGATGGCATCACTGCCGAGAAATTGAAAACCAACGCCCCAAAAATGACCCTGTCATCCCCGCTCGACACTCATTCGTGGTGTCCTTTTCCGGAGCTGACGAGATTACTTTAGAGGGACGATTTTGGGGCTGCAACCGTGGAATCTGCAAAATGGGGGCTTGACTCTGAGGATGTCATTTTTGCCGTCGCGGCCCTGGCAAAGTCCCCCAAACCAAGGGTCTGTGACTCAACGCAGATTCCAAACCTTAGCCCCGTTCGGCTGACAAAAAATTTATTTCCGTCTCGCCCGGATTTTGCCGCTCTGCCCCTTTCCGCAGAAGGGGGTGTTCAAAGCCAAGGTCCTGAAAACGCTTGTGAAACACGCGATGAGCGTATCCTGGCCATCCAGTCATCCAGCTGTCACACCGGCGACACAAAACCGTCAATTCGGAAAAACCTTGCGCGCTACCATACAAAGAAAAAGGGCTCCCTGGGGAGCCCGATTTCACTTGCCGTGGCTGCGCTGGAAAGGCGCCGCGGCGGAACGAATTAGACGCTGAGCGCCTTGACCCGGTTATTGAGGCGGCTGACCTTGCGGGCGGCCAGGTTGGCATGGACGATGCCCTTGGTCGCAGCACGGTTGATTTCTGGCTCGGCAGCCTTGAGGGCTTCCATGGCAACCTTGTGATCGCCGGCCACGATGGCTTCCTCGACCTTGCGGATGAAGGTGCGCACGCGCGAACGACGCGACTTGTTGACCGCGGTGCGGGCTTCGATCTTGCGGGTAGCCTTCTTGGCTGACGGCGTATTGGCCATAACGGTCCTCTTGGCGTCCAACCGGACGTTTGCACGCATTTTCGCGCTGCAGTCGTTCGGGATGAAATGAAATCGGCGGCTTTCGACTGCCGCCAAGTTGCGCGGTCTATAGGGGAAAGGCAGGGGAGCGTCAACTGGATTCAGGGGGATGGAAGAGGCTCACTAGCCCATCACCCACCATCCCCAGTTGGGGAAGGTGGGTGGGACGATATCGAGCTTGGGCCTCAGGCTGCCAGCTTGGTCCAGCGCGGAGCAATGGCCGTACCGTGGCCAAGGCCGTAGCCGAAGCGGATATTGAGCATGCCCAGCGGTTCGAGCAGGCGGGCAGCGTCCACGCCGCCGGTCTTTTCGACGGCGAAGCCGGCCTGGCTGGCGAGATCGGAGACTGCGGCAACGGCGGCCTCGTCATTGCCGGCGACGAAGACCGGCACAGAAGCCGTCTCGGCGGCGGGCAGGTCGAACAGGCCGGCAAAGATGGTGTTGAACGCCTTGACGACCTTGGCAGCGGGGGCAGCGGCCTGCACCTGCTCGGCGGCCGACGTGGTGTGGCCGATGGCGAGGCCCGAGAAATCAGCCTTTACCGGATTGGAAATGTCGATCACAACCTTGCCCGCCAGAGCCGGATTGGCGGCGGTTTCGAGTGCGGCGTCGAAGGGCAGAGCCAATACGACAATGTCGGCCTTGGCGATGGCGCCGGCCTGGTCGAGCACGGTAACACCGGCCGGCAGGGTTGAGGCGAAGGCAGTGGCGGCAGCGCTGTCGCGCGAGGCGAGCACGAGGTCAGCCTTGCCGGCGAGACGCTTGGCGAGGCCCTTGCCCATATTGCCGAGGCCCAGGATTGCGATTGTGGTCATTGGAAGTCTCCCGTGATGTGCGGTTGCGATGACCCCTAGATGCGCCCTGCCGATTGCAAAGAGAATTGCTTGTCTGATGCAAACATAATTGCATAAAAGTATCGAATGGCCGAACTCGACGAATTGCGCACCTTCATCGCCGCTGCCCGCATTGGCAGCTTTGCCCGCGCGGCGCGGCAGCTCAACCTGTCGCCCGCCATGGTGGGCCGGCGCATCCAGGGGCTGGAGCAGCGCTATGGCGCCACCCTGATCGAGCGCACCACACGCAGCCAACGGCTGACCGATGCGGGCCAGGCTTTCCTGCGGCGTGCCGAAGCGGTCATCGAGGCCACCGAGGCTTTGGGCGACTGGGGCGAGGGCGGCGCGCTGACCGGGCGGCTGCGGCTGAGCGCGCCCACGACGCTGGGCATCAGGCGGCTGCCGCCCATCATCGCGCGCTTCACCGCCACCCATCCCGGCGTGATCTTCGAAATGAGCCTCGCCAACCGGCGGGTGGACCTGGTGGCCGAGGGCTTTGACATGGCGGTGCGCATCGGCGACCTGCCCTCTTCGAGCCTGGTGGCACGGCGCATCGGTACCTACCGCTTCGTCTGCTGCGCGGCGCCGGAATTCCTGGCGCGGCATGGCGCGGTGCAGCACCCCACCGACCTGGCGCGCTGCCGCTGCGTGCTCAATCTCAATATCGTGCCCCGCAACCGCTGGAGCTTCATTGACGCGGCGGGCGAGACGCTGACCGTAGAAGTGGCGGGCGGATTCGAGATCGACAATGACGAGGCCCAGCGCATGCTGGCCATCGACGGGGCGGGCGTGGTCTATCTGCCGCGCGATCTCGTGGAGGACGATATTGCCGAAGGCCGGCTGGTGCCGTTGCTCGCCGATTGGCAATTGCCGACCATGCCCATCCACACGTTGCACCCGTCCCGGCATTTCGTGCCGCGGCGGGTCAGCACCTTCATTGCCGCGTTGGCGGAGAGCTTTCGGGGCGACTAACCCAGGTGTGCTGCCACTTCGTCCTTGGTTGGGATGGCCGGCTGGGCGCCGGGCTTCAAGCAGGCGAGGCTGGCCGCGACGGCGGCACGGCGCATGGCGGCTTCGAGATCCAGCCCGGCATCGAGCCCGGCGGCGAGATAGCCGCAGAAGGTGTCGCCGGCGCCAACCGTATCGACCGGTTTGACCGGCAGGGCGGGAACATGGACCAGCTTGCTATCGAATGCCGCCTTAGCGCCATCGCCACCCAGCGTAACGATCACCGCCTGATCGTGCGCGGCAGCCCATTCGGCCATGGCCGCGTCGAGCTCGGCCACGCCGCGGCCCGAGAGCAGTTCGAACTCTGTTTCGTTGGCGATCACGATGGACGCCTTGGGCGCGAGGGCGGCCGTGGTGTCGAGGAACGGCGCGATATTGAGGATGGTGCCGAGGCCGTTGGCTATGGCGATATCAAGCGCGCGCTCGGTGGCAGCCTGGGGGATTTCCTGCTGCAGCATCACGATGCTGCCCGTCGGCAGGTCGCCGAGTGCGGCATCGGCATCCTCGGCGGTCATGGCGCCATTGGCACCGGGCAGGATGGCGATGACGTTCTCGCCGTGGGAATCGACGAAGATCATGGCGATTCCGGTGGCCCCATCCACCACTTTCATGGCGGAAAGGTCCACACCGTCGGCTTTGAGCAGGTCCAGAGCGAGATCGGCGAAGGTGTCATTGCCGACGCCCGAGATATGGCGCACCTGCGCCCCAGCGCGGCGCGCGGCCAGAGCCTGATTGGCCCCCTTGCCGCCGGCCGCCATGGAGAAGGTGCCGCCGGCCACGGTTTCGCCCGGCTGGGGTAGGCGGCTGACAGTGCCGATCTGGTCGAGATTGGTCGAGCCGAAGACAGTGATCATGCGAGCATCTTTTCGATAGTGTTCCAGTTGCGCATCGTGTCGAGCGCGCCCTTGCCGAGTTGGGCATAGAGGGGCTTCAGCACCTCCTCGACGCCCTCCGTATAGCGCCCATTGGGCTGGCGGTAACCGGCAATGTAGATGTCGCGCGGGTCTATGCGCAGGATTTCGGTATGGCCGGGTCTGTCCTCGATCCTGAGGCCGGCCGGCAGCGGCTGATCGAACATCAGCACATGGCGCGTGACATCGGCCTTGGGGTCGAGCGTGTCGAAGGGATGCTTGTCCAGCATGGCCTTGAGTTCGGCTTGGGAGCGCAGCACCACGCCGACCTTGAAGCCGAATTGCGCTTCGATGGCCGTTTCCAGCTTTCCCTTGATGGCGTCGGCACCGCCCTCGGCTTCAAGGCGCACATTGCCGCTGGCCACCACTGTCTTGACCGCGACAAAGCCTGCTGCTTCGAGACAGGTGCGCAGCTCGGCCATCTTGACCTGGCGCTTGCCCAGATTGATGCCGCGCAGGAAGGCAAGCCAGATCGCCATCAGGCCTTCCCCTTGCCCTGCGGATAGATGGTTTCGCCGCGTGCCAGCATGTCCACGAAACCGGCAATCTTCTTCGCCCGGCTGGCCGGCGTCTTGAGGCTGATGGTGCGGAAAGTCAGCGCGAAGCGGTTTTGCGCGCTGAGCGTGGCATAGGTGGCCTGCGCCGCCGGATTGGCCTTGATGGCGGCCAGCAGATCCTCGGGCGCTTCCATCGTGGTGCGATAGGCGGCATCCCAGCGGCCATCGGCCTTGGCGAGCTCGACATGCCTCAGGCCATGCTGGGTCATGCGGCCCTCCTCGACGAGGCGGGCGACATTGTCCTTGTTGATCTGGCTCCACAGGCTTTTCGGCTTGCGGTGGGTATAGCGCTGCACGAAGGACACGTCGTCCCAGCTCTTCTTGATGGCGTCGATCCAGCCCCAGCACAGCACGACATCGATCGCCTCTACCGGTGTGATGGTCGGCTTGCCGCTGGCCTTCTTGAAGATGCGGATCCACACCTCGTCCGCGCTGTCGTGGTGCTGGGCGAGCCAGTCGTAGAAGGCCTGTTTGTCAGCGAATTCCCGGATTTTTGCCGGATCGACGATGACAGGCGCCATGGTCAGGCCTCGGTCCCGGCCGCAGCGAGAATTTCTTCAAGCTTGGGATCGAGAAGTTCGGCAGAAGGCAGTTGGATGCCGAATGGGCCGCTGAGCACTTCGCGCATCTCGGCCAGGCTGGTCAGCAACCGGCTCTCGGAGGGCTCGCCGACCGTGTGGGTGGTGAAGCGATTGTTGCGCAAGGCCAGCCGCTGTCCGCTGGGCGACAGCGCCACGCGCAATTCGCGGGTGAAGGGCGAGTCGGTCGAGAGGATGAGATTGGACGCGGCATAGTCTTCCAGGGTCCTTTCGACCGTGTCGAAGATATAGAGCGCCTTCCACGCCTCCCCGATCTTTGCTTCCAGTGTCCAGTCCGGCGCGCCGCCGGTGAGGCGGAAGGTTTCGTGCGGGGTGGCCTGTTCGGTTTCGGATTTGAGCTTGAGTGGGGCGGTCAGCGTCAGCCCGCCAAAGCCGACATCGGCAATATAGGTGGCCCCGCCAATCTCGACGGCCAGCAGCATATGCGTCGGCGGTCGGTCCACGGCGCTGGGGTCGCTCCACAGCACGCGCGCGGCGAGGCCCCGCACGGAAAAATCGAGCTCGCGCAGAACGGCCATCAGCAGCAGGTTATGCTCGTAGCAATAGCCGCCGCGCTTTTCAGTCAGTAGTTTCTTTTCGATGCTGGCCAGGTCGAGATTGACCGGCAGGCCGAGCAGCGGATTGAGATTTTCGAAGGGAATGGCTGCCGGATGCAGCGCATGGATCAGTTCGAGAGTCGCCAAGGTCGGGGCGATCGATCCGGCAAAGCCGATTCGCTCGAAATAGGCGTTCAGATTGACCTTTTGGCTCATTGGCCACCCTTGCCGCTGGTTGCGCACGGCGCGCAATATGGGCGATGCGGCCGCCGCTGTCACCGGCCGGTTTGGCGATTTAGCCGTGCTAGGGGGCTGGACAAGCCTGCGCGCGGCGCCGGAACCGACCGCAAATCAGGCGGCGTAGGCGACCCAGCCGCGGAAGCTGAGCGCGGCATAAAACAGGCTCACACCGACAAAGCCCGCCTCCCGCAACATCGCTTCTTCCTCCTCGGGCGCGATGATCGAGAGGCGTGTGCCGATGGCCTGCCGCGCCGCTTCGAGCTGGGCCAGATCGGCATCGGGGGCGGTCGGCCAGGCGACATGGCGCGCAATCCAGGCCGAACGCTCGGGCTCGCTCTGGGAGAAGCTGATATGGGCGAGCAGCAGCGGCGCGCCGGGCTTGAGGCGGCGGCGCAACTGGCGCAGCGTCCCGAGCCGCTCCTCACGCGGAATGAAGTGGAAGGTGAGGAGGCTCACCGCGCCGTCGAACGGCCCATCGGGTGCGACATCGACATAGCCTTCATGCAGTTGAATGCGGTCGCTGTGCGGAGCAACGGCCTGTTGGGCCAGGCCCAGCATGGCGGCGGATGGGTCGACACCATGAAACGACCAGCCGGCATGCGCATCGGCCAGCGCCTTGAGCTCCAGCCCGCCACCGGCGCCCAGCACCAGCACGCTGCCATTGGCCGGCACGCGCTCGGCCAGCAGCATTGAGACCATGCGATGGAGGCTGGCAAAGCCCGGTACCTGCCGCGGCGGACCTTCGGCATAGGAGGGGGAGGCGTAACTGCCAAAGGCGTTGGGTTTCATGTTCGGACCATGCGTGATTAAATGTAACTATTATTGTTACATGAAAATCCGAGCGAGGCGAGGCCTTTCATTGTAGGGTTGCCCCATGGATTCCATACTCAACGCAGCAGCTTTGGCGCTGGCCACCGGCGATGTGCTGGGCGCCCTCAATCGGGTCGCCTTGCGAGACGACCCGGCGGCACTGGCGCTGCGCGGCATCGCCATGGCGCAACTGGGCGACCTGGCGCGGGCCCGGGAGCTGCTGAAACAGGCGGCCCGCGGCTTCGGCCGGCAAGAATCGGTGGCGCGTGCCCGCTGCATTCTCGCCGAGGCCGAGATCGCACTGGTGTCGCGCGACCTGGCTTGGCCGGAGCGCTGGCTGGAAGGCGCCAGGGAGGTGCTGGCGAGCCGGGGCGACCGCGCCAATGCGGCCCATGCCGGCATTATCGAGGCGCGCCGCCACCTGCTGCTGGGCCATCTCGACCGCGCGGACGAACGATTGGCGACATTCGCGCCCGAGACGCTGCCGCCGGCCCTGCTGGCCGCCTATTGGCTGGTCCATGCCGGCACGAATATCAGGCGCCTGCAGATCGCATCGGCGCGGCAGGCCCTGCAGCAAGCCGGAGCCGCGGCGCGCCGGTCTGGGATAGCGGGGCTGATGGCAGAGGTGGAGGCGGCAAGCCTGCCGCTGGACAGCCCAGCCGCCCTGTTGCGCCGCCATGGCGTCGAGACCGCAGTTTCGCTGGACGAGGTGGAGGCGCTGCTGGCATCCGACACCCTGGTCGCCGACGCCACCCGCAATGCCCTGCGCCAGGGTGGCGAGACGATTTCGCTGGCGACGCGGCCGGTGCTGTTCGCCCTGTTGCGCACGCTGGCCGAAGCCTGGCCCGGCGATGCATCACGCGAGACGCTGCTTAAGCGTGCCTTCCATGCCCGCCATGCCGATGAATCGCATCGCGCCCGGCTGCGCGTGGAGATGACCCGGCTGCGCCAGCTCATCGCGCCGCTGGCCGATATATCAGCGACGCCGGCCGGATTTCGCCTGGTGCCGAAACGGGGCGAGGCAGCGGTGCTGGTCTTTCCACTGGAAGACCAGAGCGCTGCCGTCATGGCGCTGCTGGCCGATGGCGAATTGTGGTCGAGCTCGGCGCTGGCACTGGTGCTCGATACCAGCGCTCGTACCGTCCAGCGGGCGCTGCAGGCTTTGCAGCAGGCCGGGAAAGTCGATTCTATCGGGCGTGGCCGCGCCCAACGCTGGACCATGCTGACCCTGCCCGGCTTTCCCACAACCCTGCTGCTGCCGGGCGCCGGGTAGTATCAGGTGCGGCGGACGATATGGACCTTGCCGCTCTCGCCGCCACCGCAGAAGAAGCGATCGGCACCATCGGATTCGACGCCCGAAACGCTGATGCCCGGCATGTCGAGGCTGACAAGCACATTGCCATTGGCCGGGTCGATGCGGGCGATGCCGCCATCGCCATCGTCCGAATAGCCATGCCACAATTCGCCATCGACCCAGGTCACGCCCGTGACGAAGCGATTGGTCTGGATGGTGCGTTGCACGGCGCCCGTATCGGGATTGATCTGTATGATCTGGCGTTCGCGATACTGGCCGACCCAGAGCGAGCCGTCGGCCCAGGCCAGACCCGAATCCTTGCCGGCGCCCGGCGCCGGTATGGTGCCGACGACTTTGCCGGTCTGCGGGTCGACCTTGTGGATGACGGCATCGGATACCTGGTAGAGGTGCCGCCCGTCATAGGCGGTGCCCGCATGGGCGGGCACGTCGAAGGCGGCGATTTCGGCTCCGGTGGCCGGATCGAACGAGCGCATCCGGTCACCCGTGGCGGCCCAGACATGGCGGCCATCATAGCTGACCCCATTCACGGCCCCGCCGGCATTGCCGACGAACTCGCCCACGATTTCTGCTCGCTTGTTCATGCCGACTGTCCTTTCGAGGTGTCCGGACGAAGCCGCTCTGCCACGAATAGCTCGATACTATCGCGGAATGTGCCGACATCGGCCAGCCGGTGATCGTCGAGTGAACGCAGCGTATTGATAGTGTGACGCTCGAAGCGCCATTGGCGATAGCGATTGATCCAAGATCGAAACATGATCATCTCCTCTGCAAGTGGCCAAAATCGGCCAGTGGCAAAGGTCTAGCAGCGCCATTCCCTCTAGTGAGAGTTACAGATGTGACGGCATTTCACCGGCGCGGGAAACGCGGGTGTTCGAGCGGCATGGATATCGGAGGGCTACGCCTGCGCCTTGCGTACGCGGATCACGACATCCACGTGGCTGACCTTCATCCCCTTGGGCGCGTCCGGCAGGCTGGCGAACTCGACCGAGGAAGCGGGAATGTCGATCATCCGCTGCTCGTCTTCCACGTAAAAGTGATGATGGTCCGACGTGTCGGTGTCGAAATAGGAGCGCGAGGCATCGACGGCCACTTCGCGCAGCAGGCCGGCTTCATGGAACTGGTGCAGCGTATTGTAGATCGTGGCCAGCGAAACGTTGACCCGGGCCTCGGACGCTTCGCCATGCAACTGCTCGGCGCTGACATGGCGATGCGGCCCGCCGAACAGCAGCTCGGCCAGCGCCACGCGCTGGCGGGTGGGGCGAAGACCGGCCATGCGCAGCACCGCGGTGAGGCAGGGCTTGCGCGACGGCATGGAACGGACGGTCTGAATACGATCGGTCATTGGGTCCTTGAAGGTCGGAACGGCCGGAAATGCTGGTTTCCTTATAACTATGGCAGAAAGTTCATACAAGCGGCAGGGGCGCCGCAGGTCCGGCATTTGCCCACAATGGCTAAGACCCGCTGACTTGACCCTCTCCCCGCGCCTCTATACGAGACAAAACACAAGGTTCTCAGGGGTATCAAGGCATGGCCGAGCGGCAAAATGCATTTGGGTATGAGGAGCTGCTGGCCCATGGCCGCGGCGAACTGCCCGGTCAGATGGATGCCCGCCTGCCGGCACCGCCCATGCTGATGTTCGACCGCATCACCCATATCGGCGATACGGACGGCGAATTCGGCAAGGGCTATGTAACCGCCGAGCTCGATCTTCGGCCCGATCTCTGGTTCTTCCAGTGCCATTTCATCGGCGACCCAGTCATGCCCGGTTGCCTGGGGCTGGACGCACTCTGGCAGATGACCGGCTTTTTCCTGGGCTGGTCGGGCTCGCCTGGCCGTGGCCGGGCACTGGGTGGAGAAATCAAGTTCACCGGCCAGGCGACGAACGACAAGAAGCTCCTGGAATACCGCATCGACATCAAGCGGCACATGCGCTCGCCCTTGCCCTTCGGCATTGCCACCGGCAGCGTCAAGGCGGATGGCGAGGTCATCTATGTTGCGGAAAACCTCAGGGTGGGCCTCATTCCCGTCGCATGAATGCTGAAAGCATCTCATAGGGGTGCAATCGGCCCAATTCGCACAAGATAACAAGAGACGCCTTCGTAAGGCGCCCGAGCAGGACTATAGAACGAGGACACGATGAGACGAGTTGTCGTAACCGGCATGGGTATCATTTCCTCGATCGGCAATTCGCTGGACGAGGTGACCGCGAGCCTGCGCGCCGCAAGGCCTGGCATTGTCGCGGCGCCGGACTATGCCGAACTGGGTTTCCGCAGCCAGGTCAAGGGCGATCCCGGCCTCGATCCGTTTGAAATCCTCGACCGCCGCACGACCCGTTTCATGGGCAAGGGCGCCGCCTGGAACTACCTCGCCATGCAGCAGGCTATCGAGGATGCCGGGCTGGAGGAGAGCGACATTTCCAACCCCATGACGGGCATTGTCATGGGTTCGGGAGGCGCCTCGACCCGCACCATCGTCGAAGCTGCCGACATCACCCGCAAGAATATGAGCCCCAAGCGCATCGGGCCGCTGGCCGTGCCCAAGGCCATGGGCTCCACCGCCTCGGCGACGCTTGCCACGCCCTTCGGCATCAAGGGCATCAACTATACGATCACCGCCGCCTGCGCGACGTCCAAGCATTGCATCGGCAATGCCATGGAACAGATCATGCTGGGCAAGCAGGATATCGTCTTTGCCGGCGGCCACGAGGATCTGGACTGGACGCTGTCGGACCTGTTCGACGCCATGGGCGCCATGAGCTCGGATTTTAACGATACCCCGGAAAAGGCCTCCCGCGCCTATGACGCGGCGCGCGACGGCTTCGTGATATCAGGCGGCGCCGGCGTGCTGGTGCTCGAGGAATACGAGCATGCCAAGGCGCGCGGCGCAAAGATCTGGGCCGAACTGGTGGGCTATGGCGCCACCTCTGATGGCCTCGACATGGTCGCCCCGTCGGGCGAAGGCGCCGAGCGCTGCATGCGCATGGCGCTGAAAAACGTCCGGCAGAAGGTCGACTACATCAACCCGCATGCCACCTCGACCCCGGTGGGCGACCTGCGTGAGATCGAGGCCATCCGCGAACTGTTCGGCAACGAAGACAAATGCCCGCCCATCTCGGCCACCAAGTCGCTGACCGGCCATAGCCAGGGCGCGACGGGCGTGCATGAATCGATCTATTCCATCCTGATGATGAAGCACCGCTTCATTGCCGAAAGCGCCAATATCGAGGTGCTCGACCCCGCCTTCGAGGACATGCCCATCCTGCGGCAGCGCCGCGATGATGTGGATCTCGGCGTGGTGCTCTCCAATTCATTCGGCTTTGGCGGGACCAATGCAGCGCTGGTCTTCAAGCATCCGGATGCTTGATTAGCCGGCTCAAGCGACAGACCTTCCCACCCACAGACGCTTCCCGCGGACTTGATCCGCGGGTCTCTTGTCACGCATGTTGAGGCATGGCTTGGGTTTATATCCTCACGAACCGAAAGTTCGGGACGCTCTATATTGGCGCCACGACCGACCTAGTGCAGCGCGTCTGGCAGCACAAGGGTGAGTTCATCCCGGCCTTCACCAAACGCTACCACCTCAATCGGCTCGTCTATTTCGAAGAGCATCAGACCATCTATGGCGCCATGCAGCGCGAGCGGACGATGAAGCACTGGAAAGCAGAGTGGAAGGTGGCGTTGATCGAGAAGGACAATCCCGAATGGGACGACCTTTATTGGGTGATCGCACCAGGATAGTGCCCGGGGAGAGAGACCCGCGGATCAAGTCCGCGGGAGGCAATTGTGGGAGAGGTGTGGGTGGCTCCCTGGACCAATCCTCAATACGAAAATTCGCTGAACCGCCCGCCCTTGCCGTCATAGGTCAGCACCCGGCCGATCAATGGCTCGCCAATCCCCGTGATGAGCTTGACGGCTTCCATGGCCATCAGCGTGCCGATGACTCCCGTCAATGGCCCCAATATGCCTGACGCCTCGCAACTGGGCAGGTCCGTGTCGTCGGCCTCTTCGGGGTAAAGATCGGCAAAGCGCGGGCCGCCAGGGACGAAGACGGTGACCTGCCCGTCGAACATGGAGACCGCACCCGAAACCAGTGGGACGCCGAGCGCTTCGCAGGTGGCGGCGACCAGGCGGCGGGTGCCCAGATTGTCGGTGCCATCGAGCACGAGGTCGTAGCCGTCGAGGATGGCGGGCGTATTGGCGCTGGTGAGTTCTTCGGAATGAACCACCACGCTCACATGCGGATTGAGCGCATGGACAAAGCGCCCGGCGCTTTCGGCCTTGCCGATACCGGTCTCGCTATGGATCACCTGGCGGTGCAGGTTGCTGAGCGAAACCGTGTCGTGATCGACAATGCCCAAAGTGCCCACGCCCGCGCCGGCGAGATAGGCGATGACCGGGCTACCCAGCCCGCCCGCGCCGACCACCAGCACTTTCGCCCGCTTCAGCGCCTGCTGCCCAGCCCCACCCATGCCCTTGAGCACCAGATGGCGCGCATAGCGGTTTGTTTCGTCGGGCGAGAGCAGGTCAGAGGCCAAGCGGCACCGCGAGGAACCGCCGGTCGGGGCCTTCAAAGCCTCCCGGATAGACCGAGATCAGCGCCACCGCCCCTTCGACCGAACCGGCATTGAAGGGCAGGGTGACGCCATAGAGCCGATAGGTGACCGGGCAGCCGCGCGAGCGGGGCAGGCTTTCGTCGCGATGCACCACCCGCTCAGTACCATCAGCGCTGACCGTCAGCTGATAGCCCATGGGATCGACCGAGAACCAGTCGGCGCAGGGCGCCGCGGCCGTGGTGGCAAAGCTGGACAGGCGCAATTCATAGTCGCCCATCACGGCGCCGGGTTCATAGCCCGGTGCACCAAAGCGCAATGCCTGGGCCTCAACGCCCGGCGCACCATCGCCCACCAAAGCCGCCATTTCGGCCGGCACGTCGATCTCGAGCGATGCTATGGTCTCGGCGGCCTTGGCCTGAGCCTCGGCGCGGATCTGGCTCAACGTGGCCGTCTCGTCATCGGCCCGTACGCGGACCGGGGTGCCCAAGGCCCAGGAATCGGTTTCGAGATTGACGACATAGATGTTGGAATAGGCAAAGCCCGAACCGTCCTGGATGCCGAATTCCTCGAAGGCGAAATAATCGGCATCCTGCGAATAGCCGATGACGTCGATCAGCGCCCGGTCGCCCGCCAATGCGGGAGTGACCAGGAGCATGAGGCCGCACAGGCCGGCGAAGCTAGCGCCCGGTCGAGCCATGACCGCCCGTGCCGCGTTCGGTTGCATCCAGCGTCTCCCGTTCCCTGAATATGACCCGGCTGACCGGCGCCACCACCATCTGTGCAATGCGCTCGCCCCTGCGCACCACAAAGGGGGCAGGCCCGTGATTGATCAGCAGCACCTTGACCTCACCACGATAGTCCGCATCCACCGTACCGGGCGAATTGAGCACGGTAACGCCGTGCTTGGCGGCAAGGCCCGAGCGCGGCCTGATTTGTGCCTCATAGCCCTCGGGCAGGGCGATTGTGAGGCCGGTGGGGATCATGGCCACGGCGCCGGGCGCGATCTCGACCACTTCATCGGGTCCAAGCGCCGCCGCCAGGTCGAGCCCCGCGGCGCCCGGGGTCTGCTGGCGCGGCAAAGGCAGGCCCTCGCCATGGGCGAGCCAGACCAGACCGATCGAAACAGGGTCGCTCATTAAAGGGGATGCTCCGCCGCTGCGCCGGCATGATTGCTATCGGGCAATCTAGGGCTAAGTCCTTGAACCGGCAAGAGACCTACCACGAAGCCATGGTCAGCAAACGATAGAGCAGGACCAGCATGGTAAGGCTGGTAACCCCGATCAGGCCCAGCAGCGCCCAACGCATCAGGCGATCTCGGCGGGGCGCCATCTTGCCGGCATGGTAATCGGCCAAAGCCAATTCGGCCTGGGCGGCGATGACCGGCAGGCGCCCTGCCGCTTCGGCAATGGTGTCGAAATGATCCTTGAGGTCCTGCAGCCGCCCCAGGGGTCCGGCTTCCTTGCGCAGCCAGTCGCCGACCACCGGCTCGGCCACGGTCCAGATATCGAGGTCGGGATCGAGCGCACGGGCGACGCCTTCCACCAGCACCATGCTCTTCTGCAGCAGCACTAGTTCGGGGCGGGTCTGCATGGAGAACAGGTCGGTAATGGCAAACAGCTGGCCCAGCACTTTGGCCATGGAAATGTCCGCCGCCGTGCGGCCATGCAGCGGCTCGCCGATGGAGCGGATAGCTAGCGCAAAGTCGTCGACCGACTGATCCCCAGGAACATAGCCGATATCGAAATGCCGCTCGGCCACCAGGCGATAATTGCGGGTGATGAAGCCATAGAGGATATCGGCGAGGAAGCGCCGTTCCTTGCGATTGATACGGCCCATAATGCCGAAATCGACGGCGATGACGTCGCCGGTCCTGGGATCGGCGAACAGATTGCCCGGATGCATGTCGGCATGGAAGAAGCCGTCGCGGATGGCGTGCTTGAGAAAGCTCTGCAGCAGCTTGGCCGCCAGCGCCTTGCGGTCGACGCCGGCGGCATCGAGTGCGTCATGCTCGCGGATCGGGATGCCCTCGACCCAGCTTGTGGTCAGCACATTCTGCGCCACATGGTCCCATGATACGGTGGGAATGACAAAGCCGGTATCGTCCTTGATATTCTCGGCCATTTCCGAAATGGCAGCGGCTTCCAGCCGCAGGTCGAGTTCGAGCCGGGCCGAGCGGTCGAGGGTTTCGACCACCTCGGTGGGGCGCAGGCGGCGCGTCGAACGCACCAGCCCCTCGGCCAGGCGCGCGGCGGCATAGAAGCTCTCGATGTCGGACATGAAGCGGGCTTCGACGCCGGGGCGGAGAACCTTGACGGCCACGGTTTTCGGCAGCCCCTTGGCCGGCTTGAGCCGCGCCTTGTGCACCTGGGCGATGGACGCGGCGGCGACGGGGGGCGACAGTTCGGTCAGCTCGGCCGCCTTGTCCCCGAGCGCCGTGGCGAGAATGCCGGGCACCAGAGCCGGGTCGAACGGCTCCATCTTGTCCTGCAGGCCCGAAAGGTCATTGGCGATCTGCGCGCCGACCACATCGGGGCGGGTCGCCAGCGTCTGGCCGAATTTCACATAGGTGGGGCCAAGCCGGTTCAGCGCCTTGTTGAGGCGTTCGACATGGCCGGTCTTGCGCACGCTCGGCCGTTCCACCAGCCGCCCCAGCCAGATGCCGAACCGCAAAGGCGCCAGCGCCGGCGGCAGCTCGCCGGGAATGGAGAGGGCCCCTTCGCGCGCAAGCACATAGCCGGCCCGAAAAAGGCGGAGATAGGCGGAAAGGATCAAATCTTCCACCCCGAGAACAGCGTGGCGATGTTGCCGGTGAGGGAAGTGTGCTTCACCCGCTTGAAGCCGGCGCTGGTCAGCATCCCGGAAAAGGCCTGCGGATTGGGGAATTTGCGGATGGATTCCACGAAATACTGGTAGGGCTGGGCATCCCCGGTCACCACCTTGCCCATGGGCGGGATGACACGGTCCGAATAGAGCCGGTAGATGGCGTCGAAGCCCGGCACGTCGACCTGGGAGAATTCGAGCACCAGGATGCGCCCGCCCCGCTTGAGCACGCGATGCGCCTCGTTCAGCGCCTTCTGCACGCGCGGCACATTGCGGATGCCGAAGGCGATCGTATAGGCGTCGAAGCTGTTGTCGTCGAAAGGCAGTTCCTCGGCATTGGCCTCGACGAAACTGGCCTGCGCAGGATAGCGCCAGCTCTTCGCCCGCTCGGCGCCCACCCGCAGCATATCGGCATTGATGTCGGAGACGACGACTTCGGCATAGCCCACCGAGGCATTGACGATGCGCTCGGCAATGTCGCCGGTGCCGCCTGCCATGTCGAGCACCCTATAGGGGCGCGACCCGGTCTTGGGCGGGGCCAGCTCGTTGACCATGGCGCCCTTCCATAACCGGTGCACGCCCCCGCTCATCAGGTCGTTCATCAGGTCATAGCGGTCGGCGACGTCGTGGAAGACCTTGTCGACCAGGCCCTGCTTGTCGGCCATGGCCACGGTCTGCTCGCCGAAATGGGTGGTCTCCTGCGCGTCGGTCATGGCCTTCGCCTCGTGCTTTGCGTATTGGTCGATACGCTCTGTATTGACAGAACGATACATATTCAAAGCAAACCGGCTTTGCCATGGCACAAAGCCGCACAGGTAAATGAGGCAAAAAATGCCCGAACTGCCCGAGGTCGAAACCGTTCGACGTGGCCTGGAGCCCTGGCTGGTAGGTGCGACCATCGACAAGGTCACCCTCAACCGCAAGGACCTGCGCTTTCCTTTCCCCGAAGGGTTGGCGGCGGCACTGGAGGGCCAGAGCATCGTCTCGGTAGGGCGGCGGGCCAAATACCTTCTCATGACGCTGGGCAATGGCCGGACCGTGCTGAGCCATCTGGGCATGACCGGCTCGTGGCGTTTCGCCGAACATGGCATCGACAAGCCGCCGCGTTATTACGAGCCGGGTACCGAGCCCAAGCACGACCATATGGTGTGGGACATCACCCACCCTGTTCATGGCAAGAGCCATTTGATCTATGCCGATCCACGTCGCTTCGGCTTCATCGATCTCTATGATGATGTGGCGGACAGCCCCTATCTCAAGGAGCTTGGCCCCGAGCCGCTGGGCAATGACTTCAATGCCGCGGAAATGGCGGATAAGTTCAAGGGCAAGAAAACCCCGATCAAGGCGGCTTTGCTCGATCAGCGCGTGGTGGCAGGGCTGGGCAATATCTACGTGGCCGAGGCTTTGCATCGCAGCCACATCCTGCCCACCGTGCTGGCGGGAACGCTGGTAACCGCCAAGGGCGCCCCCAAGCCGGCGCTGGACGATCTGGCCCATGCGGTGCGGCAGGTTCTGGTCGAAGCCATTGAAGTCGGCGGCTCGACTTTGCGCGATTTTCGCAATGCCGAGGGCGGCTCGGGCTATTTCCAGCACCACTTTGCCGTCTACGACCGCGAAGGCGAGCCCTGCCCGACGCCGCTTTGCACGGGCACGATACAGCGCATTGTGCAGTCCGGGCGCTCGACGTTCTTTTGCCCGGTTTGCCAGAAAGCGCCTTGAGCTCGGGCTGCTTTTGCCGCAGTCGCCTGCTAAAGATGGCGCATAAGAAGACTGCCGGAGGATGCGCCAATTGGCCCCGATCGACCTTTCCGCCGCCCCCTTCAACCTCGATGACGAGGCCATTGCCTGGGTCGCGTCTACGCGCGATGGGCTGACGCCGCGCGACAAGCTGGCCCAGCTTTTCGTGCTTCTGGCGCGCGGCACGTCGGAAGAGGTCGCAGCCGAAGTGCGCAGCTTCAAGCCGGGCGGCATTACCCGCATCTATTCCGACGATATCGTCGCCGAGATCAACCTGGCGCGCGAACTGGGCGCCCTGAGCTCTATTCCGCTGCTGGTCAGCGCTGATCTCGAAGGCAGCCGGATGAGCCTGCCCTTCGGCACCTCAGTACCCAATCCGCTCGGCCTCGCCGCTGTTGACGATGTGGAGGCGACGACGGCCATCTCCACCATCATGGCGAAAGAGGCGGCGGCCGTCGGGCTCAACTGGAGCTTCACCCCGGTCATCGACATCAACCAGGCCTGGCGCAGCGCCATTGTCGGCACCCGCTCCTATGGCAGCGACATGGGCAAGGTCGAGCGCCACGCTTTGGCGCAGATCGCGGCCTTCCAGGCCAATGGTGTCGCTGCCACCGTCAAGCACTGGCCGGGCGAGGGCTATGACGACCGCGACCAGCATCTGGTGACCACCGTCAATCCGCTCTCAATGCCCGAATGGGAAAAGACCTTCGGCCAGCTCTACCGCAAGGCCATCGCCGCGGGCGTGATGAGCGTCATGTCGGCCCATATCGCTCTGCCCGCCTTCGTGCGGGCACTCGACCCCGATGCGGGCGCCGAGGCCTTCCGCCCCGCCTCGCTGAGCAAGGTGCTGAACGAAGACCTGCTGCGGCGCGAACTGGGCTTCAATGGCCTCATCGTCTCCGACGCGACACCCATGGCCGGCATGGGCGATTGGGGGCCGCGCGACGACGTGCTGCCCGAAGTCATCATATCGGGCTGCGACGTCATCCTCTTCACCGACGACCCCAATGGCGACCTGATGCGGCTGGTCAAGGCCGTCGCCGACGGTCGCCTGAGCCAGGAGCGGGTGGACGAGGCGGTGACGCGCGTCCTGGCGCTCAAGGCCGCCTTGGGCCTGCACAAGGCAGACCGCCCCGAACCCAATCTCGACACGGCGCGCACTGTGGTGGCCTTGCCGGAAAACCTGGCCTTGGCGCAGACCGTGACGGCGCGCGTGCCGACCCTGGTCAAGGATGTCAAAAACCTGCTGCCGCTCTCGCCTGCACGACACAAGCGCGTGCTGGTCTATTCGGGCGGCGTCATTCTGCCCTTCGTGCCCCATCCACTGCCGCTCAGCCTACCTGAACGGCTGGAAAAGGAGGGTTTCGAGGTCGTGGTCTATGCGCCCGGCATGGAGGTGAGCCCGAAGAATTTCGATCTCGTGCTCTACCTCTTCGCCGAGGAAACCGTACTGACCCGCAGCCGCATCTTCCTCGACTGGATGAAACTCACCGGCTCGGTCTTCGGCGCCATGAGCCGTCTCTGGCACGACGTGCCCACGCTGATGATTTCCTTTGGCTATCCCTACTATCTCTACGACGCCCCGCGCGTGCCGGCCTATGTCAACGCCTATGGCTCGAGCGAGGACATGCAGGCGGCGGTGCTGGAAGCCATCATGGGCCGCGCACCTTTTGCCGGAACGAGCCCGGTCGATCCCTTCGTGGGCAGCGAGCAGGGGAAGTATTGAGGGTCGGGGATTGCCCCATCTCTCCCACCCACAATCGCCTCCCCCGGACTTGATCCGGGGGGCTCTCACTACTTGTGCCGGATTGAGATTGACCCGCGGATCAAGTCCGCGGGAGGCGTCGGTGGTTGGGGGAATTCCAGCCCCTCAATCCGGCGGCGTCTTGTTCTGCGCCAGCACGGCGCCCGCGAGATAAAGCGAGCCGCAGATCAGCACCCTGGCATTGGGCACATCAGCGGCGGCCTTGAGCGCCGCGGTCACCGACCGCATCGGCCGCGCATCGAAGCCCGCCTTCCTCGCTTCATCAGCAATGTAAGCAGCCTTGTGGGCATTGGGTTCGCCGGGGATAGTCAAGGTGAACACCTGCTGCGCCATGCCGGCAAAGGGCGCCAGAACCGCTGCCGGCGCGCGGGTATTCATCAACCCCATGATCAGCACCAGTGGCGCCGGGCGGACACGGTCGAGATCGCGCAGCGTGGTCGCCACCGCCGCCGCGCCATGGGCATTGTGGATGCCGTCGAGCCACAGCTCGGCGCCGGGACCAAGCAGGTCGCGCAGCGGCCCGGTCTGCAGCGGCGTCATCCGCGCCGGCCAGCGCACCGCCCGCAAGCCGCGGGCAAAGGCGTCCGCATCGACAGGGAGTTCGAAATGCCGTGCCGCCGCGATGGCGAGGGCGGCATTGTCGAACTGATGCGCCCCCAGCAGGCCCGGTGGCGGCAGGTCGAGCAATCCGGCCTCGTCCTGGTAGACCAGCCGCCCATCCTGCTCCATCCCGTGGAAATCCTCGCCCTGCCAGATCGGGCCGATGCCCAGCTTCCGTGCGGCACGATCCAGCACGGCGCGGCCCTCGTCCTTCTGGAGCCCGATCACCGCCTTGCTGCCGCGCTTGAAAATGCCGGCCTTGTTGACGGCGATTTCCCCAATCGTATTGCCAAGAAACCCCTGATGATCGAGGTCGATGGGCGTAATGATCACCCCCAGCGGCTGGGCCACGACATTGGTCGTGTCATAGGTGCCGCCCATGCCGGTTTCGAGCAGCAGGTAATCGGCCTTGGTCTCGGCGAAGAGCAGGAAGGCGGTAGCCGTGGTGATCTCGAAAAAGGTCATCGGCCTTTGCGCATTGACCCGCTCGACCTGTTCCAGCGCCGCATTGAGCCGCCGCGTCCCCACCAGCCTACCGGCCAGCCGGATGCGTTCGTTGAAATGCACCAGATGCGGGGAATTATAGGCATGCACCTTCTTGCCTGCCGCTTCGAGAAAAGCGCGCAGATAGGCGATGGTGGAGCCCTTGGCATTGGTGCCGGCGACATGGATCACCGGTGGCAGATGTTCATGCGGGCTGCCCAGATCGGCCAGCAGCGGCAGGATGCGGTCGAGGCTGAGATCGATCAGCTTGGGGTGCAGCGCCGAAAGGCGCTTGAGAATGGCATCGGTACGGGACATGGACTCACCAGCGGCAGGCCCTGATCAGGTACCCCTGATTGGTCCGCCGCTCAATGGTTGTCCGGTCTATGCTACTCCGCGTGCGCGGCCGCCACCGGGGGCAGGTCGCCATCGTCGCCTTCGGCAGCAACGGCGGCATCACGCAGGCTGGTCCGCACCACAGCCGGAGCCGTGTCGGTCAGCGCGCCCGAGGCTTCCGCCTTGGTCAGGATGGCCGCGAGCGAGCCGATGGTCGAGCGCAGGTTGTGGCGATGCACCACCATGTCCACCATACCGTGCTCATAGAGATATTCCGAGCGCTGGAAGCCCTTGGGCAGCTTTTCGCGGATGGTTTGCTCGATGACGCGCGCGCCAGCGAAGCCGATCATCGCGCCCGGCTCGGCGATATGCACATCGCCCAGCATGGCGTAGGAGGCAGTCACCCCGCCGGTGGTGGGATTGGTCAGCACCACGAAGAAGGGCAGGCCCGCTTCGCGCAGCCGCAGCACGGCAACGGTGGTGCGCGGCATCTGCATCAGGCCCAAAACGCCTTCCTGCATGCGCGCGCCGCCCGAAGCCACGAACAGGATGAAGGGCGTCTTGCGCTCGACGGCGGTTTCGAGGCCGGTAATGATGCCCTGCCCCGCCGCCATGCCGAGTGAGCCGGCCAGGAAATCGAAATCCTGCACCGCCACCGTCACGGCGCGCTCGTAGAGCTTGCCGGTGGCGACGATGACGCTGTCGTCATAGCCGGTCTTGGCGCGGTTTTCCTTGAGCTGGTCGACATAGCGCTTCTGGGCGCGGAATTTCAGCGGATCGGCGGCCACCGATGGCACCGGCACCAGCGTATAGTCGCCATTGTCGAGGAAGGTCTTGAGCCGGTCCACCGGCTTGATCTTCATGTGATAGCCCGAATTGGGCACCACCCACTGGTTCGCCTCGAGATCGCGATAGAACACCATCTCGCCGGATTCCGGGTCCTTGACCCAGAGATTTTCGGCAATCTCGGACCGCTGTCCAAGCATGGAGCGGATTTTGGGGCGGACGAAATTATCGATCCAGTTCATCGGGGTGCCTCGCTGGGACTGTAGCGTCACCTAAGGGTCAATTGTGGCGAATGTTATCAGGGGGATAGCCTCGGGGCAAAGGCATCCGGCGTCGCAGGCGGGCTGTGTACAACTTTTCCAACCGCCCGTCGTGTAATCCCTCACAAAATCGTGTCTACAAGAAAAGATACTGGCGGAATTCTTCCCGCTACTTGATTCTTTCTTTGTAGGGATTTCGCAGAATCCAGAATGTTAAATAGATACAACAAGCAGGAGCGTCGCCATCTATACTTCAAGTTAACTGCCACTGTCGCATTTAAGCACCGAATATGCCACCATTCCACCATAGTCGGGGCATGACCGCCGACATGTGACAAGAAACGACTGGAGGGGCAACTATGTCATCGATCTCAGAGAAATTTCGCGACTTCAAGGCCGGCAAGGCAGCTTTGTTCTGGTCCTGTGCGGGCTGCATCGTGGCGACCATGGTCGTGGGCTTCACCTGGGGCGGCTGGGTAACGGGGGGCTCGGCCCAGGAACGGGCAGACAAGGCCGCAGAACAGGCCGTTGCCCAATTGGCTGCCGATATCTGCTTCAAGCGTTACCTGGCTTCGCCCGACGCGCGCGTCAATCTGACCGCGCTCACCGAGGAAAGCAGTTATCGCCGTGGCGGGATGATCGAGGATGGCGGCTGGGTAACCCTGGCTGACCGTGAAGACCCGATCGACGGCGCTGCCGGGCTTTGCGCCGCACGGCTGGCGGAGGTCGATCTGTCCACATTGCCCACCATGCCGGTGGCCGATGCGGGCGCGGTAGCGGCAACGGTGCCGGCTGCAACTACAGTACAGTAACGCCGTTTCTGTCAGGGAACTCCGGCCCCTGCCCCTCCAAGGGCGGGGCCGGTAATTCGTCAGGCCCTGGCCCGCTTCACGCCACCGGCCAGGTCCGCCACCAGGTCCCGTACGGCCGCCACGGTCTTGTCCGTGGCCTTGCCATCGACCAGCGACTTGCCCACCGCATCGACCAGCACAGTGCCTACCACGATGCCATCGGCATGCTTGCCGATCTCTTCGGCGTCTTCGGCCGTCTTGATGCCGAAGCCAACCGCCACCGGCAGGTCGGTATGGCCCTTGATGCGCGCCACGGCCTCGCCCACCGCCGCGCGCGACTTGATCGCAGCGCCGGTAATGCCGGTCATCGACACATAGTAGACAAAGCCCGACGTGTTCTTGAGCACGGCCGGCAGGCGCTTGTCGTCGGTGGTCGGCGTGGTGAGGCGGATGAAGTTGAGCCCGGCTTTCAGTGCCGGAATGCAGAGCTCCTCGTCTTCCTCGGGCGGCAGGTCAACGATGATGAGCCCATCCACCCCGGCATCCTTTGCTGCGACCAGGAACCTGTCGACGCCGAAGCTGTAGATCGGGTTGTAATAGCCCATCAGTACGATGGGCGTGGTCTCGTCCTTGCGACGGAAATCCTCGACCATGCCGAGCACGCCGCGCAGGGTCATGCCGCCGGCCAGGGATCGCTGTCCCGCCAGCTGAATGGCCACGCCATCGGCCATCGGGTCGGAAAACGGCATGCCGAATTCGATGATATCGGCGCCGGCCTGCGGCAGCGCCGCCATGATGGCCTGGCTGGTGGCCAGGTCAGGATCGCCCGCCATGACATAGGTGACGAGCGCCGGGCGACCGGCGGCCTTGGCTTCGGCGAAACGCTTTTCGATACGCGACATGACTACAGCAGCCCCAGATAATTGCCGACGCTTTCGACGTCCTTGTCGCCGCGCCCGGAAAGGCACAGCACGATCGAGGTGTCCTTGCCCATAGTGGGCGCAACCTTCATCACCTGCGCCAGCCCATGCGCCGATTCCAGCGCCGGAATGATGCCCTCCATCTTTGTGCAGAGCTGGAAGGCCTCGAGCGCCTCCTTGTCGGTGATGGGCGCATAGGTGACGCGCTTGCTGTCATGCAGGAATGCGTGTTCCGGCCCGACGCCGGGATAGTCGAGCCCAGCCGAAATGGAATGGCCTTCGAGGATTTGCCCGTCGCTGTCCTGCAGCAGATAGGTGCGGTTGCCATGCAGCACGCCCGGCCGACCGCCGGTCATGCTCGCGGCATGGCCGTTTTCGGTGTCGATGCCATGCCCGCCCGCCTCGGCGCCGTAAAGCTTGACCGAGGGGTCGTCGAGGAAGGCATGGAAGGTGCCGATGGCATTGCTGCCACCACCAACGCAGGCCACTACGGCCTCCGGCAGCTTGCCCTCACTCTCCTGGAATTGCTGCTTGAGCTCGGTGCCGATCACGCTCTGGAAATCGCGCACCATTTCCGGATAGGGATGCGGGCCTGCCGCCGTGCCGATCAGGTAATAGGTGCTGTCCACATTGGTCACCCAGTCGCGCAGGGCCTCGTTCATGGCGTCCTTGAGCGTGCCGGCGCCGGCCGTGACCGGCCGGACCTCGGCGCCCAGCATTTTCATGCGCAGCACGTTGGGTTTCTGCCGTTCCACATCGGTGGCGCCCATGAAGATGGTGCAGGGCAGGTCGAACTTTGCGCAGACCGTGGCCGTGGCCACGCCATGCTGGCCGGCGCCGGTCTCGGCGATGATGCGCGTCTTGCCCATGCGCTTGGCGAGCAGGATCTGCCCCAGGCAATTGTTGATCTTGTGGCTGCCGGTATGGTTCAGCTCTTCGCGCTTGAGCCACACCTTGGCGCCACCCAGATGACTGGTCAGCCGCTCGGCAAAATAGAGCGGGCTGGGGCGGCCGGTATAGTGGGTTGCCAGCGACATGAGCTCGCCCAGATAGTCCGGATCGACCTTGGCTTCGCGGTAATGGCTTTCGAGGTCGAGGATCAGCGGCATCAGCGTTTCGGCCACGAACCGCCCGCCATAGAGCCCGAAGCGGCCATCCTCGTCGGGGCCGTTGCGCAGGGAATTGATGCCGTCCATCGTGGTCCTCTCGATGCCCCGAGAGAACCTCATCCTGAGCTTGTCGAAAACGAGGTTCGGTGCGCACGACCTCGTGGTTCGACAGGCTCACCATGAGGGTCTGTCAGCGCTTTGCTTTTTAGCCGGCCGCGCGGGCATTCCGGATGAACGCCTCGATCAGCCTCTTGTCCTTGACACCAGGCGCGCTTTCGACGCCGGAGGACACATCGACCCCAAAGGGGCGCACGGTCTTGATGGCGTCGGCCACGGTCTGCGGCGTCAGCCCCCCGGAAAGCATGAAGGGGATGGATGGGTCAAGCGCCTTGAGCAGGCTCCAGTCGAACGTGTCGCCCAGCCCGCCCGGCCGGTCGGCCCCTTTGGGCGGCTTGGCATCGACCAGGATGCGGTCCGCGATATCGACAAAGGCGGGCACTTGCGCCACGTCCTCGGCCGAGCCGATGGGCAGCGCCTTCATGATCTCGACGCCGGCTTCTGCCCGGATGGCTTCGACGCGATGCGGGGTTTCCGGCCCGTGCAGTTGGATCCAGTCCGGCCCCAAGGCGGCGATCTCGGCCACGCAGCTATTGTCGGGATTGACCAGCACCACGCAGGTTTCGATGCGCCCGCGCGCCTGCGAGATCAGGTCGGCGATCTCCTCGACGGAGGCATGGCGCGGCGAGCGTTGGAAATGCATGAAGCCAACCATGTCGGCACCGCCAGCGATGGCGGTCTCGAGCATGTCTGACGTCTTGATGCCGCAAATCTTGATGACGAGGGGTTCGGCCATCGTGTCGCTCAACGAAGCTCCAATAGATCATCGACTTCGGCCATGGGGCCGGAAGCGGCTTGGCCAGTGTTACGGCGCAGCTTTTCCAGCTCGCCATTGAGCATATGCGCCTCGCGACGCCAATGTTTTTCGCGGCGCCGGTGGCGCGCCTGGGCAAACCAGGTTGCCGTGCCGCCCAGCAGCACGCCCATCAGCAGCACGACATAGAGCACCACGAACAGCGGCACGCCATAGCCCGGCGCCACGCTGGTCTCGACCTGTGCGAAGGGATTGAAATTGACCACGACGAAATGCCGGTTGGCCAGGGCGAAGACGATCAGCCCCAGGCATAGCGGGACAAGGACCACCCAACCGACGATTCTGCTGACCATTAGTCGTTTTGCCCGTGGAGCCTGGCCCCGTTGAAAGAAGCGTCATGCGCGCTTCCGAACCGGAAAAGTGGGGTCTCTTTTCCCGGAAACGCTAACTACGGTTGAGCCGTTCTCGGATTTCCTTGCCGGCCTTGAATTGCGGCACATATTTCTCGCCGACATCGACCTGCTCGCCGGTCCGCGGGTTGCGGCCGATGCGCGCCGGGCGGTTCTTGACCGAAAAGGCGCCAAAGCCGCGCAGCTCGACCCGGTCACCCCGGGCCATGGCGTCCCCGATCTCGTCGAGGATGGCATTGACGATATTTTCGATATCACGCTGGAACAAATGCGGATTTTCCGCCGCGAGTTTCTCGACGAGTTCCGACTTGATCATCCCGGGCTCCAGTTGGCAGGCCGCCGCCTCCCTCTAGTTCAGGAAGCGGTGCCAACCTGCCAAAGCGAGACCAGCCCGTCAAGCGTGATGGGGCCATCGGGCAGGCCGAGCGCGGCGCGCGCCTGTCCGTTGAGGAAGGTTCCGATGAGATCGAACCCCTGCTGTGGCTCCGGCCAGACGGTGCGGATGTCGAGATCGGCACCTACATCGCGCTCGGTTTCGAGCCACTCCACGGCTTCCTTTTCCCCGCCGATCGCGTCGATCAGTCCGCTTTCGACGCCCACCCGGCCTGTGACGATCCGCCCATCGGCCAGGTCAAGCGTGGCGGGGCGCGTCAGCCCGCGCCGCTCGGCCACCACATCGACGAACCACTGGAAACTGTCATCGACCAGCGCAGCGATGGAGGCGCGCGGCGCCCCTTCCATTGGCTCGTCGAAATCGGGCTCGGCCTTGAGTGGGCCGGAGGCCACCTTGTCGAGATCGACGCCAATCGTCTCCATCAACTTGCCGGCATTGACATGCTGGTACAGCACGCCGATCGAGCCGACGATGGAGAGCCTCCGCGCAAAGATGCGGTCGGTGGCAATGGCAGTCATATAGGCGGCCGAAGCGCCCAGCTCGCCGATGACGGCCACGGTGGGCTTGGCTGCGCGCAACTGTCCCAGCGCCTCATAAAGCTCCTCGCCGCCAGCCGTGGTGCCGCCGGGCGAATTGATGGCCACGATGACAGCCTTGACGGCATCGTCCCCGGCCAGGTCGTTGATGGCCTTGAGCCGCGCCCGGTCCGTGGTAATCGTGCCGTCGATTACCAGCCGTGCCACATAATCACCCACCTGGGCCTGCGGCAGCGCAAAGCGCCCCAGGCCCACGATGACGGCAACGGCCACCGCGATGAAGGCCAGCACCCGCCACAGCCCGCGCGAGCGGCGATAGGTTTCAGCGGCCACTGCGGAATGAGCATCCGGGCGGGACGGTTCGGAAATCGGCTGGTCGGTCATCTGGGCCTCATGCTTGGCGCTGCAGTCGGGTAGGCCTGCCATAGCATTTTGGCAAGCGGCTTACCCGGCCTTGCGGGCCGCCTTCTTGTCCTGCGCCACGACATAAGCACGCAGCGCCTTGTTGATGTCGGTCTGGTAGCCCTTGCCATTCTTGGCATGGCGCTTGAACCAGTCGAGAATGTCGGCATCGAGGCGCAAAGTCGTCTGCTGCTTCACCAGCCGATACATCATGCCCTGCTTGGCGTTTTTGAAGAACTCATCGGTCAGCGGCGGTATGTCGGAATAGTCGATTTCGCTGTCCGGCCTTTCCGACAGGGCCTTCAGGCGATCGATCTGCTCCTGCGTCAGTGGCTTGCGCGTATAGCGCACCATTTTAGCGTTCTCGTTGCTCATAGCGTTGTCTTTCCTTCCGAGATGCGGGCCTGGCGGATATGATCCGCGTCACCACTTCGCCTTGGATTGTTTCTCGCAGCGTATGAACGACCAGCAGGGTGGCCAGAAAGGGCACCGCGCCAATAGTCTGGAGCCGTTCTTCCCCACTGACCGTGCGAGCCGGCTCGGTCAGTTCATTGGGGTCGTCGAAAACCTCGATCGCGTCCTCGAAATACACCTTGTGCTTGGCGATATTGGCTTGGTGCTTCTCTTCGTTCCATTCGTACTCCACGCATCGCCCCCTCTGCGCTCACCGGAATGTAACTACAAAATTGTAACTACACAAGTCGCCTGGCCATCAGCCGCGCTGCTTGCTCGTAGCTGCCGAGTTTGTCGGCCAGTTCCGGTGCTGCCACTTCGCGGAAGCCATGTTTGTACCAGAAAGGCACCGAACCGTTGACGGCGACGAGGCTGGCGCTGGGAAATCCACTGGCCCGGGCATGGCGCAGGATATCGCCGACGATCATGGCGGCGGCTCCGGTGCCCCGCGCCGTCGGCAGCAGTGCCAGGTCGTGCAGATAGTAGGTATCGGCGTCAGGAGGGATGGCGCCGAGCAGGGAATTGAGCGCGGGCAGCGCCTTGAAGCGCCATGGGTGGGACAGGATGTAGCCGGAAGGCACGCCGCCCAGTTCGAGCAGCCGCGTTCCCTCCGGGTAAAGTGACTGCCGTTCGGCGAAGACAGCCATGGCCTCGGGAAAGGCCGGATGCACCCGCGCGGCGATGGCCTCGACAGCCGGCAGATCGAATGTGGTCATGGCCCGCCAGTGCATTGCATTGCTCATGGTCACTTCTTTCGGCCTCCCCCGGCGCGCCCCAGCTTAAAAAGCAAAAGGCCCGCGCTGTGAAGCGCGGGCCAGATGGTTTTGAACCACGGAGAATTACTTCTCGTCGCGGCCCTTGAGCGCGGCGCCCAGGATGTCGCCGAGCGAAGCGCCCGAATCCGACGAACCGTAATTGGCGACGGCTTCCTTTTCCTCGGCGATCTCAAGTGCCTTGATCGACAGCTGGATGCGCTGGGTCTTGCGGTCGTACTGGGTGACGCGCGCATCGACCTTCTCGCCCTTGGAGAAACGCTCCGGACGCTGGTCATTGCGGTCACGGCTGAGGTCAGCACGGCGGATGAAGGCCGTCATTTCGCTGTCGGCGATGCGGACTTCAATGCCCCCATCGTTGACTTCGATAACGGTGCCGGTCACGACCGAACCCTTCTTGATGCCGCCTTCGGAACCGGCCGTATCGGCAACTTCGCCGGTGGCGAGCTGCTTGATACCCAGCGAAATGCGTTCCTTTTCGACGTCAACATCGAGGACCTTGGCCGAAACCATGTCACCGCGGTTGTAGTCTTCCAGGGCGATTTCGCCCGACTTCTGCCAGTCGAGGTCGCTGAGGTGAACCATACCGTCCACATCGCCGTCGAGGCCGATGAACAGGCCGAATTCGGTCTTGTTCTTGACTTCGCCTTCGATAACCGAACCGACCGGGAACTTCTCGGCAAAGCTTTCCCACGGATTGGCCAGGGTCTGCTTGAGGCCGAGCGAGATGCGGCGCTTGTCGGGGTCGACTTCCAGCACGACGACTTCGACTTCCTGGGAGGTCGAGACGATCTTGCCGGGGTGGACGTTCTTCTTGGTCCAGCTCATTTCCGAGACGTGGATCAGGCCTTCGATGCCCGGCTCCAGTTCCACGAACGCACCATAGTCGGTGATGTTGGTGACGCGGCCGGTGAACTTGGCCTCGATCGGATACTTGGCTTCGATGCCTTCCCACGGATCGGCCTGAAGCTGCTTCATGCCGAGCGAGATGCGGTGCGACTCGTGGTTGATGCGAACGATCTGGACCTTGATGGTCTCGCCGATCGTCAGCACTTCGGACGGGTGGTTCACACGACGCCATGCAATGTCGGTGACATGCAGCAGGCCGTCGATGCCGCCGAGATCAACGAACGCACCATAATCGGTAATGTTCTTGACCACGCCGTCGACAACCTGGCCCTCTTCGAGCTGCTGGACGATTTCCGAACGCTGTTCGGCACGCGACTCTTCGAGGATGGCACGACGCGACACGACGATATTGCCACGACGCTTGTCCATCTTCAGGATCTGGAAGGGCTGCGGCACGTTCATGAGCGGGGCGATATCGCGGATCGGACGGATGTCCACCTGCGAGCGCGGCAGGAAGGCGATGGCGCCTTCGAGGTCGACGGTGAAACCGCCCTTGACCTGGTTGAAGATGGTGCCTTCAACGCGCTCATTGGCGTTGTACATCTCTTCGAGCTTGACCCAGCTCTCCTCGCGGCGAGCCTTCTCGCGCGACAGAACGGCTTCGCCAGCGGCATTCTCGACGCGGTCGACATAGACCTCGACGATCGAGCCGACGGTGATGGTGCCGTCACGGCCGGCCTGGCCGAATTCCTTGAGCGCGATACGGCCTTCGGTCTTCAGACCGACGTCGATGATCGCCAGATCCTTCTCGATGGCGACGACCGTACCCTTGACGACGGCGCCCTCTAGGGGCTCGTTGTCGACGAAGCTGTCCATAAGGAGGGCTTCAAAATCTTCTTTCGTCACAGTTTGCTGTGCCAAATATCTTCTCCAATGCGCCGGTTGTTTGCGTTGAAGACCGAAAGCCCGCCATTTCCCAACGGAAATGCCGGCGCGCGAGCGCCCGATCGAACGTTGATTTGGGTATTTTCCCGCTGGCCTCGCTCGGTGAAAGCCGGGGCCGGACAATCAAGGTTGGATTAAGGTCTCAAGACCCTGCCTTGCCTGCCATGGTCCCATCGACAATCGCGATGGCTGCGCGGAGTGCGGCCTCTATATCGAGAAGCGTCGTATCGAGCAAGTGCGCGTCGTCAGCTTTGTAGAACCCGCCGTAGGGATTTTGCATGTCACGCGCATCCCGCTCTTCTATCTGGTGATAGAGAGCGTAGCGGTCAACCTCCTGGCCGCGCGCTTCGAGCTGGCGGGCGCGACGCTCCATGCGCGCCTTGCTGTCGGCCTGGATGAAAAGTTTTACATCGGCATCCGGGGCGATCGTGGTGCCGATATCGCGGCCATCAAGCACGGCGCCATCAGGCTGGAGCGCGAAGCTGCGCTGGAAATCGAACAGCGCTTTGCGGACCTCGGCGATCACCGCGACCTTACTGGCCAGCACGCCGGTGTCGGCGGCCGTCAGGGCCTCGATGTCAGTGAGATGGGCCGCATCGAGCGCCTTGGCCGCCGCGATAGCCGCCGCCTCGAAGCCTGGGCCTTCCGTTTGCCCGGCAACAGCCAGCCCGACGGCGCGGTAGAGCAGGCCGGTATCGAGATAGGGCAGGCGGTAGTGGCGGGCTAGGCCCGAGGCCAGCGTGCCCTTGCCCGAAGCGGCGGGTCCATCCACGGCGATGATCATGTCTAGTGCCCCTTCACCGGCTCGAAGCGGGCGCCTGCCGCGGTCATGGCCTCGACAAATCCCGGAAAGCTGGCCGCAATGGCACTGGTATCGTCCAGCGTCACGCGTTTCTGGCTGTTGAGGCCCAGCACCAGGAAACTCATGGCAATGCGGTGATCGCCCTGGCTCAAGACCGTGCCACCACCCTCCACTTTGCCGATGCCGCCGATAGTGAGGTCGGTATCGCCTTCGGCCACCGTCACCTTGCTGGCGGCCAGACCGGCGGCGATGGCCGCAAGCCGGTCGCATTCTTGCTCCCGCAATTCGCCCAAGCCTTCGATCACGGTTTCGCCCTGCGCATAGGCCGCGGCGATCGCCAGCGCCGGAATGTCGTCCAGCATGGTTGCCGCATGCGCGGCCCCGATGCGCATGCCCTTGAGGCGCGAGGACCGAACCCGCAGGTCGGCGACATGCTCGCCCCCCGCTTCATGCTGGTTGATGAACTGGATATCCCCGCCCATTTCGAGCAGCGTGTCGATAAGGCCGGTACGAACAGGGTTGATCAGCACATTCTCGATCAACAGCTCCGAGCCCGGCACGATCAGCGCCGCGACAACGGGATAGGCGGCGGAAGACGGATCGCCCGGCACCACGAGACGGCGCGGCCGCAATTCGGTGAGCCCGTTGATGGTGATCGTCGCGCCGCCGGCCTCGTCATGGGCCACCTCTATCGCGGCGCCGAAATCGGCCAGCAGCTTTTCGGTATGGTCGCCCGTCGCCACCGGCTCGACAATGGTCGACATACCGGCAACCTGTGCCGCGGCCAACAGTAAAGCCGATTTGATCTGCTCGGACGGCGCTTCCATGACATGCCGCAGGGGCAGCGCCATTTTCGGCCCCTTGAGCGCCAGCGGCAGGCGGCCATCAGCGGTCTCGCTCGCCACGGTACCTATCGGTGCCAGTGCATCGAGCAAGGGCTGCATCGGCCGGCGCAGCAATGTCGGCCCGCCGGTAAAGCGCGCGGTAAAATTATAGGGGGCGAGCAACCCCATCAAAAGCCGCGTCCCCGTGCCCGAATTGCCCATATCGAGCACCTTGCCCGGCGCCAGCAGTCCACCGACACCCAGCCCATGCACATGCCAGGCCGCGTCCCGCTGTTCGATATGTATGCCGAGCTGCCGCAGGGCGGCGACGGTCGCCAGCACATCCTGGGCCTCCAGCAGCCCTTCGATACTGGTGCGGCCCACCGCCAGCGCGCCCAGGATCAGCGCGCGATGCGATATCGCCTTGTCGCCGGGCGTGGCAAAGCGGCCCGTCAGCGGGGTCGCGCCGTGACTGGCCCGCGGGATGCGCTCGGGACGATTCTCTGCGGTCTTTTTGGCGGTCTTTTGGGTCATGTAAGGAGCCGGCTTTAGCACGGCCCGGCGCGGCAAGGCCACTACCGCTTGGCCGTGGGAACCAGCTCTCCACATTTTCGGTTTGACAGGGGCGGGGTTTGCCCATAACCGGACTGACCGAACGGGGGCCCGGAGCCCCGCAAAACCTTACGACCGAGAAACAGCAGGAACATCGATGGCCAGTTCCGAACGCGGCACCAAACGCACCGATCCCGAAACGGGCAAGAAGTTCTACGACCTCAACCTGGATCCGATTGTCTCGCCCTATACCGGCAAGAGCTATCCGCGCTCCTATTTCGAGCAGATTCTGACCGGCAAGCCTTCTCCCGCCACCGCCCGCAAGGTGGATGCCGAGGAAGAAGAGGAAATCGAAGAAGAGGTCGAGGACACGTCAGCGCCCGAGATCGTCTCCCTCGAGGATGCCGATGCCGAGGAATCGGGCGAAGAGGAAATCCCCGAGACCGATGACGTCGAAGTCGACGAGGAACTTGGCGACGACGACGCCGATGTCTTCCTCGAAGAGGATGAAGACGAAGACGACGAACTCGGCTTCGATGTCGGCGGCGACGAAGACCGTTGATTTGAAAAGAGATTTTGGCCGGCTGACCCCGTCAGCCGGCTGAACGAAAAAGTGTCATTTAGGCACTTGCAAGGGGACGGATCATCCAATAGGTTCCGCCTCGCTTCGGACGGGTTCAGCCTTCCTTAGACCCAATGGAATGGGGCCATAGCTCAGCTGGGAGAGCGCTTGCATGGCATGCAAGAGGTCAGCGGTTCGATCCCGCTTGGCTCCACCAATTCCTCCAAGATTTGTAATCGGTTCGTCAGGTGCCCCTAACGCTTAGGCGTTGCCCTCCGGCCATTCCCGCGGCTAGGGTTCGGCTTCCTACCGCCCACGCAGCAGGTCCTGTGTCTCCCGTTGAAACCAGCATTGCGGCAATTGCCGACAAAATTCGCCGCAGTGACGGGCTGACGGCAGCCGGGCTGGTGGATCTGCTGGGCAGCACCTCTTATCCCCTGATCATCCTGGTGCTGAGCGTGCTCAATATGCTGCCCGGTCCGCCCGGCTATGGCGGCACGCTGGCCATCACCATCATCAGCGTCACCGCTACCACCTTGCTGGGGCGCCCGCTGGGCCTGGGCGGCTGGATCGGAGAACGCGTCTTGCCACCCAGGCTGCTCGATCGCATGATGGCGCAGATGCAGTGGTTTGCCAGGCTCGTGGCCAAGGTATCACGACCCCGGCTCGCCATGTTGACCGGCGCGCGGACCGAGCTGCCGACGGCGATTTTCATTCTGCTGGTGAGTGTGCCCATGGTGCTGCCCATTCCCTTTATCAATGCCGTGCCCAATACCGGCATTGCGGTGATCTGCGTGTCGCGCATCAATCGCGACGGCCTGGGCGTACTGCTGGGCGGTTTCATCGCCCTGCTGGGCCTGGCGATAGCGGTGGCCGTGGCTTGGGGCGCTGCCATGCTCGCCACCTCGATGATCGGCTGATGCAGGCCCCCCGGCTCAAGGCATTGCTCTGGCGGCAGGTCGACCGCCTGTCGACCGGCGGCTGGCTGTTGGGCCTGTTCTTCTTCGCCCTGGCGCTGACGCCCTCGCTGATTCCGCGGCATTTCACCACCCAGGGCATTCTGTGCGGCTTCGCCTTTGCCGCCGGTTACGGCATTGGCGTGTTCCTCGAATGGCTGTGGGATTATCTCGAACTCAAATGGTCCAGCCCGAAGCTGGCCACCTGGATCGGGCGGGTTTTGGCGCTGGCCTGCCTCGTGCTCGCCATCGTCTTCCTGTGGCTGTCCACCGGCTGGCAGAATTCGATCCGGGCCGAGATGGGCGTAGCCCCGGTCGAGGCGCGCCAGCCCTGGTTCGTTGCTGCCATCGCGGTCTTGCCGGGCGCTTTGCTGATCGGCCTGGGCACGCTCATCGTGCATGGCGTGCAACTGGTGTCGTCCTGGCTGCGGCGCATCATCCCCCGCCGGGTCGCTCTGGCCGGTGCCATGATTGCCGTTGGCGTCCTGACCTGGGCCGTGGCCCAGGGCGTGGTGGCACGGGGCCTGCTCTACGCCGCCGATCGCTTTTACGGCAACCTCGATACGCTGGCCGGCCGCTATGCCGAAGCGCCGACCGATCCCTTGCGCTCGGGCAGCGCCGCCTCGCTGATCGGCTGGGACACGATCGGGCTTGATGCCCGCATCTACGTGCAGTCCGGCCCCACCATGGACGAGATCGCCGCCATGACCGGGCGGCCGGCCGTGGAACCGCTGCGCGTTTATGTCGGGCTGCGCTCGGCCGAAAGCGCCGAACAGCGTGCCGCCCTGGCCCTGGCCGAGATGGATCGCGTCGGCGCCTTTGATCGCTCGGTGCTGGTGCTGGTCATGCCGGTGGGAACCGGCTGGGTGGAGCCGGCGGCCATCGACACGCTGGAATTCCTGCATGGCGGCGACGTCGCCAGCGTCGCGGTGCAATATTCCTATCTCACGAGCTGGCTGTCGCTGGTCTCCGAGCCCGATGTGGGTGTGGAGACCGCCCGGGCCCTGTTCAGCGCGGTCTACAAGCGCTGGTCGGCAATGGACGAGGCAACCCGGCCGCGCCTCTATCTGCATGGCCTGAGCTTGGGCGCCTATAGTTCGGCGGCCTCGAGTTCGATTTACGATATCCTCGGCGATCCCTTCGACGGCGCCTTCTTCGTCGGCACGCCTTTCGCCTCCGCCTCCTGGCGCAGCGCCACGGCCAATCGCGATTCCGGTTCGCCCTGGTGGCGGCCGGAAGTGGGCGATGGATCGGCCGTGCGTTTTTCCAATGGGGACGGCGATCTTGCGACCGACACACGCCCCTGGGGCCCGCTGCGCACCGAATTCCTGCAATATCCCAGCGATCCCATCGTGTTCTTCGAGCCCAGCATGCTGTGGCGAGCACCGGTCTGGTTCAGCGGCCCGCGCGGCAAGGGCGTCTCTCCCTTGCTCGACTGGTATCCGGTGGTCACTTTCCTGCAACTGGCGCTCGACATGGCGCTGGCCCAGACCGCTCCCATCGGCTTCGGCCATGTCTATGCGCCGCAGGATTATTTCGATGGCTGGGTTCAGGTCACCGGCAGTGACGGCCTGAGCCAGGCCGACCTTACTGCATTGCGTGAGCGGCTGGTCCGGCATGGCGAACGGCAACTGATCGAGGGTGGCTGGTTCCGCAACGCGCCGGTCGATTGACGGCCTTGCCCTGCTGCGGCCATGCTCGCGGCCCGTCAGATTCGGACAAGACCTTGCCCAAAAAGCTCCTCGTCATCGACCAGACCCGTGCCCGCCACCTGTGGATTGCTGCGCAGAAGCTCGATAGCGCGGCCCCTTTCGGCCATGGTCCCGCCGCCACATCAGCGGCTATCGCCCATCTTGGCTACGTGCAGATCGACACCATCAATGTCATCGAGCGCTGCCACCACCACATCCTCTTCTCGCGCATTCCCGCCTATCGCCGCAGCGATCTCACCCAGGTCCAGTCATCCGACAAATCGGTGTTCGAATACTGGACCCATGCGCTAAGCTATGTGCCGACATCAGACCTGCCCTTTTTCGTTCCGGCCATGAAGCAATATCGCGAGACGCCCAGCCGCTGGTTCGGCTCGGTGACGCCGGACGAAGTCAAAAAGATGCTGAAGCGTCTGCGGAAAGAGGGGCCACTCTCCATCCGCGACATCGGCGACGATGAACTGGTGGACAAGGATCACCCCTGGGCCAGCCGCAAGCCAAGCAAGCGCGTGCTCGAAATGATGTTCTTCCAGGGCCTGGTGACCGTGGGCGCACGACAGGGCATGGTCAAGACCTACGACCTGCTGGCGCGCCACTTCGGCGCGGTGCCCAAGGCCGCTACACCCCGCCAGATCACCGCCTATCAGCTCGATCGTGCCTTGCGCAGCCAAGGCGTGGTGAGTCTTGATTCCATCTGCCACCTCGACGCGCCGAGCAAGAAGGCGGTCAAGGAACTCATCGATAGGCGCGTCCGGCGCAAATTACTGGTTCCAGTGACCATAGAGGGCGCCGAGAAGGTCCAGCATTGGGCTGCCCCCGAAACGCTCGATGCCCCGGCCACTGAGCCACCCACCCTGGTCCACATCCTCTCGCCCTTCGACCCGCTGATCATTCAGCGCAAGCGGCTCAAGCTGTTTTTCGACTACGACCACCTGTTCGAAGCCTATCTGCCGGCGGCCAAACGCAAGCTGGGCTATTTCGCTTTGCCCATCCTCATGGGCGACCGTATCGTCGCCGCCTTCGATCTCAAGACCGACCGCACCGGCAAGAAACTGCTGATCCAGCAGGCGACCTGGCTGGAGGATGCAGGGGCCGAAGGCCGGGCGGCTGTCGATGCAGCACTGGGGCGTTTCGAGGCGTTTCAGCTGGGAGACTGAACCAGTTCGGCCTTCGCCGCCTTTCCAAACCATTGCCACGCGCGCTAAAAGCCATGCCGCGAAGCGGGGACCACCTATGGCGACTTACACCGATATTGCCCGGCGGGTGTATAACCACACCTGGAAGCTCGATCCGATCGTGCGGAGCCTGCTCGATACCGATTTCTACAAGCTGCTGATGCTGCAGATGATCTGGGGCCTCTACCCCAAGGTCAATGCCACCTTCTCGCTGATCAACCGGACGAAGTCGGTTCGTCTGGCCGACGAGATCGACATCGAGGAATTGCGTGCCCAGCTCGACCATGCCCGCACGCTCCGCTTCACCAAGAAGGAGATGATCTGGCTGGCCGGTAACAGCTTCTACGGCAGCAAGCAGATTTTCGAGCCCGATTTCCTCAAATGGCTGGAGGATTTCCGCCTGCCCGAATACCGGCTGGAAAAGCAGGATGGCCAGTTCGTGCTCGAATTCCCCGGCCTGTGGCTCGAAACCACCATGTGGGAAATCCCGGCCCTCGCCATTATCAACGAGCTGCGCTCCCGCGCTGCCATGAAGCATTACGGGCCATTCGCGCTCGACGTACTCTATGCCCGCGCCAAGGCGCGGATGTGGGAAAAGGTCGAGCGCCTGCAAAAGCTCCCCGATCTCCGGATTTCCGATTTCGGCACCAGACGCCGCCATTCGTTCCTGTGGCAGCGCTGGTGCGTCGAGGCGCTCAAAGAAGGCATTGGCGAGGCCTTTACCGGTACCTCCAATGTCAAGCTGGCCATGGACAACGACCTCGAGGCCTTGGGCACCAATGCCCATGAACTGCCCATGGTGCTGGCCGCCCTGGCCAAGACCGATGAGGCGCTGTTGGCCGCGCCCTATCAGGTGCTCACCGATTGGGAGAGCTATTATGGCGGCAATCTCAAGATCGTGCTGCCCGATGCCTTCGGCACTGACAGCTTCCTGCGCAACGCCCCCGACTGGGTGGCCGACTGGACCGGCTTCCGCCCCGATTCGGCTCCGGCCATCGAGGGCGGCGAGCGCATCATCGCCTGGTGGAAGGAGCGCGGCCGCGACCCGCGTGAAAAACTCCTGATCTTCTCCGACGGGCTCGATGTCGACATGATCGAGGAAGCGTACCTCCATTTCGACGGCAAGGTGCGCATGGCCTTCGGCTGGGGCACCAATCTCACCAACGATTTCGAGGGCTGCGCGCCCGACGGGCCCAATCCCCGGCTCGACCCCATCTCCATCGTCGCCAAGGTCAGCGAGGCCGACGGGCATCCGGCGGTCAAGCTCAGCGACAATCCGGCCAAGGCCACCGGCACGAAGGAAGAAATCGCCCGCTATATCCGCATCTTCGGCGATGCCGGAAGGGTGGAGCATCCGGTAAAGGTCTAGACGCGGCCCGGCAGTTCGGAACGGGACAGGGCAAACTGCAGGGCATAGGCGCCGCGGCGGATCGTCGTGCCGGCACCGCAGGCGATGATGGCATCGTCGCCGATGAGGCTGCGGCGCAGGTCGGTGATCGCGTCCATGCGCGCCGCCTCGACCAGCAGGATCCATTCGGCGCTCTCGCTTGCCCCGCGCAGCCTGGTTTCGGCCGTCTCGGCATGCGAAGCCGATTGCCCCTCCAGCAGGTGCACCCCGACAATGCTCGGCCGGGCGGCAGTCGGCGCGATGACATCGCGGGTCATGGCGGCGACGAAACCATCGCGTTCGACCCGGCTGGAGAGGCGCATGGTCTCGATGACAACGCCGGTACCGCATCCGGCCGATGCCGCCACGCCGCAGACCGTGCGTGACATCTGGGTGAAATGCCGCATGACCTGCTCGGTCCAGGGCGTCGGCTGGTTGAGCGCCGCCATATAGGCATCGGACGTTACGTCGCCCAAGGTCTCGGCCTCGTAGAAATTGAAGAAGCGCGGGCTGCCATCGATCGACATATAGCGCCGGCCCCGCTGGAAGCCGGGCAGGGCGACGCGATCGGGGATATGCTCATGCACATGCCAGTTGAGGAACTCGTCCTCCAGTTCCGGCTTTATGCCGTTCCATATGGCCACAACGGCCTGTCCCAACAAAGTCATGATACCTCACCCGGCAGGCCTGGCTATTGGCCACTGCGCCGGAATTGTGTAACCACTCAACCGGTTATGGCAATCCGGCCCTGGAACCCGCGGGGTTCCTCGGGCATTACCGGCTGTGGAGAACCTTTGGCCTTAGGCGGGTATTAACGTCTTGGGAACCATGCCGGACTAGCGTTCCACAGGGGGCTCCGACAGGGGCCGGTATGACTTTGCAGCTCATCGATATCACCGTCCGCGACAAGCAGGCGCATCCACGCCTTGCTGGCCGCATCACCGGGCACGTCCGGGCGGTGCTGATAGACCAGATGGGCGCCAGCGAGCAGACGCACGAGCTGATCATCCCGGTCTGGGCCGACGTGCAGGATGGCACCAGCGACGCCGATATCGACATGGCGCTCATGGTCAAGGCGGCCGATATCGTCTCCCGCCTCAAGGCGAACCTGAACCCGGCCACCCCGCTCTAGCGGTTGGAAAATTCCTTGATGAAGGTCCGCTGCTCGCTGGAAAGGCCGCCGGTGCGGCGCGGCGGCGGGGCCGCCTCTGCCGCCCGCTCGACCGTGACATGGCGATATTTGGGGGCATGGGCATAGTAGTACGCGGCGCGCTGCAATTCGGCCTCGGCGCGCAGGCGCTTTTCGTCGCGAATGAACCAGATGATCGTCGCGACGACGATTCCCCACATTGCCAGCAATTCCCAAGCCATGGCCGCCTCCGGTTTACCGGATCGGTGATAGCTAATGAAATCTTAACCGCCAAACACAAGTCGGCGTTAGGATTACCGGCTAAAGTTTTATCGATCAGGCCACCGGCAGCTTCTGGCCGCGATTGAGCGCCACCAGCATGGCGCGCACATCGTTTTCGGCGGCCTTGGTCACCAGCTTTCGGTTGTCGGTGTCACGCAGCGGGCGCGGCGTGCCGAAGGCGACGGTCACCTCCTTGACTGGGCCGGCCAGGATTTCCTTGATATTCTGCTTGACCGACTTGGACTTGATCCAGGCGATCAGCGATCGCTCCGTCCGTCCCACCGGCAGGCCCTGTAGCCTGGTATAAGCAATGGTCAGCGGCTGGATCATCACATCGTCCGCCCCGGCCTCGATCATGGCATGCTGCGCCGCGCCCACCAAAGCAGAGCGGAACGGCAGGACATGCGTGCCGATATCGGACTGTCCCTCGGCAAACAGCAATACTGCATTGCCCCCCGCCATATGCGCACCCATTTCCTGCGCGGTGCGCCCGGCGTCGGACCGGCGTGTGCGATCGACGAAAATCGTCTTTTGCAGCCGCGCCATCATGCCGACGAAGAACCATTCGCCCACTTCACGCTTGGCGACGAAGGTCACCTCGGCCACCGAGCCCACGGCGATGATGTCGGTCCACGAAATATGGTTGGAGACCAGCAATGTCGGCCGCCCGGTCGCCGGCTGGCCGATGACCGTGACCCGCATGCCCAGGAAAATGCAGCCGATGCGGTGGAACAGGCGCGGCAACACCCCCCAGAAGGGGAGCTTGAGCGCATTGATCAACGCCTGTGCTGGGATGATGACGATCATCGCCGGCACCAGCACGACGATGAAGAAGACGACGCGGAAGATCATTTTTTGTGTCTGTCGGAGCCGTCAATGGGCACGGCATAGAGTTCGAGCCGGTGGTCGACCAGCCGATAGCCTAGCCGCTTGGCGATGACCTCCTGGATGGCCTCGATTTCCTCGTTGCGGAATTCGATGACGGTGCCACTTCTGATATCGATGAGGTGGTCGTGGTGCTCGTCCGGAATCAGCTCGAACCGCGCGCGTCCATCCTTGAAATCATGCTTGGTCACCAGCCCCGCTTCCTCGAAGAGGTTGACGGTGCGGTAGACGGTCGAGAGCGAGATGCGCTCGTCCACGGCCGAGGCGCGCCGATAGAGTTCCTCGACATCGGGATGGTCGGAGGCGGCCTCGATAACCCGCGCGATGACACGGCGCTGGTCGGTCATCCGCATGCCCTTGGAGACGCAGGCTTCTTCCAGCGTCGGATCAGTCTGGCTTTTGCTCACGCGCGGCTCCTAAACCTCCATCCTGGCCGACCGGGTTACCCAAGATCGCGCGCCATGACAAGCGCGGTCGCCTGCGACCCGTCGGGCTTGGGATAATAGCCCTTGCGGCTGGAAATGACAGCAAAGTCCTGGCGCTGGTAAAGCTTGATGGCCGCCGCATTTTCCTCGCTGACTTCGAGGAACATGCGTTTCGCCGGCGTCAGCAGCAGGTCGTCGAACACCGCCTTCAGCAGCGCCTGCCCGATGCGCTTGCCGCGCCATTTCGGGTCGACCGCGATGGTCAGCAGTTCCGCCTCGTCCGCCACCACCCGGATCAGTGCGAAGCCGGCAATGCGCCGTCTTGCATCGCAGGCGACATAGACCGGCGTATTGGCATCATCAAGGAAGCTCTCGAATTCGCCCACCGGCCAGCCGCGATAAAAGCCTGTCGCATGGATGCGCGCCAGTTCGCGTGCATCACCCATCTTGCCCGGCTCGATATGGAGCCCCGCCGGGGCCATCCACAGCTTGATCATGAATTCTGCCTCTCGATCCGCGCCGCGGTCTGCGGCTTGGCATCGGCATCCCGGATATAGTTCGGCTCGGGCGGATTGCCAGCCGGGTCGAGCGCCGCGCCGAGCCGGGCCAGGGCCGCGATATCGACGAAGGGCGACTCGATCAGCGTCGTCCCGGGCACGATTGCCGCCTGCGCGATGGCCATCGGCAGCAGATCGCCCTGCGTCACCGGCTGCGCCGGCCCGGCAAAGCTCTGGAAATAGGCCTCGCCCCGCCGCGCATCGAGCAGCACCGTCGAAGGCCCCTCGGCACCCAGCGACAGCGCCACAAGGCTCGAAACCCCCACCACCGGAATGCCCCGCGCCAGCCCGATTCCCCGCGCCGCACTGAGCCCGATCCTGAGCCCGGTAAACGAGCCCGGCCCGGTCGTCGTCACCACGCGTCCGAGTTCGGCATAATCCACGCCATTGCGCGCCAGCAGGTCAGCGATCCGCGCAAAGATCAGCTCGGCATGGCCGGTCGCGATCTCGTCCACCGACGTATCGGCGCGCCCGTCACCCAGCAGCAATCCCAACTGCAGGCGCGGCGCGGCGGTATCGATGGCGAGGGTTATGGGAACGTTGTTCATTGCGCCTATATGGTTCAGTAGACCTCATGGTGAGCTTGTCGAACCACGAGGTCATGGCACCATCTAGGGCACGACCTCGTGGTTCGACAAGCTCACCATGAGGTCTGATGGGAGTGCTGAGTTCAAAGTAGCCCTCATGGTGAGCCTGTCGAACCACGAGGGCGTGGCACGATCCCTGCCTTGACGCCTCCCGCCGTCACAGCGACCTTGCCGGCCATGCAATCTGATTCGCCGAAAGCCCCACGATGACCTGGCTGGCTGAAACCGCCATGCTGAGCCATGGCTGGCGCCGTTTCGGGCTGTTGGTGCTGGCCGGCGCCCTTGCCGGCCTCTCCATCCCGCCGCTTTTTATTGTGCCGGCTCTGTTCGTCGCCTTTCCTGTTTGGGTCTGGTGTCTCGATGGCGCCGAAAGGCAGCGCGGCTGGCGCCGCATCCTGGGTTCGGCCTTCACCATCGGCTTCGCCTTCGGCTGGGGCTATTTCACCGTCGCCTTCCACTGGCTGGGGGCTGCCTTCTTTGTCGATGGCGGCATCATGCTGGTGCTCATGCCCTTTGCCATCCTGGCCCTGGCGGCGCTCATCGCCTTTTTCTGGGGTATTGCCTCCGCACTGGCCCATCTGTTCTGGAGCCATGGGCCCTGGCGCATCGTCACGCTCGCCACCTTCCTCACCATGGCCGAATGGGCGCGCGGCCATGTGCTGACCGGCTTCCCCTTCGATCTGCTTGGCTATGCGCTGACCCCGACCGACGAGATGATGCAGATCACCTCGGTCATCGGCATCTATGGCCTGACACTGGTAGCAGCCCTGATTGCTATGACCCCGGCCTTGATCTGGCCCGCCGATGGCCGCAGCCTCAGCCGACGGCTCCTGCCCTTTTTCATCGCCATCGGTGTCATTGCCGCGCAGCTCGGCTATGGCCACAATCGTCTGACCGGCACCGTCGCCACCGAACGATCAGATATCGCCCTGCGCCTCGTGCAGCCCCTGGTCTATGAGCATTCCGATTTCGGCAATGTCGATCCGGTCGCCCTGATCGACCGCCTGCTGATGCTGTCAGACATGCGCATGGACCCCACCGATCAGGGCCTGGCCGATATCTCCCACCTGGTCTGGCCCGAATCCTCGCTGCCCTTTTTCCTCGCTACCTATCCCGAAGCCCTGGCCCGCATCGCCCGGCTCCTGCCCGATGGCGCCACCCTGCTGACCGGCGCGCCGCGCCAGCAATATGAGCCTGGCGCGACCGAGCCCTCCGGCCCGCCCTATAATTCGGTGCTGGCCATCGACACCAATGGCGAGGTCATCGCCTCCTACGACAAGTCCCACCTCGTGCCCTTCGGCGAATTCCTGCCTTTCGGCGCCTTCTTCGCGCAGTTTGGCATCAAGCAGTTCGTGCCCGGCGCCGAAGGCTGGGCCCATGGTGATAGCAGGCGCCGACTGATGAGCCTGCCCGCAACCCCGCCTTTCCTGACGCTGATCTGCTACGAAATTCTGTTCTCCGGCGATCTGGGCGACACCGCTGGTGCGCAATTCCTCTTCAACATCACCAACGACGCCTGGTTCGATGGCTCCATCGGCCCGGCCCAGCATGCCCACCATGCGCGTGTGCGGGCCGTCGAAGAGGGCATGAGCCTCATTCGATCAGCCAATTCGGGCCTTACCTTCGCCACCGATCCGCTCGGCCGCATCACCGCCGAACTCGCCCCCCAGCAGATGGCAGCGCTCGATGTGCGCCCGCATGAGCGGCTGGCCGCAACGGTCTTTTCGCAACTGCGCTACTGGCCGCTGCTCATCGCCCTGGTCGCCGGCCTGCTCATCTCGCTCGTGGCGGCGCGCAGCGGTCGGCGCAGGCGGATTTAGAGCATCGTGCGGAAAAGTGGGTACCGGTTTTCCGCAATAACGATGCGACCACAAGAAAAGAGAGCCGGCGATCTGATTCTTCAGATCGCCGGCTCGGCCATCGCCTTCCCAACGCCCTCTTGCTGTGCCAAGAGGGATGGGATCCAAACGCATGAGCCCAGCCATGACCACAAGACTGCACCGCGGCGACCTGCCGGACCTTTCCCGCTATGGCCGCGAAGTGGCAATCGATACCGAGACCATGGGGCTCAATCCGCATCGCGACCGGCTCTGCGTCGTCCAGCTCTCGCCCGGCGATGGCAGTGCCGATGTCGTGCAGATCCCCCAGGATGCCAGCGAGGCGCCCAACCTGGTCAAGCTCCTGGGCGACCCTGGTGTCACCAAGATTTTCCACTATGCCCGCTTCGATGTCGCCGTGCTCCGCAACCGCTTCGGCGTGGTCACCGGCCCGATCTACTGCACCAAGATCGCCTCCAAGCTGGTCCGCACCTATACCGACCGCCACGGCCTCAAGGACCTGGTGCGCGAGCTGCTCAACGTCGATCTCTCCAAGCAGCAGCAGAGCTCGGATTGGGGCGGCGACAAGCTCACCGATGCCCAGCTCGATTATGCCGCGTCCGACGTGCTCTACCTGCACGATCTCAAGCGCCATCTCGATCGCATGCTGAAGCGCGAAGGCCGCATGGAGCTGGCCCAGTCCTGCTTCGATTTCCTCAAGACGCGCTGCGAGCTGGACCTGCTGGGCTGGGGCGAAACCGATATCTTCGCCCATAGCTAAAGCTCGGGGAAAATATGAACCTGCACGCAGATGCGACGGAGCGGCTGGCAATCTACCGGGGCCTCCAGGCCCGCAACCGCATCGTCGCCATTCTGCGCGTCGGCGTCCCGGCCCTCGGTGTGGTCGCCTTTGCCGCGCTGATGCTGCAGATTTACATATCGAGCCGCATCAGCCGCTTCGGCGTCGGCCAGATCGTGATGTCTTCCGACAGCGTGACCGTCGAAACGCCCGAATATTCCGGCCTGCTCGACGACGGCACAGCCTATCGCGTTTCGGCCATAGCGGCCCAGGCCGCCGTTGACGCCACCGATCGCATTGCGCTCAGCGAGGCCGCGCTGACCATGCTCAAGCCCGATGGCGTGACCATAGAGGTCAACGCCCGCTCCGCCCTCCTCGACACCACCAATCAGGTGGTCGAGATCGCCGGCGTGGCCGAAGTCAGCAATTCGCTCGGCACCACCGGCCTGCTGCGCAATTCCGTGTTCGACTATGAGCGGCAATATCTCACCGGCAATGGCCCCGTCAGCATCGACTACGAAGACGGCACCGAACTGGAGGCCGAAGGCCTGACCTATGATGCCACCGCCATGATCTGGACATTCACCCGCGCCACCGTCACCCTGCCCGATACGCCCCGAGCCAGCGAACCAGCAATGGAAAGCCCATGATCAAGCGCCTCTTTCTGGCCGTTGCACTGGCCATCCTCGCGCATCCGGCCCTGGCCCAGCAGGAGGTCCAGATCACGGCCGATCTTTTCACGGTCGATGAAAACACCCGGGAATCCGTGTTCACCGGCAATGTGGTCGTGATCCATCCCAATGTGAAAGTCTGGGCCGAAAAGGTCGTCGCCGTCTATGGCGAGGACGGCCCCAGTGATGTTGAAAGCTTTGTCGCCTCGGGCTCGGTGCGCCTGGAAACCGACGAGCAGAATGCCACCGGCGACCAGGCGGTGTTCACCCCCGGCGACCAATTGCTGCGCCTCACCGGCAATGTGCAGGTGATCAATGCCAGCGGCACCATCGACGCGGGCGAACTGGTGGTGAACCTGGCCACCAATGTCTCGACCTTTACCAGCAGCGGCAGTGGCGGGCGCGTCACCGGGGTCTTTACCTCGCAATGAGTGACGCTTCGGGCAAACCGCGCATCGACCAGACCGGCTGGCTTGTCGCCCATGGCCTGGCCAAGAGTTTTGGCAAGCGCGTCGTGGTGCGCGATGTTTCCATCGCCGTGCGCCGCGGCGAAGCCGTGGGTCTGCTCGGCCCCAATGGCGCCGGCAAGACCACGGTCTTCACCATGATCATGGGGCTGGTAAAGCCTGATGCCGGCTCGATCAGCCTCGATGGCCACGTCATTACCCGTCTGCCGCTGTTCCAGCGCGGTCAATTGGGCATCGGCTATCTGCCGCAGGAACCCTCGATTTTCCGTGGTCTCACGGTGCGCGGCAATATCCTGGCCGTGCTGGAAAATCACGTGAAGGGCAAGGCCGAGCGCCAGGCACGGCTCGCTGCCCTGCTCGAGGAATTCTCGATTCAGCACCTCGCCAATTCCAATGCGCTGGCTCTGTCCGGCGGTGAACGGCGCCGCGTCGAGATCGCCCGGGCCTTGGCTGCCGATCCGGCCTTCATGCTGCTGGACGAACCCTTTGCCGGTGTCGATCCCATCGCTGTCAACGAGGTCAAGGGCCTTGTCCGCCAGCTCACCCGCCGCGGCATTGGCGTGCTGATCACCGACCACGCCGTGCGCGAAACCCTCGGCCTGGTCGACCGCGCCTATGTCATCCATGGCGGCAAGGTGATGATCCAGGGCCGCCCCGAAACCATCAGCGCCGACCCCGATGCGCGCCGCGTCTATCTCGGCGAGGGCTTCGAACTCTAGGTCACGAAACCGTGTCCAAACTTGGCACGGAACTTGCCCTTCGGCTTGCCCGCTGCCCATAAATCAGTCATGGTCCCGCGCAAAGCCGCCGGAAACGGTACGACTATCCGCCGAGGGTCTTGATTGAATGGCACTTTCGCCGCGTCTTGAATTCCGCCAGGCCCAAAGCCTGACGCTGACGCCGCAACTGATGCAGTCGATCCGGCTGCTGCAGCTCAGCCATCTTGAACTCAATGACTTCGTCGATGCCGAATTGCTGCGCAATCCCCTGCTGGAGCGCGAGGACGGCAGCGAGCCCGGCGATGCCGACGCGGTCGAAATCCCCGAACGCTCCACCGAAATCAGCGCCTATGAGGACACGGTAGATCGCGGCGAACGCATTCAGGACGCCACCTCCATTGCCGATGGCTACGATACGGCCGTGGAAAACGTCTTCCCTGACCAGGGCGCGCAGGACCAGCTCAATCCGCAGAGCCGGCTCGACCGCAATGGCGCCAGCGAGGTCGGCGAAGCCCCCGATATCGACCAGTTCGTCGCCGCTCGCCCCCTGCTGTCGGAGCATCTGGAGGCGCAGGCCAATATGCTGCTGCGCACCGCCGCCGACCGGCTGATCGCCCGCCACCTCATCGATGGTCTCAACGAGGCCGGCTATCTCATCACCGATCTCGATGCCCTGGCGGAGCAACTCGGCGCCGAGCGTGCCGAGATAGAAGCCGTGCTCGAAGCCCTCCAGGGCTCCGATCCCATCGGGGTCTTTGCCCGTTCCGTGCCCGAATGCCTCGCCATCCAGCTCCGGGACAAGGACCGTCTCGACCCGATGATGCAGGCCCTGCTCGACAATATCGGCATGCTGGCCGAGCACGATATGGCCGGGCTGATGCGTGCTGTCGGCTGCGATCGCGAAGACTTGATGGACATGCTGGCCGAAATCCGCCAGCTCGATCCCAAGCCGGGCCTCGCCTTCGATAGCGGCCCCGTCGAATCGGTCGTGCCCGATGTTTTCGTGCGCCGCGGTCCTGATGGCGCCTGGCAGATCGAGCTCAACAGCGAAGTGCTGCCCCGGGTGCTGGTCAACCGCGTCTACTACGCCACTGTGACCGGCAAGACCCGCGATGCGGCCGAAAAGTCGTTCCTGTCCGATTGCCTCGCCACCGCCAACTGGCTCACCAAGAGCCTCGATCAGCGGGCCCAGACCATTCTCAAGGTCGCCGCCGAAATCGTGCGCCAGCAGGATGGCTTTCTCACCCACGGCATCGCCCATCTCAAGCCCATGACGCTCAAGATGGTCGCCGAGACTATCGACATGCATGAATCGACGGTGAGCCGCGTCACCTCGAACAAATATATGGCCACGCCGCGCGGCCTCTACGAGATGAAATACTTCTTCACCACCGCCATCGCCTCCAGCGACGGCGGTGGCGATCATTCGGCGGAAGCCGTGCGCCACCGCATCCGCCAGCTCATCGATGCCGAGGTTTTGAGCAATATCCTCTCCGACGACACTATCGCCGAAATGCTCAAGCAGGAGCAGGGCATCGACGTCGCCCGGCGCACCGTCGCCAAATACCGCGAGGGCATGAACATCCCCTCCTCGGTCATGCGCCGGCGGCAGAAGAAAAATCTGGAACAGGTGGGTTGATCGGGGCGTGGCATGATCGTGGGTGCCCGACACCCCGCAAATCACGTCCCCGGCAAATCGCTCGCGAAGGCTAAGGCCATTGTATGGCGATGTCCAAAGGATAAACGACCCGTCAGGGAGTCTTGCGCATTGCCTCACCGGCTCGGGCGGGGCTAGCATCATGGTTGCTGCCTACCCACATCCATTGGACAGGCAGCAGACGTGATCCCGAAATCCGGGAACCGGCTTTCGAGATCCTCGCGTCCTAACGACAGAAGGAAGAGCAAGCCATGACTTTACGCGTTTCGGGAAAGAACATGGATGTTGGCGATGCCCTGCGCGGCAAGGCGCAGGACCATTTCGCGGCCGTGGTCGGGAAATATTTCGACGGCGGTTATGACGGCCATCTCACCCTCACCCCCGATGGCATCGGCTTCCGCGCCGACTGCGTCGTCCACCTCGATACCGGCGCGACTTTGCAGGCCAGCGCCAAGGGGGCGACGCTACCAGCGCTTATGAAATCATGGCGGTCAACATCGAGAAACGCCTGCGCCGCTACAACCGCAAGCTTCGGCAGCGCCCGCGCGGCGCCGATGGCGAGGCCGATGGCCTGACCGCTCAATATACCGTGTTCGGCATGGCCGATGACCTCGATGAGCTCGACGAGGACTATGCGCCGCCGGTCATTGCCGAAACCACGAAAAACCTGCGCCAGCTCAGTGTTGAGGAGGCCGTTATGGAGCTGGATTTGACCGGTGGACAGGTGGTGATGTTCCGTCACGCTGGACATGGCGGGCTGAATGTGGTCTATCGCCGCTCCGACGGCAATATAGGCTGGATTGATCCGGCCCTCGGGGCGAATTGAGCGCCACCGACGCCAAGTTCACCGTGGTTTATTCTAGGGCAGAGTAATGGAATTGGCCGATATCCTGGCTGACCGCGCCGTGCTTTGTTGCACGGGCGTAACAACAAAACGCCAGTTGTTTGAAGACCTTGCCGAACGGGCAGCGGAAATCACCGGGCACGATGCCGCCGAAATTCTCGAGGCGATCGTCAGCCGGGAAGAGTTGGGTTCGACTGGCCTGGGCAATGGTATTGCTATTCCCCATGGCAAGGTTGCCGGACTCAAGGGCGTCACCGCCCTGGTCGCCCGGCTGGACCAGCCGATCGATTTCGATTCGGTCGATGACCAGCCGGTCGATATCGTGGTGATGCTGCTGGCGCCGACAGGTGCCGGTGCCGATCATTTGAAGGCCCTGTCGCGCGTGGCGCGGCTGCTGCGCACCGAATCGGTGATCGAGGACCTGCGGCGTGCCGAAGGCCCGGAACAGCTCCGCGCCATCTTCACCGCACCCCTGGCGACCCACTACGCCGCCTGATCGGGCGGCCTGAAACACAAAGACCCTCGGACCATCTGGCCCGAGGGTCTTTTGTTGAGTCAGCGAGCGCTAATGCAGCGTCGCCAGCCCCAGATTCTTGTCGCCGAGCCAGTCGGTCACGGCTTCTTCGGTGTCGGTCACCAGCAGCGGCGTGCCATCGGCCGACATCAGCAGCTGATATTCCGCTGCCGCGTCGAATTCGGCATCGTGGATCATCGTTGACAGGATCGCCCCGCTCACCGGTCGCATATAGGCGACGGCGTCACCACCCAAAGCGGCGAACTGTGCGCGCGTCAGGGACTTGAGGGGATGGATCAGCGCTTCGGCTGCGGCCTCGTCATTGCGTTTTTCATACATCTGTCGGCCCTTTCCTCATATTGAGCGAATGTCGATACGTCGGGCGATCTTGGGCGTCCGGGGACGCTCTACTGCAACAACGAGCATACCATGCCCCAAAGTTGCATCCTTCACGATCATGCCATCAGCCAGTATGAACGAACGCTGAAACTGCCGTGCGGCGATACCGCGATGCAGAAATTCCCGGCCCGGTTCATCCTTCTGCCTGCCGCGGACCACGATCTGGTTGTCCTCGGCCAGCACTTCGAGCTCGCTGGCGCCAAAGCCGGCTACGGCAATGGAGATCAGGAACCTTTCGGTGCCTTCGGCATCTATCGTGCGCTCGATATTGTAGGGCGGGTATCCGTCGGCGGACTTGGCCAGCCGGTCTATCCTCTCCTCGAAGCTGTCGAAGCCGAGGAGAAAGGGAGCGGAAAACACTGAAATACGCGACATCCACGCCGTCCTTGATTATCAAGCAACGTATCGGTGCGGACCCGCTGAATTCCGGCATCGCACACCTGACCAGAGATATGGGACAAGCCGGGGTCCCGTTCAAGAGTGCACCATGGATCAGACCGTCGCCATCATCACCCCCGCCTGGAAGGCCCAGGCGACGATTCTCACCACGGTGCAAAGCGCCCTGGCGCAGACCCATGCGGCCTGGGAACTCTGGCTCATCGCCGATGACGGCTTCGATTACGAAGCCTTCCTCGTCGAGGCCGGGATTCGCGATAGCCGCATCCGCTTCCTCTCCAGCGGCGGCACCGGCCGCGGCGCCTCCAATACCCGCAATGTGGCCCTGGAGCAGATCACTGCCCCCTATGCCGCCATTCTCGATGCCGATGACCGGCTGAAGCCGCAAAAGCTCGAACAGGCCGTCGCGGCCCTTGCCGAGCATGGCATCGTCTCGACCGCGCTCGACGTGATGACCGAGGATTTCAGCCATCTGCGTAACGTTGGCGATGGTCCCGACCGCGTGCTGTCTGCCGGCACCCATAAATGGGTCAGCCTTTCCATGGATTCGATGATCGTGTGGGACCGTCGCCGTGCCGACGGCCGCTACGATCCCACCATGAGCAACATGACCGACCTCGAATTCCTGCTCCAGCTCTACCGCACCGCACCGACATCCCTGCATCTGGGCACGCCGCTACACGACTACATCAAGCGCTCCACTTCGATGAGCAATGGCAAGAACGTCGCCGCGGGCATGATCGCCAGCAAGACCGAAATCCTGCGCCGGCTCGAAACCGGCCATTACGGCCTGCCCGCCAGCGAGGTCGATGGCGTCGCCGCCTTCCTGCGCATCTCGCTCGAAGCCGAAGCCCGCTACGAAGCCGCGCTGGCCGCCACGCCCGGCCTGCTCTTCGAAGATCACATCGAGCCCATGCTGGCAGCCGCCCGCGCCTGACCGCTCGCCATCTGCCGGAGGTTCTGCCAGACTGCCGGCATATCCGGAGGAGGGGAGCCATGCTCAAGCACGATGGCGTCATCTGGCATACCGCGATCAGCCTCGACGGCTTTGCCGCCGACGCGAATGACAGCCTCTCCTTCATGATGGGCGATGATTCCAGTCCGCCGCCGGACAACCCGCTTGTCGATGAGGTCATGGCCAATATCGGCTGCACTTTGGGCGGGCGCCGCGGCTACGACATCTCCCTCTCCTGGGACGAGGTGCCCAAGGCCTATGGCCTCGACGACATCCCCGAATATGTCGTGACCCGCCGGCCCTTCCCGGATGATGACAGATACCTGTTCGCCGATGGCAATGACCTGCCCGGTGCCGTGGCCAAGGCCAGGGCGAAAGCCGATGGCAAAATGGTCGTCATTCTCGGGCCGACACTGGGCTCGGCCCTGCTCCGCGCCGGCCTGGTCGACCAGATCTTCCTGCAGGTGGCGCCCGTCATGATCGGCGCCGGCGTCAAGATTTTCGCCGATACCGGCCAGCCGCCGGTCCAGTTGGAACTGATCCATGCCAGCCAGTGCGGGCAGGGCACCAACATGCTCCTGCGCCCCTTGCCCGGTTAGGGTCTGGCGCCATCCAGCAGCAATTCGATGATGTCGGCATGGATCGACTGCCATTCCTCGGCTGTCATGCGATGGAACTCGAATCCCCGCAACAGCAGCGCCCCCTCGCAGGCCAATAGCGCCAGCCGCGCCTTCTTGCCCTGCGGCACCGTGGTGTCCAGCCGTTCCAATATGCCGCGATAATAGGCCGAGGCTTCCGCCCGATATTCCGGCGAGCGACTGAAATTGACGATCAGTGCGATGGTCCGTTCCGTCATCAGGGTGTCGGCGTCACGGCTGGCCAGTACATGGCCGCGTATGCGGGCCTCCGCCGTATCACCCTGCTTGGCGACGACCGCATCGGCAATCGCGTCGAAGGCGGCGAAAACGCGGGTGAACATGGCGTCGATCAGCGCGTCCTTGCTGGGAAAGGCGTAGAGCACGCCGCCCTTGCTCACCCCGGCCTCGGCCGCCACCGCATCCATCGTCAACTGCCCGGCCCCCTCGCGCAAGGCCACGCGTTCCGCCGCGTCGAGCAGCGCCCCGCGATCAATTGTCTGCCGCCGGCCCATAGTCACCTCTTTTCAATCCGTCTGGACGGATATATATGCCAACTTCGTTTATCTCAATGGATTTCGCGCCCGTCGCAAAGAGGTTTGTCATGTCGTCCCCCCGCAATCGCTGGCTTGTCCTGCTCGCTGTCATGCTGGCTTTCATGCCCATCGTGATCGATATGACGATCCTGCACATCGCCGTGCCGTCCCTGACGCTGGCGCTGGGCGCGACAGGGACCGAGATCCTGTGGATCATCGATATCTATCCCCTGATGATGGCCGGCCTTCTCGTCCCCATGGGCACGCTGGCCGACAAGGTCGGGCATCGCCGCATGCTGCTGATCGGCCTCGTCATCTTCCTGCTGGCCTCCATCGCCGCCGCTTTCGCCGTCAGCGCCGCCATGCTGATCGCGGCCCGTGTCGCGCTGGCTCTGGGCGCCTCCATGGTCATGCCGTCCATTCTCGCCACCATTCGCCAGACCTTCGATGATCCGAAAGAACGTGGCATTGCCCTGGGCCTGTGGGGCACGATGGGCTCGGCCGGCGCCGCCCTCGGCCCGCTGGCCGGCGGCTTCCTGCTCGAGCATTTCTGGTGGGGCTCGGTCTTTCTCATCAATGTGCCGGTCATGTTGGTTGTCTGGCCGCTGGCCTTTTTCACCATACCCAAGCGCCAGCCCGATGGCGGCGGCAACTGGACCATTGGTCAGGCCCTGATCCTCATCGCCGGGCTGATCGCCACCGTTTATGCCATCAAGTCCGGCTTCAAATCGGGAACGTCCCCGCTCGTCACCGGCGTGACCCTGGTCGCCGGGCTTGGCCTGCTCGCGCTGTTCGCCCGCCAGCAATTGCGGTCCGCCAGCCCCATGCTTGACCTTTCGCTCTTCGCCCGGCCGGCCATCAGCATGGGCATGGTCATCGCCCTGGTCGTGTCCGGCGCGCTGGCCGGCGTCGAACTCACCATCGCCCAGGAGCTGCAATTCGTCGTCGGCCGCTCGCCGCTGGAAGCCGGCCTCTTCATGATGCCGCTGGTCATTGCCTCGGCCGTGGGCGGACCATTGGCCGGCTATCTCACCGGTGTGGTCGGGCTGCGCGCCGTCGCCGTCCTGTCGCTGGCCATCGCTGCGGCCAGCCTTGCCGGGCTGGGCTTGAGCGATTTCCACGATCCGGGCCTCGTCGTCATTGCGCTCATGGTGGCGCTCGGCCTCTCGCTCAGCATCGGCCTCACCGCCTCCTCCATCGCCATCATGGGCAGCGCCCCGGTGGAAAAGGCCGGTGCCGCCGGCTCGCTCGAAGCCACCGGCTACGAGCTTGGCGCGGGGCTGGGCATTACCTTTTTCGGGGTCATGCTCTCGGCCAGCTATGCCGGCGCCATCAGCCTGCCTGTCGGCCTGGCCCTTGCTTTGCCGCCTGAAGCCAGCCATTCCATCGGCGAAACCATGGTGGCCGCGGATCGTATCGGGGGCGAAATCGACGATACGCTGATAGCCGCCGGCCGCACCGCCTTTACCGATGCCCATGGCATGGTTCTGCTGACCGCGGCTGCCCTGATCGGCCTGCTGGCTGTGGCCGTGCTCGTGGCTTTGCGCCATTATGCCGAGCCCACGGGCGAAATCTCCGCACATTGAGCCGGGGCGGGACTTGCCACCACCCCGGATTCCCCCTATAGAGCCGACTTCTCCGGACCGCCCGGCCAAAAGGCATGCCGTGGCGGTTCTTGAATGCGATGGGCCCAAATCCATCCGAACTACTCTAAAGGACCCGCAAAATGCCCAAGATGAAGACGAAGTCTGGCGCCAAAAAGCGCTTCAGCTTCACAGCGACCGGTCGTGTAAAGGCAGGCGTCGCCGGCAAGCGTCACCGCCTGATCAACCACAACGCCAAGTACATCCGCACCAACCGCGGCACCAAGATCCTCGCCAAGGGCGATGAAGGTCTGGTGAAGTGGTACATGCCGTACAACCGCTAACGCTGAAGGGAAGCTGACACATGTCACGCGTTAAAAGAGGCGTTACCAACCACGCCCGTCACAAGAAGGTCTTGAAGGCTGCGGAGGGCTATTACGGCCGCCGCAAGTCGACGATCCGTATCGCCAAGCAGGCCGTCGAAAAGGCCGGCCAGTACGCTTACCGCGATCGTCGCGTCAAGAAGCGCAATTTCCGCGCCCTCTGGATCCAGCGTATCAACGCCGCCGTGCGCGATTACGGACTGACCTATGGCCGATTTATCGACGGCCTCAGCAAGGCTGAGGTTGCCGTTGACCGCAAGGTGCTGAGCGATCTCGCGATCACCCAGCCCGAAGCGTTCGGCGTGCTGGTCGCAAAGGCCAAGGCTGCTCTGGCGTATCTCGAAGGCGTCGAAAAGACGACCCACGAGCGCGTCTCCGCCTAACACTCCCCAGCTCAGCTGAGGTCAAAATAGCGCCTTGCGCCGCCTGTGAAGGCTGGCGCGAGGCGTTTTGTTTTGGTCTATAGCGACCTGAACACCGACGGACCCATGAGAACCAAATGAGACCTCATGGTGAGCCTGTCGAACCACGAGGTCGGGCTCCCGATCTCGCCACGACCTCGTCCTTCGACAGGCTCAGGATGAGGTCTACTGCAACATCGGCGCTATCGCCGCGCAATGGATACTTGTGATGTCGCTTGATCAGATCGAAGCCCTGGGCGCCGGCCTTTCTGCCCGGATCGCAACCGCCGGCTCCCTCGAAGAACTGGAAATCGTGCGGATTGAGGCACTGGGCAAGAAAGGCTCCGTCTCGGCCATGCTGGCAACCCTGGGTTCAATGAGCCCGGAGGATCGCAAAGAAGCAGGGCCCAAGATAAACGGCCTCAAGAACGCCATTCAGTCGCTCATTGACGGGCGAGCTGCTGAACTCAAAGCTGCGGCGCTCGACGCCCGTCTCAAGGCCGAAACCGTCGATATCACCCTGCCCTTGCAGCCCGCCCCCACGGCGCGCGGCCGCATCCATCCGATTTCGCAGACCATCGACGAAATCACCGCCATCTTCTCCGACATGGGCTTCTCCATCGCCGAAGGCCCCGATATCGAGACCGACTATTTCAACTTCACCGCGCTCAATTTCCCCGAAGGCCACCCGGCCCGCGAAATGCACGACACCTTCTTCATGAAAATGGGTGCCGATGGCGTGAAGAAAGTGCTGCGCACCCACACCTCGCCGGTGCAGATGCGCGTCATGCAGAAAACCAATGAAAAGCCGGCCGCCAGCTACATCACCCCGCCGATGGACCCGCCCATCCGCGTGGTCATGCCCGGCCGCACCTATCGCAATGACAGTGACCAGACCCATACCCCGATGTTCCATCAGGTCGAGGGGCTGGTCATCGACAAGTCCAGCCATATCGGCCAGTTGCGCTGGGTGCTCGAGGAATTCCTCAAGGCCTATTTCGAGGTGCCCAACGTAACCCTGCGCTTCCGCCCCAGCTTCTTCCCCTTCACCGAACCGTCGATGGAAGTCGACGTGCAATGCGACCGCTCGGGCTCGGAAGTGAAGATCGGCGAGGGCAATGACTGGCTCGAAATCCTCGGCTGCGGCATGGTCCATCCCAATGTGATCCGCAATGCCGGGCTCGATCCCGATGTCTACCAGGGCTTCGCCTGGGGCATGGGCATCGACCGCATCGCCATGCTGAAATACGGCATGCCGGATTTGCGGGCGTTCTTCGATGGCGACCAGCGCTGGCTCGACCACTACGGCTTCCGCCCCCTCGACCTGCCGACCCTGTTCGGGGGCTGAGCAGCTAAAGTGACCGATCGCGGCACCAGACCAGAGCCGATCAGGTTCAGTTTCGGCGACTCGCCGGAGCTGGCCGATAGCCTGCTCGCGCTGGTGCTGGCCGGCAGGAAGACTGCAACCTGCGGCGCGCTACGCGACTATGGTGCGGCTGGCGAGCCCATGCCCGTAGTCGGGCGGCGCGATATCGTCCTCAACGGCGCGGGCGAAGAGGCGGCAGTGATCGAGACGCTGTCAGTCGAAACAAGGCAGTTCGATGCCATCAGCCCCGATTTCACCGACCGTGAAGGCGAGGGCGACTACGCCGCCTGGCGGGCGGGCCACGAGGCCTATTTCGCCCGCAATGGCGGCTTTTCGCCCGACATGGACATCGTCTGCGAGACTTTCCGGCTGGTGACCGTGCTGCCCGCCGGGCGTCCGGTCTACAATCAGGTCGCCACGCCCATCTTCATCGTCACCGACATCGAATCCGACGGCCCGACGCCGCTGCACAATTCCATGCTGAGCTTCGCCTCTGTCGCCATCGAGGCCGATGGCACGCGCCATGGCAGTTTCGAAGCGCAACTGCTGCAGCGCTCCGATCGCATCACCAATGAGCAGACCATGGAATGGTGGCAGACCCAGCCCGAAGCCTGGGCGGCGACCACTGCCAATGCGGAAGACCCCGCCACGGTCATGCCGCTTTATGCCGACTGGGTCGAAAATCTGCCCGGCCCGAAAGTCTTCGTCGCCGCGCCGATGATCTTCGACGGCCTCTGGATGGATCATTATCTCGATGAATATGCCGGCACGCGCGTGCTGTCCGGCCCGTTCAAGCAACGCCAGATTTTCCGCGGCGGCGGCATCTGCCTCTACACCATGGCGGGCACATTGCGCGGCGCGCCCTATCTCGATTGGGGCATGAGCAAGCTGCCCGCCGAATTCTACGGCCACATCGCCCACACCCACAAAGCCATCGACGATGCCGAGGGCTTCGCCAACGTGCTCGTCGAACTGTTCAAGATTTCCCGTGCCTTGCCGCCCATTTCAGGCAGCAAGTCCGATTTCCGCTAAGGTGCCACAGATATGAAATTCACCCTCGATTGGCTCAAGGAGCATCTCGACACCGATGCGTCATCAGACGAAATCGGCAAGACGCTGACCATGATCGGGCTCGAACTCGAAGGCATGGAAGACCAGGGCAAGGCGCTGTCGGCCTTCGTCACGGCCCATATCGTCTCGGCCGAGCAACACCCCAATGCCGACAAGCTGCGCGTCTGCAAGGTCGATGCCGGCACCGGCGAATTGATCGACGTGGTCTGCGGCGCCCCCAATGCCCGCACTGGTCTCAAATCCGTCTTCGCCTTTCCCGGCACCTATATTCCGGGCAAGGACATGACCATCGGCAAGGGCAATATTCGTGGGCAAGTGTCCAACGGCATGCTCTGCTCCAATGCCGAGCTGGAACTCAGCAACGATCACGATGGCATCATCGAACTGCCCGAAGACGCCCCGATCGGCATGAAATATACCGACTATGCCGGCATCAACGGCGTGGTCTTCGATATCTCCATCACCCCCAACAGGGGCGACGCCACCGGCGTCTACGGCATCGCCCGCGACCTGGCCGCCTTCGGCCTCGGCACGCTCAAGCAGACCGATATGTCGCCCGTGCCCTCCATTGGCAAAAGCCCCATCGCCCCGCTGCCCCAGCAATTCGGCGCGGATGAGCCCAAGACCATCCGCAAATTCGGCGGTCGCTACATCAAGGGCGTAAAAAACGGCCCATCCCCGGCCTGGCTGCAGCAGCGCCTGCGCGCCGTCGGCCTGCGCCCCATCAATGCCATTGTCGACATCACCAATTGGGTGTCGCTCGGCTGGGGCCGTCCGCTGCACGCCTATGACGCCGACAGGATCCAGGGTCAGCCGGTGCTGCGCAATGCCCGCCCCGGCGAGACGCTCGACGCGCTCGACAACAAGATCTATCCCCTCGACGAAACCATGACCGTCATTGCCGACGATCTGGGTCCGCTCTGCCTCGGCGGCATTATGGGCGGCATCCGCTCCGGCTCGACCGATGAAACCGTCAATGTTTTCATGGAATGCGCCAGTTGGGACCCCGAACTGGTCGCCCGCACCGGCCGCAAGACGGGCATCGTATCGGACGCCCGCTATCGCCTCGAACGCAATGTCGATCCGGCTTTGACCGAGCCTGGCCTCGAGCTCGCCACCCGCCTCGTCATGGAATTGTGCGGCGGCGAGCCGATGGAGCCGGCGATATCGGGCGAAGATGTCTTCCCCGATACCACGGTCGAATTCCCGCTTGCCGAAGTGCGCCGCCTCACGGGCTTGTCGGTCGAGCCGATGATCATCAACGCCATCCTGACCCGTCTCGGTTTCGAGATTTCGGGCAAGGGCGACGTGCTATCAGTCAAGGTCCCGTCCTGGCGCCCCGACGTAACGCAGAAGGCTGACCTGGTCGAAGAAGTCATGCGCATGGTCGGTGTCGATAACGTGCCGGTCGAACCGTTGCCGCGCCTCAACCATGTCGCCCCACGCATGCTGACCTCCATCCAGAACCGCCGCCGCATCGCCCGCCGGGCGCTTGCTGCACGCGGCCTCGACGAAGCGGTCACCTGGAGCTTCATCAGCCACGACGAAGCCGCCCGCTTCGGCGGCGGCAGCGAGGGCCTGCAACTGGCCAATGCCATCGCCTCCGACATGACCGACATGCGCCCCTCGCTGCTGCCGGGCCTCTTGGCCGCCGCGCGCCGCAACGCCAATCGCGGCCTTGCCGACCTCGCCATTTTCGAAGTCGGCCAGGTCTTCCTCAGCGACGCCCCCGAAGGCCAGCACACCTACGCGTCAGGCATCCGCACCGGTACCGCCCGGCTCGAAGGGTCCGGTCGCCACTGGTCCGGCAAGCCCGAACCCGTCGGCGTCTTCGATGCCAAGGCCGATCTCGGCGCCGTGCTCGATGCACTGGGCTATGACATCGACAAGGTCCAGCTCTTTGCCGAGCCCGCCCCCTGGAGCCATCCCGGCCGTGGCGGCCGTGTCGCCCAGGGCCCCAAGACCCTTGGCTGGTTCGGCGAGCTTCACCCCGCCTGGGCCGCCGAACTCGACATCGACGGCCCCGTCGCCGCCTTCGAGCTCGATCTCGATGCCCTGCCCGAACCGCGCAAGAAGGCCACCCGCACCAAGCCCGCGCTCGACCTCTCCGCGCTTATGCCGCTCACCCGCGACTTCGCTTTCGTGGTCGACAAGGCCGTCACCGCAGCGGCCATCCTCAAGGCCGCCCGCGGCGCCGACAAGGCGCTGATCAAGGATGTAACGGTGTTCGACGTGTTCGAAGGCAGCCATGTCGGCGAGGGCAAGAAGTCGGTCGCCATCGAGGTGACCATCCAGCCCAGTGACAAGACGCTCACCGAGGAAGAAATCGACAGGATTTCCGCAGGCATTATCGCGGCAGTCACCAAGACTTCCGGCGGCGTGCTGCGGGCGTAGTTCACAGGTGCACGAACCTGCCCACCCTCCCCCTTGAGGGGAGGGTAGCGGCGCTCGACCCAAAGGGCCGTAGCAGAGCTAGGGAGGGGGTGGTCCTTCCGGGGCGACCCTACGAACCGTCTCAAATTATGCTGCCGCCGTTAAGGCGCCATCCACCTATCGCTCCCATCCTCGCCTGTGGGGCCTCGGTGGAGCACCGCATGACCTCCCTGCCTGATCTTCGATACGAAACCGCCCGCGATCACCTGTTGCAAGCGCTCGCCATCCTGCCGCAGGAGGGGAGCGAAGTCATACGTCTGCTGGTGGAAGAGGCGGCCCGCCGCTGCGAGGCCAGGGCCTATCACAACGTCCCCGATCTGCACCCCCTGCCACCCGATCCGCAGACCCGTCCGGGCTGAGTTTCCGCGGTGGCGCTAGGCCACCGCCTGCATCTTCGGCATGTCCTCCAGCGCTTCCTTGGGCGCCGAACGCTGGAAGATGGCTTCCATGGCCGTGTCGTGGTTGCCCAGCCGCGTCTCGATTTCCCGATTGGCCCAGGCATGGGCCGCCTGGAACACATCCATATGCCGGTCAAAGCTCATCAGGCTTGCACCCGGAAAGGTTGGCGGCGTCAGCACCAGATCCTGTGGCGTCACGGGCAGTTCATAGCGCTGATGCGCCAGCATGGTGCGGAACAAGATGCTCAGCATGCGCGGTGCCCGTGGCAGCCGGCCGCGCGGATTGAGCAAAGTCGCCAGCAGCTTGCCGCGTCCAGGCAGGCTGGCATAGGACACGTTGAAGCGCTGTCCCCCGGTGCGCCCGAAATGCACGACGAGATTGGGACCAGCCTTGATCTGCTGCATCGGGCCGAGCGGCGCATCGTCCATCACGCCGCCATCGACCAGCATTTTCCCGTCCGCCGTATAGAAGGGCGGCAGCACGCAGGGAATGGCGCTCGAGGCGCGCACCGCCTGCCACAACAGGCCGGACCGGATCACCTCCATGCGATTATCCGACAGGTTGGTGGCAATGGCGAAGAACGGCTTCCAGCAATCCTCCACCCGCGTATCGGCCCCATAGGCCCGCGCCAGCGCGTCGTCGAACGCCGTGTGGTCCAGCAGCGAATAGCGCGGCCAGGTCACCTTCTTGAAGCTGCGGCTCTTGACGAAAATGTCGTGCGTGCCTGACGTCAGCGTGTCGTGCTCGCCGAGAAAGGCGAAGCCGGCCAGCATGGCCGCGCCCACGCTCGTGCCCATGAAGGCGTCGAAATTGCCGCCCTGCTCGCGAAAGGCGCGATAGATGCCGACATGCGCCGGCCCGAACCCGCCGCCGCCGCCCGCGACAAATCCCACGGCCCGCCCGGTCAGAAAGCGGATCAGCGCATCTACATCGGCATTGTCCTCTAGCGACACATGGTGATGCAGGAAAACCGGTGTCCGCGCGAGCCAGGAGGCCGTGCCCTCGACAATGCCCGTCCGCCGCCCATGCAACCGAACCAGCCGGCAGGCCGATTGCGGATGCAGCTTTTCCACCAGCCGTTCGACCGCGGACAATTCCGCCTTGGGCGCATCCCCGCTGGTCACCAGCACCACTTCATCGGCCTGGCTGATGCAGAGCTCCGTCCAGTCGGTCAGCTCATCATCGCCGAAATAGAAGACCGGCGCGGTGTCATCCTCGATCCGGTCCAGCCATTCCGCCACTGCCGGATCGTTCAGGCTCCGCCCGCCGAACCGGTCCGCGACCACGCCGTGGTCGAGCGTGACATGGCCCTCGCGCTGCAACCGGCTGCGCAGCCGCTCGAAGAATGCCGGCGGCACCGGCTCGTGTCCGCCCCGCACAAAGGCAATGGCGCGGCGTGGGCCACCTGGCCGCCGCTCGCGCCGCGCATCCTTCAGATGCAGCCGCGCGGCCAGCATGCCGAGAAAGGCCACGGCAATGCCCGGATCAGCCTCCAGCGCACGTGCATAGGCCATGCGGGAAATCTCCAGCACGTCGCAATCGCGCACCGCCGTGACCGTCTCGCTATAGTCGCCGCCGCAGAAAAAGGCGGGATCGCCCACGGCCTGTCCGGCCCTGACCTCCCGGTAAACCGTCAGGTCGCCACTGGCTGAACAGGCCAATACCCCGCGCACGACGATGAACAGGGCTGCGCTCGGCTCTCCCGCCCGGACCAGCACATCGCCGCGCCGGATCGAACGTTTCTGCGCCTGCGCAACGAGCAATTCCCTCTGCGCCGCAGTCAGTTTCTGCAGCGTGCCCATGCCGTCCATATTCCGTCCCCCCTGCATTCGTGCCAGCCGACATTGCCGGCCCGTGGCGGGCGGACCCTATTCGCGCAGGGCGCGTCGGATGAATACTATGAACATGGTATGGCTGGCGAAACGGTCACGCGATGCCCGCTTCGGGCAGTACGCATGCGCCAATCGGCCCGACGATGCGACCGACCTGGCGCCATGGCGCGCAAAATTTTCTGACCGCCGCCCGCCACATCATCCGCCCAAATCTCTGTTTTGCTATTGCGAATGATTTGCAATTGCATTATCTGATGATCATTCGCTTTGGAGTGTTCGATGCGTCGTCGCGTGTTTTCCGTTCTTGCCTTTTCCGCCACGTTGGCCGTGTCCCTCCCGGCCATGAGCCAGGAGCGCCTCAAGGCGGTGACCACTTTCACCATCATTGCCGACATGGCCCGCAACGTGGCTGGTGACGCCGCCGACGTCGTGTCGATCACCAAGCCCGGCGCCGAGATCCACAATTACCAGCCCACCCCCGGTGACCTCATCGCCGCGCAGGATGCCGACCTCATCCTGTGGAACGGGCTCAATCTCGAACAATGGTTCGAGCAATTCCTCAGCAATCTGGGCGACGTGCCCTCAGTCATCGTCACCGAGGGCATCGAGCCCATGGGCATTGGCGAGGGGCCCTATCAGGGCAAGCCCAATCCCCATGCCTGGATGTCGCCCTCGGACGCGCTGATCTATGTCGACAATATCCGCGCCGCCTTCGCCGCCGCCGATCCGGCCAATGCAGCGGTCTACAACGCCAATGCCGCCGCCTATGCGGCCGAGATCACCGCCACGGTCGACCCCATCCGCGCGGCCATCGCTGCCATCCCCGAGGATCGCCGCTGGCTCGCCACCTCCGAGGGCGCCTTCAGCTATCTGGCCCGCGATTTCGGCCTCCGCGAACTTTACCTCTGGCCGATCAATGCCGATCAGCAGGGTACCCCGCAGCAGGTGCGCCTGGTGATCGATGCTGTGCGCGAACATGCCGTGCCGGCCATCTTCTCGGAGAGCACCATTTCCTCCAAGCCGGCCGAACAGGTCGCCCGCGAGACCGGCATCAAATATGGCGGCGTGCTCTATGTGGATTCCCTGTCGGACCCCGACGGTCCGGTGCCCACTTACCTTGATCTGCTCTCGGTCACTTCAACGACGATAGTGCAAGGCCTCACCCCATGAACGACATGAGCCGCGACGCCGCCATACCGGGCCTTGATGTCGACGACATCACCGTCGCCTATCGCAACGGCACCACCGCCATCAAGCATGCCAGCTTCACCATTCCGCGCGGCTCCATCACCGCTTTGGTGGGCGTCAACGGCTCGGGCAAGTCCACCCTGTTCAAGGCCATTATGGGCTTTGTGCCCTTGGCATCGGGCTCGGTCGACATCCTGGGTTTCCCCGGCAAACAGGCACTCAAGCGCAATCTCGTCGCCTATGTGCCCCAGTCCGAAGATGTCGACTGGAACTTCCCCGTCCTGGTCGAGGACGTGGTGATGATGGGCCGCTACGGCCACATGAACATGCTGCGCCGCCCGCGAAAAATCGACCACGATATGGTCACGTCCGCCCTCGAACGGGTCAACATGCTCGAATTCCGCCACCGCCAAATCGGCGAGCTCTCCGGCGGCCAGAAAAAGCGCGTCTTCCTCGCCCGTGCTTTGGCGCAGGAAGGGCAGGTCATCCTGCTCGACGAGCCCTTTACCGGCGTCGACGTCAAGACCGAGGACGCCATCGTCGCCCTGCTCCGCTCGCTGCGCGACGAGGGCAAGGTCATGCTGGTCTCGACCCACAATCTGGGTTCGGTCCCCGAATTCTGCGACCGTACCGTGCTGGTCAAGGGCACCGTGCTCGCCTCCGGGCCGACCTCGGAAATTTTCACCCGCGAATGGCTCGAGGAAACCTTCGGCGGCGCCCTGCGCCATTTCGTTTTGGCCGGCGCCGGCCTGCATGACGACGACGACCCGCGCCATATCTCGGTTCTCACCGACGATGAGCGCCCGCTGGTCATGTATGGCGAAAAGGGCAACATGACCACCAAGCAGTCGGACCCGGTCGAGAAATGATCGAAACCCTGCTCCTGCCGTTCAACTACCACTACATGATCAACGCCATCTGGGTCTCCGCCCTGGTCGGCGGCGTCTGCGCCTTCCTCTCGGCCTATCTCATGCTCAAGGGCTGGTCGCTGATCGGCGATGCCCTCAGCCACTCCATCGTCCCCGGGGTGGCCGGCGCCTATATGCTCGGCCTGCCCTTTTCCATCGGCGCCTTCTTCTCGGGCGGTCTCGCCGCCGGGGCCATGCTCTTCCTCACCCAGCGCACCAAGCTCAAGGAAGATGCGGTCATCGGGCTGATCTTCACCGCCTTTTTCGGCCTTGGCCTGTTCATGATTTCGCTGTCGCCCACTTCGGTCAACATCCAGACCATCGTCATGGGCAATATCCTGGCCGTCACGCCCGAGGATACGCTGCAACTGGCCATCATCGCCATCGTGACGCTGGTGGTGATGTTCTTCATCTGGAAGGACCTCATGGTCACCTTCTTCGATGAAAGCCATGCCCGCTCCATCGGCCTCAACCCGCCTTTGCTGCGGGTGATCTTCTTCACCCTCCTCGCCGCCTGCACCGTCGCCGCCATGCAGACCGTCGGCGCCTTCCTCGTCATCGCCATGGTGGTCACCCCCGGCGCCACCGCCTACCTGCTGACCGACCGCTTCCCCCGGCTGATCCTGATCGCCATTGCCGTAGGCACCCTGTCCTCGCTGTTCGGCGCCTATATTTCCTTCTTTCTCGATGGCGCCACTGGCGGCGTTATCGTCTGCCTGCAGGTCGTGGTGTTCCTATCGGCCTTCGTCTTCGCCCCCAAGCATGGCCTGCTGGCCGCCCGCCGCAAGGCTGCCGCGGAGATCGCGTCATGAGCGAATTCCTCACCTACGCGCTCTGGCCGTTCCAGTTCCCCTTCATGACATCGGCCATGATCATCGCTGTCATGGTCGCCGTGCCCACGGCTCTGCTCTCCTGCTTCCTCGTGCTCAAGGGCTGGTCGCTGATGGGCGACGCCATTTCCCATGCCGTGCTGCCCGGCGTGGTGCTGGCCTATATTGTCGGCCTGCCACTGGGCGTCGGCGCCTTCGCCGCCGGCATGGGCTGCGCCCTTTCGGTCGGCTATCTCAAGGAAAATTCCCGCATCAAGGAAGATACGGTCATGGGCCTGGTGTTTTCCGGCCTCTTCGGCCTGGGCATCGTGCTCTACACCTCGATCCAAACCGATGTGCATCTCGACCATATCCTGTTCGGCGACATTCTCGGCATCAGCGCCGCCGACCTGATCCAGACCGGCATCATCGCGCTGGTGGTGACGCTGATCGTATCAGCCAAATGGCGCGATCTGCTGCTCTTCACCTTCGATCCGCAGCAGGCCGGCGCCATCGGCCTGCCCGTCCGCGTGCTGCATTATGGCCTGCTGGCTCTGCTCTCTCTGACCATTGTCGCGGCGCTCACCGCCGTCGGCATCGTGCTGGTCATCGCCCTGCTGGTCGCCCCCGGCGCCATCGCCTATCTCATCTCCAAGCGCTTCGCCCCGATGATGCTGATCGCCGTGACCGTCTCGGTGCTGAGTTCGCTGATCGGCATCTATGCCAGCTTCTTCATCGACTCCGCCCCCGCCCCCACCATCGTCCTGCTGATGAGCGCGACCTTCGTGGTGACCTTCCTGGTGACCACGGCGAGAAGGCCTGCGGTGGTCACTGCATAGTCCTCAAACTCGATCGTCACCCTCGGGCTTGACCCGAGGGCGCTTCACTTGCCGAGCGCCGGGTAAATGCAGGCCCCTCGGGTCAAGCCCGAGGGTGACGCTCGGTGGGGGCTGGAATGGCGGCAAGAAATCCCGCTTATCCCCACCCCTCCATCCGGCCGGATACTCCTTGCCAAAGGAGAACCCCATGGATCACACAGCCCGCCTCACCCTGCCCTTCATCATGCCGAGCCAGGCGCAGAAGCACATCACCCATAACGAGGCCATCCAGGCCCTCGATGCCCTCGTCCAGCCCGTGGTCGAAAGCCGCATGCTGACAACGCCACCCGCCACCCCATTGGAAGGCGAAGCCTGGCTCGTGCCGTCGGGCGCAACAGGTGCCTGGTCCGGGCATGGCGACGAAATCGCCGCCTTCCAGTCCGGCGCCTGGACCTTCCTCGACCCGGCCGCCGGCTGGCAGGTCTACGATCGTTCCGACAGGACCCAACTCGTCTTCGATGCCGGGACATGGACCCCGCTGGCCTCGCTGGGCGCCGCCCTGCCGCGCCTAGGCGTCAATACCAGTGCCGACACCACCAACCGCCTCGCCGTAGCCTCTGCCGCCACCCTGCTGACCCACGACGGCAACGGCCATCAGGTCAAGATCAACAAGGCAGCCCCATCGGATACCGCCAGCCTGCTCTACCAGACCAACTGGTCCGGCCGTGCCGAAATGGGCCTGGCCGGCGACGATCACTGGCGCCTCAAGGTCAGCCCCGATGGCGCCACCTGGATCAATGCCCTCACGGTCAACGCCACGACAGGCGCCGCTACGGTCGCTGCCACCTTCCGCCCGGCTACCGACAACGCCATGACCCTGGGTGGCTCGGGCGCCCGCTGGTCCGCCGTCTGGTCCGCCACCGGCACCATCCAGACCTCCGATGCCAGGCAGAAAACCGACATCGCCCCGTCAGATCTCGGCCTCGATTTCATTCTGGCCCTAGAGCCGGTCAGATATCGCTGGATCGTGGGCGGCAATGAAGATGGCGAGGCCCGCCGCGGTCGCCGCACCCATTACGGCCTTCTCGCCCAGCAGGTGCAGGCCGCCCTGGCCGGTGCCGATTTTGCTGGCCACATCCTTGCCGATCCCACCGATCCCGATAGCGAACAGGGCTTGCGCTACACTGCCTTCATCGCCCCATTGATCGCGGCCGTGCAGGAACTGGCCAGCCGCGTCACCCAACTCGAACGCGACCGCGCCGGCTGAGCCGCCAAGGCGTGACCTTTGGCCGGAAACGCGCTAGTGCTCGCCCTCAGCAAGCCCCGGATATCCATGACAACCACCACCACCATTACCAGCCTCGGCCACAAGGGCGAGGGTGTCGCCGAGATCGACGGGCGCAAACTCTTCGTGCCCTTGGCGCTGCCCGGCGAGGTGGTGGAAATCCTCGCCGAGGGCGATCGCGGCACTTTGCTGGCTGTGGTCACCCCGGCGCCCAATCGCATCGCGCCTTTCTGCCCGCATTTCGGCGCCTGCGGCTGCCAGCTCCAGCATATGGATCGCCCGAGCTACGAGGCCTTCAAGACCGCTCTGGTGGAGACGCCGCTGCAATTTGCCGGCATCGACCAGAAAGTGTCCCGCTTCATCGACGCTTCAGGCGACGGGCGCCGCCGGGCGACCCTACATGCCCGGCGCGAAGGCGCCGGGTATATGCGCCTGCGCAGCCACCAGGTGCATGACCTCGATGTCTGCCCCATTCTGGTGCCGGCTCTCGCCAAAGCGCCGGACATTGCCCGCGCGGTAATGCAGGTCGTGGGCGAGGCCGATGTGAGTTTCACCGCCACGTTGAGCGGGCTCGATGTCGCCATCCGCACCGAAAAGAAGCAGGCTCGCGCCGATCGCGTGGCGCCGCTGGCCGGGCGCTTCAGGCTGGCGCGGCTGGCTCTCAATGGTGAAATGGTGCTGCAGGCCCAACCGCCGCTGATCGGCATGGGCCGGGCGCAGGTGGAATTGCCGATCGGCAGCTTCCTGCAGGCCACCGAGGCCGCGGAAAATATCCTGGCCGATTACGTGCTTGATGCCGTGGGCAAGGCGAAAACCGTGGCCGACCTGTTCTGCGGCATCGGGCCTTTCGCCCTGCGGCTGGCCGAGCAGCGGCCGGTAGCCGCTTTCGACAGCGACAAAGCCGGCATTGCCGCGCTAGACAAGGCGCGCCGCTTCGCCAAGGGCCTGCGCGAGGTGACGGCCAAACCACGCGACCTGTTCCGGGATCCGCTGACCCGGTTCGAACTGCCCTACGAGGCCGTGGTGCTCGATCCGCCCCGGGCCGGGGCCGAGGCGCAGGTCCGGGAACTGGCCGCATCCAAGGTAAAGACCGTGGTCATGGTCGCCTGTGACAGCAGGACTTTCGCCCGCGACGCAGCACTCCTCATCGCTGGGGGCTATGCCATGAGCGACCTCGTGGCCGTGGATCAGTTCACCCAATCCACCCATGTCGAAATTGCTGCCACATTTCGTCGCTAATCACGAATGACGTCGCCAACGCAACCGTCTCGGGCGTGTTGACGTTGGCTACTCATCAATCATGAACTGAGCGACGGCCTGGGGCGGGTGTAGTCGCGTGGAGAGATACCATGCGTATTCAGAAAATTCTTGCCATTGGCGCCCTATGCGCTGCCACCATCATCCCCGCCTTTGCCGCTACGGCTACACCTTCCGGCACCTTTGTCGATTCCTGGGGCACGTCCTTCAAGTTCTCGCTCTGCGGCGATGGCACGGACCTGTGCGGCGTGCTGACCAACCTTGAAGGCAAGTCGGCCACCGAGGAAAACCTGGCCTTTGTCGGCAAGCAGGTCATGCAGGCCGAGCAGGTTGCGCCCAACCAGTGGAAGGGTGAACTGTCCGCCGGCGGCATCAGCGCCCAGGCCACGGTCACCATGACCAGCCCCGACACCATCGATATCCAGGGCTGCCGTGGCGGTATTTTCTGCCAGACGCTGACCTATACCCGCGCCTAACAGACGCTGGCGACGCGCTCCTTGATGACTGATAGAACCTCGTCGCCATCGCGCTTCCACCAATTGTCCTGGCTGAAAATCTCGACTTCCTGCGGCCCGTAAAAGCCGGCATTCTCGATCATTTTGCGGATCGCGGGCAGGTCGATGACGCCGTCGCCCATCATGCCGCGGTCGAGCAGCATGTCTTTGGTCGGCACCAGCCAGTCGCAGATGTGATGGGCAAAAATTCGCTTCATGCGGCCGGCGCGGGCAATGGCTTGCGCCAGCCGCGGGTCCCACCAGACATGGTAGACGTCCACGGCGACACCGACGGTTTCGCCCAGCGTCTCGCAGATGTCGAGTGCCTGGTCGATCGTGTTCACGCAGGCCCGGTCGGCGGCGTACATTGGGTGCAGCGGCTCAATGGCGATCTTTATCCCCGAGGCGCGGGCGTGGGGCAGCATGGCGGCGATGCCATCGGTCACCATCTGCCGTGCCCCCGGCAAGTCCTTGGAACTGCCGGGTAATCCGCCAACCACCAGCACGAGGCAATCGGCATTGAGCGCCGCCGCTTCGTCGATGGCGCGCAGGTTATCATCGATATTGGCCTGTCGCCCGGCGGCGGTTTCAGCGGGGAACATGCCGCCGCGGCAGACGCCAGTGACCTGCAAGTCATTGGCCTTGACGATGCGTGCCGCCTCGTCGAGTCCGATGGCCGCGATCTGGTCGCGCCAGGGCGAAATGGCCGTGATTCCGGCCCTCAGGCACCCGTCCACGGCTTCGGCAAAGCCCCAGACCTGACGGGTGGTGGCGAGGTTCAGCGAGATAGCGCGTTGGGTCATTTGGTTAGCACACTGTTAACGTTGAGCACCGCATTCATGCGCGAAACGGCCAAATCGGGGTCACTTAAGACACGTGCTTTATCCGCAAGGCGGAACAGCTCGCTCAGATGCTGGATCGAGCGGGTCGATTGCTGCCCGCCGACCATCTGGAAGTGATCCTGCAGTCCGTTGAGATAGGCGAGGAACACGACGCCGGTCTTGTAGAACCGGGTCGGCGCCGCGAAGATGTGGCGGCTGAGCGGCACGGTGGGTTCGAGCAGGTCGAAGAATTCGTTATTATTGCCCTTGCCGAGCGCGGCGAGCCCCGCCGAGGCGGCCGGGGCGATGGCGTCGAAAATGCCGAGCAAAGCGTGGCTATAGCCCTGGTCGTCGCCTGATATCAGTTCGGCATAGTTGAAGTCGTCGCCCGTATACATCTTGACGCTGGCTGGAAGCCGCCGGCGCATGGCGATTTCCTTTTCCGCCGAGAGCAGGGAAATCTTGATGCCGTCGACCTTGTCGGCATTGGCGGCGATGACGTCGAGGCAAACATCCATGGCCTTGTCGTGGTCGCCATGGCCCCAATAGCCCTGTAGGGCCGGGTCGAACATCTCGCCCAGCCAGTGCATGATGACCGGCTGCTTCACCTGGCTCAGGATGCGGCCATAGACCTTGGCGTAATCATCCGGCGACCTGGCCGCGGCGGCCAGCGCCCGCGAGGCCATCAGAATGACGCGGCCGCCCTGACCTTCCACGAACCCGACCTGCTCCTCATAGGCCTTGATGATGTCGTCGATGCCGACATCGGGGCCGGGGGCCAGGTGGTCCGTGCCGGCGCCATAGGCGATGAGGCTGTCGTCGCGCGTGCGGGCTTCGGCCTGCGCCCGGCGGATCAGTTCCTGCGCCTCGGCCCAGCCCAGCCCCATGCCGCGCTGGGCGGTATCCATGGCTTCGGCGACGCCGAGCCCGAGATCCCACAGGCGATGGCGGAATTTGAGCGTCGTGTCCCAGTCGATGGCGGGAGTCAGCCAGGGGTCGTTATTGGCCAGCGGATCGGCCACGACATGGGCGGCGGCATAGGCGATGCGGTTGAAGTCGGATGCCTTGTGCCGGACGAAAGGGATCGGCGTGCCGGTCAGCCTGTAAGGCGCGATGCTCCGGTCGGGATTGGGCAGGTTGATGGTTGTCATGTTCGACTTCCTCAAAAGTCTCAACGAATTCGGTGTCACCCCGGCCTTGGGCCCCGGCTCGAGGCCGGGGTGACACTGTGCGTGGGGGTAGTGCAGCGACTAGAATTCCAGCTTCGGCACGTCGAGCCAGCGGCGTTCGGCCCAGCTCTTGAGGCCGAGTTCGGCGAGCTGGACGCCCTTGGCACCGGCTTCGAGGCCGTATTCCCACGGCGCGTCTTCGGCGACATGGCGGAGGAACATTTCCCACTGCGCCTTGAAGCCGTTCTGCGCCGGCCAGTTGTCGGGCACTTCTTCCCAGTCGTTGAAGAAGTTCATGGTCTGCGGCTGGTCGGGGTTCCACACCGGCTTGGGCGTGTTGATGCGATGCTGGCTCCAGCATTTGTGGAGGCCCGCCACGGCCGAACCATGCGTACCATCGACATGGAAGGTGACGAGGTCATCCCGGCGCACGCGGGTGGTCCAGCTTGAATTGATCTGGGCGACGACACCGCCTTCGAGCTGGAACGTGGCATAGGCCGCATCATCCGTATCGGCGGTGAAGCGATTGCCCTTCTCGTCGACGCGCTCGGGGATATGCGTGGCGCCGAGGCACGACACGGCCTGGACTTCCCCGAACAGGTTGTCGAGCACGTAGCGCCAGTGGCAGAGCATGTCGAGGATGATGCCGCCGCCGTCGGCCTTGCGATAGTTCCAGCTCGGGCGCTGCGCCGGCTGCCAGTCGCCCTCGAACACCCAATAGCCGAACTCGCCGCGCACCGAGAGTATCTTGCCGAAGAAGCCGCTGTCGCGCAGCATTTTCAGCTTCAGCAGGCCGGGCAGGAACAGCTTGTCCTGCACCACGCCATGCTTGAGCCCCGAGGCGCGGGCGGTCTTGGCCAGGTTAAGCGCGACATCGAGGGAATCCGAAGTCGGCTTTTCGCAATAGACATGCTTGCCGGCGGCCAGAGCCCGCTCCAGCAGGCTCGCGCGCATCAGCGTCGTGCCGGCATCGAAGAAGACGGTGTCGTCAGGATTGGCGAGGGCGGCATCAAGATCGCTGCCCCAGCGCTTGATGTCGTGCTTCTTGGCGAGCCGCTCGATCTTGTCGGCGTCGCGGCCAACGATGATCGGATCGACCACGAGGCGATCGCCATTGGACAGCACCACGCCGCCCTGGTCGCGGATGGCCAGGATCGAGCGCACCAGATGCTGGTTATACCCCATGCGCCCGGTGACCCCGTGCATGATGAGTCCAAGCCGCCTGTCTGCCATTCGTTCCTCCCTGCCGCATCCGGCGTGTAACTGATTAGTTACTTAGCTACACGCGACAGGGTGGTGGCGTCAAGCGGGATGTATGGAAGACTTTGGGATGAGGACTCTTCCCTTCTCCCCTTGAGGGAGAAGGTGCCCGAAGGGCGGATGAGGGGTTGGTTCCACAACCATCGAAGCATGGGATGGCGCAGAACCCCTCACCCGGTTTTCCGCTGAACGCGGAAAACCACCCTCTCCCTCAAGGGGAGAGGGGCAGTGTCCTACAGCCCCAGCACCATGGTCAGGCCGATTACCGCCAGGAAAATCAGGATCATGCGGTCGAAGGCCTTGCGGCTAAGCTTGCCGCTGATCCATTGGCCGACAGGCATGAAGACGACGATGGGGATGAGCGCCAGCAGGCCCTGCAATATCCATTCCGGCCGCATGACGCCGGCGGCCCACAGCGCCGGCACCTGTACTAGCGAGAACAGCAGGAACATGGCCGAAACGGCGAAGACATGGGCGTCGCGCGCGAGATTCATGGCATGGATGAAGGTCACCCCGATGGGTGAGGAAATGCCGGTCGCGCCTTGCAATATGCCCGCGCCCACGCCGGTCAGCGGCGCCAGCCGCCCCGCCAGCACGGCGCCGAGCGACCAATGCGGCGTCACCAGCCGCAGCCCGATATAGGCCAGCAGCAACAGGCCAAGAACCAGCACCAGCACGCGCTCGGGCAGGGTGGTCAGCGCCCAGGTGCCGATGCCGATGCCGACTGCGCCGGCAATGAGGAAGACCGGCATGAAGGCCAGCCGGTCCGAGCGGGACTGGCCCCGGAAGCGCCAGACCTGCCAGACATTGGTGACGATGAGCGGAATGGTCATCAGGCCCACGGCATGCTGCAGGCCGAAGGCCGATGTCAGCACCGGCAGGGCGATCAGCGGCAGGCCCATGCCGGTGGCGCCCTTGACCACGGCGCCCGCTGCCAGCGCCGCCGTCATGATGAGAGCCGCCGTCACGTCCATTTGTGTTCCCTGCCCGGTACAGGTGATGGCCGGGCCGGAACGGCCAGGGCAATCATCCATATGATGGAAAAGGAAAATCCTGTTTCCCCGTTCCACTGTCAATAGTCACCGGGTAGTTACTTGGTTGACAGTGCCGGAGCGCTGCTGCAGTCTGCATGATGGGCCGAGGACAAAAGTCCGGCCTTCGACATCAAGGGAGGATGCAGATGAATCGTGACTTACGGTTTGTGCTGGCCGGCAGCGTTGCAACGTTGCTGCTGAGCTCGTCGCTGGTCGCCGCGCAGGAATGGAAGCCCGACCGCCCGATCAACCTGATCGTGCCCTGGGGCGCCGGCGGCTCGACCGACCAGGTGACCCGCGTCACCGCGCCGATCCTGGGCGAAGCCCTGGGCGTGGATGTGGTTGTGGTCAACCAGCCGGGCGCCTCGGGCGCCATCGGCACCCAGGAAGTGCTGAATGCCCCGCATGACGGCTATACCTGGACGGCCAATGCCATCGCCAATAACGCCACCTATTCGGTGTCGGGCCTGCTCGAAGGCACCGATATCGATGACTGGCACATCTATCTCTCCGTTGCCAACGTGCCCGTCGTCAGCGTGCCGGCCGGCAGCGAATTCACCGATTTCGGCCAGTTGCTGGAAGCGCTCAAGACACGCGGCGGCGAGATAACCGTTGCCACGGCCGGCATCACCTCCTCGGGCGGCACGGCCATTGCGGCCCTGTCCGACGCGGCCGACGGCTTTGACTACAACATGATCACCTATGATGGTGGTGGCCCGGCCGCCATTGCCACCGCGGCGGGCGAAGCCATGGTCACCACCCAGCTTGCGGTGGAACAGACCGAGCTGATCCGTGGCGGGCGCCTGACGGCCCTGGCCGTGCTGTCCGACCAGCCGCTGCTGCTGGATGGGGTCGATCCCATTCCGCCGATCACCGACTGGATTCCGGATATGGAACTGGCTCCCGACTATTTCGGCATCTTCATTCCGGCCGATGCGCCGCCCGAAGTGCTGGCCACGGTCGATGCCATCTGGGCCGACAAGGTGATGAACTCGCCCGAACTCAAGACCTATGCCGAAACCTTCGGCGCGGTCTTCGCCCCCTCCTATGGGGCCGAGGCGCGTGCCATGGCCATGCCGGTCGCGATCCTGGAAGCCTGCTCGTCGGTGGCGCGCGGCGAGGCGGTCAACGACCCCTCCACCATCGGCATCGACTGCGAGACCCGCACCGAAGTCGGGAAGTAAGCTAAGCTCCGCCGAGGCAGTGCTCCTTTGCGCTGCCTCGGCGCGTGACTCCACCCCACCCTCAATCCCTCCCCATCGAGGGGAGGGAGGCGCCAGCTCCAATGCCGGTGTTCATCGTCTCCCTCCCCCTGTGGGGAGGGATCAAGGGTGGGGGTGGGCCGCGCGCACAGGGCAAGAATAGTATCTAGGGAGGCGGGCATTGGACACACCGGCTGAAGCAGGCGAACGCGCTATCAGGGCGCGGGCCGATCTGCTGACATCATTCGTGCTGGTGGGGCTGGGCCTCACCATTTTCTACCTGTCCTGGACCATGCCGCGCCTCGAGGCGCGGCACATTCATCCGGCCACCATTCCGGGCCTGGTGCCGCTGATCCTGTCGGTGGGGCTGACGCTGTGCGGCCTGCTGCTGGGGCTGCGTTCCTGGCGCATCGAGGCCGAAGGCGGCTGGCGCGGCCTGGCCGGTGTCTTCACCACCAAACAAGCGCTCCGCGTAATGGTCATCCTGGGCCTGGCGCTGGTGCATACGCTGATCCTGGTCGGCTGGCTGCCCTTCTGGGCCGCGGCCATGCTGTTCATCTTCGCCTTCATCATGATCTTCGAGACCTGGCTGGCCGATGGGCCGGTCACGCCGCTGTCGAGCCTGGCCTGGGCCATCGCTATTGCCGTGCTGGGAGGCGGGGGCATCTACCTCGTCTTCGAACGTATCTTCCTCGTGCGCCTGCCGTAAGGATTCCAGATGTTTGACGGACTGCTCCTTCTCGGTCAGGGCATTGGCCATTTCCTCACCCCCGCCTCGCTGTTCAATGTCGCCTGGGCGACCCTGCTCGGCGTGGTCATCGGCATCCTGCCGGGCTTGACCGCCACCATGGGCGTGGCGCTGCTGGTCACGCTCACCTACAAGATGGCGCCCGACCAGGCGATCCTGACGCTGATGTGCGTCTATCTCGGCGCCATCTATGGCGGCAGCCGCACCGCCATCCTGCTCAATATTCCCGGCACGCCCGCCAATGCGGCGGCGACGCTCGACGGCCATCCTCTGGCCCAGCAGGGCAGAGCGGGCCTCGCCATGGGGCTGGCCACCACCTCGTCCACCCTGGGCACGCTGGTCGGCATTTTCTTTCTCGCCATCATCGCGCCCTTCCTGGCCGAAGCGGCACTGAAATTCGGCTCCTACGAATTCTTCTGGCTGGCTTTGTTCGGCGTGGTGATTTCGGGCCAGATGACCGGCAGCGACACCCCGCTCAAGGGCTATATAGCCGGCATTCTCGGCCTGCTCGTCGCCATGGTGGGCATGGAGACTTTGCATGCGCACCAGCGCTTCACCTTCGGCATTCCCGCCCTGGGCGGCGGCATCGACCTGATCCCGGCCATGGTGGGCGCCTTTGGCCTCGCCGAAATCCTCTCCGCCATGAAGCGCAATGCGGTGGCCCATGTCGCCTCGGTCAATGACCGCGTGGTGCCGACCTTCCGTGAGATTTTCCAGTATTGGAAAACCATCATCCGCTCCGGCATTATCGGCACCTTTATCGGCATTATTCCCGGCGTTGGCGAGGATGTCGGCTCCTGGACCTCCTATGCCGCGGCCAAGAAGGCGAGCAAGCATCCCGAGGAATTCGGCAAGGGCAGCCAGGAAGGGCTGATCGCGGCGGAAACCGGCGACAATGCCGTGGTGTCGGCGGCGATGATCCCCACGCTTACGCTGGCGCTGCCCGGCTCGGCCGCCGCGGCCGTGCTGATCGCGGCCATGTATATCCATGGCATCAGGCCCGGCCCGATGATCATGGTAGAAAATCCGGTCTTCCTCTACCAGGTCGTGGCCATGCTGCTGCTGGCGACTTTGGCCAACCTGGTCTTCGGCCTGTCGCTGACCAAGGTCTTCATCCAGGTGCTGCGCGTGCCGCGTCAGCGGCTGATGGCGGTGATCTATATTCTGTGCGTGGTCGGTTCCTTCGCCATCACCCAGCGCATGTTCGATGTCTATGTCATGCTCGGCTTCGGCGTCTTTGGCTTCATCCTGCGCGAGATGAAATATCCCATGGCGCCCATGGTGCTGGGGATCGTCTTGGGTGACCTGCTCGACCTCAACCTGCGGCGCGGATTGCTGCTGACCAATGGCGATCCGACCCCGTTCTTTACCCGTCCGATCAGTGCTGTTATCTGCCTCATCATCGTCTTCACCATCCTGATGTCCATCCCGGCGGTATCCAAGCGTGTCAGAGCCCTCTTCACCCGCGGTCGCGCCGCCCCAGCCCAAAGCTGAGGCGGCCCCGGCCAAGCGGGCGCGCAATTCGATCAAGACCAAGGCGGCGATCCTCGTCGCCGGCCGGGCCGAATTCGCCGAGCGCGGTTTCGAGGGCGCGCGGGTGGATGCCATTGCCGCGCTGGCCGGCGCCAATAAACGGCTGCTCTACCACTATTTCGGCAACAAGGAGGACCTCTACCGGGCGGTCCTGCTCGATGCCTATCAGGAGATCCGCCGCGGCGAGCGGGCGCTGAGCCTCGACCAATACGGTCCCGTCGATGCCATGGACCGGCTGGTGCGCTTCACCTTCCGCCACTTCCTCGCCAATCCGTGGTTTCCGCGCCTGCTCGGCACCGAAAACATCGAGAATGCGCGGTTCCTGAAGACCCTGCCCGATATCCAGGGGCTGCATTCCCCTCTGGTCGGGCAGATCAGGACCATTGTCGAACGCGGCGCCGAAATCGGCATTTTCCGCCGCGATGTCGATCCGGTGCAGCTCTATATCTCCATCGCCGCTTTGGGCTTCTTCTATGTGTCCAACATGGCGACGCTTTCGGTGATCTTCGCGCGGGACCTCGCCGGCATCGACATGGTGCAGGAGCGCGAAGCGCAGGCGGTGCAGATGGTGCTGGACTACCTGCGCACCAAGCCGGCTTGAGTCACCACATTCGTTGAAACTTCGACACCCCCACCCTCACTCCCTCCCCACAAGGGGGAGGGAAGCCTGTTCCGTGGCTATGTCGATATTCGAGATGACCCTTGAGGGTCGCTCTGGCGCCTCCCTCCCCCTTGTGGGGAGGGAATGAGGGTGGGGGTATGAGAGCCCCGATGTTGCCTTGCGCTTCCTATTCCAGCGGTGGCAGCACGGTAGCGGCTTTCTCCCGCAATCGCTCGATCAGCTCCGCCACGCGGGGCTCTTCCGCGCGCTCCAGCAGCACATAGATGCCGATCAGGCTTTGCCGTGTCGGCTCGGTCACGCTGACCTGGCGCAGGCCGCGGCTGATGAATTCCTCGGCCATCACCTCTGTATGGCTGAGCACGGCGTCGCTGCGCTCGACATAGTCGAGGCAGGCCGCCAGCGAATTGGAGGCGAACACATATTTGCCCTGGTCGAACGGGGCACTGGCCGTGGTGGTGCGGCTCCAGGCCTCGAAGAAGCGCTGGTGGCGAACTTCCGGCAGGGAACTCGTTACTGCCGGATAGGCTTCCACCTCGGCGATGGTACGCGGGCGGCCGAGCAGGGCGTGGCCTTCGCGCACGAAATAACCCTGGCCGACCCGCGTCAGCGGAATGAGCCTTGCCCCGGTGCTGCGGCTCAGCCCCTCGATTTCATGCGCCACGAACAGCGAGATATCGCCACTCAGCAACTGGTCCATGCAGCGCAACTGGTTGCCCAGGCTCACATGGATGCGCGCATTGGGATAGCTGTTGGAATAGTCGAGCACCATGTCGCGGATGAACAGGGTCCACCACGAATAGCCCGAGCCGATGCGCAAGCCCTGCTCGGTGCGGCCCTGCTGGTGGGCGATGGCATTGAGCGTATTGTCATAGAGCCGGCGCATCAGCCGCCCGTTCTGGTACAGCGTCTCGCCATATTCGGTCAGCTCCACTCCGCGCGGCGTGCGGATCAGCAGCTTCACGCCGAGATTTTCCTCCAGCTTGCGCATGTTGAAGGTCAGCGTCGGCTGGGTGACGAACAGGGCCGTCGCCGCCGCGCTGATCGTGCCGGCCTCCGCTACCGCGAGGAACTGGTTGAGCAGCTTATCCATCCTCTGCCTCCTGCCATAGAAACAATCTATACCGGACAGGATATTTCGTATTTTTCTTTTGGTCGAGACTGCGCCAAGGTATGCCCAGCAAGACAAGAACCGGCCGCGAAATGGCCATGGGAGACAGGCGTGCCCCGTTCGCGGCGGGCGCCCGAAACAGCGGGAAACCGGGGCGATTTGGCTCAGGCAGGACACTGCCGGAACCGGGATTTCACCAGCTTTCCCCATCTTCCATACAAGTGATTGCCTTGCCGCAAACGTGTGTGCTATGCCGTAACCAGTCGGTTATTTGTGCAAATTGCGTAAGGAGACTTTGGCAGAAAGCACGACTTCGCAGCGACGGTAACGATATCGGTCCTGCGTCGTGATGTAACCGATTGGTGATTTAGCAGCGGGGAGGCTGCGGATCGCGTCTGTTCCGGTAGCGGAACGATCACTGTTCATGGGAGGAAACCACATGACTTTTCGTATGCCACGCCGTCAGTTCCTGATGGGTACCTCGGCGCTTGCCGCCGCCGGCGCTTTCGGGCTTCGCCCCGCTTTCGCACAGGATGAGGCCCTGCGCCTGATCTGGTGGGGCGGCCAGGCCCGCGCCGACCGGACCCTCGCCGTTGCCGACGCCTATGCGGCGTCCACCGGCACGACCCCGCCCGAAGGCGAGTTCCTGTCCTGGAACGATTACTGGCCCAAGCTGGCCACCCAGGTCGCCGGTGGCACCGCCCCCGACGTCCTGCAGATGGACTACCGCTTCATCGTGGAATACGCCACGCGCAACGCCATTGCCCCGATGGATGATTACCTCGGCGGCGTGCTCAACCTCGACGATTTTGACGAGGATCAGCTCGAAGGCGGCAAGGTCGATGGCAAACTCTACGGCCTCAGCCTGGGCGCCAATTCGGTGGCCATGCTGGTCAATACCACGGCCTTCGAGGAAGCCGGCGTCGCCGTGCCGGATCGCGACTGGACCTATGATACGATGCGCGAGATCGGCGAAGCCTTCAAGGCTGCCAATATCCGTGGCGGCATGACGGGCATGTCCGACGGCTCGGGCTCCGAACCCATGCTGGACAACTGGATTCGCCAGCGCGGCAAGCCGCTCTATACGGCTGAAGGCAAGCTGGGCCCCAATGTCGACGACATGGTGGAATGGTTCACCATGTGGAACGAGTTCCGCGACGCGGGCTATATCAACTCCGCCGAAGACCAGGCCCTCGATACCGGCGCAGCCGAAGTCTCCATGGTCGCCCTCAACAAGGCCGCCATGATCCCGTCCAACTCCAACCAGTTGGTCATCCACCAGTCGATCAACCCCGATACGCTGACCATTACCAGCTATCCGCGCATCGCCGCCGGCGTTGGCGGCGGGCACTATCGCAAGCCGAGCCAGTTCTGGTCGATCTCGGGTGCGTCGCAGAACAAGGAAGCGGCCGCCGCTTTCCTCAGCTACTTCGTCAACGATGTCGAAGCCGGCAAGGTTCTAGGTGTCGAGCGCGGCATTCCCTGCTCGGCTGCGGTGCGCGACGCTGTCGCCCCGACGCTCAGCGAGCAGGATCAGATCGCGCTCAACTTCGTGGCCAATCTCGGCGACCTGCTTGGGCCGCTGCCTGCCTCCCCGCCGAATGCCGCGGGCGAAATCGACACCTCCCTGCTGCGCGTGCTCAGCCAGGAAGTGGGCTTTGGCGGCCGTTCGGCCGAAGATGCCGGCAAGTTCTTCGTCGATGAAGCGACGGCTATCCTGAACCGGGCTAGCTAACAATGGCCGTGAATGCGGCAGAAGCGGCTGTGCCTGATGCCGCATCCGGCAATTCGATCTGGTCGAGGGCGTGGCAAAACCACGCCCCCGGCTACCTCTTCCTCTTGCCATGGTTCATCGGCTTTTTCGGCCTGACGGTCGGGCCGATCATCACCTCCTTCTATCTCAGCTTCACCGATTTCGACCTGCTGACCCCCGCCGAATGGGTGGGCGTGGACAATTACGTGCGCATGTTCACCAATGACCGCAGCTTTGCGGCCTCGATGCGCGTGACCTTTTTCTTCGTGATCTTCTCGGTGCCGCTGAAGCTGGCTTTCGCCCTGGGCGTGGCCGTGCTGCTGAACCGGGGCATGAAAGGGCTGCCGCTCTATCGCGCGCTGTTCTACCTGCCGAGCCTGCTCGGCGCTTCGGTCGCCATCGCCATCCTGTGGCGCCAGATTTTCGCCCGTGACGGGCTGGTCAATGATGTCCTGTCCATTTTCGGCATTGTCGGCCCGAGCTGGATTTCCAATCCGAACTATTCGCTGTGGACGCTGATCATCCTGTCTATCTGGCAGTTCGGCTCGCCCATGATCATTTTCCTCGCCGGGCTGCGGCAGATTCCGCAGGACATGTATGAAGCGGCCAGCCTCGACGGCGCCGGCAAGTGGCGGCAATTCGTCAAGATCACGCTGCCGCTGCTGACCCCGGTCGTGTTCTTCAACGCCATCATCCAGACCATCGAGGCCTTCAAGAGCTTCACGCCGGCCTTCATCATTTCGGGCGGCACCGGCGCGCCGATCAATTCGACGCTGTTCTACACGCTCTACCTCTACAACGAGGCCTTCAGCTTCTTCCGCATGGGCTATGCCTCGGCTCTGGCCTGGTTCCTGCTGCTGCTGATCGCCTGCTTCACCGCCTTCTCGTTCCTCACCAGCAAGTATTGGGTGCATTATGACGATTGATGCCCAACGCCTGACCGTCGTGACCGGGCGGGATTCCGACGCGCAGCGCCTGCGCAAGCGCCTCATGAGCATCGGCGCCCATGTGCTGTTGATCGGCGCCTCCATCATCATGCTCTATCCGCTGCTCTGGCTGCTCTCGGCCTCGCTCAAGCCGCAGGAGCAGATCTTCACCTCGGGCATCTGGCCCACGATCGACTGGAGCATCGATTCCTACTTCCGCGGCTGGAACGGGCTGCGCACCAGCTTCTCCGTGTTCTTCATGAATTCCTTCGTGATCGCGGTGCTCAGCGTGGTGGGCAATCTGATTGCCTGCTCCATGGCCGCCTATGCCTTTGCCCGGCTGCGCTTCAAGGGCCGCAATTTCTGGTTCGCCATGATGCTGGGCACGCTGATGTTACCCAGCCAGGTGACGCTCATTCCCCAATATGTGCTGTTCCGCGACCTGGGCTGGATCAACACCATCCTGCCGCTGGTCGTGCCGAAATTCCTCGCCGTCGATGCCTTCTTCATCTTCCTGATGGTGCAGTTCTTCCGCGGCATTCCGCGCGAACTGGACGAGGCGGCAATGATGGACGGCTGCTCGCCCTGGCGTATTTTCTACAAGATCATGCTGCCGCTTTCGATGCCGGTGCTGGTGACGGTGTCCATCTTCACCTTCATCTGGACCTGGGACGATTTCTTCGCGCCGCTGATCTACCTCAACCGCATGCAGGACTATACCGTCATGCTCGGCCTGCGCACCTTCGTGGATTCCACCGGCGAGAGCGACTATGGCGGCCTGTTCGCCATGAGCGTGCTCTCGATCGTGCCGATTTTCCTGTTCTTCCTGTTCTTCCAGCGCCTGCTCATCGAGGGCATCGCCACTACCGGTATGAAACGCTAGACCTATGACATCAATCAAGTTTGCCGCCATCGGCATCAACCACAGCCATATCTACGGCCAGGTCGATTGCCTGAAGGATGCCGGCGCACAACTCACGGCCTTCCACGCCGTGGAAGACGATCTCGCCGCGGCTTTCGGGGCGAAATATCCCGAGGCCAAGCGCGTCGGCGATCCCCGGGCGATCCTCGAAGACCCCGATATTGCCGTGGTGCTGACCTCGGCCATTCCAGCCGACCGCGCGGCAATCTCGCTGGCCGCCATGCGGCACGGCAAGGATGTGCTGACCGACAAGCCGGGCATGACCACCTTTGCCCAGCTCGACGAGATCAGAAAAGTGCAGGCGGAGACCGGCCGCATCTATTCGGTGCTCTATTCCGAGCATTTCGAAGTGCGTGCCACGGTGGAAGCCGGCAATCTCATCGCCCAGGGCGCCATCGGCAAGGTCATCAACACGGTGGGCCTCGGTCCGCATGCGCTCAAGAACAATCCGCGCCCCGACTGGTTCTTCACCCGCTCGCGCTATGGCGGCATTCTCTGCGACATTGCCAGCCACCAATTCGAGCAGTTCCTGTTCTTCTCGGACGCCAATGATGCCGAAGTGATTTCGGCCAGCGTCGCCAATCGCGCCAATCCGGATCGGCCGGGCCTGCAGGATGTGGGCGATGTTCATCTCAGGACGGCAAATACCTCGGGCTATATCCGCGTCGACTGGTTCACCCCCAAGGGCCTGCCCACCTGGGGCGACGGGCGCCTGACCATCCTGGGCACCGAGGGCTATATCGAACTGCGCAAATATATCGATATTGCCGGCCGGCCGGGGCAGGACCACCTGTTCCTGGTCAACCACGAAGGCCCGCGCCATGTCGATTGCTCCCAGGTCGAGCGGCCCTTCGGCCGGCTGTTCCTCGACGACGTGCGCAACCGCACCGAGACCGCCATGCCGCAGGAGCGGTGTTTCAATGCCATGAAGCTGGCGCTGACCGCCCAGCAACTGGCCGAGCGCGGCACGGAGTGGGCGCAATGAGCAAGATCTTCAACGTCGCCGTGGTCGGTTGCGGCATCGGGCGCAGCCACATCGTCGAGGGCTACCTGCCCAATGCCGACAAGTTCAAGGTCAAGCTGCTCTGCGACCTCAATGCCGAGCGCATGGGCGCGGTGGCCGACGAATTCGCCATCACCAGGCGCATTGCCAGCTTCGATGAAGCGCTCGCCATGGACGATATCGACATCATCGATATCTGCACCCCGCCGGGCCTGCATTTCCCCATGGTCATGGCCGCGCTCAAGGCCGGCAAGCATGTCATCTGCGAAAAGCCGCTGGTGGGTTCGCTGGCCCAGGTCGATGCGGTCATGGAGCAGGAAAAGGCCAGCAAGGGCATGCTGATGCCGGTGTTCCAGTACCGCTTCGGCAATGGCATCGAGCAGGCCAAGGCCATTATCGATGCCGGCATTGCCGGCAAGCCCTTCATGGGTACGGTGGAAACGCTGTGGCGGCGCGACGCGCCCTATTATGCCGTGCCCTGGCGCGGCAAATGGGCCACCGAACTGGGCGGCGTGCTGATGGGCCATGCCATTCACCCGCATGACCTGTTCACCTATCTCATGGGCGATATCGAGCGTGTGTTTGGCCGCGTCGCCACCCGCGTCAATCCGATCGAGGTGGAAGACACCATTTCGGCCTCGCTGCAGATGAAGAATGGCGCCCTCGCCAGCCTCACCGCCACCCTCGGTTCGGCCGACGACACGACCCGCATCCGCCTCGCCTTCGAGAATGTCACCTTCGAAAGCGACCACGCCGCCTATAATCCGGGCGAAAAGCTCTGGAAGATCCAGCCGCGCAATCCCGAAACGGCAGCCAAGATCGATGCCCTGCTGAAGGATTGGCAGCATGTGCCATCGCGGTTCCAGACCCAGATGGCCCGCTTCCACGATGCCCTCACAGGCACCGGCCCGCTGCCGGTCACATCAGCGGATTCGCGCCGTTCGCTCGAACTGGTCACCGCCTTCTATCATTCGTCGGCAACCAACGAGGATGTCGTCCTGCCCATCGGCCCCGGCCATCCGCTTTACGAAAGCTGGGTTCCGGCCCAGTTCCGGGCGGCTTAGGAGTAAGAGCTCATGTCGACCCCCATCCAGCTCCGCCAGATCGTCAAGGCCTATGGCGACGTGGAAGTGATCCACGGCGTCGATCTCGACATCGATCCGGGTGAATTCACCGTCTTCGTCGGCCCCTCGGGCTGTGGCAAATCCACCCTGCTGCGCATGATTGCCGGGCTCGAGCCGATCACCGGGGGAGACCTGTTGATCGACGGCGAGCGCATGAACGATGTGCCGGCGGCCAAGCGCGGCATCGCCATGGTGTTCCAGTCCTATGCGCTCTATCCGCATATGAGCGTCTACCAGAACCTGGCCTTCGGGCTCGAAACTGCCCGCGCCCCCAAGGCCGAGATCAAGGAACGCGTGCAGCGCGCCGCCGAAATCCTGCAGATCGTGCCGCTGTTGCAGCGCAAGCCCAAGCAATTGTCGGGCGGCCAGCGCCAGCGCGTCGCCATCGGCCGCGCCATCGTGCGCGAGCCGCGCATTTTCCTCTTCGACGAGCCGCTCTCCAACCTCGATGCCGAACTGCGCGTGCAGATGCGCGTCGAGATCGCCAAGCTGCATAATGACCTCGGCAATACCATGATCTATGTGACCCACGATCAGGTCGAAGCCATGACCATGGCCGACAAGATCGTGGTTCTGCGCCAGGGCGTCATCGAACAGGCCGGCGCCCCACTCGAACTCTACAACACGCCGCGCAACCTGTTCGTCGCCGGCTTCATCGGCTCGCCCAAGATGAACTTCCTCGCCGCCAGCGCCGATGGTTCGGGCCTGAAAGTGGCCGGCAACACGCTCGACCTGCAGCGCCCGGTCGCCGGCGCGACCACATTGGGCATCCGCCCCGAACACATCACCATTGCCGAAGGCAGCGGCGTCAAGCTGGCCGAAGTGCGCGTCGACCTGGTGGAAAATCTCGGCGGCCAGACCGTGGTCTATGCCACGACAGGTGACGGCCAGCCCATCACCATCGTGCTGGAAGGCCAGAACCCGGTGGACCTCGGCTCCACCGTCGGCGTCCACATCGACCCCGCCCGCCTGCACCTGTTCAACGCCGAAGGCAACGTGGTCTAAAAGCCTGGCCGCGCTGCTTCCCACCCACAATCGCCTCCCGCGGACTTGATCCGCGGGTCTCGCGTCGTGCATGCCGAGTGGAGAGTGACCCCCGGATCAAGTCCGGGGGAAGCGCCGGCGGGTGGGATGGCCGTCAGCCGCCCTTCCCCTCGATCATCACGGCCAACCCGTCCAGGATGCGTTCCAGGCCGAAATCGAAGGCGCGGTCGGGGTCGCCCAGGCCGTAGAGTTCGCCGACGACGGGACCGATGCGGCTGGCGACGGGGTAGGGGGCATAGTCGAGCGTTTCGAGGAAGGGCGCGATGGCATACCACCATTCGTCGTCGCTCATGCCGGTCTGTTCCTTGACCATGCGCGAGCGGGCCACGTCGCGGGCGGCGCCGAACACGTAATTGGCGATCATGGTGACGCTCATATCCATCTCGATCTCATCGAGTCCCAGCCCGTCCAGCGCGCTGAGGAAGACCTCGTAGGACTTCATCGTATTGGGGCCGAGCACCGGGCGGTGGGTGGACACCTGCAGAACCCAGGGATGGGCGATGTAATATTTGCGGAATTCGGAGGCGACCATGGTCACATTGGCGCGCCACTGCGCCGGATCGAAGACCGGCATGGGATAGTCCCCGCCCGACACCGCATCCAGCATCAGGTCGAGCAATACCGACTTGTCGGGAATGTGGGTGTAAAAGCTCATCGGTGAAATGCCGACCGCTTCGGCCACCCTGCGTGTCGAGACCGCATCGATCCCTTCGGCATCGGCAATGCGCACCGCCGCCTGCACCAGGTCACCCACGGAGCCCCGCGCTTTCGGGCCGCGCTTGGGCGCCTCCACCCGCCCCCACATCAGTTGCAGGGTTTTGATCGGGTCGCCGCGTCCGGCAATATCCTCGGCCATTTGGCCTCCAAAATAACTCTTTACACCGTACGATATTATGCTAAACCTTGTGCGGCGTACGGAGTTATACGGTTCCAGGGCGCAAAAGTCGAGCCCGCTGTCGAAAACCCGCCTGCTGCCGCGTCATGTCAGCAGGGCCGGATCAGTGTGCCCGTAGCAAAGGGGAATGCCGATGATCCATGCCAGAGACCTGACCCGTACCTTCAAGACCAAGACCGGCCCGGTAGAGGCCGTGCGCGGCCTCAGCCTCGATGTGGCCGAGGGCGAGCTGGTGGCCTTTCTCGGCCCCAATGGCGCCGGCAAATCCACTTCGGTGCGCATGCTGACCACGCTCCTGCCGCTGACTTCGGGCAGCGCCAGCGTCGGCGGGCATGACGTCGTGGCCGACCCGGCCAGCGTACGCCGCAAGATCGGCTATGTCGGGCAGGGCACCGGCTCAGGCCCGTATCACCGCGTCCGCGACGAATTGGTGACTCAGGGCAAGGCCCAGCGCATGAGCACCTCGGCCGCCCGCAAGCGCGCCGACGACCTGCTCGGCATGCTCGAACTCGATGGCCTGGCCGACCGGAGCTGCGCCTCGCTGTCGGGCGGACAGAAGCGGCGGCTCGATGTGGCGCTTGGCCTAATGCATACCCCGCCCATCCTGTTCCTCGACGAGCCCTCCACCGGGCTCGACCCGCATAGCCGCGCCAATCTGTGGGATCACATCACCAGCCTCAGACAGGCCAGCGGCATGACCATTTTCCTCACCACCCACTATCTCGACGAGGCCGACACCATGGCCGAGCGCGTCATGGTGATGGATAATGGCATCATGATTGCCGACGACACGCCGGCCCGGCTCAAGGCCGATCTGGCCGGCGACACCATCCATGTCAGCGTGCTCTGCGAGGATCAGTTGGGCAGCGCCGCCGAAATCGCGCAGAACCTGCCCGATGCCCGCGAAACCAAAGTCGATGGCCGCGACGTGGCCGTGACCCTGCGCGATGGCGAAGCCGTCCTGCCCGAATTCATCCGCCGCCTGCATCAATCCGGCATCGAAGCCATCAGCGCGAGAGTGGTGCGGCCGACGCTGGACGATGTGTTCCTGGGCCTGACCGGGCGCTCGCTCCGGGAGGCGGCGGCTTAGCCCGGCACAATCTCGCAGACCTCATGGTGAGCTTGTCGAACCACGAGGTCGGGTACGCCAATCCAGTCACGACCTCGTCCTTCGACAGGCTCAGGATGAGGTCTACTGAACCTTCGGATCAAAGATGTCCTTCATATCAGACACCGCCATTTCCTTCCGCCGCGAGATCGGCCCCACGCTCCGCTCCTGGTATTACATCATCTTCGGCCTGGTGCAGCCGCTGCTCTATCTCGCGCTCTTCGTGCCTTTGCTCGGCGCTGTTCCGGGGCCCGATGGCGCTTCCCCGCTGCAATGGTTCGTGCCCGGCATGGTGGTCATGCTGGTGCTGTTCACCACCGTCTCCTGCGGTTGGGCGCTGACCGAGGAATTGATGAGCGGCAGCTTCGAGCGCTTCCTCGCCACCCCGATGAGCCGCCCGGCCATCATGGTGGGTCGCGCCCTCAAGGAACTGGCCCCGCTGCTGGTGCAGGCGCTGATCCTCATCGTCGTCGCCACCCCGTTCGGGCTGGTGCTGCATCCGGCCCATATGCTGCTGGGCCTCCTCATGTTGATGGTTTTCGGCGTTGGCGTCGCCTCGCTCTCCTACGCCCTGGCCATCGCCAGCAAGCATGACGGGAGCCTGTTCTACCTCGTCAGCCATTCGGTCGCCCTGCCGATGATGCTGCTGGGCGGCGTGCTGCTGCCCATGACCAATGCGCCGGCCTGGCTCTATATCGCCAGCCGCTTCAATCCGCTGACCTATCTGGTCGAAGCCGAACGGGCCTTGTTCATGGGCGAGATTTTCGTCATGCCGGTGCTGTATGGCGCGCTGGTGGCTGCTGTGGTGGCCGTGGCGGGCCTCGCCGTAGGCGTCAGCCAGGTGCGCAAGGCCTCGCTTTAGGAGTATCGGCCCCTGCTCACCCTCCCCCTTGAGGGAGAGGGTTTACCTCTGTCGCTTGGACGTTTGCCTTCTCCCCTCGTGGGAGAAGGTGCCTGAAGGGCGGATGAGGGGGCTACGAACCATCCACCGACATTGAAGCATGGGATGGCGCAACCCCCTCACCCGGAAATCCGCTGAACGCGGATTTCCCCCTCTCCCACGAGGGGAGAGGGGTAACCGGCCCTATGCGTCTAAACCCCCTTGACTCATTCATACCTCTTCAGCTATACGTTAACCCATAGCCAGAAAGGTATGGGTTCTCCCAATGTCGACCGCCCCTGATGTCATCTTCCGGACGCTTGCCGACCCGACGCGCCGCGCCATTTTCGAGCGGCTGTGCCGGGAAGGCGAGGTCACGGTGGGGGCGCTCACGGCCGGGGCGGGCGTGTCCCAGCCGGTAGTGTCGCGCCATCTCGGCGTGCTGAAACAGGCCGGCCTGGTGCGCGATCGCCATGCAGGGCGCCAGACCCATTACAGCGCCCTGCCGGGCGCCCTGGCGCCGCTGGTCGATTGGACCACTGAGATGGCCGGCTTCTGGGAAAGCCGCTTCGATGACCTGGAAAACCTGCTCGGGAGAATGGATCAATGACCGACTTTGCAACCCCCCGCCCCCGCAATGCGAGCGCCTGGATCCGCCAGATCCATCGCTGGCTCTCCATGCTTTTCACCCTGAGCGTCATCGCCACCTTCATCGCGCTGGCTGTGCCCGAGCCTGTGGTCTGGGTGTCCTATATTCCGCTGGCCCCGCTCTTCCTGCTGATGGGCACCGGCCTCTACATGTTCGCTCTGCCCTATATCGCCAAGTGGCGCGGGACGCGCTGACATGGCCGCGCCGGATATCCGCACCGCCGTGGTCGAACGGGAAATCGCCCATCCGCCCGAAAAGATCTGGCGGGCGCTGACCCAACCGCACCTGATCGAGGAGTGGCTGATGCAATCCGATTTCAAGCCTGAGAAGGGCCACAAATTCACCTTCCGCAACACGCCCAGGCCCGATGTCAATGTCGTGGTCGATTGCGAAGTGCTTGAGGTCGAGCCGCATCGGACCCTCACTTATAGCTGGTCCGCCTATGGCCTCGACACCACGGTGACCTTCACCCTGGAACCCACCCCCACGGGCACGATTGTTCGTATGGAACAGACCGGTTTCGGGCCCGAACACAACCTCGCCTACAAGGGCGCCATGGCGTCGTGGAAACAGTTCATGGCGCGGCTCGACCAGCTCGTCGCTACAATCGATTGAAACCGATATTCAAGGAGATTTCCCATGGCCACCAAGAAAGCCGCCACCAAGACGGTGTTTTCCGATGCCGAACTCGAGGCGATGCAGGACGCTAAGGTCGAGCGCCGCAAGGGCAAGAAGGCCGACGGCCTGTCCGACCTGCTTGCCAAGATCGCCGAGCTTGACGACAGCGACCGTGCCATCGCCGAAACTATCCATGCGCTGGTCACCGAGAACGCCCCCGATCTCGCGCCCAAGACCTGGTATGGCATGCCGGCCTGGGCCAACAAGGATGGCAAGGTGGTCTGTTTCCTGACCCCGGCCGGCAAGTTCGACTCGCGCTATGCCAGCTTCGGCTTCAACGACGTTGCCAGGCTCGACGACGGCACGGTTTGGCCCACCTCGTTCGCGGTGAGCAAGCTGACCAAGGCCGACGAAGAAAACTTCGCCAAGCTGATCCGCAAGGCGGTAAGCTGAGATCTCCGATCACCTGTCGAAATCGGGCTTGCTGACACGTCATGTCAGCAAGCGTGGTATTTGTGGCCCCATCTCGCCGCTAGCACCTCAGTGGCTTCCATCACCCCACCCTCAATCCCTCCCCATCAAGGGGAGGGAGGCGCAGGTTGCGATGCTGGTGTTCATCGTCTCCCTCCCCCTTGTGGGGAGGGATCAAGGGTGGGGGGTGGGCCACACGCGCTGGACCTAACCGAAGCTGCGAAACAACAGGAACACGAATACATGCCCGATTACGGCTCGATCATCATTCGCGGCGCCCGCGAGAACAATCTCAAGAATGTCTCGCTCGATATTCCCAAGCGGCAGATCACGGTCTTTACCGGGGTGTCGGGCTCGGGCAAGTCGTCGCTGGTCTTCGGCACGATCGCGGCGGAAAGCCAGCGGCTGATCAACGAGACCTATCCCAGCTTCGTGCAGCAATTCATGCCGCGCTATGGCCAGCCCGATGCCGACCAGCTCGAAAACATCTCGGCCGCCATCATTGTCGACCAGCAGCGGCTGGGCGGCAATTCGCGCTCGACGGTTGCCACGGTGACCGACGCGGCGCAGATGCTGCGTGTGCTGTTCTCGCGCCTCGGCGAGCCGAAGCTGGGCCCGCCCAGCCTTTATTCCTACAACGATCCGCGCGGCATGTGCCCGGACTGTGAGGGGATCGGGCAGGTCGCGGCCATGGACATGGCGGCGGTGCTCGATGAGAGCAAGTCGCTCAATGGCGGTGCCCTGCTGCCCAAGGATTTTGCGGTCGATACCTGGTATTGGGAAATCTACAAGAATTCCGGCCTGTTCGACATGGACAAGCCGATCAGCAAATTCACCGCCGAGGAGCGGGAAAACCTGCTCAACCTCGATGATGGCCGAAAGATCAAGGTCGGCAAGATCGGCCTGACCTATGAGGGCGTGGTCGCCAAGCTCAAGAAGGGGCTGGGCTCCAAGGACCCCGAAAGCCTGCAGCCGCATGTCTTGCGCGAATACGAAAAGATTTTCACCCGCGCCACCTGCCCGGCCTGCCACGGTACCCGCCTCAACCAGCAGGCGCTGAACAGCAGGGTCAACGGCCGCAATATCGCCGAGCTTTCGGCCATGCAGGTCAGCGAACTGACGGTCTTCGTGCGTGGCATCGAAGCGCCGCAGGTCGGTCCCATGCTCGAGGCTCTGGCCTTGCGGCTGGAAAACCTCGTGACCATCGGGCTGGGTTATCTCAGCCTCGACCGCGAAAGCTCGACCCTGTCAGGCGGCGAAAGCCAGCGCGTCAAGATGGTGCGCCATCTCGGTTCTTCGCTGACCGACATCACCTATGTGTTCGACGAGCCGTCGGTGGGCCTCCACCCGCATGATGTGGGTCGCCTCGCCGGGCTGATGCAGCAGTTGCGCGACAAGGGCAACACCGTGCTCATCGTCGAGCACAAGCCCGACATGATCGCCATTGCCGACCATGTGGTCGATATGGGGCCCTTCGCCGGCTCCAAGGGGGGCGAGCTGGTCTATCAGGGCGATTATGCCGGGCTGCTCACCAGCGGCACGCTCACCGGCAACCACATCAAGAAACACCAGTCCATCAAGGAGAAGGGGCGCAAGCCCTCCGGCGAGCTGAAGATCGCCCATGCAAAGCTCAACAATCTCAGGGATGTCTCGGTCTCCATCCCCATGGGCGTGCTGACGGCGGTGTCCGGCGTCGCCGGCTCGGGCAAGTCTTCGCTGATCCAGGGGTGCCTGCCCCAGGCCTATCCGGACACCATCATCATCGACCAGAACCTGGCCCGCGGTTCGCGCCGCTCCAATACCGCCACCTATACCGGCATTCTCGACGCGGTACGAAAAGCCTTCGCCAAGGCCAATGACGTGGACGCCTCGCTGTTCTCGGCCAATTCCAAGGGCGCCTGCCCGGACTGTAACGGGCTGGGCGTCATCTATACCGACCTCGCGCACCTTGATCCCATGATCACGACTTGCGAGACCTGCGAAGGCAAGCGCTTCCTGCCCGAAGTGCTGGAGCATCACCTGCGCGGCAAGTCGATCGCCGATGTTTACGAGATGAGCATTTCCGACGCGGTCGGCTTCTTCACCGAACCCGCCATCGCCCGGATATTGAAGGGCCTCGACGATGTCGGTCTGGGCTATCTCACCCTCGGCCAGCCGCTCTCGACGCTGTCAGGCGGCGAGCGCCAGCGCCTGAAACTGGCGGCCGAGCTGGGCAAGAAGGGCAATATCTACGTTCTGGACGAGCCCACCACCGGCCTGCACATGAACGATGTCGACACCCTGATCGGCCTGTTCGACCGGCTGGTCGATGCCGGCTCCTCGGTCATCGTCATCGAGCATAATCTCGATGTGATCTCCCGCGCCGACTGGGTCATCGATCTCGGTCCAGGCGCCGGGCAGGATGGCGGCACCATTCAGTTCGAAGGCGTGCCCGCCGATCTGGCCAAGGCGAAAAACTCGCTGACCGGACAGCATCTGGCGGCGCGGGATTAGGCAGGCCTAGTCCCGCAGGTCGTCCTCGACATCGGTTTCGGGCCGGTCGCCACCATCGGCCTGCTCCTCATGCCAGCGTCCCTTGCTGTCCTGATACTGGATCGCTTCATCCCGGCCGCCAACCTGCTGGCGCCGTGCCGCGGCTTCGGCTGCTTCATGGGCTGCCTGATGGGTGGGAAATGTCTCGGAGAACACGTCTCCAACCTTGTAGGCATAGCCACCGTCATGCTCGACGATGTCGTAGGTCACGTGGCCCATGATAGTCTCCTTTGCAATGCATAACCGGCAGGCGCGCCGGAGGTTGCGCTTGCTTTCCGTCACGCCGACTCTACATGCTTAGCATGTCTGTGGAGCCCCTGTGCGTGACCGACCCATCCCCCATCACCCGCACCGCGCTCAAGCTCGATATCGTCGTCATCGGCGCCGGGCAGGCGGGCCTGTCCTCGGCCTATCACCTGAAACAGCTCGGCCTTGTGCCCGGCCGCGATTTCCTCGTGCTCGACCGGGCGCCGCAGCCCGGTGGCGCCTGGCAATATCGCTGGCCTTCGCTGACGCTCTCCACCGTCAATCGCGTGCATGACCTGCCGGGCATGAGTTTTGCCGATAGCGCCGGCGGCGATGACAGCGTCATGGCCTCGGTCGCGGTGCCGCATTATTTCGCCGCCTATGAGGAACGCTTCGGCCTCGACGTGCTGCGCCCCGCCACGGTGAGCGTCGTCTGCGACCGCGGCGAGCGATTGCGCGTCGAAAGCGACCGGGGCCTGTTCTCCGCCCGTGGGTTGATCAATGCCACCGGCACCTGGGAAAAGCCCTATATCCCCGATTATCCCGGCCGCGACAGTTTTCGGGGCCGCCAGCTCCACACGCAGCAATTCCGCGCCGCCGAGGATTTCGCCGGCCAGCATGTGCTGGTGGTCGGCGGCGGCATTTCCGCCATCCAGCTCCTCGACCAGATTTCTGAGGTGACATCAACCACCTGGGTCACCCGCACGCCGCCCCGCTTCCGCACCGGCCCGTTCGACCAGGAAGCCGGCCGCGCTGCGGTGAAACTGGTGGAAGACCGCGTCCGTGCCGGCCTGCCGCCCAACTCGGTGGTCTCGGTCACCGGCCTGCCGCTGACGCCGGCCATCGAGGCCATGCGCGCCCGCGGCGTGCTGGAGCGGCAGGAGATGTTCAGCGAGATTACGCCATCGGGCGTGCGCTGGGCCGATGGAAGGACGCTCGATGTCGATGTGATCCTGTGGTGCACCGGTTTCCGCTCGGCGCTCGATCATCTTGCCCCGCTGCAATTGCGCGAGGAATCGGGCGGCATCACCATGACCGGGCGGCTGGCGACACAGGTCGCGCGCGATCCGCGCGTGCATCTGGTGGGCTATGGCCCCTCGGCCTCGACCATCGGGGCCAACCGGGCAGGGGCCGTTGCGGCACGGGAATTGATTGGGTTTCTGGGGATGACCCCAAAGCTGCGTTAGTGGAAGCATACCCCCACCCTCACTCCCTCCCCACAAGGGGGAGGGAAGCCCGCCCTGCTCTCGCGGATCGATTGGAACACGAACCGAAGTCCCATCGTCCCCCTCCCCCTTGTGGGGAGGGATCAAGGGTGGGGGTGGGTTGGCCCCGATAGTGGGCGTATCCTCCCGCCAGGAATCGCAGAAAGGCCAAATCCATGAAAACCTACACCATCCCCCACACCGAACGCGTGGTCTCCAGCGTCGTCCTCGGCCTCATGCGCATCGCCAAGATGAGCGACGCCGAAATCGCCACCCTGTTCGGCACGGCCCGCGATGCCGGCATCAATGTCTTCGACCACGCCGATATCTATGGCGGCGAGCGCCATCGCTGCGAGCAGCGCTTCGGCGAGGCGGTGCGTCTCACCCCGGCCGAGCGCGACGCCATCGTCATCCAGTCCAAGGTCGGCATTCGCAAGGGCTGGTTCGATTTCTCCAAAGAGCACATCCTGACGACGGTCGATGAATCCCTTGCCGCCCTGCGCACCGATTATCTCGACCTGCTGCTGCTGCATCGCCCCGACACTTTGGTCGAGCCCGAAGAGGTGGCGGAAGCCTTCGAGCAATTGGTCGCCGCAGGCAAGGTGCGTCATTTCGGCGTTTCCAATCACACGCCGGGCCAGATCGAATTGCTCAAGAGCGCGGTAAAACAGCCGCTGGTCGCCAATCAGGTGCAGCTCTCGATCACCCATGCGCCGCTTTTCGCGCAAGGCGTGGCCGCCAACATGGCCGGGCTCGAACAGTCGGTGTCGCGCGATATCGGCCTGCTCGATTATTCGCGGCTTAACAACATGATGCTGCAGGCCTGGTCGCCCTTCCAGCACGGCTTCTTCAAGGGCGTCTTCCTCGGCGACCGCGAGAATTTCGCCGAACTGAACGATGCCCTCGACGCGTTGGCCGCGCAATATGGCGTCACGCCGACAGGCATCGCCGTGGCCTGGATCACCAGGCATCCGGCCCATATCCAGGTCGTGCTCGGCACCACCAATCCGGGGCGGGTCAAGGATTCCGCCGCCGGCTCCGACGTGACCCTGACCCGCGAGGAATGGTACCGCCTGTTCCGCGCAGCGGGGCATACTTTGCCTTGAGCGGACGCCGCACCATCGGCTCTTCCCTTCTCCCCTCGTGGGAGAAGGTGCCCGAAGGGCGGATGAGGGGGCGCTGCGCTACCCGTCATCATTGAAGCATGGGATGACGCAGACCCCCTCACCCGCAATTTCCTCTGAACGAGGAAATTGCACCCTCTCCCACAAGGGGAGCTCGACGCCTCATGGCCAAGCCGCATAGGACCCATCCGGGCTCGCCCGCAGCCGCTGCGCCCGCTGCCGATAGCGCCCCGGCGAAATCCCCTTGAGCCGGGTGAAGAACCGGTTGAAATAGCCGGCGTCACGGAAGCCCAGTGCGTCGGCAATCTCCCGCACCTGCAAAGCCGAGCGTTCCAGCAGGCTCTCGGCATCCTCAAGCAGCCGCCCATGCACCAGCTCCAGCGGCGATTGGCCGGTGGCGCGGCGGATGGCCGAGGTCAGCCGGTCGGTGGAAATCCCCATGGTCCGCGCATAGTCGGCCACGCGCCATTGCGCGCGGGCATTGAGCTCCACCAATTGCAAGAAATTCTGCACCAGCACGCGCGGCGCCGCCTGGGGCTGGGCCGCCACCTCGCCCAGCCGCCAGAAGGCGATGAGCACCAGGCACAGCCGGCTCATGATCGCCTCGCGCATGCCCGGCAGGTCCTCCAGCGTCTCGCGCCTGATCTCCTCGAGGTCGCGGATGGTTGCGCGGGCGGCGGCGGCTTCGAGGCGCATGCCGACCAGTGGGCGGTCGATGGCCTGGCGCAAAGGTCCGGCAATGGAACTGGCCGGCACCACCCGGCCCAGAGCCGCATCCGACACGGTCATGGCCACGCCGCGCGCGCCGGCTTCCAGCCGCACGCTGGCGCTCATGCCACTGGGCAGCCAGATGACGCAGGGCGCTTCGATGCCGGTCGCGCCGCTCTCCAGCCGCACCACCCCGCTGCCCGAAGCCAGCACGAAACCATGCGCGCCCAACCGCGCCCGCGGCGCCGAAAAATCCCATTCGCTGGCCGACAGCGCGCCGCCAATGTCGTCCACTTCCACATCCTGCACCAGGCCGGGGCCGGGCAGGGGGCGCAGGTTCTGTTCGGTCATGGCGGTCCTGCCAGGGGTGAAATCGCCGCAAAAATACATTTATCTTTCCGTAATGTCCATTTTATCCGCTCGGGCCCCGCCCTACCATGCTCGGCAAGGACGGGACCGGCAGCAAAAGCCGGACCGCATCTGGGAGCGCCCGCAGCGACGGGCATGGAGGAGAGCAAGCTATGACCACTTTTCGCCGCAGAACCGTCTTGCAGGGCATGGGCGTCAGCGCCCTGGCCACCGCCCTTTCTGGCCTGCCGGTCCTCGCACAGGACCGCACAGCCATCCGCATCGGCTATGCCGTGCCCAAGACCGGCGCCAATGCCGCCGGCGCCGGCATTTCGACCATCCCGAACTACCTGCTCTGGGTGGATGACGTGAACAAGGCTGGCGGCCTCGCGCTCAGCAAGCTCGGCGTCACCCTGCCGCTCGAAGTGGTCGAATATGACGACCGCTCCAGCTCCGAGGAACTGGTGCGCGCCGTCGAGCGCCTCGCCACCCAGGACAATGCCGATTTCATCCTGCCCAGCTGGGGCACCGGCCCTAACCTGGCCTCCGGCCCCACTTTCGATCGCTTCGGCTATCCCCAGCTCGGCGCCACTGCCGTCACCGACATGGCGCCCGATCTGGTCAAGCGCTGGAAGCACAGCTTCTGGCTGCTGGGCGGCGGGCACGACTATGCCAATGCGCTGGTGCAATTGCTGGTCAAGCAGCGCGAGGCCGGCACCATCAACAACAAGGTAGCCATCGCCTCGGTGGCCGACGGTTTCGGCATCGACCTGTCCAAGGCGGCCACGCCCGCCTTCACCGAAGCCGGCTTCGAGCTGGTCTATGACAAGACCTATCCGCTCGGCACGTCGGACTTCGCGCCCATCATCAACGAAGTCTCGAGCCTCGGCGTCGATACTTTCGTCGCCTTCTCCTATCCGCCTGATACCTTCGCCCTGACCCAGCAGTCGGTGGTGGCCAATTTCAGCCCAAAGGTGTTCTATCTCGGCGTCGGCACCGCCTTCCCGATCTATCCGGGCATTGCCGGCCCCAACCATGACGGCGTCATGGGCGTGGGCGGCATCGACCCCGACAGCGAGGCGCTCGCCGCCTATTTCGAGCGCCACACCGCGCTCAACGGCCAGGCACCCGATAGCTGGGCCAGCGCCATCACCTATGCGAGCCTGGAAATGCTGCAGCAGGCCATCGAGCGGGTCGGCGATATCGACCGCGAGGCCATCACCGCCGAATTGTCGACCGGCGAATTCGATACGGTTATCGGCAAGGTGAAGCTGGTCGACAACCAGTTGCGGAGCCTGTGGACCGTCGGCCAGTGGCAGGGCGGCAAATTCGTCGGCCTGGCGCATACCGAGCGCGACGGCAGCCGCGACCCCGTCGTGCCCAAGCCGGCCTGGGTTCCTGCGAGCTGAAGGGGATACCCCCTCCTAGCCTCCCCCTGATAGGGGGAGGAACAGATCGAGTTTGAGGCACGGCATCGCCTCACCCACTATGCGGCTCCTCCCCCTATCAGGGGGAGGTTGGGAGGGGGTATCCCTCCAAGATAAACCCAACCCACCGGAGCGCCCATATGCTCTTCAGCGCCATACTCACCGGCCTCGTCCTCGGGGGCACCTATGCCCTCGTGGCCATGGGGCTGACGCTGCAATATGGCGTGGCGCGCATCATGAACCTGGCCTATGGCGATATCATCATCGCGGCCAGCTTCGGCGCCTTCGTGCTGTTCACCGCTTTCGGCGTCAATCCGCTGCTCGGCATGCTGCTCGTCATTCCCGCCGGTTTCGCGCTGAGCTGGCTCATCTATGCCGTCATGCTGCAGCCTTTGGCCCGCCGCTCGCGCGATCGCGGCCGGCTGGAGGGCGATTCCATCCTCGCCACCTTCGGCCTGCTCTTCGTCATCCAGGGCGTGGCCCTGGTCATCTTCGGCGCCGGCTTCCAGAGCTACAGCTTCCTCGCCGTGCCGGTCGATATTTTGGGCACCACCATCGCCGCCAACCGCCTGCTCGCCTTCGTGCTGGCCGTGGTCTTCGGGCTGGGCCTCTGGCTCATGCTGACCCGCACCCGCTTCGGCACCGTCATCCGCGCCGTCGCCGCCAATCCGGCCTCGGCGCCGCTGGTCGGCATCAATGTCGACTCTGTCGCCCGTTTCGCCTTCGCCCTGGGCGGCGCGCTGGCCGCGGCCGGCGGTGTCGTGGTGTCGATGTATCTAACCTTCTCGGCCACGATGGGCGTCATCTTCACCATGAAGGCGCTGATCGTCGTCATCATGGGCGGCGTCGGCAATCTCATGGGCGCCCTGGCCGCCGGGCTCATCCTGGGCCTGGTCGAAACGCTGGTCGCCAGCTTCATCGATCCGGGCCTGACGCTGGCCGCCACCTATCTCATCTTCCTCGCCGTGCTCGTTGTGCGGCCGCAGGGTCTGTTCGGAAAGACGGCGCGATGATGAAACTGGTTCTCGCCCTCATCGTCCTCGTCGCGCTGGCTTTCGTGCCCGCCTTTGCCGGCCCCTATCCGCTCGGCCTGGGCATCGGCATTCTCGGCTATGGTGTGCTGGCCACGGCCTGGGCTATGTTCTCCGGCCCCACCCGCTACATCTCGCTGGCCACCGTCGCCTTTTTCGGCCTCGGCGCCTATACGGTTGCCGTGCTGGCCGATGTCCTGCCCTATCCGCTGGTGCTGCTCGTCGCGGCCGTTGTCGGCCTCGTCGTGGCCCTCATCGTCGGCCTCGCCACTTTGCGTCTTGCCGGCATCTATTTCGTCATCTTCACCTTCGGGCTGACCGAACTGGTGCGGCAGCTGGTGACCTATTACGAGGTCAACGTCACCCGCACCCTCGGCCGCTATGTCTTCCTGCCGATCGGCCCTGAACACATCTATTGGCAATTGCTGGCGCTTCTCGCCGCCACCCTCGCCGTCGCCTACTGGGTCAGCCGCTCGCGCATCGGCCTGGCCCTGCGCGTCATCGGTGACGATCCTGATGTGGCCAGCCATCTGGGCATCCGCATCACGCGCACCAAGCTGACGCTGTTCTCCATCTCCTGCGTCATCATGACCTTGGCCGGCGCCATCCAGGCGCCACGCTGGACCTATATCGAGCCGTCCATCGTGTTCAATCCGACCACCAGCTTCCTCGTCGTCATCATGGCCCTGCTCGGCGGCCCAAATCGCCTGTTCGGCCCGCTGCTCGGCGCCATCCCGCTCTTCCTGCTGTTCGAATGGCTCTCGGCCAATTTCCCCAATCATTATTCGATCATCCTGGGCCTGCTCTTCATCGCCATAGTCTTCGTGCTGCCCAATGGCGTGCTGGCGGCCGGCGATAGTCTCTGGTCCCGCCTCACCCGCCGCGAGGCACGGCCATGACCCTGCTGTCGCTGCACAATGTCACCAAGACCTTCGGCGGCCTCACCGCCGTCAACGGCCTCACCTTCGATCTCGCCATGGGCGAAACCGTCGGCCTGCTCGGCCCCAATGGCTCGGGCAAGACCACCGCCCTCAACATGATCTCGGGCTACCTGCCCCTCTCCGACGGCAGCATCACCCTTGCCGGTCACGCCATCGGAGAACTCGGCTCCGAGCGCATCGCTCATCGCGGCGTCGCCCGCACCTTCCAGCTCGTGCGCGCTCTGCCCTCGCTGTCAGTCGGCGAAAACGTCCTCGCCGCCCTGGCCTTCCGCAAGGCCCCGCTCTGGGGGAGGGAAGCCGAAACCCGCATCGAGACCCTACTATCCGATGTCGGCCTCGCCGGCCGCGCATCCCAGCCCGCCGACAGCCTCACCTATATCGACCTCAAGCGCATGGAACTGGCCCGCGCCCTCGCCTCCGACCCGCAGCTTCTCCTGCTCGACGAATGGCTGGCTGGCCTCAACCCCACCGAATTGCGCGCCGGAATAGACCTCATCACCAGCCTGCGCCAGCGCGGCATCACCATCCTGCTCGTGGAACACGTCATGGACGCCGTCCGCGCCCTGTGCAGCCGCTGCGTGGTGATGAATGCCGGCACGAAAATCGCCGATGGTCCCACATCCGAAGTCCTGGCCGATGCCGAAGTCATCCGCGCCTATCTGGGGGAAGACCATGCTTAGCGCCGGCCCCATCTCGCTGCATTACGGCAAGCATCTGGCGCTGGATGGCGTCTCCGTCACCGTGGCCGAAGGCGAAACCGTGGTCGTGCTCGGCGCCAATGGCGCCGGCAAATCAAGCCTGCTCAAAGCCATGGCCGGCCTCGTTCGCCCCGCCCCCGGCGCGACCATCGCGCTCGACGGCATCAACCTGCTCGGCCGCCCAGCCCACAAATACCTCGCATCAGGCATCGCGCTCGTCCTCGAAGGCCGCGGCATTTTCGGCGATCTCACCGTAGCGGAAAATCTCGAACTCGGCGCCTATACCAGCCATGCCCGCCCGCACGAAGCCCGCCAGCGCGCCCTCGTGCTCGATCTCTTCCCGCGCCTGGGCGAACGGCAAAGCCAGGTCGCCCGCACCATGTCGGGCGGCGAGCAGCAGATGCTGGCCATCGGCCGCGCGCTGATGAGCTGCCCCCGCCTGCTCATGCTCGACGAACCCAGTCTTGGTCTGGCGCCCATCGTCACCTCGGAGCTTTTCGCCGCCCTCGGCCGCATCGGCCAGACCGGCATTGCGCTGCTGGTGGTGGAACAGAACGTCAAGGCCAGCCTTGCCATCGCCCATCGCGGTTACCTCATGGAGGCCGGCCGCATCACCGGATCAGGCACAGCAGATGCCCTGCGCGGCGACGCCGCCGTGCAGCAAGCCTTCCTCGGCGCCGCAGCGCCAAAAGTAGAAAACGGAGTGTCCCCATGACCGATCTCGGCCTGCTCATCAATAACGAGGAATCCCAAGCCACCGGCGGTGGCACGTTCGAGCGCAACAATCCAATTACCGGGCAACTCGCTACGCGCGCCGCCGCGGCCACGATCGACGACGCCATGCGCGCCGCCGATGCCGCCGCCGCCGCCTTCCCCGGCTGGAGCAAGACCGCCCCGGCCGCCCGCCGCAAGATCCTGCTCGCGGCGGCCGACCGGCTCGATGCCCGTACCCCCGATTTCATCGCCGCCATGGGCGCCGAAACCGGCGCCACCGCTGGCTGGGCCGGCTTCAATGTCATGCTCGCCGCCGAAATGCTGCGCGAAGCGGCCTCGCTGACCACGCAAATCACCGGGGAGATCATCCCCTCCAACCGCCCCGGCTCCACCGCCTATGGCGTGCGCCAGGCGGCCGGCGTCGTGCTCTCCATCGCGCCGTGGAATGCCCCGGTCATTCTCGGCGTGCGCTCGCTCGCCACGCCGCTCGCCTGCGGCAATACCGTGGTGTTCAAGTCCAGCGAAATCTGCCCGCGCACCCATCGCCTCATCGCCGATGCGCTGTTCGAGGCCGGCCTGCCGCCCGGCGTGCTCAATGTCGTCTCCAACGCCCCCGAGGATGCGCCCGAACTGGTCGAGGCACTGATCGGCCACAAGGCCATCCGTCGCGTCAATTTCACCGGCTCGACCCGCGTCGGTCGCCACATTGCCGAAGTCGCCGCCCGCAATCTCAAGCCCGCTCTCCTCGAACTGGGCGGCAAGGCGCCCTTCGTCGTGCTGGACGATGCCGATCTCGACCAGGCCGTCGCCGCGGCTGCCTTCGGCGCCTATATGAACCAGGGGCAGATCTGCATGTCGACCGAGCGCATCGTCGTCGATGAGAAGATCGCCGATGAGTTCGTCGCCGCGCTCAATGCCAAGGCCGCCTCACTCAAAGCCGGCGACCCGCGCGAGGGCAATACGCCGCTGGGCTGCCTGGTCGATCTCTCTGCCGCCCAGCGCATCGATGCGCTGATCAAGGATGCCGTGGCCAAGGGCGCCCGCGTCACCGCCGGCGGCGGCATCGACGGCACCATCATGCAGGCCACCGTGGTCGATGGCGTCACGCCGGGCATGAAGCTCTATCGCGACGAATCCTTTGGTCCGGTCGTGGCGGTGATCCGCGTCGGCAGCCTGGATGAAGCCGTGCGCGTCGCCAATGATACCGAATACGGCCTCTCCGCCGCCGTCTTCGGCCGCGACGTCACCCGCGCCATGGGCGTTGCCGCCCGCATCGAATCCGGCATCTGCCACGTCAACGGCCCCACCGTGCATGACGAAGCCCAGATGCCCTTCGGCGGCGTCAAGGCCTCCGGCTACGGCCGCTTCGGCGGCAAAGCCGGCATCGCCGAATTCACCGAACTGCGCTGGATCACCGTCCAGGACGGCCCGATCCATTATCCGATTTGAGTTCAGTGCCAACGGTCAGACAGCTAGCAGAGTCATCGGTTCCTGCCCACCCTCCCCCTTGAGGGGAGGGTAGCGAAGCTGGGCCGCCAGGCCCTAGCGGAGCTGGGGAGGGGGTGTCGGCGGCTCAACGCCCATCGAATTAGCGGAAGCCTCGACACCCCCACCCTCACTCCCTCCCCACAAGGGGGAGGGAAGCCTGGTCGGCGCTTGCGAAAGCATCAAGTGAAACCCGGACTGCAGTCATGCGCCTCCCTCCCCCTTGTGGGGAGGGAATGAGGGTGGGGGTAAGCCACACGCTCCCAAGCAGCTAACCCAGCCCCAAAACCCTTCGCGCCCGCGCAATCACCGGCGCATCCACCATGCGTCCATCCACGACGAACGCCCCATCCCCACTCTCCGCCGCCGCCACCACGCGCCGCGCCCAATCAAGCTCCGCCGCATCCGGCGCAAATCCCGCATTGAGCAGCGGCACCACGGCCGGATGCACGCAGGCCGCGCCATCAAAGCCATGCGCCCGCGCTTCCTTCGCCGCCGCCACGATCCCGTCGCTGTCGGCATAGTCAGCCGTCGAGCGCAGCAGCCCGAAGGACAGCACGCCCTCGGCCTTGGCGGCATAATGCACCAGCAGCTTGGGCAGCCGCAGCACATCTGGCGTCGGCATGCCGCCCATGGCCAGCGCCAGGTCCTCGCCGCCGGTCGCCAGCGCCAGCACGCGCGGCGCCCGGGCGATCAGCCGCGCATCGAGGATCGCGCCGGGGTCTTCCAGCACCGGCACGAAGCTCATGGGCTCGCGCCGCAACGGTACTTCGAGATCGTGCAGAAACGCCGCCAGCTCGCCCAACACATGCGCATCGCGTACCTTGGGCACGTACAGCCCCTCGGCTCCCGCAAGGCAGGCCGCCGCCGCGTCCTCGCGCGCCAGCTCGCCACTATTGATCCGCACGAAGACCCGCGCGCCACTGCGGCCCACCGCCTGCACGCTCTCGGCCAGCCCCTCGCGCGCCGCCAGCTTGTGTTCCTGCGGCACCGCATCTTCGAGGTCGAGAATGATGGCGTCGGCGCCGCGCTCATGCGCCTTGGCGATGAACCGCTCCGAATGCGCCGGCACATAGAGCAGCGAGCGGATCATGGCGCGGCCTCGGCAATCTCCGCCGCGCTAAGCCCGGCTTCACCGAGCACATCGGCATTGTGCTGGCCCAGTTCCGGCGCCGGCAGCCGCCATACGCCCGGCGTGCCCGACATTTTCGGCACGATATCGTGCATGGGCAGGGTGCCGAAAGTCTCGTCCTCGGCCGCGACGATGATCTCGCGCTCGGCAAAATGCGGATCACCCATGGCGTCGGCAATATTGTAGATTGGCCCCACGGTCGCCCCCGCCTGCCGCATCGTCTCCAGCGCCTCATGGCTGTCGCGCGTGGCGAACCACGCCCCGATCGCCTCGTCCACCAGTGGCCGGTGCTTCACCCGGTCGGAATTGCTGGCAAAGCGCGGATCGTCATTCATGTCCGCCCGTCCGATAATCTCGAAAATCCGCCGTGCCACTGCCGGCGTCGAGCCCGACAGCGCCAGATATTTGCCGTCCCGGCACTGATAGACATTGCGCGGCGAGGCGGTGTTGGACGCGCTGCCCGCCCGCTGCTTGATCTTGCCGGTCACCGCATGGATGGCCGCTTCCGGCCCCAGCACCGAAAACATCGGCTCGAGCAGGCTCAGGTCGATCACCTGCCCGCGCGCCGTCCCCGCCTGCCGCGCATAAAGCGCCATCATGGTGGACGAGGCGCCATAGATGCCGGCCACCATGTCGGCCAAAGCCAGCGGCGGCAGCACCGGTTCGCGATCGGGAAAGCCGGTGCGGTCGGCAAAGCCGCTCATCGCCTCGATCAGCGTGCCGAAGCCGGGATATTGCGCATAGGGCCCGGTCTGCCCGAAGCCGGAAATGCGCACCACGATCAGGTCGGGATTGCGCTCCAGCAGCTTTTCGGGCGCCAGCCCCATCTTTTCCAGCGTCCCCGGGCGATAATTCTCGATGAAGACATCGGCGGTCTCGACCAGTTTCCACAAAGCCGCCATGGCCGGCGCCTGCCGCAGGTTCAGCATCACCGAGCGCTTGTTGCGCCCATAGGTTTTCCAGAACAGGGAATGCCCGTCATCCTTCCACGCCCGCAGCGGATCGCCCTCGGGCGGCTCCACCTTGACCACATCGGCCCCGAAATCGGCCAGTTGCAGGCTGAGCATATTCCCGGCCATGAGGCGGGAAAGATCGAGGACGCGGATGCCCTTGAGCGGGCCGGTGGCGGTGGGATCGAAATGCTTGCTGGTGAAGGTCATGGCTTAACTCCATGTATCGGCTCCTGCCCACCCTCCCCCTTGAGGGGAGGGTAGCGAAGCTGGGCCAGTAGGCCCTAGCGTAGCTGGGAGGGGGTGTCGGAGGTTCCGCATACATCGTATCTGTGGAGGGCTCGACACCCCCCACCCTTGATCCCTCCCCTCAAGGGGGAGGGAGCCGACTGCAACATCGCAGCTCACCGCAGCCTCAACCCCGTCGCCTTGTCGAAAACAAACACTTTCGCCGGATCGATCACCAGCTTCACCGCCTCATCCGGCTCCAGCAGCGCGTGATCCCGCACCACGACCGAAATATCCTCGTCGCCCACCCGCGCCAGCACTTCCTGCGCGTCGCCGGTCGGCTCCACCACCAGCACCTTGGCCGGTACGCCTGTTTCACCCAGCGTGATATGCTGCGGCCGCACGCCATAGACGATGTCGGTACCCGCTTTCACATCCAGCGCGGTGCCCAGCGGCAGGGTCGGTCCACCCTTGATGGTGATGGAATCCCCGCCCTCATAGCGGGCTTCGAACAGGTTGATCTCGGGCGAGCCGATAAAGCCGGCGACGAAGAGGTTGGCCGGATTGTTATAGAGTTCCAGCGGCGCGCCGGCCTGCTCGATATGGCCGCCATTCAGCACCACGATCTTGTCGGCCATGGTCATGGCCTCGGTCTGGTCGTGGGTCACGTAGACCATGGTCTTGCCCAGCCGCTGATGCAGCCTTTTGATCTCGCCGCGCATCTTGACGCGCAGCTTGGCATCAAGGTTCGACAGCGGTTCATCGAACAGGAAGGCCCGCGGATTGCGCACGATGGCGCGGCCCATGGCCACGCGCTGCCGCTGCCCGCCTGACAGTTCGCGCGGCAACCGGTCGAGCAGGTTTTCGAGGCCGAGGATTTCCGCTGCTTCGGCCACCCGCTGGCGGATTTCGGCCTTGGCGGCCCCGGCCAGCCGCAGCGAAAAGCTCATATTGTCGGCGACCTTCATATGCGGATAGAGCGCGTAGCTCTGGAACACCATCGCGATGTCCCGCTCCTTGGCCGGCATGTTGTTCACCACCTTGCCGCCAATGGTGATCTGGCCGGAAGTGATGTCCTCCAGTCCGGCGATCATCCGCAGCAATGTGGACTTGCCGCAGCCCGAAGGCCCGACCAGCACGACGAATTCGCCATCCGCCATTTCCAGCGAAATGTCGCTGAGCACGGTGACGTCGCCATAGCGCTTGCCGACCTGCTTGAGTTCGATTTCCGACATGCTGGTCCTCCTTGCGGCTTATGCCGTCTCGACGATCTCGATGCGTCCAACGCTCATCCGCCCGGCCGAAGCCAGCCGAATGCCCGCCATGCCATAGTCATAAGTGCCGTCCGTGGCGGTGATGAGTTCCTTGCCATCCACGGCAAAGCTCAGCCTGTCGCCCTCAACGCTAAAGGCGAACTGGTAACTCTTGCCGGTCTCCGGCTTGAACGGCGCGCGGGCCAGTACGGTGGTGCCGAAATCCTCCTTGAGGATGATCACTTCATCGCCCTCGAAGCCGGCCGCATAGAAGCGCCCGGTGCCCTGTACGCGTGCCGTCACCAGTTGCGAGACACCCGACAGGCGCTGGATATCGGCCTTCACCGTCACGTTGCGCGCATAATAATGCCCGGTCCACATATCGGCGTCGCTGGCCGTATGGCCCTGGATGCGGCCAAAGCTCTTGGTCCAGTGCCCGCGATTATAGGTGAAGCGCGTGATGGCGCCCCATTCCTGCGTCTCGGTCTCTGGCTCGATCGTGGTATGCCCGGCGCCCTCGACCTTGAAATCGGCCAGGAACAGCCGTCCGAGGAATTTCAGCCGCCCGAAATATTCGATGGAAATGCCGATCTCGTCCACGGCTTCCACCCCCTCGGGCACGACGAAACTATAGTCCTGCCAGCCCGCGGCCGACGGCACGTCCCAGGCCCCGGTTTCCTCGATAGCCCCGCTCATCGTCCGCCGCACATAGGGCGCCACGCGCAGATTGCCGTCGCCATTCCACGGATCGAGCCACAGCTTGAACGACACGGTCTGTCCCGCATCCACCACCGGCGTGAACATCGGCCGATAGCGCTCGTCGTCAAAGTCCGTCCGCCGATAGAACGGCTTCCAGAACACCCGCCCGCCCTGGCCGCGCTCCAGCCGGTCGAGCTGGATTTCCAGCGACCCGCGCGAGCCGTCCACATGCCGCTCGCCCGAATGGCGCAGCGAAATCTGGTTGAACCCCTCGGTGCGGAAACCATGCGTCGAGCCCGGCAGATCGAAGTCGAACCGCAGCCCGCGCCGCGTGAAATCCTCCAGCCACAAGGCGGGCACCTCGCCCCCGCCAGTTGCAGCGCCAGCACCGTCAATTCCCGCGCAAAGCTGGGGATATCGACAATATTGATCGACCCCACAATGCCCGAGGCCACGAGGAAATCGTTGATCGGCTTGCGATACTTGTCCCAGCCCTCCTGCAGCCCCTGGAAAGTGGCGACGATGGCCGCCGCATTGCCGGCATTGCAGTCGGTGTCCCAGCCCGCCATGGTGGCGATCTCGGCCGTGCGCGGCAGGTCGCCCTTGCCATAGAGAATGGCCATGACGGTCACCCCGGCATTCGGGATGATGTGGCACACGCCCGGGTAGCGGTCATAGCCCCAGTCGGCGGTGAGCATGTCGCGGCAGGCCCGCCAGTCATCGGGATTGGCCTTGAAGAAATCGATCACCGCGCGGCACACCCGCGCATAGGTCGATCCGGCATCCACCGTGGCCAAAGCCGTCTCGACAATCTCGTCGATGCTTTTCGCCTCGAATGCCGCCGCAATCGCCGCCGCACAGAAGCGCGCGCCATTGAGCCCGTCACCATCATGCGCCACCGATGCCGCCATGGCCGACATTTCGGCCGCGCGCTGCGGATTGCCCGGATTCACCCAGCCCCAGCTATCGATAAAAATCTGCCCGCCGATCTGCTCGGCCACCGTCGTCCCATTCTGCGCGATCGAGCCCGATTGCGGCGCCGGAATCCCGGCCCGCAGGTTGCGATAGGCCGTGTGCTCGGTCGAAACGCCGAACCCGCCCCACCAATACATGCCATGCTCTTCGGCGGCATAATTGAGCCAGGTCTTGCCCACGTCGGCGGCCGTGGCTTTCAGCCCGTAATCGCGCAAGGCCCGGATGAAATAGACCGGCCCATTGGTATCGTCATCGGCGGCGAAATTCTTGAAATCGCGCAGATATTGCGTCACCTCGCCATAGGTCTTCTGGATGCGCTCATAGCTCCAGATGGTCGGCTCCACCGGGGCGCCCAGGCGCACGCCAATGGCCTTGCCGATAAAGCCGGCATAGATCTTTTCGAGGATTTGCATTTCGGTGAGCATGGCTATTCTTTCAATTCCGATGTGCGGGCGTACCGCGATAGTCCAGAAACCTCATGGTGAGCTTGTCGAACCACGAGGTTGAGTGAGTGGAGGATTGGGGCGCCACGCCCTCGTGGTTCGACAGGCTCACCATGAGGGCTACTGATTCAGTCATGGCCCGACACCGAGCGCGCCGAGCGCATCCCGGCGAGCATCGGCAGCCGCGCGGTCGGCGGCAAGAATGGCGGTGGCCGTGGTGGCAAACACATCTGCTGAAGCCATCAGGTCCAGCCGGTTGGCGCTGTCGAGCAAGGCGCGGTCATCGTCCCCGATCACCACGTCGCCATGCAGCGCCCCCAGGATCGCCCCGGCCATGACGCCGATGGAATCGGTGTCGCGCCCCGAATTGATCCCGTCCTCGATGGAGGCTCGGAAATCGCCCCCATTGAACAGGCAGAAGCCCAGTGCCAGCGGCAGTTCCTCGATGGCCATCAGCCGGCTCGGCCGATAGGCATCGGTCAGCCGCCCGACCTTTTCGGGCATGTGATTGACGTCGTCACCCATCACGGAATAGCGGGCAATGGCCTTGTGGAACGCCGCGCAAACTGCTTCATGATCGGCCCCGCTGCCGCGCAATTCGCGCGCAATCCCGGCAATATCGGCAATGGCCGCCCGCGTACCATCCTTGGCCAGGCCAAGCACCGTATCGACCACGCTCTCGATATCAGCCCCCGGCACAAAAGCCGCGGCCACCGCGGCCGCCATCACGCCGGCCGCTTCCAGCCCGTAGCTTTCCTGATGTCCCGAAGCGAAGGCGATGGCCTCGTCATAGGCCGCCTTCGGATTGGCGGCATTCACCACGCCGATGGGCGCGATATACATGGCCGCGCCGCAGTTCACCATATTGCCTATGCCGCCCTGGCGCGGATCGCAATTGGCCAGTTGGTGCCGTTGGAAAATCCACTTTTCCGGATAGAACAGCCGGTCGATCAGCATCGCCTCGCGCTGCAATTCGGGCACCCAGCGCGGCTTCCAGGCGATTTCGCGCACCATGCCGTCGGCCATGTCCCAGGCGTCCAGATGCCGTTTCGTGTCGCCATAAATATCCATCAGCGCCAGCGTCATCAGCGTATCGTCGGTCACGATGCCATTGCCGCGCACCCGCCCGTTCCGCGCCGCCGCGTCGAGGCTCATCTTGTGCCATTCCGTATCGAGCGAGCGCACCCGCCCATAGCGGGCGCGAATGTCGGCCGCCGACAGCTTCTCCACCGGCGCACCCAGCGCATCGCCCAGGGCAATGCCATGCAACATGGCGCGAGTACGGGATCGGAGGGATTGGGTCATTTTGTTCTCGTTACCAATTCAGAATGTTGGGCAGGGCCTCTCCCACCCACAATCGCTTCCCCCGGACTTGATCCGGGGGTCGCTCGTCATGTGCACCGTGTGGACGTGACCCGCGGGTCAAGCCCGCGGGAGGCGCTGGTGTGAGGGGGAGTAAATGCCCCCTCACATCGTCCTTACTGCAGCACCGTCGCCGCATATTCGGCCATGCGCGTCCCGCCGGCAGCGTTATATTCGCTGACGAAAGCGTCCCACTGGTCGATGGAGACTTCACCGGTCACGAAGCGGGCCACCCACGAGCGATAGACCTGCTCGGTGGCGTCCACATCCGCGGCATAGTCGGCCGGCCAGACAAAGGCATTGTCCGGCGTGAAGTCGCTCTTGAGGTTGTCGAGCGCCTGCTGGGCGGTCGGGCTCAGCATCGGCGTCGGCGAGGTCCAGTTGGCGGCGTTGAAGAAACGGGCATACCAGGTCGAAATCTGGTCGGTATAGGTCACCGCCCCGCTGGCATCGGTATTGTGATGCACGCCTTCAAAGCCCATGCGGTCGATATCCTGGCCTTCCTTGGAGGCCATGAAATCGAGCACGGCAAAGGCCGCTTCCTTGTTTTCCGACAGCGAGGAAATGGCCCAGCCGCGCGATTCCTTGGAGACGTCCACCGCGGCCAGCCCCTGTCCGCCCGGGCCCGAGGGCACCGGCAGCAGGGCCAGGTCGATCTCTTCGCCCGGATGGGCCTGGCGCATCTTGCCGGTATAGATGTCGATGACTTCCGGCGACGAGCCGAAGATCACGCCAGCCTTGCCGGTATAGAACTTGTCTTCCTTGACGTCCCAGGTGTTGGTCACGAATTCCTTGTCGAACAGGTCCTTGCTGGCCAGTCGCGCATAGAATTCGATTTTGGCCTTTTCCGCGTCGGTAACGCGCGAGCTGACCCAGGCGCCATCGGCATCCTTCATCCAGGTGCCGGTCACGCCGAATGCCTGGTTGAACACCGAATCCAGTTCCGACGTATTGCCATAGCCGGTCAGGCCCAGCGTATTGCCGGTCGTGCCGTCGCCATCCAGATCGGCGTCGTGAATGGCCTGGAACAGGGCTTCATAGTCGTCCACCGTCTGGGGCGGCTCGAGGCCGAGCTGGTCCAGCCAGTCCTGCCGCATCACCGGCTGCGGCGCGCGCGGCGGGTAGACGTAGAGCAGGTAGGGATAGTTGGCCAGGCGATCCACATTGTGCGGCCACAGCGCATCCTTGATATGGGCCGATTTCTCGATCCATGGATTGAGGTCTTCCAGAATGCCCTGTTCGGCCATCTTCTGGTCGCCGCCCTGGAAATACATGATGTCGGGGATATCGCCCGACAGCAGCATCACGCCCAGCGCATCGGCATAGCCCGAACCGGGCAGATCGACGATCTGGATATCGACATCGGTGCCCTGGGCTTTCAGCGCGGCCTCGATTTCTTCCATCTCCTTGACGTCGTCAGGATTGGTGGTCAGCAGGTCCTTGCTCACCAGCCGCAGCGTGGTCTGGGCCATGGCCGGCATGGCCATCGCACCCAAAGCCACCATGGCCGTCGTCGCCAGCAGCAGTTTCTTAAAAGTCATGGGTCGTTCCTCCTTGGTTTTTTGGTTTTCACACCGCTCGCGCGGAATTGGTTGAATCTGGTGGCGTCCTGAAGACCCCCACCCTCACTCCCCTCCCCACAAGGGGGAGGGAAGCCTGTGCGGTGATCGGGGAAATGCCTGTGCTTGAACTCAAGCCCCGCCCTTGCGCCTCCCTCCCCTCGATGGGGAGGGATTGAGGGTGGGGTGGGGCCACGCGCACCGGATTGGATCAGCATCCTCATCCCTTCAGCGCTCCCGACATCGTGCCCTTGGTGAAGAACTTCAGGATCAGCGGATAGATCGCCAGGATCGGCAGGATGGTGATGAGGATCATCCCGGCCTTGAGCGCGCGGATATTGATCTGCGCCAGGCCCAGATTGTTGTTGACGTTATTGGCCCCCACGATGGCGACCTTGTCGCCCTCGATGACGAATTGCCGGAGCACCACCTGCAAAGGCCACTTGCTCTGGTCGTTGAGGTAGATCATTGCCCGGAAGAACTCGTTCCAGTGCAGCACCAGGTAGAACAGGGCAATGGTGGCCAAAGCCGGCTTGGCCAGCGGCAGCACCACCATGAAGAAGGTCTGGAACGGATTGGCCCCGTCGAGCTCGGCTGCCTCCAGCAATTCCTTGGGAATTTCCTCGAAGAAGCGGATCAGGATGATCAGGTACCAGGCGCTGACCGCCTTATACATGATGACCGACCAGGGCGTGTTGAGCAGGCCCATGCGCTTCATCAGGAAATAGTCGGGAATGATGCCGGGCTCGAACACGATGGTGACGAGCACGAGGATGAAGATCAGCCGCCGGCCCGGCAGGCCCGGCCGCGACATGCCCCAGGCCATCAGCGCCGTCCCGAACACCCCGATGCACACGCTGGTCGCCGTCATCCACACCGAATTGAAAATGCCGCGCTGCACATTGGGATGCTGCAACAGCAACATCCACACATCGGGCGAAAACCCGTCCGGAAAGATCGACAGGCCCGAAAAGCCGGCCACCTTGCTCGGGTCCGACAGCGACAGAGCCAGCAGGTTCAGCAGCGGCTGCAGCGTGAACACCACCAGCAGCAGGAGCGTTGAGACGATCAGCACATATTCGACCCGCTCGAGCGGGGTGCGGCGCGATTGGCTGGCCATCACCACACCCCCTTGCCGGTCAGCCGTTTGCTGACGAAATGGGAAACCAGCACCAGCGTCATGCCGATGACCGCCTTGAACAGGCCCGCGGCGGTGGCCAGCGCATATTCGCCGGTCGAAAGCCCCATGCGGTAGACATAGGTGTCGATGATATCGATGGTCGAGGCGTTGACCGCGTTCTGCATGTTGATGACCTGGTTGAGGTCGGCGCTGAGGAACATCCCCATATTGAGGATGAACAGCGTGGCAATGGTCGGCACGATGCCGGGAATGGTGACGTGCCAGATTTTCTGCCAGCGATTGGCGCCGTCCATTTCGGCGGCTTCATAAAGCTGCGGGTCGATGGCGAAGATGGCGGCGAGATAGAGCAGGCTGTCCCAGCCGGCCGAGCGCCAGATTTCCGACACCACCAGCACCCAGCGGATGGTGCCGGTATTGGTCATGTAGTTGACCGGCTCGAACCCCATCGCCGTCTGGATCTGGTTGACCGCGCCATCGGTGGGCGAGAGCAGGGCGATGAACACGCCGGCAATCACCACCCAGCTCAGGAAATGCGGCAGGTAGATTGCCGATTGCACCGCCCCGCGCAGCTTGCCGCTGCGCACTTCGTTGAGCAGCAGGGCCACCATGATCGGCACCGGGAACACGAAGAGGATCTTCATGCCCGAAATGATCAGCGTATTGGCCAGCACCTGGTAGAAAATGGGCGAGGCGAACAGCACCTCGAAATTCTTCCACCCCACCCAGATATTGGGCGGAATGATGCGCACATTCTCGAAGGCCATCTTGGCCTCCCAGATCGGCACGTAATGCCAGATGAAGAAGAACAGCAGGCCCGGCGCCATCATCGCGTAATAGGGCCACCACTGCCGTACCTTTTCACGCATGCCCGTTCTCGATGCTAACAGTGTGTTAGCCAATTCGCCCTCTGTGCTAATCGTTTCCGCGCCCGCAACGGATTCCGATCCACGCGCGGGAACGTTCCCATTCGCAAAGGCAGTAGCGATCCGTTGCTTGTCCTTGGCAACCATGGTCAGACCCTCCCTGCCCCCGACATGCGTTGGGGTTTTGTGCCGACAGATCGGCGAGTGAGCCTCGCTCTATCAGGCGGCACGGCATGAAGATGCGCCGGTGTTCCGGCTTGTGTTCGATTTCGTCGAAAAGCCCTTCCACGGCCCGCTCGCCGATATCGCGGCCGGGCTTGGCCACCGTGGTCAGCCCCGGCCAGGCGAATTCGCCCGAAGGAATGCCGTCAAAGCCCAGGATGGACACGTCGCGCGGGCAATCCAGCCCCGCCTCGCGCACCGCCATCATGGCGCCCAGCGCCATCATGTCATTGGCGGCAAACACCGAGACATGGCCCACATGCGGCCGCTCCAGCAGTCGGCGCATCGCCACGCGACCGCCTTCCACCGTATATTCTCCGTCTTCCACGGCCAGGATGGCCGGATCGATATCGCGTTCCACGCAATGCTCATGCACCGCGCGCAGGAAGCGCGCCCGCGCCAGGCGCGATTTCGGCCCCAGGATCAGGCTGGGCGCCGGATGGCCCTTGCTGACCAGGTGGTCCAGCCCCAGCCGCACCGCCTGGGCAATGTCCGAACCGACGCTCGACACATCGGCAAAGCGCTCGGCGCTCGAGCCGATGAACACGAAGGGCAGGCCGAACCGGTCGAGATCGTCGAAATTATCGGCCACCGGATTGATGATCGCCCCATCCACCCGCGCCTGCCGCAGCGCCCGCAAATGCTGGGTTTCCGCTTCCGGGTCCCAGTCCGACGAAAACACCAGCAGCGATACGCCGCTCTTGGCCGCGCGATCCTGCGCGCCGCGCGCCACATCGGCCCAGAACGGGTTGGTAATATCGGGGATGACCAGTCCCAGCATGCCCGAGCGCCCCGAGCGCATGCCCACCGCCAGGTGGTTGCGCTCATAGCCCACGGCAGCGGCGGCCTTCACCACCTTCTCGCGCGTCTCTTCGGTAATATTGGACGAGCCCGTCAGCGCCCGCGCCGCAGTGCTCTTGGACACCCCGGCGCGCTCAGCGACATCGATAATCGTCGGCCGACGATTGCGGCTCTTGCTCATGACTCATCCCTCGACGAGCCTTCTTGCCGGACCCATCGTCATGGGAACGTTACCGCGACCGGTGTCAAAGTCAACCACCAATCGCTCAAAGCGCTGACAAGTGAGCTAGCTGCTCTCGCGCTCCAGGAAATCGATAATTTGCTCCGGCTCCAGCATGATGGGGCCTTTGAGGCTCGAGCCCATGGTCCGTTCTTCGCTGGCGTCGAAATGGGCCGACATGGCAAGCCGGGCGGCTTCCGGATCGCTGGCGGCGATGGCATCGACGATGGCGACGTGGCGGGCAATGGTGGCGGACCGGTCGGGCAGCATGCCGCGCACATGCAGCATGCGGACGGTCTCGTGGATCGTGCCGCGCAGGGCCTGCACCAGGAACATAAGCAGGCGGTTGTCGCTCGCCTCGGCCAGGGTCATGTGAAAGGCCAGGTCGGCCTCTATGAACGCTTCGGAATCGTTGCGCGCCGCTTCCATCGTCTTGATGGTTTCCCGCAGCTTCTTGAGGTCCGACACCTTGATATGCTCGGCAGCGCGCTGAGCGATATAGGTCTCAAGCCCACGGCGCAGCACCGCCTCCATCAGGCCGTTCTCGGTTTCCATCATGGCGAAAGAGAAGAAATATTCGAGCGGCCGCGGCGAAACCCGCCGCACGATGCTCGGTTTGCCCTGACGGATCTCGATGACCCCGAGCGCCGACAATTGCTGCAGCACGGCGCGGATCACCGGCTTGCTGACCTCGAAACGCGCGGCCAGCTCCCCTTCCGAGGGCAGGGACTGCCCGATGGGGTAATCGCCGCGCAGGATCGCGCGGCACAGCGCATTATAGACCTGCGCGGTCAGGTTCGAGGGGCGCTTGTCCTCGTCATCTCTGGTTACTGCATCAGACATGCCGGGCCTTCTCACATGCTATGGGTATGTTGATGGTGCCTGTTCTTGTCAATCGCCGGCCTGGAGACGGCGTGCGGTTTGCTGGTCGAAGATATGGATGCGGTCCATCTGCGGCGCGAGGCGCAGTGTCTGGCCGGGCGCGATGTCGAGATGGCCGCGAATATTGACGATCAACTCATCCGCGCCCGCGCGGCCATGGATCAGTGTTTCCGCCCCGGTCGGCTCCACCACGGTGACATTGAGGGCAATATCGCCATCTTCGGCAATATCGAGATGCTCGGGCCGGATGCCATAGACAATGGATTGGCCATCCTGGGCCAGGCTATCGACGGGCAGGGGCCAGGTGGCGCCGTTTGCGGCCATGAAGCGCGGTGATCCGCCGGCGTGCCGGCATTGCCCCGAGATCAGGTTCATGGCGGGCGAGCCGATAAACCCGGCAATGAACAGGCTCTGCGGGGCATTGTAGAGGTCGAGCGGCTTGCCCGCCTGCTCGATCCGGCCATCGCGCATGACCACGATTGTGTCGGCCATGGTCATGGCCTCCATCTGGTCATGGGTCACATAGACCGTTGTCGTGCCCAGGCGCTGGTGCAGCGCCTTCACCTCGGCGCGCATGGTTACGCGCAGCTTCGCGTCGAGATTGGACAGCGGCTCGTCGAAGAGGAAAATATCGGGATTGCGCACGATGGCACGGCCCATGGCGACGCGCTGGCGCTGGCCGCCCGAAAGCTGGCGCGGATAGCGATCGAGCAATGCTTCCAGCTGCAGCACCTGTGCGGCGCGCTGCACCTCCTGCTTGATCCTGTCCGTCGACGCCTTTTCGAGCTTCAGCGAAAAGCCCATATTCTGGGCCACCGTCATATGTGGGTAGAGTGCGTAGGACTGGAACACCATGGCGATCTTGCGTTCCTTGGGCTCCAGCTCGTTGACGACCCGGCCCGCAATGGAGATTTCGCCGCCCGAAATATCCTCCAACCCGGCGATCATGCGGAGCAGGGTCGACTTGCCGCAGCCCGACGGGCCGACCAGCACCACGAATTCCCCATCGGCGACATCGAGGGAAATGCCGTGCAGAACCTCCTGCGTGCCGTAGGTCTTGACGGCCTTATCGATCTGGAGCGTTGCCATTGGGTATTTCCTTTGTGACTACGAGGCCCGGAAGCTGGCGACGGCTTGGCGCGCCGCATTGAGCAGCAAGCCGCTATCGGCGGTGACGGTCACCATGCGGAACCCCATCTCCACGGCGCGGCGGGCAAATTCGGGCGTGCCGCAATGCAGCGCCGCGATGATGCCGTTGCGATTGGCAGCGGCGATGACATCGCCATAGGCCTGCATGAGCTGGGGCGTGGTATTGTCGCCCTTGGGCTCGAGGCCCAGTGTGAAGGCCAGGTCGGTAGGGCCAAGATAGAGTCCGGCAATGCCGGGTACGGCTGCGATTTCCTCGACATTACGCAGGGCGGCAGCCGTTTCGATCATCGGCAGCAGGATCACCTGGTCATTGGCGACCTTCTGATACATGCCGGGCTGATGGCGCAAAACCGCACGCGTGGCGCCATTGCTGCGATGACCGTCCGGCGGATAGAGGCTATCCGCCACGAAGCGGCGTACATCGGCAGCGGTTTCGATCATCGGGCAGATCAGGCCCGCAGCGCCCGCGTCGAGCAATTTCCCGGTGAGGGGCGAACCGATGGCGGGAATTCGCGCCAGGGGCGTCACATCCCAGCCATTCATGGCCTGGAAAGCCGGAATGGCGTCGGCGAACTCCACCATGCCATGCTGCAGGTCAAGCGTCAGGCTATCGAAGCCCGCGCTGGCCATGACCTCGGTCGCAAAACTGCCGGGCAGGTTGATGAAGGAGTTGAGAACGGTTCCCCCGTTCGCCCAGATAGTGCGCAGGTCTGGCATGGAAATTCCTGTTGTTGATGGGAGCGGGCCCGTTTCCGGGCCCGCCTTTGTTTAGTTGCCGGCGGCTTCGGCAATGGCAGCCAGCGTATCGGCTGCCGCCTGTTCCGGCGTCTTGAGGCCAATCGCGGCCGCCTGCATGTTTTCCAGATACATGTCCTGGGCGCGACCGATCTGATCGAAGGGGGCGATGACGAACTTGGCGCCCAACACAGCCTGCTGTTCGGCCTGCGCATAGGGTATGGCGTCGATGACCCGCTGGTCGAGATAGGCATCGGTCCGCACTGGCCCGTTGCCGTTGAGCGTCATCAGCACGACATTTTCCGGATCGGCCAGCTGGCGCACGAAATCGCAGGCCAGCTCCTTGTTCTGGCTGTTCGCCGGGATCACTGCCGACCATACCGTGGTGCGGGCGACATAGGGAGAGGGTTGTCCCTCGGCGGCGGGGAAGGCGGCGACATCGACCTGGCCCGCATAGTCGGACTTCGAGGCATCGTTATAGGTGAGGTAGCGGTTGAAGGGCTGCACAGCCATGGCGATGCGGCCCTGCCAGACGCCCTGGGTGATCTGGTCGATGCCCATGGCCGTGAAGTTGGAGGGCAGGGCGCCCGCTGCATAGAGATCCGCCAGCGCTGCATAGGCATTGGTCAGTGCCTCGACATCGGTGGAGGGCTTTCCCTGGGCGTCGGTCAGCGTCGCGCCATAGGCCATCAGCAGGTTATAGGTGCCGCCCGCATTGGTGCCATCGATCGAAAGCCCATAGACCGGCGTGCCATCGTCCGATTTGCCGCTGAGCGTCTTGGCGACCTCGATCAGGCCTTCGAACGTGTCGGGCAGCGCATCGATGCCATGCTCGGCCAGCAACGCCTTGTTGTAGTGCAGCGCCGTGGTTGCGTGGCGGATGGGCAGGGCCTTCAACTGGCCGTCCTGGCTCACCTGGTCGAGGAAGGTCTGCGGAATATCGCTGATATCGAGACCGGTAAGGCAGTCATCGAGCGGCTCGAAGCCGGACAGGGCCGCCTGGGTCGCATAGGAGTCGAGGATAAACCCGACATCGATGCTGGTGGATGAGAGGCTGGTTTCCCGCATCAGGCGATCGTGCAGCGGCGCGATATCGGCGGTGATCCAGTTGAGATTGACGTCATTTTCCTGCTGCCAACCGGCCAGGACATCGCCGCCGGTGCCGCTGGCGCCGGTGATCGATCCCTGAATGGCGGCGTGGGTCAGCAGCGTCAGGTCCTTGGCCTGGAGCGCTGCCGTGCTGGCGAGTGCGGCGCCCGCCGCGAGTAGTGTGATGGCGTAGGCCTTGCGTCTTGTCATTGCCGATATCCTCCCTTGCGGCTGGACCGCGTTGGTCATGCGGGCGGCAGAGAATGCCAACTTATATCATAAGTCAAGTGTTGACTCTGCAAATTTCCTTGCTAGTTTCGGCGCGATTTCACCGGAATGGCCTGCTTTACGCTGCCATAGCGTGTTATCCAGAAGTCTAACCTATATTATATGTTGGTGGGAAATGGCGGGTAAAGCGATGGGAATGGCCGCGCAACGCAGGCGCTTCGGGGGCTTGCTGATGCTGTTGCCGATGCAGCTCCAGCTCATCCTGGTCCTGGCATTGCCGTCTCTCTATGTGCTGTGGCTGAGCTTCACGGAATCGAGCTATGGCGCGACTCCCGAATTCGTCGGCTGGGCCAACTACGCGGCCATCCTGTCGGATCCCAGCTTCTGGCGCTCGCTGGTCAACACGCTGATCGTGGTCAACATCGTCGTCTATGTCGAGATCATCCTCAGCATCGGCGTGGCCCTGCTGTTCCAGAGCGTCAAGCGCGGCCGGGCCCTGCTCATGGCGATGATCCTGGCGCCCTACGCGGTCAGTGAAGTGGTGGCGGTGCTCGCCTGGCGCTTCATGCTTGAGCCCGACATCGGCATCCTGACCGGCCTGTTTTCGGCCCTTGGCTATGTGCCCAACTGGGCGACCAATCCCATTGAGGCCCTGGTATTGGTGTCGATGATCGGCGTCTGGCTGCACCTGCCGTTCAGCTTCCTGCTCATCTATGCCGCCCTGATCGCCATTCCCGCCGACCTCGGCGAGGCCGCCCGTGTCGATGGTGCACGGCCCTGGCAGCGCTTCCGGCTCGTCACCTTGCCCTTGCTGATGCCGGCAATCCTGATCGCCATCATCTTCCGCTACATTTTCGGCTTCCGCATTTTCAGCGAAGTCTGGCTGCTGACCCAGGGCGGCCCAGCCCGCACCACCGAGGTCATGGCGGTCTATCTCTACAAAAATGCCTTCCGCTACAACGAATTCGGCATGGCTGCCGCCACGGGTTGGCTCATGGTTCTTGGCGCCCTGCTGCTCGCCTCCTTCTACGTCTATCACGTCTATCGCTCGGGGTTCCGCAATGAAGTCTGACCTGCGCGCCACGCTGCTGCGGGGCCTTGCCATCGGCATGCTGGGCATCTGGTCCCTGGGGCCGATCCTGCTGATCGTTCTCAGCTCGTTCCGGCCGGAGCGCGACATTTTCTCGCCGGCGCGACGCTTCAACCTGGATGTCACCTTCGACAACTACACCCAGCTCTTTGCCGCCTTTCCGCAATTCCTGCCCAATATGGGCAACAGCCTGATCGTGGCTCTGGGCGCGACGGCCCTTGCGGTCACCACCAGCACGCTGGCAGGTTATGTCTATTCCCGGCAGCGGGGCCGGCTGCTTGCCGCCAGCGCCTTCTTTGCGATCCTGGTGCGCTTGGTGCCGCCCATCGTGGTGTCGCTGCCGCTCTTTCCCATCGCCGATGCCCTCAAGCTCAGCGACACCCATATCCTGCTGATCGTCCTCTATTCGGCCTTCTGGGTCTCCATGCTTTCGGTGATGATGAAGGTCTTTATCGACCAGATTCCGCCCACGCTGGACGAGGCCGCGCGGGTTGATGGCGCCTCCACCACCCAGACCTTCCTGCGCATCGTGCTGCCGTTGGCGACGGCCGGCATGATTGCCGGTGGCATTTTCGTCTTCGTCTATGCCTGGAACGAATATCTCTTCGCCTTCATCTTTTCGAGCACGCGCGCCGTCACCGCGCCGCTGATCGTGTCCAACATCATGGACTCGGTCGCCGGCACGCAATGGGGCGTCCTTTTCGCGGCGGCAACGCTGCAGCTCGCCCCCGTCCTCGCTTTGGTCATCTTCTTCCAGAAGTTCCTCGTCGCCGGCCTCATGGCCGGGTCTGTCAAGGGCTGACCGCAATGCATCCGGCCAATCAGGAGTTTTCGATGCAGCCTTATCCCCACCGTTTCGCCGATCCCCAACTGGACAAGTTCGATCCCCTGGGCCGCATCCTGGTCCATGACACGTTCAGCGCCGGGCTCAATGGCTGGATCGGCCTGATCGGCAATTACGAGGATTCCCTCACCAAGATGCTGCCGGTGTTCCGGCCGATGAACCAGCCCATGCTGTCCACCGCCGTGGGCTGGGACAGCGGCTCGCATGGCGCGATGAGCGGCCCCTATGCCATGAAGATCGCCACACGGCCGATCAAGGGCGCCATGAACCTGGCGCTCAAGCGGATGACCTTCCGCAAGCTCGGCCGTATCCAGCTCGAAGCCTATATCGCGGCAAAGCCGGAGCCTTCCGAAGCAACGCTCTCCATCGAGGATCTGCGGTCCTTCGGCATGTTCATGGATCTGCAGTCGCGGCAGTATCGTGGCCTGCCCCATCTGCGCTTCCTTAACTGCCTCGATGGCGAGCTCAAGCATACCTGGCAGTTCAAGCAGCAGACGGCCGACGACAATGTCGTCTCTTCCTCCGCCCGCACGCGCTCGCTGCAGCATCTCTACCCCCATGGCTGGGAGGATGTGCCCGATGGCCGGCAGGACACCTGCTACAACGAATTGCCGACCAAGATGAACTGGCAATATCTCAAGGTCGGCGTCGACCTGCGCGACATGAGCTTCACCAGCTTCCAGTTCAACGACCGCGAATTCGACGTATCGGGCATGGGCGTGATGCGCATGGAGCCGTGGGCCAATCTCGATTGCATGCTCAATATCGGCTTCTTCGTCGAAACCGACAGCGACAAGCGCTCTTTCCTGTTCGTCGATTCCGTCCTGCTTTCCGGAGACTTCTGATGCTGACTTCAACCGTCGCAACCCTGACACGCGGAGAGGCCTGGCGGCTGGATGACGTCAGCGAACCCTATGAAGCCGGCTGGGCCCTGGAGGCGCAGCTCTTTGCGCGCGGCCTTGATGATGGAGACCAGCAGGGCAAGGCCCATGTGCAGGTTTCCCCCGATGGCATCCGCTGGTGCGACGAGGGCAGCACGCTCGACCTGCTGCCCGGCGACGCCTTGTCCTTCCTTCGCCTGCGCGAATTCGGCCATTTCATCCGCCTGCGGGTGGATATGCCCGAGGGCGTCGAGCGGGCCTTTCTCGTCACCATAGCGCTGAAGGGATAGATCATGAGACCCGAGCGGGAGCACCAGCATTACATTGCCGGCCAATGGCAGATGTCGGCGGGCAAGGGCCATATCGACATCGTCGACCCATCCAGCGGCGAAGCCTTCGCGCGCGTTCCCGCCGGCAATTCGGAGGATGTGGACAAGGCGGTCGCAGCCGCCCGCGCCGCCTTCCCCGCCTATGCCGCGACCAGCGTGCCCGAGCGGCTGGCCCTGCTGGAGCGGATCGTCGAGGTTTATCGCACCAGGCAGGACGAAATCGCCGAAGTCCTGTCCCGCGAAATGGGCACGCCGATCGCCCTGTCGCGTGCACTCCAGGCGCCGCGCGGTGGCGATCATTTCCTCGCCGCGATCGAGGCCCTCAAGAGCTATGCCTTCGAAGAGCGCGTCGGCAATGGCCTGGTGCTGTATGAACCCATTGGCATCGCTGGATTGATCACGCCCTGGAACTGGCCGCTGAACCAGATCGCCGTGAAGGTGGCGCCCGCCCTGGCTACGGGCTGCACCATCGTCTTCAAGCCCAGCGAAGTAGCGCCGCTGAACGCCATTATCCTGGCCGAAATCCTTGATGAGGCCGGCGTACCATCCGGTGTCTTCAACCTGGTGCATGGCGATGGCCCCGGCGTCGGCAGCGTCATGTCCCGCCATGCCGGTATAGACATGATGTCGTTTACCGGCTCGACCCGGGCCGGCATTGCCGTCAGCATGGATGCGGCGCCCACCGTCAAGCGCGTCGCGCTGGAGCTGGGCGGCAAATCGGCCAATATCCTGCTGCCCGATGCCGATTTCGCCACCGTAGTGAAGCGCGGCTTCCTGACCATGTGCACCAATGCCGGCCAGTCCTGCAATGCGCCATCGCGCATGCTGGTCCCCGAGGAGCGCTATGACGAGGTCGCGGCGATCATTCGCGACAGCGCCGCCAAGGTGCCGATCGGCCTGCCCTCCGACCCCGAGACCGTGCTGGGACCGGTGGCAAACGCGGCCCAGTACCAGCGTATCCAGACCTTCATCGCCACTGCGATCCGAGAAGGCGCCGAGCTCATCTGTGGCGGCGCGGGGCAGCCCGAAGGGTTCAACCGCGGCTATTTCGTCCGCCCCACGGCATTCGGCCGCGTCACCAATGACATGACCATCGGGCATGAAGAAGTGTTCGGCCCGATCCTGGCCGTTCAGACCTATCGCGATGTGGATGAGGCCATCGAGATCGCCAATGATTCCGAATTCGGCCTGGCTGGCTATGTGCAAGGCCGCGATCGCGACGCCGCCATGGCGGTGGCAAGGCGGCTGCGCACGGGCATGGTCTCGGTCAACTATCCCGGGCAGAACCTGCAGGCGCCGTTCGGCGGCTACAAGAAATCCGGCAATGGCCGCGAATATGGCCGTTTCGGCATGGCCGAATTCCTGGAAACCAAGGTCGTCCTGATGGATTGAAAGTGCGGGGGCGGTGCAGCACCGGCCCAAGGCTGGCATGCGTCGTTCCCGCAACTACGGTCGGTAGCGCCATGCGGTTTATTGCTGCTGCACGGCGGCCGACTCCGTGCGAGCACAATCACGCCGAATGATGATCGCTGCGATCATCCTGCCGCGACCCGCAGACAATGACGGGTCCGGGCACGCCATCGCATCAATATCCGAAAAACAAAAAGGGCCCCGAAGGACCCTTTGTTTCCCAAGGTTTGCCGACCTTGGGAATTTGGAGCGGGCGATGGGATTCGAACCCACGACCCTAACCTTGGCAAGGTTATGCTCTACCCCTGAGCTACACCCGCGCTCCGTTTGTTGTCGTCCTGCCTTGGCAGTCCGGCGACGCGGGCCTATATGCCCAATCGAAACGCCTATTGCAACCCACATTTTGGTGGCATCGTCATCTTGTCGTCGCCTTGTGGATTGAGGGGGTTGTCACATCACCGTTCGCGGGCGCAAGAAGAGCCGCGAATATCCCAGTTTGCTTGTGTCCAAGGGCCTTGTTTCCGCCATGTCCGCTCCGTTCAACGGCCTCGCCGATGCCCCCCAGTCCACGCCGCCTGCCGGCGCCCTGATCCGCGAATCGTCCGATGCCGCCTTCAAGGCCGACGTGATCGATGCCTCGCTCGACCAGCCGGTGCTGGTCGATTTCTGGGCGCCCTGGTGCGGCCCCTGCCGGCAGCTCACCCCGACGCTGGAAAAGGTGATCAATGAAAAGGCCGGCGCCATCAAGCTGGTCAAGATCAATATCGACGAGCATCCGCAGATCGCCGGCCAGCTCGGCGTGCAATCCATTCCGGCGGTCTTCGCCTTTGCCGGCGGTCGCCCTGTCGATGGCTTCATGGGCGCCATGCCCGAGGGCGAAGTGCGCCGCTTTGCCGAAAAGGTGATCGCCGGCGCGCCGGCACCCCAGCCCGCCGAAGGCTCGATGGAAGCCCAGATCACCGAAGCGGTCGCTGCCGCCGAGGAGGCTTTCACGGCCGGCGATCTCGGCCGCGCCGCGCAGATCTTCGGCATGGTGCTGCAGCATCAGCCCGATCATGCCGCTTCGCTGATCGGGCTCACCAAGGTGTATCTGGCCGCGGGCGAGACCGAACAGGCCAAGGCTACGCTCGACATGGTGCCCGAGGCCGAGCGCAAGGGCGATGCCTATACGAGCCTCGCCAATTCCATCCGCCTACTCGGCGAAGCCGCCAATCTGAGCGAAACCGCTGCGCTCGAAGCCGCCGTCGCCACCAATCCCGACGATCACCAGGCCCGCTACGATCTGGCTCTGGCCCTCAATGCCGAAGGCAAGCGCCTCGAGGCGGCCGAGGCGCTGGTCGCCATCTTCAAGCGCGACCGCACCTGGAATGAGGACGGCGCCCGCAAGAAGCTGCTGGAATTCTTCGAGGCCTGGGGGCCGAAGGATGCCGCGACCACCAAAGGCCGCCGTCTGCTGTCGGCGGCACTGTTCTCGTAAGAGGCCGATATGCCCAAGCGCCCCGCCTCGCCGGCCGACCTGCCCAAATCCGTCCCGCTCTTTCCGTTGAGCGGGGCGCTGCTCCTGCCCTTCTCGCATCGCCCGCTCAATATCTTCGAGCCGCGCTATATCGAAATGGTGGATGCGGCCTTGCGCGGCGACCGGCTGGTCGGGCTGATCCAGCCCGAGGATACCAGCGAGGAAAGCCCCAAGGGCAGGAGTCCCCTGCAAGCCATCGGCTGCCTGGGCCGACTGACCCATTTCGAGGAAAGCGGCGAGGGCCGCTATTTCATCATCCTCGAAGGCGTCACGCGCTTCCGCCTCGCCCATGAACTGACGGTCATGACGCCCTATCGCCAGGGCGTCATCGCGGCCGAGGATTTTTCGACCGATTTCACCCGTGATTTCGGCGAGGACGCGGTGGACCGCGAACGGTTCGTGCGGATGATGCGCGACTATGCCGAATTCGCCAGCATCGAGCTCAACTGGGACGAGATCGAGCGTACCGGCACGGCGGACCTGGTCAATTTCTGCTGCATGGTCGGCCCCTACGGCCCGGCAGAAAAGCAGGTGCTGCTCGAAGCGGGCACGCTGGAACAGCGCGCCGAAACGCTGATCGCCATGACCGAATACGAAATCGCCCGCGGCGGCAGCGGCGGCGCCGCGCCGCTGAACTGAGCGTTTCGGCATGGTTCAGGCCCCGGCCATCAATCCGCGCCATGTCTTCGATGTGAAGACGCTCGAAATGCTGGTCTGCCCGCTGACCAAGACGCGCCTGACCCTCTCGGCCGACAAAACCGAGCTTATCTCCATCGCCGCACGGCTGGCCTTCCCCATCGTCAACGGCGTGCCTCTGCTGAGCCTCGACGAAGCCCGCAGCGTCGAGCCGGAGGCTCTGCGGGAGCTGCCTGAACTGAAGGGCGATGGCTAGGGCGGCGGCACCACCTCGTAGCGGTCGCGGATATGGGCTGCGAAATAGCGTCCCTGCGATTCCGCGGCGCAGAGTGCGTCGAACACGTCCTCGGGCACGTCGCGATAGCCGTAGGGCTTGTCGTCGCCGCTGAACCACAGATGCAGCAGGCGCTCGTCCGCGTCATACTCCGCCCGCCAGATCGCGCTGGAGTCGAAGCGGACCATTTCAGATCGGCAATCCGCTGAGCAGGCGTGGACCGCTGGGCGCGACGCCCGAGGCGGTGCGGATCAGCGCCGATTTGATCGGGCCGGCGCGGTCCACTAGGCCGAGGCCGAAATCGCGCAAGGCCCGCACCGGGGCGACATCGTTGGAGAATAGGCGATTGAGCCCGTCGGTCATGGCCGCCATGCTTGCCGTGTCGAGCCGGCGCCAGCTCTGGTAGCGGCCCAGCACGTCGTCGCTGCCATGGTCGAGCCCGAGGCGGATCGCCTCGATGACCACTTCGGCCAGCGCCGCGACGTCCTTGAGGCCCAGATTGAGGCCCTGGCCGGCAATGGGGTGGACCACATGGGCAGCGTCGCCCACCAGCGCCAGCCGCGGCGCCACGAAGTCGCGGGCGATCTGCAGGCGCAGCGGAAAGCCCATCAGCTTTTCCTCGACCGTGACGGCACCCAGCGTGGAGCCCATCACCGCTTCGATCTCGCTTGCCAGCGCCGCTTGCTCCATGGCCAGGAACCTTGGCGCCGTCTCGCTGCTTTCGGTCCAGACCAGTGACGAACGATTGCCGGGCAAGGGCAGGCTGGCAAAGGGGCCGGTGGGGCGGAAATGCTCGTAGGCCACCCCGTCATGCGGCAATTCATGGCCGATCGTGGTGACCAGCCCGGTCTGCCGATAATCATGCGCGATGATGTCGATGCCGGCCATGCCGCGCAAAGCCGACTGCCCGCCATCGGCCGCCACCAGCAGCGGCGCGGTGAGTGTGCGTCCATCCTCCAGCACCAGCCGGGCCGCGTCGCCTTCGGCGCTGTAGCCGGTGACAACGGCGGGGGCGATGACCGAAATCCTGTCATTGACGGCATCGAGCAGCACCTGCCCGCTGACGCTGTTGGGCACCATATGGGCAAAAGCCTCGCCGGGAGCGATATCGCCATCGAAGGTGAGGAAGAGCGGCCGGGAAATGTCGCCCTGGCCGGAATCGGTGATGCGCATGGCAGTGATCGTCTGGGATGCTTCCGCCATGACAGGCCACACGCCCAGGGCCTCGAACACCCGGCGCACGCCGGCAGCGATGGCCGAGGCGCGGGCGTCGCGCGGCACCGAAAGCGGCCGCCGATCCACCAGCCCGACGCGAATGCCGCTGGCCGATTGCACCAGCGCCAAAGCCAGCGTCAGGCCCACCGGCCCGCCGCCCACGATCAGCACGTCAAAGCTCTGTTCGCTCATCCCGGTCTCCTTGGCCCCATTGTGGCCCTGCCGTCCTTTCGCGCAAGCGCGCCGATCGCCGCGGGCGCTGCCTAAATTTCGGACAACGCCATTTCAACCTGCACAAATAGTGTGCGTTTTTGTGGCGCTACGTAGAGCCTCCGGCGGGCCGAATCGTTAGGCCGTTGAATCTGCGAGCACTTTTCCCCGACTGGCAAGTTGGCACGGCTCTTGAGTCTAGTTTGGCATTCCAGACAGCGCCAAGCGCAAAGGGGCTCACATGAAACTGGTGATCGCAATTATCAAGCCATCACGCCTCGAAGAGGTTCGCCAGGCTCTCAACTCGCTCGATGTTCACGGCATGACCGTGACCGAGGTGAAGGGTTATGGCCGCCAGAAGGGGCATTCCGAGATTTATCGCGGCACGGAATACGCCGTCCACTTCCTGCCCAAGCTCAAGGTCGAGATCGCCGTCGACGACGACCTCGCCGATCCCGTCAGTTCGGCCATCCGCGACAGTGCCCAGACCGGCCGCATCGGCGACGGCAAGATTTTCGTGCTCGATCTGCTCGCCGTCACCCGGATTCGCACCGGTGAGACCGGCGCGGCTGCCCTCTAAGCGTCATCGGGAGAAAAACAGATGAAGACGTCAAAGATTTTGGGGAGCGCCGCATTCGCCTCCCTGCTGCTGGCCCTGCCGGCATTTGCCCAGGACGCTGCCGCGCCTGCCGCCGAAGTAGTCGAGGAAGTTGTCGCCACCATCGATACCGGCGACACCGCCTGGATGTTCGTATCCACCATCATCGTCATCCTGATGACGATTCCCGGCCTGGCCCTGTTCTATGGCGGCCTGGTCCGCGCCAAGAATATCCTCTCGGTTCTCACCCAGGTATTCGGTGGCTTCGCGCTGATCGCCCTGCTCTGGGTGGCCTATGGCTATTCGCTGGCCTTTGCCGGCCCGACCGAAGGAGGGTTGTCCGCCTTTATCGGCGACTTCTCCAACTTCTTCCTCACCGCCACGACACCTGATTCGGTTTCCGGCACTTTGCCCGAACTGGTGTTCATCTGCTTCCAGCTGACCTTTGCCTGCATCACCTCGACCCTCATCATCGGCGGCATTGCCGAGCGCATGAAGTTCGGCGCGGTCATGGCGTTCCTGGCCATCTGGTTCACCTTCTCCTATCTGCCGATCGCCCACATGGTGTGGTCGGGGGCTGGCCTCTTCTTCAACATGGGCGCACTCGACTTTGCCGGCGGCACCGTGGTGCACATCAATTCGGGCGTCGCCGCCCTGGTTGCCGCCATCGTGCTGGGCCCGCGCCTGGGTTACATGAGGGAGCCGATCGCGCCGCATAACCTGGTCTTCGTGTTCATCGGCGCGAGCCTCCTCTGGGTCGGCTGGTTCGGCTTCAATGCCGGCTCGGCCCTGGCCGCCAACGGCACCGCCGCCCAGGCCTTCCTCAACACCATCACGGCGCCGGCCGCCGGCGCCATTGCCTGGGCCCTGGGCGAAAAGATTACCCGCGGCCATGCCTCGGCGCTGGGCTTCTTCTCCGGCGCCGTTGCGGGCCTCGTCGCGATCACCCCGGCTGCCGGTTTCTCCGGCACGTTCGGCGCCATCGTGCTCGGCGCCGTGGCTGGTTTCGTCTGCCTGTGGGCCGTGGTCACGCTCAAGCCCATGCTGAAATACGACGATAGCCTCGACGTGTTCGGCATTCACGGCATTGGCGGCATTGTCGGCGCCATCGGCACCGGCATCGTCGCCGATCCGAGCCTGGGCGGCTTTGGCGCTGAGGGCTATTCCATGGGTGGCCAACTGGTCATCCAGGTGCTTGCCGTCGGTGTGGCCATCATCTGGTCGGCCGTGGTCGCCTTCATCGCCATGCTCATCGTCAAGGCCATCTTCGGCGGCGCCCGCGTCTCCGAATCGGCCGAAACCGACGGCCTCGATCTCTCGAGCCACGGCGAACGCGCCTACAACTAGACCGAATTCTCCGGTGGCGGTTCGCCGCCACCGGAACAGTTGATCGTAGCGTGCGGCTCGTGCCCTCTTGGCCCGCCCGGAGGCTTCCCACTCGCAAAACTGCACGGGCCGCACCCCACGATCAATTCGAGATGAATGCAGGCCCGCCTTTCCGAGGCGGGCCTTTTTCTTTGCCGTGGCGGTGCCGAATTCCCATGGTTAGCCTTGGGTTAACCCGATCTGGCTAATCTGGCGGCATAGTGGGCCCGGTCAGTTCCGGGCAGTATTGAGTTCGCCCATGCCCAGTTCTCCCTCGCCCGTGCTCGACGAAATCCGCTCCCTGCCGCAACGTTCGCGTGGCGGCAGCACGAAGCGCGCCCCGGTGCCGCCTCCGGCGCTGGCGATTCGCATTCCGGTGCGGCTGGTTGGCCTGGTGCTGCTGGGGCTGGTGGCCATCTGCCTCGTGGCAATGGCCTCCTGGTCGGTGGACGATCCGAGCTTCTCCTATGCCACGGCAAAAACGCCGGCCAACTGGCTGGGCTTTCCCGGCGCTGCCATAGCCGATGGCCTGTTCCAGGTCTTCGGGCTGGCTGCACTGGCGCTGCTGGTGCCGCCGGCGCTCTGGGGCTGGGCCTTTGTCCGCCGCCACATGCCGACCCATATGGGCCTGCGCAGTCTGGCCTGGATCGGCGCCACCGTGCTGATCGCCGGTGTCCTGTCCTTCATCGCCATGCCCGCCACCTGGCCTTTGCCAACAGGACTGGGCGGGCTGGTCGGCAATGGCTTCACCTTGCTGGCCGCTCTGGTCACCGGCGAAGCCCCGCAGGCCGTGACCGCGACGCTCTTTGCCATCATCATCGCTATTCCGGCTCTGGCCGCCTTCTGGATCGCCATGGGCCTGGGCACTGCCCGCCCCACCGGCCCGCGCAAGGTCGCGCCGGTCGCTGGCCGCAAGGGCGCCGCTCCGGCCGATGAGGACGAACCCGAAACCAATCCCGTCGTCGATATCGTGCTCGGCGCGCTGGTCCATACCGGCTATTCCTTGCGCACCGCCTTCCGCCGTGCCCGCGCCAGCCATGCCGAGCGTCGCGCCGCCGAAGCTGCGTCCTGGCGTGATGACGAGGTCGAGCCGAGCCTGGATGGCCACGCGCCATCAGGCGAACGCCGCGAGCCCTCCATCGCGCCGCGCCGCATCCATGCGCCCGCCGAGCGCAGCTTCGGCACAGAGCGGAGCTTTGACTCCGAGCCGGCTTTCGAGCCCGAAATCTCGCCGCGCATCAATGCGCGTCCCAGCTATGACGATACCGAGCTCGACTACCCCGACGAGGCCGAGGACGACATGCCCTTCGTGCCCGACCTGCCGTCGGCGCCCGTTGCTGGCCACCAGCAGCGCGGCGATTCGCGCTTCCACCCGGTCGATCCGGCCAAGCCGCGCGTCACCGCGCCGGCCCCGCGTCCGGTCCCCGGCCAGCGCATGATGCGCGAGGCCCAGGCCAGCTTCCTCGACGAGCCCGGCGGGTTCGAACTGCCGCCGCTGAGCCTGTTGGCCGAGCCCAAGCACAAGGGCCAGTCGCCCGAACACGCGCCCGAGCGGCTGGAAGAAATGGCCCGCCAGCTCGAAGGCGTGCTGGAAGATTTCGGCGTCAAGGGCGACATCATCAATGTCCGCCCCGGTCCGGTCGTGACCCTGTTCGAACTCGAGCCGGCCCCCGGCATCAAGTCCTCTCGCGTCATCTCGCTGGCCGACGACATCGCCCGCTCGATGAGTGCCATCTCCGCCCGCGTCGCTGTCGTGCCCGGCCGCAATGCCATCGGCATCGAACTGCCGAACCAGAACCGCGAGACCGTCTATTTCCGCGAAATGCTGGCCTCTTCCGACTTCGAGAAGATGAAGGGCAAGCTGCCCATCTGCCTGGGCAAGACCATTGGCGGCGAACCTGTCATCGCCGACCTGGCGCGCATGCCCCACCTGCTCATCGCCGGCACCACCGGCTCGGGCAAGTCGGTGGGCATCAACACCTTCATCCTCAGCCTGCTCTACCAGATGACGCCAGAGCAGTGCCGCATGATCATGATCGACCCCAAGATGCTCGAACTGAGCATCTATGACGGCATCCCCCACTTGCTGACGCCCGTCGTTACCGACCCCAACAAGGCGGTGGTGGCACTCAAATGGGCCGTGCGCGAGATGGAAGATCGCTATCGCAAGATGAGCAAGATCGGCGTCCGCAATATCGACGGCTTCAACCAGCGCGTCTCCGAATCCAAGGCCAAGGGCGAGGTCATCACCCGCACGGTGCAGACCGGCTTCGACCGCGAAACCGGCGAGGCCATCTTCGAGAGCGAGGAATTCGATCTCGAGCCGCTGCCCTATATCGTCGTCATCGTCGACGAAATGGCCGACCTGATGATGGTGGCCGGCAAGGATATCGAAGGCGCCATCCAGCGCCTGGCCCAGATGGCCCGCGCCGCCGGCATCCATATCATCACCGCCACCCAGCGCCCCTCGGTCGACGTTATCACCGGCACGATCAAGGCCAACTTCCCGACCCGTATTTCCTTTATGGTGACGTCCAAGATCGACTCGCGCACCATTCTGGGCGAGCAGGGCGCCGAGCAATTGCTGGGCAATGGCGACATGCTCTATATGGCCTCGGGCGGTCGCACCAAGCGCCTGCACGGCCCCTTCGTGGCCGACAGCGAAGTCGAGGCCGTGGTCAACCACCTCAAGAGCCAGGGCGCGCCGGACTATCTCGATTCCATCACCGAGGAAGACGAGGAAGGCGGCAGCTTCGGCGAGGAAGCGTTCGGGGAAACCTCCAATGGCGGCTCGGGCGACGAACTCTACGACAAGGCCGTCCATATCGTGCTGTCCGATAAGAAGGCTTCCACGTCCTATGTGCAGCGGCGCCTGGGCGTCGGCTACAACAAGGCCGCGACCCTGATCGAGCGCATGGAGCGCGAAGGCGTGATTTCGCAGGCCAACCATGCCGGCAAGCGCGAGATCCTGGTGGGCAATAACGCCGACGGGTATTGAGGCTTTCTGCAGATCCAACACACGCGATGTCATCCCGGCCTCGAGCCGGGATCCATCCTGAGGTGTTGCCGCTTCTCCTATGGTCGGATGATCCACCTTGCGGCGGTGGCTTGATCTCGAGATGGGTCCCGGCTCAAGGCCGGGATGACATCGGGGTTGCGGAGAGCAACAAAGACTCGACTCTATTTCAGTTCGCGCTTATATAAGTGCAAACTGAAATAAGGAGCTCCCCATGGCCTTTGACCTCGTTGCCCATCTGGGCGCTATGACCCGCGAAGTGCATAACCTGGAAAAAGACGGCCAGCCCGCCAAGGCCGTTTTCGCTTCCCGCGTCTATGATACCACGCCCGCCGACCTGTGGGATGCTTTGACCCAGCCCGAGCGCGTCAAGCGTTGGTTCGCTCCGGTTAGTGGCGATCTGAAACTTGGCGGCCGCTATCACATCGAGGGCAATGCCAGCGGCACCGTGCTCGAATGCGAGCCGCAGAAGAAGGTCGCCCTGACCTGGGAATTTGCCGGGGCCACCTCCTGGGTCAATCTCAAGCTCACCCGCGAGGCGGATGGCACGCGGCTCGAACTCGAACACATCGCCCATATCAGCCCGCATTGGGACCAGTTTGGCCCCGGCGCCGTTGGCATTGGCTGGGATCTGAGCTTCATGGGCCTGGCGCGCTATCTGGCCGATCCGAGCTTCGAAATGCCCCCCGAAGCGGCTGCCGAATGGTATGGCACCGAGGAATACAAGACTCTCGTGCGTACCACCGGCGACGGCTGGGGTAAGGCCGATATCGCTGCCGGCGCGGACCGCGCGCATGCACTGGAAGCGGCCGAAACCACGATAAAATTCTATACAGGCGAGGCCGCCCCGGAAAACTGATGCACGCCTTTGACGTCCTGGGCGATCCCGTCCGCCGCCGCATTCTCGAACTCCTCGCCGAGCGTGAACACAGCTCCGGCGAGGTGGTGGAAGTCATATCGGCTGAATTCGGCATTTCCCAAGCCGGCGTCAGCCAGCATCTGAAGGTCTTGCGCGACGCCGGCTTTGCCCAGGTGCGGCCCGAAGGCACGCGCCGGCTCTATGCGCTCGACGCCACGCCTTTGCGCGATATCGACGACTGGCTGGAGCGTTTCCGGGTGTTCTGGCCGGTCCGCCTCGACGCGCTGGCCACCGAAATCGCCCGCGGCAAGAAGGCGCGCGGCGAAGGCTGAGTCGGGTCTAGTTGCAGCTCAGCGGGCCGGGTTTGACCGTGAATTGGCGCGGCCCCACCATGGGCTCCGCGGCCTTGTCCTGCGGCGCATCTTCGATGGTCAATGTCATGCGACAGCCATCGCCGGTGACCTCATAGCTATCGGCACCCGTCATGACGATGGATTCGATCAGATGGCCGATACCGAATTGCTCGGTGGCCTCCACGATCACCGCCTGCAACTCGGCCTGTCGCTGATATTGTGGCGGCAGCGCCGCCACTGCCGCGACAGTGCCCAGCATCAGCAGCATGCCTGCCAGCGTCATGCGTTTCATTTTCTTCTCCTCGTGCAGGCCGGAATTGGTGATGGCTGACGGAACCACCTGTTGCCGTAATTGCTTTCTAGGCTAGCCTAGAGACACAACAGTCAGCCAGGGACTTTTCCATGATTCGCCGCGATGCCTTGCTGCTCGGCCTTTCCGCCGCCTTTGCCTTGAGCGTTCCCGCTCTCGCGCTCGACCGGGCCCTCACCCCCGAGGAACAGCAGCTCATCGCCGATATCGGCACGCATAATTCGGCCATTCGCTCCATGGTCGGCCGGTTCCTGCAGATCGACACCAATGGCGGCCGCACCGAGGGCACCTTCTTCCTCGAGCGCCCCGACAAGATCGCCTTCCGCTATGCTCCGCCCAGCCGCGAGGAAATCGTCTCCATCGGCCGTGGCTTCTATGTGCTGAACCGGCGCGACGAGACCTATTACGCCTATCCGCAGGACTCGATCCCGCTGCGGCAGTTCCTCGGCGACCAGATCAACCTGCTCAATGCCAATGTGGTCGATGTGACCTCTTCGGACGGCTATATGTCCATCACCGTGATCGACGAGACAGTGGCCGGCACCGTGCAGGTGTCGCTGATCTTCGATACCGATACACTGGAACTGGCGCAGTGGAGCCTGGTCGAGCCCAGCGGGGCCGAGCTGACCTTCTCGCTCTATGATGTGGAAAAGAACGTGGACATTCCCCGCGCCTTCTTCTCCATCCCGGCTACCTACAAGCCGCTGGAACAGTAGCGAAGGCTCGGATCGTTCCTCCGATTTCCCCATCCACCGGCGCTTCCCGCGGACTTGGTCCGCGGGTCTCTCGCCGCTTGTGCCGTGTTGAGAGTGACCCGCGGATCAAGTCCGCGGGAACGATCGTGGGTGGGAGAGTCACGTAGCCCGCTACTACCGGCCGAAAGCGTAGATCGCGACCAGTCCCGCGGCACCCACGGCAATTCGCCACCAGGCGAAGGGCGCAAAGCCGTATTTGCTGACGAAGCCGAGCAGATACCTTACCACCAGCGCGCCGACGATGAAGGCGGCGGCAAAGCCGATGCCGACATTGAGGGCGAGGCTGGTGTCGATCAGCTCGCGGCTCTTGTAGAGGTCGTAGCCGAAGGCGCCGATCATGATCGGCAGGGCGATGAAGAAGGTGAATTCCGCCGCCGCCCGCTTGGACGCGCCGAACAGCATGCCACCCACCACGGTCGAGCCCGAACGCGACACGCCGGGCACCAAGCTCAGCATCTGGAACAGGCCGATAACAAGCGCCAGATGCCAGGGAAAGTGGTAGATATCGTCATATTTCGGCGTCAGCTTCAGCCGGTCGACGATGAGCAGGATCACCCCGCCGATCAGCAGCGTCCAGCAGATCAGCGCCGCCGATTCCCACAGGTCGCCCTGGATATATTCGCGCAGCAGCACCCCGGCCACCACCGCCGGTAGGCAGGCCAGCACGACGGCCAGCGCAAACTGCCAGGCATAGGCCTTGCCGGTCAGCGCATCGCGGATCAGCATGCCGAGCTTGGCGAAATAGACCGTGATGACGGCCAGGATCGCCCCGAGCTGGATGAGCACGATGAAGGTCGCCGGCTGGGTCAGCCCGAAGAAATGGCCGGCCAGCAGCAGGTGGCCGGTGGAGCTGACGGGCAGGAATTCGGTAAGGCCTTCGAGAATTCCAAGGATCAGCGGCACAAAAAGACCTTGATCGGCGTTCATTTGATCCCCTAATTCAGTCATCGGGCCTGTAATGCTGGCAAGCTCTAGCGCTGTTCGCCAAACCAGCCAAGCAGCGGCCTCAAAAAGAGACGAGCGTCCAGATGCCGAGCCTCATCCATCATCCCCTCGATCCGTCCTCGCGGCTTATCCGCCTGATGTGCGCCGAATATGGCGTGCCGCTGGACATGGAGGAGATCAAGCCCTGGCTGCGCGAGCCGGAGCTGCTGGAGATCAACCCGGCTGCCACCCTGCCCATCCTGATCGGCGATGGCGACCAGCCCATTGTTGGTGTGCTGGCGACCATCCACACGGTGGAAGACCTCTATACCCCGACCTCGGTCGAGGGCCTGATCCCGGCCGAACCGGGGCAGCGCGCCGAAATGTGGCGGCTGCTCGAATGGGTCATTTCCAAGCTCAGTGACGAAGTCACCCGCTATGTGCTCGAAGAAAAGATCGTCAAGCGCGACCAGCGCGGCGCCACGCCCGACCCGGCCGTGTTGCGCGTGGCCAAGGCCAATCTCAACGAGCATATGCTCTATTTCAACTGGCTCTTCGCCAACCGCTCCTGGCTGGCCGGCGACACGCTGACCCTGGCCGATTTCGCCCTGGCGGCGCATCTGTCCACCCTCGATTATCTGGGCGATATCGACTGGGGCAAGGCCGGCGAAACCCGCGACTGGTATTCCCGCATCAAATCCCGCCCCGCCTTCCGCACGCTGCTCAACGACCGCGTCGTCGCCATGCCACCGCAAAAGGGCTATGCGGACCTTGATTTCTAGGGCTGTACAGTAGACCTCATGGTGAGCCTGTCGAACCACGAGGTCGTGGCGAGATCGGCGGACCCGACCTCGTGGTTCGACAGGCTCACCATGAGGTCTCATTGAGCAGCGCCCAACCCAGTCCTGAAAAGCTCGTCGCCGAACTGCGCGACCGTGCCCATGCGCTTGGCTTTGACAGCTTTGGCATTGCGCCGGCCGATGCGCGGCCGGACCTGCCGGAAAAGCTCAATGCCGCGCTGGCGGCGGGCTGGCATGGCGATATGGACTGGATGGAAGAAACCGCGGCGCGCCGGGGGAGTCCCACGGGCATGTGGCCCGAGGCCAGGTCGGTCATTGTGCTCGGCATTAATTATGGGCCGGAGAGCGATCCGCTGGCCATTCTGGGCGAAAAGTCGCTCGGCACCATCTCGGTCTATGCCCGCAATCGCGACTATCACGAGATCATCAAGGGCAAGCTCAAGGATATGGCGGGGCTGCTCGCGCGCCGCTCCGGGGCCGAGGTGAAAGTCTTCGTCGATACCGCGCCGCTGATGGAAAAACCGCTGGCCGAGGCGGCAGGGCTCGGCTGGCAGGGCAAGCACACCGTATTAGTGAGCCGCGAATTCGGCTCCTGGCTGTTTCTGGGCGCTATTCTAACCTCGGCCGACCTGCCCGGGGATATCAAGCATGAGGAAAGCTGCGGCTCCTGCACGCGGTGCCTCGATATCTGCCCCACCAATGCCTTTCCGGCGCCCTTCCAGCTCGATGCGCGCAAATGCCTCGCCTACCTGACGGTGGAGCATAAGGACCAGATTCCATTGGTCTTTCGGGCGCCGATGGGCAACCGCATCTATGGCTGCGATGATTGCCTGGCGGTCTGTCCCTGGAACAAATTCGCCTCTGTCAGTCGCGAGGCCAAGTTGCGGGCGCGAGAGGAGCTGGAACGGCCGGCTCTGGCCGATCTGGTGCAGCTTGATGATGCCGGGTTCCGGGCCTTGTTTTCTGGCTCGCCCATCAAGCGGATCGGGCTGGCGCGGTTCCTGCGTAACGTGTTGATCGCCATCGGCAATTCGGCGGATGAAAGCCTGATCCCCCTGGTCGAGGCGCGGCTGGATGCCGAGGAATCCATCGTGCGTGGCGCGGCGATCTGGGCGCTGCGGCGGCTGGCGCCTGATCGGGCCGACGATCTTCGGCTTGCCTATCTGGCGCGGGAAAGCGATAGCTCGGTGGCGGCTGAATGGACCGGGGATATCTGATGAACGCCTTCTTTTTTGGCCTGGGTTTTTCCTCCCGGGCCGCGTTAACGCAGCTGCGAATTGGTTCACGTACTGTTAACGTTTCGGGTAGCGTCAGGACAAAAGACAAGGCCGATCTGCTCACCGGACAGGGGGTGGATGCGCATGTTTTCGATGGGTCCGCGCCGGGCGCCACTTTGGGCCCCAGCCTGCGCCGGGCCAGCCATGTCGTCTTCTCCATCGCCCCCGGCGCCGATGGCGATCCGGCGCTGGTGCACCACCGCGCCGATCTCGATGCGGCGGAAAGCCTCGAATGGCTCTGCTATTATTCCACGGTTGGTGTCTATGGGGATTTCGGTGGCAACTGGATCGATGAATCGGCGCCCCTGGTGCCGCGCAATGAGCGCAGCGACCGCCGCGTGCAGGCCGAACAGGTCTGGCGCGACTATGCGCAGGCGCGCGGCGTACCGCTGGCCATCCTGCGGTTGGCCGGCATCTATGGGCCGGGTCGTTCTACCTTCGACAAACTCCGTGACGGCACGGCGCGGCGGGTGATCAAGCCGGGCCAGGTGTTCAACCGCATCCATGTCGCCGATATCGGAAGGGTGACGGCTTTGGCGGCGCAGGCGCGGCTCGACGGCACGTTCAACCTGGCCGATGACGAACCGGCGCCGCCACAGGATCTGGTGGCCCATGCCGCCGCCATGGCGAGCGTGGAACCGCCGCCGGAAATCCTGTTCGCAACGGCCGACATGACGCCAATGCAGCGCAGTTTCTATGCCGACAACAAGCGCGTCTCCAACGCCGCCATCAAGCAGGCGCTGGATATCGAACTGCTCTATCCCACCTATCGGGAAGGACTTGCCGCCATCTACGAGAGCGAAAAGCCATGACTGCGCCCCAGCCCGCCAAATCCGCGCCTGAGCGCATCGTGCTCGAAGGCCGCTATGCGCGGCTCGAACCGATCGGGCTGCAGCATGCCGCCGATATCTATGCCGCCTCGATCGGCGAGGGCGTGCCCGAACGCTATCGCTGGCTGTTCAGCCATGCCCCGCAAAGCGTGGGCGACACCGAAGCCTGGATCGCCGCTGCCAATGCCGGGCCGGACCGCTATGTGGCTGTTATCGACAAAGCGACGGGCAAGGCACATGGCCATCAGGGCTGGATGCGCATTTTTCCCGACCACGCCTCGATCGAGATCGGCGGCGTCTATTGGGGGCCGGCCATCGCCCGCACGCGCATCGCCACCGAAGCGCTCTATCTCTTCGCGCGGCACGCCTTCGATGACCTCGGCTATCGGCGTTTCGAATGGAAGTGCAACAACCGCAATGAGGGCTCCAAGGCCGCCGCCCGGCGCTTCGGCTTTCAATATGAGGGCCTGTTCCGGCAGGACCGCATCGTCAAGGGCGAAAACCGCGACACGGCGTGGTTCTCCATCATCGACGGGGAATGGCCGGCTTTGCGGGCGGAATATGAGCGGTGGCTGGCACCGGAGAATTTCGACGCGGACGGGATGCAACGGACGAAGCTGGGAACGCGGGGGTAACGCTTGAGTCTCGGAAACGGGTGATTTTGCAAGCCAACGCAATTTGGGTTTTATCTGGAGACCTCAAACCCATTTGTCTATCTAAAGTTGCAAAATTAGATAGACAAAACCCGTTGTGTATCGCAAACTGCAACCAATCGCATTTGAATCTTAAAAAACCTCAATTCCGATAGGCAAACGGCGATGGCGGACTTCGATCTGACTGACGCGGTGCAATATCACTATGATCAGTTTCCGCCCGCGGACATCGATACGATGCGGCTGATCAAGCCATTGGCGTCTGCCGCAGCAGCCCTGGCGCGCTACGACCAAATGCTCAAAGGCATGCATAACAGCGAAATTCTGCTGGCACCGCTACGCAACCAGGAAGCCGTGGTGTCTTCGCGTATGGAAGGCACCATCAGCACACTGGACGAAGTGTTGCGCTATGAAGCCGACCACGAGGAAGACGAGGCCACCGACCCCAATCGCTATCGCACCGAGGCGGTGGAGGTTTTTCTTTATAGCCGCGCACTCACGCAGGCGCAGCATGCGATCGAACAAGGTACGTCAATTTCGCCGTGGCTGATCCGATCGGCTCATCGGGTTCTGCTCGGCTTCGGACGCGGGGCAAGCCTTAATCCGGGTGAATTCAAGACCGAACAGAACTACCTCGCCGACCGTTCTCGCAGAAAAATCCAATTCATCCCCATCAGCCCTCAGGCGTTGCCGCTGGGCATGGAGAAGCTCACGGACTTCATCGGCAACGATGACTGGGAATTATTGCTTCGAACCGCTGTGGCGCATCTGGAATTTGAAGCGCTGCATCCCTTCAAGGACGGCAATGGCCGGATCGGACGGATGCTCATTACGTTGATGCTCTGGCATTATGGGGCAATAAGCGCTCCCCACTTCTATATCAGCGGTTATTTCGAAGAGCGGCGCGACGAATATATCGAGCGCATGCGCGCTGTATCCCAGACCGGTGCGTGGACAGATTGGATCGCATTCTTCCTGGCGGCCATCGAAGATCAGGCAAAACAAAATCTCGCCCAAGCCGAGGAAATCGGGGCGCTCTACGAAGCGATGAAGGACGAGTTCCGACGGCTCCTGCGCAATCAGTGGAGCACAACTGCGCTGGATTTTGTGTTCGCCCGCCCGGTTTTCAGAAACAACATGTTTACCGGCAGGTCCGGCATACCAGCGCCGACCGCACACAAGTTCACGCGAATACTGTTGGATAACGGCCTTCTGGAAACGCTGGAAGCGGCATCCGGGCGCCGTCCGGCACTCTACCGGTTCGAGCCGCTCCTGCGCATCGTGCGCGACTGACTTAATGCTCCACCAGCCGCATCACGGCGTCCTTCAACCTTGCCAGGTCCTCATCCCGGCTCAGCCGGTGGTCGCCATCCGGGATCAGGGTCAGGGTTACCGGGTCGTGCAGGATGTGGGTGACCAGCTTGATGGCGTGGGCCTGCGGGACGTCGGGGTCGGCGCCGCCTTGCAGGATGGTGACGGGGCAGCCGGTTTCGATGACGCCGCCGAACAGCAGGTGAGCCTTGCCGTCTTCGATCAGGGCGCGGGTGATGCGGTAGGGCGTGTCGGAATACTGGCTGGGCTGGTCGACATAACCATTGTTCTGCAGCGATTCGTGCTCTTCCGGCGTGAAGTCGGGCAGCATGAGTTCGTGGGTCATGTCGGGGGCGGGGGCGATGAGCACGAGGCCATGGGCGGGCGTGCCGCGCGCCAGCAGGGAGCGGGCCAACAGCAAGGCGATCCAGCCGCCCATGGATGAGCCGACGATGATCTGCGGGCCGACAGTGGTGGCCAGTACCGCCTCGGCCTCTTCCAGCCAGCGGCTGATCGTGCCGTCATTGAAGTCGCCACCCGAAATGCCATGGCCCGAATAATCGAAGCGGGTGACCGCCAGGCCCTGTTCGGCCCCCAGCGCATCGAGCGCCATGGCCTTGCCGCCCATCATGTCGGAGCGGAAGCCGCCGAGCCAGAAAATGCCCGGTCCTTTGCCCGCGCGCTGCTCGACGGCGATATCGCGCGAAGCCGGGCCGCTGCCGATGGGGATGCGGAAGCTGGTGGGATGTGATATGGTCATGGAACGTTCCCTGTCGGGTGGATACAAGCGTCGGCCACGCGGCAGGGCACGGCAATCGCGGCGTTTCAATGGTGCAACAGGCCAGAATTTCTGGCGGTTTGCCAGTTGACTTATGGTCCGCGTAACACGATTTTATGCGCGATTTCACCACTAGGCTTAACAACGCAAGGATCCTTTGCCATTCGTCGTCCCATGAGACCCGTCGCGCCCCAGAAAGATGGGCCGCTCTCTAATGAAGATATCACCAGCGCCGATGTGCAACTCATCGATGCTGAAGGCGAGAACCGCGGTGTGGTCAACACCCGCGCGGCGCTTGCAGAAGCACAGGAACAGGGGCTCGACCTTGTCCTGATCTCCCCCAATGCCGTCCCGCCGGTCGCCAAGATGCTGGATCTCGGACGCTTCAAATACGCCGCGCAGAAAAAAGCTGCCGAGGCGCGCAAGAAGCAGAAGGTGATCGAGGTCAAGGAAGTCCAGATGCGTCCGAATATCGACACGCATGACTACGAGACCAAGATGAAGGCCATGCAACGGTTCCTGGACGAGGGTGACCGCGTCAAGGTGACCATGCGCTTCCGCGGCCGCGAAATGGCGCACCAGGAACTGGGCATGCAGCTGCTGCTCAAGGTCCGCGAGCAGACCGAGGCGATCGCCAAGGTGGAAAGCCAGCCGCGCTCCGAAGGCCGGCAGATGGTCATGGTGCTGGCGCCCAAGTGAGGCGACGGCGAGACAAATGAAAAAGGGCAGGTCCGCGGACCTGCCCTTTTGTTTTGGAGGGACCGGCCGCTCAGGCGGCGTGGGCCTCCAGCCATTTGATGAGCTGCACCCGCGACTGGCCGGCGCCGACCTTGAGATCGACCGGCTCGCCGTTCTTGAACACGATCAGCGTGGGCATGGCGCGCACATTATATTGCGCGGTAATGCCCGGATTGGCGTCGACGTCCAGCTTGACGATCTTGACGCTGTCGGCCAGCGTTTCGGCCAGCTCGTCAATGGCGGGCGCCATGGCCTTGCAGGGCGGGCACCACTCGGCCCAGAAATCCACCAGCACCGGGCGGTCCGCCGCCAGCACTTCAGCGGCGAAATTGGCGTCATTCACATGCAAGGCCATCGATCTCATCTCCATCGGTATCGGGCGATGGATGCTAGAAGGAGTCGGTGGGCTTGGGAAGGCATACAAGATGTGGTGGTTTGGGGAGATGGAGTTTGTTTTTCTAGCACTGCGCCGCTCCCACAAACTCGATCGTCACCCTCGGGCCTGACCCGAGGGCGTTGCACTTGCTGAGCTGTCGGTAAGTATAGAGCCCTCGGGTCAAGCCCGAGGGTGACGTGCGGTGGCCGGGGCTGCCGCGTTGGATGAGAAGCGACATCCCCCCAAACAAAAACACCGCCGGGTCGCCCCAGCGGTGTTCGTTATTCATATAAGCCTGATGATCAGGCGGCGTGGCCTTCGAGCCATTTGGCCAGGCCTGCCTTGGGGGTGCCGGCGCCGATCTTCATGTCGGCGGCTTCCCCGCCCTTGAACAGGATCATGGTCGGGATGGAGCGGACGCCATACTGGCTGGCAATGCCCGGATTGTCATCGACATTGAGCTTGACGATCTTGACCTTGCCGGCCAGCTCGGTCGAGAGCTCATCGAGCACGGGGGCGATCGCCCGGCAGGGCCCGCACCACTCGGCCCAGAAATCCACGAGGACGGGCTCTTTGGAATTAAGGACTTCCTCGCCGAAAGTGGCGTCGGAAACGTGAGTAGTCATGGGTTATTTGCCTTCTGTTAAAGCGGCGGTCTCTGTGCGCCTAAAGCTGGGTAGAGTCCAGCCTCGGGGCAAGAGCTGTCACCGCAAGGTGAAGCCCTGAGCGCCTGCCGCCAGCCTGTCCGGCGGCAGAAACATCAATGATTCCAGTCGTGTCCATAGTATTGCCGCCCGCACGTCTCGTCCGGGGAAAAGCTGACCTGCAACCAACGCATATAATCCGAGCTGGGTTAGATAGTTCCCCGGCACATCGCCCGGCCCCGCGGGCACCGATGCGTCGGACTTGTAGTCCACCACCGTTACCCCCGAGTCGTCAACCACGAGCCGGTCGATGCGGCCGGCCAGGCGGATATCGGCGCCATCGCGCCTGGCGTCGATGAGGAAGGGCACTTCGGCGCGGCTGGCCGGCCCGAACACAGCGGCGAGGTCGGGCCGGGAGAGAATGGATACCGCCTTGGCGCCGAGCCCTGCATGGCTTTCCGGCGCATCGGGCAGCAAAGCCAGCAGTGCCTTGGGCACCACATCGGCCCATACAGCCGGATCGACCCGGCCCAGATGCTGCAGCAGGGCATGGAGCGCGATGCCTTCCCTGCGCGCCGCATCGGCATCGCGCACCTGTTCGACCAGGCTATCGAGCGCCAGGACCGGGGCGACATGGCTGCGCGCCGAGGAGGGCGAGACGATGGGCGCTACCGATGGGGCAGGGACGGGGGCGAAGGCCCGGGGCTGCCCAGCCAGCGGCACTATGTCGGCGAGGCGCTTGACCGGCTGCGGGGTGAGCCGCTCGCGCGGATAGATCAGCGCGGTCTCCTCGCCCTGCTCGTCCAGCACGATTTCGGCCTCGTCGCGCAAAGCGCGGTCCACCGCCTGATACCAGGTGCCTTCGAGCTGACCTTCCGGCTTGCGGCCCGGCGTCAGCGCGCCGGTGACATAGAGTTCGTCCTCGGCGCGGGTCATGGCCACATAGAGCTTGCGCCAATATTCCTTGGCCAGATTGGCTTCCACCTGCGTCTTGACCGCCTGGCTGGCTTCGACATGGGCGCCGCGGCCCGAGGCATGGACCAGCAGCGGGCCGGGCGCGTCGGTCAGCAGATAGACCGGCCGATTGACCTGGTTGCCCTGCGGCTTGCTGGCGGCGTCGGCGAGGATGACGATGGGCGCTTCGAGCCCCTTGGCGCCATGCACGGTCATGACGCGAATGCCGGTGCCGGCCTCGGCCAGTTCGCGCTTGATCGACACCGCGCTTTGCCGCATGGCGGCAACGAAACCCTGCAGCGATGGTTGGCTGCCCTGTTCATGGGACAGCGCCAGTTCGAGCAGTTCGGCGAACACCTCGTCCACTTCCTCGCCCAGCCGGGCATGGAAGCGGCGCAATCCGCCTTCGGCATAAAGCACCTGGGTGAGGAATTCGAAGGGGCGCTCGAAATCGAGCTCACCGCGCCAGCGCGACAGCATGCGCCAGGCTTCGGCGCAGCTTGGCGTGGTGCAGGTCTCGAGCGCCTGCCACAGGGTCTGCTTGTCGCGGGGCTGGGCGAGGGCGAAGAGGTCGTCTTCGCTGATATCGAAGAGCGGCGAGCGCAACAGCGCGGCCAGTTGCAGATTGTCGGCCGGGTTGAGCAGAACGTCGCAGAGGGCCAACAGGTCGAGCACGGCGATATGTTCGGATACGGCCAGCCGGTCGGCGCCGGGCGTGGGCAGGCCTTCCTTGCGCAAAGCGCGGATGACTTCCTGGAACACGGCGCCGCGCGACTGCACCAGGATCAGCACGTCATTGGGGCGGATGGGTCGGCCGCGATTGGCCAGCGGGCGCTTGGTGTCGATCCAGGACTTGATCTCGCGCGCGATACGCTCGGCCACCTGGCGGGGCGCGGTGCGCTCGCCGCCGCTGGGCGGCTCGGTGGGCCATGCACTGGCGCCGCTTTCGGCAAGCGCCTGCTGCAAGGGCGGCCACAGGGTCACGCTGCCACCTGTCGTGGGGCGTGTCGTATCGTGATGCACCTTGCCGGTTTCGAGAAGGGCGTCCTGCATGCCCTCGAGGTCGGTGACCTTGTCGACGGCATTGAGAATTTCGATCAGCGTGCGGAAGCTGGTATGCAGCGGCACGCGGCGGAACTGCATGTCGACAGTGGCGGCGCGGCGCTCGAACAATTCGCCCGTAGCCCCGAACAGGGTCGGTTCGGCCCCCTGGAAGGAATAGATCGACTGCTTTTGGTCGCCCACCGCGAACAGCGAGCGCAGGCGGGTCAGATCGCCCGCGCCGTTGAAGAATTCGTCGGCAATGGCCCGCACCACGCGCCATTGCTCGGGATTGGTATCCTGGCTTTCATCGACCAGGATATGGTCGATGCCGGTATCGAGCTTGTATTGCACCCAGGGCCCGGCATCGGGGTTTTCCAGCAGATCGCCGAGCTTTTCGACCAGGTCGTCGAAATCGAGCAGCGAGCGAGCGCGCTTATGTTCATTGTACCGGCCGGCAATCAGCGCCACCACATCGAGCAGGGCTTCGCTGCGCTCGATGATGAGCGATGTGCGGCGCTCGATCATCAGACCGGCGAGGCGTTCGGCTTCGGCCAGCATGCGCTGGGCGAGCACCGGGTCGGCCTTTTCCACCGCCTTGCCGGGGAAGTTGGCGGGCGGCAGGTCCTTGTCGGTCAGGAAGGCGCCGATCCAGTCGAGCGGGCGAGGCGCATTGGCGTCGATGCTGCCGAAGCGATTGGCCAGGGCCTTGCCGCCCAGGGCCAGCAGGCGGGCAATGTCGCCGCCATCGACCAGCCGTTCACTCACGGCGGCATCCAGAATCGCCTGGCTGCTGCGCGGCGTCATGGTGCCGAGCAGGCGGCGCAGATTGGCCTTGGCGGCGGGAATGTCCGCCAGCACCGCCTTGAGCTTGCGGCCGTCATTCATCGCCAGCTCGATGGCGTCGCTGAGGGCGAAGTCGCTGAGCAGGCCGAACAGGGTTTCCACCGCCACCGTGGCGCCCTCGCCGCGCAGGCCCTGCGCCAGCACGGCTTCTCGGGTCTGGGTCAGCAGCGCAATGCGCTCGTCATCCTCGATGACCTTGAAGTCGAAGGGCACGCCGGCTTCGAGGGGGAAGCGGTGCAGCACGCTCTCGCAGAAGGCGTGGATGGTGACGATCTTGAGGCCGCCGGGCGTTTCCAGCGCTTGCGCGAACAGCGTGCGCGCCCGCTCGATCTGGCTGGGGCGATAGGCGCTGCCCTCGACCTCTTTCAGCTCCTTGATCAGGTCCGGCTCCGGCAGAGTGGCCCATTTGGCCAGCTTCTCGGCGACGCGGCCGCGCATTTCGGCGGCGGCGGCCTTGGTATAGGTGAGGCAGAGGATGGATTGCGGCCGCGCCCCAGCTAGCAGCAGGCGCAGCACGCGCTGAGTGAGAACATAGGTCTTGCCCGAGCCGGCATTGGCCGACACCCAGATCGACAGAGCCGGATCGGTGGCCCGCGCCTGGTTGTTGCGGGTTTCGGCGGAGATGACGGGCTTGCCGCGTTCCTGGCTCAAAACACGTCCTCATCATCTTCGTCCACGGCGGTCCACTCGTCCATGCGGGCGAGATGGTCATAGGCGCCGGGGAAGCGCTGCGTCTTGAGCGGCAGGATGCGCGCGGGCATGGGATTGTCGTTGAACAGGAAGAAATCGACATGGGACTGCATGCGGCGGGCGATCTCGTCGGCCGCGCTCATGATGGTGTGGCCATTGTCCAGCGAGAAGGCAATCGGCCGGAAGGCCTCGGGGCCGAGCCCGATCTTGATATAGGTCAGGGCCGAGGAATCCGCTCCCGGCACACCCATGGCATTGGCCTTGGCCATCTGCGCTTCGAGCAGCATTTGCGGCGCTTCGAACGCCTTCATGGCGCCCGGCGCCGGCACCGAACCGGTCTTGAAATCGAGAATCTGCAGGCGGCCATCCATCATTTCATCGACCCGGTCGGCGCGACCCTTGAGGGTGAAGCCCGAGGGCAGGGCCCACAGCCCGTCGATTTCGGCATGGCGCTGGCGCACCTCGGCATTGCGTTCGCGCTCGAAGTCGAGGAATTGCCGTGCTGCCGTTTCGAAGCGCCGAATCCAGATGTCGCGGCGCTCGGCAATGCCGTCGAGCCCGGAAAAGGCATCCACGGCGAACTGGCGCAGCAGGTCGGGCGCGTTGGGCGCCATCACATCATGCCGCTCCTCGACGAAGCGGGCCAGAATATCGTGGATGATGGTGCCGCGCTCGCGCGCCTCGGGCGTTTCGCCCAGGGCATCGAGCGGGCGTAGGCGCAGGACATGTTTGGCATAGATGTCATAGGGCGAGCGCATCAGCGTTTCGATCTCGGTGACCGATAGCTGGCGCGGCCTTGTATCGGCCGGCGGATTGGGCGCGGGGCGCTGCGCCGAGCGCGTCTCGATGACGGCATCGACCCGGCGTGCCTGATCGAGCCATTGCGCGCCGCGTTCCTCCCAGGAGCGGGCATTGTCCGCCCCGGCAAAGGCTTCGAGCCGCTGCACGAAGCGCGAGGGCAAAGCCGGGCTGGTGCCGATGCGGTCGGAAAAGGCGATGATGACCTGTTCATTGCCCAGCCCCTGGGCGAAATCATGCGCGGCCAGGCCCTGCCGCCGCTCGGGCGGTTCCAGCCCGGCGGCCAGCCGCATGCCGCGGCTGAGCCAGGGGCCGGGATCGGCCGCCTCGGGCCATTTGTCCTCGTTGAGAGCACAGAGCACCAGCAGGTCGGGATTTTGCAGCCGCGCTTCGAGCTGGCCCCAGATGGCGATATCGCTGCGCCGTTCTTCGCGGGTGCGGACCTGAAAGCCCACCATCAGCGCGGCCAGCACCTGTTCCAATCCCGATGGCGCAAAGCTGTGGCCCTCGCCCTGCTGCGCCGCCATCTGGCCGGCCCAGTCGCTCAACTCGGTCCGGCCGGGAATATCGGCGCCATCGGCCACGCTGTCGAAAGCCCGAGAGATCGCGGCCGCCAGCGCGCCGGCATTGATGCGGCTTTCACCCAGCAGGGTCCGCAACGGCGACAGGGCCACCTCGATGCGGGCGAACAGGGCTTCGATGGCTTCGGCCTGGTTGGCGTAGAGTCGCTTGCCGACATATTTCGTGGTTTCGCCGACATTGGCCTTGAGCAGGTCGCGCAGGCCGGCCAGCCCCGGATTGGGGCGTTGGCCGCGCAGCAGGCCCAGCTCGATATCGTCGGCCAATCGGCCGATTTCGCTGCGCTTCAGCCCGAACAAGGCCGCCCGGTTGCGCAGCAGGGCCATGAGGTCAACCGGCGCGCAATTGCCTGAGGCGACCACCAGGATTTGCCGCAGCAACCGCCCGGCGGCCGACTGGAACAAAGGCGTGCCGGCGGCGTCATCGACGACGACCTCGAAGCGCCGCAATTCGGCGGCGATGCGGCGGGCCAGGTTCCGGTCGGGCGTCACCACGCCCACCGTCTTGCCCCGCGCCAGCGTATCGCGGGCGGCCAAAGCCACGGCGCGCGCTTCCTCGTCTTCGTTGCGGCCGCGGATGATGGAGAGGCCATCGCAGGCCATGCCGATTTCGAGCTGGGTCAGGCGTTGCTCCGGCCAGCGCGCCGTGTCCTTGGTCAGCGCCAGGGCGCGATTGACCAGCGTGGTACGCAGATTGTCGTCCGGCGCCAGTTCGGTGACATCGCTCACCGCCGCGCCCAGAAGGCGCAGCAGCCGGGCCAGACCATATTGCGGATGGCCATGCGGATTGTTGTCGGCTGCGAGCAGAGCGGTGTGATCGGCTTCGCTCATGGCGCAATCGAGTCCCGGCAACACCACGGCGCCGCGCGGCAGCTCGCTGATCGCCTTGAGCAGCCGCGCCGTGGCGGGGATCGAGCCGGTGGAGCCGGCGGCGATGACGGGCTTTTCGCCCCATAATAGGGGCGCCGCCCGCGCCTGCCGGTCGAGCCGCTGCCCGCGCAGGGCCATGCTGTCGGCGCGGCCTTTGGCCTCCAGATGCTGCGGCCAATAGTCGAGGGCAATGCCGAGAAAGGTCAGCGTCTGCTGCCAATAGGCGCCGAGTTCGCCCGATATATCGGGCACGATGGCGCGGATATCGGCGGCGGTCCGCTCCTCGGTCAGCAGGTCGTCGATCAGCGCGCCCAGCGATTCCGACATGGAGAGGATTTCCGCCGCGGTCGGCGGGGTCGAAAAGGCCTGCCTTCCATCCGGCGTATCGGCCCAGGCCGCCACCAGGCGCGACAGCACCAGCCGCCGCTCCAGCGGGCCGGCGGCAGGTAAAGGCGGGGTGACGTCGAAGGGCGGCAGGAAGGGTTCCTCGTCCTCCACCTCGCCGCCAAAGGTGCGGATATCGGGGAGCAGGCCGCGATTTTCATTGTGGCGGGCAAAGGCATCAGCCAGAGCCATCTTTGCGCGCCGGGTCGGCACGATGATGGTGACGTCGCTGAGCCAGAGCGGCTGCGTCCGGTCCCAGCCATCAAGCAGCGTGCCGTCCATGACGCGATCGGCCAGGGTGGCCAGGAATTTCGCATGCGGAGCGATGGAAAAAGGCTCATGGCGTCAGCCGCCGCTCGGCCTCGGCCAGCGCCTCGACATCGCCGACATGGAACCATGGCGCATCGAGCACGACCCCATGCAGCGTTTCGCGCTCCAAAGCCGCCTCGAACAGGGCGTTGATCGAGAAGGCGCCATCGGGCGTGCCTTCGAACAGGGATTTGCCGAGCAGGGCCACGCCGGCATAGATCACCGGGGCGCCATAGTCGCGGGTGATCGCGCCATCCGGGGCGAGGCAGAAATCGTGGCTGCGGGCAAAGCCGGTGGCGTTGCGCGGATGCACGCAGAGCAGCACGATGTCGTCGCCCCCGGCATAGGTGGCGATCATCCGGGTGATGGGCGTGTCGCTTCCTGATGGCCAGAAGGCGTCGGTATTCATCACCAGGATGGGGTCGGAAGCCAGCACGGGCAGAGCCCGCTTCACCCCGCCGCCGGTGCCCAGCAAGTCATCCTCGCGGCTGACTTTCAGCAGCCCGCCGAAATGGGCGAGGACCTGGTCGGCGCGATAATGCGCATTGGCCACGAAGCGTTTGGCGCCCTCGGCGCGGGCATTGCCCATGATGCGCTCAATGAGCGGCACGCCCGCCACCGGCACCAGTGGCTTGGGCAGGGTCTCGGTGACCGGCCGCAATCGCGTGCCCAAGCCCGCGGCCAGCAGCATCACGTCGGGGAATCGGGTGGCTTCGGTCATGGTCGGATATGACCGGGGGATGGCTGGGATGTCCAGTGTGGGGGAGCGGAGTGGGCTCGATGCAGCCACACCCACAGGGTTCACCCTCCCCCTGTGGGGAGAGCTACCTCGAACGGCTGGGGCTTTCCCTTCTCCCCTCGTGGGAGAAGGTGCCCGAAGGGCGGATGAGGGGGCACCGCGCTATCCGCCGGCGTTGAAGCATGGGAGCGCGCAGCCCCTCACCCGGAAATCCGCTGGACGCGGATTTCCACCCTCTCCCACAAGGGGAGAGGGGTGGTTCAGTGGCTGTCAAACCTCAATTATCGTTGCTGCGCCGCCGATATTCGCTGCCCAGATAGATCATCGCCAGCGAGAACACCACGCCGATGCCGACCTGGCTCCAGTCGACCCGGTTCAGCAGGTCGGTGGCATAGAGCAGGGCGTTGAACGGTTCGGTGCCGACGAACCAGGCATCGACATAGCCGTCCTCGATCAGCGGGAAGGTGGAACGGTAGCTGAGATAATCCCAGGTGCGGGTGGTGAAGGGATGCAGGCCCCCCAAAGTCACCCATTCCAGCGTGGCGACGATGGCCGGCAGTACCAGCGACACCGGAATGGCCCAGCGCCCGATGGCGGTGGCAAGGCCCCCGACCAGCGCGATGAAGGGCAGGTACCAGATAAGCCCGACCGCGAAGCTGACCAGGATGGCCAGCGCCACCTGCAGGTAGACCATGGCAATCCCGCCAAGGGCAGCGACCGTGCCGGTGCCATTGATCAGCATGGTGACATAGGCCACCCCATAGAGCAGCAATCCGCTGAGCAAAGCCACGGCATAGACCGTGCCGGGCAGCAGGGTGATGGCGGCGGTGAGCTTGCTCAGCAGCATCTTGAAGTCGCCGACCGGCATGGATTTCCAGAACAGCATGGCATTGTTGCGCTTGTCGGCGGCAAAGCCGTCGGCCGCATAGAAGAAGAGCGTGGCCATCAGGTAGAACGACCAGCCGACGCCGAAGCCGAGAAAGCCCATTTCATAGATGCGCAGGGGTGCCACGGTCAGCATGGCGCCCGAGAAGCGCGCATCGACCCGCCCGACCGTGAAGGCCAGGATAGTGGCGCCGAACAGCACCGCCACCAGCAGCAGCGGCCCGAGCAGGAAGGCCCCGCGATGCTCGATCAGCTCGCGATGGACGAGAGCGGTGAAAGCCTTCATTGGGCCGTCTCCGGATTGGCCGTCGGCCGCTGCATCAGCGCGACGAAGAGGTCGGAAAGCGTCGGGGTCGAGAGCTTGCCATAGGGCGCGAGCAGCTCGCGGTCGACACCGTCGAAGATCATTACGGTCTGCCCGAAGCGGGTTTCTTCATAGACCGGGTTATGGGCCCTTGCGGCCGCATGCTGTTCGGGATCGTTGACCACGAGCTGGGTGAACTTGTCGTTCACCGTCTCCATCTGCATGTGGAGGATCAATTCGCCATCGCGGATGAACATGATGTCGCTCAGCATGAACTCGATCTCGTCCACCTGGTGGGTGGTGATGAGCAAGGTGCGCTCCTCGGTCATGTAGTCTTCCAGCAGGCGCCGGTAGAAGCGCTTGCGATAGGTGATGTCGAGACCCAGCGTCGGCTCGTCCAGCACCAGCAGCTTGGCGTCGATGGCCATGACCACGGCCAGGTGCAACTGGGCGACCATGCCCTTGGAGAGGTGCTTGATCTTCATCTCGGGGCGGATATCGGTGCCTTCGAGGAAGCTGCGCGCCTTGTCCTGCGAAAAATTGGGGTGGATGTTGGTGAGCAAAGCGAACAGCTCGCGCACCCGCAGGAAGCGCGGCAGGCTGGCCACGTCGGAGATGAAGGCGACATTCTCCATCAGCTTGGCGCGGCGGGCAAAGGGGTCCTCGCCCAGCACGCGGATAGTGCCTTCGCAATTGGTCAGGCCCAGCATGGCGTTGAGCGTCGTGGTCTTGCCGGCGCCATTGTGGCCGATCAGCCCATAGATGCGGCCGGGGGGAATATCGAAATCGAGCCCATGCAGGATTTCCTTGCGGCCGAAGCTCTTGCGCAGGCCGCGGGCGGAGACGATGGGGTCGATAGTCTCGAGGGATGCGGTGGAAAGCTCAGTCATTTTTCTGCACCTTGGTGGCAGTGGAACTGGAAAGCAGGGTCGAAAGGTCAAGGTCGAGCGCCTTGATCTGGGCCGCGATGCGCGGCCAATCCTCCTTGAGAAACTTGTCGCGTTCATGTGCGAGCAGCTCGGCCCGCGCTCCGGTCTTGACGAACATGCCCAATCCCCTGCGTTTTTCGACCACGCCGATATCGACCAGGGCTTCGAAGGCCTTGGTGACCGTCAGCGGATTGACCGACAGATCGGCGGCGATCTGGCGGACCGAGGGTAAAGCCTCGCCCTCCCCGACCGAGCCGCGCAGGATCATCTCGGTAAGCCGCTGCCGGATCTGTACGAAGATCGGCTGGCTGGTGTGAAAATCATCCATGTGTGATGCCTGTGTAGTGTGATAGTCTTGTAGCACACTAAAACAACGAGTCAAGCGGGAAGCGAACGGGTGCGGTGCGTGTGGCTCACCCCCACCCTTGATCCCTCCCCACAAGGGGGAGGGAGACGATGAACACTGGCCTCTGAGCTGGCGCCTCCCTCCCCTTGATGGGGAGGGGATAGAGGGTGGGGTGGAGCCGCGCATGCGAAACCAACCTCCACCCCATCTTAACCGCGCCGGTCCATCCTGCCGCTCTTCCAGTGCAGGAATGTATGTTGACCGCCACTCCCGCCCATCGCGGCCCCGATCTTCGTCTCGTTGCCCTGGTCTTTGCCGCGGCGGCTGCCACCCTGATCCTGCGCACTTTGTATACCCGCGCCGGCCTGCCCTTTTTCGCCGATACCGATGACGCCATGCGCATGGTCATGGTGCGCGATTTCCTGGCCGGCCAGCCTTGGTATGACCTGACGGCCCATCGGCTCAACACGCCGTTCGGCGCCGAACTGCACTGGTCGCGGCTGGTCGATCTGCCGCTGGCGCTGCTGGTGCTGGTCTTCACCCCGCTGCTGGGCGTCGATATGGCGCTGGTCGCCGCCGGCTATATCTGGCCCATGCTGCTCTTTGCGCTGCTGCTCTGGTTCAGCGCCCTGCTGGCGCAGCGCCTTGTCGGCCCCGAAGGCGTGCTGCCGGCTCTGGTCCTGCCGGTGCTGAGCCCTGCCATCACGGCCGAATTCACCCCCGGTCGCGTCGACCACCACAATGTCGTCATCCTGCTGACGCTGGCCATGATCTGGGCCGGCATCGAGGCCATCAGGCGGCCACGCTTCGCCATGGCCTGCGGTGCGCTGGCCGCCACGGCCCTGGCCATCGCCACCGAATCCCTGCCCACCATTGCCGCCGCCATCCTGGTCATGGGCCTGGCCTTCGTGGTCGATCCGGCGCGGGGTCGCACCATGCGCCTGTTCGGCCTGAGCTTCGCGCTGGGCGCCATGGTCCACCTCGCCATTTTCCGGCCGCCCGCGCGCTGGTTCGAAGCGGCCTGCGATGTGCTGTCGCCGGTCTATGTCGCCATGGCCGTCGTGGTTGCGGTGGTCTTCACCCTGGCCAGCCTCATGCCGCCCCGCGCCGCCTGGCAGCGCTTCGCCCTGCTCGGCGTGCTCGCTCTGACAGGCATGGGCGCGGTGGCCCTGCTCTATCCGCAATGCCTCAAGGGGCCTTATGGCGAGATCGATCCCTGGCTGCAGGCCAACTGGATCGCGGCCATCGTCGAAGCCCGTCCCTGGTTCGCCACCATTACCGAACTGCCCGCCTATGCCGTGGCCGTCGGCCTGCCGGCTCTGCTCGCCACCGGCGTCATCGCCTGGCGGCTCTGGGATGTGAAGGAAGGGCGCGCCGAATGGGCGGCTTTGCTGGTCTTTACGCTCTGCACCGCCGTGGTCATGCTGGCCCAGGTGCGCGGCGGGCGCCTTGCCATCATGCCGGCCATTCCCGCCGCCGCCTGGCTCATCGTCATGATGCGCCATCGCTATCTGGCCGCGCCGCGTCTGCGCACGCTGGCCGGCCTGTTGCTGAGCTGGCTGGCCTTTTCCGGCGTGGCTTTGCTGCTGCTGGTCACCGCGGTGACCAACCTCACCTCCACCCTTCCCGAGCAGATCGCCGAAGCCCGCGCCAGCAAGGAGCCCTGCCTCGTGCCGGCGGCCTTTGCCGATCTCGCTGCCATCCCGCCCGAGCGGATCATGGCGCCGATCGATCTGGGCGCCCATCTCCTGCTCTATACGCCGCACGAAGTGGTCGCCGCGCCCTATCACCGCAATCAGCAGGGCGTGCGCGACACGTTCCGCTTCTTCAACGATCCCATTGCCGATGCCCGCGCCATTCTCGATGCCAGGGGTATCGGTCTCGTCGTGCTCTGCCCGGCCATGGCCGAATTGCGCGGCCTGCCCGACCGCGCGGAAGACAGCTTCGTCAATCTCTATGCCAGGGGCGAGCTACCCGCCTGGCTGCACGATGTGAGCCTACCCGGCGCGGCTTTGCAGGTTTTCGGGGTTTTGCCGGAGTAGTCGGCCGCCCGAAACCCCGCAGTCGTCATCCCTCTCCCCTTGAGGGAGAGGGTGGTTTTCCGCGTTCAGCGGAAAACCGGGTGAGGGGTCCTGCGCCCTCCCATGCTTCAATGCTTGTGGGACCAACCCCTCATCCGCCCCTGCGGGGCACCTTCTCCCTCAAGGGGAGAAGGGAAGAGCGGCGAGGTTGGGCGTTTGTGGCCTACAACCCCAATTCCGCCCGCAGCTTCCGTGTCAGCTTCCCCGCCACGATCCGATGCGCTTCCCGCACATAGGCCTCGACCTCTTCCCCCGTTAGCGGACTGGCAACGGAGATCGCCACCCAGCCCGCCCGCGCGAAATAGGGGGCCGGCCGCACGCCATCGAGTTCGGTCAGCAACTCATAGGCCATCTCGGAAACCTTGAGCCACACCTCGCCCGGATCGCGGTCGAGCAGCGCAAACACCTTGCCGCCGATCTTGGCGACCGAATCGTCGCGCCACTGACGCACCAATGTCGCCTTCGGCAGCGTCAGGATGAACGCTTCGAAGCCGGTCCGTGTCATGATGGGAGGATAGAGCGTTTCCGGCAAAGTGGCCCCGGTTTGCGCGAAGGCCGACCCGGTGAACCGGATCGGCCTCATTTTTTCTATTCCGCGGCGACGCCCAGCCCGATCGGGCAGCTCACGCCGGTGCCCTGCAAGCCGCAATAGCCGTTCGGATTCTTGGCCAGGTATTGCTGGTGATAGGTCTCGGCATAGTAGAAGTCTTTGGCCGGCGCTATCTCCGTGGTGATCTTTCCCAGGCCCTGGCTGTCCAGAGCCTGCTGATAGGCCGCCCGGCTCTTGTCCACCGCCACCGCCTGGTCCGGCGTCGTGGTGTAGATGGCCGAGCGATACTGCGTGCCCACGTCATTGCCCTGCCGCATGCCCTGGGTCGGGTCATGCTCTTCCCAGAAGGCCTTGAGCAGCGTGTCGAGACTAATCTTGCCGGGGTCATAGACCACCTTCACCGCCTCGGTATGGCCGGTGCGGCCCGAGCAGACTTCCTCATAGCTGGGATTGGGCGTTGCGCCGCCCTGATAGCCGACCGCGGTGACGATCACGCCCGGCAATTGCCAGAACAGCCGCTCGGCGCCCCAGAAGCAGCCCAGGCCGAAATAGATGGTTTCGGCGCCATCGGGATAGGGGCCCTTCAGCGCCGCGCCATTGACGAAATGGTCAGTAGCCACGGCCATTTCCGCTGCGCGGCCCGGCAGGGCCTCGGCGGCAGTGGGGATGGTGGTGGGCTTGGATGTGAAGAACATGGTGTATCTTCCTTTCACCGCTCTATTCGCAAAGCGGCCTTTCGCGGTTACAGCCGCGCCTCAGATCTGGTCGGCCCGCAGGTAGCGCTCGCGGCGCGGCTTGCGCCCGGCCAGAGCCAGCAGGATTCCCGGCACACCGAACACGGCAAAGGCCGGATAGTCCAGCACGGCCTTGAGCGCCGCATCGAGCAGATCGGCAAAGAACCGGCTCTCAAAAAATTCGCCGACACCGGCAAGACTGGGCGGATGCACCTGCATCCACAGATCGGCAAGGCTGGTATAGACGAGCGCATTGGCGCCCAGCGATTTGGTGCCATCGACAACAAGCAAAACCACCGCCAGGCCGATCAGCCAGGTGCCCGCAATTCTGAGAATAAGCCGCATCCACATTCCCTGTGCTTACCGGGGATAAGTTGAGGCTGGCCTACCCGTTCCGCCCCGCGCACGTTTTTCTTTGTGCCATGCCGGGCCGCCAACTCACAAGATGGCAAGACCCTCATGCAAAAACAATCGTCATCCCGGTGTCGTGATCCCTTGCGCCCGAAGCGCTGATAAGTATATTGCGCCTCGCTCGCGCCGGGTTCACCTCCGGCCCCTCCGGCGTTTTCCAGCCGGGGATAAGGCGATGCGGAGAGGTGGCCGAGTGGTCGAAGGCGCACGCCTGGAAAGTGTGTAGGCGGGGAACCGTCTCAAGGGTTCGAATCCCTTTCTCTCCGCCATTCCTAACTCGTTGGAATTGCAGGCTGGAATCCGAATCAAATGCGGGTTCTGCTGCGCCCCATCACAGATGATGGGGTGCTTGTTCCTTGCGTATTCTGGTTCGCAAAGCGGTGCCGGCTGACCTGGTTCTAGCGTTCATGCTCAAGGCCGAGACGGCCCGCTGCGAAGAGGGCGCAGGCTTCGTCCGTGTCGCCTGTATCGCCCGAGACGCCGAGGGCGCCGATCAGCGTGCCATCGCGCAGCAGGAGCACGCCACCGGGTGCCGGCAGCAGGCGGCCATCCAGCAGGCTGGCGGCTGCGGCGAAGAATTCAGGGGCTTTCGTGACCCGCTCGGACAGGGTGCGCGAGCCGAAGCCGATGCCCAGGGAGCCCCAGGCCTTTCCCTGTGCCAGGGCAAGGCGGGCAAAGCCGGCGCCATCCTCGCGCGCGCTGGCAATCTGGTGTCCACCCGGATCGAGCACCACGACCGAAAGGGGACGCGCCTTGCGGCGGCGTCCCTCTTCCAGCGTTGCCTCGATCAGGGCGAAAGCGGTGCGCAGTTCCATGATCCGACCTTTCAATAGGTGCAGCGGCCGCCCGATAGATCGAACACCGATGCCGTGGTGAAGCTGTTGTCGCGCGAGACCAGCCAGGCAACCATGGCCGCGGCTTCATCCACTTCGAGAAAGCGCCCGCGCGGAATGCGCGTCAGCATATATTGGATGAATTCCTCGGTGAGGGTTTCGAGGATCCGGGTCTTGGCGGTTGCCGGGGTGATGGCGTTGACGGCGATGTCGAAGCCGGCCAGTTCCTTGCCCAGCGACTTGGTGAGGCCGATCACCCCCGCCTTGGCGGCGGAATAGGCGGACAGGTTGGGATTACCCTCCTTGCCGGCCACCGAGGCGATATTGACAATGCGGCCATAATTGCGCGCCTTCATCGAAGGGACGACGGCCTTGTTGACGTAGAACGTGCCGTTGAGATTGATCTCGACCACGCGCCGCCATTCGTCCGGATCATATTGATCAAGGCTGGCATTGCTGCCGGCAATGCCGGCGGAGTTCACCAGGATCGAGACCGGACCGATATCGGCCTCCACCCGTGCATGGGCCGCGACGAGTCCATCGAGATCGGTGATGTCCACCGTCTGGCTTGAAGCGCCGGCGCCGAGCGCGGCGACGGCCCGGGCCAGGGTGTCGCCATCGCGGTCCCACAGGCTTACCCTGGCGCCCGATTGGAGAATGCGCTGGGCCATGGCAAAGCCCAGCCCCTGCGCGCCGCCGGTGATGACGGCCACTTCGCCGTTGAGATCGATCTGGTTCATTGCACTGTCTCCTCAACCGCCAGGCCCGACTGCGTGTCGAAGAAGCGGGTCTTGTTCGTGTCGGCCGGACGCAGCCCGACGGCCTGGCCGGCGACCAGTTCCACCGTTGCGGGGAGGAAGGCCGAAACCAGTGCATCGCCCACGTCGATGCGGACCAGGCTGCGCGAGCCGAGAAATTCAACGGTTCGGACCGTTCCCTTGATCGGCGCGTCGTTGGACGGGTCATATTCGATGTCTTCGGGTCGCAGCCCCACCGAGAGCCGTTTCTCGGAGGCGGCGACGGCGGTGGGAAACGGCAGGGAAAAACCGGCGCCGACGAGCCGATCGGCGGCGCGCTCGCCATCGAGAATGTTCATGCCCGGCTCGCCCAGGAACCGCGCCACGAACAGATTGGCAGGACGATCATAGAGCTCGCGCGGGGTGCCGACCTGTTCGATGCGGCCCGCCGACATGACGACGATCAGGTCGGACAGGGTCATGGCCTCGCTCTGGTCGTGGGTGACATAGAGCATGGTCGCGCCGAGCCGCTGGTGCAGGTCCTTGAGTTCCGAGCGCATCTGCACGCGCAATTGCTGATCGAGATTGGAGAGCGGCTCATCGAGCAGATAAACGGTCGGCGTGCGCACCATGGCGCGGCCGAGGGCCACGCGCTGGCGTTGGCCGCCGGAAATTTCGCGCGGGAAGCGGCCGAGCATGGCTTCGAGGCCGAGCATGCGCGCGGCATTGCGAACCTTGCTGTCCACCTCGGGCTCGGGCGTGCGGCGGCGGCGCGCCCGCATTGGAAATGCGATGTTTTCATAGAGCGTCAGGTGCGGATAGAGCGCGTAGGACTGGAACACCATGGCGATATCGCGGTCGGCCGGCCTGACGGTGGTCACGTCACGATCCCCGATCAGGATCTGGCCCTCGGTGGGCATTTCCAGACCGGCGATCATGTTGAGTGTCGTGCTCTTGCCGCAGCCCGAAGGCCCCAGCAGGGTGACGAACTGGCCGGGCTCGATGGCAATATTGACGTCCGAAACGGCCCGGACATTGCCGTAGCTCTTGCCGACATTGATGAAGCGGACCGATTGGGCCGTCGATGCTTTGCGGGACTCTGCGTTCACCGAATTAGCCTTTCACAGAACCATCAGCGAAGCCGCCGATGAGATATTTGCGGAACAGGAGGAACATGACGACGGGCGGTATCGTGGCGATGATGACGCCAGCCATCAGCGCGCCCCAGTCCCGGCCATGGAAACCCTGGAAGAAGATCAGTGCCACCGGCAGGGTGCGCAGGCCCGGCGTGTCGACCATGGTGGTCGCGGTGACATAGTCGTTCCAGGAGTGCAGGAAGCCGAAGGTCGCGGCGGCCAGCAACGCCGGCTTGGCGCCGGGCAACACGACCTTCCACACCGCCTCGAAACGCGAATAGCCGTCGATCTGCGCCGCCTGTTCGAGCTCGCGCGGGATGGTGTTGAAATGCGAGCGTGTCACCCACACCGCGAAAGGCAGGATATGGCCGGCATAGAGCAGGGGCAGCGCGATATAGGTGTTGTAAAGACCCATATTGACGAAGAGCAGCTGGGTGGGCAGCAGCACGGCGAAGCCGGGTACCGCCATGGCCCCGACGAAGAGCACTAGAACCAGTTGCTTGCCCGGGATCGGGTAGCGCGCCAGCGAATAGCCGGCCACGGTGCCCAGGGTCAGCGCCACCAGCACCGCCATGACGGCATAGAGACCGCTATTGAGGAAGGCCCAGTGCACACCTTCGGAAATGAGACGGGCATAATGGTCCAGCGTCGACACCGAGGGGATAAGCTCGGGCGGCACCTGGAAGATGCGGTTGGTCGGCTTGAGCGAGGTCGAAAACGCCCAGACGATGGGGCCGAGAGCGACCAGAGCGGCGAGCAGACATCCCAGCACCAGCCAGATTCGGGTTCCGGTTTTCATGCGGCAGCTCCCGGCTGCTTGCCCAGGATTTTGATGTAGAGGGCGATGAGCAGCATGTTGATCATGAACATGACGATGGCGATGGCGTTGCCGCGCCCCTGATCGAGCTCCACGAAACCGGTGTGGTAGAGGAGATAGCCAAGGGTCGTGGTCTGCCGGATCGGGCCACCGCCGGTCAGTCCGATAATGGTCTGGACCTCGTTGAAATAGCTGATGGTCAGCATGGAGATAACGATCAGCAGTGATGGCGCCAGCAGCGGCAGGGTGATCTTGCGGAAGGCTTCCCAGGCGCCCAGGCCGTCCACGGCCGCGGCCTTGTAGAGATCGCGCGGAATCTGTCCGAGGCCGCCGGTGAGGATGATCGCGGCGAAGGCGAAATTACGCCACACCCCGATCAGGATCAGCGTCGGCATGGCCAGGAGCGGATCGGTCAGCAGGTCCTGCGGTGGCACGCCGAAGGCGGCGAAGATGGCGCCGACAAGCCCGCCGGGCGAGGGCACCAGGATCCATTTCCACAGCAGGGCAACGACGATCGGGCTCATCGCCCAGGGCACGAGCAGCACGGTGAGCAGGATGCTGCCCCAGTTGCCGAGGCGGCGGATGCCCATGGCCGAAACCAGCGCCAGGGGGACGGCGATGGCCAGAGACCCGAAGGTGAAAACCAGCGAGCGGCCGATGGCCTGCCAGGCAAAGGGATCGCGGAACAGTTCGACATAGTTCTGCAGCCCGACATAGCCTTCATCGGCGAAGAAGAAGACCTGTCGGAGGCTGAGATAGAAGCCATAAAAGGCCGGCAGCACATTGATCGCTACCACGAGGATGAGTGCGGGGCCGACAAGTGCCGACCCCACGATTTTGGTCTTGCGGGCCACTGAGTGCAGGGCGCGGGAAGAATCCACCGAAGTCTCAATGGCCGTCGTCGTCATCGTATTACCAACCCAGCGTTGCCTTGGCGCGTTCGAGAATGGCGCCCACATCCTCGTCGGTGCCGATCAACTCCTGAAGCGCGGTGTTCATGATCGGGAAGACCTTGGTGATGTCGGGCAGCTTGGGCGGGAAGGTCAGGGCCCCCGGTGCGTCGAGCAGCGCATTGAACACGGCGATGGACTCGGCTTCAGGCGTGCTGAAGAAGGGGTCGGATTGCACCGAGCGGCGATCGGGCACGAGCCCGGCAACCTCGGCCCATTGCATCGAGGCTTCCGGCGTATAGAGCGCTTCCACAAAGGCGGTGGCGGCGGCCTTGTTCTCGGACTTTGCCGAAACACCCACTGTCCAATAGGGCCCGAGCAGCACTGCCGGGGGGCGATCCCCAAAGGCCGGCCAGGCCGAAACGGCCAGGTCATTGGGGTCATAGGCTGCCGCAATCGACTTGTACTGGGCGAAACGCGGCGCGAAAGCCTGGACGATGGCGAAGCGGCCAGCGGCAAACTGATCCTGGATATCGTCGCCCATGGCGTTGAGCAGGGTGGAGGACAGGGCGCCGGCAGCAACAAGCTGTCGGACAACATTGGCAGTTTCGACAGCTTCCGGGCCGGTCACATCGAACTGGCCGGTCGCCGCGTCAAAAATGCCCGGACCGAAGCCGGTCATCATGTTGATGAAGGCCGAGACGCTGTTGTCATTGGTCGGCAGGCCGAAACCGAGACGGTCGCCACTGGTCAGCTTGCCGGCGACGGGAATGAACTCGTCCCAGGTCAGGGGCGGTGCATCGAGCCCGATCTCGGCGAGAGCGTCCTTGCGATAGAACAGGATTTGCGCCGGCGAGGGCCAGAGGGGCAGCGAGGTGCGAACGCCATCCATGACCGATTTTTCGGCAAAGACCGGATAGAGATCGGGAATGACATTGCTCTGGAAATCGGCGGACAGTTCGTCATCGAGGTTGGCAAGCGCGCCGCGCTGATTGACCAGATCGAGGAAGGTGTCGCGCATCCAGATAATGTCGGGTGCCCGGTTCTGGGCCGAGGCCGCGACGAACTTGGTTTCGAGTTCCTGGAAGGGTTGGGCCTCGACGACCACCGATACATCCGGATTGGCGGCGGTGAATTTCTCAATCAGTTCGCGCAGCACGACTTCGCGCGGCGACTGGCCTTCGGCACTGAGAAAAGTCCAGATGCGGATGGTGCCGCTTTGGCCCTGGGCCAGGGCGATGCCGCTCAGGGCGGGCAGCAGCGCGGATGCCGCTCCCAGTTTCAGGACCATGCGCCGGTCCAGGTTGCCGATACTCATTCCAAGTTCCTCCATTGCTTGAATTTTCCCGGTTTCTCCGGGGGTCTAACGCTCGAGCGTGCTCAGGACTCGTGAGCGTCCGTTGAGCAGGTGCCGCCGGATTTCGGCCCGGGCGCGGTCTGCGTCGCGGGCCGCCACGGCATCGACGATGCCGCCATGCTCGAGTGAAATCAGTTCCCGGCGCTCGGCCAGGGTGAGAAAGCCGCGCTCTGCCGACAGGCTGCTCCACTTGAAGATGTGCGAGGTAAGCCGCCCCAGCGCGTCGCTGAGCTTTGGGCTATGCGCGCAGGCCGCCAGGGCTGAATGGAAGGCGACGTCTTCCTTGTCGGCGTGGTTGCTGGCGAGCTGGACGATCAGGTCGGCCTGGGCCTTCTGCAGGTTGGCCAGATCCGCGTCGGTGCGCCGGTCGGCCGCGAGGGCCGCCACCTCGCTTTCGAGCGCCAGGCGGACCTCGTGCCATTCGGCCAGGTCGCGCATGGTTTCGATGGCCGAAAGGCGCATCATTTCCGGCGAGCCATTGTGCACGGCATAGCTGCCGGACCCTTTGCGGGAACGCACCTGACCTTCGGCGCGCAGGCGCGCCAACGCTTCCCTTATGCTGGCGCGCGACAGACCGAACATATCGACAAAGTCGGATTCGGCGGGCAGGCGCTGTCCATCATCCAGTTGCCCCATGAAGGCGACCAGTTGGCGATAGGCACTTTCACTGCGACTTTCGGCTTCCATGTTTCCTCGACACCAATATCCGTTGACGGGCAGATTGTTGTCTGACTAGAATTGTTCTGTCAGACAGCTTAGCTCTTTGCAAGCGAGAAATTCTAAGGGATGAAATGAAAAGAATCATTGGGGCACGGCCCGGCTCGCGCATCGCCAAGGTGGAAATCCACGAATTCGGCTACACCGTGGACGGATTGGGCATGGATGAGAGCGGCAATCGCTGCGTGATGAAGGGCGAGCAAAGCCGCCTCTCCGCCTTTGCCGTGGTGATCGAGACTCAGGACGGCGCGCGCGGCGAATATTGCAGCGTCCACAGCGGCAAGAACGGCGCCATGGTGGGCCAGGTCAAGGCGCTGGCCAGCCAGATACTGGGCGAAGACGCCGAAGAGCGCGAAGCCATCTACAACAAGCTCAAGCGCTTTCACCGTCACTACATGGCCATCGGCCATTCAGCGCTGGATATCGCGCTGTGGGACCTGGCCGGCAAGGCTGTCGGACGGCCGGTATGGCGGCTGCTGGGTGGCTATCGCCAGCGCCTGCCGACCTATGCCAGCACGCTCAATGGCGGCCGGCACGGCATTCTCGATTCCATCGAGGCCTATGCGGACTTTGCCGAAGAGTGCCTCGCGCTCGGCTACAAGGGATACAAGATCCACGGTTGGGGGGAAGGCGACCCCAAGGAAGAGGCTGCCAATCTCCTGCTCTGTGCCAGGCGCGTCGGCGACCGCATGGCGCTGATGTATGACGCGGCCAGCGAATTGCAGACCTTCGCCGACGCCATCTATGTCGGCCGGGCCTGCGACGAGGGCGGCTATCTCTGGTTCGAAGATCCGTTCATGGACGCCGGCTGGTCGCCCCATGCCGCCCGCCAGCTCAAGGAGAACATCCGCACGCCGCTCATGCTGACCGAGCATGTGCGCGGGCTGGAGGGCAAGGCGGCCTGGATAGGCGAACGCGCCACCGATTATATCCGCGTCGATCCCGACTACGACATGGGCATTACCGGCACGATGAAGACTGCGCATCTGGCCGAGGCCTTCGGGCTCGATTGCGAAATTCACGCTGCCGGACCGGCGCAGCGCCATTGCATGGCCTCGATGCGCAATTCGAACTGGTATGAGCTCTCCCTCGTCGCGCCCGGCGTGGCCAATCCCGTGCCGCCAGTCTTCGGCTCGGGCTATAGCGATGCGCTCGAGGATATCGGCGCCGATGGCTGCATGCCGGTGCCTGATGGTCCGGGGCTCGGCGTCGACTATGACTGGGACTATATCCTGGCCAATCGCACGGCTTTCCAGGAGTTCACGCTCAGGGGTGACCGGCCGTGACGTCAGGCTATGATTTCGTCATCGTGGGCGGCGGCTCCGCCGGCTGCGTGCTGGCCAATCGCCTCTCGGCCGCCAGCGCCAATCGCGTGCTGCTGATCGAGGCAGGCGTCGACCATAAGCCGGGGCAGGAGCCCGATGAAATCCGCGACGTCTATCCCTATCGGGCGGCGTTCAACCCGTCCTATCAGTGGCAGGACCTCAAGGCGCATCTGCTGCCCGTGCCGCATAATAACCCGGACCGGCCGCCCCTGAAGGCCTATGGCCAGCCGCGGCTGATCGGTGGCGGTTCGAGCATCAATGGCGAGATCGGCAATCGCGGCCTGCCGGTGGACTATGACGAATGGGCGGAACTGGGCGCCGAGGGGTGGGACTGGCAAAGCGTGCTGCCCTATTTCCGCAAGCTCGAAACCGACATGGATTATGACGGTCCCCTGCATGGGGGCGATGGCCCCATCGCCATCAGCCGGGTGCCCGAGAGCCAGTGGCCCGGCTTTACCCGGGCAGCGGCGGCGGCCTTTTCGGCGGGTGGCTACCGAAATATCGGCGACCAGAACGGCGTGTTCGAAGATGGCTGGTTCCCGCTTTCGCTGACCACAAATCGCCAGCAGCGGATTTCCGCAGCCATGGGCTATCTCGACGCGGCAACGCGCGCGCGGCCCAATCTCACCATCAGGACCGACAGCGTGGTGGATGAATTGCTGATGGATGGCCGCCGGGTCATCGGGGTCAGGGTGGGGACGGAGCATATCCTGGCGCGCCGGGTAATCCTGTCGGCCGGAGCGACGCGCTCGCCGGTATTTCTGCTGCGCGCCGGCATCGGTCCGGCCGATGAGCTCCAGGCGGCCGGGGTTCAAGTTCTCCATGACCTGCAGGGTGTTGGCAGGAACCTGCAGGAACATCCCTCCATCGCCATGTCGTCCTGGATTCGTCGGGGATCGCGCATGGGGGCGGTTCCCCGCCGCCATGTCCAGTCGGGCCTGCGCTTCTCGTCCGACCTGGCCGATTGCGGGCCAAGCGACATGTTCATGGTCGTCGTCGCCAAATCGGCCTGGCATCCGGTGGGCCTGCGCATCGGCTCGCTGTTCAGCTGGATCAACAAGCCCTATTCGCAGGGCTTCATCCGGCTCGATCCGGCCAATCCGAACGGCCAGCCGGACATGCGGCTCGAAATGCTGTCCGACGCGCGCGATCTCGCGCGGATGAAAGTCGCGGTGCGCAAGATGGCGGCGTTTTATGCCACAGAGGCGCTGGAGGCGGCGGCAGCGCATCCCTTCGCCGCCACGCATGGCGCCATGGCCAAGCTGGTGGGAGACGTCAATCTGCGCAACTGGGCCGCCACCATGGTGCCGGCTTTGCTCACCGATGGACCATCCAAGTTGCGGGACACGGTGATCGACCGCCTGTTTGCCGCCGGTGACGATCTGGGCCTGGCCCTGCGCGACGATGACGCCATGACCGCGCTGGTGCATAAGCACACGGTTGTGGGCTGGCACCCCTCCTGCACCTGCCGCATGGGCCGGGCCGACGACCCCGCCGCCGTTACGGATGGGCGAACGGGACTGGTGCATGGCATGGAGAACCTCCATGTCATCGACGCCTCGTCCATGGTGCGGGTGCCGCGCGCCAACACCAACCTCCCCACCATCATGCTGGCGGAGAAGCTGGCCGATGGTCTTCTGGCCATGGGCAGGAACTGAGCGAGCCGCCGATGCGCATTGCCAGCCGTCGCAAAGATCGCCCTGCCTTTTACGCCGCCGTGGCGGCCGGCGCCTGGCGGATGCGCCAGATCAGCGGGACCAGGATCAGGGCGACGGCGGGCAGGACCAGCCAGTTCAGCATGGTCCAGCCCGAACTGTTGAGCAGCGCCCCTGAGGTGAATGAGGCAATGGCCACGATGCCGAAGACGATGAAGTCATTGGTGCCCTGGACCTTGCTGCGCTCTTCGGGCGTGTGGCAGTCGGTGACCATGGCGGTGGCGCCGAGGAAGCCGAAATTCCAGCCGATGCCCAGCAGGGTCAGTGAAACCCAGAAATGGCCGATATCGAGGCCCGACAGCGCGACCATGGCCGAAACGCCGATGATCGCCAGCCCGATCGCGGTGATCTTTTCCTTGCCGTATCGGGCCATCAGCCGCCCGGTGACGAAGCTGGGGGCGAACATGGCCAGCACATGCCACTGGATGCCCAGGGCCGCGTGATCGACGGAATGGCCCGTATGCACCATGGCGATCGGCGCCGCGGTCATGACGAAGGTCATCAGGCCGTAGGAGACGACGCCGGCCGCAACGGCCAGCATATAGCGGGGCGTCCGCAGGATTTCGCCCATCGGCCGCCCACCGGACAGCTGTCCCTGCCGGGCTTCGGCACGATCGGGCGCGCGCAAGAGCAGCAGGACGGGAATGGCCATGAGGGCCAAGGCAGCCTGGCCGATAAAGGCGCCGGCAAAGGGCAGCATGGGGATGCTTTCGCGCGTCCAGATCACCAGCTGCGGCCCCAGGATGGCCGCGGCGAGGCCGCCGATCATCACCGAGGAAATGGCGATGCCTTTCAGCGGGCCGGTAACGCCGTCAGCGGCGGCAAAGCGATAGCTCTGCACATAGGACGCGTAGAAGCCGGCGACGAAGGTGCCGAGGCTGAAAATCCAGAACGAGGCCCAGTAGATGCCGAGAAAGGCGATGAGGCCCGCCGCTGTGCCGCAACATGCGCCTAGCAGATAGCCGCTGCGCCGCCCGAACCGCCGCATGATGAAGGCAGCCGGCAGCGTGCCCAGCGCCAGGCCCAGATTGTAGAGGCTCACCGGCAGGGTGACGAGCGCGGCATCGGTGGTGAGTTCCTGCCCCACCAGGCCCCCGAGCGAGATGACGATCGGGCCGTTCGATCCGCCCAGTGTCTGGGCAAGGGCGAGAACGAAGATATTCCGTCTCACGGTGGCGTCGCTGCTCATGTCGGGTCTCGAAGAAAAGGCGTGGCGACTGGCTGCCAGTCGCGCCGCTCAGCAGAAGGGTTGTTTATTCCGCCGGCGACCGGCCGCCAAGGGCGTCGTCCAGTTCGCGCTCCAGGCGGACCTCTTCCTCGGCCTTGGGCTTGGAGAAGCGGGCGAGTAGGAGATAGGCGACGGGCGTGAGGTAGAGCGTGGAAATGGCGGCAAAGGACAGCCCCCCGACCATGACCCAGCCCAAAGCCGAGCGGGCTTCGGCCCCGGCGCCAGAGGCCAGCACCAGCGGCACGCCGCCGACAATAGTGGCGATCATGGTCATCATGACAGGCCGCAGGCGGATATTGGAGGCTTCCTCGATGGCTTCGCGCACCGAGCGGCCGCGATCGCGCAACTGGTTGGCGAATTCGACGATGAGAATGCCGTTCTTGGCCATGATGCCGACGACGAGAACCAGCCCGATCTGGCTGAAGATGTTGAGGCTGCCGCCGGTGACCAGGATGGCGTAGAGCCCCGCGGCGATGCCGAAGGGCACCGTGGTCATGACGATGATGGCGCTCCAGAAGCTTTCGAATTGCGCGGCCAGCACCAGGAGGATGATGACGAGGGCAAAGCCGAAGGTCATCAGCAGGGCATTATTGGCATCGCCCAGCGTCTTGGCTTCCGCCAGGGGCAGGATGGAGGTGCCTTCGGGCAGTAGCGGCGTGGCGATATCGAGCAGTTCGACATAGGCGTCGCCCAGCGCCAGGCCGTTTTCGAGGCTGGCCGAGACGCTGACCGAGCGGCGCTGCGCTTCACGCCGCAGCGATGGCGGCACGGCCGATTCCTGGATCGTGGCAATGGTGGACATGGGCACATAGCGCCCGTCGCCGGTGCGCACGAACAGGGTTTCGAGATCGCGCGGATCGTTCACCGGATGGGCGGTCGACACCATGCGCACCGAATAGGACGTGTCGTTGATGAAGATATTGCCGACTTCGGCGCCGTCGATCATCGCCTGCATCGTGGTCGCCAGGCCATTGATGTCGATGCCCAGGGCATCGGCGCGGGCGCGGTCGACCGTGAGGGTCAGCTGCGGCTGGGTCGTGTCGAAATTGACGCTGACGCGGCCGAAACGGCCGTCCGCTTCCAGCGCATCGCCGATGGTTTCGGCGGTTTCGGCCAGCACGGCATAGTCCGAGCCGGCCACGGCGAATTGCAGGCCCGAGCCGCCGCCGCGAATGCCCAGGCTGTTGCCCTGGCGCACAAAGGCGCGCACGCCCGGCACCTGGGCCATGAGATTGGTGACTTCGGTGGCAATGTCCTGCTGGCTGCGGGTCCGCTCGTCCCAGGGGGCCAGCGTCAGGGTCATGAAGCCGCCATTGCCCCAGCCGGACAGCACGAAGAGCGAGGTCGCCTCGCCACTATCCAGATAGGGCTGCAGCATGGCTTCGACCTGGCCGAGCCTTGTGCGCACGAAATCGAGGCTGACCGTATTGGGCGCCGAGACGCTGATGCTGACCGTCGAACGGTCTTCGGGCGGCGTGATTTCCTGGCGGATATTGTCGAAGACGAAAAAGGCCGAGCCGGCAAAGAGCGCTGCGATCAGCAGCACGACGACGGGGTTGTGCAAAGCCACGCGCAGGGTGACGCGATAGAGGCTGCCGAAGGCGCGGCCGACGGCGCCGATCGGGCCGCCATGGCCGCCCTTGCTGCCATCATCCCGCAGGAAGCGCGAGGCGACCATCGGCCCCAGCGACAGGGCGACGATGGAGGACAGCAGCACCGCGATGGCCAGGGTAAAGCCGAATTCGCGGAACAGCTGGCCGGTCTGCCCTTCGAGGAAGGACAGCGGCACGAAGACCGCGACCAGGGTCAGCGTGGTGGCGACGACGGCGAAGAACACTTCCTGCGTGCCGAGCACGGCGGCGGCGCGAGGTCCGGCGCCCAGATGCTTGCGTCGCACGATGTTTTCGAGAACCACGATGGCGTCGTCGACCACCAGTCCCGTGGCGAGCACCAGCGCCAGCAGCGTGATGATATTGAGCGAAAAGCCGAAGGCATACATGCCTGCAACGGCCCCGAGCAGGGCGATGGGCATGGACACGGCCGGCACGATGACGGCGCGCCAATCGAGCAGGAACAGGTAGATGATGACGATGACCGCCACCAGGGCGACGATCAGCGCGATTTCCACTTCATGCAGCGCGCCCTGGATGAAGATGGCGTCATCGCTGGAAATCTTGAGGTTCACCCCCGCCGGCAGCGTCTGGTTGAGCGTGTCGACGGCATCGTGAACGGCCTCGGAAATGGCGATCGTATTGGATTGCGCCTGGCGAACAATGCCGAGCCCGATACCCGGTCTGCCATCGGCACGGATGGACGAGGTGCTGGCGGCCGCGTCGAACACCACGGTGGCGACATCGCCCAGCAGGGTCCGCTCGCCCACCGGCAGGCGCTCGAAATCGGCGGGGCTGGTCACCTCGGAAATGGCGCGGACGGAGATATTCTGGTTGGGGCCGTTGATCGAGCCGGCCGGGGCATCGAAGGCGATGGTGGCAACGGCGTTGCGCACATCGGCAACCGTAAGGCCACGGCTGGCCAGCTTGACCGGATCGACATCGATCTCGAAGCTCGACTGCCGTGTGCCATAGACCTGGACTTCCGCGACCCCGTCGATGGCGCCGAGCCGTTCGGCAATGATGTTTTCCACCACTTCGCTGAGCTCGGCCACGCTGAGCGCATCGGAAGTGACGGCCAGTTGCATCACCGCCTGCGCGTCGCTGTCGGACTTGAAGATCACCGGGTCCTCGGCTCCATCGGGCAGGCCGCGGGTGACCCGGCTCAGGGCGTCGCGCACGTCGGACGTGGCGATATCGAGATTGGTGCTTTCGGTGAATTCCAGCGTGACGCGGCTGCTGCCGACCGAGGAACTCGATGAAATGGCCGCCACGCCCTGCATGCGGGCGACGGCGCCTTCCACGGTGGCGGTGATTTCGCGATCCACGGTTTCGGCCGCGGCGCCGGGGAAGCTGGTGGAGATCGACAGGACCGGTCGCTCGACGCTCGGCAATTCGCGGACCTCGATGGCGAGCAAAGCCGCCAGCCCGGCCACCATGATCAGCGCATTGATGACCACGGCCATGACCGGTCGCCGCACGAAGAGGCTGGCCAGTGCGCCACCCCGTTCATTCTTGTCGGCAATGGACATGGCGCGGCCTCCCCCGTCAGCTTCCGGTTGCGGTCTGGCTGGTTTCGGCGCCCGGGCCTTCGAGCACGGTGACCGGCGTGCCCTCGCTCAGCTGCAATATGCCCTCGGTGATGACGGCATCGCCCGGTGCCAGATCGGCGCGGACCAGCACGCCATCGCTGTTGCGCTGGATGATTTCGGCCATGACGCGGGTGGCGGCGCCGTCCTGGTATTTCCAGACATAGGAGCCTTCCGCCGACCACAGGATGGCCAGCGGATTGACCGCCGGATAGTTCTCGCCCGGAAAGGCCAGCGCCACCGAAAAGCTCATGCCGGCCCGCAGCGCATGGTCCTCATTGGGGATTTCGGCCTGCACCTGCAGGGTGCGGCTGGCCGGATCGATACGATTGTCGATGACCGAGATATCGCCGGTAAAGCTGCGGCCGGGCAGGGCCACGGCACTGACCGTCACCGCCATGCCGGGCCGGATCTGGGCCGCATAGCGCTCGGGCACCCAGAAATCGATCAGGATGGCGGATGTGTCGTCCACCGTGGTGATGGCGGTCTGGGCGCCGACATAATTGCCCGGCGTGACCTGGATCAGCCCGACCGAGCCGGCAATGGGGCTGGCAATGGTGCGGCGCTCCAGCGCCAGTTCGGCATTGCGCAAGGCGAGTTGGGCATTGGCATTGGCCAGTTCGGCCGCGGCCAGGGCCGTGCCTGCGACGACATTGGAATTGGCGAGGCCGGTGGTGCGCTGCAGGGTGGCCGCGACATCGTCGACGGCCAGCATGGCCCGGTCATATTCGATCTGCTCGGCCGCCGCGTCGAAGCGGGCAATGACGTCGCCTTCCTGTACGATCTGCCCGGGGCGCACCAGCACATCGGCCAGGGTGCCGGCACTGGCCGCCGTAACGGTGACTGATCGAACCGGGGTGCCTTCGCCGATGGCGTTGAGCGTATCGTTGATCGTGGCTTCCACCACGGCCGAGGTCACCACATTGGTGGCGCGGTCCGAACCGCCAAAGCGCGGGCCGCCGGGGCCGCCCGGCCCACGCGCCGCTTCGGCCTGCGCAGGCGGGCCGAAAGGCAGCGCTATCCCCACTTTCGCGAGGGTTTCGGCGGCGCCGGGAACGAGAAAAAGCCAAGCCATGCCAGCGAGGGCAAGGATGGCGAGCGAGGCCAGGATTTGCCGGATCAAGCCAAACCTCTGAAGCAGTTCAAGGAAGCGGACGACGAATTCGCGCAGAACCTAGCAGCGGCGAGTCCAGAACGATATTACAAAACGGTAATGTCGCGAAGCGTTGTTCCTGGACGCCTTTCCCCGGAAGGAGCGGCGCCTCGGTTGCCATACCAGCACCCGCTGGTTACCTTGGCTGCCTTGCCCGGTTTGCATGGGCATGGCTCTTGTTGGCTGGCCCATGACGTCACGTATTTCCCTGCCAGCAATGGCGCTGTTTTCCCTGGTCCTGGCGGGTTGCTCCGCCACCGGCGGGACACCGGCTGTTCCCATATTCGGATCGTTCTTTCCCGCCTGGATCATCTGCGCCGTGGGCGGGATCATCCTCGCCGTCATCCTGCGCGCAGTCTTGATCGCGCTGCGCATCGACGAGCATCTGCCGGCCCCGCCGCTGGTCTATCTCTGCCTGGCGGTCAGCGGGGGGATCGGGCTGTGGATGATCTGGTCGGGAGTGGCGTGATGCGGGCGGTCCTGGGCAAAATCATCGGCTATGGCGTCTTTGCCGTGACGGCCGTGCTGATCTATCTGGCCTGGAGTTCGGGCGCCGCCAATCCGCGCTCCGATGTCGCCGAGATCGAGGCGCCGGTGGTGCAGATTTCGCCGACCGTGCCGGGCCGGGTGATCTCCATTGCGGTCACGAATAACCAGGCCGTCAAGCAGGGCGACGTGCTGTTCCAGATCGACCCGGAACCCTACCAGTTGCGGCTCGAACAGGCGCAGGCCGAACAACGCGCCGCCGAATCCGAACTGGCGCAGGGCAGCCGCAACATCGCCACGGCCCAGTCCAATGCCGATGTCGCCCAGAAGCAGATCGAACGGGCTCAGTTCAACGCCGATCTGGCGCGGCAGACCCTGGAACGGCTGGAGCCGCTGCTGGACCGGGGGTTCGTCACGGCACAGCAGGTCGACCAGGCGCGCACGGCCTATAATGACGCGCTGGTCAGCCTCGACCAGGCCCTGCAGCAATCCGAAGGCGCCACGCAGGTGATCGGTACGCTCGACACGCGCCAGGCGCAGGTGGATACGGCCACCGCCACGGTGGCGCTGATGCAGCGCGACCTCGACAATACCACGGTGCGGGCGCCCTTTGATGGCCTCGTCACCGGGCTCACCATGCCGCCGGGCGAATATGTCGTTACCGGGCAGACTGTGTTCTCGATGATCGACACATCCGGCTGGGAAGTGGTGGCCTTCTTCCGCGAAACCGAACTGCCCGATATCGCCATTGGCGACGCGGCGGAGGTGTTCGTCATGGCCGATACGCGCCAGCCCGTGCAGGGCACGGTCTCGGCCATTGGCTGGGGCGTGCGATCGGCGGATTCGGCCACCATTCTCGGCCTGCCCATCGTCTCCAATTCGCTCAACTGGGTGAAAGTGGCCAAGCGCTTCCCGGTCTATGTGCATCTGCATGAGTCGCCCTCCGGTCTCATGCGCGTCGGCGCCTCGGCCGTGGTGGTGCTGAAGGGCGCGGCGGAAGCGGACGATGGCAGCGACGCGCAATAAATCGGGCCTATACGGCATTCTCGCCGACGAGTTGCGCCCCTATGAGGGTCGGCTCGGCGCCTCGCTGCGCATGGCTTTGTGCTGCGTTCTGGTGGTGGCGCTGGCGATGAGCCAGCACGTGCCCGAAGCGGCTGTCTCCTGCTACCTCATCTTCTTTGCCAGCCGCGATAATGCCGCCAGCGGCATCGCCATCGCGCTGGCGCTGATCGTGGGGGTGTCGGTCGGCATCCTGCTCGGGCTGCTCTTCCTGCAACTGGCCTCCGACGAACCCATGCTGCGCCTGGGCTTCATGGCCGCCTTCACCTTTGGCGGCATGTATTTCTCGGTGGCGACCAAAGCAGGCCCGATTGCCGCGACCATCGGCTTCGTCTTCGCCTTCGTGATGACGCTCAACGATTTCGTGCCGGTGCCCGAATTGCTGTCGCGCGGGCTGAGCTGGATGTGGGTCGTGGTGTTCTTTCCCATGGTCGTGCTCATTCTGGTCAATGCGCTGATCGGACCCAATCCGGCCCGGCTGGTGCGCCATCGGCTGGCGCAGCGATTGCGCGCCGCGGCGGCCATCCTGCGCGGCGAGGGTGATGGGCAGGCCCGCGCTTTGCTCAGCGAGGCGGCGGACGAACTGGCCGCGCCAGCGCGGCTGGGTGCGCTGTTCGGCTATCACTCCAAGGATGAAGCCCGCCGCGTTACTGCGCTGATGCCCATGGTCCAGGACCTATTGGCGGAAACCGGCGGCACGCCGGCCGATGGCCTGCTGGCCAGGCGGCTGGATCAACTGGCCGAGGCCATCGAATTCCGCAAGGCGCTGGATGCGGGCTGGCGCCCCGTGGGTCTGCTGCCGCAATCGGCGCCGCTGGCCGAGCGGGCCGGGCGCATCGCCGCGCTATGGAGCGGACGCCTGGCCGTGCCGGAGCCTGTTGTGGTCGAGCCGAGGTCGGCCGACACTTTCTCAAACCCCGCCTATATGCAGTTCGCGCTCAAGACCATGCTGGCGGTGTTCATCACCTATACGATCTACACCGCGTTTGGCTGGTTCGAGATCCATACCGCCATGATCACCTGCTTTTACGTGGCGCTCGGCACCACGGGAGAAACCCTGCACAAGGCCGCCCTGCGCATTGTGGGTTGCCTTGTCGGCGCGGCGATGGGGGTGGGCAGCATCGTCTTCCTCATGCCCCACATGACCGATATCGGCCAATTGCTGCTGCTCGTTGCAGCCGGCAGCTTTATCGCCGCCTGGGTCGCCAATGGTTCGAACCTTGTTCAATATGCGGGCTGGCAGATGGCACTGGCCTTTTTCCTCTGCGTGCTGCAGGGCTATGGCCCTGCCTTCGATATCAGCGTGGCGACCAACCGCATTCTCGGCATCCTGATCGGCAATGTGGTGGTGACCATTGTCTTCCTCTGGCTGTGGCCGGCCAGCGTCGGTGCCTTGACCGCGCAGCATCTCGCCAGCGCCGTGCGGGGGCTGGGCGGGGCCTTGCGGCAGGCGGGCAAAAGCCTGGCTGCCATCGCGCCGGACCTGCAGGCGGCGCGCCGCCTGTCGCGGCTTTCGGCCTTCGAAGTCGCGCGGCTGCGCGCCAGCGCGCCTCTGCTGCCCTATGCGGCGGCGATCATGACGGCGATGGAAGAGGCGACGGGCAAAGCCGGGCGTTTGCGGCGGCTGCGGGCGCAGCCGCGCTATATGTTCGGGGCGCCGCGGTGTGTGAAAGCGGCAACGCTTGCCCATGAAGCGTCGGCATCACGGTTTCTGGACGTCGCGGCCTCGTCTATCCTGCAGCCGGACCCCGAGGCCAGGACCATGCTTCAGCACGCGCTATCCCAATCCACCAGCACGCTCGCGCGGCTCGAGCACCAGCTCGCCCGGACCTCGGCGCGGGCAGCGTGGCGGCGCGATTTCGAACAGACGGTCGCGGCGCATCGCGATCTGACGCAGGGCTTTGCCCGCGCGCTGGCGGCGCTGTGATGACCGGCGGGGCGATCCTGCGGGTGGTGGGCGGTGTCCTGCTGGTGCTGGCGCTGGCCGGATGCACTGGCTCGTCGCTCAAGCTGGCCTCGGCCAGTGCCACCACGCCCTATCGCGGTACGGCCGGGGAGGCCGCCACCGATCCCGGCAATGCCGATTATGGCGTGACGCCCGATCCGAGCATGCCGATCACCATCGCCACGCCGCGGCTCGACCCCAATCACACCTATAGCCTGCCCGAGCTGATCAATATCGCCCAGCTCTCCAATCCGGCGACGCAGGCGGCCTGGCAGCGCGCCCGCGAGGCGGCGGCGGCAACCGGCATTGCCGAGGGTGCCTATCTGCCCATCATCAGTGCCGATGTGCTGGCCGGCTATGCCGTGACCTCGAATACCGCGCCCGGCATCAATACCGCGCTGGTCAGCGTACCCGATGGCACGATCACTACTTCGGGCATGCAGGCCGTGCCCTCGCTGGCGGTCAAGTGGCTGTTGTTCGATTTCGGCGCGCGGGACGCGGCTTTGGCCACGGCGCAGCAGGTGTCCTTTGCCGCCAATGTCGGCTTCAACGGCACGCATCAGAAGCTGATCTACGATGTCAGCAACGCCTATTTCCAATATAGCGCCGCCCGGGCGCAGTCGCGGATCGACCGGGCCGCGCTCGACAATGCGCGCGTGGTGCTGGAAGCGGCGCAGGCCCGGCTCGACCAGGGCGTCGCCACGACGATGGAAGTGGCGCAGGCCAAGCAGCAGGTGGCGCAGGCCGAATTCGACCTGACCGGGGCGACCGGGCGCGAGCGCAGCACCTATGCCATGCTGCTCGGCGCCATGGGCGTTTCGCCCACCATCACCATCAAGGTGCAGGATATTTCCGGCAAACCCCTGCCGCGGCAGGTGCCTGATAATCTCGACCAGATGATCGTTGCCTCGTTGCAGCGGCGCCCCGATGTGCAGGCAGCTTTCGCCCAGATGAAGGCGAGCGAGCAGGGCATTGCGGCGGCACGCGCCGAATTCCTGCCCAGGATTGCGCTGACCGGCACGATCAACCGCACCATCGGCAGCTATTCGATCCACGATACGCGTTTCGATTCCACCGCCTCGCTCGATGTGAACCAGCCCAATGCGGCCGTGCTGCTGGGCGTGACCGTGCCGATCTTCGATGGCGGTATGCGCGATGCCCGCATGGAGGCGGCCGTTGCCGCCGCTTCTGCCTCCCAGCAGGATTTTGCCCGGCTGCAAAGCACGGCGGCGCAGGAAATCGTCGTGGCCTATGACGTGCTGCGCACCAGCCTGTCGGCCAATGCTGCGGCCACCGAATTGGTCAATGCCGCCCGCACCAATTACGAGGCGGCGCTCGATTATTACAAGAACGGCCTGGGCACGCTGGCCGATATCAGCGTCACCCAGACCGGCCTGCTGAAAGCCCAATATGCCCAGGCGCAGGCCCGCAGCGATGCCTTCGTGGCGGCGGCCACCCTGGCCTTCGCCACCGGCACGCTGACGTCAGCCAACAGCTTCTAGCCGCGGGCGAGCTGGGGCAGCAGGTTGCCGATCATCTCGAGACAGGCATCGAGCTGGTCGAGGGTGACATATTCATCGGCCTTGTGCGCCTGGGCGATGGAGCCGGGGCCGCAGATGACGGTGGAAATGCCCAATTGCTGGAACAGGCCCGCCTCGGTGCCGAAGGAGACGCAGGTGGCCGGATCGCGATTGCCGGTCAGTGTGCGGACCAGGGCTTCGGCCTCCGACGCGCTCATCGGCTCGAGCCCCACCACTTCGCCGATGACCGAGGTCGCGATATCGGCATCCGCATAGACGGCCCGCATGCGCGGCAGCAGGTGGGTTTCGACATAGTCCTCGATCTGGGACTTGGCGAAGGCGAAGTCGGCGCTGTTGATCGGGCGCAACTCCCATTCGACCGCGCAGCTTTCGGCAATGATGTTGCGCGCCGCGCCCCCGGCAATGCGGCCGACCTGGATGGTGGACCAGGGTGGATCGAACCGCGACTGGGCCGGCGCACGGGCCCGCAGCGCCCCGCCAATTTCGAGCAGGCGCGAAATATAGCGCGAGGCATATTCGATGGCGTTGACGCCGAGATCGGGCTGGGAGGCATGGCCCGCCGTGCCGGAAAAGGTGGTCGTATATTCGCAGCACCCTTTATGGCCCTCGATAATGGCCATGCCGGTGGGTTCGCCCACGATGCAGACGGCCGGTCGCGGGCCGGTCTGCGCCAGGCGGTCGAGCATCACCTGGGCGCCGAGGCACCCCACTTCCTCGTCATAGGTGAAGGCCAGGTGCAGCGGACGCTTGAGGTCGGCCTCGGCAAAGAGCGGCGCATAGGCCATGGCGCAGGCGATGAAGCCCTTCATGTCGCAGGCGCCACGGCCATAGACGCGGCCGTCGCGGAGCGAGGCGGCGAACGGATCGCTGCTCCAGTCCTGATCCGCGACCGGCACGACATCGCTATGGCCCGATAGCACCACGCCGCCATCCCTGTCGGGTGGACCGATGGTGGCAAAGATATTGGCCTTGCCACCATCGGCGTCATGCGTCACCTCGACATGCGCACCCACCAGCTCGAGCCGGCGTTTCAGATAGTCGATCAGCGCGGCGTTGGAATCCTGCGACACGCTGGGAAAGGCGATGAGATCGCCCAGGATGGCGGTCGTCTCGGTGAGCAATGCATGGGCCAATTGATGCCGCCGTTCAGGGTTTGACGACCAGTTCGCGCGATACGTCGGCCAGGCATTCGGCCGGCGCGCCGGCGCGGATGCGGATGGTCTCGGATGTCTCGAAGCCCCAGTCGTCGGTCCAGATGGCCGGCATGAAATGAAACGTCATGTTTTCGGCCAGGATCGATTTATCGCCCGGCCGCAGGCTCATGGTGCGCTCGCCCCAATCGGGCGGATAGGAAATACCCACCGGATAGCCGGTGCGCGAATCCTTCTCGATGCCGTATTTGCGCAGAACGCCGAAGAAGGCGTCGGCCACCTGGCCACAGGTATTGCCGGGACGCGCAGCGTCGAGCCCGGCATCGAGCCCTTCGAGCACCGCCTGCTGTGCCTTCAACATGCCGGCCGGCGGTTCGCCCAGATAGAGCGTGCGCGACAGCGGCGCGTGATAGCGCCGATAGCAGCCGGCAATCTCGAAGAAGGTGCCTTCGCCGCGCCGCATAGGGCGGTCGTCCCATGTGAGGTGCGCCGCCGAGGCATCCTTGCCCGACGGAGTGAGCGGAACGATCGCGGCATAGTCGCCGCCAAAGCCATCGGTGCCGCGCAGGCCGGCATCGTAGATTTCGGCCACCAGGTCGCATTTGCGCAACCCGTGTTCGGACACGTCGCGGATGCGCTGATGCATGACCTCGACCAGCCGCGCCGCCCGCCGCATATAGACCAGTTCCTGCTCGGACTTGACCGCACGCTGCCAGTTCACCAAAGCCGTCGCGTCGGCAATGATGGCATTGGGCAGTTCGGCGCGCAGCGTTTCGAGGCACTTGGCCGAGAAATAGTAGTTATCCATCTCGACGCCCAGGCGCTTGCCGGCGAGGCCCTTGTCAACAAGCACTTTGGCCAGCACCTGATAGGGGTGGACGTCCGGATTCTGCACATAATTGTCGGGGTAGGAGAACATCGACGCCGGATCGAGATAGCTGGTCAGCCGCGCGCCGTTGACGTCCTGCGGGCGTCCGAACCACAGCGGCTCGCCCTCGGGCGGCACGATCACCGCCTGATGCACATAGAAGGACCAGCCGTCATAGCCGGTGAGCCAGCCCATATTGGATGGGTCGGTGACCACGAGCACCTCGATGCCGGCCCGCTCCATGGCGGATCGGACCTTGGCCAGGCGCGCGGCATATTCCTCGATCGAAAAGGCTAGGGTGATGTCAGACACGATGCGTCCCCTCCCGGGAAACCGTTCAACTGGAAAAAATCTGGCCGCCACCGGCCGCCTGGGCGCGCCGACGGGCCAATGTGGCAATGGCAGTGTCCTGCACACCGGTGCCGGTCAGGTCGGCAAAGGTGATCTGGTTGGGTGACGTGCGGCCGCTGGCCTGGCCGGCAATGATGGCGCCCAGCGCGGCAAAATCCTGGTCGGCTGCGACGAGGCCGGCGGCAATGGCATGGTGCAATTCGCCCAGCAGGCGGGTCTGGGCCAGGCTGTCGGGCACATAGAGATCGGCGCGCGCAAGGGCGGCCGGATCAATCTCGTTCTTGTGCTCGGCATCCGAGCCCATGGCGGTCAGGTGCTGGCCGGGACGCAGCCATTCGGCGCGGATGAGCGGAGTGGATGACGGTGTCGTGGTGACGATGATATCGGCTTCGGCGACCGCGGCTTCGGCCGTGGCGGCAACCGAGACGGCGATGCCGTGTTCGGCCACGATCTCGGCCGCCAGCGTTTCGGCCTTGGCGCGGTCGCGCGACCACAAAACCGCCCGGCGGATCGGCCGGACCAGACAGAGCGCCGCCAGTTGCAGCCGGGCCTGCGCCCCGCCGCCGATGATCGCGGCACTCGAGGCATCGGAGCGGGACAGGTGGCGGGCGGCCACCGCGCCGGCCGCGGCGGTGCGGATATCGGTGAGATACCCATTGTCGAGCAGCAGCGCCTCGACCAGCCCGGTGCGGGCGCTGAGCAGCACCATCAATCCATTGACCGAGGGCAGGCCCAGCTTGGGATTGTCGAAGAAGCCGGGGCTGATCTTGATGGCGAAACTGTCAATGCCCGGCACATAGGCGGTCTTGACGTCCACCTCGCCACGCGCCTCGGCAATGTCGAGCCGCATGATTGGCGGCATGACGACCGGCTTCGTCGCCAAAGCACGGAAAGCGTCCTCGACGCAGGCGATAGCATCGAGATCGAGCGGCACCAGATGCCGGAGGGCGGCTTCGGTCAAGATGGTGATGTCAGTCATGGCGCGCCTCCGCCGCGAGATCAGGATTCTCGCCAGCCATGATGCGCCGATGCAGCTTCATGTCGATATTCTTGCCGCTGAGCAGGACCACGGCCGGGCCGGCAAGCGTCACCTTGCCAGCATCGAGCGCGGCAATACCCACGGCAGCGGCGCCTTCGAGCACTTCGCCTTCCTCGAAATAGGCAGCGCGCATGGCCTGGGCGATCTCGACCTCGCTGACCAGCACCACCTCGTCGACCAGGTCGCGAACCATGCTGAATGTATACTGGTTGGCGAGCCCGATGCCGCCGCCCAGGGAATCGGCCAGGGTCGGCACTTCCTCGACCATGACGGGCGCGCCGGCTGCAAGGCTGGCCTGCATGGCGGCGCCGTTTTCCATAGTGACGCCGATGATGCGGATTGCCGGCTTGAGTGTCCGCAGCGCCAGCGCCACCCCGGCCAGCAGGCCGCCGCCCGATAGGGGTACGAGAACCGTGGTCGTGTGCGGTGCGTCTTCCAGCATTTCCAGCCCGAGCGTGCCCTGACCGGCGATGACGGCGGCGTGGTCGAAGGGCGGCACCGGCGTCATGCCAGCTTCCGATGCCAGCCGGTCGACCTCGACCTGGGCATCGTCCTGGCTGTTGCCGACAATGCGGATTTCCGCGCCGAGCGCCTCGATGGCCTGCACCTTGTTGTCAGGCACCAGCCGCGACATGCAGATGACGGCCTTGGTGCCGGCGGCAGCGGCGGCATGGGCGAGGGCTCGTCCGTGATTGCCGGTGGAGGCGGCGACGACGCCGGCATCGCGCTGCGCCCGGGTGAGCGACAGCACGGCATTGGTGGCCCCGCGCAGCTTGAAACTGCCGGTGGTCTGGTGGTGCTCGCATTTGAGCTGCACCGGAACGCCCAGCCGCGCGCTCAGCGCTCTGGCCTCGCGCTGCGGCGTGCGCAATACGCTTGCTGATATCCGCTGGCGCGCCAGCAGGATCTCGGCGAAGTCGATGGTCATGCCGGGCTCCTCCCGATGCCGTCGCAGACGCAAGTCATAGGCCCGTGTGTGCCTGTGGCAAGACCACGCCGGCAAGGCCCATGTTTCGCCGCGCACTATGCCCGCGCCCCGGATAGTCGATCCTTCCAATCTGCCAGCGCCCGGTAGCCGATCCTGCTGCCGGCCGGGCGGCAAAATAGACGTATCGTCCCTCGACTCAAACGCGCCGCTCCGCAACGCTGGAGCCGGCTCAGTTCATCGTGACGGCAGACTAAAAAACACAGGCGATTCAGCCCACTGGCCGGCAAGGCCACCGACTTCCCGACCGGATACCGGTCGGACCGACGCTATCCGGTCGCATCGGCAAGGCGACCGGCGAAAACAGAACATGGCGCTGCACGCGAACCGCCAATAGCAGGAAACCGGGAGACAAACATATCATGACCACCCTTACCAAACGTGCCTCGATCGCCCTCGCTGCCTTGACCGCTGCGGCGATGGCGACGACTGCGGTCAGTGCTGCGACCCTTGACGAGATCAAGGCATCCGGCACGATCCGCATCGCGGTCGCCAACGAAATTCCCTATGGCTATGTCGACCCCAACGGGGAAGCCCTGGGCGCCGGGCCCGACGTGGCCAAGCATATCGTCGAACAGCTCGGCATCGAGAATATCGAGTGGGTGACCACCAATTTCTCCTCGCTCATCCCTGGCCTGCAGGCCGACCGCTTCGACATGGTGGCCGCCGAAATGGCCATCCTGCCCGAGCGCTGCGCCCAGGTGATCTATTCGGAACCCAACAGTTCCTATGGCGAAGGCCTGCTGGTGCCCGCCGGCAACCCCAAGAACATCCACGCCTATGCCGACTTTGCCGAAAATCCCGATCTCAAGGTGGCCATCATGGCCGGTGCCGACCAGCTTGAGATGATGCAGGCGCTGGGCGTGCCTGAAGCCAACCTGGTGACCATCGCTTCCAATGCCGATGCCATCTCGACCGTGTCCACCGGCCGGGCCGACGCCTACGCTGCCACCAGCCTGACCGCTACAGGCCTGGCCTCGCAGGGTAGCGGCGTCGAAGTGGCCGGCGAATTCGTCGATCCAGTGATCGATGGCAATGAAGTGCGCAGCTGGGGCGGTTTCGTCTTTGCCGAGGGCAGCACTGACTTGCGCGACGCCGTGAACGAAGTGCTGGCCGAGTTCAAGCAAACCGAGGACTGGGCTGCGATCCTCACCGGATACGGTTTCAGCCAGGCCGATGTCGACGGTTCGTCCCATCGAACCACCGCGGAACTCTGCGCCGCCGAATAAGCGAGGGGCAGGGGAGATCGGCGTCGATGACGTCGCCGGTCTTTCCCTGTACCGGCCTTTTCGGCATCATGGCCAAGCGGGGGATACCGGATGGCTTGGACTGAGTACCTGACGCCATTGCTGCAGGGAGCCTGGGTAACGGTCCAGCTGACCGTCTACTCGACCATTCTCGGCGCGATCCTGGCCTTTGCCTTCGGCATCGGCAAACTGTCGCCCAACTGGCTGATCAAGGCCATTTCGGTCGGCTATATCGAAATCTTCCGCGGCACCTCGCTGCTGGTGCAGCTGTTCTGGCTCTATTTCGCCCTGCCCGTTGCCGGGCAGGCGGTGGGGCTCGACCTGCGCCTGCCGCCGGTGGTGGCAGGCGTGCTGGCGCTGAGCCTCAATATCGGGGCCTATGGCGCCGAAGTGGTTCGCGGCGCCATCCAGGCCGTGCAGAAAAACCAGTACGAGGCGGCGCGGGCGCTCAATTTCACCCCCCGCCAGGCCCTGTTCGGCGTCGCGCTGCCGCAGGCCATCCCTGAAATGATGCCGCCCTTCGGCAACCTGGCGGTGCAGAACCTCAAGGATACCGCGCTGGTCTCGCTGATCAGCCTGGGCGACCTGGCCTTCCGCGCCGAGCAATTGCGCAATTTCACCCAGGACAGCACCACCATCTTCACCCTGGTCCTGTTCATGTATTTCGGCATGGCGCTGGTGCTCACCGCCATCATGAAGCTGCTCGAGCGGTTTGTCGGCCGCTGGCGCCACGCGAGTAACTAGCCATGCTGTTCGGTATTGAATGGGATACATCGAGCGAACTGGCCTTTGCCTGGTCCATCCTGCCGATCCTGCTGATCGGTTTGTGGGTGACCATCCAGGCGACGGTGCTCGGCTTCGTCGTCGCGCTGGTGCTGGGGCTGGTCCTGGCGGTGCTCAAGGGCGCGCCCTCGCGCTTCGTCTCCTGGCCGGCCAATGTGCTCTGCGAATTCATCCGCGACACGCCGCTGCTGATCCAACTGTTCTTCCTCTACTACGTGCTGCCCGAATATGGCCTGGTGCTGCCCGCCTTCATGACCGGCGCGCTGGCGCTGGGCCTGCAATACAGCGCCTATACGTCCGAGGTTTACCGGGCCGGACTGCAGGCCATCGGCCGCGATCAGCGCGAGGCGGCACGGGCGCTCAATTTCCCGTCGGCCCATACCTTCACCCATGTGCTGCTGCCCCAGGCCATTCCGCGCATCATCCCGGCCATGGGCAATTACCTGGTCTCGATCATGAAGGACGTGCCGGTGCTGTCAGTGGTGACGGTGCTCGAAATGCTCAACGTCGCCAAGATCATCGGCGATCGCACCTTCGATTATATGGTGCCGCTCTCCATGGTCGGCGGGCTCTACCTCATCATGACCCTGGTCGCCTCGGCCGGCGTGCGCCTGCTCGACACGCGCCTTCCCAAGCAAGGATTGCCCCTCAAATGACCGATCCCATCATCAAATTCGACAAGGTCGGCAAGAGCTACGGGTCGCTCAAAGTGCTCGATGGCCTCGATTTCGAGGTCAAGCGCGGCGAGAAGGTCACCATTATCGGCCCCTCCGGCTCGGGCAAATCCACCGTGCTGCGCGTGCTGATGACGCTCGAAACCATCAATGATGGCGTGGTCTATGTCGGCAATGAACCGCTCTGGCACGAGCAGCGCAGCGGCGCGCTGGTGCCAGCCGGCGAGGAGCATCTGCGCAAGATGCGCCGGCAGTTGGGCATGGTGTTCCAGCAGTTCAACCTGTTCCCGCATATGACGGTGCGCCGCAATATCGCCGAGGCCCCGGTCAAGGTGCTCGGCCTCAGCCGGCAGGATGCCAACCAGCGCGCCGAGGAATTGCTGGAAATGGTCGGCCTGGCCGATCAGGCGCACAAATATCCACACCAATTGTCGGGTGGTCAGCAACAGCGCGTCGGTATCGCCCGCGCGCTCGCCATGCGGCCCAAGGTGATGCTGTTCGACGAGCCGACATCGGCACTCGATCCCGAACTGGTTGGGGAAGTGCTCAATGTCATCGCCCGGCTCGCCTCCGAACATGATCTCACCATGCTGCTGGTGACCCACGAAATGCGCTTTGCCCGCGAGGTTTCCGACCGGGTCTGCTTCTTCGACAAGGGGCAGATGAAGGAACAGGGCACGCCCGACGAACTCTTCACCGCCCCCAGGGAGCAACGCACGCGCGACTTTCTCAAGGCCGTGCTCAACGGCTGAACCAGGATGCAAGCACCGGGCAGCCTGCAGGCATTTCGCATGCAAGCAGCGGGCATGCTCGCGCATACGCGCTGGACGCGTATGCCGTAACGCCTTTATTATGCTTCCAGATTCACCGGGAGCATCGATCTGGCGTGACCGCATCACACCCCGAACGGCTAAGGCTCGATGACCGGGACATCAAGATCCTGAGCATCCTGCAACGCGAAGGCCGCATTCCAAAAGCGGCCTTGGCCGAGCGCGTCAATCTCTCGGCCACGCCCTGCTGGGAGCGGCTGCGGCGCCTCGAGGATGCCGGAATTATCGAGAGCTACCAGGCGCAGATTTCGCTCAAGGCCTTCGGTCCGGTGACCATGGTCTTCGTGCAGATCGAAATCGAGAACCATCGCAGCGACGATTTCGCCCGCTTCGAAAAGGCCATCGCAGCCGTGCCCGAAGTCGTCGAATGCTGGGCGGTGGGCGGCGGCATGGACTATATCTGCAAGCTCGTCGTCCGGCATCTGGATGACTATCAGAAGCTGATCAACAACCTGCTGGCCCAGGAAATCGGCATCAAGCGCTACTATTCCTACGTCGTCACCCTGCCGGTGAAGGACGAGCCATTGCCCGTTGGCCTGCTCGCCGCCAGCCAGGATTAGGTGTCTCTAACCGGCGCCAGATGATTTGCCCGCCGGCCTGCATGCAAACAGGGCATCCCTCCGAATTTGCGACCGAGTTTGGCGAACGCCTCTCCCGCTAGCCCGATATTGTCGCTGCCAATGTGGAGGCGACAATGCCAGCGTCAGCATCGAGAACCGACCATCGCGCCGACCCGATTGCGGGTCTTGATGACCAAGACCTGTTCTGCGCCGCCGCCTTTATCGACGGCCGGCGCATTGGCGCGGATACCGATGTCATCGAGGTAACCGACCCAGCGACCGGCCAGCTCATCGGCACGGTTCCCGCGCTCGATGGGGCGGCATCCACCTCTGCGGTCGATGCGGCGGCAAAGGCCTTTCCCGCCTGGTCGGGGCTGTTGCCACAGGAACGCTCCGCCATCCTGCGCCGCTGGTTTGAGGCCATCCGCGCGGCGCGCGAGGACCTGGCGCTGATCATGACGCGCGAACAGGGCAAGCCGCTCTCCGAAGCGCGCGGCGAAATCGACTATGCCGCCTCCTTCGTCGAATTCTACGCCGAGGAGGCCAAGCGCCCCAATATCGAAAGCGTCACCTCCCATCTCGCCGATGCCGAAGTGGAGGTCTGGCGCGAGCCATCCGGCGTGGCGGCGCTCATCACACCGTGGAATTTCCCCTCCGCCATGCTGACCCGCAAGGCTGCTGCCGCCCTTGCGGCCGGCTGCACCTGCGTGGCGCACCCGTCGGGCGAAACGCCGTTTTCCGCCACGGCCCTGGCCGTGCTGGCCGACCGGGCCGGCATGCCGCCGGGCGTTTTCAACGTGGTCACCGGGCGTGCCGCCGAAGTGGTCGAGCCCTGGACCGAAGACCCGCGCGTGCGCGTGCTTTCCTTTACCGGCTCGACCGAAATCGGGCGCCTGCTCTATCGCCAGTCGGCCGGAACAATGAAACGGCTGGTGATGGAACTGGGGGGTCTGGCGCCCTTCATCGTCTTTGCCGATGCCGATCTCGACCAGGCGGTCGAGGAAGCCATCAAGGCCAAATTCGCCACATCGGGGCAGGACTGTCTGGGTGCCAACCGTTTCTTTGTCGAGCGGCCGCTTTACGACGAATTCTGCCGCCGCTTTGCCGCCGCCACCTCAGCCCTGCGTGTGGGGCCGGGCATCCAGGATCTCGATATCGGGCCGCTGATGAACCAGCGTGCCGTCGCCAAGCAGCATCAGCATGTCGAGGATGCGCTGGCCAGGGGCGCAAAGTGCCTGGTGGGTGGGAAGGTCCATGCGGCCGGCCCGCTCTTCTTCGCGCCGACGGTCCTTGCCGATGTGTCGGATGATTCCCTCATCATGCATGAGGAGACCTTCGGCCCGGTCGCGGCCATCGCGCCCTTCGACGACGAAGCCGCGGTCATCGCCCGGGCCAATGATACCGAATACGGCCTCATCGCCTATCTCCACACCAACGATCCGCGCCGCATCTATCGCGCCAGTCGGGCGCTGCAATTCGGCATGGTGGCGGTCAACCGCACCAAGGTCACCGGCCCGCCCATTCCCTTTGGCGGTATGAAGCAATCCGGCCTTGGCCGCGAAGGCGCACGGCTCGGCATGGAGGCCTTCACCGAGGTCAAATATGTCTGCCGCGATTGGCACTGAACACACCCTATCCCACGGAAGGACCACACAAAAATGCTGACCAACGACCAACTCGACCGCTGGGACCGCGACAACTTCTTTCACCCCTCGACCCATCTGGGCCAGCATGCGCGCGGCGAAAGCCCCAGCCGCATCATTACCGGTGGTTCGGGCGTCTATATCGAGGATCGTGACGGCAACCGGCTGCTCGACGCCTTTGCCGGCCTCTACTGCGTCAATGTCGGCTATGGCCGCACCGAAATCGCCGATGCCATTGCCGAACAGGCCAAGCAGCTGGCCTATTACCACGCCTATGTCGGGCACGGCACCGAGGCCTCGATCACCCTGGCCAAGATGATCCTGGAGCGGGCGCCCAAGAACATGTCCAAGGTCTATTTCGGCCTGGGCGGCTCGGACGCCAACGAAACCAACATCAAGATGGTCTGGTATTACAACAACATCCTGGGCCGGCCGGAAAAGAAGAAGATCATTTCGCGCTGGCGCGGCTATCACGGCTCGGGCCTGATGACCGGTTCGCTGACCGGGCTCGCATCGTTCCACAACAAATTCGACCTGCCGCTCAGCCCGATCCTTCACACCGAGGCGCCCTATTATTACCGCCGGCCCCGGCTGGATATGAGCGAGGCCGATTTCGTTTCCCATTGCGTGGCCGAGCTCGAAGCGCTGATCGACCGCGAAGGCGCCGACACCATTGCCGCCTTCATCGGCGAGCCGGTGCTGGGCACCGGTGGCCTCGTACCGCCGCCACAGGGTTATTGGCCGGCGATCCAGAAGGTGCTGAAGAAGCACGATATCCTCCTCATCGTCGATGAAGTCGTGACGGCATTCGGGCGCCTGGGCGCCATGTTCGGTTCGGACAAATACGGGCTTGAAGCCGATATCATCACCATCGCCAAGGGCCTGACCTCGGCCTATGCTCCGCTTTCGGGCTCGATTTTCTCGCAGCGCATGTGGGACGTGCTGGTGCGCGGCACCGACGAGAATGGCGCCATCGGGCATGGCTGGACCTATTCGTCACACCCGATCAGCGCTGCCGCCGGCGTCGCCAACCTGCTGCTGGTGGATTCCCTTGGCCTGGTCGGCAATGCCGGCACGGTCGGCGCCTATCTCAACGCCGCGATGCGCGATGCCCTTGCGGCCCACCCCCATGTCGGTGACGTGCGCGGCGAAGGCCTGCTGTGTGCCGTCGAATTCGTCAAAGACAAGGACAGCCGCACCTTCTTCGACGCGAGCGAAAAACTCGGCCCACGCCTGGCTGCGGCGCTGCTCGGCCGCGGCGTCATCGCCCGGGCCATGCCTCAGGGCGACATTATCGGCTTCGCGCCGCCGCTCTGCCTCAGCCGGCAGGAAGCCGATATCATTGTTGCCGCCTTCACCGAGGCGGTGAACGAGGTGCTGGGCCGGCCGTAACGACTGAAGCGTTTCCAGCAAAAGTGGCAACGGTTTTGCGGTTCGGAAACGCGACAAAAATTCTCTAGCTGCGCCAATGCGGCTGCGGCTCGGCCATGGTCTGCAGGCTTTCCGCGTCATCGCCCTCGATGCGCCGCAGCAGCAGGCGGGTGAGCTCCCCGCCGGCGGCGAAGACATCTTCGCGAATGCTGTCCAGGTCGGGGAATAAAGTGGGCAATATGCCCGAGGTCTGCTTGTAGATCAGGTGCAGGTCGCGACCGAGTACGCGTCCGCCTTCCTCCAGCCCGCCGACTAGCGCAATGGTGCGCATCTCGCTGTCGCAGATAATGCCGTCGGGCCGATTGGCTTCGGCCGCCAGATCGAGCCCGATCTTACGCATTTCGGCCGGCGAGGCGCCCTGCGTGCCTTCGAGTATCCGCGCCTCGATCCCGGCCCGCGCCGTGGCCTTGTGAAAGGCGGTGACGATGTTCTGGTAATTGGTGGTGCTGTCATCGCCAATGACCAGCATCACCCGCTTGCAGCCCTTGCTGGCCAGCCGCTCCACCGCCATGGCGGCGAACACTTCAGAATGGAAGTCGTGATAGGGGTGGGGCGTATAGAATTCGGTGCGCCCGTGGCTGACAAAGGGGAAGTCCGCATCGATCATCATCTGCACGCGTTTGTCACGCGGCCCGGTATGGGTGATGACGACGCCGTCGGCCGTGCGGTTGTCGAGAATGTAGCGGATTGTTTCGGCCGAGTTGTGTCGCTCGAATTCGGGAATGACCGTCAGGTGATAGCGCGTGCCCTTGATGGCATTGCCGATGCCCTGGATCATCTGGCGCGCGAAATCGATCGAGTCCTCGGCGCCATCGAGCACCAGCGCGATCACATTGGTCTTGCCGGTGCGCAGGCGCACGCCGGCCCGGTCGGGGATATAGCCGAGCTTCTTGGCGGCCTCGGCCACCTTGTCGCGCGTTTCCTGCTTCAGCGTGGTGCCGCCGCGCAGCGACAGTGACACGGTGGAGAGGCTCAGCCCCGTCACCTCGGCAATGGTGCGCAGGGTGACGCGCGGGTTTGCGCTGCCGCGCCCATTGCCGCTCGATGTGGTCTTGCTGCTCATCGTTTTCGCTTTCCCCCACCCGTTTCTACACCGCTGGGCACAGAAACCAAACAGGCCAAATTTTGCAACGATATACAAGACGCATTAACCGATTTGAAACGATTTCGAAAATTCAACACACTGATAATAAACACGAAAACGAAGGAAATGTCAGAGAAGCTGTCGCAATCCGATTCACAATTGCAACGTTGCATAACATGTGGTTACCTCATGCCGCGTCAGGATGAGGGTTCCGGCGCGAGGCTGCCCGACCAGAGGCAGCGCGAGCAGCAGAGGAGGAGTTGATGCTCAGACGAGGATTTCTGACCACGGTGGCCGCAGTGTCGCTGGTGGCCGCCGCCGCGATCCCCGCGAAGGCCGAAGTGTCGATCATGTATATCGAAGCCTTTGGTGCCCTGATCGAGTCGGGCATCGCGGACTTCGAGGCCGAAACCGGAGAAACGGTCAACGCCATCAAGCTGCCCGGCCAGGGTTATGACCAGCGCATCGCGCTCGATCTGGCCGCCGGCACCGCTGCCGATGTCAACCTGATCGACAGTTTCATGGTCAGCGAACTGGCCGCTGCAGGATATCTCGAACCGCTCGGCACCATGGCCGCGGCCTGGGACCAGTATCAGTATTACCTGCCCGGCCTGATGGAAGTGGCCTCCTACCAGGGCGAGGTCTATGCCCTGCCCACCGACACCGATGTGCGCATGCTGTGGTATGATCTGTCCAATTTCGAGAAGGCCGGCATTGCCACGCCGTGGCAGCCCAAGAACTGGGCCGACATTCTCGACGCCGCCACCAAGCTCAAAGAAGCGGGTGTGCAGTATCCTTTCCAGCTGCCCGCCGGCATCAAGCAGGGCGAAGCCACCACCATGCAGGGCTTCTATATGGCCCTGCTCGGCGCCGACGTGCCCGAGGGCGACCGCAACCGTCTGCTCAAGCGCGATACCAATCAGTGGATCGGCGACAGCCCGGCGCTCCGTCGCGTCTTCGACCTCTATCACCAGGTCTATGTGGAGCAGGAACTGAACCCGGCCGACCTCAACTACGCCACCGATATCGGCGCCGCCGTGCGTCAGGCCCTCGCCGATGACAAGCTGGGCATCCTGGCTTCGGGCTCGTGGGAAGATGCGTGCCTGTGGGACTGCAACAACCCGCCCAGCCGTGAAGACCGCGATGCACAGGTCGCCTGGACGCCCTTCCCGGGCTCCGGCGAGCCGGGCACCATGGCTGCCACCAACATTTCCGGCGGCTGGACCCTGGGCATCAATGCCAATGCCGCCGACAAGGACATGGCCTTCAAGCTGATCACCACCATCTTCGATGAAGATAACTTCAAGGAATGGACGCTGGCCAACCATCGCATGGCCGTGCGGACCGATATTTCCGAAAGCACCGAATATACCGCCGATCCATTCCTGGCCGAAGCAACCAAGCTCGCGGCCACGACGACGGGCCGCGACACCATTCCCGGCTACCAGACGGTTTCGGCCCTCGTCCAGCAGGCCACGTCCGACCTGCTTGATGGCGCCAGCGTCGATGAAGTCGCCCAGAGCTACCATGACGCCCTAGTCGATGAATTCGGCGAAGAGAACGTCATCACCTACGAATAAACCTACCTCCCGACGCGGCGGTGCCCAAATGTCCTCCGGGTGCCGCCGTGACGGGATGTTTCGTGTTTGAATGGCCCGCGTGAGCGAGAGCAGCCCATGAAAAATCAGGCCAATCCCTGGCTCACCAGCAATCTGTTCGTCCTTGGCCTGGGCCTGTTGCCCGCCGCCATATTGATCGGTGCGCTGCTTTATTTCACTGCCTGGGCCTTCGCCTTCAGCTTTACCGATCTGGCTTTGGTTGGGCGCAAGTCGGTGGAATGGAGCTGGGTCGGGCTGCAGAATTTCGAGCGACTGTTCACCCGCCGAGGGTTCCTCGAATCCCTCTGGACCACCGTCATCTTCGTTTTTTTCTCGGCCATTGTCGGTCAGTCGGTGCTGGGTTTCCTGCTGGCGGCCTTGCTGCGCGGGACGCAATCGACCATTCGCAGCGTGGTCGAGGTCTGCATCATGCTGGGCTGGCTGCTGCCCGATATCGTGGCGGCCTTCCTGTGGTCGGCCACGACCAGCCAGACGGGCCTGATCAACCAGCTCATCATCGTGCCGCTGGGCTTTCCGCCGATCAATTTCATCAACGAATATGCCCTGCCCATCGTCACCATCGCCAATATCTGGAAGGGCACGGCCTGGTCCTACCTGCTGTTCTCGGCAGCTTTGGATTCGGTGTCGCGCGAAGTGGTCGAAGCCGCCAAGGTCGATGGCGCCACGCCCTTCCAGCGCATCTGGCTGGTGCAGCTGCCGATCATCCGGCCGCATATCGCCACCAATATGCTGTTCATCACCATCTGGACCTTCACCTATTTCCCGCTGATCTTCGCGATGACCGGCGGCGGACCTGGCGGGCAGACGCAGGTGCTGGCGGTGTTCCTCTACAATCAGAGTTTCTCGCGCGGCAATCTCGGCTTCGGTAGTGCGATCTCCGTCGCCATGCTGATCATTGTCGGCCTGTTGTCGCTGGTCTATCTGCGCATGCTGCGGGAGCCGAAATAATGGATTCGACCGGCCCGTCGCGCACCACCTCGATTGCCCTGGCCTTTATGGCCGTCATCTGGATCAGCCCGTTTTCCTGGCTCATCCTCAATGCCTTCAACCCGCTCTCCACCGGACAACTGGAAATTCCACGCGCCGTGGGGCTCGATAATTTCGCGCTGGCGGTGAGTGGCAATGCCGGGCGGCAATTCATCAATTCCATGCTGATCGCCGCCGGCACGGCGACGCTCAGTGTTATCGTCGGCATTTCGGCGGCCTATCCGCTGTCGCGGTTGCGCATTCCCGGCCGCAATGCCTTCCTCTGGACGCTGGTGCTGCTGCGCATGCTGCCTTCGGCGGGCGTGCTGGTGCCGCTCTATTTCGCGGCGCAGCGGAGCGGCCTGCTCAATCAGCTCGGCGTCATCATCGCGCTGACCGTGCTCAACCTGCCTTTCACGCTGCTGCTGCTGAAGAATTTCTTCGACACGGTGCCGATCGAGCTCGAGGAAGCGGCCTATGTCGAGGGTGCGAGCCTGTTCCAGATCGTCACGAAAATCGTGCTGCCCATGTCGCGGGCCGGCATTGCCGTGGTCTGGTTCTACAGCTTCACCGGCGCCTGGAACGAATTCCTGCTGCCGCTGATCTTTGCCCGCGTGCAGGATGCCTTCCCCATGTCGGTGGGGCTTTACGCGGCTTTCGGCCAGCAGGGGGCCATCAATTACGGGTTCCTGACGGCCTTTTCCATCATCTACGCTGCGCCGGCGGTCGGCGTGTATTTCTTGTTACGGCGCAACATGAACACAGGTTTCGCCGGTGTCGGAGTCAAAGGATGACCTATTCCAACCCCCTCTCGTCCAAGCTGGGCCTGCTGGACGATGACCTCAAGATGGAGGGCAAGCTCATCCGGCTCTGCAAGGATCTGGAAAACAAGATCCTGACTCCAGCAGGTGACGTCGCCTGGCAGTGGCATGTGCAGCGCGCCGACGTGACGACGGAGGAAGCCCTCAAGTCCGACTGGCGCAAGTGGGAGCAGTTCGGCCCCCATTCCGTCTGGGCCAAGAAGCAGGACCATACCTGGTTCGCCGCCGAAGTCGTGGTGCCCGAAGCCGCCCGGGGCAGGACCTTCGTGCTCAAATTTACCAGCCAGTGGCAGGACCGGCCGGGTTCGACCGATCCGCAATGCCTGGCCTATCTCGATGGCAAGATCGCCCAGGCGCTCGACGGCAACCACACCGAGCTGGTCATCGAGCGCAATGCCAAGCCGGGCAGCAAGCATATCCTGCTGGTCAATGCCTTCACCTTCTTCGACCGGCCGCTGGTCGGCTTCACGGTGGATTTCTATACGCGCAGCGAGCGGGCGGAAAAGCTCTATTGGGACCTGCAGACGCCGCTGGATGTCGCGATCCGGCTCTACCAGAACGATCCGCGCCGCCAGGCCATTCTCAACATCATCGATCGCGCCTTGCGGGCGCTCGATCGCCGCGCCGGCTATACGGCAGAATTCGAGGCCTCGCTCGGCGCCGCCGAAAAGATCGCCGCTGAAATCTACAAGCTGGTCGATACCGAGAACCAGCCGCAGATCACCGCCGTCGGCTCGACCCATCTCGATGTGGGCTGGCTGTGGCGCGTCATGCATACCCGCGACAAGACGGGACGCAGCTTTGCCACGGTGCTCAACCTCATGGAGGAGTACCCTGAATTCATCTTCATGTATAACCAGTCGGTGCTCTTCGATTTCCTGAAAAAGGACTATCCCGAGCTCTGGGCGCGGCTCGTCGAGCGGGTCAAATCCGGCCAGTTCGAGATTGAAGGCGCCATGTGGGTGGAACCCGACGTCAACATCGTCTCGGGGGAAAGCCTCGTCCGCCAGATCATGCGCGGCCGGCGCTTCCATCTCGAGCATTTCGGCGTCGATCCCAAGACGGTCTGGCTGCCCGACACCTTCGGCTATTCGGCCAACCTGCCGCAGGTGATGGACAAATCCGGCCTCAAATATTTCGTCACGTCCAAGCTGAGCTGGAACGATACCGACCGTTTCCCCTATGACAGCTTCCACTGGCGCGGCATCGACGGCACGGTGACCAAGGCCCAGCTCATTACCGCCCAACGCTATGAAAGCGAAGAGATTTTCACCACCTATAATGGCGACCTGTCGGTCAGCGAGACCATGGGCGCCTGGAAGCGCTATGAGCCCAAGGCGGTGCACAACGAAGTCGTCATGTCCTATGGCTATGGCGATGGCGGCGGTGGGCCGACCCGCGGCATGATCGAGCGCGGCATCCGCCTCGAACGCGGTATTCCCGGTGCCCCGCGCGTGAAGCTGGAAGGCATCGTTCCCTTCCTCGATCGTCTCGGCAAGGCCATGGATGCGCCGGGCAACAGGTTCCCCACCTGGAATGGCGAACTTTACCTGCAATATCATCGCGGGACGCTGACCTCGGTGGCCAAGAACAAGGCCAATAACCGGCGGTCCGAGCGCCTGCTGCGCGAGCTGGAATTCCTTGGCGCCATGGCCCTGGTCGAGGCCGGTGCGCCCTATCCGAGCGAGACGCTGGCCGAATTCTGGGAACTGGTGCTGATCAACCAGTTCCACGACATCCTGCCTGGCACCTCGATCCCCGAAGTCTATGTCGACAGCGACAGCGAATACGGCCAGATTTTCTCGACACTGGGGTCGCAGAACGGGCCCTGGCATGCTGCGGCGCAGGCTTTCGCCAAGCCGGGCGCGGACCAGTTGCGTCTGTTCAACTTCACCGGCCAGACCCGTTCCGGCCTGGTCACTATCGGCACCGAAGCCGAACTCGACGGCGCGTCACTCGCGGTTCCAGATGGGACGTATCCCCTGCAGAAGATTTTCGCGGCCGATGGCTCTGCCTCCTTCGCCGCGCCTGTGTCCGATATTAACCCGCTCGGCTGGACAGGGGGACAAGTTATTTCCGGCGGGGCCAGCAACAGCTCGTCCAGCCTGTCGGTCTCGGCGACGCATCTCGAAAACGAACTGCTCAAGGTCAGCTTCGACAAGGCAGGCGAGATCACCTCGGTCTTCGACAAGACGCGCAACCGCGAAACGCTCGAGCCGGGCAAGACGGCCAACCGCCTCATCGCTTATGAAGACAAGCCGATGGAATGGGACGCCTGGGATATCGACCGCTATTTCGAGGAACAGTTCTGGCCGCTGGCTGACGGCAAGGCCTTGATTTCAGTGGTGGAAACTGGCCCGCATCGTGCCGCCATCCGCGTGGAACGCAGCTACCAGGCTTCGAAAGTCGTGCAGGTGATTTCGCTGGCATCGGGCGCGCGGCAGGTGGAATTCGATACCTTTATCGACTGGCAGGAGCGCCAGACGGTGCTGAAGGCTCAGTTCCCCTTCGACCTCAACACCTCGGAAATCCGCTCGGAAATCCAGTTCGGCCATGTCCGGCGCCCGACCCATCGCAATACCAGTTGGGACAAGGCGCGCTTCGAGGCCTCGATGCATCGCTGGGTCGATCTCAGCGAATCCGATTTCGGCGTCGCCCTGCTCAATGACTGCAAATATGCCTATGACTGCCTTGAGCAATCGGTACGGCTGACGCTGGTGCGCGGCTCGACCTTCCCCAGCCCCGATGCCGATCTGGGCGAACATCGGCTGCGCTATGCGCTCTTCGTGCATGATGGCGTGGCTGATCTGGCCGACGTGCATCGCGCCGCCGAGCGCTTCAACAATCCTGTCGCGGTGATCGGCTCGCGCAAGCATGCCAGCGCCCCGGCGACCGAATTGCCCCGCTTCAGCTTTGCCAGTGTCGACCAGTCCAACGTGACGCTGGAAACGGTCAAGAAGGCCGAAAAGTCCGATGCGGTGGTGCTGCGCATCTTTGAGCACGCCAATATCCGTGCCGAGGCAACCATCACCTTCGGCATTCCGGTCAAGGCGGTGCGAACAGTCAACCTGATGGAGGAGGGCGACAGCAAGCCATTGGACATCAAGGATAATGGCGTGACCCTGTCGCTGCGGCCCTTCGAAATCGCCACGCTGCTGATCGAAACCTGAGGAGGCTTCCATGTCCGATGTGTCGCTGCGCGGGGTCCGCAAGTCCTATGGTTCGATCGAGGTCGTGCATGGGGTGGACCTCGATATCAAGTCGGGGGAATTCGTGGTGTTTGTGGGCCCTTCGGGCTGCGGCAAATCCACCTTGCTGCGCATGATTGCCGGGCTGGAACCCATTAGCGGCGGCGATATTTCCATCGGCGGCAGGATCGTCAATGACATTCCCTCGCCGCAGCGGGGCATCGCCATGGTGTTCCAGAGCTACGCGCTCTATCCGCATATGAGCGTCTACGAGAATATGGCCTTCGGGCTGAAACTCGCCAAGACGCCGAAAGCCGAGGTGGATCAGCGGGTTAGGGAGGCGGCGCGGATATTGCAGATCGAGGATTATCTCGAACGCATGCCCAAGGCGCTCAGTGGCGGGCAGCGCCAGCGCGTCGCCATCGGCCGGGCCATCGTGCGCAATCCCAAGGTTTTCCTGTTTGACGAGCCGCTCAGCAACCTCGATGCCTCACTGCGGGCGCAGACGCGGATCGAGATCGCCAAGCTGCACGATACGCTAGACGCCACAATGATTTACGTGACCCATGACCAAGTCGAGGCCATGACCCTGGCCGACCGGATCGTGGTGCTCAATGCCGGCGTGATCGAGCAGGTGGGCAGCCCGCTGGAACTCTACCGAAACCCCGTCAACACCTTCGTTGCCGGCTTCATCGCCAGCCAGCGCATGAACTTCCTGCCGGTGTCCCCGAGCGGTGACGGATTGCTGCTTCCGGGTAACAGACTGTTAGCGTTGAGCCACACGCAACGTGAAAATGCGCGCACGCTGGGGATACGTCCCGAGCATCTGGAGCTGGCCAGCCCCGAGGCGGCCCATTTCAGCGGAACGCTGTCGGTCATCGAGCAGTTCGGCGAATATGCCCTGGCCTATGTCGAGCTGCCGAGCGGCGAGCTTGTCACCATCAAGCTGGACGGTGCGCCCGACCTGCAACTGCACCAGACCATCCATATCGGCCTGCCGGCGGAGGGCGTGCATCTGTTCGACGAAGCTGGCCGCGCCTTACGCTGATGGGCCGCGAACATGCCGCGCCGACATAGACGTTAGTATGAGCGCCCATGGGGCGTTCGCCCCGGATAGGCGGCCTTCCCGGTAGATTTCCCAATAGACAGGGCCTGGCCCTTCGGGCCAATTCAGGTTTGCGGGACTTGGCGCGGCGGACCCGGTTTGGCATGATCGCCGGACTTACTTTTCGAATCACGGCTTGCGGGCGTTTGCGGCGCCCGCACCACCTTCATTTTTATTATATGCCACCGGCTGATCCGCGCTGCTTGCACGGGCGGCCGACGATGGCCGGTGTTTTAGGAATGTGCCGACATGACTTCCGAGCCGGTACGTGACGCCTTCGATGCGGGCGGACGGGGATTGCAGCATCACGGGCTGCGTCGGGCCAATGAGCGCGCCGTATTGACGGTGATCGGCTTCAATCCCGGCGTGTCCAATGCCGATATCGCGCGCCTGTCGGGCCTGGCGCCGCAGACCGTTTCGGCCATCCTGACCGATCTCGACGGGCTGGGGCTGATCGCCCGCGGCGAAGTGCTGCGCGGGCGGCGCGGCCAGCCGGCCACCCCGATTTCGCTGCATCCCGAAGGCGCCTTTTCCATCGGCGTCGAAATCGGCTGGCGCCATGTCGATGTGCTGCTGCTCAACCTGCAGGGGCAGGTGCTGGCCCATCGCCATCGCGACCATGTCTTCCCCGATGCCGCCGGCATTATCGATACGATCGTGGCGATGATGGACGAGGTGCTGCTCAGCCTGCCTGACGGGCTGCGGGAGCGGCTGACTGATATCGGGGTGGCCCTGCCCACCAATATTGCCGGCAATCTGGCATTGGTCGACGCCCCCGACAGCCAGCGGCCCTTATGGGAGCAGCTCGATATCGCCGCGGAACTGGGCGGGCGCACCGGGATCACGGTGAGCCTGTTCAACGACGGCAATGCCGCCTGCTGGGGCGAGCTGATCGCCTTCCCCAGGCCGCGGCCGGCCGATTTCATCTATTTCCTGATCGGGCGCTATATCGCCGCCGGCATTGTCGGCGACGGCACGCTCTGGGAGGGCCCGAGCGACAATTCGGCCAATCTCGGCTCCATGCTGGTGACCGGCCCCGATGGCCGCCCGCAGGTGGCCCATTTCATTGCTTCGGTGACGGCGCTGGAAGGCCGGCTCGCCGCAGCCGGCTTCACCATCGACAGAAGCGATCCGGCCAACTGGTCCTGGCAGGATTTCGGCCCGGTGCTGGAGCAATGGCTGGCCGACAGCGCAAGGGCGCTGGCCCGGGTCGTGTTCAACACGACCACGGTTATCGAAACCGGGCTGGTCATACTCGATTCCATCCTGCCGCCGGCCATTGTAAGCGAGCTGGTGCAGCGGCTGGAGGCCGAATTGCGGCTGCTGCCGATCACGTCCTATACGCCGCCACAGGTGTTGCCGGGACATCTGGGCGCGCTGGCGCCTGCTATCGGCGCGGCCGAGCTGACACTCTATCGCCGCTATTTCTCACGCACGCTTGCGGACCTTGCCGGCTGACACCGGCGCCACCGGGGTCATCGCCTCGCGCAATTGCGCGCTGGGCGTGAACACCACGGTCTGCCGCGGCGAAATGCGATGCTCGGTGCCGGTGCGTGGATTGCGGCCCAGCCGCTCGGCGCGCGAACGCACCTGGAGCGAGCCGAACCCGGTCAGCTTGACATTCTCCCCTTCCATCAGCGCCTGCCCCACCAGCGCAAACATGGCCTCTCCCACAGCCGCCGTATCGGCCTTGCTGAGACCGGTCAGTCGTGCCGCTGCTTCGCTGAGCATGGCTCGCGTAATTGTTTTGTTCAATGTGAAGTCCCCCTGCTTAAGTTCATAGGAGGAAGTTAACCTCCTGTCCAGAGGCGGACGGTCCTGCGACAAACATGAACATAGTGATCAAGTTAAGTTGACATATTTTAGAATGGTTATAAGCTACGAGCCATTCTATGAAGGCAATCATAGTCGAATCATGGCTGGCCGGCCTGCCCCCGCGGCGCCCGATCAGCCCCCAGAGAGGTCCGAAGTGAGACTGACGCGTCAATCCAACTATGCGATCCGCACCCTGGTCTATTGCGCCGTCAACGAGCCGGGGCTGAGCCGCGTGGCCGACATTGCCAAGGCCTATAATATTTCCGAGCTCTTCCTGTTCAAGCTGATCAAGCCGCTGGTGGAAAATGGCCTGCTGGCCACGGTGCGCGGCCGCCATGGCGGCATCAAGCTGGGCAAGAAGGCCGAGGACATTACCCTGCTCGACACCATCCGCCTGACCGAAGAGAATTTCGCCCTGGCAGAATGCTTCGAGGATGGCGCCGATTGCCCGTTGATCGGCGAATGCGACCTCAACGGCGCTTTGCGCGAGGCGCTGGGCGCCTTCTTCGAGGTGCTGGCCAGCTATACGATTGCCGACCTCGCCAGCAAGAAGCGCTCCATCCGCGACCGCCTGGGGCTGAGCGCGATGGAAGCGGTGATGGAGCCGGCGCACTAAGGTATGCCGATATTTGCGCGATGGCGGCCTGCAAATGGCGGTCATCTGCGCTTCCGGTGCTCACGTACTGATGTACGCTCCGCTCCGGTTCTCGATGCCCACCATTTTCGACTCGCCCTCGCCCAAATCTCGGCACACCTTCCAGCGTCCCTTTAATGGGTGGGGGCTATATCGTGCCAGCCGCTGAGTGCCCTTCTCCCCTTGCGGGAGAAGGTGCCCCTCCGGGTCGCTTCGCGCCCGAAGGCAGGCTCCGGGCGGATGAGGGGGCGCTGAGTTACCCGCTGGCATTGAAGCATGGGATAGCGCAGCCCCCTCACCCGGAAATCCGCTGAACGCGGATTTCCCCCTCTCCCACGAGGGGCGAGGGGGGCTCCACTCCAGGGCTGACCATCGAACTGCTTTCTCGCGCACCGCAAATTCTCGCCGGCTCATTATTATGAGTTTGACACTCATAATAACATATGCTTTTCTCCCGTTATCGCGCGGCGGTGGTTGGTCCGAGGGGACTACGCCAACCGTGACGCTGCCGAGACGACGGGGCTTGCTGCTACCGTCTCCCCGGGCCGATCAGGATCCTCAACGTCCTGATCGGCCTTTCCTTTGTGCGGGCCTTATGCTCTATCCGCGCCATGGCCGCTGCACCCCTTCTTTCGCTCCAGAATATCCATTTGACCTTCGGGGGCACGACGCTGCTTGAAAGCGCCGAACTCATCGTGTCGCCGGGCCAGCGCATCGCGCTGGTGGGGCGCAATGGCTCGGGCAAGTCGACCCTGCTCAAGATCGCCTCGGGCGATGTGACCCATGATGGCGGCGTGCGCTTCGTCGAGCCGAGCGCCACCCTGCGCTACCTGCCGCAGGAGCCGGACCTGAGCGCCTATGCGACGACGCTTGACTATGTCGAGGCAGGGCTGGGGCCGGGCGATGACGACTATCGCGCGCAATATCTGCTGACCTCGCTGGGGCTGACCGGGGCGGAAGACCCGAAAAACCTGTCGGGTGGCGAAGGCCGCCGCGCCGCTCTGGCGCGGGTGCTGGCGCCCAAGCCCGATATCCTGCTGCTGGACGAGCCGACCAACCATCTCGACCTGCCGGCCATCGAATGGCTGCAGGCCGAACTCGATAGTTTGCGCTCGGCCATGGTGCTGATCAGCCACGACCGGCGCTTCCTCTCCGACCTCACCAAGGCCACGGTGTGGCTCGACCGCGGCGTGACGCGGCGGCTCGACAAGGGCTTTTCGGCCTTCGAGGCCTGGCGCGACCAGGTGCTGGAGGAAGAGGAGCGCGACCGCCACAAGCTCGATCGGCAGATCGTGCGCGAGGAACACTGGCTGCGCTATGGCGTGACGGCGCGGCGCAAGCGCAATGTCGGCCGGCTGGAGCGCCTGGCCGGGTTGCGGCAGGATCGGCGCGAGCAGCGTCGCGTGACCGGCTCGGTCAATATGCAGGTGTCGGAGGGTCGTACCTCGGGCGCGCTGGTGGTGGAAGCCGAAGGCATTTCCAAGCGCTATGGCGACCGGGTCATCGTCGAGGATTTCTCGACCCGCGTGCTGCGCGGCGACCGGATCGGCATTGTTGGCCCCAATGGCGCCGGCAAGACGACGCTGATCAAGATGCTGACCGGATTGCTGGAGCCCGATAGCGGGAGCATCCGGCTCGGCTCGGCGCTGGAACTGGCCATGCTCGACCAGGGCCGCGCCAAGCTGCATCCCGATACGCGGCTCAAGGAAGCACTGACCGGGGGCGGCTCGGATACGCTGCAGATCAACGGCCAGCCCAAGCATGTCGTGGGCTATATGAAGGACTTCCTGTTCGGCCCCGAACAGGCTAATACGCCTATCGGCAAGCTCAGTGGCGGCGAGCGGGCGCGCGTGGCTCTGGCCCGGGCTTTGTCGCTGCCCAGCAACTTCCTGGTGCTGGACGAGCCGACCAACGACCTCGATCTCGAGACGCTCGACCTCTTGGAAGAGATGGTGTCGGACTATGCCGGTACGGTCATCGTGGTCAGCCACGATCGCGATTTCCTCGACCGGGTGGCGACTTCAGTGATCATTGCCGAGGGCGATGGTATCTGGACCGAATATGCCGGCGGCTATTCCGACATGGTGATCCAGCGCGGCGAGGGCGTCACCGCCCGCGAGCCGGTGGTGAAGGCGCACAAGCCGGGCAAGACGGCACTGGTGCAAACCACGGCGGCGGTTTCGGCAGCGCCCAAGCGCAAGATGAGCTTCAAGGAAAAGCACGCGCTGGAAACCCTGCCCAAGACGATCAATGCGCTCGAAGACGAGATCAAGGCGATCAATGCGGCGCTGACCGATGCGGATTTTTACACGCGTGACCCGGCGGGGTTTGCGGCGAAATCCAAGGCGCTGATGGAGGCCGAGGCCAAGCGGGCAGCGGCTGAAGAGCAGTGGCTGGAGCTGGAATTGCTAAGGGAGGAATTAGAGGGGTAGGGGCAGGTAGCGTCTTCCAGAGACCTCATGGTGAGCTTGTCGAACCACGAGGTCGAGCGAGTGGAGCTATCGTGCCACGCTCTCGTGGTTCGACAGGCTCACCATGAGGGCTACTGAGGCAATGACCTCATGCCCCCTCAATCCTTCCAGTCGAATTTCGGTTCGGTCAGCTGCTGCAAGCCTTCGGGGCCTTCGCCGGCGATGCGGCGGAGCAGGACGGAGCCGAGGCGGCGGCCGGCATCGACGAAATCCTCGAATACCGTTTCGGCGCCCGGCTGGAACTGGGCGAACATCTGTGAGGATTGCTTGGCCACCACATGGGCGGTCTGGCCGACCACGCGACCGGCCTCGTTGAGGCCGCCGATGACGGCCAAAGCCGAGACCTCGGAGGCGCAGACCCAGCCGTCCGGACCATCGGGGCGCTTGGTGCGTTTCATCACGTAATTGCGGATGGCGTCGGTCGGGCTGCCCAGGTTCACGTCGGCGGCAAATTCGTGCTCGATGCCGGCCTCGGCGGCAGCGCGGGCCATGCCGGTCTTGAGGTGATCGGTATAGGTGAGCGCGCTGTCGGGCAGCACGATCGAGACCTTCCGGCAGCCCTTTTGTACCAAGCGCTTCACCGCGCCATAGGCATAGGACTCGTTGTTGAAATCGACAGAAGGGTGCTGCTCGGGCCAGTTGGTGCGGCCGTGACTGACAAAGGGAAATTCGCTGTCGATGAGAAAGCGGATGCGCTCGTCGAAACTCTCGGCCTTGGAGAAGATGACGCCATCGGCCATGCGGTTGCGCACGATGTGGCGGATCGGCTCGATCGGCTGCACATTGCGGAACAGGGGTGTGATGACGACGTGATAGGCCGTGTCGCGCACCGCCTCGGTGAGGCCGGTGACGATGGAAGAGCCGAAGCCGTAGATCTGTTCATCCGGCTCGAGCACCAAAGCGATGACATTGGTGCGGCCGGTCTTGAGGCGGAGGGCCGCCCGGTCGGGCAGGTAGCCGATCTCGGCGGCGATCTTCTGCACCCGGTCGCGCGTTTCCTGTGCGAGTTCCGGCGCATTGTTGAGGGCGCGGGAAATCGTGGTGACGGCAAAGCCCGTCATCTGCGCAATGGTCTTGAGCGTCGGCTTGCCGGATGGCTTGACGCCGCGCTTGCCCTTGGCCGCAGTTGGCAGGTCGTCATCGGACACGTCGTATACCCCCTGGCACCGCGATTTTCTGCGGCGGCGCCTTTGTTAAGCGGCGACAACAACAGATTGTTTCGCCCAGTTCAAGCGCGCCAAGGGGCGCAAGGCATTGATGGACGTACGTCAAAATATGAATCCCCCGCCGATTTCTGGCATAGGTCCAAAGTCGAGTAGTCTTTTTCCAAAAAACTGCATTGTCTGGTCGCTGCGCGTCTAGCAATCGCGACCAAACGCTCCTATCTTGCCGTCACGCATCGGCACTTGCCGATGCTTCGCGTGTCGTTCAACCCCGCAGGAAAGGAATGAAGATGTCTCCATTTATTACCTTCACTATCCATGCCGGTTGTCCGCTCGTACGCACCAACCTGCATGCCGCCAAACGGTGGCAAGGGACCTGTCGCTGCAAACGAATGTGACCTGCTGTCACGCCTTCGTCTCAGTTTTCCGATAGACCCCCAGCGTTGCCGGCCAGCGAGTGCGATTCGTTTTCGCGCTGTGATTTCTGGCCCCGCGCAATGTGCAAGTGGAGCATCCACAAATGCAGGAACGCAGTCTCGACCGGGCTCAGGCCCATAAGCCAATTGTCATAGAAGTCGCCGGCGAACCGCTCGGCGTCGTGGTGCTGCATGCCGAAGGCGGCTACCGTTTCCTCGCGGTCAAGCTGCCGGCTTTCGCCATTGACGGCCAGCAGTTCGAAACCGTCGAAAAGGCGCATTTCGCCGTATCGCAGGCCGTCCGCAAGGGCGGCGCCGACGCAGCCTGACTTCGGATACCCCCTCCCAACCTCCCCTGATAGGGGAGGGGCCTAAAGGGGACTCTCAATCATCATTGGTGGCGTTGAGTTCGTCCGGGTGCCGGCCTTCGCCGGCCGGTGCCGGCGGATCGAGCGCGATGTCGATTGCCTCGGCCAGGGCCTCGACATCGATGCGCACCGCGCCGTTTTGCGCCTGGCGTTCCAGCTCGGCTTTTATCGCCGTGGCGATGGCCTGACGGCGGTCGTTTTCATCATCCATTGCCATCGATGGAAATCCCCTGCTCGTCCACGCGCACTTCAATGCCGGGGCGGGTCTGCTGCTGGTAGGTATAGATGGCAAAGCCGACAACCGCGACCAGCAGGATGGCGATCACGGCATAAAGACCATTGCGATTCATGGAGAACTCCTGACGCTTGACGTGCCGGAGCAACGCGCCAGAAGCGCAAGGGTTCATTCCTGTGCGGCGATGGTGCGCAAGGCCATGACGAAGGCGGTGACGCCGATGGCGAGCAGGCCCGAATTGTCGATGATGATGGGGGTGATGCCCGATGGCACGGGGGCGCTTTCGCGGGCCAGCCGCGCGGTAATCTGGTCGCCGCTTTCGCGCCCGCGCTTGATGAGCCGCTCGGCGCGGCAGGAAATCTCGGCCGTGATGAGGACCACGGCGCAGCTCGGATACCGGTCCAGCGCCTCGGCCACGACATGGCGGGAGACATTGGCGACCACGGTCTTGCCCAGAGCCAGGTCGGTATCGAGGCTGAGCGGCAGGGCATAGCGCAGATTATGCGCATCCCAGGACAGGGCGAAGCGGCCCGCCGCGTCCAGCTCCCGGAAGGTCTCGGGATCCATGCTGTCATGGTCCTCGACTTCGGCGTCGGTCGGGCGGGTGACGATGCGGCGCACGAAGACGAAGCGCTTGTCATTGCCCAGGGCATGGCGGGCGCCTGCTATCAGCGTGTCCTTGCCCACCCCCGAGGGGCCGACGACCAGGACAAGTGAGCCGAGCGGTCGCGCCATCGTATCAGTTGACCCTTTCGCCCTGCCGCCAGACGCTGCGGATGACCGGCAACCCGTCCACTACCCGCACGCGCACCAGGTCGGCCCGCTTGCCCACGGCGATCTCGCCGCGATCCTCGAGCCCGGCAGCGCGGGCCGGATTGCGCGTGACCGTGGCTAGCGCCTCGGGCAGCGCGAGTCCATCGACGCGCTGCGGCAGCACGAAGGCGGCCTGCAGCAGGGCGAAGGGCACGTAGTCGGAGGAGAGGATATCGAGCAGTCCGGCCCGCACCAGGTCGGTGGCCGAGATATTGCCGGAATGGGATTTGCCGCGCACCACATTGGGCGCACCCATCAATATGGCGAGCCCCGCATCATGGGCGGCGGAGGCCGCTTCCAGCGTGGTGGGGAATTCCGAAATCGCCACGCCATCGGCCACACCCTCTTCGACATGCAGCAGGGTCGTGTCGTCATGGCTGGCCAGCGGCAGGCCCAGCTCTTTGGCGCGCGCGACGATATGGGCGCGATTGGGTGCCGAGTGGCGGTCATGCTCGGCCTGCCTGGCGGCGAGATAGGCGTCGAGCTCGACCTGGCTGCGGCCGATCTTGTCCTTGTAGAAGCGCTTGTAGTCGTCGAGCGAGCGGAACTGGCGCTGGCCCGGCGTGTGATCCATCACCGAGGCGAGGCGGGTATGCTCGTGGCCGGCATGGGCCTCGAACTGGGCGATGACGTCATGCGCGGGCAGTTCGCAGCGCAGATGCACGAAATGCTCTGATCGCAGCCAGCCATCACGACGGCCGGTCTCGATGGCGCCGGTGAGCTTTTCGACATGCTGGCCCATATCGGGCAGGTCGGGGTCCGAGCCGATGCGCACGGCGTCGAATACCGTGGTGATGCCCGAGCCGATGATCTGCACGTCATGGGCATGGAGCGAGGCCATGGCATCCCAGAACACGCCGGGGCGGGGCCGGTAATGGCTTTCGAGATGGTCGGTATGCAGTTCCACGAGGCCGGGGATCAGGTAATCGCCGTCGAAATCCTCGCCCGATTGCGCCGGGCCTTCATCCACTGCGGCGATGACGCCGTTATCGAGGGTGATGCTGCCCTCGACAATGCTGTCGGCCAGCACGATACGGGCATTACGGAAGCGGGTCTCAGCCGTCACGAGGCATCCCCGAGCTTGAAATCGCCGACCCGGCGGAATGGCTTGCCGGCCTCCTGCTCGTGGAACAGCGATAGCCGGTCGAGCAGGATGGGTTCGTCGAGGATCGGGCCGAACCAGGTATTGGCCGCCGTCGCGATGTCGTGTGCATCGCTTTCGGCCAGCCGGTCGGTCAGCGTCATGTGGAAGCGGTATTCTTCGAACACATAGGGATAGCCATAGGCGTCGAGCAGTTCGATCTGCCGCTCGCTGAGCCCCTTGCCAGCGCGGGCGGCGCGATCCTTGACGCTCATCGGGGCGCGGAAGGGGTCAAAATCCTCGACCACATGAGCGGCAAAATCCTGCAAGGCCTCGTTCTCGCCATCCAACATCAGCGCGAGGAACCCTTGCAGGGAAGCAAGCTGGAGCCGGCCGAGATCGATGGGCTGGTGTTTCGGAGCGAATTCGGCAAGCGCGGCGCGCAGCTCGGCTTCGCTGGCGCCATCGACCAGCGCCATCGGCGCCTTGATCGTGGCGTGAAAGCCGTAGCGATTTGCCGATTGGGTGAGATTGAGCAGCCGGTCGCGGTCTATGCCGGCCACCGGGCCGCTGAACAGATCGCCATCGGCGGCATCGCGGCCCAGCCAGGTGGCGGCCCGCTCCCACAGATTGCTGGTGGCGGCGGGGGCAAAATAGATCGCGAATCGTTCTGTCATCGGAACTCCTTACCCCGCCGGCTAGTCGGACTCTGTGTCGGTCGTTTGACAATTGTCCACGCTACCCATTGCTGGCTACCCTTGCCCGCACCGAATCGCAAGCCGAGAGAGACGATGGACCGCGCCCTGCTCGAACAGATGTTCCGCCAAGCCGTGGCCCAGGCGCAACCGGCTTTGGCCGTGAGCCGGCACCTGCCGGAAAAGCCCAAAGGACGCACCATTGTCATCGGCGCCGGCAAGGCTTCGGCCCAGATGGCGCGGGCGTTCGAGCAGGCCTGGGACGGGAAGCTGACCGGGCTGGTGGTGACGCGCTATGGCTATGCCGAAGCCTGCGAGCGGATCGAAATCGTCGAGGCGGCGCATCCGGTGCCTGATGAAGCGGGGTTTCTCGCGGCGCGGCGGATGCTTGAAACGGTTTCGGGTCTCGGTCCCGACGATCTGGTCGTGGCGCTGATTTCGGGCGGCGGCTCGGCTTTGCTGCCGGCCCCGGCGCCGGGGCTGACGCTGGATGACGAACAGGCCATCAACCGGGCGCTGCTGGCCTCGGGCGCACCCATCGGGGTGATGAACCTGATCCGCAACCAGTTTTCCACGATCAAGGGCGGGCGGCTGGCCGCTCATTGCGCGCCGGCGCGCGTGGCGACCCTTGTCGTCTCCGACGTGCCGGGGGACGATCCGGCTTTGGTGGCTTCGGGCCCGACCATTCCACTGGCCGGCTCGCGTGAACTGGCGCGCCAATATGCCGAACTCTATCGGCTGGACCTGCCGGAACCGGCCCGGGCACTGCTGGCGGGCGACGGCAATCCGGCGCCGAAGCCGGATGATGCCGTCTTTGCCCGCAACAGCGTCAGCACCATCGCCTCGGCTGCCTTGTCGCTGGACGCGGCGGCGGAACTGGCGCGGGAGCAGGGGATCGAGGCGGCCATTCTGTCCGATTCCATCGAGGGGGAATCGCGCGACGTGGCGCAGGTGCATGCGGCCATGGCGCGTGAAATCGCCCAGCGCAACCGGCCGTTCAACAAGCCCGTCGTGCTGCTGTCGGGCGGCGAAACTACCGTGACCCTGCGCGGCAAGGGCGGGCGGGGTGGGCGCAATGCCGAATTCCTGCTGGCTCTGGCCATTGCCATTGACGGGGTGGACGGCATTTCGGCTTTGGCGGCCGATACCGATGGCATCGATGGCTCAGAGGACAATGCCGGGGCCTTTGTCGATGACACCACGGCGACACGCCTGCGCCAGGCGGGCGTTGACCCGCTGGCGGCGCTGGCGGAAAATGACGCCTGGGGCGCCTTCAACGCCGTGGGTGACCTGCTGGTGACCGGGCCGACTGGCACCAATGTCAATGACTTCAGGGCGATACTCATCCGGTGAGGAGAGCGGAGAATGGCGAAAGTACTGGGCATTGGCGGCATGTTTTTCCGCTCGCGCGATACCAAGGCGCTGGCCGCCTGGTATGAGCAGCATCTGGGCATTACCGAACTGTGGCAGCAGGAACAGGGAATGACGGTTTTCGCGCCCTTCAAGCAGACGAGTGACTATTTTCCGGCCGACAAGCAGTGGATGATCAATTTCCGTGTCGATGATCTCGACGGGATGATGAGCCAGCTCAATGCGGCTGACATTGCCACCGAAACCCGGCCGGATGAGTGGGACACGGCGGAGACCGGCCGCTTCTGTCGCCTGCACGATCCGGAGGGCAACCAGATCGAACTGTGGCAGCCGCCAAAATAATCATACAATTGCCCCTTGGCAGAGTGGGGGTGGCTCTGTTCTATACGCCGACTTTTCGGGAAGGAGCCGGCCTATGGCCAGACGCAGGATCGCCGTTATCGGCGTGGGCAAGATCGCGCAGGACCAGCACCTGCCGGTCATCGACGCATCGGACGATTTCGAACTGGCCGCAACCGTCTCGACGCGTGGGCTGAGCCACAATGGCCTGCCGGTGTTCAGGACGCCGGCCGAACTTTACGCCGCCATGCCGGAACTGGCGCTGGTGTCGATCTGCACGCCGCCCGGCATTCGCCATCAATATGTCCGCGAGGCGCTCGACGCCGGCAAGGACGTGATGATGGAAAAGCCGCCCACCACGACGATTTCAGAGCTGGACGACCTGATCGCCCATGCGCGGCGGCTCGACCGGGTGCTGTACCAGACCTGGCACAGCCAGTGGAATCCGGCTGTGGACCGCACCAAGGCCATCCTGGCCCAGGATGGGGTACGCTCGGTGCGCATCGACTGGCGCGAAAGCGTGCGCAAGTGGCATCCGGGGCAGGACTGGGTGTGGGAGCCCGGCGGCTTCGGCGTCTGCGATCCGGGCATCAATGCGCTCTCCATCTTCACCAAGATCATGCCCTTCCCGGTTTTCGTGGAAAGCGCCAGGCTGACCTTCCCGGCCAACCGGCAGACGCCCATCGATGTCGAGATCGCCTTCAAGTCGGGGCAGATGCACCAGCCCAAACTCTCGGCCGGCTTCAACTGGCTGGAGGAGAGCGGGGAAATCTGGACCATAGGTGTCGAGACGGGGGCGGGTGATGTCATCAAGCTCGAGGGTGGCGGGCGTTCGCTTACTATCAATGACGAACTGGTGCTGCAGCATGGCGACGGGGAATATGCCGCCATGTATGACCATTTCGCCGGGCTCCTGGAGCGGCACGAAAGCGATGTCGATGCGGCCCCGCTACGGCTGATGAGCGATGTATTTTTGATGGGCGCGCGGGTGAATGGGCCGGAGTTTGAGTGGTAGGTATCGCGCCACGCCCTCGTGGTTCGAGGCGCTGAAGAAGCGCACCTCACCATGAGGGCTACTTTTGGCTCGGTGTTCCAGTAGCCCTCATGGTGAGGCGCGAGCTCTTCGCGAGCGTGGCATCCCTACTGCCCCGCTGCCGTCAGCGTTTTGAGATCATCCTCGCTCAGCTTGAGCCGCGCCCCCTTGGCGAGGCTCTTCATCTGTTCCACCGATGTGGCCGAGGCGATCGGTGCGGTCACGCCGGGCTGGGCGACGAGCCAGGCGAGCGACACTTCGGCCGGGGTCGCGTCATTGGCCTTGGCGACCTTGTCCAGGGCGGCGAGGATTGTCTCGCCCTTCTTGTCCATATAGCGCTCGACCCCGCCGCCGCGCGGCGACTTGGCGAAATCGGCCTTGGAGCGGTACTTGCCGGTCAGGAATCCCGAGGCAAGGCTGTAATAGACCACGGCGCCCATGTCCTGCTCGATCAGGGTATCGCGCAGGGCGTTGAATTCGGCGCGGTCATAGAGATTGAAGCGGGGCTGCAGCACTTCGTAGCGCGGCAGCGACTTGATGACCGAGACCTCGTGGGCGGCCTTGACCATCTCGGCCGTATAATTGGAGGCGCCCACGGCCCGCACCTTGCCCGCGCGGACCATCGGGTCATAGGCGCCCAGCGTTTCCTCGTGGCTGGCTTCGGCATCGGGCCAGTGGCTGAAATAGACATCGACATAGTCGGTCTGCAGGCGCTCCAGCGAAGCATTGAAGCCGGCGGCGATGGCGTCGGGCTTGAGCCCGCCCGGCTTCTTGCCGGAATTGACCTTGGTGAAGATATGGACGGCGTCGCGATTGCCGCGGGCCTTGAGCCACTTGCCGATAATAGTCTCGCTCATGCCGGGCGGATTGCCGGGGACCCAGTTGGGATAGCCCTCGGCTGTGTCGATGGCCGAAAAGCCCTCATCGACGAAGGCGTCGAGAATGGCGAAGCCGGTCTTTTCGTCGACCGTCCAGCCGAACACATTGCCTCCCAGCACGAGCGGTTCGATGACGATTTCACTGCGTCCCAGCGGGCGACGGTCCATGAGGCTTCTCCATAGTGATGAATGACTTAAACGCCCTCGTCCGGGATCGGTTCGACCGAAACGCGCGGCGCGCAAAAGGCGAGGGCGGCGTTGATGGCATAAAGCGAGCCATCGAGCGGGATGTGATTGGCCGGCATGGCCGAGCCGTCTTCGGGCGCCAGATAGGCCACCGCGCCATGGCTCAGATTATGCAGCACCCAGGAAAAATCGCCGACCAGCCGCGCCCCATAGGGCTCTGCACTTTCGGCGGTGAAGGAGCGGGTTTCCTTGTCCACCGTGATGGCCCAGTCGCCGGCATCGCTCTGCTGCCGGCTGGTATGGATATGGACGCCGGTGGTGAAATCATCCTCGCAGCGCACGGCGATACAGGCATAGGCCTGCGGCGTGGAATTGAGCGCGCAGCCCAAAGCCGCCCGGTCGCCTTCGCCGGGCAGGGGCGAATAATGCCAGCCGGTTTCCTGTGCCGTGGCGGGCAGGACCAGCAGGAGCAGCGCCGGGATCAGGATTTGGGCTGGATGAGATCCCATTTGTTTCCATAAAGATCGGTGAAGACGGCGACCGAGCCATAGGCCTCGTGGCGCGGCTCTTCGAGAAAGGTCACGCCGCGCTCGAGCATGGCGGCATGCTCCTTGAGGAAATTGTTGGTCTCGAGAAAGAACATCACCCGGCCGCCGCCCTGGTTGCCGATGGCGGCGCGCTGGGCCTCGCCATCGGCTTTGGCCAGCAGCAGTTGCGCCCCGGCACGGCCGGGCGGGGCAACGACGACCCAGCGCTTGCCGTCGCCCAGGTCGCTATCCTCGACCAGGCCGAAACCCAGAATGTCGCAATAGAATGTGATGGCATCGTCATAATCGGCGACGAGCAGCGAGACGGTGGCGATGGATTGGCTCATGGGAGCATGGATCACCACTGCCACGGCCGGGTCAAGCCACCGCAAGGCCGCCGAACGGATCATTCCAAAACCGTCCAATCCTGTGGAAGGATGTTTCCTCCGCCATCAGATTGACCAAATGGTCAAACTGCCTGCTTGCGCTCCCATGGATTCTAGGCTTTGTTGGCGCCCAAGCCCCGGTGGTAAAGCCGGGTGCGCATAATAGTTTCGGGAGACAACAATCATGAAATTGATGAAAACGCTGCTGGCGGCATCCGCGGTTCTCGCGCTGACCGTCGGCGCGGCCCAGGCCAAGACGCTGGTTTACTGCTCGGAAGGCTCGCCTGAAGGCTTCGATCCGGCACCCTACACTGCCGGCACCACCTTCGACGCCTCCTCGCGTCCGATCTACAACCGCCTGGTGCAGTTCACCAAGGGCGCTTCGACCACCGAGCCCGGCCTGGCCGAGAGCTATGACGTGTCCGAAGACGGTCTGGAATATACTTTCCACCTGCGCCAGGGCGTGAAGTTCCACACCACCGACTATTTCACCCCCGACCCGCGATTTCAACGCTGACGACGTGCTGTTCAGCTTCGAGCGCCAGTGGAAGACCGATCACCCGTGGCATGCCTATTCGACCGGCATCACCTGGGAATATTTCAACTCCATGTCGATGGGCGACCTGATCTCGGCCATCGAGAAGGTTGACGACTACACCGTCAAGTTCGTGCTGACCCGTCCCGAAGCCCCGTTCATCGCCAACATGGCCATGGACTTCGCCTCGATCATGTCGGCTGAATATGCCGACCAGCTCGCCGCTGCCGGCACTATGGACATGCTGAACCAGCAGCCGATCGGCACCGGTCCGTTCCAGTTCGTCAACTACCAGCAGGACGCGGCCATCCGCTATGCCAGCTTCGACGACTACTGGGGCGGCGTGCAGCCGATCGACGACCTGGTCTTCGCCATCACCACCGATCCGGCGGTTCGTCTGCAGAAGCTGCAGGCCAATGAATGCCAGATCATGCCCTACCCGAACCCGGCCGACCTGCAGATCATCCAGAATGATGCAAACCTGCAGATGCTGGTGCAGGAAGGCCTCAATATCGGCTTCCTGGCCTACAACACCCAGCAGCCGCCGTTCGACAACGCTGCCGTCCGCAAGGCCCTCAACATGGCGATCGACAAGAACGCCATCATCGAGGCCGTGTTCGCCGGCCAGGCCAGCGTCGCCAAGAACCCGATCCCGCCGACCATGTGGTCGTATGACGAAGCCACTATCGACGACCCCTACGATCCCGAAGCCTCCAAGGCCGCTCTGGCTGCCGCTGGCGTCGAGAACCTCTCGATGAAGGTCTGGGCAATGCCGGTGTCGCGTCCGTATAACCCGGATGCCCGCCGCATGGCCGAACTGATCCAGGCCGACTTCGCCGAAGTGGGCGTCAGCGTCGAGATCGTCTCGATGGAATGGGCCGAATATCTCGAGCAGTCGTCCAATGTCGATCGTGACGGCGCCGTGCTGCTTGGCTGGACCGGTGACAATGGCGATCCGGACAACTTCCTGGCCGTGCTGCTCGGCTGTGACGCCGTTGGCGGCGCCAACCGCGCCCAGTGGTGCAACGAGGAATTCGACGCCCTCATCCAGGAAGCCAAGACCATTTCCGACCAGGCCGAGCGCACCGCGCTCTACATCAAGGCCCAGGAAGTGTTCAAGCGCGAAGCCCCGTGGGCGACCATTGCCCACTCGCTGGTCTTCATGCCGATGAGCACCAAGGTCACCGGCTATGTCATGGACCCCAAGGGCACCCACGCCTTTGACGGCGTCGACATCACCGAGTAATCGGGACCTGAGCGGCCCTGCGATTTCGATCGCAGGGCCGCTCGGCATTTCTATGGCCGCGTTTCCGAAGCGCAGAAGTGGTATCCGCTTTTGCTGGAAACGCTCTAGGCCCGGGGGCGGTTCTGCCGCCCCCGGCCTCCCGGAAAGCACATGATCCGTTTCATTCTCCATCGCCTGCTGCTGATCATACCGACCTTTATCGGTATCACGATCGTGGCTTTCGCTTTCGTCCGCGTCCTGCCGGGCGACCCCATTCTCCTCATCGCCGGCGAGCGCAGCGTTTCGCCCGAGCGCTATCAGGCGCTCCTCACCCAGTTCGGCTACGACCGCCCGATCTGGGTGCAGTATTGGGACTATCTGGCTGGCATCTTCCGCGGTGATTTCGGCACATCCATTTCCACCAAGCGGCCGGTGGTGCGCGATTTCCTGACGCTGTTCCCGGCCACGGTGGAACTGTCCTTCTGCGCCACGCTCTTCGCCGTCATCCTGGGCATTCCGGCCGGCGTCATCGCCGCGGTCAAGCGCGGCTCCTGGTATGACCAGACGCTGATGGGCACCGCTTTGGTCGGCTATTCCATGCCGATCTTCTGGCTGGGCCTGCTGCTGATCATCTTCTTTTCCGGCTATCTCGGCTGGACCCCGGTCTCGGGCCGCATCGACCTGCTGTATTTCTTCCCCACGGTGACCGGCTTCATGACCATCGACTCCCTGCTGTCAGCGCAGGATGGCGCCTTCATCTCGGCATTGCGGCACTTGATTCTGCCGACCATCACGCTGGGTACGATCCCGCTGGCGGTGATTGCGCGCCAGACCCGCTCGGCCATGCTCGAAGTGCTGGGGGACGACTATGTGCGCACCGCCCGCGCCAAGGGTCTGGCGCCGCGCCAGGTGGTGGGCCAGCACGCTTTGCGCAATGCGCTGATCCCCGTCGTGACCACGATCGGCCTGCAGGTCGGCGTGATGATGGCGGGTGCCATCCTCACCGAGACGATCTTCTCCTGGCCGGGTATCGGCAAGTGGATGGTCGACGCCATTTCCCGCCGTGACTATCCGGTGGTGCAGGCGGGCCTGTTGCTGATCGCGCTGATCGTCATGGCGGTCAATCTCATCGTCGATGTGCTCTACGGGCTCATCAACCCCCGCATCCGGCACCATTAGGAGGCGACATGTCCACTCCCGTTACCGTCGCCGACCCGAATGCCGCGCCCAAGATCAGCCCGCTGATCCAGCTGCGTGAATTCTGGTATTATTTCTCCGTCAATCGCGGTGCCGTCATCGGCCTCGTCGTCTTCATCCTGCTGGTGCTGACGGCGCTCTTCGCCAACTGGATCGCGCCGCATTCTCCCATCCAGCAATATCGCGATGCACTGCTGGTGCCGCCGGCCTGGGTCGAGGGCGGTCGCATGGACTTCCTGCTCGGCACCGATGCGGTGGGCCGCGATATCCTGTCCCGCCTGATCCACGGTGCGCGCTATTCGCTGCTGATCGGCGCCGTCGTGGTGGTGGTTGCCCTGTCCGTCGGCATCGTCTTCGGCCTCATTGCCGGCTATGCCGGTGGCTGGGTCGATACCGTGCTGATGCGCATCATGGACCTGGTCCTGGCTTTCCCCTCGCTGCTGCTGGCTTTGGTCATGGTGGCCATTCTGGGGCCCGGCCTGATCAATATGATGATCGCCATCGCCCTGGTGTTTCAGCCCCATTTCGTACGCCTGACCCGTTCGGCCGTGCTGGGGGAGCTGGGCAAGGATTACGTGACGTCGGCCCGCGTGGCCGGCGCCGGCCATATGCGGCTGATGTTCAAGACCATCCTGCCCAATTGCTTGGCCCCGCTGATCGTGCAGGCCACGCTGAGCTTTTCGAGCGCTATTCTCGACGCTGCGGCGCTTGGCTTCCTCGGCCTCGGCGCCCAGCCGCCGACTCCCGAATGGGGCACAATGCTGGCCGAGGCGCGCCAGTTCATCCTGCGCGCCTGGTGGGTGGTGACCTTCCCCGGCCTGGCCATTCTCATCACGGTGCTGGCGATCAACCTCGTCGGCGACGGGTTGCGCGACGCGCTCGACCCCAAGCTCAAGAGGAGCTGATCCATGGCTCTGCTTGATATCAAGAACCTCACCGTGGCCTTCGATACGTCGGTGGGCCTGTTCAAGGCGGTGGACGGCATCGACGTTTCGGTCGATGCCCGCGAAGTGCTGGCCATTGTCGGGGAATCGGGCTCCGGCAAGTCGGTGGCCATGCTGGCGGTGATGGGGCTATTGCCCGGCACCGCCACGGTCACTGCCGACAGGATGGAATTCGAAGGCCGGGACCTGCTGACCATGAGCGCGCGCGACAAGCGGCGCATCATCGGCAAGGACATTGCCATGATCTTCCAGGAGCCGGTGGCGAGCCTCAATCCGTGCTTCACCGTCGGTTTCCAGATCGAGGAAGTGCTTAGCCGCCATATGGATCTCAAGGGCAAGGCGGCGCGCAATCGCGCCATCGAGCTGCTGCAACTGGTGGGTATCAAGGACGCGGCCGACCGGCTCGGCGCCTTCCCGCACCAGATGAGCGGCGGCCAGTGCCAGCGCGTGATGATCGCCATGGCCATTGCCTGCAATCCCAAGCTGCTGATCGCGGACGAGCCGACCACGGCGCTCGACGTGACCATCCAGAAGCAGATCCTCGACCTGCTGGTGCAGTTGCAGGCCGATACCGGCATGGGGCTGATCATGATCACCCATGACATGGGCGTGGTGGCCGAGACGGCCGACCGGGTGATCGTGCAATATAAGGGGCACAAGATGGAGGAGGCCGATGTGCTGACCCTCTTCGAGAACCCCGCCTCGAAATATACCCGCGCGCTGCTCTCGGCCCTGCCGGAAAATGCGGTGGGCGATCGCCTGCCGACCGTGGCCGACTACAATTTTGCGCAGGAGGTCGGCCAATGACCACGCCCGTCCTCGAAGTGCGCGACCTCAAGCGCGATTATGTGACCTCGGGCGGCCTGTTCCGCCCGGCCAGGGTGGTGCATGCCGTCAAGGGCGTGAACTTCAAGCTCGAAAAGGGCAAGACGCTGGCCGTGGTCGGCGAAAGCGGCTGCGGCAAGTCCACCCTGGCGCGCATGATCACACTGATCGACCAGCAGACCTCGGGCGATATCCTGATCGACGGCGAGACCGTGGACAAGAGCCACGGCGTGACTCGCGCCATGCGCCAGAAGGTGCAGATCGTCTTCCAGAACCCCTATGGCTCGCTCAATCCGCGCCAGAAGATCGGCGAAGTGCTGGCCGAGCCGCTGCTGCTCAATACCGACATGCCCAACGACGAGCGGCGGCAGAAAGCCATGCAGATGCTGCTCAAGGTCGGCCTCGGCCCCGAGCATTTCAACCGCTATCCACACATGTTCTCGGGCGGTCAGCGCCAGCGCATCGCCATTGCGCGGGCACTGATGCTCAATCCGAGCTTCCTCGTGCTGGACGAGCCGGTCTCGGCGCTGGACCTTTCCGTGCAGGCGCAGATCCTCAACCTGCTCAAGGACCTGCAGGACGAGTTCGGGCTGACCTATGTGTTCATCAGCCATGACCTTTCCGTGGTGCGCTACATCGCCGACGAGGTGATGGTGATGTATTTCGGCGACGTGGTGGAACACGGCACGCGCGACGAAGTGTTCAGCAATCCGCAGCACGAGTATACGCGGACGCTGTTTGCCGCGACGCCGAAGTCCTCCGTAGAGAGCATCAAGGAGCGGCTGGCGAAGAAGGCGGCGCTGGCGGGGTAAGGCGGGCGCTAAAAACTCGATCGTCACCCTCGGGCTTGACCCGAGGGCCCTATACTTGCTGAACCCTCGTTAAGTGCAGAGCCCTCGGGTCAGGCCCGAGGGTGACGGTCTGTGGTGTGGGTAGCATTCAGCACATGCTGGATCGTCAGGAAGAAACCACCACCCGTTTCCCCTCCCGCGACGACGCCATCACCGCCTCGATCAACCGATGCACATGCAAAGCCGTATGCCCGTTGCTGAGCGGCTGGCGGTCGTGGCGCACGGCGTCGGCGAAGTCGGCGATCTGGGCGGCGTGCCAGTCGAAGGGGAAGGCCATGGGATCGGCACCGCCGCCACCCTGGCTGGTTTCGCCCTCGGTGATGGTCTCGCCCGCCATGGTGCGGATGGTGAGATTGCCTGCTGTGAGCGTGGCGGTGGCATGGGCGAAATTGAGCGTCAGGCTTTCCGGCCCGCCGGGGAAGCTGGCCGTGGTAGCCATGACGGCACCGACCGCGCCATTGGAAAATTCGAGTCCGGCCGAAACGAAATCCTCGGTCTCCATCTTGTGCAGGCGCGTGGTCCTGGCCATGGCGGTGACGGCATCGACCGGGCCGCACAGGCTGAGCATCAGGTCGAGCGAATGGATGGCCTGGGTGATGAGCACGCCGCCACCATCCTGCGCCACCGTGCCCCTGCCGGGCTGGTCGTAATAGCCGGCCTGCGGGCGCCACCATGGCACCACCAGATGGGCCGCTTCGAGCCGGCCATAGCGCTCCTCAGCGACGATCTCGGCCAAGAGGCGCGAGGCGTGGCGGAAGCGGAACTGGAAGATGATGCCGAGTTTGACGCCGGCCGCGTCGCAGGTGGCGACGATGCGCTCGGCGGCCGCCAGCGTGCGCTCCACCGGCTTTTCCATAAGCACATGCTTGCCGGCGCGGGCGGCCGCGGCAACGAGGTCCTCGCGGGCATTGGGGGTGGTGAGGATAAGGATGGCGTCGACCTTGTCATCGGCCAGCAGCGCCTCGTAGCTGTCGGCGGGCGGGAAGCCATAGGTCTGGCAGAAGGTTTCGAGCTCGGCGCGATTGCGGCGATAGACCCCGCGCACATCGATGCTGCCGGCCAGCGACTGCAGCGCCAAGGCATGCGGCTTGGCCCCCATGCCGGCGCCAACCACGCCAATGCCAAAACGCTTCTGCTCGTTCATGCCAGTCTCCAGTTCCATACAAGATGGTCTTGTAGCCCAGCATCGCGTTCGCGCGAAGGCGGGAATCCATCTTTCGCGCGGGAGAGTCCCGCATCACGGGAATGGCCGGCTACGACGCCTTGCGCCAGGCGCCGGCACGCAGGAAGGCTTCGAGATCGGCGGCGCTGAGCGGGCGGGAAAACGCGTAGCCCTGCAGGATATCGCAACCGAGGTCGCGCAGGATGGCGGCATGTTCCATGGTCTCGACGCCCTCGGCGACGACCTCGATGCCCATCGACTTGCCGATATCGACGATGGAGGCGAGCAATTGCCGCTGGCCGGGATCGACCAGGATCGGATTGACCAATTGCCGGTCGATCTTGAGGCGGGTGGGGCGCAGTTTCTGCAGCGACACGATGGAGGCATAGCCGGTGCCGAAATCGTCGATTTCGACATCGATGCCCAATTCCTTGATGCGGTCGATATTCCAGCCGACCACGGCATCGCCCTCGTCGAGATAGATCGATTCCACCAGCTCGAACGACAGCCTTCCCGGCTCGATATGGAGCTGGCGCAGCCCGTTGATGAGGTCTTCGTCATTGAGCCGGCGCAGCGAGACGTTGACCGAGACGCGCGGCACGTCGAGGCCCATTTTGTCCCAGCCATCAAGGGCGGCGAGCGATTGTTCGAGGATCAGCCGGTCGATGGTGGCGACCACGTTGAGCTCTTCGGCGGTGGGCATGAAGGCGTCGGGCGCCTTGATGCCCTCGACCGGATGCTGCCAGCGCGCCAGCGCCTCGACCCCCACCACGTCGAGCGTATGGGCATCGAACTGCGGCTGGAACCAGGCGACGAATTCATTGCGCTCCAGCCCGTTGAGGATTTCGTCGGCCACCCGCTTGGTCTTGACCACTTCGGCCTGCAAGGCCTCAGAGAAGAATTCGAAGCGATTGCGGCCGCGCGCCTTGGCCCGGTAAAGCGCGATATCGGCATTGATCAGCAGGCGCTTAACGTCGATGGGCGTGCCGCGATCGGCGGCAATGCCGATGCTGACGCCGAAGCGGCATTCATGCCCTTCATAGGTCACCGGCTGGCGCATCTGCCGGACGATGCGCTCGGCCAGCGTGGCGAGATGGATATCGCCCTGGCTGGCCGATGTGAGCACCACGAATTCGTCGCCACCGATGCGGGCGACGAAATCGGCAGTGCTGCAATTGTCGCGCAGCACGGCGCTGGCATGGATCAGCATGGCATCGCCCGCCGCGTGGCCCAGCGTGTCGTTGATCTGCTTGAAGCGGTCGAGGTCGATATGCAGCAGCGCCATGCTGGCGCTGTCCTGATAGCCGGTGGCGGCGTGGCGCTTGAGCATGTCGTCGAGATAGCGCCGGTTGGGCAATCCGGTCAGGCTGTCATGCAGGGCATTGTGCTCGATGCGCACGCGGGCCAGTTCGAGCTCGTGATTGCGCGCCTCGGTCAATTGCGTGGCGCGGCGCAACTCCTCGTTGAGCGTCACGTCATCGGTCACGTCCCAATTGACCCCGATCACCCGCTCGGGCGTACCCGGCTCGCGATAAAGCGCGCCGATGGAGCGCACGTGGCGCAGCGTGCCATCGGTCAGCAGCACGCGATAATTGGACTCATTGCGCCCATCGGTGATGATGCGGCGGAAATCGGATTCGGCGCGGGCGCGGTCATCGGGATGGACGGCGGCCATCCAGTCCTTGTGGCTGCGCGGCACGTCATCGGTCGGCAGGCCATGCAACTGGCTGGTCTTGGCGTCCCAGGTTTCCCGGCCGCTGGCCACGTCCATTTCCCACACGCCGACCTTGGACACGTCAAGCGCCAGCCCTAGCCGGCGCGACAGGCGGACCAGTTCGGCCTCGCGCGCCTTGACCTCGCGGAAATGCTCCTGCCGCTCGCCCATCAGGCGCCCGGTGATGACGATGGGCAGCAGGATCAGCGTGCCGGCAATGACCATCAGCGCGCGCATCCAGCCATTGTCCTGCGCCGCCGCCCAGCCCCCCTTGGGCACGGCGGCGATTTCCCACGAACCGGTCGGCAGGGTAACTTCCACCAGCACCGGGTTCTGTTCAACCAGATCGGGGCCGAAGAAGCGCGTGCCCTGGCTGCCGGTCGCATCCTTGCCGGTGATCGAGATATCGACCGAGCGTTCCGGATCGAACAACCCGCTATCGGCATAGAGCCGGTCGACATCGACCACGGCCGAGACCAGGCCCCAGAAGGCGCGGCCGGTCGGGCCATCCACATAAACCGGGAAGCGGCCGATGAAGCCACGGCCGCCCTGCACCAGGTTGACCGGCCCGGCCAGCACCAGCCTGCCGGCATCGCGGGCGCGCAGGGCTGCTTCGCCCTGCAAGGCATTGGTGCGGTAATCGAGCCCGATAGCCGCTTCATTGCCCTTGAGCGGGTAGGTCATGGAAATGACGAAGCCCGGCGCGGCGGCGATGGAGCGCAACTGGCTCTGTTCCTCGAACAGGTTCGACACCAGTGCCGAATAGCGTGCCTGGTTCATATCCGGCTCGGTGGAAATGACCGAGACCAGCCCGCGCACGAGCTGGATATTGCCGTTGATATTGCCCTCGAGCTTGGCCCGGATCAGCGAAACCTCGGCCAGTACGGCCGCGCGCATGCGCTCTTCGTTGAGCACATTGCTCTGCCGGTCGAGAAAGACACCGCCGGCCACCAGGACGATGACCGCCACCAGCGCCGGCAGCAGGATCGGCCGCAACCAGCTCAGGCGGTGTTCGGGCATATGTGACGCGTTCGAATTCAAGATTTGCCATCCGCTGCCGGCCTTCTGGCCAGCCTAGAACGCAGCTTGGACCAAGGGCGTTTATGTTTGGCTTATCAGGGACATGAACTGATCGCGTGGTTAGCGTTGGGCTAACGGTTTTGCGGCAACGCCTCGACAAGATCGACCCCGGCCGCAGCGCATTGCGCACGGAAACGCTCGGAGGGGCAGCGGTCGGTGACGAAAGTGGCGATCTGGTCGATGCGGGCGATGCGCACCGGGGCCGAGCGGGCAAATTTGCCCCGGTCGGCCACCAGGATCACATGGCGCGCATTGGCGATGATGGCCTGCGCCACCTTGACCTCGCGATAGTCGTAGTCGAGCAGCGCGCCATCCTCGTCCAGCGCCGAAGCGCCGATAATGGCGTAATCCACCTTGAACTGGGAAAAGAACCCGGCCGCTGCCTCGCCGACAATGCCGCCATCGGAAGGGCGCACAACGCCGCCGGCGATCACCACCTCGAAGCGCGGATAGACCCGCATGCGATTGGCGACATTGATATTGTTGGTGATGACCAGAAGGCCCGAATGATCGAGCAAGGCCTGGCTCACCGCCTCGGTGGTGGTGCCGATATTGATGAAGACCGAAGCATCATTGGGAATGAGGGCGGCGGCGGCCCGGCCAATGGCGTCCTTGGCCTCGGCGGCGATGCGGCGGCGGGCCTCATATTCGAGATTTTCGACGCCGGAGGGCAAAGTGGCCCCGCCATGCACGCGCGTCAAAAGGCGCTGGTCGCAGAGCGTGTTGAGATCCTTGCGGATGGTCTGCACCGAAACGGCGAATTCGGCGGCGAGCTGGTCCACCGTGACGCGATTGTGCTGGCGGGCAAGGTCGAGAATGGCCTGATGGCGGGCGGTGGTATCGAGCATGGTGCTTTCGTTTTAGGTCGAAACGAAAGGCGGGGAAAGGTGGCAGGTGAACTGCCGAGCCCCCGGCAGACCTCATGGTGAGCTTGTCGAACCACGAGGTCGGGGCACGATAGCTCCACTCGCTCGACCACATGGTTCGACAAGCTCACCATGAGGTCTGCGAGGATGTAGTGCGGATGCCTGCTACACTTCCTCCAGCTCAATCAGTGTGCCGTCGAAATCCTTCGGATGCAGGAACAGCACCGGCTTGCCATGGGCGCCGGTTCTGGGACTGCCGTCGCCCAACACGCGGGCGCCGCCGGATTTGAGCACCTCCGCGGCGGCGCGGATGTCGGGTACTTCGAAGCAGATATGGTGCATGCCCCCGGAAGGGTTCCTTTCGAGGAAGGCGGCAATGGGGGAGGTGTCGCCCAGGGGTTCGAGCAGTTCCACCTTGGTATTGCCGGTGTCGATGAAGACGACGGTGACGCCATGCTCGGGCAGGGGCTGGGGCTGGCCGACATGGGCGCCCAGCAGGTTGCGGTATTTCGCCGACGCCGCGGCGAGATCGGGCACGGCGATGGCGATGTGGTTGAGGCGGCCAATCATGACGACAGGCAAACCTTACAGAGATCGGTGTCCTTACACTTTGCGTGACCCATGATTGCTTGAGCAGCACTCAACGTTGGTGCGCCGGTCCACGAAACGCCCGTTTGTTTTCCCGGCTTGCGATCTTGGTTTTCCATTCCGTGTCCGTCGCGACAGTATTTACAGCCGGTCCGATGGACGCGTGCCCGACTGGGCGCAGTGGCAATGAAAACCCAGAAGTCGTTGCCTACGGCAGATGGTTTACGCGTACTCATCGATTGCTCAACCTTCCCTCGATCTGGCTCAGCACGGAAAAAGCGGCACTGAGCACATTGGTGCCGGGCCCGAAAATGCCGGCCACGCCGGCTGCATAGAGGAAGTCGTAGTCCTGCTCGGGAATGACGCCGCCGACGATGACGGTGACCTCACCCAGGTCGCGATCCCTGAGCGCGCCGATCAGTTCGGGCACCAGCGTCTTGTGGCCGGCGGCCAGCGAGGAGACGCCCACGGCATCGACCTTGAGGGCATCGACATGGGCGGCGACTTCAGGCGCGGTCTCGAACAGGTCGCCCATATGCACGGCGAAGCCGAGATCGGCAAAGGCCGAGGCGATGACCTTGGCGCCGCGATCATGCCCGTCCTGTCCCATCTTGGCGATGAAGATGGAAGGCGCGCGGCCACGGGCGGCCTTGAAGCTCTCGATGCGGGTGCTGATGGCGGCAAATTCGGGGTCGTCGCCATAGCCGCCGGCATAGACGCCTGAAATGACGCGGGTAATGGCCGAGTGGCGGCCAAAGACGTCTTCCATGGCGGCGGAGATTTCACCCAGAGTGGCGCGGGCGCGGGCCGCTTCGATGGCGGCTTCGAGCAGGTTGCCCTCGTCCTTGGCCGCATATTCGCGCAGGGCCGACAGCATGGACTGGCATTTGGCCTCGTCGCGGCTGGCCCGGACGCGCTGGAGCAGGGCGACCTGCTCGGCGCGCACCTTGGCATTGTCGATCTCGCGCACGTCGATGGCGTCTTCCACGTCGAGCCGGTAGCGGTTGACGCCGACAATGACGTCCTCGCCGCGATCGACGCGGGCCTGGCGCTGGGCGGCTGCCTTTTCGATTTCGAGCTTGGGGCCGCCGGATTGTACGGCACGGGTCATGCCGCCCTGCATTTCGGCTTCGCCGATGAGCCTTTTCGCCTCTGCGACCAACTGGCTGGTCAGCGCCTCGACATAGTAGGAGCCGCCCAGCGGATCGACCACGTCGGTGATGCGCGATTCATGCTGCAGGATGAGCTGGGTATTGCGGGCAATGCGGCTGGAGAACTCGGTGGGCAGCGCGATGGCTTCGTCAAAACTGTTGGTGTGGAGGCTCTGCGTGCCGCCCAAAGTGGCGGCCAGCGCCTCGATCGTGGTGCGCACGATATTGTTGTGCGGATCCTGCTCGGTCAGCGAGACGCCCGAAGTCTGGCAATGGGTGCGCAGCATTTTCGAGCGCGCATCCTTTGCGCCCAGCCCGGTCATGATCTCGCTCCAGAGCTGGCGGGCAGCGCGGAGCTTGGCGACTTCGAGGAAGAAGTTCATGCCGATGCCGAAAAAGAAGCTCAGCCGCCCGGCAAAGGCGTCGATATCGAGGCCGCGCTTCTGGGCGGCGCGGACATATTCCATGCCATCAGCCAAAGTATAGGCCAGCTCCTGCACCGCCGTCGCCCCCGCCTCGTGCATGTGGTAGCCCGAGATCGAGATGGAGTTGAATTTCGGCATGTGCCGCGCGGTGTGGCTGATGATATCGCCGACGATCCGCATCGAGGGCTCGGGCGGATAGATATAGGTGTTGCGGACCATGAACTCCTTGAGAATGTCGTTCTGGATGGTGCCCTCGAGCTGGGCCTGCTTCACGCCCTGCTCTTCGGCCGCGACGATGAACATGGCCAGCACGGGGATTACCGCGCCATTCATGGTCATGGAGACGCTCATCTGATCGAGCGGAATGCCGTCGAACAGGATTTTCATGTCCTCGACAGAATCGATGGCGACGCCCGCCTTGCCCACATCGCCCACGACGCGCGGGTGGTCGCTGTCATAGCCGCGATGGGTGGCGAGATCGAAGGCAACCGAAAGCCCCTTCTGCCCCTTTTCCAGCGCCTGCCGATAGAAGGCGTTACTCTCCCGTGCCATGGAGAAGCCGGCATATTGGCGGATGGTCCAAGGGCGGTTGGCATACATGGTGGCGCGCACGCCGCGGGTGAATGGCTCGACGCCGGGGACCTGCCCATCGGGGCCGAGATAGACCGGCTTGACGGGAATGCCGCCATAGTCGCGGTCGAGCGAGGAGAGCGGGGTATCGCGCAGTTCCTTTTGCGCGAGGGCGGCCCAGTGGGCGAAAGTGGGCGTCTGGCTCATCACACCGCCTCGAATTCGATCATGACCTGATCCACGGCCAGCACGGCGCCGGGCACGACATGGACCTTGCCGACCCGGGCGCGCTTCTCGGCCTTGAGCACATTTTCCATCTTCATCGCCTCGACAATGGCCAGTGTCTGGCCGTCCTCGACAATATCGCCCTCGCTGACATCGACGCGCACCACCTGGCCGGGCATGGGGCAGAGCAGGAACCGGCTCATGTCGGGCGGGACTTTCACCGGCATATGCCGCAGCAGCGCCGCGATATGCGGGCGGAGCACGAGCACTTTGAGATCGGCGCCGCGATAGCGGATGCGGAAACCCGATGTGGTCGGGTTGACCTTGAGCACGCTCTTGCGCCCGTCGGACCAGTCGAGCCGGGCGGTCTTGTCGCCCGGCTGCCAATGGAGATGGGCGGCTTCGCTGCGCCAGCCGACATCGACCACGGTTTCGAGGCCATGCTGGTGCAGGGTGACCGTGTTCGCGGTCTCGCCGGCCTGCACATGCCACTGGCTTTCCGTCGCGGCACCGCTGCGGCGCTGCTCGCGGCGGGCCATCATGATGGCGGCGGCGGCCGTCACGTCGAACAGGTGCTGTTCGCCGAGTTCGGCGCCGTGGAAGCCGTCGGGGAATTCCTCGGCAATATAGCCAGTGGTCAGCCGGCCTTCGCGGAAGCGATCCTGTTCCATGACGGCGGAGAGGAAGGGCAGGTTATTGCCGACGCCCTCGACTTCGAAACTGTCGAGCGCCACCGCCATGGCGTCCACGGCTTCGATGCGGGTGGGCGCCCAGGTGCAGAGCTTGGCGATCATGGGGTCGTAGAAGGTGGAGATTTCCCCGCCCTCGAACACGCCTGTATCGTTGCGCACAGTGCCGGTTTCCGCCGGTGGCCTGTAACGGGTGAGTCGACCCGTGGACGGCAGGAAATTGCGATAGGGGTCCTCGGCATAGAGCCGGCTTTCGATGGCCCAGCCATTGCGCTGCACCTGGTCCTGCGTCAATGGCAGCTTTTCGCCATTGGCGACGCGCAGCATGAGTTCCACCAGGTCGAGGCCGGTGATGAGTTCAGTCACCGGATGCTCGACCTGGAGGCGGGTATTCATTTCGAGGAAGTAGAAATTGCGGTCCTTGTCGACGATGAATTCCACCGTGCCGGCGCTTTGGTAGCCGACGGCCTTGGCGAGGGCCACCGACTGTTCGCCCATGGCCTTGCGGGTGGCCTCGTCGAGGAAGGGCGAGGGCGCTTCCTCGATGACCTTCTGGTTGCGGCGCTGGATCGAGCACTCGCGCTCGTTGAGATAGATGGCGTTGCCATGCGCGTCGGCGATGAGCTGGATTTCGATATGGCGTGGCTCGGTGACGAATTTCTCGATGAAGATGCGATCGTCGCCGAAGGATGAGGCGGCTTCGGACTTGGAACGCTCGAAACCCTCGCGCGCTTCGGCATCATTGTGGGCAATGCGCATACCCTTGCCGCCGCCGCCGGCCGAAGCCTTGATCATGACCGGATAGCCGATGGACCGGGCGATGGTGACGGCGTGCTCGGCGTCATCGATCAGCCCCATATGGCCGGGCACGGTGGAGACGCCGGCTTCCGCCGCGATCTTCTTGGATGTGATCTTGTCGCCCATGGCCTCGATGGCCTTGACCGGCGGGCCGACAAAGATGATCCCGGCAGCCTCCAGCGCCTCGGCGAATTTCGGATTTTCCGAGAGGAAGCCATAGCCGGGATGCACAGCCTGCGCGCCGGTCTGCTTGCAGGCGGCAATGATCCTGTCGATCTGGAGATAGGAGTCCTTGGCTGGCGACGGGCCGATATGCACGGCCTCGTCCGCCATGCGGACATGCAGGGCCTCCCGGTCGGCATCGGAATAGACGGCCACTGTGGCAATGCCCATCTTCTGCGCGGTCTTGATGACCCGGCAGGCGATCTCGCCGCGGTTGGCGATGAGGAGTTTGGTGATCATGTCGGCGCTCCTCACAGCGGGATGTTGTCGTGCTTCTTCTTCGGCATGCTCGACGCCTTGTGGCGGAGCGTCGAGAAGGCGCGAATGACACGGCGTCTGGTGCCATGCGGCATGATGACGTCGTCGATGAAGCCGCGTTCGGCAGCGACGAAGGGGTTGGCGAAACGGGCTTCGTAGTCGGCGGTGCGCTGGGCAATTCTGTCCTTGTCGCCCAGTTCCGAGCGATAGAGGATTTCGGTCGCGCCCTTGGCGCCCATGACAGCGATTTCGGCCGACGGCCAGGCATAGTTCACGTCAGCCTTGATATGCTTACTCGCCATTACGTCATAGGCGCCGCCATAGGCCTTGCGGGTGATGACTGTCACCAGCGGCACGGTGGCTTCGGCATAGGCGAAGAGCAGCTTGGCGCCGTGCTTGATGATGCCGCCATATTCCTGCGCCACGCCGGGCAGGAAGCCCGGCACGTCGACAAAGGTCAGGATAGGGATTTCGAAAGAGTCGCAGAAGCGGATGAAGCGGGCGGCTTTCTTGGAGGCGTTGATGTCGAGGCACCCGGCCAGCACCAAAGGCTGGTTGGCGACGACGCCCACCGTGTGGCCGTCCAGGCGGATGAAGCCGCAGAGGATATTGCTGGCATGGTCCTGCTGGATTTGCTGGAATTCGCCCTCGTCGGCGACCTTTTCGATCACCTCGCGCATGTCATAGGGTTTGTTGGCGCTGTCGGGGATGATGGTGTCGAGGCTGTCATCGCGCCGGTCTACCGGGTCATGCGTGGTGAGGCGCGGCGGCTTCTGGCCGGCGGCGAGGGGGAGATAGGCGAACAGGCGGCGGACTTCGAGCAGGGTTTCGATATCATTGTCGAAGGCGGCGTCGGCAACCGAGGAAATTTTCGTATGGGTCGAGGCGCCGCCGAGTTCTTCTTGCGTAACACTTTCATTTGTAACGGTTTTTACGACATCCGGGCCGGTGACGAACATGTAGCTGGTGTCCTTCACCATGTAGATGAAGTCGGTCATGGCGGGGGAATAGACCGCGCCGCCGGCGCAAGGGCCCATGATGACCGAGATTTGCGGCACGGCGCCACTGGCCTGCACATTGCGCCAGAACACGTCGGCATAGCCGCCCAATGAGGCTACGCCCTCCTGGATGCGGGCGCCGCCGCTGTCGTTGAGGCCGATGACCGGGGCGCCATTCTGCATGGCCAGGTCCATGATCTTGCAGATCTTTTTGGCATGGGTTTCGGACAGCGAGCCGCCGAAGACGGTGAAATCCTGGCTGAACACATAGACCAGTCTTCCCTCGATCGTGCCCCAACCGGTGACCACGCCATCGCCGGGAATGATGGTATCGGCCATGTTGAAGTCGGTCGCCCGGTGGGTGACGAACATGTCGTATTCTTCGAACGAACCGGGATCGAGCAGGACATCGAGCCGTTCGCGGGCGGTGAGCTTGCCCTTGCCGTGCTGGGTATCGATGCGTCTTTGCCCGCCACCGAGGCGAGCTTGCATGCGCTTTTCTTCCAGTTCGCCGATGATTTTCTGCATGCTCGCACCCTGTTATCAGGCAGCAGACTAGCGCTTTGCGCCATCTTGCCCAAGACGGGAAAGGGCAAGCGTGTTACAGTCACACAAGATCAGTTTTGTGATTTTGTGGATTTGTGAAGATGGCGGCACGCAAGGTCTTTGCCGGGGCGCGATTGCGGGCTTTGCGCAGCCAGCACAAGCTGACGCAAAGCGAGCTGGCGGCGCGGCTCGATATTTCGGCCTCCTATGTCAACCAGCTCGAATCCAACCAGCGGCCGCTGACCGCTTCGGTGATGCTGGCGCTGGCCGACGGCTTCAATCTCGACCTATCCGAATTAATGACCGATGCGTCCGACCGGCTGGTGGCCGACCTGCGCGAGGCTTTGGCCGATCCGGTGTTTGGCGAGGCTGTGCCGAACCTGCAGGAACTCAAGACCGTCGCCACCAATGCGCCCGATATGGCGCGGGCCATGCTGCAGCTTTACGAGAGCTATCGGAAAACCAATGAGCGGCTGGCCGGGGTGGATGCGGCGCTGACGCGCGATCCGCAATCATCGATGCAGACGGCCTATGAGGAAGTGCGCGACTTCTTCCACTATGCCGATAATTACATCGACCCGCTCGACCGGGCGGCCGAGGCGCTGGCGACGGAACTGGGTGAATTCGGGCCCGACCGGCTGCGGCGGCTCGTCACCTATTGTGCCGAAATGCACAATATCCGCGTGACGCTGACCCCGCCGCTTCAGGGCGACACTATTATCCAGTTCGACCGCGCCAACCGGGACCTGCTGGTCAACAGCCGGCTCGATCCGTCGACGCAGTTCTTCCAGATCGCGGTGACCTTGGCGGGGCTGGAGCAGGCGACCTTGCTGGGGCAATTGCTCGATGGCGCCAGCTTCAAGACGGCGGAGGCGCGCGACATTGCCCGCATGGGGCTGGCCAATTATTTCGCCGGCGCCCTGCAAATGCCCTATGGCGCTTTTCTCGGCGCGGCCGAGGCGCATCGCTATGATATCGAGGAACTGGGCCATCTGTTCGGCGCCAGTCTCGAACAGGTGGCGCATCGCCTCTCCACCATGCAAAGGCCGCGCGAGCGGGGCGTGCCGTTTTTCTTCGCGCGGGTGGATGCGGCAGGGACGATCACCAAGCGCCATTCGGCGACGGCTTTGCAGTTTGCGCGCTTTGGCGGGGCGTGTCCGCTGTGGAATGTGCATCGCGCCTTCGAAGGGCGCGGCGAGATCATCAGGCAACTGGCCGAGACGCCTGACGGCAACCGCTATCTGTGCCTCGCCTGGTCCTCCGAGAAGCGCTCGGGCGGGTATCACGGCACGACGCGGCGCTATGCCTATGCTTTGGGTTGCGAGGTGAGCCATGCCGGGCGGACGGTTTATGGTGCGGATGTGGACCTGACCCACGCCGCGTTCGACCCGATCGGGATTTCCTGCCGCATCTGCGAGCGGCGCACCTGCCCGCAACGCTCGGTGCCGCCGCTGGCGGCGGCGATCAGCGTGCCCGCGGATCGGCGGAGCATTGTGCCGTATGAGATTGGGTGAGGCGCTACAGTCTCGCCAATGTCATCCCGGCCTTGAGCCGGGACCCAGCCTGAGATGGCACCGTAGCCGCAAGGTGAACCATTCTGCCACCGGACCAAGTCTTGTCATCTCAGGATGGATCCCCGCTTTCGCGGGGATGACACGGTGGTTGGGGCGTGCACCGGGCCTCCACTCGCTCGCCCCCGTGGTTCGACAGGCTCACCATGAGGGCTTTGAGAGAGCGGTGCCAGGCCGTGTCAGGCAGGCTCGAAATCGCTTGGCCTGGCCGTGACATCCACCATGCCGGCGGCGAAGCGCCTGGCGTTTTTCACGTAGCGGTCGGCTGAGGCGGCCAGGGCTTTGACGCCCTCTTCGTCGATTTCGCGGATGACCTTGCCGGGCGCGCCGACGACCATGGAATTTTCGGGGATCACCTTGTTTTCGGTGATGAGGGCATTGGCGCCGATCAGGCAGTTCTTGCCGATTTTCGCGCCGTTGAGCACGGTGGCGCCCATGCCGATCAGCGTATTGTCGCCAATGGTGCAGCCATGCACGATGGCGGAATGGCCGATGGTGCAGTTTTCCCCGATGCTCAGGGGATAGCCCTTGTCGGTGTGGAGGACCGTATTTTCCTGCACATTGGTGCGGGCGCCGATGGTGATGCGCTCGATATCGCCGCGGGCGACCACGCCGAACCAGATGCCGGCCTCGGCGCCGACCACGATATCGCCGACCAGGACGGCAGTGGGCGCGATCCAGCCGATATCGGGGTCGATCTGCGGGGCGATGCCGTCAAGGGCGTAGATGGGCATGGAGGCCTCCTCAGGGAATGATGCCATAGGCATCGCGCATCTCGGCGATTTCCGCCAGCGTACTTTCGAACAGGCCCCAATCGTCGGCTGCGGCAATGGGTGCCCAGACCGCTTCCATCTCCTCGATCAGCATGGTGCGCGGCCGGGGCCGGGCGAAATAGGGGTGATCGAGATTGACGTCACCGGCCGGGGCGTAGCGTTCCAGGCCGTCGGCGACGGCGCGGAAGGCTTCGCTGGCATAGAGTTCCGCCGATGGGCTGCGCGCGGCGCGTTCGGCGCTGAGACTGCCGCCGCGCCAGTCGAAGAAGAATTGTTCATAGGGCGCCTTGCTGGCGGAAAGGAAGCCGAACAGCTCGGTGACGAAGGCGCCATCGCTTTCGGTGTCATCAGGCTTGAGACCGAGGCGAGCCAGCAATTGGCGGGGCAGTTCGGTGCGGAAGGCGGGCCAGACGGTGTTGAGCGCCGGCTCCAGCTTTTCGATGCTGGAGAGGGGCAGCAGGCATTCGGCGAGGCGGGTGAGGTTCCAGGCCAGCGTATCGGGCTGGCGGCCGAAGCTATAGAGGCCGGTTTCGTCGAAATAGGCGGCGGTGAAATCGGGATCGTAGACCGGCAGGAACCGCCACGGGCCGTAGTCGAAGCTTTCGCCGGTAATGTTGATATTGTCGGTATTGAGCACGCCATGCACGAAGCCGGCGGCGATCCATTGCGCACCGAGACGGGCGACCTTGGCCACGACGGCTTCGAGGAAGGCGGCGGGCTTGTCGGGCGCCTCGGCCAGATCGGGATAGTAATTGGCGATGGCGTAATCGAGCAGTTGGGTGAGCCCTTTGGTATCTTCGAGATAGGCCAGGCGTTGGAAGGTGCCGATGCGGATATGGCTGTGGCTGAGCCGGACCAGTACCGATGATCTAGTGGGCGAGGGCTCGTCGCCGCGATAGAGATCTTCGCCGGTTTCGATCAGCGAAAAGCTCTTGGAGGTATAGACGCCCAGCGCCTCGAGCATTTCGGTCGCCAGCACTTCGCGCACGCCGCCCTTGAGCGTCAGCCGCCCATCGCCGCCGCGCGACCATGGCGTCGTGCCGCTTCCCTTGGTGCCGAAATCCATAAGGCGCCCATCGGACAGATCGTAGCCCTGCGCGAAGAGAAAGCCGCGCCCGTCGCCCAGATCGGCATTGTAGCTGCGGAACTGGTGGCCGTGATAGCGCAGCGCCAGGGGTTGCGGCAGCGAGCCGGGCAGGGGCGTAAAGCGGCCGAAATGGGCGAGCCATTCTGCGTCACTGAGATCGGCCAGCCCCATGCGCGTGGCCCAGCGCTGGTCGCGGTGGCGCAATATGGTCTGCGGGAAAATGGCCGGCGCAACGCGATCGAAGAAGGCGTCGCCGAGCATTTCGTGGTTGCGGGCGGGCTGGAAGCGGGTCATGGCGGCCATCATAGGTCATCTGCTGCGTCACTGCGCAACCCAGCCTTTCGCTGCCCCGCCTAGCGCCCAAGCGCAAATCGCCCTATATCGAGCGAGATGAAATCCCACAGCGACATCCTGCGCCTCGCGCCGTTCCAGGCCGTCATCTTCGATATGGACGGCACCCTGCTCGACACAGAAAGCGTCTTCAAGACCATCGTTTTCGAGGTCTGCACCGAGCTCGGCTTCGAGATGACCGATGCGGTGCATATGTCCATGGTCGGCGGCAGCCACGAGCGGACCAGCCAGTTGCTGATCGAAGCCTATGGCGTGACCTTTCCCTATTCCCTGTTCGACGAGCGCTGCCGGGTGATCATGCGCGAGCGCAGCCATGCCGGCGTGCCGGTCAAGCCCGGCGCCCGCGAATTTATTTCCGATCTGCGCGAGCGCGGCATTCCCACGGCGGTGGCGACCTCGTCGCGCAATCCCCATGCCACCCATCACCTGGGCGCGGCCGGCCTGCTCGATCTGTTCGAGACCGTGGTGACCCGCGACGATGTGGTCAATCCCAAGCCCCATCCCGAGCCCTACCTGACGGCGGCGCGGCGGCTGGGAATCGATCCGCTGCATTGCCTGGCGCTGGAGGACAGCAATGCCGGCGTGCGCGCCGCCCATGCCGCCGGCATGCAGACCATCATGGTGCCCGACCTGGTCTATCCGGACGAGGCCATTCGCGCATTGGGCATCGCGGTGATGGAAAGCCTCGACCATGTGCGGCTGGCCGCGTTCGACAAACGCTAGCCCGCTTTCCCTCCCCGCCGGGCTTCCCCGCCACACATCCACAGCAAAGCGCTGGCTTGCGGCACCGTTCCGTAAACTTTTAGCCATTGCCGAAAGTGCCCTTTCACCAAGGGGCAAGTCCTTCAATTTACAGGGTTTTCATTCGCCGCTCCCTAGGTTAACCCTAACTTAAGAAGCTAACCGGCATAGTTAACCAGCCGTAAATTTCGACTTCCATCGCCTTGTAACCTTGGTTAGGGTGCCGGCCGGGAAGTGACGAGGGTCCGCAATGACGGGCCCGAACGAAGGCCCGCCGGATATGGCTGGACGGGCTCAGGGGTAAGGACGGGGCATTGGGGCAGAGCTGGCAGAAGATTGCTGTGCGTGCGGTTTCGCATGTGCTTGCCCTGGGCGCGGTTGCGCTCGTTCTGTTCGTGACGCTCGTGCCTGCCCATGCCGAAACCATCCGTGTCGCCGATGTGACCCCGCTGCCGGTGCCGGCCGATCTGATCGCCCTGCGCGCCCAGCCTGCCATCGGGCCGACCATGGTGCCGCTGGCCCCGGGCCAGCAGCCGCTGACGCCGGCCCTGCTCGCCAATTATGTGGAACGCCAGAAGGCGCTGCGCGCTGTCAACGTGCTCGGCAACGAGGCCGGTGGCGAACTGACCTCCGATGTGCTGATGGGCTATATCGCCCGCGGGTCGCTCGGCGGTAACAGCGCCGTTTCGGCCATTGCCAGCTTTACCAGCCCAACCGCCCGGCCCGAGCCGGCGCTGAACCCGGCAGCGCTCGCCGCCTATATCGAAAATGGCTACCAGCCGCTCGCCCAGCGTCTCGAGCATGCCAATGCCGAGCGCGATTGCCTGGCCCAGGCCATCTATCACGAAGCGCGCGGCGAAAGCGAAGTGGGCCAGCTCGCGGTGGCCAATGTCATCGTCAACCGCGCCCGCTCCGGCAAATTCCCGTCCACGCTGTGCGGCGTCATCTACCAGAATGCCGACAAGGGCTATCACCGCTGCCAGTTCACCTTCGCCTGCGACGGCCGCACCGATGCGCCGGGCGAACGCCGTGCCTGGGCTCGCTCGGCCGCGCTGGCTGAGAATGTCTATGCCGAATTCGCCCTTGGCGAAGCCGTGGGCGCCGTGCCCGGCTCGGCGCTCTACTACCACACGACCAATGTGAGCCCGTCCTGGTCGCACACCTATAACGCCGTCGCCCAGATCGGCTCGCACATCTTCTATTCGCCCAACTGAGGGCGGCTCCCTGATTTCCGGCATGCCGAAGCGCCGCCTCGGCTCGCGCCTCGCGGTGTCATGCCAGGATGGCGGTAGGCGGACCCTGAGACGGCTGACGCCCCTGAGTAAATTAAAAACTGAGACGCTCGCCGCCTCGGGGTGCCGGTTTTTGGAACTGTACGGGGGTCGCGCACACGCTTCCGCCCGGACTCGAACCTGTGGGAGAGGCAAAGCCCCCCCACCCGGCTCACCCCGCCACTGTTCGCCTGCAGGCCGCCGCGCGGGGTGATGGGGAGATCATACGGGCCGTTTTGGGGACGGGGATAAGATGGATAAGGTTGTGCGTGTGACTACCCCCACCCTCATTCCCTCCCCACAAGGGGGAGGGAAGCCTGCTCCGTTACTGCGGAGGCATCGAGTGACGCTCGGAATGCAGTCATGCGCCTCCCTCCCCCTTGTGGGGAGGGAATGAGGGTGGGGGTGTTTGGTCCCGATATCCGGGCTGCCGACACCCAATCCCAACCTCCCCATCAAGGGGGAGGTGCGCTCCGTGGGCGGGGGAGAAATCGCACCGACTCCGACCTGACCCAGCTTGCGGTCGTGGCATGATCTCGGGATGGATTCCGGCTCAAGGTCGGGATGATATCGGGGGCGGGATGGGGCCATGCCACACCACACAAACAAAAAGGGCGCCCGGTGGGGCGCCCTTGGCGTCTCGGGAGGAGACGGTTACTCGGCGGCTTGCGCCAGGCGCGGGCCGGGTTCGGCATTGGCTTCGGTGCCGAATTTCTCGAAATTGCGGCGGAACAGGCCGGCCAGATGCAGGGCCTGGTTGTCATAGGCCTCGGCATCGGTCCAGGTGAGGCGCGGGGTCAAGAGGCGCGTTTCGACGCCGGGGACCGAGAGCGGCACGGCAAAGCCGAACAACTCGTCTTCGCGCATTTCGACAGTGTCGAGGCTACCATCGAGCGCCGCGGTCAGCAGGCGCCTTGTCGAGGCGATGTCGATGCGCTTGCCCACGCCATGCCCACCGCCGGTCCAGCCGGTATTGAGCAGCCAGGTCGCCGCGCCGGTCGCACGCAGCTTTTCGGCCAGCATGTCGCCATAGACGGTGGGATGCAGCGGCATGAAGGGCGCGCCGAAACAGGCCGAGAAGGTGGCCTGCGGCTCGGTGACGCCGCGCTCGGTGCCGGCCACCTTGGCGGTGTAGCCCGAAAGGAAGTGATAGACGGCCTGTTCCGGCGTCAGCCGGGCAATCGGCGGCAGCACGCCGAAGGCATCGGCGGTGAGGAACACCACGGTTTTGGGCGTGCCGCCCACGCTGCCCTTGGCAATGGCCGGCAACACATGGATCGGATAGGCGGCGCGGGTATTTTCGGTGAGCGAGATGTCATCGAAATCGGGCGTCCGATCTTCTTCGAGCACCACATTTTCCAGCACCGTGCCGAACCGTTTGGTGGCGGCGAAGATTTCCGGTTCCGCGCTGGGGCTGAGCTTGACCGTCTTGGCATAGCACCCGCCTTCGAGATTGAAGACGCCGTCTTCGCTCCAGCCATGCTCGTCATCGCCGATCAGGGGGCGATCGGGATCGTTGCTGAGCGTGGTCTTGCCGGTGCCCGACAGGCCGAAGAACAGGGCCGCTTCGCCATCCTTGCCCAGATTGGCCGAGCAATGCATGGGCAGCACGCCCTGGCGCGGGGCGTGGAAGTTGAACAGCGAGAACACCGATTTCTTGATCTCGCCGGCATAGGACGTGCCGGCGATAACCACGATATTGCGGCTCATGTCGAGCGCGATCACCGTCTCGGTGCGGCTGCCATGGCGCGCCGGATCGGCCCGGAAATGGGGGGCATGCACGATGGTGACCTGGGTCGGATTGGCGCCGGCCTCGACCATCTCGCCGGGGCGGATGAGCAGGTTGCGGATGAACAGAGCGTGCCAGGCGCTGGGGGTCATGACGGTAACGGCATATTGGTGGCGCGGGTCGGCGCCGGCCAGCAGATCCTGCCGCAGCACGCTATGCCCGCCCAGCGCGGCGACGGCGTCGGCCAGCAACGTGTCGAAATGTGCAGGGCTCATGGCGCCCGAATTATCCCACCAGACGGTGTTTTCCGTCAGGTTGTCGCGAACGATGAACTTGTCCTTGGGCGAACGGCCGGTAAAGGCGCCTGTGCGCACCGAGACGGCGCCATCGACCGTCAGCTCGGATTCCTCGCCCTGCAGCGACCGTGCAACCAGCACGGGGGCAATATCGTTTGCTGACACCGAGCCGGCCCGGCCGGCAATCTGGCTCCTGAGCGCTTCGTGGTCGAACAAGGTCATCTGGCGTATGCTCCGTCGTCGTCGGTGACATGGGCGCCACCTGCTAATGGAGCTGAAAATACGGGGTGAACTCGTCGTACAACCATCCCGAAATCGGTCTTAAGACGGAAGTTGCATCGCGCCGGAAGGTCGCACCACCGGTTGTGCTTCCCTTGGCCACGCCTTATTTAACGCGTAATTGTCGCCTGCAAGCAGGGTTCACGGCCAATACAGCCGATGCCTGCAAGCGTCCGAACAAGAAAGGCAGACCATGCCAAAGATCGCCCTGGTGGATGACGACCGCAATATCCTGACCTCAGTGTCCCTGACGCTGGAGGCTGAGGGTTACCAGGTCGCCACCTATACCGACGGGGCCTCGGGCCTCGAAGGCCTCACCACCGACAAGCCGGACCTGGCCATTCTCGATATCAAGATGCCCCGCATGGACGGCATGGAATTGCTGCGCCGCCTGCGCCAGAAATCCGACGTGCCGGTGATCTTCCTCACCTCCAAGGACGAGGAAATCGACGAGTTGTTCGGCCTCAAGATGGGGGCCGACGATTTCATCACCAAGCCGTTCAGCCAGCGCCTGCTGGTCGAGCGGGTCAAGGCCATCCTGCGCCGCGCCGCGCCGCGCGATCCGTCGGCTCCGGCCGGCTCCGGGGGCGAACCGGGCACCGGCAAGGCGCTGATCGAGCGCGGTTCGCTGGTCATGGACGAGGAACGCCATACCTGCACCTGGAAGGGCCAGCGCGTGACCCTGACCGTCACCGAATTCCTGATCCTGCAGGCGCTCGCTCTGCGGCCCGGCGTCGTCAAGTCGCGCAATGCCCTGATGGACGCGGCCTATGACGACCAAGTCTATGTCGATGATCGCACCATAGACAGCCACATCAAGCGGCTGCGCAAGAAGTTCAAGGCGACCGACGACGATTTCGAGATGATCGAGACGCTGTATGGCGTCGGCTATCGCTTCAAGGAGCAGTAGGCACGACAGTGGCCATTCTCGACCGGGAGACCGAGCCCAGGCCCGACGAAAAACCCGACGCGGCGCAGGAATGGCGCGCGCCGGGACCGGAGGAGTTTGCCGCGTCGCCCGGATCGGACGAGAGTGTTGCCAAAGCCACGCCCCGCCGCAAGCGCAGTCGCTGGCGACTGGTGGTCACGCCCTTTGCCAAGGTCGTCGGGGCGATTTTCCGCTTTCTCGACTTCACCATCTTTTCCAGCCTCACCCGCCGCATCATGGTGCTCAACCTGGTGGGTTTGCTGGTACTGGTGGTGGGCATTCTGTACCTCAACCAGTGGCGGGCCGGCCTGATCGACGCGCGGGTGCAATCCTTGCGCGTGCAGGGCGAAATCATCGCCGCGGCCATTGCCGCCTCGGCCACGGTCGATAGCGACGTGATCTCGATCAACCCCGAGCGGCTGCTGCAATTGCAGGGCGACGGCACGGTCTCTTCGCTGTCCTACTTCGACCCGATGCTGGAATTCCCCATCAATCCGGAACGGGTGGCGCCGCTGCTGCGCAACCTGATCACCCCGACCCGCACCCGCGCCCGCATCTATGACCAAGGCGGGCTGCTGATCCTCGACAGCGACAATATCTATGCGCGCGGCGAGGTGATGCGGCAGATCATCGAGACCAAGCAGAGCGACAATTTCTTCCTGTGGGACTGGTGGAACGCCATTCTCAACTGGGTGCCGGGCGATAATTTTCCCAAATACCAGGAATATGGCGTCGATGAAGGCAGCCGCTATCCCGAAGTGGCCTCGGCGCTGTCAGGCGCACCGGCCGATTTCGTGCGCGTCGACGGGCAGAACCAGCTTGTCGTCTCGGTGGCCGTGCCAGTGCAGCGCCTGCGCGCCACGGTTGGCGCCATCCTGCTGTCGACCGCGCCGGGCGACATCGATTCCGTGGTGGCGCAGGAGCGCTGGAGCATTCTGCGCATCGCGCTGATCGCCGCGGCGGTGCAGATCGCGCTGTCGCTGGCTTTGGCCGGCACCATTGCCGGGCCGATGCGGCGCCTGTCGGCGGCAGCCGAGCGGGTGCAGACCGCCGGCAATGCCCGCGCCGAAATCCCCGATTTTTCCGACCGGCCCGACGAGATCGGCCATCTGAGCGGGGCTTTGCGGCGCATGACCGACGCGCTTTACAACCGCATCGAGGCCATCGAGCGCTTCGCCGCCGACGTGGCCCACGAGCTCAAGAACCCGCTGACCAGCCTGCGATCGGCCGTGGAAACCCTGCCGCTGGCCAAGCGTCCGGAAGATCGCGAACGGCTCAACGCCATCATCCAGCATGACGTGAAGCGCCTCGACCGGTTGATAACAGACATTTCCAGCGCCAGCCGGCTCGATGCCGAACTGGCCCGCGAAAGCTCGGAACGGGTCGATGTGGAAAAGCTGGCCGAAGCCATGGTGTCGATCCAGGAGGATGTGGCCCAGGGGCGCGGTGTTACGGTGGAAATGGTCAAGCGCAGTGGCCGCGGGCCGGCCATCGTCAATGGCCATGAAAGCCGGCTGGCGCAGGTCTTCGCCAATCTCATCGACAATGCGGTGAGCTTCTCGCCCGAGGGCGGGGTGGTGCGCGTGGCGCTGACGACGGACCCCGAGAATATTACCGCGACGGTCACCGACGAGGGGCGCGGCATTACCGGCGATGTCGGCAAGATCTTCCAGCGCTTCTATACCGACCGCCCCGATACCGAGAGTTTCGGCGACCATTCGGGGCTGGGCCTCTCCATCTCCAAGCAGATCGTGGATGCCCATAAAGGCACGATCCGTGCCGAGAACCGCACCGACCGCTCCGGGGCCGTGTTCACGATTGTGTTGCCGCGCGCCCGCAAATAGATTGCGTTTATGAGCAAGCCTAAAAACGTGCATGGCACGGGTCTGTTGCTGGGATCGACCGGCCTGTTGCTGCGCGGTCCCTCGGGCGCCGGCAAATCGGTGCTGGCATTGTCGCTGCTGGACCGCTGGGAGGGACGCGACCTGCCCGCTTTCCTCGTTTCCGATGACCGGGTCGACCTGGTGCAGACTGGGCGCGATCTCAGCATGAAGGCGCCCGAAACCCTGGCGGGACTGATCGAATTGCGCGGCCGCGGCATCGTCAAGCGCCCGCATAGGAGCCTGGTGACGCTGAACCTAGTCATCGACCTGGTTCCGGACCTGGTGCGCATGTTGGAAGAGGACGCCATGGTCACCGAAATCGCCGGATGCACACTGGCCCGCGCGCCGGTGCCGGCGGCCGATGTGATCGGCGTCAACCACCAGATGCTGCTGGTTCTCGAAGCCATTGCCGCCCTCGATACCGAGACGGTTGCCCCGTGACAAAAAACAACTTGAATCGCTGCCCGTCCAAGCCGAGACTGGCCTCTACTCGTCCTTCTGGGCCGGGTTCGGGTTCGCCTGTTCGCCAGGCGAACGGGGGGGCAGGAATTACTGGAATGTCGTAAGCACCGCTCTGCCGGTGCAAGCTGGCAGGCTGGGGACGTTGCATGATTGGTCTGGTTCTGGTGACGCATGGCGCGCTTGCCAATGAATTCAAGTCGGCTCTCGAACACGTGGTGGGGCCGCAGGACCGCTGCGAAACCATCGCCATCGGTCCCGATGACAATATGGAAAGCCGGCGCAACGACATCCTTGCCGCCATCGACAAGGTGGACGATGGCGCCGGGGTTATCATCCTCACCGACATGTTCGGCGGCACGCCGTCGAACCTGGCCATTTCAGTGATGCAGAATCGCGATGTCGAGGTGATTGCCGGGGTAAACCTGCCCATGCTGGTCAAGCTCGGCCGCGTGCGCGCCGACATGGACATCAAGGATGCGGTGAACCTGGCCCAGGAAGCGGGCCGCAAATACATCACCGTCGCCAATTCCATCCTGGGAGCCGGCTGAGCATGGCCCTGAAAAGTGCGGCGCGGTTTTCAGATCAGGCCATGCGGAGCGACCGGTAATGGACGCGGCCGCAGGAGGCGACCGGGCTGTCGCGCAGCAATTGACCATCGTCAACACCAAGGGCCTGCATGCCCGCGCCTCGGCGCGCTTCGTGCGCACGGCCGAATGTTTCGACGCCACCATCAACGTCATCAAGGACGGCAGCTCGGTCAACGGCAACTCGATCATGGGCCTGATGATGCTGGGCGCCGGCCCGGGTTCGACCATCCTCGTGCAGGCCAGCGGCAAACAGGCTCGCGAGGCGCTGGAGGCCATCGTGGAGCTGGTGAATAACGGCTTTGACGAGGACGTCGAGGGGACGGCGGGTTAGCTGCTTAGGCGGCTGGCCGGGCCTTTGCTTTTCACCGGCCGTCACCCTCGGGCTTGACCCGAGGGCTCTTTACTTGCTGAGCGTTCGGTAAGTGCAACGCCCTCGGGTCAAGCCCGAGGGTGACGGCCGGTGGCAAGCGTCCCTCAGTTCCCGTCCTCGTCCCGGCGCATGCCGCCGCCCATGCCCATGCCCATGCCGCCGCCCCCGGCGCCACCACCACCGCCGCCACCACCTGACCCACCGCCCTCACCTTTGCCGCGGCCGCCGCCGCCGCTTTGCGGGCGGGTGGGGCCTTGCAGGGGGATGGTGACGTCGGTGGGGATGGGGTCGAGGTCGAGTGCCTTGCGGATGAAGTCGCGCAGCAGCACGACCAGTTCGGCGGTGTGGACGGGTTTGCCAGCCGCCAGGTCGCTGGCGGCCTGGGCGGCGAGCCGGACCTGTTCCTGCGTGCCGAGCAGCACGATGTCGGACAGGGCCGCTTCCACCGCGTCACGGATGCGGCGGGCCCGGTCCGATCCGCTCTCGCGACTGGGCGCGGCCGGTTCGTCGGCGGCTTCGGGGTCGATCGGATCCGGCGGGGCGACCCTCAGGTCGTGCAGATGTGCCGGATTGACGGTGAGGCGGCCGGTGAACGAACCGCCCAGCGTCTTGTAGGCCGCTATCAGCGCGCGCAGGCGCTCGTTGATCTGCCGGTTCATGCGCTGCTGCCGCTGCTGGATGGTCAGCATCATGACGATGCGGATACCCACCCCGATCAGGGTGAACATGGCAAGGCCGAGCACCGTGGCCAGGATGCCCTGCCAGGAACTGAAGTCGAAATAACGCACGGCGATCTCCGAACGGTGGTGGAAAGAGGATAGTACCGAACCCGGTTGCGGAACACTCTTTCCTCTCCCACATTGACCCTGCGAGGCGGAGGACAGGCATGCGGCGGATGATTGCCGGGATCGGCGGGTTGGGACTGGCGCTCGTGCTGAGCCAGTTTCCCGAATATGCCCAGCAATATACCCAGCGCCTGGGCGGGGCGGTGGATGAGCTGCGGGTCATCACCGAGGATTTCGATCGCGCCGCCGCCGCGGGCGGGCTGGACCGGCCCGCGGCGCTGGCGCGTTATGAAGCGTCCAATGACAGTTTTCTCGCCGGCCGCGGCACGTCAATGTCCGCCACCTTCCAACGCTATGACCAGCTCAGCGCCACGCTGACCCGCATCGAACATGCCGATGCGGTCGAGCGGCTGCAATCCTTGCCCGCCTATCTCGATACCGATATCGGCCGGCGTACGCTCGAAAGCTACAAGCCGGCCGTGCCTGTCACCATGGAAGGCATTCTCTATGCCGGGGGTGGGTTCATCCTCGGCTATCTGGTGCTGTCGGGCCTGTGGCGCTTCGTGACACTGCCGTTCACGCGGAAGCGGCGGGTGGTTTACCGCTAGGCGCCTTGCGCTTCGCCGACCCCGTGTTTGCTTTGGCGCACGATCAGCCATAGCGCCGAAACGAGGAAGTAGACGGCGCCGAAACCGGCATAGCCGGCGATCACGGGGAGCACGGCCGGCACGGCCTGCTGCGCCTGGAAGACGAAGAAGGCGCCGGCCAGCGCCGATTGACCGCCGCTCAGGACCATCGCCCATTGCGCGCCCGCCTTCCAGCGGCGGATCGCCGTCGCCAGCTGCAGCAGGCCCGACAGGACGGCCCAGACCCCGAAGACCGCAAGGACGGCGCTCAGCCCCATTTGCAGAGCCGCGAGCACGGCCAGGGCGGTAGCCGAGCTGACGAAGACGTTGATCGCCTGTATGCGGTTGCCGGCCAATCCCCCGTTCCCCAGGGCATCGACATAATTGGCCGCAGCATCCCAGAGCGGGTAGATCACCAGCAGGATGGCGCCGAGAACGAAAGATTGCTGGCCGAGCGTAAGAGCAGCGGCCACCCAGACTGCCGAGAACGCCGCACGGTAGAGGTAATATTGCTTGAGCCAGCGTGCCCCGGTGGATCGGGCGGTATTTGCAGCAATGGAAGACATCGGGTTTGTTCCTATCTACTAATTGGTAGGGGTAAAGGTATGGCCGGCCCGAGGGGTCGGTCGGTTAGTTGGAAAGGCGATTGAGCAGAGACGTGGTGATGACCCCGAACAGCTTGGGATCGTCATGGGCGCGCGCGGACAACATCCCGCCATGCACCGTGGCCATGAAACTCTCCGCCTCGGCTCGCGGCGTGGTCGAGGCGCGGAAAATGCCCGCTGCGGCGCCGCGTTCGAATGCCGAGGTCAACCAGGCCGACAGGGTCTCGAAATGCAGCCGCACTTCGGCGGCCACGGGGGCGGCAGCGCCGGAAGTTCGCTGGCCAGAAGGGCGCAGATGCAGAAGGGGTCGCTTGCATCCGCAATGCATTTTTCCCAGTAGCCGACATAGTTTGTGAGCTGATCGCGCGGATCACTGGCCGTCCGCTCGAGCGCGGCAAAGCCGGCTTTGGCGTCTTCGCGATAGCGCTGGACCAGGGTGCGAACCAGATCGACCTTGCTGGGGAAGTGATGGTGGATGCTGGCCTTGCGAATGCCCACCACTGCGGCAATGTCGGCATAGCTGAAACCGTTATAGCCGCCCTTGGTGACAAGGGTGCGGGCGCAGGCAAGGATGTCGTCGGCAGTGGAAGAGGGGTTGCTCATGAGCAGTTATCTACCTAGTGGTAGGTAGATAGTCAAGCCTTGATATGGGTGGCGGGGCTTTCACGAGATATAAGCATTTCTTTATATCCCGGTTGATCCAAGGCGCGCCCTTGCGTATAGCAGGAGGCACACCCCAATTGTCATTGCCGGAGCATTCTGATGAGCCAATCGACCGACTATGCGGTCAAGGATATTTCCCTCGCTGCCTTCGGGCGCAAGGAAATCGAGATCGCCGAGATCGAAATGCCCGGCCTGATGGCTATCCGCGAGGAATATGCCGCCGCCCAGCCGCTCAAGGGCGCCCGCATTGCCGGCTCGCTCCACATGACCATCCAGACCGCCGTGCTCATCGAGACGCTGGTGGCCCTGGGCGCCGAAGTGCGCTGGGTGAGCTGCAACATCTTCTCGACCCAGGATCACGCGGCCGCGGCCATCGCCGCTGCCGGCATCCCGGTCTTTGCCCATAAGGGGGAGAGCCTGGAGGAATACTGGGCCTTTACCGATCGCATGATGGATTGGAGCAATGGCCAGACCCCCAACATGATCCTCGATGATGGCGGCGACGCCACCATGTATATCCTCACCGGCGCCAAGGCCGAGAAGGACATTTCCATCCTCGACAAGCCGGGCAATGAGGAAGAGGAAATCTTCTTCGCGACCATCAAGAAGCGCCTGGCCACTTCGCCGAATTTCTTTTCGACCATTCGCGCTGCCATCCGCGGCGTGTCCGAGGAAACCACGACGGGCGTGATGCGGCTCTACCAGCTCCATGCCCGCGGCGAGCTGCCCTTCCCGGCCATCAACGTCAATGACTCCGTCACCAAGTCCAAGTTCGACAACAAGTATGGCACGCGTGAATCGCTGGTCGACGCCATCAGGCGCGGCACCGACGTCATGCTGGCCGGCAAGGTTGCCGTGGTCTGCGGCTATGGCGATGTGGGCAAGGGTTCGGCCGAAAGCCTGCGCGGCGCCGGCGCCCGCGTGCTGGTGACCGAAGTCGACCCGATCTGCGCCCTGCAGGCGGCCATGGAAGGCTTTGAGGTCGTGACGCTGGAAGAGGCCGCTCCGCGCGCCGACATCGTCGTCACCGCCACCGGCAACAAGGATGTGCTGACGCTCGACGACATGCGCAACCTCAAGGATATGGCCATCGTCGCCAATATCGGCCATTTCGATAACGAAATTCAGGTTGCCGCGCTCCGCAACTTCAAGTGGACCAATGTGAAGCCGCAGGTCGACCTGGTGGAAAAGCCCGACGGCAAGCGCCTGATCCTGCTGTCCGAAGGGCGGCTGGTGAATCTGGGCAATGCCACCGGCCACCCCAGTTTCGTCATGTCGGCGTCGTTCTCCAACCAGACGCTGGCGCAGATCGAGCTGTGGACCAATGGCGAGAAGCTGGAAAAGAAGGTGCATGTGCTGCCCAAGCATCTCGACGAAAAGGTCGCCGAACTGCACCTGGCCAAGCTGGGCGCCAAGCTGACCAAGCTGACCAAGGACCAGGCCGACTATATCGGCGTGAGCCAGAACGGGCCGTTCAAGTCGGGCGAATATCGGTACTGATCGGCTGCGTATGAATAAGGCGCCCGTGGCTTTGGCTGCGGGCGTTTTGTTTGGGATACCCCCTCCTAACCTCCCCCTGATAGGGGGAGGAATCTGGCCGGTGGTTGGGGTAGATCGCGCCAAAAGCTCGATCTGTTCCTCCCCCTATCAGGGGGAGGCTAGGAGGGGGGTATGAGAGCCCCAATGCCGGCATTGACCGCCCGTCGGACGTTTCTGCTTCGTTCTCCGTCAATCCCCGATATCGATACTTTGCCCCTCATGCACAGGCATTAAGACTCTTTTAGCCGATTCCCTGGGCCGGTATGGTCAGGGTGATTCGGCCGCTGGGGGACACGCGGTCGGTTCGAAGCGGACCGGATTCCCTGTGGACTCCGCGTTTGGTCCCTTCGCTCGAGTTGAAGCGTACCGGTTGCTCCGCAGCCGGGCTGGCAACAATGATTTTGACCTAGAGGGCAGCGCATGGCGCCGGATCGGTTCCGGAAGCATTGGGGATTCGCAGCACTGGCGGCGGCCCCTCTTACCCTGATGACGGCGGTCCCCGCCCTCGCACAGGGTCTCAATGCGGCAAGTTTCGCCAGTGCCGCGCCGCTTGCCATCGCGGTCGGCGCAGGCGCCTTCGCGCTGTTGGCCATGGCCGTGGTGCGCACCATGCTGGCCGATGGCAAGACCGCCCGCCGCCGCGCCGCCGGACAGATTGCCGGGCTGCGCGCCATGGTCGACGAATACGAAGCGCTGCTGTCAGGCACGCGCGAAGTCACCGTGCTGTGGACCGAGAACAGCGAGGGCGCGCCGCGCCTGCTCGGCCAGGCCGCCTCGGTGCTGCCGCCGGGGCGCCAGCCCGAAAGCGTGCTCAATTTCCCCTCCTGGCTGTCGCATGGCGATGCCGACAAGCTGGCCCGCCTGCTCGAAGACCTGCGCGTGCATGGCCATGCCTTCGCCGTCAGTCTCGATGCTCTCGATGGCCGCCTGATCCGCGCTGATGGCTGGGTGCTGGGCGGTGGCGCGGCCATGCGGCTGCGGCCCGCCTTCCTGCAACCGCAATCCGAACCGGCTTTGGCGCCGCCGCCCGCCACCGGCGATCTTGCCAGCATCCGTGCCCTTCTCGCCTCGCTCGCCGACCCGGCCTTCATCCGCAGTCGCGATGATCGCCTGGTCTATGCCAACCAGCCCTACCTGCAACTGGCCCGGGCGCTGGGCAAGACCGGCAGCGAAGCAGCGCCGCCCGAACTGCTCGACACCGCCCAGTTGCGCCAGCACCTGCTCGATTGTGCCAGCGCGGACGAGCCGGAAGCCATGACCATCGCCTGGCCGGGACAGGGCGCATTCGAGCTGGTGGAATGCGCCATTGCCGGCGGCCGGGCCGGCTATCTGCGGCCCCAGCCCGAGACAAGGCCGGCCGAAACAGGCCTGGCCCATATCGGCGGCATCATCGGCGCCCTGACCACGCCCATCGCCATTTTCAATGCCAGGCGCGAGCTGATCCAGTTCAACGAAGCCTATGCCAGGTTGTGGAATCTGAGCCCCAAATTCCTGGTACCCGGCCTCGATGAGCGGGCCATTCTCGACAAGCTGCGCACCGATGGCATGCTGCCCAATCAGGTCGATTACCAGACCTGGCGCAGCCAGCATCTGCAGTCCTATACCCGCAAGACGCCGCATGAAAACGAGCCCTGGCACCTGCCTGACGGCCGCACCATCAAGGTGATTTCGGCGCCATCAGGCCCGCAGGGCGGCGTGATCTATGTCTTTGAAGACATTACCGAAAGGCTGAAGCTGGAAAGCACCAACAAGGCGTTTTCCAATGTGCAGCGCGAAACCATCAATGCGCTGAGCGAAGCGGTGGCCGTGTTCGGCACCAATGGGCGGCTGACCCTTTCCAACCCGCGGCTTTCGGCGCTGTGGAAGCTGTCGAGCAACGAATTGGGGCAGAACCCCCATATCGACCAGATCGCCGAAGTCAGCGGCCGGGTTATCCCCGAGGACGGCGCCAGCATCTGGCGCGATCTCAAGCGCGGCATCATCGATCTCAACCCCACCCGCTCCGACCAGACCGGGCGGCTCAACCGCTCGGACGGGCGGCTGCTCGACTATGCCATTACCCGCCTGCCCGACGGGCAGACCATGATGACGTTCCTCGATGTGACCGAAAGCGCCAGCTATTCCAAGGTGTTGAAGGAACGCAACGATGCGCTGGTGGCGGCCGACCTGCTCAAGGACGCCTTCGTCGAGAACGTGTCCTACGAATTGCGCTCGCCGCTGACCAATATCATCGGCTTTGCCGACCTGCTGGCCGGCAGCGAGGGCGGGAGCCTCAACGAGCGGCAGCGGGCCTATATCGACTATATCCGCGCCAGCTCGGTGACGCTGGGCGTGCTGATCGACAACATTCTCGACCTGGCCTCGGTCGATGCCGGCATTGCCGAATTGCGGCCGGAACTGCTTGATATTCCAACGCTTATCGACAAGGCGCGGGCCGGGCTTTCGGCGACTTTCCCCGAAATATCGGGCGAAAAGCCGATCAATCTCGTGGTCGATATCGAGGACGGCATGCCGCCCTTCATCGCCGACGGCACGCGCATCGTGCAGGTGCTCTATAACCTGCTCAGCAACGCTGCCCGCTTCTCGCCGCCCGGTGGTGAAATCCGGCTGTCGGTGAGCCAGCGGGCCGACCGCATGCTCTTCGTCATTGAGGACGAAGGCCCTGGAATCACTGACGAAATGCGCGCCGCCATCCAGACCCGCATCGATACGCCGACCGGGCGCCAGCGCGGCGCTGGGCTGGGGCTGGCCATCGTCAAGACCTTCGTCAACCTGCATGGCGGCACGATCTCGGCCGAGAAGCGGGAGCCGCGGGGCTCGCGCATCATCGTCAACCTGCCGCGCGACAGCGCCATGGCCGGCGTGGCGGAATGAGCCGGCTGCTGGCCGACGACGCCGCGACCGAGGCGCTGGGCGTAGAGCTCGCAAACGCCCTGAAACCGGGCGATCTGGTGGTGCTGGAGGGCGATCTCGGTGCCGGCAAGACGGCTTTGGCGCGGGCCATTATCCGCGCTCTGGCGGGCGATCCGATGTTGGACGTGCCCTCGCCCACCTTCGCGCTAGTGCAGCCCTATGACACGCCGCGCGGGCCGGTTTTGCATGCCGATCTCTACCGGCTGGGTGATGCCCGTGAGGTGGATGAACTGGGGCTGCTCGACAATCCCGAAGCCATCGTGCTGGTCGAATGGGCGGCGCGGGCGCCCGAAATCGTGGCGGCGGCAACGGTCACGGTGAGCCTCGCCATCCCGCCCGGCGGGGTGGGGCGCGTGGTGACGGTGTCGCGTTAACGCGTCGGCCTTAGTGCTAACGGACTGTTAGCATCGAGCACAACCGGGTGCTGCATCCGACGCGGCAGAGTGCGCCTGCCGGGCGGGCAGAACCCGCGTGATCCGTCGGGATTTTCGCCTCTAGAGCCAGCGGCGCGTGGCGCCGGCATAGGTGAACCATTCGGCACCGAAACCCTGGGCCAGCCTCGCCTCCTCATGCGGCACGACGAAGCGGTCGAGCAACAGCCAGAGCAGCGGCAGGCCGAGCAACGCCCATTCGAGGCTGAGCGCCAGACAGGCTCCGGCCAGCACCAGCAGCAGCCCGATATAGAACGGGTTGCGGCTCCACCGGAACGGACCCGATGTCACCAGCGCCTCCGGCACCGCATTGGGCCTGGTAGTCGTTCCCGCCGCCGTCAGCGCCTGCGCCGCAAGCATTTCGAGCGCGAAGCCGCCAAGGGCGAGGATCACGCCGGCCCAGGTGAGCGGCGCGGTGAGCCCGGCCGGTGGCAGCAGCGGCAGCGGCGCGACGAAATCGAGCAGCAGCACGCCGGCAACAACCATGGCGGCATAGGCATCGGGGATAAGTGGCTGGCGCGGGGTTTCTGGCATGGCTCCATGATAGGCGCGGCAGGGCGCCGCGCGCAAACGGGGCGAGTATGGCACGGGCGTGGAGGGCGGGGATAAGCCGATGTTGCCGGCGCGGTGGCGCCATGCTTGTCTCGGTTTATGGGGCGGGATTACTTCGTTTACCTCATCACCAACCGCAAGCATGGGACGCTTTATACCGGCGTCACCAATGATCTCGTTCGTCGCGTGCATGAACATCGCGAGGGACTGGTCGATGGCTTCAGCAGGAGGCATGGCTGCAAGCATCTGGTCTGGTTCGAGATACACGGCGATATCGAAGCCGCCATCCTGCGCGAGAAACAGGTCAAGAAATGGCTGCGGCCATGGAAGGACGCGCTGATCGAGCAGACCAACCCCGATTGGCGGGATTTGTGGTGGGAGATCATCAAGTAGTGGAGGCCCTTCACCCGAAACCGTGTGTGCGGGGACATGGATCTGTGGACATCAAGCCCGCCACCCGCTCGATGTCATCCCGGCCTTGAGCCGGGATCCATCCTGAAATGGTCGGTCTGGTGCGGTGGTCGTTCGATCCACCTCGCGGCCGTGGCACGATCTCGGGATGGGCCCCGGCTCAAGGCCGGGGTGACACCGTGGGTGGGGAGGCGGTAGTGGTCGAGCGGCGCGATGCAGAAAGGGCCCCGCTCCCGTGGTCGCAAGTGCGCCGGGGTGACAAATTGCGGGCATTAATTCCCTAAGTCGTTGAGCAATATTTCGAAGAAAGCCGCATTTCGCTTTTCTGCATCCGAGACTAACTTGTCAAATCCAAAAACTTCAACAAATACATCAAACTCCTCGTGATATTTGTACAGTCCTCGTTTGTCCCATGTTTCATCAAAGTCATAACGCTTGGCCAAGGATCGCAGTGATGGCTCCAAGTCTGCAACAATAATTGCAGTAATTGGGGTGGCGGTCGGAATATCGATAGTTTTGCCAGAAGTAGTCAAAAACGACTTTCGGCGTATGGGGTCCGACCCCTCCTTGCCAAAGGAATAGTCATCCCTGCCAGGGCGTTTGAATTCAACGATAACGACGCTGGTATTACCTTGGCCACCCGTGACGTAACACTCATCGTAAAACGCTATGTCAGTCACTTTGTCGCCTAATTGGCGACGGCCACCATGCAATGTACGGTCACTAGAGATATAGGAGACAAATGCGAGGCGCTCATCAAGCATCCAGAGGTTGTGCTGGAATTGTTTGGCGCTAACAGAGTCTTGGTGTCTCGGGAATATTAGCTGATGAAATGCGTCTTCTCGTGTCATCGTGCCATTGTCATCGGCGCCTCGTAAGCGGTCGGCGATTTCGATTACTGCCTTTCGGTGCACGATGTATTCTGCAAGAGCATCTCGGTACGTATCCGAAACGCGTTGGAGCAACTGGCTTTTTCGTTGGTCAAACAGGTCCTTATCCGCAATTGTGTTCTGAACATATGCCGTCCATCTACGTTCCTCGCGTAGTCTTTGGACAGCTAGGTCGGAAACGAAGTTTTCTTGTCGCCAACTGTTAGGCTTAGATTTCACGTAGTCAGCTACCGTTGATCCACTCAGGCCGTAGCGGAGCAAAGGGTGTCGCTGAAGAAGATCAACCACCGTATCGCGTTGGTCATCTTTAATGAGTTCGTGTTGGGCGCTTTCGGTTTGCAATATTGCTTCACAGGCAATGTCAACAATGGTGGCGATTTGATCTTCGTCGACCTCGAGAGCGGTTCGTGCTTGGTTTGCGTGTGTATCAAGAAATGTGCCTGAAAGAGTGGCAATTACGACGTACTCTGTTCCGTCAGGCCTCTGGAAAGCAGAGCGGCCAATTTTGTTTTCTATCGCTCGTCCAGCACCCAGCAGGCGATTGTCAGCAAAGAAAAGCAATGTGTGCTTTGAAAAGGGTTTTCCTCGCTCGACGCGTGACACGTCGCATCTGAGATCGTGCGAAACGCCCTCAATTTCCACAGCAAGCAAGTGGGTTTGCTCGTGCTTGAAAGTCTTTGCGAAATGATCACGAAGGTTATGGTGCTTTCCTTCAACCTCGACCACGGTCTCCGGCATCCGACCGTCGACTAGGTAGGTAAGGAAATTGCTTGTCAAATGATCGAGAAGTTTCTCTTCCGATACAGCCTCCCACTGGCGATGGTAGGTCGGCCGGACGCTTTCGTATGTTACCGCGCACCCATTTATATACGGGAATTCGGGCTCCAAAACTAACTCGGTAATCTCTTCGTCTTTGGAAACGTCAAATACAAACGCCCTGGTCAGATCTTGGCCATCTTCATTGTACCGCGATTTGTATTGAATGCTTTCAAATACTTTAAAAGCGATAAAGCGGCCGAATCCTTTTCCGCCGCGGCGCAGCTTATTTCCGGTGAATGGAGTTCGGAACGCACGAAAATTCGTGTCATTCAATCCAGCTGCGTTATCTGTGATAGCCACCGAAAACTGTTCAGGCGTAGAACCCTTTGAAAAGGCAAAGGTTAGCTTCCCCTGGGTAGCAACATGATCAGCGCCCAAGTGCTCAATTAAAGAATGTATTGAATTTGAGCCGGCCTCATATACCGGCAGTAGAAATGAATCGAAGCTACCTGAAAGATGCGTTCTCTCTAATACAGCAGCCATGTCTGGCTTGAGTAGGTGGGTCATTGGTCCCCCTCACCAATGTTTGAGAGCGTTAGTGTATTCGAGACCAGCGTTAATGCAATGAACTATCTCGCTTCAATGCGCCCCGTCCCAGTCCCGTGCCGCATGCGCATCAACCTGGATGGGCACGGTTAGCCGCACCGCCGGTTCCGCCGCCCCCTCCATCACCTTCTTGATGACCGGCATGGCCACTTCTTCCGTACCCTCCGGCACTTCGAAGATCAGTTCGTCATGCACCTGCAAGAGCATGTCGGCTTCGATGCCGGCCTGTTTCAGTTCCGGCTCCATGCGGATCATGGCGCGGCGGATGATGTCGGCGGCGGAGCCCTGGATGGGGGCGTTGATGGAGGCGCGTTCGACAAAGCTCCGTTCGGCGGCGTGGCTGGAATTGGCGTTGGGGAAATTGATCTTGCGGCCGAAAATGGTCGAGACATAGCCGTCGGCTTTCACGCGGCGGCGCTGGGCGTCCATATAGTCCTTGATGCCGGGGAAGCGCTCGAAATAGGTCTTGATGTAGTCGCCGGCCACCGAGCGCTCGATGCCGAGCTGGTTGGCCAGGCCAAAGGCCGAAATGCCGTAGATGATGCCGAAATTGATGGCCTTGGCGCGGCGGCGCACGTCCGACGGCATGCCTTCGACCGGGACGCCGAACATTTCCGATGCCGTCATGGCGTGAATGTCGAGGCCTTCCTCGAAGGCGTCCTTGAGGGCCTGGATATCGGCGATATGGGCGAGGACGCGCAGCTCGATCTGGCTGTAGTCGGCCGAGATCAGCAGCTTGCCCGGCGCGGCGACGAAGGCGGTGCGGATCTTGCGGCCGTCTTCGGTGCGGACGGGGATATTCTGCAGGTTGGGATCGTTGGACGAGAGGCGCCCGGTCAGCACCGAGTGCTGGCTATAGGTGGTGTGCACGCGGCCGGTGCGCTGGTTCATGTATTCGGGCAGGGCATTGGTATAGGTGCCCATCAGCTTGGTGAGCTGGCGCCAGTCGACAATGGTGCGGGCCAGCGGAATGCCCTTGGCCGCGAGGTCTTCCAGCACATCGGCGCCGGTGGACCAGGCGCCGGTCTTGGTCTTGGTGCCGCCCTCGAGCCCCATGCGGTCGAAGAGGATTTCGCCGAGCTGCTTGGGCGAGCCGAGGTTGAAATTGCTGCCGGCCAGTTCATAGGCCTCGGCCTCGAGGGCGGCGGCGCGCTGCGCGAAATCGCCCGAGAGGCGGGCGAGAATCTGCCGATCGACAGAAATGCCGCGGCCTTCCATGCGGGCAAGGACCGGGGCCAGGGGCCGCTCGATGGTTTCGTAAAGCGTGGTCATGCCCTCGGCGGCGAGGCGGGGCTTGAGGATGCGCCAGAGGCGGAGCGTCATGTCGCTGTCTTCGGCGGCATAGAGCGCGGCCTTGTCGATCGGTACCTGGGCGAAGGTGATCTGGCTCTTGCCCGAGCCGATCAGGTCCTTGATCGACTGGCCGGGCACGCCCAGCCAGTGATCGGCCAGTTCGCTCATGGTGTTGAATTGCGGGCCATCGAGCGAATAGCTCAGCAGCAGCGTGTCATCGAGGCTGTTGACCGTGACGTCGTAGCGGGCCAGCAGGCCCAGGTCGTATTTGGCATTGTGGAAGATCTTGAGGATCGCCTTGTCGGCCAGCAGCGGCCGCAGCATGTCGAGCGCCTGGCGAATATCCATCTGGCCTTCGGCGTGGCCACCGCCGAATATGTCGCCTTCGCCAGTGCTGTGGCCCAGCGGCAGATAGGCGCCATTGCCGGGCTGCGTAGCGAAGGAGAGGCCGACGAGATCGGCGGTCTGATTGTCGAGGCCGGTGCTTTCGGCATCGACGGCGACGAGACCTTCCTTGTAGGCGGCGTCGATCCAGCGCTGCAGGTGGTCGGCATCGCGGATGATCTCGTAGGCCTCCTTGTTCCAGGGGATGGCGCGGGTCGCCTCATGCATGGCGGCGGCATGCAGCACGACGGGCGAGCCGGCGCGGCCCTCGGCCTCCTGCCTGGCAGCGCGGGCTTCGGAGCGGGCCTCGTTGTTGAAGCCGATTGGCGAAGCGGGCACGGCGGCCAGTTCCGGATCGGCCTCCCAGGCGTCGGGATCGGCGCCGATCAGCCCGCCCAGGCGCTTGGTGATGGTGAGAAATTCCATCGCCTTGAGGAAGGGAAACAGTTTGCCCGGCTCGATGGGCTGGCGGGCAAGGCCATCGAGGTCGATCTCGACCGGGACCTTCTGCTCCAGCGTCACGAGGCGCTTGGAAATGCGGGCCAGCTCGGCATTGGCGATGAGCTTTTCGCGGCGGGCATTCTGCTTGATCTCGCCGGCGCGCTCGAGCAGGGTTTCGAGATCGCCATAGGTATTGATCAGCTCGGCGGCGGTCTTGACGCCGATGCCCGGCACGCCGGGGACATTGTCGACGCTGTCGCCGCACAAAGCCTGGACGTCGATGACCTTGTCGGGCGAAACGCCGAACTTGTTGAACACTTCCTCGACGCCGATCCAGCGGAGGGGCGGCTGGCCGGGGCGGGGAATGGTATCGAGCAGGCGAATGGAGCCATCGGGCTCGACCAGCTGCATCAGGTCCTTGTCGGAGGACACGATGGTCACCTTGCCGCCGGCATCGCGCGCCTGGCAGGCATAGGTAGCGATGATGTCATCGGCCTCCCAGCCCTCCATCTCGATGGAGGGAATGTTATAGGCGCGGGTGGCGGCGCGGGTCAGCGGGAATTGCGGCACCAGCTCGGGCGGCGCCGGGGGCCGCTGGGCTTTGTATTCGGCATAGAAATCGTCACGGAAGGTCTTGCCGGAATGGTCGAAGATGACGGCCATGTGGGTCGGCTCGTCCTCGCCCTTCAAATCTTCCATCAGCTTCCACAGCATGTTGCAGAAGCCCTGCACGGAGCCCACCGGCAGCCCGTCGGACTTGCGATTGAGCGGGGGCAAAGCGTGAAAGGCGCGGAAGATATAACCCGAACCATCGACAAGCAGCAGATGCATGAAACCGATTCCGTCGTGAACGAAGGCTGACTTTAAAGCATCGGGCGGAAAAGTGGGAACCGGTTTTCCGCCGGTAGGCGACGGCGCGGCAAAAGGGTGGGGACGACGCGGTCTTAGTTCCACCTTGTTTGTGTGCCCTTGGTTAGACATCGCGGCCGCCGACGCTTATGCTTGGCCGTGCCGGCTCATTTGCTGCCGAGAGCAGGTCCGTCCCGAAGGCCATCTTTACGACACGCGATGACGGCGTTTGTTGTTGGCCAAGACTGCAGCCGTCTTCCGAAAGTCCCGCTATGGTGGACTCCCAACGACGCACGACCATTCTGGTCGTGGACGATGACGCGCTGATCAATATCGGCACCGTCGACATGCTCGAGGACCTCGGGCTGCGGGCGCTCGAGGCCTATTCCGGCCGCGAAGCCCTCGATATCCTGGAGCGCGGCGACAGCATCGACCTGCTGATCACCGACTATGCCATGCCCGGCATGACCGGCGTGGAACTGGCGGACAGAGCGCGTCAGCTGCGGCCGCATCTGCCCGTGCTGCTGGCCACCGGCTATGACGAGCTGCCGGGCGGCGAGATGAGCGACCTGCCGCGCCTCGGCAAACCCTTCCAGCAGGCCGAACTGCTCGCCTGCCTGCAGCGCGCGCTGGCCGCCGGCCAAAGCCGGGCGGGTCATGACAATCTCCTGGAGGATGCCGAAGGCAGCCGCCTCACGCTCTAGCGCAGGCCGGATTCTTCGAGCAGGCCGGCGCGCTTGGCGTCGTAATAATAGCCGCGGGCATAGAAACGCACGGCCTGGTCCTGATTGCCGCCGGCGGTGACATAGGCCCCGGCGAGGTACCGTACGGCATAACGCAGATTGGTCTCGGCATCGAGCAGGCCGGCGGGCGAACCGCGATAGCCCATGCCGGTGGCAGTGGCGTGGCTGATCTGCATCAGGCCGTAATAGGGGCCATTGCGGGCGGCGGGATTGTAATTGCTCTCGCGCACGATGACGCGGCGCACCAAGGCCTCGGGCACCGCATATTGCTGGGAATAATGGGCGATCAGCGGATCGAGCGAACTATCGGCATAGCCGAGCGCGGTAGGCGCCTCGGGCACCACGGCCGCATCGGGCACATGGCCTTCCGGCGTGGCGAAATTGGCCAAAGCGGCGGTAGCCGGACCGGGCGCTGGCTTGAGCGCGCTCATCGAGCAGCCCGATACCAGCAGCGCCAGCACTATTGCCGCGCCTGCCAGTCTTGCACCATTCCCGATCGTCATTGCCTTAGCCATGCCGTTGCTCTAGCCGATTTTCGCTTTCCGCGCGATAGGGCCCAATCGCGGCAGCAGAAAGGCAATTTGGTGGCATTGCCCCCTGTATGGACGCGATTGTCCGCCACCTCGCCCGGTTTCCGCGTCTCCGATGCCCGGCGTGCGTTCGAGCTCTGCCGCGACGCAAGCGCGGGGATTGCCACAAAACGCCCGTTGCGCGCATCACCCTCTTTGGTTAGGTTGCGCCCTGTTCAGCCGGGGCCCCGCCCCGCGTGACGGATGCACCCGTAGCTCAGCTGGATAGAGCGCTGCCCTCCGAAGGCAGAGGTCGTGAGTTCGAATCTCGCCGGGTGCGCCAAAAGTTTCGATATTTCAGTTACTTAGAGGCCATGGTGGCGAGCGGTGCGTTCGTGGCAAGCTCCGCGTAAGCGCCAGGCGTCGGTACTTTGCCAAAATCGAGGCACTGATCCTGATGGAAAAAGTCGCCACCCCCCTGATTCCGCTCGCAAACCATGCGCCCGCAAAGATCGTAGATGCGTGACCGCTGCCCACGAGGGCAGTGCTCCACGACTGGCAGTTTTGGGGCCGTTTGTAGCCTGTCGGCTTTCGGGCCGACCTAGTGGATTAACTGCCATTCGCTGGCCCTCGCGTTGTCACTCATGAGTGTCAAATGAAAGCCAATACGGGTCTACTGCGGCGCCCATACTGCCAAAGCCACGAGCCAACGCAGCTGTTCAATCAGCCTCTTCCAACTATTTCCAGACCAGCCGTCGGTAGAGGGTCGAGCGGTCGATGCCGAGAGCGCGCGCAGCGGCGGAAAGATTGCCGTTATTCTGGTCCACCGCGCGACGCATTGCGGCTTCGGTGAGACTGCCCAAATCGTTCTGGAACAGCAGAGGTGCCGCGGTGACCTGTTCGGTGAACTGGGGTAGATCGGCCAAAGTGATGGGCTGTTCTGGTTCACACAGCGCTGATAGGGCGCGCAGCGTCCCGGTCAGTTCGCGGAAATTGCCTGGCCATGGCTGGGCGGCGAGGCGGGCAAGCACCGGGGCGGGCAGCGGCGGATGGCCCGTCGCGAGCTGGGACCAGAGGCTCGAGACGACAGTGGCGCGATCGGGGAAATCACACAGGGCCGGCAGGCGGATGGTGAACTGGGCGATGCGGTAGTAGAGATCGGCGCGGAAGGTGCCTGCCTCGACCATGGCCTTGAGATCGCGATTGGTGGCGCAAACGGGCACGAAATCAGCCTTCTGCGCGGTGCCGCCGCCCAGTGGCACGACTTCCTTGTCCTGCAAGACGCGCAGGAGGCGCGACTGCAGCAAGAGCGGCATGTCGCCGATTTCATCGAGGAAGAGAATGCCGCCCTCGGCTTGTTGCACCAGGCCAATGGCGCCCTGCTTGCGGGCGCCGGTGAAGGCGCCGGGCTGGTAGCCGAAGAGTTCGGATTCGATCAGGCTCTCGGGCAGTGCAGCACAGTTGATGGCGACAAAGGGCTTGCCGGCGCGCTGGGTGAGGCCATGCAGGTAGCGGGCGAAGACTTCCTTGCCGGCACCGGTTTCCCCAGCGATGAGCAGGGGGATTTCGGCATTGACCAGGCGGATGGCCTTGGCGAGATCGGCGCGGGTTTCGGGAGTGAGAAAAGGCGCTGGCTCGCCCGACTTGGCGACGCGCGGCAGGGTGCCGGTGACGCGCAGCGGCGACTTGCGCGGCTCGGACACGGCGGCAAAGAAGCGCTCGCCATTGCGGGCGCGCAGTTCGCCGCGCTGTGTGGCGAGCGCCGCGGTTTCAAAGATTTCCTCGGCGGTGGACTGGCGCAGCGCCTTGCGGTCGAGCCCGACGAGATGGAGCGCGCGACGATTGCCGGCGATCAAACGCCCGCCATCAAAGACCAGAATGCCTTCGCGGGCGGTGCCCAGGAGATCAGCGGCACGGTGGAAGCGCACCACGGTCATGTCATCGAAGCCGCGGGCGAAGAAGCGATGTTCGATCTGCTCGACGGCGAGGCGCACCAGGCCCATGGCATGGGTGTGCTCAGCCGAGGCATGGCCGGAGAGATCGAGCACGCCAGCGAGCTTCCCGAAAGGGTCGAAAATGGGCGATGCGGCGCAATGCAGGATACCATGTGGTTCGAAGAAGTGTTCTCCCCCATGTACCTCGATGGCGCGACGTTCGGCGAGAGCCGTGCCGATGGCATTGGTGCCAGTGGCAGTTTCGGACCAGGTGACGCCGGGGCGGAGCGCCACTTCGGCGGCGCGGCCGGCGAATTCGGGGCTTCCCGTGGTATCGAGCACGAGGCCCTTGGCATCGGTGAGGATGACGACACTGTCGGTAAGCCGCGCTTCGGTGCGCAGCGACACCAGTTCAGAGCGCGAGAGGAGGCGTAAGGTGTCGTTCTGCTCATGCAAGGCGCGAAGCTCGGGTGCGGTGACCGGTTCGGCATGAATGACCGCCGAGGCATCGAGGCCCTGTTGTGCGCAGCGCTGCCAGGACCGCAATATGGGCGCAGGCACCAGGCCCTCAGGTAGATCGTGCCCAGAAAAGAAACGCTCGCGCGCGGCTACCAAGGCAGCATCGGACGCCTGTTGCATGGCTCTCTCCCTACCAGTTGTGGCAGTTTGCAACAGGTGTTGCATCGGCCATCGCGTCTGGTTGTTGCAAAGTGTTGCATCCGAATTCGCACCGCGTCCACCCCTGCTTGGTGCCACAAGAATTCCCTCACAGCTTCAACAGGTTGATATCATCTGGCACGCCGGTTGCAATGACGGTGGCATCCAAGAACAAGGGAGGATGCCATGAATAAACCTGAATTCGTCGGCCAGCGGACCAAGTCTCCGTACAAGGCGAAATACGGCAATTATATCGGCGGGCAGTGGGTGGACGCGCTCGACGGCGAGACCTTCGAGAACACCTCGCCAGTCACTGGGCAGGTGATTTGCGAAGTCGCGCGCTCCAAGGCGGCGGATGTCGAGCGGGCGCTGGATGCGGCCCATAAGGCCGCGCCGGGCTGGGGCCAAACCTCGGTGGCGCAGCGCGCGGTGATGCTCAACAAGATTGCCGATCGCATGGAAGAACATCTCGACGAGATCGCGCTGGCCGAGACCTGGGACAATGGCAAGCCAATTCGTGAGACGACTGCTGCCGATATTCCGCTGGCGATCGACCACTTCCGCTATTTCGCCGGTGCCATCCGCGCCCAGGAGGGCGGCATTTCCGAACTTGACCATGACACGGTGGCTTATCATTTCCACGAGCCCCTCGGCGTCGTGGGGCAGATTATTCCGTGGAACTTCCCTATCCTGATGGCGGTCTGGAAACTGGCGCCCGCGCTAGCGGCAGGCAATGCCGTGGTGCTCAAGCCTGCCGAGCAGACGCCGGCATCAATCCTCTTTCTCATGGAATTGATCGAAGACATCCTGCCGCCCGGCGTGGTCAATATCGTCAACGGCTTTGGCCTTGAAGCCGGCAAGCCGCTGGCCAGCTCGAACCGCATCGCCAAGATCGCCTTTACCGGCGAGACCACGACGGGCCGGCTGATCATGCAATATGCCAGCCAGAACCTGATCCCGGTGACGCTGGAACTGGGTGGCAAATCGCCGAACATCTTCTTTGCCGACGTATTGGCCGAAGACGATGATTTCTTCGACAAGGCGCTCGAGGGCTTTGCCATGTTCGCGCTCAATCAGGGCGAGGTGTGTACCTGCCCGAGCCGCGCCCTGATCCAGGAAAGCGTCTATGACCGCTTCATGGAACGGGCGATCAAGCGGGTGGAAGCCATCAAGCAGGGTTCTCCCTTCGAGATGAGCACGATGATCGGGGCCCAGGCCTCGTCCGAGCAACTCGAGAAAATTCTCTCCTATCTCGATATCGGCCGGCAGGAAGGCGCCACGGTGCTGACTGGCGGCGAGCGCAACAATCTGGGTGGCGAGCTGGCGGGTGGTTACTACGTCAAGCCGACGGTGTTTGCTGGCAACAACAAGATGCGCATTTTCCAGGAGGAAATCTTTGGCCCGGTGGTCTCGGTGACGACCTTCAAGACCGATGCCGAAGCCCTCGAGATCGCCAATGACACGCTTTATGGCCTGGGCGCCGGCGTGTGGACGCGTGATGCCAACCGGGCCTATCGCTTCGGCCGAGGCATCCAGGCGGGGCGCGTGTGGACCAATTGCTATCACGCCTATCCTGCCCATGCCGCCTTTGGTGGTTACAAGCAGAGCGGCATCGGACGCGAAAACCACCGCATGATGCTTGACCACTACCAGCAGACCAAGAACATGCTGGTGAGCTACTCGCCCAAGAAGCTGGGCTTCTTCTAAGCCGCTCCTCCCTGAGCGGGCGCCCGGGGAGAGCTCCGGGCGCCAGAAATCATTCCGGCGGGAAGAGCCCTAACCCCACTCTCTCCCTGGCCACCTCCCGCTGGAATGATCGTCGAGCAAGGAACCCGCCATGACTGATCTCGTTCCGCGCGTCGTCGCCACCGACGCCGCCTTAAGTCTCATCGCCACCATCACGGCCCGCCATGGGCCGGTTATGTTTCATCAGTCCGGCGGGTGTTGTGATGGCTCGTCGCCGATGTGCTATCCTGAAGGCGAATTCATCGTCGGCGACCATGACGTCAAGATGGGTGATATCGGCAGCGCTCCCTTCTACATGTCACCCAGCCAGTTCGAATATTGGCAGCATACCCAGTTGATCATCGATGCGATTCCAGGTCGTGGCGGCATGTTCAGTCTCGATAATGGCACCGAGCGGCGGTTCCTCACGCGCTCCCGCTTGTTCACCGATGACGAGTACGCACGCCTTGGGCCAATAGCACGGCGAGGAACGCCAACACTCTTTTCCTGAAGCCTTGTCTCTTGTGCGGAGTGACTGATGCTGAAGTTTGGTCCATTGCGATTTTTTGATTTTGCATTCTCACATCAGGTGACAATCCAGGTCATGTCCGTTTTCTCGTTGATGCAATAATCCGTTGAATGACCGAAATGGGGCGCGTTGGGGATCGGCAGGTCTCGACCCCATTGTCGCCGTTCGGAGCGCCGCGTTCGGCACCCGAAACCTGCCGTTCATTCATTTCACCCGACGGCAAAGCCGGGGCCGTCTGCTGAAGAGGTCATCAGGGAAATCAAGCGGCTCTTCAAGATTGAAAAGAACCCACCCACTGTTACCCGCGCCGAAGGTCGCCTCACGCGGCGCGGTGGCTTCTTGAAGAGTACGGCCTCGTCACCGACGACTATCACCGCACACGATGGGTGTGGTTCGCTGTGACCTTCACCGCAATCTGGCGCAATTTCTCCAGCGCTAAGTGGCGGATTGCGGGCGAGATCTCGAAGAAAAGTAGAACGGACGTTCGAGCGTGATGCCGCGAAAGTCTGGTCTGAGCCCAAAGTGACGAATGCTGCACGATGGGCGAATGTCGATTACCGACCTCACTACGCCAGCGTGCGCGTCATCTCACGGATCAGATCATTTGTCTCTGGTCTCGTCGTTTGGTGCCGATATCGAAGAGCCAAAACAGTTCTTGATAATTCAAGACCATCGATGGGTTTCGACACCAAGCCCATGTCCGAAGGAATAGCGGTGGCTGGCAGGATCACCGCACCTGACCCTTGTCGCGCCAGTTCAACCAACCAATCCACGCGATTTGACCGATAGGCCGCGTAGAGTTCATGACCATGATCCGCGCAGGTTCCATGCAAAGTATCCCGCATTTCGCAATTTAGGCGGTCAAGCATGTCAGTTTTAGCAAGAGTCGAAAGAGAGATCGCACTTAGTTCAGACAACGGATGCGACTTTGACACCACGACCTTGTAGTCCTCTTCATAGAGATGGTCTATGCGATAGAGGTCTTCACTGACCTTCTCTGCGGTGACTACAACGTCAAATTCACCATCTCGTAACCCGGCAAGAAGCTCGGAGGTTGACGCCACGATCAATTCTATTTCGGCTTGCGGCAATCGCGTACGAGTACGCTCCATAGCTGCCGAAATCCTGTTGTGGCCAATCGTTTCTCCGACACCGACAGAGATTGGCACCCGCTCCAAGCGCATATGACGGACCGCCTCCGCCTTCGCCTGTCTCGTCTCATCATGAGCCTTCTGCAATCTTGGCTGCATGAGTTTACCCAGCGTCGTCAGCCTGCATCCCGCACGGTCCCTGACAAACAGGTCACCTCCAAGCTCGTCTTCAAGTTTCTTGATCGCAGTCGTCAAGGAAGGCTGGGAGACATTGGAGGCGCTGGCTGCGTGGGTGAAGTTTCGGTGCTCGCAGACAGCGAGAAAATACCTGATCTGGTTCATTTCCATCGCCGCATTCTCCGTTACATCTTCAGCCACACCATCAAACCAACTTCAATAGTCAATGTCTATCAAAGAATAGAATTTCGGAATTGGGTTCGGGCGCATTCGGCATGGGACAAGAGTGCATCAAAACCAAACATGAAGCACTTCAAATCAGGAGGCGACCATGAAAACGCAAATCCTTCAAACAGTCGCCGCACTGGCGCTGATCACAACTTCTGCAACTGCACAGGACAACCCAATGGTAAATCATACAGCCAGCTACATCGCCATGCCGGCCGCCGAAGGCCAGACCGGAGCTTTCGCGGAGTTTCTGGCTGGTGCCGCAGCGATCGTGCGGGACACAGAGCCGGGCACCGTCCTTTGGTTTGCTCTGCAAGCCGATGACACCCTCGCAATCTTTGACATCTTCGCAGACGAAGAAGCACGCGACGCTCACTTCTCAGGAGCGGTTGCTGCGGCTTTGAACCAAAACGCCGACGCACTGGTCGACGGCGGATGGGACGACGGTGTTGTCGCGAATATCAACAACTCCGATGTCCTGTCGGTCAAGGCGCCGGTTGATCTCTCCACGGCAACAACCGCAACTTACATCAAGCTCGAAGCTGCTCCAGGTAAAGGCCCCGAATTGGCAGCCTTGCTGACCGCCGCCGGCCCCATCGTCGCAGAAACTGAACCCAAGACATTGTTCTGGGCGGCGCTGCAGATTGACGAGACCAACTTCGCCATCTTCGACATCTTTGCCGACAACTCTGGCCGCGAAGCGCACTTTGCCGGACAAGTCGCCGGACTCCTGAATGAAAAGGCTTCAATATTGATCTCAGGTGGATGGGACGACGGTGTGGTGGCAAACGTCCACAATTTCGAAATCCTCGCTACCAAGTAATCTCGAGGTGACTTGAGAAAGAAGTGCCCGGTGCAACCCATCGGGCGCTTTGCTGTTTGAATTTAGATTCACGCCAAAGCGGCCGTGCCGGAACTGGCAAGCGAAGCTCGCACTCGCGTCCGGCTTGGAAAGGGCGGCTATCGGCGGGAACATGTCCGCGCCTTCGCCCAACACGCCGAGATCGCGGACGAAGCGATCTACATCAAGGTCAGCAAAAAACACCCTATTGAGGACGCCGGTAGTCACCAAAGGAGGGAAGTCGGCGAGAATCGGCGTTCCCGATTTTTACCAAAGTGGCGGACCGGGTGGGGTTCGAACATATACGCCGGAATAATCGGCTTGCGCTTGGCTAGGCCGTGAGCAATGTCGGCTTTCGGGACGCCGCAAGCGGCAGTCGAACGGCCGGATAGGAGGCGCATTGTGGTCGAAGTACAGTAGCCTGCTGAACGGCCGCTTTCCCGGCTTGGGCCCCAGAAGCGGTCGGCAGCTTGCCACCCCAAATAAGCCATTCCTAAGAAGAGGAACAACATGTTTGCCGGAGGCGGAACGTCATGAAGGTGCCCAAAAACCGGGGATTCAAACGTTACATGCACGACTCATGCTGGGGCCGACCCCCTGCAATGGTTGTGTCCCATGCCAGGCGCAATGATTTGAATGGCTTAGCCGTTAAGCCGTAGATGCTGCCCTGGTCGGCATTTGCCCCTGTCTTTCGGCGCACCAATGCCATCTCTGGAAAGAAGCCGCAGGCCACGGAAACGGGTAATATCGACTATGAGACTAAACGCGGCGGGCTTGTGAAAGGTCTTGCCGTGCGTCTCTAATGATCGACCATGCCGATTGCAGGAACAGGCCCGCCACGGCGAAGGCAACCAGCAAATCCGGCCATGGATTATTGAGCCACCAAACGAGAGCAGCAGCAGCGACAACGGCCAGATTGCCAATTGCGTCATTGCGCGAGAACAGCCATACGGCCCGCATATTGGCATCTCCTTTTCGGTGCGGGATCAGCACCACGGCAGCCAGCACGTTGACGATGAAAGCCACGAAAGCAAACCCCGCCATCAGCATGGTTTGCGGTTCATGCTCGACAAACACCCGGTAGGCGGTCGAGCCGATCACGCCGAAGCCGAGCAGGGCTAGAAACACGCCTTGCAGCAGGGCTGCTTTAGCGCGGGCAGCAAGACCCCATCCGACAGCGATCAGGCCGAGAAATGAAATCAGACCATCCCCGATAAAGTCGAGGGAGTCGGCTTGAAGGGCTTGTGATCCTGACAGGATTGAGCCGCCAATCTCGATAATGCCATATCCGACATTGAGCAGGACGACGATCCAGAGCGCCCGTTTATACGCCGGGGTGACGTGCGACAGGTCGGGAATTTGGTCGTCGTCATCATCATCGCCCGCGCCTTCGGCCTTGTGTTGGCCTAGGCGGTCGAGTTGATAGCCAAGGTCGGTTATGGCGGATTCCACCACTGGCAGACGCCGCGCCGGGTCATCGACTTTTAGCGTCATGATCTGGGAGGCAATCGACACCTTCACATCATTGACGCCATCGACCTTGCGGGTCGCGCCCTCGATCTTGGCGGCACAGGACGAGCAGTCCATCCCGGTCACATGATAGCGGACTGTGTCGGTTGCGGCGGCCATGGTCGATCCTCGAAATTCTAGCCTTGTTATGCTACAACCTGTAGTCACTACAGGAGCAAGACGAAAAGATGCAGATTGGCGACTTATCCCGACAGGCAGGCGTGAACATCGAAACAATCCGCTATTACGAGCGCATCGGGGTTTTGCCCAAGCCTGCCCGCCAATCCAACGGACGGCGCACTTACAGCACCGTCGATGCAGAGCGGCTGGGCTTTATCCGCCATGCCCGCGATCTTGGTTTCGATCTGCCAAGTGTTCGGGTGTTGCTGGCTTTGCAGGAGCAACCCGAAGCATCGTGCGAGGACGCGAGCCGCATTGCACAGGGACAGCTTGAGGAAGTCGAAAGACGCATCGCCCGCTTGCTCTCTTTGCGCGACGAGTTGGCCCGCATGGTAGGTGAATGTCATCAGGGGCGCGTTTCGGAGTGCCGCGTGATTGAGGCGCTTTCAGTAAGCTGAACTGAATAATCTCACTATGACCATGAGCGGGGCCGTCGCCTTTCCGCCCCATTCCGGGCGATGTGCAGGACGTTGGAAAGGTAGCGAGTTAGGTGAATACATCATCAAAACTATCGAAAGCCGACTTTCTGTTATGTTACATACATGGCTAATGTCAGGGCCAGCCCGCAGCAAATGGTTATGGTCATAGCGGGCGCGGCCGGAGGAGAAGTTTATTCAATAAACTTTCCAGCCCACCTGTGGCAGCAGACGACCCCATATCGGTCATCAACGATGACTGATGTACGCCCGAGAGCTGACATTCAGATGAGGCACACTTCGTCGTTTGGCGGCGGTCATTGGGGGCAGTGCGAGCCTCTTGCGCGGCTGAGTGCCTCATATCACCGATACTGCTTTCCCGAGCTGGAGCTGCGTGAGCGTGATAGGAATAGTGCTTGCAAAGCCTGACCTGACTCGAACCCGGAATGACACGCCTGATGCCCCCGTCACTGCGAAGCCGCCTGAATGTTGCCCTGCTGGTCGTAGCCCTGTCAGGGCTGGTTTCAGGCTTGGGTCTGATGTGGGCCAGCAACAACGAGCTTGCCAGGATTGCGTGGTTCGTTGGCGTCGTTCCTGTCCTCGCAGCCCTTCTTGTCGAAATCGTCCGCAGTCTTGCCAAGGGCGAAGTGGGCTTGGATATCGTGGCCGCACTTTCAATGTCGGCCGCCTTGTTTTTTGGTGAGACGCTGGCGGCGGCCGTCGTTGCCCTGATGTATTCAGGCGGCACGTTCCTCGAGAGCTTTGCGGAAGGCAGAGCCCGTCGCGAAATGAGCCAGCTGCTGTCCCGCGTGCCACGGACCGCCACCCGGCACCGAGACGGCAAGCTCGAAGAGGTGCCGCTCGACGCTATCGAGCCGAGCGATCTGCTCCTGATCCGACAGGGCGACGTGGCGGCCGTGGATGGTGCTGTTGAAAGCAGCACGGCGATGTTGGATCAGTCAGCACTGACAGGCGAGTCGATGCCGGTGCGGCTTGGCCGTGGCCAGAATGTGATGAGCGGCTCGACCAATGCAGGCGAGGCGTTCGATCTTCGGGTTACGCGACGCGCCTCGGAAAGCACTTATGCCGGGATCGTGCGGCTGGTCGAGGCGGCCCAGGCATCAAAGGCGCCGATGGCTGAACTCGCCGACCGCTATTCCCTGCTGTTCCTGCTCATCACCGTGATCCTTGCAACGCTGGCGTGGTGGTTCACCGGCGACCCCATACGCGCTGTGGCGGTCCTTGTGGTCGCAACACCTTGCCCGTTGATCTTGGCTGTTCCGGTGGCGCTTGTGGCAGGGCTGTCGCGGGCAGCGCAGTTTGGCGTGCTGATCAAGGGCGCCAGGCCGCTTGAAGCGCTCGCCAGCATCCGGACGCTGGTATTGGACAAGACCGGCACCCTTACGGATGGACGCCCCCAGATCGTTTCGATCGATACGATTGAGAGCGTGCGCGAGGAAGAACTGCTGTTCCTGGCCGCTTCGCTTGAACAGGCGTCCAAACATCCGATGGCGCAAGCCATCGTGACATCGGCGCGCGAGCGCGGAAGCGTCCTGCGCATTCCCGGGGAGGTTGTGGAGGTCCCAGGAGAAGGCCTTGAGGGTACGGTTGATGGCCGCAAGGTTGTGGTTGGCGGCGCAAGCTTTGTCGCGCATCGCATTGGCAGCGCCGTACCCGAAAGCCGCATTCTCGATGCTGGCGCCGCTCTTGTCGCAGTGGCAATTGACGGAAAGCTCGCCGGACACATCACTATGGCCGATGCATTGCGCTCGGGAACACAAGGGCTGCTGGCAGGCCTACGGCGCTTGGGCATATCCCGGATCATGCTGGCGACCGGCGATCGGCGCGCTGTGGCCGACGCCATCACGGCTGGATTGAACCTCGATGCAGTCCACGCCCAGATGACGCCTGACCAGAAAGTGCAGCTGATCCTGACCGAAAGGGAAGGCCATGCTCCTGTGATGATGGTGGGTGACGGCGTCAATGATGCGCCGGCGCTGGCCGCGGCGGATGTCGGGGTGGCGATGGGCGCGCGTGGCGCTGCCGCCTCTGCAGAGGCAGCCGATGTCGTCCTGCTGGTCGATCACCTCGATCGCCTGCTGCCCGGGATCGAAATAGCGCAAGGCGCGCGGCGGATTGCGCTGCAGAGCGTTGCTGTCGGCATCGGCCTGTCGGTCGCAGGCATGATCGCTGCGGCGCTTGGCTACCTGACGCCAGTTCAGGGGGCGCTGCTGCAGGAGGCCATAGACGTCGCCGTCATTCTCAATGCCCTGCGAGCGTTGCGGATCAAACCACATGCGCTTCCCACGCCAGATATTGCTACCGCGTCCTAGGAGGATAGTGTTGAGCCGCTTTTCGCATCCTGAAGTCCACAGCATGTGTCGGATCTTCGGGGTTAGCGCCGGATAGCGCGGAGGTCGGTTGATCTCGATCAACGCGTGACGGTTGAACAGGCGTAGACTGAGGCCTAAACGGAGGTGTCATGCGTATACAGGACAAGGTTGCGGTCGTCACGGGAGCTGGCTCAGGCATCGGTTTGGCCATTGCCCGCCGGTTCGTGGCGGAAGGGGCAAAGGTTGTTGCCCTAGACTGGCATGCCGACGCCATCGCGGCGGCAGTGAGCGACATCGGAGGCGCCATCATTGGCATGACGGGTGATGTGTCCAAGGAGGCAGACTGCGTTGCGATGATCGATCGTGCAGCAGCCGAATTTGGGCGCGTCGACATTTTGGTCAACAATGCCGGCGTGATGGACCTGTTCCAGTCCGTTGCCGACGTCGACAACGCGACATGGCGCCGCTGCATGGCGGTCAATGTCGACGGGCCTATGTATGCCATGCGACGAGCGGTTCCGCTGATGCTGGAACTGGGAGGCGGCTCAATCGTCAATATCGCATCCGTGGCCGCTACAGGTGGCGGCGCAGCGGGCGCGGCCTATACCGCCTCCAAGCACGCGCTTATCGGCCTGACCAAGAGTACAGCGTTTCAATATGCTAAGCTTGGACTGCGCTGCAATGCGCTAGCAGTGGGCGGCGTCAGCACCAACATCATGGATAGCGTCGAGGGGCACGCGCTCGACCAGGCTGGGCTCGGGCGATTGGGTGCTTATCAGGCCAGCAATCCGGGTATGCTTGAACCGGCCGACATCGCCAATGCCGTTCTGTTTCTCGCCTCCGACGAGGCCCGTCACCTCAATGGCGCGGTGCTGCCGGTGGATATGGGCTGGAGCGCGGCATGACCGATAGAGGACGTGCGACTACCGACACCGCACTGCGTGTTTTTGTCCCGCTTTGGCTGTTCTTTGCCGGTTGCGTCGTCGCACAGGCATTTGATCGAGTTGAAGACGGCCGGGCGTTGGTGACGATGTACTGTGCCGATTGTCATGCGATCGGAACCAATGGCGAAAGCCCCCTGAATATCGCGCCACGGTTTCGTGACTTTCATCTGCGCTACGACGTGGAGTTCCTGAGCGAAGCGCTTGTCGAAGGGATCGTTACAGCCCATCCCGAAATGCCGCAGTTCGAGTTTGACCCTGACCAGGCTGCAGCTATCGTTGCTTACCTCAAGACATTGGAGCCTTGAGGCCAGTGGGGGTACGTCCTGATGAGAGATGGCGCTACGTCCAACAGTTGCGATCCTGTTGACCCGCCATTGCGCTCGCCAGCTAGAGCATGTCAGCTTTCAGATCGGCTGGTCCAGAAGCTGACTGTCTGAAAACCACCCCTAATTCGCGGTAACTCCGTTCAATCGGTAATGTCGGCTTTCCGGCAATCGCGAAACCCCGTTCAACGGCAGGAATGGGGCGCATTGGCGAATGCGCTGCGCTGGTCCCTGCAACCTGCAATGCTCATCCGCCAATATCGGTTCTCAACGCCGTTAACCCCAAATCATAGGAAACGATTGGTGAGTGGGCCCTTTGATGATCCTCGACTTCCTCACCATGCGATCCTGATGGACGACGGTCGGCTAGCGTGGCCGGTGGCCGAAGGCAACGGCGTGGCGATTGAAGTCTTCTACACTAGGCTGAGCATCCGTTGGTCGGCCGAGAAAGCCGCAACTTATCCTGCTCCACCCCGCCAGAGGAGATCGCCGCCACAACGTCCGTCGCTCAAGCTTTCAACATATCTCGCCGACGGTCGATTGGCCTGGCCGGTCGCGGCATCAAGAGGCGTGAGCGAGATGCGCATCGACGGGTACGTTATCCCGCGAACTGAAACGACTAGCTTCTGCCGACCTTGGGTAGGGGAAGTTTTGGGTCCAACAAAGGAATCCCTTCTGTTGGCAAGAGCGCAAACTTGCGCATCTGGGGCCGAGATAACTTCGTTTCCCGATAGGTGTTCTTTAAAACGCGGTACTTCTCGTCAGGGCCATCAGCCGGCTGCAGCATGTCCGAGAAAAACTGTCGGGTGCTTGCGTCTAATTCAAAACCAAGTTCGTCACGGGATAATTGGTTCACAAGTAGCTCAATAGCTTCCTCTGTGGCTGCTCGGCCTTGTCGTCGATCATAGTGCTCAAGGAAATAATGTGAAAACCACACTCGCTGAGCATCGACGCTGACGGCTTGTCCTCCCGCAGCCCCGGCGCGCTTCGCCTCAACGTCTGGCCCCCGCGCCATAACTGCCGCTGTGACGAAGCCGTGACAGCCCAGAAGTACAGACCATTCAGTCAGGAATTCTGTGCTCAATCGGCGGGCTTGGATTTCGATCTCTGTGGCCCCAAGGGCTTCTAGTCCTCGATCATGAAACGCCAGCAAGTTCTCACGGTCATCGGTGTCGCGGTAGCGCGCGACGAACAGACTATCGAGACGTGGATCCTCAGGATCCAGCGCCTTGCTGGTAAACCTTTTCAAGCGCCTCGTCTTCTGTCTCGAAGTGCACGCCCATCAGATCGTCGTGCACAATCCTCCAGATTTCTTCAAGGCGCTGCCAAAGGTGATCATCATCGGAGGGTGTTTTGAGAACTTCGAAAAAATATGGCATTTCCAATCATAGCAGCGGGTTTCAGCCCGCGCATGTAACTGCGCCGCCGCCTAAAAGTGGTGTATCCGGGAAGGATGGTCGTACATGTGTAGTACCGCACCATCTCGGAAATAAAGAGGTGCTGATGGTTAAGCGACAAGTCGAACTGGGAACTGTAAATCAGCACGGTCAGCTGCTCGTGCGTCGTACTGACGAGACGGCACCAGTACATCGCTCAACATCTTGTTCTCCTTTTTGGCCTTGTCGCCGGTACGTTTGCACGGATCGGGTAACCCTGGACCAAATGAAACGTGCCGGCATCCGGCTGAGCCTTCGTGGTGCAGAGTAGCGCAGCGGTCTCGGCTGGGATTTGAGCCAGATCAAAGCAGCACCACTTTGCCGGGCGTAGCGTTACTAGAGGAGGGCCACGACCAACGCTACGGTTGTCTATGACCGTACTCTTGACACTGCCGCTCAGATCGCGAGGCACTAGTGGGGGCGTCCCCCCAGGCGATGCCCGAGAGGAGACACAGACCATGGATGTCCTGCTTCCGATAACAACCTATCCCGATGTCGTCTCCAATGTCGGGCTTGGGCGGGCGCTCAGCCTGTCTGCCAGACTCGGTGCCAGGGTGAAGGCGCTGGTTCAGGAAGTGGAGATAGCGCCCATTCACAGCGCCTTGGGTGAGGCGCTGCTGGGCGCCTCCAACATGGCTTTGGAGGTTGAAGCACTCAATCGCGATCGAGCCGGAAACGCGCGCAAATGGGTTGAGGAACGCGCTGCCAGCCTGGAACTGCCGCTTGAAGTCGCTGCGCTGCGCTGCGGCCCGGAGACGTTCATCGATTGTCTGCTGCCGATCACGCGGTATCATGATCTGACGGCCCTGGCTCTGGATGGCGCCGATCCGCATCGGCGGGCCGACGCAGAGGCGGTCATCTTCGGTTCGGGTGGCCCGGTCATGGTTGTTCCGCCCCAGGAGGCAGCCGTGCCTGTGGCCGAAATACGGTCAACGCCATTAAAGGTCGTCGTCGCGTGGGATGGTGGCTCATTTGCCGCCCGGGCGCTGCGCGATGCGATGACGATCCTTACGCGCGCCGATATCGTGTCGATCGTTACGGTCGGCGACGACAAGACTGTCGATCCAGGTGGCCTGTCGGGCATTCAGAGCTTTCTGCTGCGCCGCGGTGTGAAGGCGCAGCATTTGTCCAGAACACGCGGCACTTCGCCAATCGGCGATATCTTGCAAGCGGTAGCCATCAGCCAGGACGCCGACCTGCTTGTCATGGGAGCAGTCCGGCGCAATCGCGTGCAGGAGATCATCCTGGGAGGCGCAACGCAATCGATCCTGCGAGCTGTACGTCTGCCGATACTGCTGTCTCACTAGAACCGAATTACCAAGGCTGACCGATCTCGCATGAGGATTGAACCTGTTTGACCTGGGACTGCCTAGCGCGTTCGCGATCAACCTGCCGCTAGTCGGCGCAATATATGCCATAGAGCGTGGACAGCACCTGGCGCACATCGTCCGATTGCAGCGAATAGTTCACCTGCTGGCCGTCGCGGCGCGTCTTTACGAATCCCCATGCCCGCAGCTTGGAGAGGTGCTGGGACAGGGGAGACTGCGCCAGATTGACCCGCTCCGCCAATTGGCTGACATTGAGTTCCTGATCAAGCAGGTTGCACAGGATCAGCAGACGCTTGGGATTGGCCATGGCAGTCAGGAGCTGGCTGGCCTGATCGGCATTCTGCTCCATTCTGGAAAGATCCATATTGATCATATTAGAATTCTCGTATATACGAACTTCCGACTATTCGCTTATCGCCGTTTTGGCGACCAATTTCAAGGAGGTTGAGATGAACACCAATGTCGGCTCGGCAGATCGCGTCATCCGTATCGTGCTGGGCCTTGCCCTGGCCATTGCGGCTTTTGTTCCCGGTCTGGGCCTGGCGGGGACCCCGCTGCTGCAATGGGGCGCCGCACTGATCGGCCTCGTTTTGATCGCCACCGCCGTGGTGCGCTTCTGCCCGCTCTATCGAATTCTCGGCTTCTCCACCTGCAAAGTTCGGATCAATGACTGACTTCACTCCCATCAGCGCACTGCTCGGCGGCGCGCTGATCGGCCTCTCGGCCGTTCTTCTCATGGCCTTCAATGGCCGCATCGCCGGCATGACGGGTATCCTGTCAGGTCTGTTGCCCCCGGTGTCCAGCGACTGGGCCTGGCGCGCCGCCTTCCTGTCGGGCGCCATTGTAGCCCCGGCGCTGCTGACAGCACTGTCCGGCTATGACGTCGGCTTCGTGTCGCCCGTGCCCACGCCCTGGATTGTGATCAGCGGGCTTATCGTCGGCGTCGGCGTGTTCCTGGCCTCGGGTTGCACCTCCGGCCACGGCGTCTGCGGCATGGCCCGCCTGTCGCCGCGGTCCATCGCCGCCACTGCAACCTTCATGGTCTCGGCCGTCGCCACGGTCTTCACTATCCGTCACCTCCTGGGAGGCTTCTGATGCAGCGCATCGTGCTCGCCGGCATTTTCGGCCTGATCTTCGGCACGGGCATTGCCATTTCCGGCATGGCCAATCCCGCCAAGGTGCTCAACTTCTTCGACGTGGCCGGAACCTGGGATGCTTCCCTGCTTTTGGTCATGGGATCGGCCCTGGCCGTCACCGCGATCGGCTACCGCTTTGTGCTGCGCCGCGACAAGCCGGTCTGCGAAAGCCGATTTCACCTGCCCACCAGCCGCAAGCTGGATGTGCCGCTGATCGCCGGCTCGGCCGTATTCGGCATTGGCTGGGGCATTTCCGGCTTCTGTCCCGGTGGGGCAATCCCCGCACTGGGACTGGGCGAGACTTCGGCCTGGGCCTTTGTCGGCTCGATGCTGGCCGGAATATTCGCCGCCTTTACCGTCCGGACCGCGTTCGCCCAGCGCAGCCTGAAAAACGCCTGAACCTTTGTGAAAGGAGCCAAGAATGACCATTCCATTCACCCCTGATCTGTCGGTGAAGCCCGAGGTAACGGCCTTTTTCGACGAACCGACCAACACCATTTCCTATGTGGTGAAGGATCCCAATTCGTTCTCCTGTGCCGTGGTCGACTCCGTCATGGACATCGATTATGCCGCTGGCCGCATCACCTATGACGGCGCCGACAAGATCATCGCCTTCATCAAGGAGAACGGCCTGGTCGTCGAATGGCTGATCGAGACCCACGTTCACGCCGACCATCTTTCCGGTGCGCCCTACATCCAGTCCAAGGTCGGCGGCAAGCTGGGAATCGGTGAGAACATCACCATTGTCCAGGATACCTTCGGCAAGATCTTCAACGAGGGTACCGAGTTCCAGCGGGACGGCAGCCAGTTCGACCGGCTCTTCAAGGATGGTGACACCTACCAGATCGGTACGCTGACCGCCCATGTCATGCACACGCCGGGGCACACGCCCGCCTGCATGACCCATGTGGTGGGCGATGCCGCCTTTGTCGGCGACACGCTGTTCATGCCCGATGGTGGCTCGGCCCGTGCCGACTTCCCCGGGGGCGATGCCCGCACGCTCTATCGCTCGATCCAGCGTGTTCTGGCCCTGCCGCGCGAAATGCGCCTCTTCATGTGCCACGACTACGGCCCGAACGGTCGCGACATCCAGTGGGAAACCACGGTGGGCGACGAGATCGACCACAATATCCATGTCGGCCAAGGCACCGACGAAGACACCTTCGTCAAGATGCGCGAGGAGCGGGACGCGACCTTGGCCATGCCCAAGCTCATCATCCCGTCGCTGCAGGTCAATATGCGTGCCGGCCAGCTTCCGCCCAAGGATGAGGATGGCAAGACCTTCCTCAAGGTGCCGGTCAACGGCCTGTAATCGTTGGTCATCCGACCCGTTCGCCACCGTCCTCCGCCATTGTGGCGGAGGATCAGTCCTCTATTGCCGAGACACACCATGTTTTCTTTTCTCAAGCCAAAAGTCAGTGGAATGAACCCCCGCAAGCTAAGCGACGATTTCGCCGTGACCGGCCAGATCACCCCCGAGCAGATCAAGGCCTTTTCCGCGGCCGGCTACAAGTCGATCCTCTGTGCCCGGCCCGACAATGAAGAGTCCGGCCAGCCGAGCTTCGAAGAGGTGGCGCGTGCCGCCGAAGCCGAGGGGCTCCAGATCGTCCATATCCCGGTGTCGGGCATGCTGGGCGAGGGCCAGATCATCCGCTTCCGTCAGGCCTGGGAGACGATGCCCAAGCCCATGCTCGGCTATTGCCGCTCCGGTGCCCGCGCCGGCAGCCTTTACGCCACGCTCTCTCGCTGACCTGGGCATCCGGCCCTCCTGGAACACCGATGAACTTCAAGACCTATTTCCCCATCCTCGACTGGGGCAGCCGCTATAACCGCCAGACCTTCACCAGCGACCTGGTGGCGGCGCTGATTGTCACGATCATGCTGATCCCGCAGTCACTGGCTTATGCCTTGCTCGCTGGATTGCCGCCGGAAGTAGGTCTCTATGCGTCCATCCTGCCACTGATCGCCTATGCCATCTTCGGCACTTCCTCGGCGCTGGCGGTGGGGCCGGTCGCCGTGGTGTCCCTGATGACTGCGACGGCGGTCGGCCGCATGGCGGCGGAGGGCACCGCCGACTATGCCAGCGCGGCCATCATCCTCGCGCTGCTCTCGGGTGCCATGCTCACCTTGATGGGCGTGCTTCGCCTCGGCTTCATCGCCAATTTCCTCTCCCATCCGGTCATCTCCGGCTTCATCACGGCGTCGGGGATCATCATCGCCACCAGCCAGGTCGGCGGGCTGCTCGGTATCAGCACCGAAGGCCATGCCTTGCCGGGGTTGCTGTCGTCGATCATCGACAATATCGGCACCATCAACGTCTATACCGTCGCCATCGGGGCGCTGGCGCTCGGCCTGCTGCTGTGGATCCGGCTCGATCTCAAGAACTGGCTGGCCCGTTTCGGCGTTCCGGCCAGCATTGCCACGGTTATCGTCCGCGCCGGCCCGGTGCTCGTCGTCTTCCTGACCATGGCGCTGGCCGTGCTGCTCGATCTTGGCAGCAAGGGCGTCGCCCTGGTCGGTGATGTGCCGCAGGGCCTGCCCCTGCTGTCGTTGCCCAGCTTCAGTCTCGACACGATCCAGCAATTGCTGGTGCCAGCTCTGATCATCTCCGTCGTGGGCTTTGTCGAATCCATTTCCGTAGCCCAGACGCTAGCTGCCAAGCGCCGCGAGCGCATTTCCCCCAATCAGGAACTGATCGGCCTGGGCGCTTCCAATATCGCCGCCGGCCTGGGTGGCGGATATCCAGTCACCGGCGGCTTTGCCCGCTCGGTCGTCAATTTCGACGCCGGCGCAGCCACCCCGGCTGCCGGCGCCTTCACGGCCATCGGCATCGCCATTGCCACCCTGTTGCTGACGCCGTTCCTTGCTGTCCTGCCCAAGGCTACGCTGGCCGCCACCATCGTCCTCGCCGTTCTCACGCTTGTCGATTTCTCTGTGCTCAAGCGGGCCTGGAACTATTCCAAGGCGGACTTTGCCGCCGTGGCGATAACCCTGGCGGGTACGCTGCTGCTTGGCGTCGAGGTCGGCATCGCGTTGGGTGTCGGCGCCTCCATCCTGATCTTTCTTTATCGCTCATCCAAGCCGCACGCCGCCGTCGTCGGCCAGGTGCCGGGCACGGAGCATTTCCGCAACGTGAAGCGGCACCAGGTCGAGACCGTTCCCGGCATCCTGTCCATTCGCATCGACGAGAGCCTCTATTTCGCCAATGCGCGGTACCTCGAAGACCTCGTCACCAACCTTGCGGCTGAAAACCCCGACCTCAAGGACGTGGTGCTGATGTGCTCGGCGGTGAACTTCATCGACATGTCGGCGCTTGAGAGCCTTGAGGCGGTGGAGCATCGCCTCAAGGACCTGGGAATCCGGCTGCACCTGTCCGAGGTCAAGGGGCCGGTGATGGACAGGCTGGGGGAGACCGATTTTCTGCGCAACCTGTCCGGCAGCACCCATCTCAGCCAGCACCAGGCGATCGAGGCAATCCGGTCGGCACGATCGGCGGCAGGGCATGATCCAGATCAAAAAGTCCATATCCAGGCCGTGCAACAATAGCTCAACTTCGGGAGACTGCCGTGGTCCATGTCGTATGTACACAATGCGGCGCCACCAACCGCATATCCAGGGACAATGATGCCGCCGCAGGTCGCTGCGGCAAATGCGGCGTGCCGCTCTTTGATGGGCAGCCTGCTGACCTGTCCACCAGCATGCTCGAAAAGCAGATCGCCCGCTCCGACATTCCGGTCGTGGTCGACATCTGGGCGCCCTGGTGCGGTCCCTGCCGGGCGATGGCGCCACAATACGAGGAAGCGGCGCGCCGAGGAGAACCGGACATGCGCTTCGTCAAACTGAACTCGGATGAGAATCAGGAACTGGCGGGGCGGCTCGGCATCCGCGGCATTCCCACCATGATCCTGTTTCGCGGCGGCAAGGAAGTTGCTCGCGTCTCCGGTGCGATGTCGAGCGCCGACATCCTGGCATGGGCCAGCCGGCCCAGCCCGTGACCACCTTTTTCAACAACAGCAGAGGATAGTGCAATGAGCGTTCTGATCGGTGAAACCGCACCTGACTTCCAGGCCGAGACCACCAAGGGTCCCATCAGCTTCCACGACTGGATCGGTGACAGCTGGGCCTTCTTTTTCAGCCACCCGGCCGACTTTACGCCAGTCTGCACGACCGAGATGGGCCGCACGGCCCAGCTTGCCGACCGTTTCGCGGCGCTCGATACCAAGCCCATCGGGCTGTCCACCGATACGGTCGAGGAACATCTCAAGTGGATCGGGGACATCAACGATACCCAGTCCACAAATGTGGGCTTCCCAATCATTGCCGATCCCGACCTGCGGGTCGCCAAGCTCTACGGCATGATCCATCCGGCCGAGAGCGAGACCGCAGCCGTGCGCACGGTGTTCATCATCGATCCGAAGAAGAAGGTCCGCCTGACCATGACCTACCCGATGAGCGTCGGGCGCAATTTCGATGAAATCCTGCGGGCCATCACGGCGCTGCAGACCAGCGACGGCAAGCGGCTCTCCATGCCGGCCGACTGGCAGCCCGGCAAGGACGCGATCATCCCGCCCTCGATTTCCAATGCCGACGCAAAGTCGCTCTACCCACAGGGCTGGAACGAGCTTCGTCCGTACCTGCGTCTGACCAAGACCCAGTAGGGCATCGCAATCCGGGTCGTAGCGGCACGCCGCTGCGACCCCTGGAACCGCAGATAGTGCGGGCATTGTTGAGGGAAAGATACGTCATGGACCGTAGACATTTCTTGCAGTTGGGCGCGCTTGCAGGGGCGGGGAGCGCCCTGTCGCTCGGGGTGGCCCAGGCACAGCCAAGCACCAGCACCAATGCCCGTATCGTCATCATCGGCGCGGGTGCCGCGGGCACCGCGCTTGCCAACCGCCTGGCCAGGCGCCTCGATGGCGCCAGCATCACCATCATCGACCCGCGTCGGGAGCACCTCTATCAGCCCGGCCTGACCCTGGTGGCGGCCGGTCTCAAGTCTCCCGGCTATGTTGTCTCACAGACCACGGACTGGCTGCCCCGGGAAGCCACGCTGATCGCTGAATCGGTGATGGCGGTTGACCCGGTCAGCAAGACTGTTTCGACAGAGGGCGGACAGACTATCGGCTATGACTACCTCGTCGTCGCGCCCGGGTTGGTGCTCGACCATGGTGCCATCGAGGGCTTCTCGCTCGATATGGTGGGCAAGGACGGTATCGGCGCCCTTTATGCAGGGCCCGAATATGCGGCCCGGACCTGGCAGGCTGCGCAGCGGTTTACCCAAGAGGGTGGCACGGCCATCTTTACCCGCCCCGCAACCGAAATGAAGTGCGCAGGAGCGCCGCTCAAGCACGCATTCCTCGTCAATGACCTGACCGAACGCGCGGGCAATCTGGGCAAGGCGAAATTCATCTACGCGGCGCAGAATGAAACCTTGTTCGGCGTGCCCATCGTCTCGGAAAAGGTGCGCATGCTCTTTGGCCAACGCGACATCGAGGCCGCCTATTCGCATGTGCTGACGGCCGTCGATCCGTCCCGCCGCATCGCCACATTCCAGACCAAGGATGGCACCCAGGAAATGGGATACGACTATCTCCATGTCATACCGCCCCAGCGTGCGCCCGATTTCGTGCGCCAGTCCGGGCTGTCCTGGGCCGACAAGTGGACCGACCAGGGCTGGGTGGAAGCAGACCAGCAGACGCTGCGACACCTCCGCTATCCCGAAATCTTCGCCCTTGGCGACGTTGCCGGCGTGCCCAAGGGCAAGACGGCGGCCAGCGTCAAATGGCAGGTGCCGGTGGTCGAGGACCACCTCGTCGCCGCCATCGAGGGCAGGGAGGGTACGGCCATCTACGATGGCTATACCTCCTGTCCGCTGATTACCCGGGTCGGCCGGGCCATGCTGATCGAGTTTGACTACAAGAATAACCTTGTTCCATCCTTCCCCGGCATCATTGCCCCTCTCGAGGAGCTCTGGATCAGCTGGTTGATGAAGGAAGTGGCGCTCAAGGCAACCTACAACGCCATGTTGACCGGTCACGCCTAGAGGAGGGCGACATGCAGGAACTTACGCTTGAAACCATGTTCGCCGTCCTCCAGGAGATGTTCGGGGCGCCACTGTTCTGGGGACTGGTCGCGGCGGCAGTGCTGGTGACCGTGGCCTATATCGCCGTCCTGGTCCGGGACCGCGCGGTAAGTTGGAGGAAGTTCCTCCTCGCGCAACTGTCCATGCCTGTGGGCGCCGTCGCGGCGGTTGCCTTCCTCATGGCCATTACCAGCTCAAGTCCGTCAGACCTGGGCGGCCCGATCGACCTGATTGTGCTGCTCGGCGTTGCTGCGGCCGGAGCGATCGGCATGGCGATTCTGGTCTACACCGTGCAGTCGCTGCTCAGACCACCGAGGGGCTAAAGGCGGACCTGCTCTTACGGTTGTGGGCTGTATCAATACCCTTGCGATCCGGAGCGCTCGCGCAGATCATATCGGCTTCGTGTTCCAGGCGCACCTGCTACTGCCAGATTTCACCGCGCTTGAAAACGTGATGTTTCCGGCCGCCGCGCGCTATGGGCGGGAGCGGCGGGAAGACCGGGCGCGAGGAAGAGAACTGCTTGATCGCGTCGGGTTGTCGGATCGGCGTGACTATCTTGCCAGCCAGCTTTCTGGTGGGCAGAAACAGCGAGTCGCCGTCGCCCGCTCCCTGATGAATGCGCCCGAACTGGTGCTCGCCGACGAGCCGACTGGGAACCTCGACCGGGAAAGCGCCGACCGGGTCATGCAGTTGCTGACCGATATCAACACGTCCGACGGTACAGGCTTCCTGATCTCCACCCATGACGAAAAGATCGCTGCCCGCTGCCGCCGTCAGATCTACATGGTCGATGGGAGCATCGCCGAAGACAGCCGCTGAGACGCGGCCGCTAGATTTGTCCCGGAAGCAGATTGCCGCAAGCCCAACAAGACGTCGCAGAACGCGCCGGAGCCCCTGAGCGATCGACTTGGGGCGGTGGGTGCAACTGGTCACTGCACACCTTTTGCAGCGTATCGGCCGGCGTTTCCACGAGCGTCCAAGCAGCTCTACGCCTTGCTGATGGAGCAATGCCGCCATGGACGGATACGATCCGCTGAACGCCACCTTTCACCGAGGTGGATGGGTCGGCGAATGTCGGCTTTTGGGAAATCACAAGCCCGGTCCGGACGGCTGAAATGGGGCGCGAAGCGGACGTTTGATTAAGCTGCAGATCGCTCAGCACTCCTTCCTTTTGGTTTCGGCTTTCCAAGGAAGTGAGCAAGCGCCGATTTCCTTGAAGCCCGATCAAGCGCATAGGCGGTGTGGGGGAACGCGACGCCGTCCAACAGGCCCTGGATGTAGCCGGCGATACTGTCGGCCGCCATAACAAGTGCGGTATCCACGGTGTGGATGTAGCGGCCGGTTATCGTCCCTCGAGAATGGCCAACCAGGGCAGCGATGGTTGCCTCGGTGAAACCGAGGTCATTCCCGATACTCGCGAAGCTGTGCCGCAAAACATGGGGCGTGATGTTGGCCAGATCGGTATCTTTGAACAGCTTGGTCCATTGTCTAGGGAAGGCACCGAATGGCGTGTCATCCTCCCAGCCGGGAAAGACATAGTCCTCGGCATCTTGCTCTTCGTGGCGGCGGCTCTCGAGATACTCCAGCACAGGCAGACCGATTGGACGCACCGAGGCGCCCTCCTTGCTGTCGGTCAGGCGCAGGCAACTGCCTTCTGTATCGACTTCACCACACTGCAGACCAATGACCTCGCTGCGCCGGCACCCGGTTAACGCGATCACCCGGATGATCTCTGCAGTGGTTTCGTATTGCCGATCCACAATGGCCTTCCGCAGGATATCGCCGAGCGTGCGATACTCCTGCTCGCTAAGACGGCGAGCGTTAACCTGGTCCTTCGGCTTGCGGACGCCGTGCACGGGATTCTGATCGATGATGCCGAGTTCGACCGCGTAGGTAAGAATGCCGCCGAAGAGGCCGATCGTCCGGGCCGCAGTGCCGGGGCCGCCACGAACGATGGCGCGCCCGCGCAGCTTGTCGGTCTTGACGTTCGCGCGTGTCTTTCCCGCCATGATGTCCTTCATGGCTTGGGTGATGTCGGACTTGGCCAAATCCCGCACCCGTCGATTGCCGAGCAGGGGAACGATGTGCCGCTCTATGCGGCCCACATCGGTGGAGATTGTCGTTTGCTTCTTCGGCCGCCCTCGCTTCCCGAACACAAGACCATTCCTGAGGTCTTCAAGGTATCGGTTGCAGAGTTCCTTGACGGTGATGGCCTCGCGATCGAGCTTGCGCTCCTCGGCCGGGTTGCCTCCTCGTGCGACCTGGCCGAGCAGGACTTTGGCTTCGCGCCTCGCCTCTTCAGGAGTCCAAACTCCGTGCAGGCCGATCGTGAAGCGACGCGAGCGACCGGCAGTGCGATACTGCACCACATAGCTTCGCTTTCCCGATTTGAAGACGCGCAGTCCAAACCCTGGAAGGTCATCGTCCCATAGGACATAGTCCGAGGACTTGATTTCGGTAGCATCGACGGTTCGTTTGGTCAGCTTTGTCATTCGGGGACCTTTCCTTGACAGAATCCCCGCGTAAGCAATGCGTAAGCAATGCGTAAGCACCAGGGGGAGGGGTATGAGCCGCTCCGTCGTACCGTTGGCGCTGATCCAATTCAAATTTGTTTTGTGATTTCAGTGGCATAGCGCGCAATCGGATAGAAACGGATAGGTTCGGCGAAAGCCACTATCCATTCTCCGAAGGCAGAGGCCACAAGTTCGAATCTTGTCGGGTGCGCCAATTTTCAAGCCATCAAATTTCACGGTATTCGGCTTGCTATGCAGTTGGTCGCAAAGCGTCCTCATTTCAGTCGTTCAGGCATACGCGGCCGGTTCCCAAGGCCGACATCCATCTGCAGCGGACCAAGCGTCAATTCGAGGGTCGCATCTGTCAGCCTGATAACGGAGCATCAGTCGAGCGTTGACCGGATCCGGCCTTTGGCCGCAGCCGTGTCGGCCTTTATGAAATCCTTATGCCAGCCCGCAGCTTTCCGTATGGCAATCTGACGGCGGGCAGGTCCATTGCATGAGCCTCATTTCACGAGGCTTGTCATGCTCGACTTTGCATTCATCATTCTGGGCGCCGGTACCCTGCTCGCCCTGGCGGCCTATGCCGCCGGGCTCAACCGGCTGTGAGCGGCAACATGCTCATCATTTCCCTCCTCGTCGCCATTGTGCTGGCTGTCTACCTCGCGGTGACGCTGCTGGCGCCTGAGCACTTCTGACCTCTCGGAGCCATCATGTCCCTTTCCGGCTGGCTGCAGATCGGCCTGGTGCTGATCGGCGTCTTTGCGCTGGCAAAGCCGCTCGGCCTCTACATGGCCCGCGTGTTTTCCGGCGAACGCAACCTCCTCTCGCCTGTGCTCGGCCCCATCGAGCGCGGCTTTTATGCCTTGTCGGGCGTGCGGCCAGACAAGGAACAGAACTGGCTGAGCTACGCCTTTGGCGTGCTGCTGTTCAGCCTTGTCGGCTTCCTCGTGCTCTATGCCTTGCTGCGCCTGCAACACCTGCTGCCGCTCAATCCGCAGGGCTTCGCCGGGCTTCCGCCCGACCTCGCGTTCAATACTGCTGCGAGCTTCGTCACCAATACCAACTGGCAGAGCTATGGCGGCGAGACCACTATGAGCCATCTCAGCCAGATGCTGGGACTGACGGTGCAGAACTTCGTTTCGGGCGCCACCGGCATCGCGGTGGCCATGGCGCTCACCCGCGCCTTCATGCGCCAGGGCGTCGGCGAACTGGGCAATTTCTGGGTCGACCTGACCCGGGCCACGCTCTACGTGCTGCTGCCGCTGGCCATAATCGTTGCCATGGCCTTCGTTGCCATGGGCCTGCCACAAAATTTCGACGCCAGCTTCGTCGCCACGACACTGGAAGGCGCCCACCAGACCATCGCAACTGGCCCTGTCGCCAGCCAGGAAGCCATCAAGCAGCTTGGTACCAATGGCGGCGGGTTCTTCAACGTTAACGCCGCGCACCCGTTCGAGAACCCCACGGCTTTCTCGAACTACCTCAATATCGTCGCCATGCTGGCCGTATCGGCCGCCTTGTTCTACGCCTTCGGCCAGATGGTGGGCAGTCGACGGCAGGGTTGGGCGCTGTTGGCGGTCACCGCCGTCCTGCTGGTGATCGGCACAGGCACTGTCTATTGGGCCGAAACCGCGGGTAGTCCCCTGCTGACAGCTGTCGGTGTCGATCCGACGCTGGGCAATATGGAAGGCAAGGAAGTCCGCTTCGGCCAGGCCATGAGCGCCCTCTATGCGACGGCTACCACCGGACTTTCCAATGGCGGCGTCAATACCATGCATGGCTCGCTGACCCCGCTGGGTGGCTTGGTGACGATGTTTCTGATGCAGTTGGGCGAAGTGCTGCCCGGCGGCGTCGGCTCGGGCCTCTATGGCATGGTCGTCTTCGCCATCCTCGCGGTCTTCGTGGCAGGCCTCATGGTGGGCCGTACGCCCGAATTGCTGGGCAAGAAAATCGAGGCACGCGAGATAAAGTTCGCCATGCTGGCGGTGCTCCTCCCGCCGCTGCTGATCCTGGGCTTTACCGCCATTTCGGCCGTGGCCGAATTTGGCACCAGCTCGATCCTCACGCCCGGCCCGCATGGCCTCAGCGAAATCCTCTACGCCTACACGTCTGCTGCGGCGAATAACGGCTCGGCCTTTGGTGGGCTCTCCGCCAATACGCCCTGGTACAATACGACGCTAGGTATCGCCATGCTGCTGGGGCGCTTCGCCTCGATCGTGCCGGTGCTGGCCATTGCCGGGTCGCTGGCGAGCAAGCCCCGCGCCGCGCCGTCATCGGGCACTTTCCCCACCGATCGGCCGCTCTTCGTCGGCCTCCTCATCGGCATCATCATCATCCTGGGCGGGTTGCAATTCTTCCCGGCCCTGGCTCTCGGACCCATCGTCGAGCACTTCGCCATGCTCGCCGGCCAGAGCTTCTAGGAAATACCTCAATGTCCACAAAACCTGTCTCCATGCTCGATCCGGCTATTTTCGGGCCGGCCCTGCGCGACGCCGTCATCAAGCTCGATCCACGCCAGCTGATCCGCAACCCGGTGATCTTCGTCACCGAAATCATCGCCGTGCTGGTCACCGTTCTCTTCGTGCAGGACGCAATGGGTGCTGGGGATGCCCCGGCCTTTACCGGCCAGATCGCACTCTGGCTGTGGTTTACCGTGCTGTTCGCCACTTTCGCCGAGGCCGTCGCCGAAGGGCGCGGCAAGGCACAGGCCGACAGTCTGCGGCGCGGCAAGTCTGACCTCATCGCCAAGAAACTTCTGTTTCCCGACCAGCGGGACAATCGCGGCTGCGAGGTCATTCCGGCGACCGGCCTCAAGATCGGCGACATCGTGCTGGTCGAGGTCAACGACCTTATTCCCGGCGATGGCGACGTCATCGAGGGCGTCGCCTCGGTCAATGAAAGCGCCATTACCGGGGAATCCGCGCCTGTCATCCGCGAGGCCGGTGGCGACCGCTCTGCCGTGACCGGCGGCACGCAGGTGATTTCCGACTGGCTCAAGGTGCGCATCACCACCAAGCCGGGCGAGAGTTTCGTCGACCGCATGATTGCGCTGATCGAAGGCGCCAGGCGGCAGAAGACGCCAAATGAGATCGCCCTGTCGATCCTGCTGAGCGGACTGACGCTGGTATTCCTGATCGCCGTGGTGTCGCTCTATGGGCTGGCCGCCTATTCGGGCACCGACCTCTCCGTGGCGGTGCTGGCGGCTCTGCTGGTGACGCTGATCCCGACGACAATCGGCGGCCTGCTTTCGGCCATAGGCATTGCCGGCATGGATCGACTGATCCGCTTCAACGTCATCGCCACCTCCGGTCGTGCCGTGGAAGCGGCAGGCGATGTCGACACGTTGCTGCTCGACAAGACCGGCACCATCACCTTCGGCAACCGCATGGCGTCCGAATTCCTGCCGGTGGCCGGGGTCAGCGAAAGAGAGCTGGCCGAGGCCGTGCTGGTGGCGTCCCTTGCCGACGAAACCGCCGAGGGCCGCTCCATCGTGGCCCTGGCCAAATCCGATTTCGGTCTCGCCGAACCGCGCATCATCGACAATGCGACGACATTTATTGCCTTCTCGGCCCAGACCCGCCTTTCGGGCATCGACATCGAGGGGCGCCGCATTCGCAAGGGCGCGGTCGATGCCGTGCTGCGCTTTGTCGGACTCGACAAGGCGCAGGCCGGTGGCGATTTCAACAGGGCGGTGGAGGCCATTGCACGCTCGGGCGGGACACCGCTGGCCGTGGCTGAGGCCGATCGCCTTCTCGGCGTCGTGCATCTCAAGGATGTGGTCAAGCCCGGCATCAAGGAGCGTTTCGCGGCCTTGCGCGCCATGGGCATCCGCACCGTCATGGTCACCGGCGATAATCCCGTCACCGCTGCGGCCATTGCCTCGGAGGCCGGGGTCGATGATTTCCTGGCCGAGGCCACGCCCGAGCAGAAACTCGACTTCATCAGGAAGGAACAGACCGGTGGCCGCCTCATTGCCATGTGCGGCGACGGCACCAATGACGCGCCCGCCCTTGCCCAGGCCGATGTCGGTGTCGCCATGCAGTCAGGCACCCAGGCGGCGCGCGAGGCCGGCAATATGGTCGATCTCGATTCCAGCCCGACAAAGCTCATCGAGATCGTCGAGATCGGCAAGCAGATCCTGATGACACGCGGTGCGCTCACCACCTTCTCGATCGCCAATGACGTGGCCAAATATTTCGCCATTATCCCGGCCTTGTTCCTGGCGACCTATCCCCAGCTCGGTGCCCTCAACGTCATGGGGCTGAGCTCGCCGGAATCGGCGATCCTCTCGGCGGTCATCTTCAACGCGCTGATCATCGTGGCGCTGATCCCGCTCGCGCTGCGCGGCGTCAGGTATCGCCCGGTCGGCGCCGCCGCTTTGCTCAGCCGCAACCTGCTCATCTATGGCCTTGGCGGGCTGGTCGCGCCCTTTATCGGCATCAAGCTGGTGGACATGGCCGTCACCGCGTCAGGCCTTATCTAGGATTACCCGTCATGTTCAATCAGCTTCGTCCGGCCATCGTGCTTACCGTCCTGCTGTCGGCGGTCACCGGTCTGCTCTACCCGATGGCCATTGCCGGCATGGCGCAGGCGGCCTTTCCGGCCCAGGCCAATGGCAGCCGCGTCGTCATGGATGGCGTCACGATCGGCTCCGATCTCATCGGGCAGAATTTCGTCCAGCCCGGCTACTTCCGGCCGCGTCCCTCGGCGACAGGAGGCGAGCCCTACAATGCCGGCGCATCGGGCGGCTCCAATATCGGTCCCACCGGCAAGGCGCTGGTCGATCGCGTGGCAGCCAGCGTCGATGCCCTGGGTGGCGGGCCGGTGCCGGCCGACGCCGTCACCACGTCGGGCTCCGGCCTTGATCCGCATATCAGCCCGCAATATGCGGCATTGCAGGTCGGCCGCGTGGCCGAGGCGCGCGGCGTTGATCCTGCCGCGATCGAGGCCATGCTTGCCGATATGACGGAACAGCCGCTGCTTGGTATATTGGGCGAACCGCGCGTCAACGTGCTGCGTCTCAACCTGGCGCTGGACGAGGCCGCCCCCCTCGGGAACTGACATGCCCCGCCCCACCGATGCACCAAGGCCGGACCCAAAGGCCATGCTCCAGCTTGCCGCGCGCGAAAGCCGCGGCAAGCTGACCGTGTTCCTCGGCGCGGCTCCCGGCGTCGGCAAGACCTATGCCATGCTCGAGCGCGCGCGCGGCCGCAAGGCTGAGGGTATCGATGTCGTCATTGGCCTTGTCGAAACCCATGGCCGCAGCGAAACGGCAAGACTGGCCGAGGGCATCGAAACCCTGCCCCGGCAGGGCGATAGAGGCGTCTATGGGGAATTCGACCTCGATGCGGCTTTGGCCCGCAAGCCGGCTTTGCTGGTTGTGGACGAACTGGCCCACAGCAACGCTGTCGGCGCCCGCCACCCCAAGCGGCATCAGGATATTGCCGAGCTCATCGCTGCCGGCATCGAAGTGTGGACCGCGCTCAATGTCCAGCACCTCGAAAGCCTCAGCGACCTTGTTGCCCGCATTGCCGGCGTGCCGGTGCGCGAGACGGTGCCCGATACGGTGCTCAAGGGTGCCGATGAGGTCATCCTGGTCGATCTGCCGCCAGCCGAGCTGATCGAGCGGCTCCATGCCGGCAAGGTCTATCTGCCCGACAATGCCACCCGGGCACTGGATGGCTTCTTCAAGCCTGCCACGCTCACCGCCCTGCGCGAGCTGGCCCTGCGCCGCGCCGCCGACCGGGTCGATGATCAGATGGTCGATTTCCTGCGCCAGAGCGCGGTGGAAGGGCCATGGGCCACCGGCGAGCGGCTGCTGGTCTGCGTGGGTCCCGACGAGATGTCGGAAAAGGTCGTCCGCATCGCCAGCCGGCTCGCCTCGGGCCTCAATGCGCGCTGGCTGGTCTTCTCGGTCAGCCGGCCCGGCGCGCCCCTGCTTGATGCCACCAGCGCCGAGCGCCTGGAAGAAACCCTGCGGCTGGCAGAGCGGTTGGGAGCGGAGACGCGGCGCGAGACAGCCGGCGATTTTGTCGAGACGATCCTGCGTCTTGCGCGGCGCGAGCACATCACCCAGATCGTCATCGGTCGGCCCGCCGGCCGGCGCTGGTTTCGGCGCTCGCTACCCGATGCCATCCTGCGGCAAGCGGGCGATATCGGCGTGCATGTGGTGCCCGTCCAGGCCTCCGGCGCCACGATCCGCCGTCCACGACGGCACCTGTCGCTGCCCCAATGGGCGCTGGCGGCGGGGCTGCCAGTCATTGCCGTCGGCGCAACGACGCTTCTTGGCCTCGGCATCAATGCGCTGATCGCGCTGCAGAACCTCAGCATGTTCTATCTGGCTGCGGTCCTGCTCTCGGCCGTGATCGCCGGGCGCGGTTCGGCTTTGCTGGCGGCGATCCTGTCCTTTGCTGCCTACAATTACTTCTTCATCGAGCCGACTGGCGAACTGACCGTGGCCCAGCCGCAGGAAGTGCTGTCGCTGCTGATCTTCATCGCCGTGGCCCTGGCCGCCGGGCAGTTGGCCGCGCGACTGCGTGAACAGGTGGAACTGGCACGCCATCAGGCGCGGCAAAGCCAGGCGCTGCTCGATTTTTCCCGCAAACTGTCCGGCGCCTTCGGTGAAGAGGCCGTGCTCGACGCCATTGCCAGCCACCTTCATGCAAGCCTGGGACGCCCGGCCATCGTGCTGGTGCCGGACGGGAGCGGCGAGCTGTCGCCCGCTGCCGCCTGGCCACCCGATCAGCCGCTCGACGCCGCTGCACTCACCGCGGCGCGCTGGGCGCAGGACAAGAAGGAGCCTGCCGGTTTCCTGACGGGCACGCTGCCACAGGTGCGCTACCTGTTCTGGCCCATCATCTCGGCCCAGCGCATGCTGGGCGTGGCCGGTCTTGCCATGGGCCCGCGCGACGAACCCCTCGGCGCCGAGGATGAGCGCACCTGGCAGGCGCTGCTGGCGCAGGCCGCCATTGCCATGGATCGCGCCCGCCTCAACCGCGAGAGCGCCCGCGCCTCGGTGGCGCGCGAGGGCGAGAAACTGCAGGCGGCTCTTCTGTCATCTCTGTCGCATGACCTGCGCACGCCGCTGGCCTCGATCACGGGGGCAGTGACAACCCTCCGCCAATTGGGCGAAAAGCTTCCCGGCGAGACGCGCGACGATCTCCTCCTCTCCATTGAGGAAGAGTCCGGCCGCCTCAATCGCTTCGTCGCCAATCTCTTCGACATGACCCGTATCGAGGCCGGCATGACCAAGGCGCGACGGGAGCCGATCGATCTCGCACAGCTGATCGATACCAGCGTGGCGCGCGCCAGGCGGCTTCACCCAGACCTGACGGTCGAGCTCAGTCTCGCCGCCGACCTGCCGCCAGCCATGGGTGACGCTACCCTGCTCGAACAGGTGTTGTTCAACCTGCTCGACAATGCACACAAATATGGTGGCGCCGAACAACCGGTGGCCATTTTCGCCAGGGCGGAAAGCGGCGCGGCGATGATCTCGGTGACCGACCAGGGCAAGGGCATTCCCGAGGCGGACCTCGAAAAAATCTTCGACAAGTTCTATCGTCGCGCCAAGGGCGATGGGCGCCCTGCAGGGACAGGGCTGGGCCTGTCCATTGCACGCGGACTGATGACGGCAATGGGCGGCACCATCACGGCCAGCAGCCCGGCCACGCGCAAGCGCGGCACCCGCTTCACGCTGCACCTGCCATTGGCCAGGACGGGTATCTGATGCAACAGCGCATTCTGGTTGTCGATGACGAGCCGCAGATCCAGCGCTTCCTCAGGCCTGCGCTGAGCGCCGCCGGCTTCGAGGTCGAAACCGCGGCGACGGCCGCCGAGGCCAGGCGCCTCGCCGCAACCCGTGCCCCGGCGCTAATCGTGCTCGATCTCGGCTTGCCCGATGGCGACGGCAAGGACGTCATCGAAACCGTGCGCGCCTTTTCTGCCGTGCCGATCATCGTGCTGTCGGCGCGGGACCAGGAGGTCGAGAAGATCGCCGCCCTCGACCTTGGCGCCAATGACTATGTCGAAAAGCCCTTCGGCATTGGTGAGCTCCTGGCGCGCATCCGCGTGGCGCTGCGACAGGCAGAGCCGGCCGAGTCAGGACCATCCGAGCGGCGCTTCGGCAATATCCTGCTCGACCTCGACCATCGGCACGTGCTCGTCGATGGCGCCGAGGTCCACCTGACGCCCAAGGAGTTCGACCTCTTTGTGCTATTGGCAGCCAATGCCAACAAGGTCGTTACCCACCATCACGCCTTGATGCAGGTCTGGGGACCGGCTCATCGGGATGACGTGCAATATCTGCGCGTCGTCATCGCCCAGCTCCGCGCCAAGCTGGAGACCGACCCCAAGGCCCCGCGGCATCTGCTCAACGAGGCAGGTGTCGGCTACCGATTGGTCGACTAGTGCGCTGAGCCAAAAGCCAGTCCTGGCTTAGCGCAGACGCAGGCCGGTGGCTCTGTCGAAGATCAGGACACGCGCCGGATCGATAGCAAGGTGGATCGTCTGGCCGAGACTGAGCGGGGCGTGATCGCGCACGACGATGGAAATGTCTTCGCCAGCGATGCGCGCCAGAACTTCCTGGGCGTCGCCGGTGGGCTCGACCACGACGACGGCGGCGGGAACGCCATCATCGGTCAGGGCGATATGCTGCGGGCGCAGGCCATAGACGATTTCTGTGCCTGCAGGGACATCGAGAGGGGCGCCGAGCGGCAGTCTGGCGCCAGTCTCGAGCGCGACATCGGTGCCACCGGCATAGCGCGCCTCATAGAGATTGATCTCCGGCGAGCCGATGAAGCTGGCGACAAACAGATTGGCCGGGTTGTCGTAAAGCTCCAGCGGGGCGCCGGCCTGCTCGATTCGGCCGCCGTTGAGCACCACGATCTTGTCGGCCATGGTCATGGCCTCGGTCTGGTCGTGGGTGACATAGACGGTGGTCTTGCCCAGCCGCTGGTGGAGTTTCTTGATCTCGGCCCGCATCTTGACGCGCAGCTTGGCATCGAGATTGGACAGCGGCTCATCGAACAGAAACGCCCGGGGATTGCGCACGATGGCCCGGCCCATGGCGACGCGCTGGCGCTGGCCGCCCGACAGCTCGCGCGGCAACCGGTCGAGCAGATGCGCGAGCCCGAGAATTGCGGCGGCTTCATCGACGCGGGCTTTGATCTCGGCTCTTGGCGTGCCGGCGAGCTTGAGCGCGAAGCTCATATTGTCGGCGACCTTCATATGCGGATAGAGCGCATAGGACTGGAACACCATCGCCAGGTCGCGTTCCTTGGCCGGCATGTGGTTGATGACCTTGCCGCCGATGGTGATCTCGCCCGAGGTGATATCCTCGAGGCCAGCGATCATACGCAACAAAGTGGACTTGCCGCATCCGGACGGGCCGACCAGCACCACAAACTCGCCATCGCCCATTTCGAGCGAAATGTCGTCGAGGACGCTGACGTTGCCATAGCTCTTGCCGACATGCTTGAGTTCGATTTCAGACATGGCCGTCCTCCGTCGCATTGCAATTCGAAAGCGCGGCGCGCTCCCTGGTGATGGTGAGATTGCGGGCTTCGGCCTCTTCAAAGATCGTCCGGGCGGTCCGGCTGAAGGTCTCGGCCTCCCCGGCGAGATCGAGACGGTTGATCTTGTCGATCTGCGCGGCCTCCAGCGGGTCGATCACCGCCTCGCCATGCATGGCGCCGAGAATGGCCCCGGCCATCACCCCGATCGAATCCGCGTCGCGGCCCGAATTGACACCCGCCTCGACCGCGCGTCGGAAATCGCCGCCGGCCACGATGGCAAAGCCCATGGCGAGCGGCAGTTCCTCGATCGAGAAGAAACGTGACGGCTGGTAGTTGGCCGTGACCCTTCCGACCTTTTGGGCGGTGTGATCCAGATCGTCGCCAAGCGGCGAAAAAGGCCTGATGCGCGCGTGGAAAGTCGCAACGACCTCGTCATGCTCGGCGCCTTTGTCGCGCAGGGCGGTGGCGGCCTCGGCGATCTCGCCGATCGCGGCGCGGGTGCCGTCCTTGGCCAGGTGATAGGCCTTTTCGGCCACGGCATCGATACTCGTTCCGGGAATAAATGCCGCGGCAACGGCCCCCGCCAGAACGCCGGCAGCTTCGAGCCCATAGCTCTGCTGGTGGCCGGAGGCGAAGGCGATGGCTTCATCATAGGCCGCCTGCGGGTCACATGCGTTCACCACGCCCACCGGCGCGATGTACATCGCGGCGCCGCAATTGACCATGTTGCCGATCCCGCCCTGGCGGGGATCGCAGGCCGCGAGCTGGTGCCGCTGGAAGATCCATTTTTCGGGGTAGAACAGGCGCTCGATCAGCGGCGCTTCCCGCTGCAGTTCGGGGACGTAGCGGCGCACCCAGGCAATCTGGCGCACCATGCCGTCGGCCATGTCCCAGGCGTCGAGATGTCGACGCACCTCGTTGTAGACACTCATCAGCGCCAGGGTCATCAGCGTATCGTCGGTGACAATGCCGTTGCCGCGGACCCGCCCGTTGCCACCGGCAGGGTTGCGGCTCGTGCGGTGCCAGGCGTTGTCGAGCGAGCCGACCCAGCCATACATGTCGCGGATTTCCGCCGGGGTGAGCTTTTCAACGGGCGCCCCGATGGCGTCGCCGAAAGCGACGCCATGGAGCAGCCCGCGAACCCGACCGTCAAAGGTCGGGCCCGCGTTTTGCCGTTCAGTCATCAAGAACCGTCCTTGCATAGTCGGTCATGGCCTGGCCGCCATTGTCGTACCAGCCCTGGACATAGGCATCCCACTGGTCCATCGACCACTCACCCGACACGAACCGGTAGACGCTGGAGCGATAGTATTGCTCGGCCGCGTCGACATTGGCAGCCAGCTCACCGGGCCAGACGAATGCGTTGTCCGGGGTGAAATAGCGCGCGCCCTGTTCGAGCGAGGCCTGGGCAACGGACGAGAGCAGGTCTACCGGCGGCGTCCAGTATTCGGGATTGACCGTCCAGTAGCGCGGATACCAGAGACCCATTTCCGGGAGCACTTCATAGGTATCGCCATCGCGTGTGTAGTGTTCGCCTTCATAGCCCATGCTGTCGATCATCAGGCCTTCGGGGCTGGCCATGAAATCGAGGAAAGCAAAGGCCGCTTCCTTGTTGTCCGACATGGCGTGGATGGCAAAGCCGCGCTCTTCCTTTGCGATGTTGACGGCTTCCAGACCGTCGGGCGGCTCGAGCAGGGCCAATTCGGAATCGGGATGAACCTGCTGCATCTTGGTGCGGTAGGTATCGACCACGCTCCCCGCCGTGCCGGCCACGATGGCGACACGTCCGGTATAGAACTTGTCTTCCTTGATTTCCCAGTTCGAGGTGATGAACTCGCGATCGAGAATGCCGTCGGCATAGAGCATCCGGTAATATTCGAGCTTTTCCCGCTCGCCGTCGGAAACGCGCGAATGAATCCACTCGCCATTGCCGTCGGCAAGCCAGGTCGAGCTGATGCCGAACGACTGGTTGAAGATTGCGTCGAGTTCGGCCGTGTTGTCTGGCGCAATGATCCCGTAGGTGTCCTGGGTGCCGTTGCCGTCATAGTCGGAGTCCGACAGCACGCGCAGGAATTCGGTCCATTCATCGAGGCTGGTCGGTGCGGCAAGGCCGGTTTGTTCAAGCCAGTCCTTGCGGATGACCGGGGATTTGGTGCGCGCCGGGAAGACGTAGAGCAGGTAGGGATAGTTTTCGAGACGCACCTCGTTGTGCGGCCACAGCGCATCCTTGAGATAGGTGGATTGTGCGATCCAGGGACGCAGATCCTCGAGAATGCCCTGGGCGGCAAACTCGGCATCGCCGCCCTGGAAGTAGATGATGTCAGGGACTTCGCCCGATAGCAGTCGCAGGCTCAGGGCGTCGGGATAACCCGCATTCGGCAGGCCGATCTGGTTGATATCGATATTGATGCCCTTTTCGGCCATCGCCGCTTCGATGCGCGCCAGCTGTTCCTCGATCCGGGGGCTCTCGTGATTGATGATGGTGATGGTGACCGGCTCGTCCTGGGCCAGGGCGGCCCCGCCGAGTCCGGTTATGGCGGCGAGCGCGGTTCCCGCGGCCAGAAGATGTTTGAACGACATTCGTTTCTCCTCCTTGGTGTGAGCGTTTTCGGGTGAGCTTTTTGCTCGGTTATCCCTTGAGGGCGCCGCTCATTGTGCCCTTGGTGAAAAATTTCAGGATCAGCGGATAGACCGCCAGGATCGGCAGGATGGTGAGGACGATCATCCCCGCATTGAGTGCGCGGATGCTGATCTGGCCGGCCTGCTCGTAGTTCGACATGGCATCGATCCCCACCATCGAGAGCTTGTCGCCCTCGACCACGAACTGACGCAGCACGACCTGAAGCGGGTGCATGCTCTTGTCGGTGAGGTAGATCATCGGCCGCAGGAACTCATTCCAGTGATAGACGAGATAGAACAGCGTGATGGTGGCGAGCGCCGGCCGCGTGAGCGGCAGGACCACTTTCCAGAGCGTCTGGAAGGGATTGGCGCCGTCGAGTTCGGCCGCTTCGAGCAGTTCCTTGGGTACATCCTCGAAAAAGCGCACCAGAATGATGAGGTACCAGGCGTTGACCATCTTGTAGAGGATGACCGACCAGTAGGTGTTGAGCAGCCCCAGGTCGCGCACCACGAAATAGTCCGGGATGAGGCCGGGCTCGAAGACGATGGTGATGAGGACAAAGACGAAGAGCACGCGCCGGCCCGGCAGGCTCGGGCGCGAGAGCGCCCAGGCCATCAGCGTGGTGAAGGTGATGTTGAGCACAGTGCCGCTGATGGTGATGAAGAGCGAGTTCAGGATGCCGCGCTGCACGCCCGGATGGTTGAGCAGCAGGGCCCAGACGTCGAGCGAAAACCCGTTGGGAAGCACGGCCAACCCGCTCATTCCCGGCACCTGACCAGGCTCGGAGAACGAAATCGCCACCAGGTTGAGGATGGGCTGGATCGTCGTGACCGCCATGAGCAACAGGGTCGAGACGATGATGACCTGTTCGACGCGCTCGAAGCGCGACTGTCTGGACCTGGCCATGTTACCACACTCCCTTGCCGGTCAGCCGTTTGGCGATGGTGTGGGCGGCAACGATCATGAGCATGCCGATTGCGCCCTTGAACAGGCCGGCGGCCGTGGCCAGGGAGAACTGGCCGGACTGAAGCCCGATGCGGTAGACATAGGTGTCGATGATATCGATCTGGTCACGGACGGCGTCGTTGGCGAGGTTGAACACCTGGTCAAAGCCGGCATTGAGAAACAGCCCGACATTGAGGATGAACAGCGTCGCAATCGTCGGCGCGATGCCCGGCAGGGTAACGTGGATGATTTTCTGCCAGCGATTGGCGCCATCCATTTCGGCCGCATCGTAAAGCTGGGGATCGATGGCCATGATGGCGGCGAAATAGAGCAGGGAATCCCACCCCGAGGCCTGCCAGATCGACGAGAACACCACCACCCAGCGGATGGCGCCGGAATCGGTCATGAAACCGTGCGGTGCCAGGCCCAGCCAGCCGCGCATTTCGTTGAACACGCCCGATGACGGCGAGAGCGCGGCGATGAAAATGCCGGCGACCACCACCCAGGACAGAAAGTGCGGCAGATAGATCGCCGACTGGATGAAACGCCGCAGCGAGGAACCGCGCACTTCGTTGACCAGCAGCGCCAGCAGGATAGGGACGGGAAAGAAGAAGACCATCTTCATGGTCGAGATGATCAGCGTGTTGAGCAGCACCTGATAGAAAGCAGGCGAACCCAGCAGGGCCTCAAAATACTTGAGCCCGACCCAGACATTGTCCCCGAAAATGCGGAAGTCCTGAAAGGCGAGCTTGGCCTGATAGATCGGGAAATAGTGGAAGACGAGGAAGTAGACGATGCCGGGCGCCAGCATCAGGTAATACGGCCACCACATGCGGAACTTGAAGGCGCGGGCCTTCGCGCGCTCCGACGCATTGGGAACGTTCCCATTTCCGGATACGCTGAGCGCGATCTGTTTTTCGTCCGGACTCATGAGCCAAACTCCTCCCCAGGCCTGCTCTGACCGGCAGTGCCGATGGACCGGAACGAGACGATCTGATCGCGAATGGCGATCTCGGTCGGCAGGCGCTCCATGGAACTGGCCCCGTAAAAGCCGTGACAGAAGCTGGTTTGCGCCAGAACCCGCGCCGCATCTTCGGGCATGGCGATCGGACCGCCATGACAGAGAATGATGATGTCCTCCCGCACGTTCCGCGCCGCTGCCGACCAGCGATCGATGAGGTCCGCGCAGTCATCAAGCGAGCGGGATGTCACCGCCCCGATGGTGCCGCCGGTCGTAAGCCCGAGATGACAGACGATGATGTCGGCGCCGGCCTCGGCCATCGCCACGGCGTCCGCCTCGCTGAAGACGTAGGGCGTCGTCAGCATGTCCATGCGGTGCGCACGGGCGATGATGTCGACTTCCATGGCAAAGCTCATGCCCGATTCTTCGAGATTCTGGCGAAACACGCCGTCGATCAGGCCCACGGTGGGGAAGTTCTGGATGCCGGCAAAGCCCAGCCGCTTGAGGTCCGCCAGAAACTGATCGGGCAGCATGAAGGGATCCGTGCCGTTGACGCCGGCGATAACCGGCGTGTGCTTGACCACCGGCAGCACCTCGCGCGCCATCTCGACGACGATGTCGTTGGCGTTGCCATAGGCCAGCAGCCCTGCCAGCGAACCGCGCCCGGCCATGCGATAACGCCCGGAATTGTAAATGACGATAAGGTCGATGCCACCCGCCTCTTCGGCCTTGGCCGAGAGCCCGGTACCGGCACCGCCGCCGATGATCGGCTCGCCACGATCGATCCGGGCGCGCAGACGGTCGAGAATGTCCTGGCGTGCGAAATGGGTCATGCTCTCACCGTGATCTCTGAGTGGTTGGCAACGAGCGCATCCGCAAAGGCGGGGTCGTTGATATGGGCGTTGCATTCGATCAACTGCCGGTTGGGCGCGTTCTGCCAGCCGTGCCGGATGGCATCGAACAGCGCCGCATCGGCATCGGGATCGTGGAAGGGCTGGCCTGGCGCATCGATCGCCGAGACCCCGCCCAAGGGGAGCAGGAACCGCACCGGTCCCTGCATCTGATTGAGCCGCTCGACGATGAATTGCCCGATCCGGCTATTCTCGTCAGGCGTCGTGCGCATCAGCGTCACCTGGGGATTGTGGGCGAAAAGATTGCGGCTCCTGAACGCGGACGGCACTGTCTCGGGCGCGCCGAAATTGACCATGTCCACTGCGCCAACGGAGCCCACATATGGCCGGCCCCCGCGGATCATCGCGCCGAAGCGGTCTTCGGTCGCGGCGAACACGCCACCCACCAGCAGGTCGGCGACTTCGGTCGTGGTAGTGTCGACGATGCTCCCGATAAGACCGGATTCGAGCAGCTTTTCCATGGTCTGCCCGCCCACGCCGGTGGCGTGGAAGACATAGGTGTCGCAACTGGCCTCAAGCGCCTTGCGCACCTGATTGACGCAATCGGTCGTCACGCCGAACATCGTCAGGCCCACGGCGGGTCGGGTCGAGGTCGCATCGGGCTGGTGGTGGGCCACCATGCCGGTGACCGCATGGGCGGCATTTTCGATGATGCGCCGTGAAATGGGGTTGAGCCCGGCGACGTCGACCACCGAATACATCATGGTGATGTCGTTTGGCCCCACATAGGGCGCGGTGTTTCCCGAGGCCACGGTCGAAACCATGACCTTGGGCATGCCGACGGGGAGCGCGCGCATACCCTGCGTCACCAGCGCCGTATTGCCGGTGCCACCCAGGCCGAGAACGCCTGCAATGTCGGCGCGCCCGGAAAGGAACCGCGCCAGGGCGGTACCCATGGCCGCCACCGCCGCGCCACGGTCGCCCGCCTTGAGCACGGCGTCGGCGCCATCGGGATGATGCGCCGCCACCTCGGCGGCCGCCACGTCCGCGCCGGCCGAGGCGGTGCGGGTTCCGACATCGACCAGCACCACGCCCGTGTCTGCGGCCCGGATGCGCTCGCAGGCATAGGTCAGTTCGTCACTCTTGGTGTCGAGGGTACCGATGACATAGATGCTGGACATGCGGTTTCTCCCTTCCCCGGCCGTGCTCAGCCCGACGTCACGGCGACCGTCTTGCCCTGCGAGAGCAGGACGGCTTCCCAGACGCGCGTGAGCGCGAGCGTGAAGTCGAGGTCGCAAATGGTCGGGCGTGTCCCTTCGGCCACTGCGGCTATGAAATGGTCGAGCGCGCCATGGATCCCCTGGGTGACCGCCGACATCGTTTCGGGCGAGTTGAGACCGTCCTGGGCCTCCCAAACGATAGCGCCGGTGTCGCAATTGCCTTGGGCAAACGAGGTGCCGTGCGTATAGGAAAAATCGATGCCGCGCTGATAGATGACCCGCCGCGAATTCTCGATTTCGATGCTGCGACTGCCCGCCGCAATCAGATAGCGCTCGCAGGGCTGGGTATTGGGCACGCCCTTCGACAGATGGAGATTGCCGATCGCCCCGCTCGCATAGTGAAGGATGCAGGCGCCCCCATCATGCTTGCTGCGATGGGTGGTTACTGCCTCAACGGCGCCGCCCAGTTCCATCATCAGCGCCAGCGGGTGGCAGCCATTGGAAAGCCAGGCACTCTTGCGCCCTTCCGCCAGCACGGCCGGTCCATCTTCGGGAAGCGACAGGGGATAGACCCCGAGGAGGCTGCGGATCGGTGCATTGCCTTCGAGGGCCAGCAGCTCGATCGCCTTGCGCGTTGCGGGCATAAAGGCCTTTTTGTAGCTCACGACGCAGAACCGGTCGCCGCGCGCCGCGAGCATGGCTTCGACCTCCGAAGCCCGCATCGCCGCCGGCTTCTCCATCCAGACGTGAAGTCCGGCTTCGAAGGCCTGGATCGTCAGTTGCGGATGGAGCTTGGCCGATACGCACAACAGCACGGCGTCGAGCTCTTCGGCCGCATACATCTCGGCGGCACTGGCATAGGCCTTGGCATTGTACTGCCGTCCCACGGCGGTCGCGCGCTCCAGGTCGACATCGGCGACCGCGACGAGTTGGACGGGCAGATAGGTCAGGGTGGGGAGTATGTTGCGGTAACAGTGGGATCCCACCCCGACCACCCCGATCCTGACCGGCTTTTGTGCCTCGATTTGATATTGCATCAGACAATTCCCCTGACTGCGCGGCGCAGAAACGCGATGTCGAGCTGCGTCACCTCGCCATAGTCGTATCCGTATCCGTATTCGGACTTGAGCTTGCCCTTGGGCGGATTGATGCAGATGACTGGAGAAACCCCGTCATCGACCACGCGCTGAATGATATCGACCACGGGCCAGCTCGCATCTTCGAGCCGCGATTTCCAGGCAAGGGCACGGGTGACCGGATCTTCGTATTGTCCACCCTTGGCGTGGACATACTGGAGCAGCGGTTTGAGGGTTTCGTAGTCGGCCAGGCTCGGAAAGGTGCCGCAGGTCCATTGATTCTGGATGTCCCAGGTCAAACCCACGGACTGGCGCCGGTCGAGCGCGTCAAAGAATGCCACCATGTCATCGGCGGTGACCAGCATGCAGTCGCGCGCTTCATTCTCGATGGTGACGGCGGAGCCGAGATCGGCAGCGCGATCGATCGCCTCCCGATAGGCTTGTATCACCCAGGGGTGGTCGCGCATGACGGTATCGAACGCGCCAGGCGTCTGGGGCCGATCCGAAAGCCGGCCAGCGAGGAGCCTGATGTATTTGGGGCGCAGGATGCTTACGGTCGTGGCGAGGCCGGCGATGCGGTCGATGTGATGGGTGCGGAAATGCTCTTCGCCCTTGACGAGATCATCATGCATCAGGCTCGTCGAGAGGCAAAAGACCTTTAGCCCCGCTGCATCGATGGCGTCCTTGGCCCGACGCGCCGCGACCTCGTCGAGCGTTTCGACCGTGTGCCCGTAGATCGAATCCTTGAGATCGAGCCACTCCAGCCCCCACTGACGATGCAGATCCAGCGCGTGATCGAAATCGGGGCTGGCCATGGAATTGAGGATCGCCAGTTTGCTCGCCATCTACCGTGTGCCTCCCTTGCCCGGGCGGGCCGGCCGATGCCCATCATTGCCGGCGCTGGGAGCCATCTGCTCGGACACGGCGCGCTGCACGTGGGCGATATGAGCGTCCATCAACGCCGCGGCGCGATCGGCGTCACGCGCCCGCAGTGCGCCAAGAATGGCGTCGCGCTCGCTCGCCGCGGCCTTCGCGAAATGGACGTTCCTGTTCGCCGTGGCGCGCCCCATCTGGATGCGCAGGGCCAGGCGCTCGAGGGTTTCGATCAACGGCTCGTTCTTGGAGAGTCGCGCAAAGGTCGCATGGAACTCGGTGTCGTGAACGCCATAAGCGTCGAGATCATTGGCTTCGAGCGCGGCGATCCCGGCATCGAGCACCTGCTCCAGCCGCGCAATGTCGGCGTTGGAAATATTCTCCACCGCCAGCCGCATGGCAAAGCCTTCGAGGACGCGCCGCAACTGATAGAGGTCATCGATTTCCTTGGGCGAGGGCAGATGCACGCTGAACCCGCGATAGGGACGGACATCGACGAGCCCTTCCCGCGCCAGCACGGCAATGGCCTCGCGAAATGGCGTGCGGCTGACGCCGAGCCGGTCGGTCAGCGCCCGTTCGTCCAGGGGCGACCCGGGCGGTAGCTCCCCCGACAGGATGAGGGCCAGGAGGCTGCGATAGGTGTGGTCCCGCAGGGTAAGCGTCGTCGTGTCCATCGACTTTCCAAGGCTGACATTCTGAATGCATGTCATCCAAACGGTATTTTTTCTGGTTGTCAATATTCTGATATTGCTATTTGTATACAATATTGGCATCTGGAATGCGGCGATGCCGTCATGCGTCGCCCTCTTCAAGGAAAGGAAGCGCCATGAACCATAACGTGGCCGGACTACGCGATTTCGTTGCGGCTTTGGGCGATACCCTGTCCTTTGGCGAGGATTGGGGGAATTTGACCTGGCTGGTTTCGGCGGATGCGATGCCGGGGGCCGAGCAGACGCTTGGCGTCGTGACGATCTACCCTGACAAACGCAATCCCCTCCATTCGCATCCCAATTGCGAGGAGTTGCTCTACGTCGTTTCGGGGCGTTGCGAGCACCTTCTGGGAGAAGAGACTTGTGAGCTTTCGCCCGGCAGCGTCATCCGCATTCCGCGCGGCGTCCGCCACTGGGCCCGCTGCACAAGCGACGAGCCGCTGGTCGCGGTGATTTCGTTTTCCTCCGGTGACAGGCGTACTGACAGCCACGAAGGCAACGGCGTCGCGTAGCGACGCGATGCAGCCTGCCTCGTGGCGGAGGTGGTCTCAGTCTAGAGACATGGTTGCAGGCGTCCGGCGTGCATGTCGCTGGCGAGCGTGCATCGAGCGTGCAGTTTTCCGGCCTGCTCGACTATGCAACCAGTCTGCAAGCGCGCTCATTGCGAGCATCTAGCTTCGGCTAAAAGCAGGTCTATTGAGCTGCCGGCTCGGCTGGCGGCGTGGCTTCCGAGGTTGCGGCGGGGGCGTTCGTGTCGACGGCCGCTGCGGGCGCCTCGTTCATGGTCGATCCCTTATAGGCGGCCCCGAGCATGATGAGGACGGCAATAATCCAAAGCGCTGCCATGGCCAGGGAAAGCGGCCCGAGGAAATTGGCATACATCTCCCGCTGCTGCTCGGTTGCGGCTTGATCCTCATAGGTCATCTTATGATCTCCATTTGGCCTGGGATACCGGGACGGGCACAACGTTCAGCTTGGCGAGCCCGTTCCGAACCATCGTGCGGCGAGGCGCCTGCGCCAGGCCCTGGTCTGGATATGGCCTGCCAACAGCCGGCGCACTGCCTCGTCGGAGGTTTGGGTGCCGACGGCGAGGGAAATCATTCTGTCGCCAATCCTGGCATGCAACACGCCACGCTCAACGTAATAGCGGGCGTTATGGGTCTGATTGCCGTCCGAGACTTCAACTTCGCGAACGATGCTCTCTTCCTGCATGATGGCCTCCGCAGGCCACAGGATGCGCGTTCACGCGGGAAGAGTCCATTTCGATTTAACGCGCGTCGCCGCGCCGGGTCGCTCAATCGCCCAGCAGGTAGTCCGCCAGGCTGTAGCAGTGGCTCGCCTGGTAGGCATTCCGCCCCCGGTTCATATGCGTCAGGTTGAATGCCCTGATGGCGCGCAGCATTCGAGGGGTCGCGAGGAATGTGCGGATTGAAGCCGCGCCGCGCACATTAATGCCGAACATGTTCTCGCCGCGTGGGAAGAAACAGCCGACGTCTTCTGGCGCCGCTACGGCGTGTTCGAGGGAAGTTTCGTCCACATGGTCCTGCTCCAGCGACTGATCCGTGGTGAAATCCGATAGGTGCACCAGGAATCGGCCGCGGATGTCTTCGCCATCGGCATAGAGCGTAAACAGCTCCATCCAGCTCGCATTGACGCGGATCAGGGGCTTGTCGGATGTCGATGGAAGACACGAAACCGACCAGTAATTCCGCTCGGTCTTGCGCGGGATGGGGATGCAGTTGCGGCCATAGAGCCTGAGAAATTCCAGAACCTGTGGTGCCTGGGGGCGAGTGAGCAACTTCTGGAAGCGCGGGGTATATTTGAACCGCAGTTCCAGGGACTCGGTGCGCTCCTCGACGTCGGGCAGACTGGTCTTGCCTTCCATCCAGTTGCGCTGTTGCTCAGCGTCGAGAAACTGGTGCAAGCCGGTCAGTTTGCGCTGGCGGGTCGTGCCCATGTCAGGCGCCGATCGGGGGATGGTCTGCCACCGGCAGACTCCACGGCCGGTAAGCGGAGGTTCTCAGCATTTGCCTAGCGTATCCCGAGTCCTGGTTTTGGTCTGCCTGCATAGCTTATGTCATGCAGACAGACCTGTCTACTAACCGCCGTTTCAGGACAGGGTCAGCGAGACTGGGTCGAAATCGCCGAGCTGCAGGGTTGCGGTACCGGTTGGGGGGACTTCGATGAGGGCGCAGAGGGAGCCGGTGGTGATGGTCATGCCGGCGCGCAGGCCGCCGAAATGGTCGAAGGGGGCGCTGGCATAGGCGATGATGGGCTCGAGCACGCCGCCGAACGGGTGTTTGGCCGGTCCGAGCTGGGCCGTGCCCGCAGCGGTCTTCAGCGTGATCGGGAGGCCATCGACTTCGGGCAGGGTGGGGATGGCCTGGAGGCCGGTCACATAGCCCGACGTCACCATGAAATCGGAGAGCGGACCGAATGGGCCGGCCTGCTTGTGCTGGTCGATGCGGGTGCCGATCAGCTCGATGCCGACGATGAAATGGTCGATCGCTTCCAGCACGGCCGCCTTGCTCTGGTGGGCGATATCGGGCGTGAGATCGCTTTTGAGCACGGCGGCGATCTCGATTTCGAGGCCCATCAGGTTGCGGCCATCCAGCTTCAGCGTGCCGCCGCTTTTGACGACCCAGCTATCGATGATCGGCGCAGCCAGGGCCAGGCCGCCAGCAGGCGCCGCGACCTTGGCCACCGATGCGGTCTCGCCCAATTGGCGCAGCACCTCGCCCTGCACGGCCATGGCGCCGGCCGCGTCCAGTGCCTGCAGGCTGGCGGCCGGCACGGGATTGGTCGGATCGCGATGGGCCGCGATATAGGCTTGCGTGAGTTGCTCGGTCGACTGGCTAGACATGGCTTATCTCGATTTCCCGTTTTTCGGCATTAGCCTGATGCACTGCTTCGATGATTCCGACAATCTGGCGAGCATAGGCGCCGCTGACGGCGACCGGCGCCGCGCCGGTTATGGCATCGCGCATCGCCTGCCATTCGCGCGCCACGGCATGATGCATCCAGTCGGGCTCGATCGAATCCGGCACCGGCGTCCAGACTGCATCGCGGCCGATGGAAACGCCATGGTCGAAATCGATGCGCAGAGTGCCGCTTTCGCAGACCAGGTCCATGGCAAAGCCGACCGCGCCATTGCGATAGCCGATGCTTTGCACCTGGCCGATGCCGCCATTGGCGAAGCGCAGCCCGATCAGCGCGCTGTCATCGGCCTGCTGCTCGTGAAAGAAGGTGCCGGCCAGCGCGTTGACGCTCACCACATCCTGCCCCATCAGCCAGACCAACCGGTCCAGCGCATGAATGCCGGCCGTCATCAGCATGCCGCCGCCCGAGGCGGTATTCTTGTGCCAGTCGCGGCGATTGCTCTCCATCCACAGCTTGATCATCCAGCTCGATCCCAGCACCGGCTTGCCGATCACGCCGGAATCGAGGACCTCCTTGGCCTTGAGGCAGGGCAGGGCGAAATGCATCACATGGCCCACCATGAGCTGGACGCCGGCCTTGGCCACGGCGGCATTGATGGCGTCGCAGGCGCGCGTGGTCGGCGCCATCGGCTTTTCCAAGAGGATATGCTTGCCGGCCTGGGCCGCGCCGATGGCGATTTCCTCATGCAGGTGGTGCGGCGTGGCGATGACCACGGCATCGACCTTGGGGTCGGCGAGAAGCTGGCGCCAGTCGGAATAGGCGCTGCCGCCATGCTCCTGCGCGAACTGCTCCGCGGCCGCGCGGTCCTCGCGGCAACTGGCGACCAGTTGCACGCCATCGACTTCGGCCATCGCCCTTGCATGCACCGCGCCGAAATGGCCGGCGCCGATGATACCAATTCCAATCATGATTCTGCCTTTGCATATGCGGCATCGATGAGGGTCATCGCCGCGAGATAGTCGTTAAGGGTGATCGCCGGCGGGCGGCCGTCGCGCAGGCGCTGCAGCGTATCGGCCATGAAGAGGCGATAGCGTGTGGCCGTCGGTTCGGGCGGCAATGCGCGTGTGCTCGCATCATCGAGCGTGACGCAACTGGCGCTGTCGCCGCGATCCACCAGCGTGGCGTTGGCCGTCACCATCCGCCATTCGAATTCGCCGCCGGGCGCCATGGAGGCATAGGTATAGCCGGCCTCGACAGTGAACAGCGTGCCGGCCGTATCGGTCAGCACCAGCAGGGCATGGTCGTCCACCGCCTCGTCATGGATGCGATTGCCGATATTGGCCGAGACCAGGGTGACCGGCCCCTGCGCCAGGCTCAGCACGGCATCGACGCCGTGAATGCCCAGATTGCGCAAGGCGCCGCCACCGCCAATGGGGGGATCGAGCAGCCAGCCCACGGCATCCTGGCGATAGCGCTCCGGCGGCCCATTCACCAGCCGGAAGCTGGCATGGGCCAGCCTGCCGGCGCGACCGGTCTCCTGCAATTGCCTGAAGGCGCTGAAGATCGGGCCGAAGCGGTTGGGCAGTGGTATGCCGACAAAGGTGCCGCGTGCGCTAGCAAGCTGGGCCAGTTCCGCGATGGCTGCCGTACTACTGGCGGCGGGCTTTTCCAGAATCAGGGGAATGCCCACTTCGATCAGCGCATGCGCGCGGGCCGGCAGGGTGGATGGGTGCCCCATCAGCACGACGAGATCGGGCTCCAATGCCAGCCCCTCGCCCATGGTGGCCGCGGCGGGCAGCGCGTGTTTTTCGCCGAATGCTGCGGCATGGGCCGGGTTTTCGTCCCATACGCCAACCACTGTCGCGCCCGCTGCACGCGCTGCATCCAAGTGCATTTCCGCGTGCCAATGGCTGGTTCCGAACAACGCAATCTTCATGCTTTGGTTACCTATCCAATATCGACTTGCAGGATATCCCATATGTCGCTATACAACAAGCGTTGACGGTGTCGATCTGTGCCGCCCAGAAAAGCTGGAACAGATAAACGAGGACCACGATGTCGAATTTGAAATCGATGACGCCGTTGAGCCGGGCCCCTCTCCTCCATGTCACCGTGCAGGAGAGTCTCAAGGACTATATCGAGACCAACCAGCTCAAGGCCGGCGACCCGCTGCCGCCCGAAACCTTCCTGGCCCAGCAATTGGGCGTGGGGCGCAATTCGATGCGCGAAGCGATCAAGGCGCTGGAATCCCTGGGTATCCTCGAGACGCGGCGCGGCATCGGCGTCTTCGTCAAGGAATTCTCGTTCAAGCCGCTGCTCGACAACCTGGCCTATGGTCTGCAGGACTCGCTGCGCGACGTCGAGGAATTGCGCGAAATCCGCCGCGTGCTCGAAACCGGGCTGATCGGCAAGACCATTGCCATGATCAGCGAGGCGGACCTAGCCGCTTTGCGCGATGTCACGGCGCGCATGAAGGTGCGGGCCGAGCGGCAGGAGAGCTTTGCCGAGGAGGACCAGCGCTTTCACCAGCTGCTGTTCCGTTGCCAGAACAATCACATGTTGAGCGCGTTGATCGACATCTTTTGGACGGCTTTCAATAAGGCCTCCAACTTCAACAATCTCGACAATCCCGAGCCGCTCGATACGTGGCGGGACCATCACGAAATCGTCGAAGCGGTCGCCCGCAAGGACGTAGAGCAGGCACGCAAGCGCCTGGACGATCACTACCGCGGCATCCAGCAGGTCATTGCCAGGAACCGCACAGAACCATCCAAAGCCTGATCTTTCCGGGGAGGAAAACCATGCATATCAGGACTATCACGCAAGCTCTGGCCATCGGCGGCCTGCTGCTTGGTGCAACGGCACTCACCACGCCTGCCTTCGCGCAGGACGCAAAGACCATTACCGGCGGCTTCGATGTCGGCCCGGGCGGGTTCCCCAAAAACTTCAATCCGCTGGCCGCGACCGGTGGCTTTACCTGGCTCAACACTTATTTCGAGCCGCTGGTGATCTATAATGCGGAGCTGAACGCCATCGAGGGCGATCTGGCCACCGACTATACCGTCAGCGACGACATGCTGACCTACACGTTCAACCTGGCCGAAGAGACATGGCATGACGGCGAGGCCTTCACCTCGGCCGACGTCAAGTTCACCCTCGACCTGATCCGCGACGCGGCTTCGGGCAGCGTCTTTACCGGCCGCCTGGGCAAGATCGCCAATGTCGAGGCGCCCGATGACCGCACGGTCGTCGTGACGCTGTCGGAGGCCGATGGCGGCCTGCTGTCGGTGCTGGCGCAGGTCATGATCCTGCCCGAGCATGCGCTGGCTTCGATCGCGCCCGAGAGCATCGCCACCAGCACCTGGTGGTCGACCACGCCCATCGGCACCGGCCCGTTCAAGTTCACCAAATATGTCACCGACCAGTATGTCGAACTGGCTGCCGACGAGGACTACCGGCGCGGTGCGCCCAAGGTCGACCGGCTGATCAACCGCTATTTCGAGAACCCGGCTGCCGCCGTGGCCGCGCTCCGCGCCGGTGAAATCCAGTTCACCTATGTCGAGCCGGAAGACGCCGCGACCTTTGCCGGCAACGAGGCCTTCACGGTCATCGAAGGCGACTCCTATGTGGTCAACTACATTGGCTTCAACCAGAAGGTCGATCTGTGGAAGGACGTTCGCGTCCGCCAGGCCTTCATGTATGCCATCGACCGCGCCGCGATCGTCGAAAGCCTCTATGGCGGCGCTGCCAAGCTGGCCAATTGCGGCTATGTCGCACCGCACCTGGTGCCCGAGGGTCTCAACGACTACGCCTATGACCCGGAAAAGGCCAAGGCGCTGCTCGACGAAGCCGGCTGGGCCGATCTCAACGGCGACAAGCCGATCACCTGGCTGACCTATTACGGCTCGCCCCAAGCCGCCAATGTCATGGCCGCCGTGCAGGCCATGCTGGCCCAGGTCGGCGTCAATGTCGTACCGCGCGTCGTCGACGTGCCGACCTATAACGGCACCGTCTACCAGGAGAACAACCCCGACTGGAACGAATTCCCGCTGATCTATGCGGGCCTGCAGAACGGGCCCAATCCGGCGGGTATCAATGTCGGCCTCAACAAGTCGCAGCTGCCGCCGGCCGGCGCCAACATCATGCGCATCGAGTTCGACGATCTAAGCGCTGCTTTCGATGCGGCCATCGGCGAGACCGATGCCAGCCAGGTCGACGCCCGCTGGCAGGATGTCTGCAAGGTGATGAACGAGGAACTGCCCTGGGCCACGATGTGGGTCGCCAACCGCTATGGCGTGGCATCGGCCAACCTGGTCGACTTCGTCTGGACGCCGGCACCGGCCGGTGGCCCCTTCGCTGCCCATCCCGAACTCTGGGACATCAAGTAAGCGCGGTTCTCCCCTGCGCTCGGCGGCGCGGTCAATCCGCGCCGCCTACCATTCACACCGGACCTGGCCATGTTGAATTACATCGCACGCCGTATCGGCATTGGACTGTTGATGCTGATTGCCCTCAGCGTCCTCGTCTTCGTGCTGCTGCGCCTGGCGCCGGGTGATGCGATCGACGCCTATATCAATCCCGCCGCACCTCTTTCGATGGATGAGCTTGCCGCGCTCCGCGCCCGGCTCGGTCTCGACCAGCCGCTGCCGGTGCAATATTTCGGCTGGCTGCGGGCTGCCATATCGGGCGATTTCGGCTTCTCCACCCAGCGCGCCGGGGTATCCGTGCTGCCGCTGGTGCTCGAACGCATCGGACCGACTGTGCTGCTGATGGGCACGGGCATGCTGCTCGCCATCGTGCTGGGCATCGCCGCCGGCATCATCAGCGCCGTGCGCCGCAATTCGGTGACCGACGTCGCGCTGTCGGTCACCTCGTCCATCGGCATATCGAGCCCGGCTTTCCTCACCGCCCTGCTCGGCCTCTACTTCTTTTCGGTGCAACTGCGCTGGGCCCCATCTGGCGGTATGCTGACGCCGGGCGCCCCGTTTTCCGCGGCCGACCTGCTGTCCCACCTCATCCTGCCGGCTTTCCTGCTGTCCATCGGCCATGCCGCGCTCATCATGCGCTATATGCGCTCCTCGCTGCTCGAAGTGCTCAACCAGGACTATGTCCGCACGGCGCGCGCCAAGGGCGTGCGCGAATTCTGGGTGATCATCAAGCATGCCACGCGCAATGCCCTGTTGCCCGTGGTCACCCTGATCGGCTCGACCATCGGCATCGCCGTCGGTGGCGCCATCTTCCTCGAAAGCGTCTTCAACTGGCCGGGCATGGGCCTGCTGCTGGTCAACGCGGTCAATACGCGCGACTACCCCGTCATCATGTGCGCCACGCTGATCGTCGGCGCCTGCGTGATCGCGGTGAACCTGCTGACCGATATCACGTACGCCGCGGTCGATCCGCGCATCCAGGTGGCCTGACATGAGTGATGCAGCGACCGCCCCCATCGAGCGGACCAGGGGTCCGACCCGCCGCTCCATCGAGCGCTTTTTCGGCAACCGTGCCGCCATGGTCGGGCTGGCAATCTTCCTGCCCATCCTCATCGCCATCGTCACCTATGACTGGTGGTGGGGGCTGGGGCCCAACGCCATCGACCTGCGCGCGCTCAACAAGGGACCGTCGCCCGAACACTGGCTGGGCAGCGACGGCGTCGGCCGCGACGTGATGGCACGGCTGCTGCAGGGTGGCCGGGTTTCGCTGATCGTGGCTGTGGTTTCGGTGGCGATTTCCATCGTCATCGGTTTCCTGGTCGGTGCCTTTGCCAGCTTTGGCGGCCGCGTCGTCGATGCCTCGCTCATGCGGCTGGTCGATCTCGCCATGACCCTGCCGCCGGTGATTTTCCTCTTGGTCCTCGCCTCGATTGCCGGCACCGGCATCATGCCGACCATCCTGGTGATCTCGCTTTTGTCCTGGCCGACCCTGTCGCGCATGGTGCGCGCCCGCCTGCTTGAACTGCGCGAGCGCGACTTCGTCGTGGCGGCGCGCGGCATGGGCGCCAGCGTGCCCCACCTGCTGTTCAAGCATGGCCTGCCCAATTGCATCGACATCCTGGTGGTCTACGCCACCTTGCAGGTTGCCAATGCCATCCTGCTCGAGGCGGGCCTGTCCTTCCTCGGGCTGGGTATCGCGCCGCCCGAGGCCAGTTGGGGCAATATGCTCAACCTGGCGCGCTCCACCGTCGTGCTCGAACAATATCCCTGGCAATGGATGTTTCCCGGCGCGGCCCTGGTGCTGACCGTGCTGGCCATCAATTTCATCGGCGACGGCCTGCGCGACGCGTTCGACCCTCGCTCCGCTCTCAACTGACCCTGAAGGTTTTCTGAAATGCCCCTGTTTACCGGCGTCGTCCCTCCCGTCGTAACGCCACTCAACACCGACTTCACCGTGGACTATGCGTCCTTCACCCGCGTGCTCGAGAACATGATCGATGCCGGTGTCCACGGCCTCTTCGTGCTCGGCTCGACCAGCGAAGTGGTGTTCCACGATGCAGAGACCCGCAAGGCCATTGTCGACCATGCCATCAAGATCACCAATGGCCGGGTGCCGGTGCTGGTCGGCACGATCGACCCGACGACCGACCGCGTCATCAACCACTCGCGCATTGCCAAGGCGGCCGGCGCCGACGCCGTGGTGGTGACTGCGCCCTTCTACACGCGGACCAACCAGGCCGAGACCGTGGACCACTTCCGCTACATCAGGGATGCGGTGGACCTGCCGGTCATCGCCTATGACATTCCCGTCTGCGTCGGGCTGAAGCTCGACCGCAAGACCACAGTGACGCTGGCCAGGGAAGGCGCCATTGTCGGCCTCAAGGATTCCAGCGGCGATGACGGCAACCTGCGCTATGTGCTGGCCGACATGGAGGACGATGCCAGTTTCTTCGGCATGACCGGCTCGGAAATCGTGGTCGACAGCGTGCTGGCCATGGGCGCCCACGGCGTCGTACCCGGTCTCGCCAATGTCGATCCGCACGGCTATGTCAAATTGTGGAATCTGGTGCAGGCAGGCGATTTCGCCGGTGCCCGTGCCGAGCAGGAGCGGCTGTGCAAGCTGTTCGAGATCGTCTGGATTTCGACGGCCCGCACCAGCGCCGGTTCGGCCGGTGTCGGCGCCTTCAAGACGGCGATGCGCCAGCTCGGCATCATCGCCGGCAACACCATGGCGCGGCCGCAGCGCCACCTCAATGACGAGGAAACGGTCAAGGTCGACGCCGTGCTCAAATCCGTCGGATTGCTCGGCTGACCATGGGCGCCCCGATCCTCGACATTGCTGGACTACGCACCGTGTTCCGGATCGGCGGCGCCGAAATTGCCGCCGTCGAGGACATGGAACTGACCATCGCGGCGGGCGAGACCGTGGCGCTGGTCGGCGAATCCGGTTCGGGGAAATCGGTGACGAGCCTGTCGGTGATGGGCCTGCTGCCCAAGCGGGTGGGCCGCATCGCCGCAGGCAAGGTCATGCTGTCGCGCAAAAGCGGCGAGGTCGTTGACCTGGCCGCCATGCCAGACGAAACCCTGCGCCAGATCCGGGGCAATGACATCGGCATGGTGTTCCAGGAACCCATGACCAGCCTCAATCCCGTATACACGGTGGGCGAGCAGATCGCCGAGCCGATCCGCATCCATCTGGGCAAGTCGCATCGCGAGGCCGCGGCCGATGCCGTGCGGCTGCTGGCCGATGTCGGCATTCCCGACCCCGCCCGCCGCGCCCAGCAATATCCGCACGAGCTTTCGGGCGGCATGCGGCAGCGCGTGACCATTGCCATGGCGCTGGCCTGCGACCCGCGCATGCTGATTGCCGATGAGCCGACCACGGCGCTGGATGTCACCATCCAGGCGCAGATTCTCGATCTGTTGCAGAAGCTGCAGCGCGAGCGCGGCATGGGCATTCTGTTCGTCACCCACAATCTGGGTGTCGTGGCCGAGATCGCCGATCGTGTCGTGGTCATGTATGCCGGCCGGATCGTCGAGTCGGGGCCGGTGGCGGAGGTTTTCGTCCATCCGCGGCACCCCTATACCAAGGGCCTGCTGCGCTCGGTGCCCCGGCTGGGCCAGGCGGTAGCGCTCAAGCGCGCCGGCACACCTCTGCCCACCATTCGCGGCAATGTGCCGTCACTGCGCAACCTGCCCAAGGGCTGCGCCTTTGCCAATCGCTGCGACTACGCCATCGCCGACTGCAGCGCTGCCATGCCGGCTTTGGTCGAGACGACGCCGACGCAGAAAAGCCGCTGCATCCGCTGGCAGGAACTCTGATCATGCAACAGCCCTATCTATCGGTCAGAAACCTCTCCAAGCATTTCAAGCCGGCCGCCTTTTCCCGGGGGCCGGTCGTCAAGGCGCTGCAGGATATTTCCTTCGATATTCCACGCGGCCAGGTGGTCGGGCTGGTCGGCGAATCCGGCTCGGGCAAGACCACGATCGGCCGCTCGGTGCTGCGCCTGATCGAGCCGACCAGTGGCGAAGTCATGCTGGACGGGGTCGATGTCACCACGCTTTCGGGCGAGCAATTGCGTCGGCAGCGGCGCAAGATGCAGTATATTTTCCAGGACCCGTTCGCCAGCCTGTCGCCGCGCATGACCATTGGGCAGGTGCTGACCGAAGGGCTCGATATCCAGGGTATCGGCACGCGGGCCGAACGGCGCGCCCGCGCGGAACAGGCGCTGGTGGCGGTGGAACTGCCGGTCGATGCCTTCGACCGCTACGCCCATGAATTTTCCGGCGGCCAGCGCCAGCGCATCGGCATTGCCCGTGCCCTGACGCTCGACCCTGAATTCATCGTGGCTGACGAACCGGTCTCGGCGCTCGACGTGTCGATCCAGGCGCAGGTCATCAACCTGCTGCGGGATTTGCAGGTGCGTCTCGGCCTGACCATGCTGTTCATCTCCCACGACCTAGCCGTGGTCGAATATATCTGCGACACGGTCATCGTGCTCTATCTCGGCCGCATCATGGAAATGGCGCCCGCCGCCGATCTCTATGCCAGGCCCAGCCATCCCTATACGCGCGCACTGCTCTCGGCCATTCCATCGCCCGATCCGGCGACGCGCCCGCAGCGGCAAATCCTGACCGGCGATATTCCGAGCCCCGCCAATCCGCCGTCGGGATGCGTGTTCCGGACCCGTTGCCCGTTTGCCATCGAGGCCTGTGCCGGCGACGTTCCGGCCTTGCGTGAAGTGGCGCCGGGGCATCTGCGCGCCTGCATCCGCGACGATATTCTCTGACGCCTGAAGGACCGCGATCCGTGCCGCACCATACCCAATTCCTGACCGACCTCGCGGGTGGCCTGATCGTGTCCTGCCAGCCGGTCGATGATGGACCGCTCGACACGATCCCGGCCATCGTCGCCTTCGCCCAGGCCGCCCGCAATGGCGGCGCGCGCGCCCTGCGCATTGAGGGGGCGGACAATGTGGCGGCCGTGGCCGGAGCCTGTGACCTGCCGATCATCGGCATCATCAAGCGCGACCTGCCCGATAGCCCGGTGCGCATCACCCCGTTCATCGCCGATGTCGAGGCGCTGGCCGCTGCGGGCGCGACGGTCATCGCCGTTGACGGCACCGACCGGGTTCGCCCGGTGCCGGTGGCCGAATTGCTGGCCGCCATTCATGCCGCGGGGTGCCTCGCCATGGCCGACCTGGCGACGGAGGCGGAAGCCAGGGTTGCCAAGCAACTCGGCTTCGACATTCTCGGTACCACCATGTCCGGCTATACCGGCGGACCGGTTCCGGCCGCACCCGACCTCGGTTTCGTGGCGGCCTGCCGCCGCCTGGGTGGAGTGGTCGTTGCGGAAGGGCGCTACAATACCCCCGCCACGGCAGCCTCGGCCATGGCAGCGGGCGCCAGCGCGGTCTGTGTCGGCTCGGCAATCACCCGCACTGAGCATGTCACCGAATGGTTCCGCAATGCGGTGGACCAGGCGGTCAGGAGCAGCACGGCTACCGTGCTGGCGCTCGATGTCGGCGGCACCAAGACACTGGCGGCGCTGGTCCGGAATGGCGACATTCTCGAACGGCAGACGATACCGACGCCGCAGGGCGTCGGCACGGATGCATGGTTCGCCACGATCGGCGCGCTGGCCGCCGACTGGCGGGGGCGCTACGACGCGGTCGGCGCCGCCGTGACCGGCGTGGTGCAGGATGGTCATTGGTCGGCACTCAATCCGCGCACGCTGGCCATTCCTGAGCGCACGCCGCTGGTCGAGCGGCTGACGGCGCTGTTTGGCGTGCCGGCCATTGCGTTCAACGACGCACAGGCCGCGGCCTGGGGCGAGTATTGCCATGGGGCCGGTCGCGCGCAGGACATGGTGTTTGTCACCGTGTCGTCCGGCATTGGCGGCGGGATCGTTCTGCAGGGCAGGCTGTTGCAGGGCGCCAATGGCCTGGGCGGCAGTCTCGGCCAGACCAGGGGCGCATCGGGCGCCGAACGCCTCGAGACGCGCGCTTCGGGTTTCGGCATGGCTGCATCGGCAGCCGCTCTCGGCCATGCCGCCACCACGCATGAGATTTTTGCTTCGGTCGAGAACGGCCTGCCATGGGCCGTAGCGCTGCTCGATGAAGCGGTCGAAGACCTGGCCGTGGCGCTGGGTGATTTGCAAAGACTGATCGATCCTGAGGTCGTCGTGCTGGGCGGCGGCATCGGCATGCTGCCGCAATTTCGCGCCCCCTTGATCGCCCGACTGTCGCAGGAGCCGAGCCATCTGCGCCCGGTGATCAAGCCGGCGAGCCTGGGTGGCGACGCCGGAATTATCGGCATAGCCGATCTCTGCCGCGCCATCTAACTTGCTGCTACCCCTGAATTTCCTGGCGACATAGCGCCGCGGCCGCGCTGGCCGCGGTAATCCGCCATGGCATCTGCCCGACGGATTTTGCGCTGCACCTATTGACAGCAACGATCTTTGCGAAGAAATATTGTCTTGCAAAGATAATTGCAGGAACGGTGATGAAAGTCCTCGACCGGGTGAATGCCCACTCTGCCAAACTGACCGACGCCGACCGCAAGATCATCGCCACGGTGTTCGACGACCGGGCGGAAACGGCCTTTCTTTCGGGCCCGCAACTGGCCGAACGCGCCAGCGTGCACGAAGCCGCTGCCACGCGCCTGGCGCAGAAGCTGGGCTACAAGGGCTACCCGGAAATGCGGGCCCAGCTGCAGCGCGAATTGCTGGCGGGGCAGGACGCCGCCGACCGCATGCGCCGCTCCGTGGCCACGGTCGAACACGGCGGCTACCTGGCGGACCTGATCGCCAAGGAAGTGGCGGCGCTCGAAGTGCTCGCCAGCGCCGTGCCGCAGTCCGATGTGGACCAGGCGGCCGACCTGCTGTTCGGCGCCAAGCGCGTCTTCATCTTCGGGCAGGGCCATGCTTTGTCCGTGGCGTCGTTCCTGCAGCGCCGTCTTGATCGCTTCGGTATGACCACTGTGGCGCTGACCGGGCGCGGGCGGGACATCGCCGAACGGCTCGTCGATCTCGACCAGAACGACGTGGTCTTCGCGCTGGCTTTCCGCAAGCAGCCCGACAGCTATCGCGCGCTGCTGGAACAGGCAGCCGAGGTCGGCGCCAAGACCATACTCGTTTCCGATCTGGCCGGGCCGACCATGGAGCCCAAGGCCGATCTTATGCTCGCCGCGCCGCGTGGCCGGTCGGGCAGTGAATTCCAGACCCCGACAGTCCCGTTTGCCATCGTCAACGGCATCCTGCTGACGATAGCCGGCCGGCACGAAAAACAAATGATGGGCAAGCTGGAAAAACTGTCGAAGCTGTTCGATCGCTTCGACTAACGGAGGAAAAGTTGGAATGTTGAACGCTATCAAGTCAGCCCTGCTGCTCGCAGCGGCCTGCCTGCCGCTATCGGCCTATGCCCAGGATATCAGCGCAATGAGCCCCGAGGAAGCGCTGCCGTTTCTGGATGCGATGACATCAGAGGAATTGCTGCCCCTCGCCCAGAAGGAAGGGCAGGTCGTGGTCTTCTCGCTGTCCAGCCGCATTGCCCGCGTCGAGGCGGCGTTCGAGGCGCAGTATCCAGGCGTGGACCTGGTCGGTGTCGATCTGAGTTCCACCAAGCAGATCGCCCGTGTGGTGGCCGAGCAGCAGGCCGGCGTCTATGCCGTCGATGTGCTCTACCTGGCCGATACGCCCATCGTTTATGGCGACCTGCTCGCTCAGGGCCGTATTCACAATTACATGCCGCCGCGCGTGGCCGGCGAAATCGAGCCTGCCTTGCAGCAGCCGCTCGCCGTGCATCGCCTATCCACCAAGGTGCTGATGTATAACGAGGCGGCTTATCCCGATGGCTCGCCTATCAGCAACCTCTGGCAGCTCACCCTGCCTGAATGGCGCAGCAAGGTGCTGATGGTCGATCCCAGCCAGCGCGGCGAACTGCTCGACCTGCTGACCGAAATTGCTCTCCATCCCGACGAGATGGCCGCCGCCTATGAGGCCCAGTTCGGCTCACCGATCCAGGTCGATGGCGACCTGCAGGGGGCCGGCGAGCAATTCGTGCGCGACCTGTTCGAGAACGATCTGATCCTCGTCGCCAATAGCGACGTGCTCAATGAATCGGTGGGCGATGTCGAAGCTGCCGATCCTCCGGTCGCTTTCGGCACCTATTCGGACCGCCGCGACAACGAGGATGAAGGCTGGGCGCTCCAGGTGGCCAATGACGTGGTTCCGGCCAACGGCATCCTGTTCCCCGCCGTCCTGACCGTGGCCGACAAGGCGCCCCATCCGGCGGCGGCACGGCTGGTGATCGACTTCATGTATGGCGACGACAGCGCCAGCGGCGGGCCGGGCTTCGAGCCGTTCAACGTGCCCGGCGACTATGCCGTGCGCTCCACCATCACCGACGATCCGGATTCGGTGCCGCTGGACGAACTCAACGCCTGGACGATCGACCCGGCCGCCACTGCGGCTGCCCGCGGCCGCATCGCCGACCTGATCATTACCCTGCAATAGGCGCGAGACCGGCACGCATATGCGTGCCGGTCACCCCGCCCGAGGGAAATCCCATGACATCAATACCCCTGACTCTGGCATCCGGCAGGCGACTGTTCCGGTCCGAAAACATCACGCCCCTGCTCCTGATCCTGATGGTGGCGGTGCTCGTCATCGCGCCACTGATCAAGATCCTGCTGGTGACACTGACGCCCGAGGGCCTGGCGGCCTGGCAGTCGGTTCTGGCCAGCCCGCTCTCGGAAAATCTCTGGTGGCGGCCGCTGCTCAATACCTTGACGCTGGGCATCGGCGTGGCCACCGGGTGCCTGTTGCTTGGCGGGTTTCTCGCCTGGCTGGTCGTGCTGACGGATGTGCCGGGGGCGAAATTTCTCGGGGTCCTCTCAACCCTGCCATTCATGATCCCCAGCTTCGCCGCGGCTCTGGCCTGGGGCACGCTGTTCCGCAATTCCCGGCTGGGTGGATCGGCGGGGTTCTTCGAGGTCAGTGGCATCGCCATTCCCGACTGGCTGGCCTGGGGCCTGCTGCCGACGCTGGTCGTGCTGATCGCCCACTATTATTCACTCGCCTATACAATCATCGCGGCTGCGCTGAGCTCGATCGGCGCCGATCTCATCGAATCAGCGCAGATGGCCGGCGCCAAGCGGCCCCGCATTTTCTTCGGCATCATCCTGCCTGTGGTGACCCCGGCCCTGATTGCTGCAGCGTCCCTCACCTTTGCCGGTGCGGTTTCCAACTTCGCGGCGCCGGCCCTGCTCGGCTTGCCGGTGCGCATGCAAACGCTCTCGACGCGCCTCTTCGGCATGATCGAGACCGGCAATAGCGAGCGCGGCTTCGTCCTGGCGCTGTTGCTGATCCTCGTCTCGGCGACGTTCCTGTTCTTCTCCGACCGGCTGGTATCGGGCCGTAAGGCCTTCGTGACCGTGACCGGCAAGGGCGGGCGCACCAAACGCTTTGCGCTGGGTGCCTGGCGCTGGCCGCTTTTCGTCATCGCCGTGCTGCTCGGTTGCATGACCACGGTCGTACCAGTGCTGGTGCTGGCGGCTTCGAGCCTGGCACCCCAGAGCGGCGCGCTGTTCTCCAACTGGACGCTGCATTTCTGGATCGGGGAGGGCGGCGGCGTACTCGCACAGGGCACGGCGGGCATCTTCCGCAACCCGGTGCTGATCGACGCCTTGTGGAACACCATCAAGCTCGGCGCCACTGTGGCTGTCATCACCATGGTGATCGGGCTGGCCCTGGCCCATACCATCGTGCGCCGCAAGGGCACGGTGCTGGCCAATGTGCTGAGCCAACTGGCCTTCATGCCGCTGCTCATTCCCAGCATCGCCTTCGCGGCCGCCTATATCGCGCTGTTCGGTGCGCCGATCGGGCCGTTCCCCTCGCTCTACGGCACGTTCACCCTGCTGGTGATCGCCGCCGCCGCCCATAACCTGCCCTATGCGGTGCAGTCGGGCCGGTCGGTCCTGGGTCAGGTTTCGGCCGATATCGAGGAAAGCGCCAAGCTCACTGGCGCCCATCCGATCCGCCGCATGCTGGTGATCGTCTTTCCGCTCGCCATCCGCGGACTGCTGGCCGGCGCCATCCTGGTCTTCGTCAAGATGGTCCGTGACCTCTCGCTGGTCGTCCTGCTGTTCAGCGCCACCTCGCCGGTGCTGTCCATGGTGGCCTATCGCTATGCGTCGGAAGGCTTCATGCAGTTCGCCAACGCCATCACTCTTCTCATTCTCGTCATCTGCCTCACGGCCTCGCTCGTCGCCCAGGCGCTGCAGGCCCGTGTCCAGAAGTGGAAGCAATCATGAATGCCCTGAACACGACGACAGCCGATGCCATCCGCATCACCGACCTGGTCAAGCGCTTCGGCACTTTCACCGCCGTCGACCATATCGACATCGCGGTCCCCAAGGGCGCCTTCCTGGTGTTGGTGGGTCCCTCGGGCTGCGGCAAGTCGACCCTGCTGCGCATGCTGGCGGGGCTCGATGAGCCCTCTGCGGGCGAGATCGCCTTTCTCGGCCAGACGGTGTCGAGCGGTACCGGCGGCGTCCTGTCCGACCCGCGTCAGCGCAATGCCGGGCTGGTCTTCCAGAGTTACGCGCTCTGGCCGCATATGACCGTGGCCAACAATATTGCCTGGCCGCTCAAAGTGGCCAAATGGAACAAGGAAATGCGCGATGCGCGCGTTGCCGAAGTGCTGGCCCTGCTGGGCATCGATGAATTGCGCGATCGCTATCCGGCCGAAATCTCGGGCGGCCAGCAGCAGCGCGTGGCGATTGCCCGCACCATTGCCCCCAAGCCGGCCATCCTGCTGTTCGACGAGCCACTATCCAACCTCGATGCCAAGCTTCGCATCGAGATGCGCAGCGAATTGATGCGTATTCACCGGGCGACCGGGGCGACCTCGGTCTATGTGACCCACGACCAGGTGGAAGCCATGACAATGGCGACCCATGTAGCCGTGCTCAACAATGGCCGGGTGGAACAGTTCGGCGCGCCCATCGACCTGCTACGCCAGCCTCAGACCACGTTCGTCGCGACATTTCTCGGCACGCCACCGGCCAACCTGTTGCCGGTCGAGAAGCGTGGTGACAGCCTGGCCTTCGGCGACCTGCCGCTGGCCGACGCCGCCTTGGCGCCCGGCCTCACCACGGCACAGCTGCTCTACCGGGCCCAGGATATCGGCGTGGGGGTGGTCGAGGGACGCCCCTCGATTGCCGCCACTTTCTCGGAGGCCGCGCCGATTGCCGGCCAGACCATGGTGACGGCCATGGTGGGCGACCTGCGTTTCACGGGCCTCGTCGACGGCTATTTCCAGGCGGCGCCGGGCGATGCGATCCAGCTCAGCTTCCTGCGCGATCCCGATGCCATTTTTACCAGCGGCGGCGAAAGGGTTGCCCAATGAGACTTATTCTGTTGCGCCACGGCGAGACCACCTGGAATGCCGAACAGCGCCTGCAGGGGCAGGACAATTCGGACCTGTCCGAGCGTGGTATCCAGCAGGCGCTGCGCTTCCTGGGTTTTGCGCGCGCGCTGCAGCCGCAGCGGGTTGTCTCGTCCGATCTGGGGCGGACGCGCCAGACCGCGCAGATCATCGGGCATGGCGACTGTCCCGCCGATTCCCGGCTGCGGGAGCTGGACATGGGCGAGTGGACCGGGCGGGTCAAGGCGGAGCTGATCGCCCAGCATGCCGACGAATATCATGCCTGGCGCGCCGGCACGTTCACGCCGCCACGCGCGGAGACCTGGGCGGCCTTCCGCGAGCGCATTACCAGCGGCATCCGCGACTGGATGGGGCGCGGCGAGGGTGACATCCTGGCCATTGTCCATGGCGGGGTAATCCGCGCCGCCTGCCATGAATTTCTAGGCCTGCCGCCCTCGCGCGTCATCCCGGTCACGCCGGGTACGGCGACCATTCTCAACTTCGCCAATGGTGGCGCCGGATCGGCCCAGCTCGAGGGCTACAATATCGGTGCGGTCGTCCCCGACCTATCGGTTGCGGACTGAGCCGCCATGTCGGGAACCTTCGTCATCATCGACCTGCTCGGCGGCATCGCGCTGCTGCTCTGGGGCGTCCGCATGGTCAAGACCGGGATCATGCGGGCCTATGGTGACCGGTTGCATCTGTTTCTCGAACAAAGGCTCGGCAATCGCCTGACTGCCTTTGGCGGGGGTCTGGTGGCGACGGCCATCCTGGGCAGCGCCACGGCCATGGCCCTGATCGTGTCCGGCCTGGCCGGCAGCGGCGCGCTCAGCGCCACGACGGGGCTGGCCGTGTTGCTCGGCGCCGATGTGGGTTCGGCGCTGATTTCGGCGGTTCTGGCCTCGGGATCGTCGAGCGCTGCTGCCTTGGCGCCGCTGCTGCTGTTCGTCGGCTACCTGACCTTCGGCGTCGCCAGGGAATTCCGACCCCGCAATATCGGTCGTGTGCTGCTCGGCCTGGGGCTCATGCTGATTTCTCTCAAGCTGGTGGTGGGGGCCACCGCGCCGCTGCGCGAGGCCAGCCTGTTCCACGAGGCGCTGGCCGCCGTCAGCGCCGAACCCGTCCTGGGTTTCTTTGTAGGGGCGGTATTGGCCTGGCTGTGCCATTCGACGCTGGCCGTCGTGCTGCTGATCTCCTCTTTCGTGCTCAGCGGCAGCCTGGACATGGCCGGCGCGCTGCCCTTCATCCTGGGCCTCAATTTCGGCGGGGGCCTGCCCGCCATCACCGCCACCATGGACCAGCCGGCGGCCGCGCGGCGCCTGCCGCTCGCCAATATGGCCTGTCGCGGCGCGCTGGCTATTGCCGGCCTCGCCGCAGCGCGGCCGCTGACGCAATTGCTGGCCGGCATTCCGGTCGACGACCTGCATGTGGTGGTGGCCATTCACGCTGGCTTCAACGTGCTGGCGGCGGCGATCTTCCTGCCTTTGGCGCCGCTTGTGGTCGGGCTGGTCGGCCGTTTCGCCCGCGATCCTGATCAGGCCGAGGACCCGCTGGCCCGGCCGCGCTATCTCGACCGCGCCGCGCTTGATACGCCCGCGATCGCGCTATCGAATGCGGCCATGGAGACGGTGCGGATGAGCGAATTGCTGAGCCGCATGCTGGCCATCACCTTCCGGGTGCTGGAGACGCGCAAGCTCGAAATGCTCAAGGAAATCGCCCCGATCGATGCGCGGCTGGGCAATTACCTCAACGCCATCCACGCCTATATCGGCGAGCTCAGCCAGAACCGGCTTTCACCGCAGGATGCGCGCCGCGCTTTCGAAATCATCCTCTATGCCAGCAATCTCGAACATGCCGGCGACGTCATCAAGCTGAACCTGGCCGATCGCATCAAGAGCAAGGTGAAGCAAAATGTGGAATTCTCGGCCGAACAGGCCCGTTCGCTGCAGGCACTGACCGAGCTGGTCAATGACTGCCTCCGCCTGGTGCCCGGCGCGGTGACCTCGCGCGACCTGGAGGCGGCCACCCGGCTGGCGGCGCACAAGGATCTGTTTCGCAAGCTGGAAGACCGGGTGATCGACGATCACCTCAACCAGGACGCTGCCACCAAGCGCGTTTCGCTGCGCGCCAGCGCCCTGTTCGTCGACCTGGTGCGGGATCTGCACCGGATCAATTCCCACGTCGCTGCCGCCGGCTATCCGGTCATCGAGGCGGCGGGGCTGCTGAACGAGACCCGGCTGAAGGGCGCGTGATCGGATGCAAGCATCCAGTTCATAGCCGCGCCGCCTTCATCAGACACGCTGCCCATTGCTGTCGAACAGGGTAACGCGATCCAGCAATGGAGAGAGGTGCAGGATATCCCCGGCCTTGGCAGCCAGCCGGTCCTTGAAGAGGCCGATGATGGTCTGCTCGCCCAGCCTGAAAAGTACCTGCGTTTCCGAGCCCATGGGCTCGACCACGACGACCTGGGCCGGCACGCCCTTCGTGTCGATCGTGATATGTTCGGGACGTAGTCCGTAAAGTGCCACGTCGCCATGGCCGGCAGGCAGGGGGAGCACGCTGCCATCTTCCGTCTCGAAACCTTTCGGCGTCGTCTTCCCCTTGATGAAGTTCATGGAGGGGCTGCCGATGAACCCGGCAACGAAGGTGGTCCGGGGATCATCGTACAGGTCCAGCGGCGCACCCATCTGCTCGATGACGCCATCCTTCATCACCACGATCCTGTCGGCCATGGTCATGGCTTCGACCTGATCGTGGGTGACATAGATGGTCGTGGTCTTGAGGCGCTGGTGCAGTTCCTTGATCTCGGCCCGCATCTGCACGCGCAGTTTGGCGTCAAGATTGGACAGCGGTTCGTCGAACAGGAAGACCTGCGGGTTGCGCACGATGGCACGGCCCATGGCGACACGCTGGCGCTGCCCGCCCGAGAGCTGCCGGGGCTGGCGCTGCAGCAAGGTATCGAGACCCAGGATCGCCGCCGCCCGCCCGACCCGCCCGTCGATTTCAGCCTTGGGCAGGCCGGCGAGCTTGAGGGCGAAGCCCATATTCTGCTCGACCGTCATATGCGGGTAGAGTGCATAGCTCTGGAACACCATGGCGATGTCCCGCTCCTTGGGCTCGAGATCGTTGACGACTCGGCCGCCGATTTCCACCGTGCCTGACGTGATCGATTCCAGCCCGGCGACCATGCGCAGCAGGGTCGACTTGCCGCATCCCGACGGGCCGACCAGAACGATGAATTCGCCGTCTTCGATATCGATGTTGATGTCGTGCAGAACCTGCACCGAGCCATAGCGCTTGAAGGTATCCCTGATGACGACTTGAGCCATGCCCATTCTCCCTGAACCGCACCATCTTGTCGGTTTTGAACTTTTGATATACCAGAAATACATTTGTATCAATGGCCCGGGAGCGTGGCTTTGCAGGACGTCAAGTTCATCCATTTCACCGACCCCCATCTCGATGTGGGCAGCTCCAGGCTTTACGGCCTCGAACCGGCCGCGCGGTTGCAGGCATGCGTTGCGCATATGGCGGCCCATCACGGGGATGCGGCATTCGCGGTGCTGACGGGGGACCTCACCCATGACGGATCGGTGGCCTCCTATCAGCAGGTTCGCACGTTGCTGGCGCCCCTGGCATTGCCGGTGCATCCGCTGATCGGCAATCACGATGATCGCGCCAGCTTCCAGCAGGCTTTCCCCGAGGTCGCGGCGGATCAGGCGGGCTTCGTGCAATATGTGGTCCGGTATGGCGGACGACGGTTCATCGTGTTGGACACGGTGCAGGCCGGTAGCCATGAGGGCGTACTGGACGCGGCGCGGCTGGCCTGGCTCAGGCAGGTGCTGGCGGAAGACCCGACCGATCCCTGCTATCTGTTCCTGCACCATCCGCCGATGGCCGTGGGCATGCCGCGTTCGGACACGATGGCGATAAACGATCCTGGTTTCGAGGCGATCCTGGCCGAGGCTAGTAATGTCCGGCACATCTTTTTCGGCCATCTGCACCGGGCGGTGTCAGGCATCTGGCGCGGCATTCCGTTCTCAGGCATTCCCGGCCTCAGCCATCAGGTCGCCCTTGATCTCGTCGAGAATGATGGCCGAATCCGCGGCAGCCACGAACCGCCATCCTACAGCGTGGTGTTGCTGCGGCAGGATGACGTCATCATCCACCAGTGCCATTTCCTTGACGATAGCGGCACATTCTACCTCTAGTCCCTCACGGCTTTCGTGGTTGCGGCCGCGTCGCCATGGCGGCCGCCGCCCTTGCCGTATCCTCGTCGCAAACCAGCACCGATCCGAGGCCTGCCGAAAGCACGCCGGCAATGGCCTCGGTCTTGTGGCGGCCACCGGCGGCGAAAATGGTGGTCTTGACCTTGCGCAGCTCTTCGAAGCTCAGCGCGATCACCCTTTCATTGATGCCGTGGGGAATGAGCACGCCTTCGCGGGTGAAGAACTGCCCCATGACGTCGCCGACCGCGCCCAGCGCCTGCAGGTCCTGCATCGATACGTCCTTGGGAAGGCCATGGCGGACCAGAAGCGAGCGCGGCGACAATTCGCCGATACTGAGCAGCGCGAGTTCGTTGCTGCGCCCCTTGTCGGCCAGGGCGAAGACCTCCTGGTCCAGGATGATGTCGCGGGACTGGGCGCTGCCGGCATAGATGGGGGCGACCAGATAGCTGCATCGCGCCTGGAGGCGGCGGGCGAGCTCGCGGGCAATCTCGAATGTATTGATTTCCAGCCCCTGCGTCAGCCCGCCCATCAGCGAGTTGACATGGATATCGGGATGGCGGGTTTCGGGCAGGTTGCGGATGATGTGGAGGATCGTCTCCCCCCAGCCCACGCCGATTTCGTGGATCTCGTTCTCCTGAAGGTATCGCGCCAGGAACTCACCACCGGCCCGGCCCAGATTGACCGGGATCAGGGATTGATCCTCCGGGGTGGGGATGATCACGGCGGCTTCGAGGTTGAAATCGGCCTCCAACTGCCGTTCCAGCTCCACGCAGCTTTGGAGGCGGGCATTGATCTGCACGCGGACCAGCCCCGATTCCCGAGCCTCGGCCAGCATCCGGTTGACGCGCAGCCGGGTCATGCCGAGTTTTTTGGCAATGTCGGCCTGGGTCGCACCTTCCATGTAGTAGAGCCAGGCAACCCTTACATAGTCCTGGTCTTCCGATGCGCTCATAGCTGTCCTCCTGCTGTCGGCGCGGCCCGTGTCCAGCACCAATATCCCTATCCGTCCACGCCCACAGCCGGAAGCTGATTTCCGACCATCGTCATAGCCGGCGCCGGACGGGGTTGCATCCCTATTACAAATGTAATATCCAAAATGCAAATGTAACCGGGAAGACCCGATAAGGAGGAGAGACTATGATGTTCAATCGTGTACAGGCAGGCCGCTTCGCGCGCGCTTCGCTGGTGGGCATGCTGCTTTCCACGGCAAGCTTCAGCCTCATCGCGAGGGCCCAGGCGGAAGAAGTGGTGACGTTCTGGCATTCCATGGGCGCCGCTCACGCCCCCACGCTGGAAGCCCTCGTGGCCGAGTTCAATGCCGAACATGCCGGCGAAATCCGCGTGGATCCGATCTTTCAGGGGGCGTACGGCGATTCCCTCGCCAAGCTGACCGCCGCCATCCAGGCCTCCACCACCCCGACCATCGTGCAGGTCTACGAAATCGGCACCACGCTGATGATGGATCTGGACGTGGCCATTCCGCTGCAGGATGTCGCTGCCGATGCCGGCATCGACCTAACCGAAATCCTGCCGGCCATGTCGTCCTATTACACGGTCGGCGGGAAGCTGCAGTCACTGCCCTTCAACGCCTCGGCGCCCATGTTCTACTACAACAAGGATGCGTTCCGTGCCGCGGGGCTCGATCCCGAACAGCCGCCCACCACGCTGGCCGAAGTGCGCGAAATGGCCGAGAGCCTGCTGATCAAGAATGGCGATCAGGTTTCCCAATACGGCTATGTCAGCTCGGTCGATGGCTGGTTCGTGGAGCAATGGTTCGCCAGGGGCGACCAGACCTATTGCGGTGCCGGCAATGGCCGCGAGGGTCGTGCGAATGACGTGACCTGGGACAATCCGGTTCTCCATAACATCCTGAGCTTCTGGCACGACATCATGGATGATGGCGTTGGCATGAATGCCGGCCGCGTTTCGGGCGATGCGATTGCCGCCTTCGTTTCGGGGCGCGCCGCAACCCTGATCCTGACATCGGCGCCCATGCGCGACATCATCGAGCGGTCCGAATTCGAAGTCGGCGTCGCCAACTTCCCTGCACCGATCGAAAATGCGCAGGGCTCGGTGTTCAATGGCGGTGCCTCGATCTGGCTGCTGAAGGACCATCCTGAAGCCGAACAGGCAGCGGCGCTGGAATTCATCAAGTTCCTCGCCTCGGCCGAAGCGCAGGGCAAGTGGTCCTCGGGAACGGGCTATATCCCGACCAATATCCATGCCGCCGAGACCGATGCTTATAAGAAGATCGTGGCTACCTATCCCGATTTCGACAAGCCTCGGCAGCAGCTTGAAAGTGCCGCCCAATCGGTCGCCAGCAGCGGTTGCCTGGTCGGCGTGCTGCCCCAGGCGCGTCCACGCCTCAACGAGGTGATCGATAGCGTGCTCCTGGGTGGCGACATCCAGCAGGCGATCACCGAAGGTCAGGACGCCGTCAACGGCCTGATCGCCAACTACAACCGCTCTGTCGGTCAGTAACCGAGCGCCCCGGAGAAACGCCAAATGACCTTCGCTGTCGCCCATCGTGGGCTGCCCCTTCGGTTGCCCGAAAATACCCTGCCGTCCATTCTGCTGGCAGAAAAGCACGGGGCGGTGGCCGTCGAATTCGACGTGCGGGCCACCAGCGACGGACATGCCGTGCTGCTGCACGACAAGACCCTGGCGCGTATCTGGGGCGATCCTCGCCCCGTTGCCGAGGCGCCGTTCCATGAGGTGCGAGCCCTTGGCACGGAGCAGGGCGGGCAGAAGATCGTCATTCCCACGCTGGAGGAGGTGGTGGATGCCACCTCCCTTACGCTGATCGTGGACTGCAAGCCTGCAGGCATCGTTGCCGATATCGCCGAACTGCTGGCGAGCCGCGGGCAAGCGCAGCGGGCACGGTTCATCGGTGAGCCTGAAATCCTTTCCCATATCCGACTGGCCATGCCGCAAGCCGATATCATCCTGTCGTGGTCGCGCCCCGAAGCACCGCCGGCGGATATGCTCGATGCCATCAGGCCATCGACGCTGAATATCAAATGGGAAGAAGGAAACGAGGCCCAGGTCGCGCGCATTGCGCGCCTTGGCTATCCGATCTGGACCTATACGGTCGACGACGTCGCCGAGGCTTTGCGTGCTCGCTCGCTCGGCATAGAGGCCGTCATTTCCAACAATTTCGAAGCGGTCAGCGCGGCGCTCCGCGATGCCGAGGCCGGGAGCAAGTGAACATGACACCCCAGGAACTGCGCGCCTTTGCATTGCAACTGGCCGAGGAGGCCATGGTAACGATTGCCGGGGCACATGCCTCGCCCGATCAATCAGCCACGAAGGTCGATGCGGGCGATTGGGTCACTCCGTTCGACAAGGCGGTCGAGACGCAGACACGCGACCGCATCCACGCCCAATATCCCGGCCACAGGGTTGTGGGCGAGGAGTTCGGCGCCGACGCGGATGCCGGTGGCGACGCGGAAATCACCTGGTATCTCGATCCGATCGACGGCACGATGAACTTCGTTCACGGTGTGCCATGGGTGGCCTTCAGCCTTGCGGCCGTTGATAGCCAGGGCGTTGTGGCCGGCGTTGTGGCCGACGTCTATCGGCGCGAAATCTACAGTGCCAGCCGCGGTGGCGGCGCCTATATCGACGCCAGGCGGGTCAATTGTGCCGCCCATGCCCGCATCGGCGGTGGCGTCTTCCTCACCGAATGGTCGCGGCAGGCGGCCTGGTCCGGCATGGACGAATACCTGCATGCCATTTCCGCCGAGGCAGGGGCGACCCGCATCATGGGGTCCTGCGCCCTGGCGCTGGCCCTGGTCGGCGTGGGACGGGCGACGGGGACCGTGCTGCCCGGATTCTACAATCCCTGGGATGTCTATGCCGGCGCCCTCATCGCCCGCGAAGGCGGGGCCGTCATCGCAGGTCGCAGCGGCCCGGCAGGCGACGTGCCGCTCGATGGCGTGATGGCCGCAACGCCGGGCGTTGCCGATAAGCTGCTCAAGCTGTGGAGCGCGGACCAATGAGTGCCCGCAGCCTGCTTGCCCGGCACATCCGCGGCTATTCGGTACGCGACATGGCGGTGGCGGCACTCTTCCTGTTGCCATGTCTCATCATCTTCGCTGCCTTCGTCCTCTATCCGCTGGGCAGGACCTTTCACCTGAGCTTCTTCTCCAACGATCTGCTGGGGCGTCCCGTGCATTTCGTGGGGCTGGAGCAATATTATCGCATCGTCAGCGATCCCTATCTGGTGGGGGTCATGGGCACGACGGCCCTCTTTCTCGCCTATACGGTCTTGCCGGGGATTATCATCGGGCTTGGCCTGGCACTGCTGCTGCAACCCAAGATCGCTGCTATCGGGGTGTTTCGTGCGCTTCTGGCCACACCCTTCGCCTTCTCGGTGGCTGCTGCCGCGGTGGTGTTCAACGTGTTCTACCGGCCGGGCATCGGGCTGTTCAACGGCCTGCTGCAACAGATGGGCCTGCCGGCTATCGACTGGCTGACCAGCCCCAACTATGCGCTGGGCAGCGTCGCCGTCGTGTCGATTTGGCGCTATATGGGCTATACGCTGATCGTCTGCCTGGCTGGCCTGCAATCCATTCCCGACGAACTCTACGAGGCTGCACGCATCGACGGCGCGTCCAGCTGGCACCGTTTCCGCTACATCACGCTGCCACTGATGACGCCGACGCTGTTCTTCCTGCTCGTGGTCTCGACCATCCATTCCCTGCAGACCTTTGGCGAGATCAAGCTGATGACGGCCGGCGGGCCGGTCAATTCCACGACGACGCTGGTCTACAGTCTCTACAAGTCCGCCTTCGCCTACGGCAGCAGCGATTACGGCCTGGCTTCGGCGCTGGGCGTGGTCCTGTTGCTCGTCGTTACGGTCATCACCGTGATCCAGTTCCGCTTCCTGCAGCGAAAGGTGTTCTACTCGTGAAAACCCTTCGTCTCTTCGCTCATTATGCGGTGCTGATCCTGGCCGCCCTCATCGTGCTGTTCCCGCTCTATTTCACTATCGCGGGCGCGCTGATGACCGATGCCCAGCTCATGCGCTTCCCGCCCATGCTGGTGCCGCAGGAGCTGCATTTCGAGAACTTCGCCAAGGTGCTCGATGCCATGCCGCTGATCCGGCAGTTCTTCAACAGCATCTTCGTGGCCTCGGCCATCGTGCTGGGCGTGCTGGTCACCTCGGTGCTGGCAGCCTATGTGCTGGTTTTCCTCAACATTCCCTTCAAGAATGTGATCTTCGGCATCATCATGCTGACGATCCTCGTGCCGACCGAATCCTTGATCGTCCCCAAATACCTCATCCTGGTGGACCTCAGGTGGATCAATTCCTATCCCGGCCTCATCGTGCCCTTCGTAGCCTCCGGCTTCGGCATATTCCTGATGCGGCAGTTCTTCCTGTCGTTTCCCAAGGAGATTTACGAGGCGGCCCGGATCGATGGCTGCGGGCACCTGCGTTTCGTCCTGACCATCCTCGTACCGATCGTGCGGCCGGCGCTGGGGGTGCTGGGCCTCTATACCTTCATCGGTAGCTACAACATGTATTTCTGGCCCCTGCTGGTGATCAACACGCCCGACATGCAGACGCTGCAGATCGGCCTGCAGGCCCTCAATTCCTCGGAATCGACGCAGCCAAGCCTGATCTATGCCGGCGCCGCAATCGCCATCGCCCCAATGCTGGTCATCTTCTACCTGTTCCAGAAGAGCATCGTCCGCGGGCTCACGTCTGGCGCTGTCAAATAGCCGTTGCTGCGGGTGCCCTTCACCCGCAGCCCGATTGAAACTTGCCGATCGTACGGCGGGCTCGTGGTGACATGTCGATACTTCTCGAAGTTCTGAGTGCTGCGACGCTGCTTCTATGGGGACTGAATGTCCTCAAGAAAAGCATGCTGGACGGCTTTGGCACCAAGCTGCGCGTGTGGCTCGCTTCAGCTACCAAGAACCGGGCGCTCTCCTTCGTCAGTGGCCTGGGCGTGACCGTGGCTGTGCAATCCTCCACCGCGACGGCCCTGATGCTGGCCGGCTTTGTTGGGCAGGGCTTCGTCAGCGCCGCCATGGCACAGGCGGGCATGCTCGGTGCCAATCTGGGCACGAGCCTGGTGTCCCAGCTGCTCTCGCTCGACCTGCATTGGCTGTCGCCGGCGACGCTGGTGCTCGGTTTTGCGCTGCAACGGCTCTATCCGGACCGTCGGCTGGGCCATATGGGCGGGGTATTCTTCGGCTTCGGGCTGTTGCTGGTGGGGCTCGAAATGGTGGGGCGGGCCTCGGTGCAGATGCTGCATGGTCAATCCATGGACCTCGTGCTGCAACTCATGGCCGATGTGCCGCTGCTGGCCCTGCTGACCGGCGCCGTGCTCGCAACGCTCTCGGCCTCGAGCATGGCGGTCGTCCTGTTCGTCATGGCGATCGGCGCGGCCGGGCAGCTATCGGCCGACCTGACATTGATGATGGTGGCCGGCGCCAATCTCGGCGGTGCCATCCCGCCCATATTCGCCACGCGCCACGAAGGCATTCATGCCCGGCGGGTGATGATCGGCAATCTGCTGGTCCGCGCCGCTGGCGTCGCGGTGGTGCTGGTGCTGCTGTCCTGGATTTCGCTGCCCGATATCGACTCCGGCCGGCTTGCCGTCGACCTGCATGTTCTGTTCAACCTGGCCCTTTGCCTGCTGTTCCTGCCGCTGGTCGGTCAGGTCTCGAAACTGATGGCCGTGCTGCTGCCGGAGCGCGCCGCCGACGAGCCACGCAGCCATCTGGGCACCGCTTCGGAAGACGAGCCGGTGGAGGCCCTGGCGGCCGCCACCCGCGAGGCCCTGCGCATTGGCGACATGGTGGAATTGATGCTGGAAAAGGCCATGGCCGGTCTCGTGCCGGGGGGCGTGGCGCCGTCGGAAGCGATCGGCCTGCTGGAGAACAATGTGGATCTGGCGCAGGGGCGATTGAAGCTCTTCATGTCGCGGCTGATGCGCCACCCCCTGTCCGACGCGCAGCGCGAGCGGTCCCTGGAGATCATGTCCTATGCGCTCAACCTCGAGCATGTGGGCGACATTATCGACCGCAGCCTCAATCGGCTGCTGGTGAAATCGGCGGAGCGGCAAGCGCCACTGTCGTCCGAAGGCATAAGCGAGATCGACGCTATCTACCACGCCGTTCTGTCCAACCTGCATGCCGCACAGACGGTTTTTCTGTCGCGCGACCTAGCCATGGCGCGGCAGCTTATGGAAACCAAGGTGCAGATCCGCTCCATGGTGCGCCGCTCGCAGGATCGGCATTTCCGGCGCTTGCAGGATGGTCGTGCCGACAGCATCCAGACCAGCGGCCTGCATCTCGACATGTTGCGTGATCTCAAGCGCATCAATGCCCACATCGTGGCGGTGACCGAGCCGGTGCTGCTCGAACTGGGCCAGCTCCGCGACAGCCGGCTGACGGAGTGGTGACCATGGCTCGTGACAAGCAGGATATGGTCCACGCCGCCATCGACGTGGGAACGACCAGTATCAAGGCGGTGCTGTTCGACCGGGCCGGTCGTGAGCGCGTAGTGGCGCGCGCCTCGGTGGGTGTGGATCGGCCGCAGCCGGGCTGGGCGGAGCAGGACATGCGCGCGGTCTGGCAGGCAGTTATAGGATTACTGTCGGAACTGGCGCAGGCGGCCGGGCCGTCTCTTGCCGGGCTGGCCATTACCGCGCAGGGCGACGGTTGCTGGTTGTCCGATGCCGAGGGTGAGCCGGTACGACCGGCCATTCTGTGGAATGACGGCCGGGCCGGGCCGCGCATCGCCGGCTGGCTCGCCGACGGCACGCTGCGCCGCATGCTCGATATCGGCCATTTTACCGGTTTTGCCGGCACACCGGCTGCCATCCTGCCTTGGCTCGCCGAGAAGGAACCGACGGTGCTCGCCCGCGCCAAGACCGCCTTTACCTGCGGCAGCTGGATCTATCGGCGACTGACCGGACAGACGCTGATCGATCCCAGCGATGCCGCCGTGCCGTTCATGCCGGCGGCCGGCCAGGCTTATGACGATACCCTGCTGGGCTTGAGCGGCGTGCAGCATATGGCGGCATTGCTGCCGTATATCGCGCCGACCGGTCGGCCGGTACATGGCGTGTTGCCCCATGTCGCCGCGGCGACCGGCCTGCCGGCCGATCTGCCGGTCGTGCTCGCGCCCTATGATGTGCCCGCCGCCGCGTTGGGGGCCGGCTGCGTTGAACCCGGCGACATGCTCATGGTGCTGGGCACCACCTTCCTGACCGGCAGCGTGGTCGCCGGCGGAACACCTCCGCCTTTTGGCGGCACCGACGTGCCGCTGGGTCGGACCGGATCGGCTTTGCGGTTTTTTCCGGCGCTGGTGGGTATGGAGACGCTGGCTTGGGCGGCACGGATATTGGGATTTGCCAATGTGGAAGCGGCGGTCGCCGCTGCATTGGAGGCCGAAGCGCGCGGCGCTGTATTCCTGCCCTATCTGTCGCCTGCCGGGGAGCGATCCCCCTTTGTCGATCCGCTGATAAAGGGCGGTTTTGCCCAACTGTCGCTGGACCACGCACCGGAAAATCTGATGCGCGCGGTGTTGGAGGGGCTCACCATGACCCTGCTCGATTGCGCGCTTGCATCGGGTGGCGGGCAGCGGATCGCCGTTTGCGGTGGTGGCGCCAATAGCGATGGCTGGTGTCAGATGCTGGCCGATGCCACGGGCATAGACGTGCATCGCCCCGCCAGTTCGGAATTGTCGGCGCGTGGTGCCGCGCTCTCTGCGCGGGCTGCGCTCGATGGAGAGGACGAGCGGACCGTGGCGCTGCGGTGGCGGGGTACGGCGCGGGTCTGGCAGCCGAACCCCATGCGGAAAGCGCATTACGAAGCTCTCTACGCCGAATTCGTGGCGGCACGCACAGCCATGCCGCGGAAGGCCGCTCAGCCATGAGCGCGGAAATGGCCTGGCTCGGTATCGATATTGGAACGCAGAGCGTCCGCGCGCTGGTCGCGGCGGGCGACGGAACCATCCTGGCAAGCGGGCAGGCGCCGCTGGCGAGCCATCGGGAAGCTGGCCGCCATGAACAGGACCCCCGCCAGTGGTGGGAAGCGGTGGGCGCGGCTTGTCGGCAGGCGATGGCCGATATCGACCGGAATCGCGTTGCGGGACTTGCGGTTTGCGGCACATCCGGAACGGTGCTGCTGGCGGACCAGCAGCTTCGGCCGCTCTCGGCCGGCATCATGTATGACGATCGCCGGGCCACCGGCCAGGTCGAGACCGTCAATGACATCGGCGCGGCGCTGTGGCGTCGAATGGGCTACGGCCGCATGCAACCGGTCTGGGCCCTGCCCAAAATCCTGTGGTTGACGGCCGACGCGGCGCCCGACGCGCTGGTGTTTCATCAGGCCGACTTCATCACCAGCCTGATGGCCGGGCAGAGGACCGCCGCCGATACCAGCAACGCGCTCAAATCGGGCTGCGACCTGGTGACCGAGGACTGGGATGGGGCGCTGATCGCAGCCTTGGGGCTCGATCCGATCGTCTTACCGCGACTGGTGCGTCCAGGCACCGAAATTGGGCGGGTCTGCATGGAAAGCGCGGCCCATTGCGGGTTGCGTCCCGGCACGCCCATCCTGGCCGGCATGACCGATGGCTGCGCGGCGCAACTCGGCAGCGGTGCCGTGACCGTGGGGAGCTGGAACAGCGTTCTGGGCACCACCCTTATTCTCAAGGGAACCTCGCCCGCGTTGATCCCGGACGATAGCGGCGCCGTCTATTCGCATCGCTCGCCACTGGGCGAATGGCTGCCGGGTGGCGCGTCAAGCTCGGGTGCCGGGGCGATCGCGCGCCTCTTGCCAGGCCTGGACCCGGATGCCCTTGAAGCTGCGGCGGCGGCACGACCTCTGCCGCTGCCGGCCTATCCCCTGGCCAGCGAAAGGGGGGAGCGCTTTCCTTTCACGGCGGCCGAGGCCGAAGCCTTTTTTCTCGAGCCGGCAATGCAGGATGACGCCGTCGACGGCTATCATGCGCTGGCAGTGGGCATCGCGGCCATGGAGCGCCTGTGCTTTGACCATGTCGAGCAGCTCGGCTTTCCCACGCATGGGCAGATCGCCGTGAGTGGTGGCGCAGTTCGCAGCCGGTTTTTGACGCAGCTCAGGGCCGATATGCTGGGGCGTGAACTGATCGTGCCCGGTGTGGCCGAACCGGCGCTCGGCATGGCGGTGCTTGCCGCTGCCAGCCAGGTGGGGCTGCATCAGGCGGGGGCGAGCATGGTCCGGCGGGGCAAGGTGGTGGAGCCCTCTCCCGCACGGCAGCAGCAATGCTTCGACCGATACGGCGCCCTGGTGATCGCGTTGCAGCAGCGCGGCTGGCTGCCGGCCCGACTAGCCGCTCATGCGAAAGGCAAGATCAACAGATGACCCGGCTCATTCTGACCCGACATGCGGAAACGCTCTGGCATGCAGAAAACCGCTATGCGGGGCGCTCCGAAATCGGCCTGACCGAACAGGGGCTGCGGCAGGCGGAGGCGCTGGGTCGCTGGGCTGCCAAAGCCGATCTTGATGCCATATGGGCGTCGCCCATGCAGCGCGTGCGCGCCACCGCGGCGCCGGCGGCACAGGCGAGCGGGTTTCCCCCGACCTTCGACGGGCGCCTGCGCGAAGTGGATTTCGGCTGGCTCGAAGGCAAGACGCGCAAGGAGGCGCAAGCGGAGCGTCCCGCCGAGCTTGCAGCCTATCTGGAAAACCCGGTCGACAATGTCTTCGAGGGCGCCGAAGCGCCGCGAGAGGCCGTTGCGCGGGGGTGGGCGGCGCTCGACACGATCGCTGCATCCCACGAGGGACAAAGAGTGCTGATCGTTGCACATTCGACCCTGATCCGCCTGCTGCTTTGCGATCTGCTCGATATTCCCCTGCAGCGATATCGGCAGGTCTTCCCGGCACTTGGCAATTGCACTTTGACCGAGATCGACATTTCCAACAGGGGCATCGGCCTCATCACTTTGAACATTCCCACATATCTGGATGGGCTTTCTCATGACTAGGATTTTGCTGGCTGGCGATCATTTCGTGCTCAACGAGCACCTCAAGGCGGCCATTCTCGAAAGGATCGGCGCTGCGCCGGTTTCCTTCACGGAGCTCACCTTGCCCTGGCCCGTCGTCCCCTTCGGTCCGGTAGCCGAGGTAGATGAGGCATCCGATATCGAGCAGGAAATGATGGACCTGATCGGAGGGGCGGAGATCTGCGTGACCCAGATGGCGCCGATCACGCGGCGCGTACTCGATCGGGCGGTGGATTTGCGGCTGGTCTGCGTGACGCGCGGCGGCCCGATCAATGTCAATCTGGAAGCGGCCCAGGCCAGGGGGATTTCGGTGATGTCGGCGCCGGGGCGCAATGCGATCGCCACAGCAGAGCACACGATAGCCCTGGCCCTGTCCGCGCTGCGGCGCATTCCCCAGATACACAACAGCGTGGTCGCCGGGGAATGGCGCAGCGATCTCTATTCCTATTCCGAAGTCGCCTTCGAACTGCATGGCGCGCCGGTGGGCATTGTCGGCTACGGCGCGGTGGGGCGACATGTCGCCTGGATATTCAATGGTTTCGGTGCGCATGTCCGGGTGTTCGATCCCTTCGCGCCCAGTGTGGACGGCTTCGCCGAGCGGGTGGAAACGCTGGATGCCTTGCTGGCTGGATCCAGGATCGTCAGCCTGCATGCACGACTGACGCCGGAAACGCGCAACATGATCGGGGCGGCCCAACTGGCAGTGATTCCGGATGGCGGCATCCTGGTTAACGCCGCAAGGGGCGGGCTGGTCGACATGAATGCAGTGGCGTCCGCGCTGGTAACCGGAAAGCTGATGGGGGCGGCATTCGACGTATTCGATACTGAGCCGCTGCCGCCGGAAGCGAAAATTCGCCAGGCGCCCAACGTCACGCTGTCCCCCCATCTGGCGGGGGCCACCCAGGAAACGGCGCGCCGCGCCGCCAGCATCGCGGCCGACCAGGTGAGCGCCTATCTCAAGGGCAGGACCATCGCTGCTGCAGTGTGAGGCGGCGGAGATGGTGTGGTTTGTTCGAGCGTTCAGGCTCATCCGGGAGGCAGGTCACTGTTGCCGATTTACTGCGGCAAAAATCTGATTAACACACTTGAGTTAAGTTAATGGGACTCGCATAGTCCTTCATGCGACTGTCGCAAATGACCGTGGAGGGTCAGGCAGCTGACGGTCTCAGGAGAGGAAAAGACCAATGACTCGTTTGACTCGGCGAACCTTTATCGCCTCCGTTCCGCCCTTGCTGGCGGCCACGCAGATTCCTGCCTGGGCGGCTCCGGCGGCCGACCGGGACCTGATCGCGGCCCAGAAGGGCGAGCCCGCCATCGTCAAGCTGTACCGTCAGTTGGAACGCCTGACATCGACAGTGACCCTGATGACCACGGGCGCACACCCGGACGATGAGCCCAGCGGCATGCTGGCGGCTCTGCGGCACGTCTATGGCATTCGCCCGGTTCTCTATTGCATCACCCGTGGCGAAGGCGGACAGAACGCTATCGGCCCCGAACGCGGCTCGGTTCTCGGTGTGCTGCGCACCCGCGAAATGACCGAAGCGTCGCGCGCGCTCGACGCCTCGCTGGCCTTTGGCGGCCAGGGCCACCACGACCCTGTGCATGATTTCGGCTTCTCCAAGGATCCGAACCAGACCATCGACCGCTGGGGCCGGGATCGCGTCATCGAGCGCATGACCTGGGCGTTCCGCTACTATCGTCCTGACGTGATCATGAACTGCTTCCTCGATGTGGGCGGCCAGCACGGTCATCACCGCGCCGCCAATGTCGCCACTTTCGTGACGGCCGAGATTTCCGGCAATCCCGAAGAATTTCCCAACCAGATCGCGGCGGGCCTGAAGCCCTGGAGCGTGCCCAAGATCTACCAGCCGGCATGGGGTGGCGGTGGTGGCGTCTATGACGACGAAACCCCGCCCCCGCCGCAGACGCTGATGATCCGTGCGCCCGAGCGCGATCCGATTTCCGGCGCCACCTTCCCGCAGATGGGCGAATGGTCGCGCGTGTGCCACCAGACGCAGGGCATGGGCTCCTGGCGTCCCGATCCGCAGACCGAATGGCCGCTGAACCTGAGCTGGGCCGCCAATGGCGACGCCGGCCGGCAGGAAGAGGACATCCGCGACGGCCTGATTGCCACGGTGGGTCACATTGCCGAACTCGATGGCATGCCGGCTGCTGCCGCCGATGCCCTGCGCAATGCCCAGGGCCTGATCGACGAGGCCATTGCCGATTATGGCGATCCTGCCGTGGTCTCAGGCAAGCTGGTCGAAATCGGCAAGGCCATCGCCGAAGCTCGCGCCAGCCTGCCTGAAGAGCTGGAACTGGATGCCGGCCACCGCCTCGATCGCAAGATCAAGGAAGTGAATCTGGCGCTGGCCACGGCCGCCGGCATGCAGATCCGCGCCTTCACCGATGGTGGCGACCTGCGTCCGGGTCAGGACATCGTGGTCAAGACCGTGGTCGATGCGCCTGACGCCGTGACTGTCGACAGCGTGGCCGTGGTGTCCCGCGAGGGCATTACCAGCGAGCCGGTGGAAGACGGGGTCAAGGTCATCGTCGCCGATGATGCCGATCTCACCAACCCGCTCAACGAGCAGTTCGATCCGCTCGGCGGCAATGGCGATGCCTTCGTGCGCCTGACGGCCGATATTTCCGGCTACAAGGCGGTGCTTGACATCGACCTTGAAGACGCGCTGCGCGTGCTACCGGACGCCTCGCTCGAACTGCAGCCCGATGCCGTGGTGTTCAACACCGAAAAGGACATCGTGCCGGTCGAGATGACTGCCGTCGTTTCGGGGGCGACCACCGCCGACCTCGACTTCAACCTGCCCGAGGGCTGGTCGATGACGGCAAAGGGCGAGACCGGTGCCGAAGCCGGCACGTTCGAACTGGCGCCGCCCGATGACCTCGGCACCGCCCGCATCACCATCGCGCCCAAGCTGCTCGACCAGCCGGCCTATGCCATCAATGTCTTCACCTATCCCCATATCGGCCGCTCGGTCGTGCCCACGGAAGTGGCCGTGCCGGTGCAGTCGGTCGGGGCGATCATTCCGGAAGGCAAGATCGGCTATATTGGCGGCAATAACGACAATGTCGGTGTCTGGCTGAAGCGGCTGGGCGTCGATCTCAAGGAGTTGAGCCAGTCGGATATGGAGGCCGGTGCCTATCGCGACCTCGATACGCTGGTGGTCGGCATCTATGCCTTCGGACGCCGTGCCGACCTTGTCGCGGCGCTGCCAGGCATCCATGAATGGGTGAAGAATGGCGGGCACCTGGTGACGCTCTATCACCGTCCTTCGGATGGCTGGAACACCGACACCGTTCCGTTGGCCTATCTCAAGATCGGTTCGCCTTCGATCCGCTATCGCGTGACCGATGCGGCGGCGCCGGTAACGGTGCTGGAGCCCGATCATCCACTGTTCAACTATCCCAACGTCATCACCGAGGACGACTGGGCCAATTGGGACAAGGAACGCGGGCTCTACTTCGCGTCGGAATGGGATGAGGTCTACAAGCCCCTGGTCGCCATGAGCGATGCGGGCGAGGAGCCGCTGACCGGTGCGCTGCTCTCGGCTGAGATCGGCGAAGGCCGTCACACCCATACGAGCCTCGTGCTGCACCATCAGCTCGACAAGTTGACCCCCGGTGCCTTCCGGATCATGGCCAACCTGATCCAGCCAGCGAAGCACTGATCCACCCCTCCGGCCCGCGATCCTCCCGTCGCGGGCCGCTTGCGCCGCGCATCGACAGCGGCAGAGCCTCCGACCGCCCCCGGTCGGAGGCTTCTTTTGCTCTAGATCAGGCGGGACAGGGCGAAGCTGCTCAGGTCGATGGCCGGGCCTCCGTCCAGCACCCATTGGGCGGCGCTTTCGCCGATGGCCGCCGAGTGCTTGAAGCCGTGGCCCGAACAGGGCGAGACGACCAGCATATTGCCGTGTGCCGGGTGGCGGTCGATGAGGAACATGCTGTCCGGCGTCGCGGTATAGATGCAGGTCGCGGTGCGGACGGGCCGGGGCGTCACATCGACCAGCCGGCCGCGCAGATGCGCGTCGAACATGCGACGGCTGTCGCTTTCGGGCACCTGGCGATCGATATGGTCGGGGTCGCTGGCGGCGCCATAGAATTCGTCGGCCGTCTTGACCGACAGTCCGTCCAGCGAGGGAAAGCCGTAGAAGAAGCCGTCTTCGCTCTCGCCGTGCGGCCACATGAAAACCGGCGAATTCTGCCAGGCGGGGGTGGCATCGGGGGCGAGGGCGAACCAGTGCATCACCTGGCGCGTGGGCCTGAGAATGCGGTCGAACGGTGCGCGGAGCAGGCCGGGCGCCCAAGGGCCGGCCGACACGATAACTTCGCCGGCGAACAGGGTCGTGCCGTCAGCGAGGTGGATGGTCACGCCCGACGGCGTTGCGTCGAAGCGGGTGACGGTCTGGCCGAGTTGCAGTGTTGCCCCCAGTTGCCCGGCGCGGGTGAGCTGGGCAGCAACGCAGTTTTCGGGGATCAGGTAACCGCCGCCCGGTTCGTAATAGCCGATCTCGTTGTCCTGAGGGGCCAGGTTGGGGAAGCGGTGGCGGATTTCGCCGGCATCGAGAATTTCATGCGGGATGCCGTAGCGTTCGGCGGCGGCCATCGACCGGCGGATGAAGCCGGTGCGGCCGGGGCGGGCGACATTGTCGTCATGTTCGGAGATGACGATGCTGCCCACTTCGTGGAACAGGGCCTGTCCGGTTTCCGCCTCCAACTGCCGCCAGATTTCGTGCGAGCGGCTGGCCAGGGGTACGTAGGCCTCGCCTTCGCCAATGCCGCGGCGGGTGATACGGGTTTCTCCGTGGGTGGAGCCGTGGCTATGCGGCGGATGATGGCGGTCGATACCCACCACTTTTGCGCCGCGTCGGGCCAGTTGATAGAGCGCCGCGCTGCCCATGGCGCCGAGGCCGATGACGGCAACGTCAAATGTCTGATTCATGGGCTGGTGCTTCCCTGGATGACTGCCGGCGGTCGAGGCGTGCGGTGAGGACGAGGGCGAAAAGGATGATGACGATGCCGGCCAGCGTGGTCCAGGCCGGTATTTCGCCAAAGGCGAGATAACCGGCAATGCTGGCCAGCACGATGGAGAGATAGCCCAGCGGCGCCAGCACATTGGCCGGGCTGGCTTGGTAGGCACGCAGGTAGCAATATTGGCCGATCTGGGCGAGCACTCCGATGCCGAGCAACAGCGGCCAGGCGGATGGGGCGACTGGCTGCCAGGCGATGGCGGCAGGGACGGCTGTAAAGAGCGTGAGTCCGACAGTGTAGAAGACCATGAGAATGGTGGTGTTCTCGCCCTTGAGCGCCCGCGTCTGCACCGTGGCCAGCGAGCCGAACGCGACAGCCGCCAGGGCGGCCAGGATGCCGGCATTCCAGGCGATCTCGCCCGGCGCCACCATGAGCAGCACGCCAGCGAAGCCGATACCGGCGCCGACCCAGCGCCACGGGCCGGAACGTTCGCCCAGCATGAATGTAGCCAGCGCCAGCACGACCAGCGGTCGCATGAAGCCGATGGCATTGGCGAGCGCCAGCGGCAGGGCGGTCAGGGCGGCGAAATTGGCGTTGAGCGCCGCCGTATTGCAAAAGACGCGGAAGGCGTGGCGGCCCCAATGCTTGGTCTGGCGCAGCGCCTGCCGGTGCCGCCAGGCCAAAGGCAATACGCTGACCAGGCCCACCAGCGAGCGGATGAACACCATCTGCACGGCGGGGTAATCGGCCCCGCCGAGCTTGACCAGCACGGTCATCACCGTGACCAGCACCATGTCGCCCATGAGCCAGGCCATGCCGATGCCCGGCGCGGTGTTGTCGGGCATGTCAGGCCGGCTGCAGCAGATTGGCCATGAGACGGAAGGCCCCCGGCACCAGACGGTCGAGCTGGTGGTGGAGGACTAGGCTGGTATGGGTGTGGCGCCCCTTGCCGATGGGGGCCGACACGATCGAGCCGAGCAGTGGGACTTCGCCGGCATCGCTCATCGACAGGAGCGGTTCATAGGCCTTGTCCCAGTCGGAGGCGAAGTAGAGGCCGCGCTCCTTATCCCAGCCGGCAAAGTCTTCCGCCGTGATCCGGTTCGGGCCGGCGAGCAGCGGGTGGTCGGGCAGCAACATGGTGACCGGCGCTGCCGGATTGGTGACGCGCCAGCGCAGGGAGGGCGAGCCGATGATGAGATGGCGCGGCGGGGTCGCGTCGGGATCCCAGCCATCGCTGGGCCGGTGATAGAGCGTCACCAGATGCCCGCCGGCTTCGACCCAGTCGCGCAGTCGGGGATTGGCGGCGGCAAGGTCGGGCCGCGTGCCATAGGCGAAAATGCCGACCACGATCGTGTCGAGGCCGGACAGAGATCCGGCAAGCGCGTCGGCATCGAGAATGACAGGATCGGCGCCCATGCGGGCCAGCCACTGTCCCACGCGATCGCTGCCGCCGCCGACATAGCCGACGCGGGAGCTGGGCAGGGTGAGGTCGAGCGCCAGTACATCGAGCGTAAGGGGGCGCACGAAGCGGGTGCGCCCGATATGCGGGTAGGCGATGGGCGTCACGATATGGGCCGGCTGGTCATCAACGGTGACGGGCAGGCTGTGGCGGCCCGCCTGCAGTTGCGGCCCGGCGACCAGTACCAATCCAGCGCCGCTGCGCTCCAGCGTCAGGCCGGGCGGGGTGGACAGGCTAAGCCGTGCCGGGTCGAGTTCAGGCTTGAGGGCAATGCCGTGCCGGCCTTGGGCGGGCAGTGGCAGGATGAGCGCTTCGGGGGCCAGTTGCAGCGGGTGAGGCGGCGCAACCTGCAGAGGCTCTTCCGTATCAACCGCAAAGGTCAGGCGCTCGCCGGCAATTTCGGCATGGACCAGCAGCGAGAGTGCGCCATTGCCACCCAGGCTCTGCCAGTCGGGGGCGAAGGCGTTACCGGCCGGGGCATCGGTGCGGACCTGCAGCGACAGCACGGTTGTTGGCTCGGTCACGCTTTGAGCCGCCACCGGGTGGAGCAGCGGGCCGGTGATCGGCTCGATCTCTATGGCTTCGGCAAGGCCCGGCTCGATCTCGACGATGAGGTCGAGGGAAGCGCCGGGTGCAACATCGGCCGAGGAGAGGCTGGCCAGCACGTTGATATTTGCCGCCAGCGCCATTGCGGTGTCGATTTCCGCGAGCTTGCGGGCAAGACGGTGGCCGTGCAGGGCCTGAGCGGTTTCCGTCAGCCGGCCTTGCGCGGCGCGAATGGCGGCGCGGGCCGATATGAGGTGCTTCAGCACCGCGTGGCCGTTGGGGAAGGCGGCGATAGCTGCCGCCAGGGCAGCATCGGCCTGGGCGAGCTCCGCGAGATCGGCCAGGTCGGCAAGCCTTGTGGGCAGGCCAGCCGTAATATCGGCCTCGGCCGCGCCGCCGACCAGATGCAGTGCCCAGGACTGTTCTCCGGGGTGGCGCCAATGCCCCATGTTCTGGCTGGCATGATTGGTGCGGGAGACCTCGCCCAGCCGATCATAGGCGAGACCGGTCGCGGTGTCGGAGCCGTTGGCGAGGATACTGGTTGTGGCTGCGGGTGGCGGGACCTCGTCGTCATAATAGCCATTGCCGCCGCCCGACCAGGCCGGCAGGTAATATTTAGAGACGCGCCAGGGGAGCAGGCCCTCGGCAGCATGTTCGAGGAAAGCGGTCGGATCGGCGGCCAGAGCCAGCGCGGTCTCTGCCGCCTGGGTCATGGCGCGGTGGTGCCCGTGCTGGCCGGGGACGTCGAGGAAGGTGGGGATGACGATATCGGGCCGGAACTGCCGATAGGCGCGCACCAGCCGCTCGATGGTGCGCTCTTCGCCCCAGCGTGCCAGCGTATCAGGCCCCGATTTCGAAAAGCCGAAATCATGTACGGGATCATCAGGACCATGACCGAGCCAGGCAATGTCGGCATCGATAACCCGCGCCGCTTCCTCCATCTCGCGCGAGCGCAGCACGCCCAGTGCACCACCGCGTTCGGGGCCAAGGATGTTCTGACCACCCTCGCCACGTGTCGAGCAGGCTACGACGATGCGCATGCCATATTGGTGGCGCAGAGTGGCCAGCATGCCATTATGCTCGTCATCCGGATGCGCGCCGGTATTCATGGCGGTCAACGGAGAGCCGAGCCGCCCCAGGGCATTGTGCAGGGCGACGAGGTGGGGAGTGGCGGCCTGGCGGCGCAGCCGTTCGCGACTGGTAAGCATCGGCAAAATTTCCGAATCGAATTGAAAGATCAGCTAGCCGGATCGGCTACGCTGAGATGGGGCGATACCGTATCGAGCAGGGGCAGGGCGGCCGCACCCAATGCGGCGGTCAATTGTCCGGTCTGTCCGCGCAGCACCCTCGGCAGCGAGCGCTGCAGACGGGTGGCGACGGAGACCGGCAGGGGATCCAGCGCGGCAATGACGGCGTCGAGCACCGAGTCAGGCAGGCCGCCACCGAAAATCACCGTTTCCGGATCGAAGATATTTTCCAGCATGGCCACGGTGGGCGCCAGATAATCGGCCGCCATGGCGATCCAGTCCCTGAGGGTTTGGTCGTTCTCGTCATGCAACCGCTGGATGTCCTCGACGGTCGCGACATAGATGCCGGCCATGGCCAGCCGTTCGCGCAGGGCGAAGACGGAAACGAAGCGTTCGAGTGCCCCGGCCGGACCATAGACGCCCTTGCCCTTGCGGGGCGTCAGGCCGACATGGCCGATTTCGCCGGCATTGCCGAAAGCGCCGCGCATCGGCCGCCCATCCTGGATGACGCCCAGGCCCAGGCCGACGCCGAAATAGAGGTAGCAGAAACTGCCCAATTGCCGGCCCGCCCCATAGAGGCGTTCGCCGACGACGGCAGCCGTGGCGTCGTTTTCCACCACGACATGCTGGCCGGTCGCCGTGGCAAAGAGCGGGGCGGGGTCCACCCCGGTCCAGCCGGGCAGGGTGGCCGGGCCGACCGAGCTCATGCCCTCGATCTCGAAGGGGCCGGGCATGACGACGCCGAGGCCGAGCAACTTGCTGCTGTCGGCGCCCAGCGCATCCTGCAATTTACGCACTTCGCTGGCCGCCAGGTCCGGCACCACGTCCGGTCCGGGTCCAGCGAGGGACACGATCGACTGGCCCCTGATGCCGCCGGACAGGTCGAGCAGCACGGTCACCATGTGATCCGCCGCCACTTCGATGCCCGCGGTCAGCGGGCCATTGGGGTTGACGGCAAACTGGATGGGCGGCTGGCCGCGGCCGGAACGCAGCCGGCCCAGTTCGATGAGCAGGCCCTCTTCGAGCAGTTCCTCAACGATATTGGCGACGGCCTGCGGCGTCAGATGGGCGCGGCGGGCAATTTCGGTGCGGCCCAGATGCTCGTGCATGCGGATGACTTCCAGCACGACGCGGCGATTGTGCGCCCGGTTGCGCTCAGGATTGGAGCCGATGGCAACGCGCTGGCGCAGAATTCGCTTGCTGCGGCTGTTCACGATCGGCGGCCCTCCAATCCATTTGCTTACACGACATGGACAACTCAGACTAGCGAGCGAACAGAATAACTCAAGTAGATTATTTTATTGACAAGCCAGCGTCACATATCCGACGCTAAGCGTGGATTGGCGGTCGTGCGCCCGTCTCGCACCAGATATGGCCGTCGGACAGCCGATGGCTCAACGGAGGATATTGATGTTCACCAAGGCAAAGTTGGCCGGGCTCGCTGCCGGCATTAGCTTTCTGGCGCTGGGCTCCGCCCAGGCCGTAGAAATCGAGTACTGGCAGTATGTGTTCGACAGCCGCGTCCAGGCCATGGACAAGCTGATCGAGAATTTCGAAGCCGCAAATCCTGACATTACCGTCAAGCAGACCACGTTCCCCTATGCGGACTACCAGACCCGCGTCGTCGCGGCCAAGGTCGCCGGCCAGGGCCCCGATGTGGTTCAGCTGTTCTATGGCTGGCTCGACCAGTTCGTGGCCGGTGGCCTCATCCAGCCGCTCGATCCCGCCGTGTTCCCGCATGACGCGATCGAATCGGACTTCTTCCCCATCGTTTCGGCGATGAAGCGCGGCGACGACTATTACGGCCTGCCCACCGCCGTGCGCTCGCTGGCCCTGTTCTACAACAAGGCCATCTTCGCCGAAGCCGGCATCGAGCCGCCGACCACTCTGGACGAGCTGCTCGCCGCGGCCGAAGCCACCACCAAGCGCGATGGCGCCGGCAACATCACCTCGGCCGGTATCACCATGGACATGGCTGGCCAGGACCACCACTGGTGGCGTGAGAACCTCGTGCGCCAGTTCGGCGGCGAGCCCTACGACGCCGAAGGCAATGTGGCCTACGATTCCGAGGCGGGCGCTGCCGGCCTCAAGTTCTATACCGACCTCCAGACCGAACATAATGTCGGCCTGCTGGGCTTCATGGACGAAGGTCAGGCGGCATTCCGCGCCGGTCTGGCAGCGATGACCATCGACGGCACGTTCCGTCTGGGCGCCTTTGCCTCGAACCCGTTCGAATGGGGCGTGGTCGAGCTTCCGGCCAATGCCGAAGGCGTCAAGTCGAACTATTCGAGCTATTTCGCCAACGCCATCGGCGCCACTGCCGAAGGCGAAGAGCTGGAAGCCGCCCAGAAGTTCCTGGCCTACATCTCCTCGCCCGAAGCGATGGAAATCTGGCTTGAAACCGTCGGTGAACTCCCGGCTCGCCGCGATGTGGCCCTGACGGAGGCGAACCTCGCCGACCCGATCCTTGCGCCGTTCCTCAGCGGTCTCGAATATGCGCATACCACGCAGTTCTATGACGAAGCCGGCCAGCGCCAGGTTGCCATCGACATGGTCAACCGCGTGCTGCTCGAAGGCCAGGCCATCGAGGATTCGGTGAAGCAGGCTGCTGAAGCCGAGCAGGCCATCATCGACGCTGCGCGTCAGTAATCGAAAGCCTTCCCTCGACGCGGCCGGTGGCGGATATTCTGCCACCGGCCGATTGAAATCGCAGGAGCGAAAATGGCGTCAGTGCACGCATATCAGCAAACGGGACGGGTTCGCTTCTGGGACCGCCTGAACATCAGCACCAAGCGCGTCATCTGGGCCTGGACCTTCCTGGCCCTGCCCATCCTGTTTTATACGGGCATCCGCTTCTACCCGACATTTCAGGCCTTCTGGCTGTCGCTGACCAACTGGGACCTGCTGCGTCCGGCCCAGTTCATCGGCCTGGCGAACTACCAGAAGATGTTTGCCGATCCGATCTTCTGGAAAGTGTTCCAGAACACCTTCCTCTATTTGCTCGTCGGCACGCCGCTCAGCCTGATCATCTCCTTCGTGATCGCCTATTATCTCGATCGCGTCCGCTTCATGCACGGCTTTATCCGGGCGCTCTATTTCCTGCCTTTCCTGACCACGGCCGCAGCCATGGGCTGGGTCTGGCGCTGGTTCTACCAGCCCGTGCCGATCGGCGTGATCAATAGCATGCTGAGCACCATAGGCATCGAGCAGCAGCCCTTCCTGCGCTCGACGACACAGGCTCTGCCAGCCGTCCTCGTGCCGGCCATCTGGGCCGGGCTCGGTTTCCAGATCATCATTTTCATGGCCGGCCTGCGCGCCATTCCCGGCACCTTCTACGAGGCCGCCCGCATCGATGGGCTGGGCGACTGGGCCATCCTGCGCAAGATCACCATTCCGCTCCTCAAGCCCACCACCGTCTTCCTGGTCGTGTTCTCGTCCATCGGCTTCCTGCGCATTTTCGACCAGGTCTACAACATGACCACCAATGATCCCGGCGGGCCGCTCAATGCGACCAAGCCGCTGGTGCTCATGATCTACCAGACGGCCTTTTCGTCCTACCAGATGGGCTATGCCGCTGCGCAGACCGTGGTGCTCTTCACCATCCTGCTCATCGTGTCCCTGCTCCAGCTCTATGTGCTGAGGGAAAAGAAATGACCGCCACCACTGCCCCGACATCAGAGCTGGCGGCCAATCGCCGCGACATCCGCCCTGGCCGCATCATCACCTGGACCCTGCTGTTGATCGGCGGGCTGATCATGGTGACGCCACTGCTGTTCATGTTCTCGACTTCGCTCAAGACGGCCGGGCAGGTCTATGACCTCAAGCTCATCCCGTCGGCGCCGACGCTGGACAATTACATCAAGGTGCTGGGTGACGGCCGCTTCATGCAGTGGTTCCTCAACTCGACCTTCATCGCCATCACGGTGACCGCGTCCAACGTGTTCTTCGATAGCCTCGTGGGCTATACGCTGGCCAAGTTCGAATTCCGCGGGCGCTACTTCATCTTCCTGGCGATCCTGTCCACGCTGATGATCCCCACCGAAATGCTTGTGATCCCGTGGTACCTGATGTCCAGCCAGCTCGGTTGGCTCAATTCCTACTGGGGCATCATGTTCCCCGGCATGATGACGGCCTTCGGCACCTTCCTGATGAAGCAGTTCTTTGAGGGCGTACCCAACGACTTCCTGGAAGCCGCGCGCGTCGATGGGCTCAACGAGTTCACCATCTGGTGGAAGATCGCCATGCCCATGGTGGTGCCCGCCATCTCGGCCCTGGCCATCTTCACCTTCCTGGGGAACTGGACCGCCTTCTTCTGGCCGCTGATCGTCACCACCTCCAAGGAGCTCTATACGCTGCCCGTAGGCATTTCGAGCTTCTCGGCCGAGGCTTCCATTCAATGGGAGCTGATCATGACCGGCGCCGCCATCGGCACCATCCCCACGCTTCTCGTCTTCCTGGCCCTGCAGCGCTTCATCGTGCGCGGTGTCATGCTGGCCGGCCTGAAGGGCTAAGAAATGACCGATCCACGACTATCCGACAGCTCGGTCTTTCCCGACCCCGTCTATAAGGAAACGGTGCTTGCGCCCCTGTTCGACGGGGCCAAGGACCACCATGTCGATGGCTTCCGCGCCATCGACCGCGCCCATCTGGTCATGCTGGCCGAAACCGGCATTCTCGATGCCGCCCAGGCGGGTGACATTGCCCGGGCGCTCGACAGCATCGACGCCGAAATCGACCCGTCCAGGCTCGTCTATACCGGCGAGGTGGAGGACTTCTTCTTCCTTATCGAGAAGGAGCTGAAGCAGCGCGTGGGTCCCGATCTCGGCGGACGGCTGCACACCGCCCGTTCGCGCAACGATATCGACCATACCCTGTTCAAGCTGGGCCTGCGCAGCCGTCTCAACGTGCTGATCGGCAAGGCGCTGGCTTTGCACAAGGCGCTCATTGCCGCCGCCGAGCGCGAGAAATCCACCCTGATCGTGGCCTATACCCATGGCCAGCCGGCGCAACCGACCACGTTCGGCCACTACCTCTCGGCTATGGTCGAGTTTGTGGGCCGCGATATCGGGCGCCTGTTCGAGGCCTACGCAATCGTCGATCTCTCGCCCATGGGGGCCGCTGCCATCACCACGTCAGGCTTCCCCACCGACCGGGCGCGGGTGGCCGAGCTGCTGGGCTTTGCTGCGCCTTTGCAGAATTCCTATTCCTGCATTGCCGGCATCGACTATATCACCGCCACCTACAGCGCCATCGAGCTGATGTTCCTCCATCTCGGTCGTCCCATCCAGGATTTCCAGGTCTGGACCAGCTTCGAGGTCGGGCAGATCTACGTGCCCAATTCGCTGGTGCAGATCTCCTCGATCATGCCGCAGAAGCGCAATCCGGTGCCTATCGAGCATCTGCGCCATCTGGCGAGCCAGACCTATGGCCGGGCGCAGGCCATGTTGACGGTGATGCACAATACGCCCTTCACCGACATGAATGACAGCGAGGGCGAAACCCAGGCCATGGGCTATCAGGCCTTCGACAGCGCCTATCGCGTGCTCGACCTGCTGGCGGCGCTGGTGGCGCAAATCCGCATCGATCCGGCCCGGGTAGCGCAGAATATTCGCCGCTCCTGCATCACCATTACCGAACTGGCCGATAGCCTGGTGCGCCGCGAAGGCCTGTCCTTCCGCGAGGGCCATGAAATAGCCGCTGCCGTCGCCAAGGCGGTGGTGGCCATGGGTGGCGACCTGGTCAGCGATGGCTATACGCCCTTTACCCAGGCTTTCGAAAAGGCCACCGGCCACGCTTCGGCACTGGACCAGGCGACCTTCGCCGAACTGGTTTCGCCCGAATATTTCGTGGCCGTGCGCACCCGCTATGGCGGCCCCGCGCCCGAGCCACTCAACGCCGCCATCGACGGCTACAAACACCAGGCAGCCGAACTTGCTGCTCGCCATGACAATTTGCTGGAGCGCCAGGCCAAGGCCGCGCGCCTGCTCCAGGAGCGCTTCGACGCATTGAAGGGAAAAGCCTGATGGCAAAGATCGAACTGCAAGGACTGGTCAAGACCTACGGCCAGACCCGCGCCGTACATGGCATCGACCTCACCATCGAGGATGGTGAATTCGTGGTCTTTGTCGGCCCGTCGGGCTGCGGCAAATCCACGACATTGCGCATGATCGCCGGGCTCGAGGATATTTCCGGCGGCACGCTGCTGATCGGGGACGAGGTGGTGAACCAGCGCGAACCCAAGCAGCGCAATATCGCCATGGTGTTCCAGAACTACGCCATCTACCCGCATATGACCGTGGGCCAGAATATCGGCTTCGGGCTTTATACCTCCAAGCTCAGCAAGGCCGAGAAGGCCGCGCGGATCCTTGAAACCGGCAAGATACTCGGCCTCGAAAAGCTGCTCGACCGTCGTCCGGCGGCCCTGTCGGGCGGCCAGCGCCAGCGCGTGGCCATCGGCCGCGCCATGGTGCGCGATCCCGTGGCCTTCCTGTTCGATGAGCCGCTGTCCAACCTCGACGCGCAACTGCGTTCGCAGATGCGCATGGAGATCAAGAGCCTGCATCGCCGGCTCGGCACGACCATCGTCTATGTGACCCATGACCAGGTCGAGGCCATGACCATGGCCGACAAGATCGTGGTCATGCGTGATGGCAACATCCTGCAGGTCGGCTCGCCTACCGATCTCTACGAGTATCCCGTCGATATCTTCACCGCCCGCTTCATCGGCAGCCCATCGATGAACATGCTGGAGGCCAGCCTGTCCAAGGGCGCGCTTACCATCGATGGCGTCGCGGTGTCGGGCCTGACGCTGCCGGCGCATGAGGGCAAGGTTACGGTCGGCCTGCGGCCGCACGATCTCCGCGTGGGCGAAGGCTCGGGCGCCGGGCTCAGCGCGTCCGGCCAGGTTGAGGCGGTCGAGCCGCTGGGTTCGGAAACCCTGGTTCACGTGATGATTGGCAAGACGCTGGTCACGGCCACGGCGCCGGGCCGGGTTGTTCCGGCCATCGGCAGCACCGTGTCGGTCCATGCCGAAGCGGGCGCGCTCTACCTCTTCGATGCTGCGAGCGAAAAGGCTCTGGGCCGGGCATGACGTCTTCAACGAAAGCCGGGGCTGTGCTCAGCCTCGGCCGCATCTACTGCGATATGGTGTTTCGTGGCCTTAGCGGCATGCCGCAACTGGGGCGCGAGCTGTTTGCCAGTGATTTCACCATGACCCCCGGCGGCGGCGCGCTGATCACGGCGGCGCATCTGGCGGCAAGCGGGCGGCCATCGGCCCTGCTGGCGCGCTTTGGCACCGATGCCCTGTCCGTGGCTTTGGCCGGGCAGATCGAAGCCCTGGGGCTCGACCTGCAGTTTCTCGACCGACAGGACAGCGCTGGCCCGCAACTGACCGTGGTCATGGTCAACGACAATGACCGCGCCTTCCTGTCGCTGCGGGCAGGCCATGCCCGTCCGTCGAGCTTCGAGCGCGCTTTGGCCTGGCCGGAAGCGGCGCATCTGCATATCGCCGAATATGCCACCCTGCATGAAATGCGGGATGCCATTTCGGCCGCCAAGGCCAATGGCCTCACCGTGTCGCTCGATCCCAGCTGGGACGATGACCTTATCCGCGACCCGCTGTTTTTCGAGCGCAGCGCCGGCGTCGACGTCTTCCTGCCCAATCAGGAAGAGGCCTATGCTCTGACCGGCACTGACGATCCGCGCGCTGCGCTGGCCGTCCTCACGCGTCATTTCCCCGTCGTGGCACTGAAATGCGGTGGCGACGGTGCCCTGTTGGCTATGAACGATACCGTCATCGCGCTGCCCAGCCCGCAGGTCGAGGTTATCGACACGACCGGCGCCGGCGATGCCTTCAATGCCGGCTTCCTCAATGTCTGGCTCGAGGGCGCAAGCCCGGCCGAATGCCTGTCTGCCGCCATCACCGCCGGATCACGTTCCGTGCAGGCCTCGGGCGGCACGGGCAGCCTCGCCGCCACGGCATAATTCCAGTTTGAAAGGGGCGAGGGCCTGGCCTTCGCCCGAAGATCGCTTCCATGACCAATCCAGATTTCCGTATCTTCCCATCCGCCGCGGCGACGGCCGATGCCGTGGCCGCCTATCTGGCTGAGCGGCTAGCCGCGCAGCCGGACATCCGGCTTGGCCTCGCCACAGGCAATACATTCGTCCCCGTCTATGCGGCGCTGGTCGAGCGGTACCGGGCCGGTGGTCTGTCTTTTGCCGGGGCGGCCAGCTTCAACCTCGACGAATATGTGGGCCTGCCGTCCGGCCACGTCGCTTCGTTCCGCGCCTATATGCAAAGCCACCTGTTCGATCATGTCGACCTCCCGGAGGGGAAGGGGCTCCTGCCGGCGGTCGATGGCGATATCGAAGCGGGCTGCCGGAACTATGAAGCGGCCATAGCGGCGGCGGGTGGCATCGACCTGCAATTGCTCGGTATCGGCCGGAATGGCCATATCGGCTTCAATGAGCCGGGATCGGCCTTTGACAGCCGCACACGTCAGGTCGAGTTGACGCCATCGACGCAGCAAGCCAACAAGGCCGACTTCCCTGCGAGCGAGGCGGTGCCTCCCACTGCCGTGACCATGGGTATCGGTACCATCCTGGAAACCCGAGAAATCGTGCTGGTCGCGGTCGGCGCCACCAAGGCCGAGGCGCTGCAAATGGCGTTCCGGGCCGGTCAGACGCCCGCTTGCCCGGCCTCGGCACTGCAAAGCCATACCAGGGTTCTGGTATTCTGCGACGAGGCCGCCGCGAGCCTGGTGCGGACCGACTGAAATTACTGTGTCGCGCGAAGGGAGCGCCGCAGCAATTGCGGTGGCTGGCCTAGGACGCGCAGGAAGGCGCGGCGCATCCGGCCGGCATCCTTGAAGCCGACGCGGCGGGCGATCTCGTCGAAAGACCCCAGCCCCGCTTCGACGGCATCGCGCGCCGCGATGAGCCGAAGCTGCTCTACCGCCTTGGCCGGTGTCGTTCCCATTTCCCGAAGAAAGGCGCGCGCGAAATTGCGCGGGCTCATGGCGGCCTGTTCCGCCAGTTGCTCGATGGTCAGCGGCTCGGCCAGGCTGGCCTTGACCCATGCCACCAGGGCTTCGAAGCGCCCTGACTGGCCACCGAGCTCAAGCAGGCCGGAAAACTGCGACTGCCCGCCGGGCCGACGGCTATGCACCACAAGCTGCTGGGCGACCAGCCGGGCGATTGCCGGCCCGTGATCGTCCTCGATCAGGGCGAGGGAAAGGTCTATGCCGGCCGAAATCCCTGCCGATGTCCACATGTCGCCATCCCGCGTGAAAATGCGGTCGGGCTCGAGGCGGACACGCGGATAGCTGCGCCGAAACCGCTCGGTGCTCTCCCAATGCGTCGTGGCCGAACGGCCATCAAGCCGGCCGGCCTCGGCGAGCAGGAATGCTCCTGAGCATACGCTTGCCAGCCGGCGCGGGCGCACACACTTCAACCAGGCGACGATGGTGTGGAAAGCCGCCATGTCCCAGACCAACTGGCCGCCGGAAACCACGATCGTGTCGAGCCCGTCGGCATCCAATGTCGTCGCCGCCAGCTCGAGGCCGGAGGAACTGGCGATCATTCCGGCCGTTGGAGCCAGGATTTCGAGAGCGTAGCCGTCGGGCACGTAGCGGGAGGCAATCTCGAATGCGGCCGTGGGGCCGACGACGTCGAGGAACTGGAAGCCGGGATGAATGACGAAACCGATCCGTCGTGTCATGGCAGTTTTCGCCCGATTTATGTCATTTCGGACAGCTTCCATCTTGCGCTAGGGTCCTGTCAACATCTGCTGCGATACGGGAGCGAAAAGTGAGGAAGCGTGTAGTTGCCGCATGGGGCGTCGTCGGGGTCGTCATTCTTGCCGCGGGTGGCCTCGGCATCTGGCTTGCCATGCTTCCGCCCGGCACGGCGGCATCTGCGCCGCCAGTGCCCGCATCCGAGACGGCAGCAATGCTGGAGGCGCTCCAGCCCCCCGCCGGCCAGCGGCCGGTCGTGGCCGTTATCGGCCTCAATGATGCGACCGAGACCACCGATTACCTCATGCCGACAGGGATATTGCGGCGCGCGGACATTGCCGATGTGATCATGCTGGCGACCGAGCCCGGCCCGGTTCAGCTCTATCCTGCACTCAAGGTCGAGCCCGATGCCACCATTGCGGAATTCGATGCCAGCCATCCCCAGGGCGCCGACTACGTCATCGTGCCGGCGATGAGCCGGGATGACGATCCCACGGTGTTGGCCTGGCTCCAGCAGCAGGCGGACAAGGGCGCCATCGTCGTCGGCGTCTGTGCCGGCGCCAAGGTCGTCGGCGCGGCAGGCCTGCTCGACGGCAAGCGCGCGACGACGCACTGGTTCTATCTGCGTGACCTGCTGCGACGCAGCCCGACCATAGATTATGTCCCCGACCGGCGCATGGTGATGGACGGGAACGTCGTGACGACGACCGGCATCACCGCATCCATGCCCATGATGCTGACACTGGTCGAGGCCATTGGCGGCCGGGAGCGGGCAGAGGCAGTGGCGCGCGATCTCGGCGTGGACTATTGGGGCGCGCAGCATGCGAGCGGCGCATTCACGTTCACCCGCCCATTCGCCACCACGGTTCTCGCCAATACGATGGCGTTCTGGAACCGTGACGAGTTCGGCATTTCCCTCAAGCCCGATATGGACGAGGTGTCACTGGCCCTTGTGGCCGATGCCTGGTCGCGGACCTATCGCTCCAGGAGCGTCAGCTTCGCCGCTTCGGACGCTGCCGTCGTGACGAAAAATGGCCTCCGCATCCTCCCCGACCGGATCATGCAGGACTGGCCGAAGGCCAATAGCGTCGCCGATTTTTCCGAGCAGCACCCCGTGACCGCGCTGGACCAGACGCTCCAGGCAATCAATGCGCGCTATGGCGAAAGCACCACCAATGTCGTGGCGATGCAGCTCGAATATCCCAGATCGAACCTCGCGCAGTGATAGCAGCGCTCTAGGAAGTCAGCCGGCCGCTGCTCTCGTAGCGTATGGTCGGCTCCCGCACGGTGCAGAGTGTTCCGCAAATATGCGGTGGCAGGACAAGGGACGTCAGTTCGACGTCGCGGGATACGATTTCCCCGATCATGCGGGAAGCCAGCGCCTTTTCGTCGAGCAGCCGGGGCATGGCGAGCCCGTGGTATTTCACCCAGGCCTCCAGCACGGTCCATGCCCGAAGCTGGGTATCTGTTTCGGCAGGCCAGCCGATGCGTGGCAGGATCGCACTGACTTCGGCAATCAGCAGGTCCGTTAGCGCGACCGGTCGGCGGCGTTCGATATCGACGCCCACTTCGGCGTTGGAAACGGCGATGATGACGGCCTCGTCCGTGCGGGAAAGGTTGAAGCCAAGCGCGCCGCCAAGGGCGGGCTTGCCAAGAGGGCCGACAGCGAACTGCTGGTGGCCGTCACCATATTCCGCAAGAACCAGCCGCAGGGCCGCGCGGGACGCCAGGAATCGTTCCGCCTGAGCGGTTGAAGCAAATCTGGAGGACCGTTCGATGACGCCGGGCTCCAGAAGGTGCCTGGCCCGCCCGATTTCCAGCAGTCGAGGGCCCTGCGCAGCCAGGTCGAAAAACCACACGGCAACCCAGGGCTGTCCTGCTGTCATGTGGTTTCCAGGCTATGCTTGGGCGCCTCGATATCTTCGGAGGCGGCAAGAGGGGCACTCAAATTCTCGCCCTCGACTATCGATGGCGGTAGCCCCGCGAGGGCAATCAGGGTGCGGCCCAGTGCCGATATATCCGCGTCGGCGAAGCTCTCGATATCGTAGTAGAAATTGAGCTCCAGCCCGCCATGGGTCGAGAGCGGGCGCAACTGGAGGCGCCCTTCCTGCAGCCCGAATGGCGCGATGTCGATGGCTTCGATTTCCATCGACATGACGGATACGCGGCCATCTGAAAGCTGGCGCATGGCAGGCCCGAACAGGGAGCGATCGAGCATTTGCCGGGGTAGCAGCGGCGCGTAGATGAATGCCGGTACGGCGCCCAGAATGCCGGGTTTCGCCGCGAGGTCGAGGAACTGCGCATCTAGCTGCCGCGCAACCTGGGCGACGTTGCCATCCATGGGCATATCGAGCTGGACCATGCGGCTCAGGAAGGCTACGGCGCGGCGAAGCCGAGGGTCGCCGCGCGCCGGATCATAGGTTCCGAGTTCCGGCAGGGTACCGTGCCCTGTAGCGACCAGCGCCTGGGCGAACGAAGCGGCGAGCAGGCCATTTTCGGTCGTGCCCAACGTGGCGGCCTGCTGCCGAAGGGCTTCCGCGCCGCCAAGCCCGAGGCGCAGGGTTCGAACCCGGCTTGGCCCCAGCTGCAGGCGATCTATCCTGACCCCCGCGCGGTGGACCTGGCTCGAGACGGGGTGGGACGCCAGGCTCAAAATCTGCGACATGCCCGGTGGACGCCGCCCGAGGTCGAGCCCGATATATGCTCTGATCAGATCGTCAAGAACGACGCCAAGCGACCAGCCATCGGCCACCCCTTCGAACAGCCTGATCAACACCACGTCGCCGCCTGCGCCCAGCCGCAGAAGATGAACCTCGATCAATGGTGGCCGGCTCACGTCATACGGGCGCTCGGCAATGCTGCGCATGGCTTGCGCAAGTTCGACGTCACCGGCTGCGTCCAGGTCGCGAACTGTCAATGGCGCGACCCTGTCGAGCACCAGAGCCCGCCATTGCCCGTCATGGCGGGCGAACCGGGCGCGCAGAAACTCGTGGCGATCGACAACCTTGCTGACGGCCCGCTGCAGCCGTTGAACATCGACGCCGGGACGGACGCGGATTGCCTGGCACAGCATGGAGGCGCGTCGCAGTGTTTCGGTCGCTGCGGGGTCCGACACTTCGTCGAGCAGGTTCGTGAGGGCGGCGCTAACCGGGTATCCCGGGAGCGGCTGGGTAGCCGGCAAATCGCGCGCGGTTTTCTGGTCGATCGAACCATTGGGGAGGGCGGCAATTGCGGGCGACGGTGTGACCGGGTTTGCGGTCTGACCGGGGGCGTTGGCGAGCGCTGTCACGAGCCTTTGCAGATTTGCCTCATCGATTGCCTGTTCGTCATAGGCAAGCGTTACCCGCGTGCCGCCTTCGAAGGTCACAATGTGGGCTGCCAGCGCGTTCCACGCCGGAATAGCTGGGTCGTGCTCGTCCCGGAACGAGAAGCCGAGCTGACGTGCCTGGACATTGGCCAGGTCCAGTTCTTCGGCCAGCAAGAGCTCCATCGAGCATGTCTCCAGAACGGGCTCGCTGAGAGACAGCTGATGGTTGACTATCGCCAGGGCGAGCGACCTGTCCGGCGCAAGGGCCACGCGGACAGGAAAGCTGCTAGGCTCAGCGTCGACAAAACGTTCGATCATGAGATCGCGGCGCCCGGTGACTGTCTCGACAGCCTGCGCGAAGGCGAGCAGCCAGTCGGCTTCAGACAGCCTGGCGGATGTTTGCAGCACGTCGCGATGAACTATCCGCCCGATGTTCAGGCCGGCGGTTGAGGCCAGCACCGGCCTGGTGCCGCCCGGCAGCTTGACGGCGGAGGCCCAGGGCTCCAGCAGTGCACGCGTACGGGCTTCTGCCGCGATCCTGTCGATGTCGGGTGGTTCGTGGCGGATGATCAGGCCGGGGTCGTCGCTCACCAGTGCGTTGAGCACACTGTCGGCCTCGATGTCGATGGCCAGGTGCAGGCGCAGGCCGAGTTCGACGACCACGTCATTCTCCTCGGACGCGGCGATGCGAAGCAGTTCACCGCTCGTAATATCGAGTGGGCGCGCCAGGGCATCCGCGACGGATTGCGTCACGACAATATCAGGTGGCGTCCCCCGCATAAGGAGGGTGCGGCTCGCGGGGTCACAGTGCAGCGCAAGATGTGGCGCAATGCTGCAGAGGCGGGAGAGCGCTTCCTCGATATCGGCGAGGGCGCGCGGGCTGTCGGGGCGGCGCCGAGCCACCTGTTCGAGGGCCGCCCGGCCGGCGTCTGAGGTCATCGGCGCCAGGGCGCGCTGGATGGCCCAGCGCTGGCGGTCCGAAAACACCGCCTGCTGCTCGGCTGCGGGCAGAGCTCCCGGCCCGCCCGGCATTTCACGCTCGGATCGGGCCTGCTCTTCGAGGGCGCTGGCGATGACGGATGACAGCTTTTCCAGCGTCGGCGCCTGCAGGAAAGCCCCGACTGTCATGGTCAGGCCCAGCCTGGTCTCGATCCTGTTCTTGAGCTCGATCGAGGAGAGTGAATCCAGCCCCAGTTCGGCCAGTGGCCGATTGACCGGAACCAGTTTAGGTTCGACGTCGAGGACGCAGCTGACTTCTTCGACGAGGAACTCTTGGAGGAGGGCCGGCCACGCCGCAGAAGGGGATGCCGCGAGCATCTGGCGCAGTTTATGGTCGCCTTTGCGCGTGCCCGGCATCAGTCCGGCAAGGCGTGGGGTTACCCCCTGGCTGCCGAATGCACCGCGGACCCGACTCCAGTCGACGGCAGCGATGCTGCGCGAGGTCGCGCTGCTGACGGCAAGCCCTTCCAGCAAATCAAGGGTGTCGGCACTCGCCATCGGCAATATGCCCAGGCTTTCGAGATAACTGCTCATTGCCGCATTGTCGGCCACGAAACCGGCCTCTCCCAGGGCGCCAAGGCTGACGGTCTGGGCCGGCATGCCGTGTCCCGCGCGGTAGCTTGCGAAGCCATCAAGGAAGCTGTTGGCGGCAACATAATTGGCTTGCCCCAGCGAGCCGAGCAACTGGGCCACCGATGACAGGGACAGGAAGAAATCCAGCGCGGCCCCGGACTTTGCCAGGGCCCGGTGCAGCGCCCAGGCGCCGGCGACCTTGGGCTGCAGCACCGCGCGAATGGATGCCGCGTCGAGCTGGCCCAGCAGGCCATCCTTGAACACGGCGGCGCCATGTACGATGCCGGCTAGTGGCTGGTCGGAATGGGTGCGATCCGCAATGAATGCGTCAACCGCCGCCTCGTCGGTCAGATCGAGCGCTACGGCTTCGACCGTTGAACCCGACGCGTGCAGTTCTTCGGCGAGCCCCTCGTGCCGGGCAGGCAGCGTACCGGAACGCGAAGCGAGGATGAGGTGGCCTGCGCCGTGCCGGCTCAGCCAGCGGGCAATTTCCACGCCGAAGCCGCCCGTGCCGCCGGTTATCAGATAGCTGCGGTTCTGGCGGGCCACCAGTGCACGGTTGGATGATGCGCGTACCGTACGGGCGCCGGATTCAAGGCCGATCACCACCTTGCCGATATGCCTGCCCCTGGCCATCAGATCGAAAGCATCGGCAGCGCGATCGACGGGAAAATAGGTGATTGGCGTCGGGATATAGACCTTGTCCGCAAAGCGCTGGAGCACTTCGGCCAGAATGCTCGCCAGCAAGTCGGGACGGTCCGTGCCCATTGCCGCCAGATCGATGACGTGGACCGAAATATTGCGGCGCAGTCCGTGCAGGCCCAGGGGCGTATCTGCGTAGACGTCGCGCTTGCCGATCTCCAGAAACCGTCCGAACGGCGCCAGGACGTCCAGCCCCTTGGCGATGAAATGCGCTGGCAGGGCGTTCAGGATGACATCGACGCCCTTGCCGCCGGTCGCGGTCAGGATGTCGTCGGCAAAGCCGAGCGAGCGGGAATTGAAGACATGGGCAAGGCCCAGGCTTCGGAGATAGCTGCGTTTCTCCTCGGACCCGGCAGTGGCGAAAACCTCGGCGCCAAGGGACTTGGCCACCTGAATAGCGGCAAGGCCAACGCCGCCGCTGCCCAGATGGATGAGAACGCGTTCGCCCTTCTGTACCCGGCCGGCATGTGCCAGCGCATAGTGGGCCGTTGCGAAGGCCGAGGGGATGGACGCCGCCTCTTCGAGGGACAGGGCCGATGGAATGGGCACGAGCGTCCGAGCGGGAACCGCGACGAGGCCCCGAAGACAGGCCCGCGCCATGCCCATGACCCGGGCGCCGACAGCCAGTTCCGGCACATTGCTGCCGAGCGCCCGAACGGTGCCGGAGAATTCAAGGCCGAGATTGAGCCAGGCCGGGTCGGGTTCCGCGCCGGCCGGCAACAGCCCGGTCACCGCCATGACATCCCGGAAATTGAGGCCCACCGCGGCCGTCTCGACCAGTACGTCGTCTGGCGCCAGGCTTGGTCTCGGGCAGGCCTCGAGGAAAAGACTGGCGGTCGATCCCGGGGCTTTCATCGTCAGCTGGAAATTGTCCGTTGCCGATGTCAGGTCGATATCGACGAGGCCGCCGGGAAGGTCCGAGCGACTATCGGCGACGAGGCGCGGGACATAGCTGGCGCCGCCCCGTAACACGAACTCGGACTCTTCGCTGTCGGCTGCCGCCAATATTCGAACCACATCTTCGATCTCGTCGCGTGGACTATCGATCTGGCGGATGCGTATATCCGGATTTTCGGAGGCGATGGTTCGGGCCAGGCCGACCACTGCGGAGGCCGCCAGGCCGGCCAGCGACATTGGCTTGTCCTGCGGTAGCAGGCGGGCCCCATGGGTCACGATGATGACGTCGCGCACGCGCCGTGGAGTGTCGAGCGCCTGAAGGGCTTGCGCTACCGCGATCAGGTGCAGGACATGTTGCTCGCTGCGGGAGACCAGATCGTCCTCTCCGATACCATCGCCCGAGACATGGAAAATCACGGAATCGACCTGCGCCGCTGCGTCAGCCGTCAGGGTGCGCGTTCGCGACAGCAGGTCTTCGTCCGCCGCCGCGGTCGGCAGGTCCAATGCGATGACGGAAGCGCCAGCCTGTTCCAGCCCCGCGGTCAGGCTTTCGGTGGCACTGCTATCGCTGGTCAGGATGAGCCAGTTCCCGCTTAACCCTGCCTGCTCCCCGGGTTGGAAAGGGATGAAGGTTTCGGCGTAATAGGCGGGTTTTCCAGCTTCGGCATCGGTCTTCGTGGCCTGTTGCCCCACTTGTCGCATTTCCAGCCCGTCGATGGAGAGGAGGCAGCGGCCATCCGCATCGGCAAGGCTGTAATCGGCGGTGACCGCTTTTGCCTCCGAGCTTTCCAGCCTCATCTGGACAGAGATGTGCCGGGTCAGGGGGCGGCAAAGCGCAGCCGGCGCAGCGCCGTCGGCAGGTACAGTGTCTGGGCCGCAGCGCTCGGATTTTCTGGCTCGCCGGGTGCGGTCCGGCTGGCAGCAAGCATCGCTATGGTGAGCTGCAGGGCACCATCGAGCAGGCATGGGTGGGCCAGGCTGCCCTCGAGCGAGACCTGGTCGGGTGCCACGATCGCGCCGCTTGCCGTCTCTGCCGTCACACTGGCACTCGCCACCGTCCTGAAAGCGGGGCCATATCCAAAGCCGGCCGATGCGGTTTGAGCATAGAAGTCGTCGGCGCTCAGCGGCGAACCCGCTTGTGCATCGAGCGGGAACGGAAGGCCGGGCATCACATCGGTCGGGCGGAGCCGCGCGCTGGCCCGCAATATCCATTCTGGCGCGCCATCGCGGGTGCGGGTTCTGACGTCGATGAGATGGCGGGCAGCGTCGAACCGCGTGGAGAACAGCACCCGCTCATCGGCGCCGATGAAGAGGGCGGCCGAAATCTCGAAATTCTCGATCTCGATCGGCACGTCGCCGAAGATGTTGCGTCCGGCGCAGAGCATGATCTCGATGAAGCCGGCTGCCGGGAACACCACGTCGCCGCCAACCGCATGATCCCGGAGAAACGGGAAGGCGCCCAGGCTGACCTCATTGCTCCAGACCGGATCAGGCCCCGGGGAGCGTTTGCCGAGCAGTGGAAATTCGGCGCTGTCGTGCAGAAGATCGCGCGCTTCTTCGGAGTGCCGCCAATAGGGCGATAGCTGCCAGGGATAGGTCGGAAGCCCTTTCGCCTGCGCGTTGCCGCCCGTTGCCGCCTGCCAGTCGATCGTCCGGCCGCTGCAATGGAGCTGCGCAGTAGCGACCGCCACGGCGCGGAAGTCATCTTCGTTTCGCACCAGTGAGTTGACGACCGACACGGGAACGGCGCGCTCGGCGGCATTGGTCGCGTTAAGGCCGCTCAGCACCCGGTGCGGCGACAGTTCAAGGAAGGCATTGGCGCCGAGATCAAGCGCCATCAGCACGGCATCCCGGTAGCGGACCGGCTGACGCAGGTTTTGCCACCAGTAATCGGCATCGAGCCGGCTTTCAGGCTGCCCGGTGACGGTGGAGATAAAACCCACCTGCGGCGCCTGCCACTCAATGTCGCCGATTTCGCCCCGGAACCAGTCTTCCAGCGGCGCCAATTGGCGGGAGTGCCAAGCGGTATCGCTCTGTACCGGCCGAACCTGTGCCGATGGATGCGCCTCGGCCAGCTGCGCGGACAATTGCGCCATTTCGGCGGGCGGCCCCGCCAGGGTAACCATGGAGGCGGCATTAAGGGCGGCGATGTCTATCTGGCTGTCGGGTCCGAGCAGAGCCTGGACTTCCGCCGGGGCCAGGCCGACCGCCAGCATGGCGCCGTCGGTTCCCAGCTTCTCGCGGATCTGGCAGCGCACATGGATCATGCGCGTCGCGGTCTCGAGACTGATTGCTCCGGCAAGATAGGCCGCCGCCAGTTCTCCAAAGCTGTGCCCCAGGACGAAGTCGGGCCGCACATCACAGGATTGCCAGAGCGCGCCGAGCCCGATCTGAACGCCGAAAATCGCCGGCATCGCATAGCGGGACTGATCGAGGCGATACTGCGCCTCGTCGCGCAGCAGTTCAGCGTGGACAGACCAGCCGGACAACGCCTCGAAACCCTGGTCGAATTCCATGAAGGCGCGAGAGAAAGTCGGGTCTTCGAGCAGCAGTCGCCGCCCCATGCCCCACCATTGCCCGCCCTGACCAGCGAAAGTAAATGCCAGCCTGCTGCGCGGCGGCGGTGAACCGGACACGATTGCCGGCAGCGCGCCGCGGACGGGTGGCGGCACGTCCCGCTCGGCCATCTCGGACAGGCTGTTTGCCAGTTCCTGCCTAGAGGCGGCAATAACGGCAGCCCGATGCGGCAGGCCTTCGCGCATGGTCCCGAGTGAGGCGGCAATGTCCGCCAGGCTGCGCTCCGATAGCCTGCCCTCGACAACTTCCGCGTGCAGGCGGCCGGCCACCTGGCGCAAGGCTTCTGCGCTGGCGGCCGATAGCGGCACGGCGACAGTTTTTTCGATCGGCTGCGGGCTTTCGGAAGCCGGGCGTACCGAATTAGCGCTTTGCAGCAGCACGCCGGCGTTGGTCCCGCCGAAGCCAAAGGAATTGACCGCTATGAAGACCGGCGAACCACTATTGCTTCCCAGCGCTGCCGGCGCTTGCGGCACCGCCATGTTATGCGCCTCGAACGCAATGGCCGGATTGGGCTCCTCGGAATTGATGCTGGCCGGCACAAGACGATTTTCGAGAACAAGGACGGCCTTGATCAGGCTGGCAATGCCGGCGGCGGATTCCAGGTGTCCGATATTGGGCTTGACCGAACCAAACAGCAGCGGCGCCTGTCGGCCCGCGCCGCCGAAGACATGCCCAATGGCTGCGGCTTCGATGGGATCGCCAATCGGGGTTCCGGTGCCGTGCGCTTCGACATAATCCACGTCATGGGGGGCGATATCCGCAGTATTGCAGAGCGCGGCCATCATGGCCTGCTGGGCATGCAGGTCGGGCGCGGTCAGCGTCGGTGTGCGGCCGTCCTGGTTGACGGCGGTGGCGCGTATCAGCGCCCGCGTCCGTCGTCCCTGCGCCAGGGCGTCGGTCTCGCGCATCAGCACTATCGCGCCGATGCCTTCGCCACGGACATAGCCATTGGCCCGGCGATCGAAGGCGGACAGCGTCCCCGTGGGCGAAAGCATACCGGCCTTTGAAAACGCGACGAAGGTTGCGGGGTCGATCAACAGGTTGACGCCCGCGACGATGGCGATGTCGATCCGGCCGCTGTTCAAGGCCGTGACGGCCTGGTCGAGGGCGACCAGCGAGGAGGAGCATGCCGTGTCGATCGACAGGCTGGGGCCGCTGAGATTGAAGCGGTGCGAAACCCTGTTGGCCACGATCGACAGGGCGGAGCCGGTTCCGGCATAGATATCGCTATGGGTGCGCTGCAGGCGCTGCAGGGATGCATAGTCGGAAGAGGAGGCGCCCACGTAAACGCCGGTGCGGACCGTGCCGAGAAGGTTCCGCGTCAGGCCCGCATCCTCCATCGCCTCATAGGCGACCATCAGCAGCAGGCGCTGCTGCGGATCCATGGCCTGGGCCTCGCGCGGAGAAATCTCGAACATTGCAGGGTCAAAGCCGGCGACGTCATCGATGAAGCCGCCCCAGCGCGTATAGCTCTTGCCGGGTGCTTCGGTATTGGCATCGACATGGGCCGCGATCGAGAAGCGATCCGCCGGGATTTCGCCGATAGCGCTCCGCCCGTCGAGCAACTGGCGCCAGAAACTGTCCGGTGTGTTGGCGCCGTCCGGAAATCGGCAGGCCATGCCCATCAGGGCTATGGACGTCCCCATGGATTCCTTCCCCTCACGGGCGGGGTCGAAGCTCAACTCTGGCACTCCATGCGGGCACTCTGGGGGCCGTGGGCAATTCAGGCGAAACGATGACCATATCCCGGCCGAACATTGGTGACTTTTGGGCAACAGTCCGCGTCGCCTGTTTTCTAAAGCGCTCGCGACGCGGTTACAACGGCCCGTTGACATCTTGTCAGCAATCGCAAAGCAGCACTAGTTTGCCCGGGTGAAGGGGCCGAGGACAACGTCCTCAACCTGCTGGAGGGCGATGTGAATAAAAACTTTGTTGCAGCGGTAGGCGTATTGTCGGTTTTGGCGTGCGGCGCCGCGTCGGCACAGGACGCTGTGCCGTCCGGGTCCGTCGTCTACGACGCGGCCGCATTCGACGCGCTGCCGTGGTATGTTTCGGGCAAGGTCGGCATCGCGCTGCCGGGCACCATCGACACGACCTCGGTCACCGGTTTTGGTGTCGGCCCATCGGGTAAATCGAGCTTCGATGCCGGCTTTGCCGGGGCCGTTGCGGTCGGCAAGCATATTAGCCCCCAGGTGCGGGCCGAGCTGGAACTGGGCATCGCGATCAATGCCGGTCGCTCTTTCGAAGGTACCTATCCCTGGGGAGCCCCCTCGAGCGGCTCTCTCGATGGCAATGTAACGACCACCACCGCTATGGCGCTGGGCTATTACGATTTCACGCAATTCGGCAACTTCGTTCCATACCTTTCGGCAGGTCTGGGTGCCGCTCATGTCAGTTCCAACCTGACCTATACCGACACCGTGGGCTTTTCGAGCGGTACCATTACCGGCAGCAGCATGGTGCCGGCAGCGCGCATCGGCGCTGGTTTCCAGTACAAGATCGCCGATTCGATGGATCTGACTGTCGACTACACGGCGCTTTTCGGCGGCCAGGCCGCATTCACCCACAATGATGCCTTCGGTGGCTCTACCACCGTCAACTCCAGCGTTATGGCCCATGCACTGGCCGTGGGCGTAAAGGGCAGCTTCTAGGAACTGAAGACGCAGGGAATCCCGATATTGTCGGGTTCCCGCGTCTCAGTTCGCGTCCGGCCTGGCTTCAACCCTGGAACCTGCAGCGGCTGATATGCAGGTAACGGTTCACGATACGATCGACGACATCGGGGCCGTAGAATGGGACCGGGTATTCGGCCCGGAACGGCTGTTCCAGAGCCATGCCTGGCTGCGCTCGTCGGAAGGTGGCGCCCTCGGCGATTGCACGCCGAAATATATTGTCATCCGCGACGATGCGGCGGACATTGTCGTGGCAGTTGCCGCCTATATCATCCCCACATCGCTGGTCATGTTTTCGGCAGGTCCCATCAAGTGGGTGGCCGAACGCATCCAGCGGCTGGTCCCCTGGTTCCTGCGGCCGCGCATTCTCGAATGCGGCAGTCCACTTGGTCCGGGCAATGGCATTGGTATTCGGCCGGGTGCCGCGATTGCGGCGCTGGCGCCTGTCATCTGCGAGGCGCTGGAACGCCTGGCAGCCAGCGAACGCGTGCATCTCATCGTGCTGCGTGACTTTCTCGAGCCGGAGCTTGAGGCGAGCGCCGCGTTCGAACTGGCGGGCTATGCCAGGGGAGAAAGCCTCCCCACTATGTCACTCGATATCAAATGGGCGTCCTATGCCGACTATCTAGCGTCAATGACGAGCCGGCATCGCCAGAAGGTGCGGCGCGGACTGGCCTTGGCCGAAAAATCGGGGCTGCATGCACGCTGGACTGGCCGTATCGGCGACCGGGGCGAGCGATTGGCGCGGCAACGCGAGAATGTCCGTCAATTCGCCACCGAATATAGCCGCGAACAATTGGCGCCCAGCTTCTTTGCCCAACTCGACCATGCGTTGGGTCAGCGGGTGCGTGTGCTCGACGTGCTGAAGGGCGAGACCAGTGTGGGGCATGCGCTGGTGGTCGATGACGGCAGCATCCTGCGCTGGCTATCCTTTGGCCGCGAGACGGGCGGTGTCCGGGACGGCGCCTATTTTCTTGTGCTCGCCAGCATTGTCGAATTGGCGATCAGTGAAGGCAAATCCGTGCTCGACATGGGAATGACGACGCACGGCCCCAAGACCGACTTCGGCGCGATAATGCATCTGCAATGGATGCTGCTGCGGTTCCGCGGCCCGCTCGGCAAGTTGTTGCCGCTGGCCCTGAACTACCTGAACCCGGCACGGGGGACGGCCACGCGCCACGCGTTCAGGGATGACGGGCCGTGATGGCGTGCTGGTGCGCGGGCCGGGTCATGGCGACAATCACTGTGTCGGGCGGTAGCGTGAATTCGCCAACGGCCGCAAAGCCGAAACGTTCATAAAGCCTGGCGCTGGAAGGGCCCGATGCCTCGAGGTGAACAATTCCCCCCGCTTGGTCGATCATGTCGAGGCGGTCTCTAAGCAGCGCAGTGGCGATACCCTGTCCGCGTGCACTGGCATCCGTCGCTAGGCGCACCAGATGCCAATGCGGTCGAGCGGGCTGGAAGCGCTTGAAGTCGGAACGGTAGGTGAGCCAGTTGAGCAGGCCCCGCAAGCCAACCGCCGCCAGCATGGCAGGCCCATATCGCACGGTTTGCAACAGCATCCCTCGGGCGCTCGGCGCTTCCCACACGGCAGCTCCCACGGCTTGGCCGTCGGTGTCTCGGTAGAGATCGATCACCCCACCCGTGTCCAGGGTCAGGCAAGCCTCGGCTTGGAGATATGAGCGCAGCCGCTTCTGCCGCTCTTGGCCATCCACGAAGGCCCGCAGCTCGGGATCATCATCGAAAGCCCGCGCCAGCAAACCGGCGATTTCCGGAATATCTGCCGTGGAGGCAGGGCCCGTACCTCCAGCCATAAATCCCGCCATTCCCGGACTGCCCTCGCCAGCGTCAAATGAACTGGATGGCCTGAAGAAATCAAGCGAACAAACGACTCCTTCCAGGCTCCGGTGCTGGCGTCGAGATCGCGTGAAGGTACAATTCGCCGTAGTGGCGGCTAGCGGTTCTGTGGTCCGCAGAGCATGACGTGTATGCCGCTTTGGGTCAGGCTTTCCTTGTTCTCCTGATCCAGCGGCAGCAGGTCGGTGGCTAAACAGGTGAATTTTGAGAATGGCGCCACGCGCACCGCGGCCGTTCCCAGCCATTTGCTGGCATCCGCCACCAGGTATCGATTGCGCGAATTAAGCAGGATCGCATTGGTGATCTGGGCTTCTTCATAGCTGAAATCGAGTACGCCGCTCGTCGGATGCAGTCCGCCGGCACCGACCACGGCATGGGTGGCATGGAACTTCTCGAAATAGCCGATCGTGTCGGAGCCCACGAGGTCGCGGTCATTCGTCCGCCAGACGCCGCCGGTAAGGTGGAGTTCGATGCCCTCGACATCGCCAAGGATCAGGGCAACCTCGACATTATTGGTGACCACGGTGAGCCCCGCATGCCCGCGGAGCGCCTCGGCGACGAAACGCACCGTCGTCCCTATCCCCATGAACACCGTCGAACCATTGGGAATGTCCCGCGCGACATGGGCGCCGATGAGGCGTTTGGCGCGGCTGTGCAGGCTCGCCCGGGCGTTGATCGGCGTGTTCTGCGCCATGACCGGCAGGTCGACGCCGCCATGCAGCCGCCGTGCCAGGCCCAAGGCACAGAGTGCGTTGATATCCCGGCGGATGCTCTGCGGGGTCAGGCCGTAATCCTGCGCCAGCAGGTCGATCTGCTGCGCGCCGCGCGCCGATGCGCGCGAGGATGTCGTTCTGCCGATCGGAAAGCCGAGGATCGCTCATGTCATTGAAGGAACATCTGTGAATTGTTGGAGAACATCACCGGGCGCGCATCGGCCGGTTGCGAAGGACGATCCTCTGCGCGTGAATTTCCCGGTGATCCGAGGGCCGGCTGTCTGTCATCTGCTCGTCCCCTGGTGACGCTCTGCCTCAGTCCGTCCGCTGTCCTGTTTCCTTGTTGAATGGATGGAGGTCCGTCATGCTCACATAGAGCGTTGCCCGGCTTCCCTCGGTGACCGCGGTGCGTGCCGGTACGGCCGCCACGATCAATTGGCCGCTGCCATCCAGCCGCATATGCAGGTGGCTCTCACCGCCGATCGGTTCGTAGAGCTCGACGGTGGCTTCGAGCACCAGATGCTGCCCTTCAGGGGGCGACAACTGGATGGTATCGGGCCGGATGCCGACGAGATCGGAGCCGTCAGGAAGCGCAAGCGCGCCTTTGTCACGCAGATCATCGATATCGATCAGGTTCATCGGCGGCGAACCGATGAAGCCGGCGACGAACAGCGTCTCGGGGCGTTCATAGAGAGCCAGCGGTGCGCCCACCTGCTCGATGCGGCCGCCATTCATCACCACCAGTCGGTCGGCCAGGGTCATGGCTTCGAGCTGGTCGTGGGTCACATAGACGCTTGTCGTGGCCAGGTTGCGCTGCAGGCGCTTGATTTCTATACGCATCTGCCCGCGCAGCTTGGCATCGAGATTGGAGAGGGGTTCATCGAACAGGAAGGCCTTGGGCTGGCGCACGATAGCGCGGCCCATGGCAACGCGCTGGCGCTGCCCGCCCGAAAGCTGGCGCGGACGGCGATCGAGGAAGGGCTCGATCTCCAGAATGCGAGCGGCCTCGGTGACCCGTCGGTCGATCTCGTCGCGCGGCGTGCCACGATTCTTAAGGCCGTATTCGAGGTTTCCGCGCACTGTCATATGCGGATAGAGCGCGTAGTTCTGGAACACCATGGCGATGTCGCGCTCGGCCGGTTCCTTGGTGTTGACCACGGTGCCGTCGATGGAAATCGTGCCTTCGGTGATCGCTTCGAGGCCGGCAATCATGCGCAGCAGGGTGGACTTGCCACAGCCCGAGGGTCCCACCAGCACGACCAGTTCGCCATCGGGAATGGCCAGGTCCAGGCTGTGGATGGCGGTGACGGCGCCGCCATAGACTTTCTTGACGCCCGATATGTCGATACTTGCCATTTTCTCACTTCTCGGTTTCGACCAGGCCTTTAACGAACAGGCGCTGCATTAATATGACGACGAGGACGGGGGGCAGCATGGCCAGGATCACGGCGGCCATGACGAAGTTCCATTGCGGCTCGGAATCGGCGGTGGCCGCCAGCCGCTTGATGCCCATGACGACGGTGTAGTAGCGGCTGTCGGTGGTCACCAGCAGGGGCCACAGATACTGCACCCAGCCATAGATGAAGAGGATGACGAAGAGCGCCGCGATATTGGTGCGGCTGAGCGGCAGCAGGATATCGCGGAAGAACTTCATCGGCCCCGCACCATCGACGCGCGCGGCTTCCATCAATTCGTCCGGCACGGTGAGGAAGAACTGGCGGAACAGGAAAGTGGCCGTAGCCGAGGCGATCAGGGGAATGATCAGGCCCGGATAGGAATTGAGCATGCCGAGATCCGCCACCACCTTGAAGGTGGGGATGATGCGCACTTCGACTGGCAGCATCAGCGTGATGAAGATGATCCAGAAGGCCAGCAGCCGGAACGGGAACTTGAAGAACACGATGGCATAGGCGCTGAGGATCGAGATGGCGATCTTGCCCACGGCGATGGAAATGGCCATCACCAGCGAATTCAGCAGCATGATGGAGAGCGGTGGCGCCCCGGCGGTCGAAATGCCCTCGTTGAGCATGAAGCTGTAGTTTTCGACCAGATGCGGACCGGGCAGCAGGGGCACCAGCCCCCGCATGAAGTCGCCGCTGCCATGGGTGGAGGCGACGAAGGCCAGATAGACCGGAAACACCACGATGACGACGCCGATGATCAGCACCAGATGGGTCAGGAAGGCCAGGAAAGGTCTGTTTTCAATCATCTCGCCGCACCCCTAATACTGCACACGCCGCTCGACATAGCGGAACTGGATGGCGGTAAGCGCGATGACGATGATCATCAGCACTACGGACTGGGCGGAGGATGAGCCGATATTCAGCCCGATGAAGCCGTCGGTATAAACCTTGTAGACCAGGATATTGGTCGCCTGTGCCGGACCACCCTGGGTGGTGGCGTCGATGAGCCCGAACGTGTCGAACATGGCGTAGTTCATGTTGACGATTAGCAGGAAGAACGTGGTTGGCGACAGCAGCGGGAAAACGATGGTCCAGAAACGCTTGAAGGGTCCGGCGCCATCAATGGCGGCGGCCTCGATCAGCGATTGCGGCACCGATTGTAGCCCTGCCACGAAGAACAAGAAATTATACGAAATCTGCTTCCAGCTGGCGGCGATGATGACCAGGATCATGGCATCGGTGCCATCGATCCGGTGGTTCCAGTCGATGCCTGCCGCGCGCAGCAGATAAGGGGCGATGCCGATCGTGGGGTTGAACATGAACCACCACAATATGCCCACGACGACTGGCGCCACGGCATAGGGCCAGACCAGCAGGGTCGTGTAGAGCCTGTTAGTGCGCAGCACGCGGTTCACTGCAACCGCCAGGATCAGCGCCAGCGACATCGACAGCACGGTCACGCTGAAGGCAAAGACCGCGGTCTTGCTCAGCGAGCCGACATAATTCGGGTCGATGAACAGCCGGCGATAATTCTCGAACCACACGAAGGTGGTGCGGAAACCGAACGGGTCTTCCCGCTCGAAGGAGGACTTGAGTGCCTGCAAGGCAGGCCAGATGAAGAAGATCAGGGTAACGGCAAGCTGCGGGACGAGCAGCATGTAGGGAAGAATCTTGTTGGGAAAGATGGTTCGTTTGGCCTGCATGCTCCGCCTCGTTCTGGGTCGCGCTAGACGGCGACTATGGCGCTCCACCCTCGCCAGGAGGGTGGAGCGGGCTTCGGGGTCGGAGGCCTACTGGTTGGCGGCTTCGAAGTCGCGCAGGATCTGGTTGCCGCGTTCGACGGCGGCATCGAGCGCTTCCTGGGCGGTCTTGGTGCCGGCCAGCATGGCTTCGAACTCTTCATCCACCACAGTCCGGGCCTGGGTCAGGTTGCCGAAGCGAACGCCCTTGGAATTGGCCGTTGGCGTGCCGCGGGTGATCTGCTTGATGGCAATGTCCGAACCGGGATTGTCGGCGTAGTAGTTCTGTTCCTGGCCCAGCTCATAGGCGGCATTGGTGATCGGCAGATAGCCGGTGAACTGATGCCAGGACGCCTGCACTTCAGGCTGGCTGAGATAGGTGAAGAACTGGGCCACGCCCTTGTAGACTTCCGGGTCCTTGCCATTGAGCGCCCACAGCGTGGCGCCGCCGATGATCGAATTCTTCGGATCGGTGGTCACGTCGTCATAATAGGGCAGGGGTGCGAAGCCGACCTCGAACTCCTTGGAGTTGTTGATCACGCCGGCACGCGAGGCCGAGGAGTTCATGTAGATGGCGCATTCCTGCGCGTAGAACTTGGGCGGAGCGTCGCCACCGCCCACCGGGCCGCCATATTCGAACAGGCCTTCGTCAGCCCACTTCTTGAGGTTGTCCCAATGCTTGACCTGCACGGGGCCGTTGAAGGTGAATTCGGTGCCGAGGCCCCCGAAGCCATTCTCCAGCGTGCCATAGGGCTGATCGTGGATGGCGGAGAGATTTTCGGTCTGCACCCAGGTGATCCAGCCGCTGGTGAAGCCGCAGGGGGCCGCACCCGATTCCATGATCTGGCGGCTCATGGCTTCGAGCTCAGCCCAGGTCTTGGGCGGCGTTTCGCGGTCCAGGCCGGCTTTCTCGAACACGTCCTTGTTGTAATACATGATGGGCGTGGAGGAATTGAACGGCATCGACAGGATGTTGCCGTCGGTATCGGAATAGTAGCCGACCACCGGGGCGAGGAAGCCTGACGGATCCCACGGTTCGCCATTGTCCTCCATGAGCTGGTAGACCGGATAGACGGCGCCCTTGGCGGCCATCATCGTGCCGGTGCCCACTTCGAAGACCTGCACGATGGCGGGCTGCTCATTGGCGCGGAAGGCGGCGATGGCGGCGGTCAGGGTCTCGGGATAGGTACCCTTGTAGCTCGGAACGATCTTGAACTCCGACTGGCTCTCGTTAAAGCCATTGGCGATTTCCTCGAGCTTCTTGCCCAGTTCGGCATCCATGGCATGCCACCAGGCAATTTCGGTCTGGGCAGCAACATTGGGCGCATGGGCCAGTGCGGCGATCACACCTGTCGACAACAGGAGCGCAAGCTTCTTCATTGGATGGTTCCTCCGATGTTTTTTAAGCAGAGGATCTCCGTCCTCGCATCGCCGAGTCGTAGCAATGCAATTTTCATTTGGCAAAGGATATGTTCAAGTGAACACGGGGCGCGGCGATAAACGGCCCGGAAGTCCTTCATGATGCTCATGTGAACGTCGGCGAGCCATAGGGAGGCTCACCCTTACCGCCTGGTCAATTCAGCAGTTGCCCGACCTTGGATTGCAGCTCATTTGAATGTCTGGATGCCATCTGCCAGCGCCCATGTCGGCTCGCCTGTGCGGGCGAAGGCATAGAGCGCCGTGCTCATTTCGGCGGCCAGGGCGTCGGCCCGGTTGTCGCCGGCGGTGAGGGGGATGCGGTCGGGCGATACATTGCCGAAGACGAAGGGTTCGTCCGAGCCGTGTGCCGCCCCGAGCCGGCCGCCTTCGAAGGGCGGAACCCAGGCAAATTCATAGGTATAGGCGCGGCCGCCAGCCGTATTCTGCGCCGATGCGGTGGCGAGGGCAGGGTCGCGATAGATGGCGCGCGACAGGAAGATTTCCTCGTATTCGGTCCAGCTGCGGCCGGGCAATTCGGCCTCGAGCCGCGCCAGTTCACCGGCCGGGTCTTCGGGGCGGAAGCGCGCAATCGAGGCCAGCAGGGTAGCGCGGTCGGCAACTTCGGGCATGATGCCGAAGGCATACCACATGCGCGCCTCGTCGCGGGCCCAGCCCAGGACGAGCTCGTGATCCCTGAACCGGCCGCTGGCGAGGTTTTCGAGCGGGTGGCGCATCAGGCTGGTGCCATCCAGCACGATGCCCAATGTCCTGCCACCCGGCGCATTGCGCTCGCCCAGATGCGTCGCCAGCACTGTCTCCTGAATGGCCAGGATCGTTTCGACCGGCAGCGCGGCAAGGCCCGCGGTGTCACCCGGTGCAATGCCGGCTTTGTCCAGAAACGTGGCGGTTATGGCGGTCGCCGTATCGGGCATGACGATCCGACTGGCCGGTCCGCTCATCAGCCAGGCGCGGCGGTAGAGGTCTGCCACGCCCTCCATGCCGAAGAGGGCAGCGATGGTGAACGACCCTGACGACATGCCGATCAGGGTGACATTATCAGGATCGCCACCGAAGGCCGCGATATTGTCCCGCACCCATTCCAGCGCGGCAACGAAATCGAGCATGCCGCGATTGGCCGCGGCGTAATCGTCGCCCATGGCGGGGCCGAGATGCAGGAACCCTAGCGCGCCGGTGCGCATATTGGGCCGAACCAGGACCACGTCGCCGCGCGCGGCAAAGCCGGCATCGTCATGATAGCCGCCCTGCGCCGCGCCGCCCTGGAAGCCGCCGCCAAAGGCATGGACGATGACCGGCCTTTTCGCGCCATCGGCAGCAGGGGTGTAGACATTGAGATTGAGGCAATCCTCGCCGGTCTGGAAGCCGGCGCCGCGCGGCATCCATGCTGGCGCCCGGCGCTGCATCTGGGGCGCCGCATTGCCAAAGGTCGTGGCATCGACCAGACCGGAATTCTCGTGCCGTACCGGTGGCCGGAAGCGCAACGGGCCAATCGGCGCCTCGGCATAGCGAATGCCGCGGAAGCTCTGACCTTCGCCGGTAACAATGCCGCGATAGATCGCTTGGCGACTGGTGACGTCGATCGTGTCGGTCATGCAGCCATTGCCTTGTCGAGCAGGTGGCATGCCGCTTTCTGGCCGCCACCCAGATCGTGCATGGCCGGCTTTTCCGCGGTGCAGCGCGCAAAAGCATGCGGGCAGCGCGTGCGGAAGGCACAGCCGCTTGGCACGGCATGCGCACTGGGGATTTCGCCTGCCAGCCGGGCCCGCTTGTCCTGCCCCTTGCCGGGCGCCGAAGCCAACAGGGCCTGGGTATAGGGGTGTTGCGGCGCCCCATAGATGGCATTGCGCGGCCCCTGCTCGACGATCTCGCCGAGATACATCACGCCGATCTCGTCGCACATGAACTGCACCACGCGCAGGTCGTGCGAGATGAACAGCATGGTCGTGCCGTGCCGGTCCTGCAGGTCCCGCATCAGGTTGAGCACCTGCGCCTGTACCGACACATCGAGTGCGCTGACCGGCTCGTCGGCGACGATGAGGTCCGGATTGGTGGCGAGGGCGCGGGCAATGGCGATACGCTGGCGCTGGCCACCGGAAAATTCATGCGGATAGCGATCGAGCGCGGCAACGGGCAATCCGACCTCGCCCAGCAGCCGTTCGGCGGTCCGCAACTGTTCGCCGGTCGTGCCCAGGCCATGCACCAGTTGTGGCTCGACCAGCGTATCGCGCACGCTCATGCGTGGATTGAGCGAACCGAACGGGTCCTGGAAGATCATCTGCATATGGCGGCGCTCGCGCCTGCAGCTCGCCCGACGAAAGCCGGGCGAGATCGCGTTCGCGGAAGGTGATGGAGCCGCTGGTGGGGTCGACCAGCCGCAGCACCAGCCGCGCCGTGGTGGATTTGCCGCTGCCCGATTCCCCGACAAGGCCGAAGGTCTTGCCGCGTGGAATAGTGAAGCTGACATCGCGGACGGCCTGCACGGCCCGGAAACTCTTGGAGAGGCCCGCGACGGCGAGCATGGGCGCTTCGGTCATGACGATCTCTCCAGCGGATGCCAGCAGCGGATAGTTGTCGCGTCGTGCTGTTCGAGCGCGGGCCGCGTCTGGCAGGCCTCGGTGGCACGCAGGCAGCGTGGCGCGAAACGGCAGCCTTCCGGCCAGGCGCCGACCGGCGGTACCGTGCCCAGGATCGGGGTCAGCCTGGTGCGGTTGTCGTCATGCGCTGGCACGGCGTCGATAAGGCCGCGCGCATAGGGATGGGCGGGGTGCTGCACCACATCGGCGCTCATGCCACGCTCGACGACGTCGCCGGCATACATCACCACCGCCTTGTCGCAGAACTCGCCGACCACTTCGAGATCGTGGGTGATGAAAAGCATGGCCAGGTTGAGTTCGCGGCGCATGTCGTCGAGCAGGTCGAGCACCTGCGCCTGGATGGTGACGTCGAGTGCTGTGGTCGGTTCGTCCGCAATGATGAGCGAAGGCCCGCAGGAAATCGCCAGCGCAATCATGACGCGCTGGCGCATGCCGCCGGACAGTTCATGCACATAGCCGCGCAGGATATCGCGCGCCCGCGGGATACCGACGCGATCAAGCAGCTCGGCAGCTCGATTGGTGGCGGCCTGCTGGCTGAGCCCAAGATTGTGCTTGAGCGTATCGGTCATCTGCCGCCCGATGGTCAGGGTCGGGTGCAGGGCCGTCATCGGTTCCTGAAAGATGAAGCCCATATGTCGGCCGCACAGCTTGCGACGATCCTGCGGGGACAGGCCGGAAATGGGCTGGCCGTTGAGGGTTATATCGCCCGTGATCACGGCATTATCCGGCGCCAGTCCCATGACGGCCAGGGCCGTGATGGATTTGCCGCAGCCCGATTCACCCACCAGCGCCACAGCTTCGCCCTGACGGATGGAAAAGGAAACGTCGGTGATGATGGGCAGCAGACGGTCGGCATTGCGAAACGCCAGACTAAGCCCTTCGACTTCGAGCACGGTGGGCCGTGCCGGTGCCGCTGTCGGAATGGGTGCCGCCATGGCCGGAGACAGGGTCATTGGTAGCGTATCCTTGGATCAACGAGGGCGTAGATGACGTCGATGAGCAGGTTGAGAAAGGCCAGCACCAGCGCGATGGTCAGCACGCCGCCTTCCACCAGCGGATAGTCGCGCCGGCCCACGGCCTCGACCAGCAGCCGGCCCAGCCCCGGCAGGGCGAAGATCAGTTCGATGGCAACGGCGCCGCCCAGCATGTAGCCGGCGGACAGCCCCACCACGGTCACGACAGGCATGGCGGCAGTGCGCATGGCATAGCGGCCGATGACGGTGCTTTCGGGCAGGCCCTGGGCGCGGGCCGTGGTGATATAGGGCTCATTGAGCACATCGAGCATGGACGACCGCATCATTCGGGTCATCAGCGCCGACTGGCGGACTCCCAGTGCCAGCGCCGGCAGAAAGATGGTGGCGCCGAAGGCAATCATGCCGGCGGAAGGCGGATTGTAGCCGGCCACTGGAAACCAGCGCAGCGTGACCGAGAAAACGAAGATGAGCAGCAGCGCAAACCAGAATTCGGGGAGAGAAATGCCCAATACGGCCGTCGCGACCACGCCGCGATCGATGGGCTTGTTGCGGTTCATGGCCGAGATCAGGCCCATGGTGACGCCGATGATGACGGCCAGGGTGAGCGCCACAATGGTCAGGAGGATCGTCACCCCGGCATAGCGCGGAATGATCTGCATCACCGGCTCGCGGAAGAACAGCGAGTCACCCAGATTGAGCGTCACGATATTCTTGAGCCAGAGCAGGAACTGCACGAAGAAAGGCTGGTCCAGCCCCATCTGCGCCCGCAGGGCGGCGATCTGCTCGGGCGTGGCCTGGTCGCCCAGCATCATGCCAGCCGGATCACCCGGCGACAGCCGTAGCAGCAGGAACACCAGGATCAGTGGCACGAAGATGGTGGGCAGGATCAGCAGGAACCTCTTGCCGAGATAGCGCAGCATGTCAGCGCCTCCTTGCCAGGCGCGGATCGAGAATATCGCGCAGGGAATCGCCCAACAGGTTGAGCGCCAGAATGGTGAGCATCAGTGCCAGACCGGGAAACAGCACGATCCATGGTGCCTGGGTGATGTAATTGCGCGCTTCGGTCAGCGCATTGCCCCAGCTCAGCTCCTTGGGGCCGATGCCCACGCCGATGAAGCTGAGACCCGCTTCGCCGAGTACGGCAGCGGAGAAGACGAACGATGCCTGCACCAGAATGGGGGAGCTGACCGCCGGCAGGATATAGCGGGTGAACAGGCGCAGTGTCGGCACGCCGACGGCGCGGGCGGCCTCGATCATCTGCAATTCGCGCACCACCAGCACCTGGCCGCGCACGATGCGCAGCGACGGCGCGATCAGCACGATGGACAGCGAGGTGATGACGGTCTGCATGCTCGGCCCCAGAATGGCGGCGGCGGCCGTTGCCAGTACGATGCCGGGAAAAGCCATCAGCCCGTCAACCAGCCGCATCAGCACCACATCGACCTGCCGGTAGAAGCCGGAAATCGCTCCCAGCACCACGGCGATGCTCATCGAGATGGCAGTAACGATCAGCCCGACGGCCAGCGAAGTGCGGCCGCCATGCAGCACCATCTTGAACATGTCCCGACCCAGATTGTCGGTGCCGAAGAAATATTCGGCGCCGGGCCCGATGAACCGATCGGCCGGGCTGACCTTCATCGGGTTTCCCGGCGCCAACCATGGCGCCAGGATTGCACTGAGCGACAGCAGCACCAGCACGGCGATGGAAAACATCGCCGTGGGGTTGCCGAGCAGACGCTGCCACAGGGTCGGGTTGGTGGTGATGAAGGTTGCCGCTTCATCACCACCAGGCAGGCGCTCGGGAGCTGCGGCCTGAACCACGGTCATGGGTCAGCTCGCCGGAGGCGGGGCGACATTGTAATAGTCGCCGGCGCGCGACGGGATGCGGGCCGGATTTCCCACACCCTTGCGGATGCCATACATGTTTGCCTCGGTGCCGAACTTGATGAACGGGAACTGGTCGTAAGCCAAAGCATGGATCTTCTCGAAGATCGCCTTGCGTTCATCGGGGTCGATGGTGGTGGCGATCTGCTGCATCAGTTCGACCTTTTCCGGGTCTTCCCAGAAGCCGGGATAGCTGGAATTGAGATAGGCGATCGAGGTCGGGTCGACATAGGTCGGCAGGAAGCTCGAAAACGCATCCATCGCCGTGGCGTCGGCGCGGGCCTGGATATAGTTGGCCATCGGCGATTCCACGATTTCGACATTGATCCCATATTCCTCGAGCATCTGCGAGGCGGTGATCGCGGTCAGGAAATGCTTCTGGTACTGCTCGGATGCGACCAGCCAGCGAATGGGCTCGCCCTTGTAGTTCGAGGCCGCCAGATATTCCTTGACCTTGTCCGGGTTAGGCGTGCCGAAGCCATCAGGGACGCCTGCCGTGGTGTACCAGAATGAGTTCGGATCGGGGATCCAGCTCGGATCGAGCGTGTAGAATTCCGGATTGCCCACCGAAGCGAGCATGATCGGCTCCATCTCCAGCGCGTAATACATGGCCCGGCGCAGATTGACGTCGGCGGCCACGCCTTCCTTGGTGTTGAACACCACGGTCAGCGACTGGTTGTTGGGCACCACAACCGCTTCGGTATTGGGGTCGTTCTGAAGCGCATCGTAGAAGTCGCTGGGCAACTCGCCGGCAATGTCGATCTCGCCTGTGATCAGCGAGTCGCGGCGCACCGAGGCCTCGGGCATCAGGCGGAACACGATTTGGTCGGCATAGGCATGCTTCATGCCCGACGCGCTGGAGCTCGGCTCGCTGCGCGACGCATAGTCGTCCCAGCGGGTCATGGTGACGCCCTGGTCGGGCTGGTATTCGGTCAGCGTATAGGGTCCGGTGCAGTCGAGGCCGCGGGTCGCCTCGGTGGGCGATGCGCCTTCGAGCGAAGCCGTCGACATGATCACGGCCTGCGAGCCCGCCAGCAGGCCCGGAATGATCGGGGAGGGAGCGGGGAGATCGAACAAGACGGTCTTGTCGTCAGGCGCCGTGATAGCCGACACCGCGCCCTTGAAGGCCGCGCCGATGCCGGCCGATTCACGGAAGCGCTCCAGTGAGGCCACCACGTCGGCCGAGGTCAGCGCGGCACCGGAATGGAACTTGAGCCCGTCGCGCAGGGTGACGGTCAGCGTCTTGCCATCTTCACCATAGGCAAAGCTGTCGGCCAGCATCGGTTGCGGCGTCCAGCTTTCATCCAGTGCGAATAGGCCTTCACAGACCACGCCTGCCGTGGCCCAGTTGACGCCGAAAGTGGTCACGACCGGATCGGGCGAGGGCGCCATCTGCGAAATGGCGACGCGCAGGGTTCCACCTTGTGGAAAATCCTGGGCCAGTACCGGCTGAGCCGCCATGACGGCGAGCGACGCTCCGGCCAATAAGGTCCGTCGCATCAGTGTATCGAGTTTCATTTGTTCCTCCCTTGTTGCCCTTAACGGGCGGTTTGCAGCACCGGTTCGGCTTCATGGCCATCACCGGGTTCAACGGGCACCCGGACGTCCATTCCGAGTACGAGATAGCTCAGGCACTTGCCGTGGGTATCCAGCGCCAGGCTCGAATTGACGCCGCCTTCCAGCGCGTCATCGATGACGAAATTGAGCGCGCCCAGCCGCGGCAGTTCATACCGTGTCACCCTTGTGGCGCCGCGATGGGCAAAGAGCGCTGCGACGCGGGCTTCGGTCACCTCGGCCAGCAGCACGGGCCAGTGTTCCGGTCGGTAGGCGATGATGTTCACGTTCAACCGATTGCCCTTGTCGCCGGATCGGCCATGAGCAATGTCATGCAGCTTGACGGTGCGGGCGTTCATTCCGGCTCTCCGGCAAAATGGAACCGCGCCGCGACCACATCGCGCGCCACCAGATGCGACAGGGTGCGGACACGCGGGCGAACGCTCTGGCGCACCCCGCCGCCGCCGGCCGGACCGCAGCAATAGAGGGCGTTGACCTCCTGGACGGCGCTATTGACGTCGGCCTGGGACGCCGAGCCGAAGGCAAAGCGCACGCGATAGTCGCCTGCCAGAGGTGGCTCGGACTCGGCCAGCAGGTCCCCCGCATCGGAATCGAACGCGCTGACCGTGCCGACGATGTCGGCGCGATGCGCCAGGTTGAGGCCCCGTCGCTCGAGACGGGCCTTGATGGTGGTCACGGCGAGCCGGGCCCGCGCCAGCGCATTGGGACCGGCATAGGAGATTTCGGCTTCGCCGAGCCAGTCGCCGTAATAGCTGACCGTGGCCTTGAGCTTGTCCGGTGCCGGATGGCCCCGTGCTCCGCTGACCCGCACCCGGTCCCTGCCAAGCTCTTCCAGTTCGACCTCCGTCAGGTCCAACGTCACGTCCGGCGTCAGATAGGCGGCGGGGTCGTGAATTTCGTAGAGCAATTGTTCCTTGACCGTCCGCAGATCGACCAGCCCGCCGGTCCCCGCCGCCTTGGTCAGCACGAAGCTGCCATCGGCCTCGACCTCGGCAATGGGGAAGCCGATATTGGCGGTGTCGGGCACGTCCTTGACGCCGGGATCGGCGAAAAAGCCCCCTGACACCTGCGCGCCGCATTCGAGCAGATGACCCACCAGCGTGCCGGCGGCCATGCGATCGAGATCGTCCCAGGCCCAGCCGAAATGGGCCACCAGCGGGCCCAGCGCGAGAGCCGGATCGGCCACGCGGCCGGTAACCACGATCTGCGCGCCGGCAGCGATTGCTTCGGCAATGGCGGAGGCGCCCATATAGACATTGATGGCGATCACATCGCCCTGCAGGCCCGGCAGCCGCCCATCGCCATCCCAGCGTTCGGTGCGGGTGAGATCGATCTTGCCGACCAGATCGTCACCACCGACCACTGCGATCCGCAACGTGCCAAGCCCGAGCCGATCGGCCAGCGCCTGGATGGCCCGTGCAGCGGCCGGTGGATTGGCTGCGCCGAAATTGCCGACGATGACAATCCCGGCGGCCACAGCCTGAGAAAGAATAGGCGCCAGGATATCTTCGAGCAGTGGTTCGTAGCCGCGCGACGCATCGAGCCTCTTGGCGATCTGGCCGAGAGCCAGGGTCCGCTCACCCAGCGTCTCGAAAATCACCGCTCCGCCCTGACCGGCTGCGGCAATTGCTGCCACCACCGACTGGGCTGCGTCGATCCTGTCGCCGGAAAAGCCGGCGCCACTGCCTATGCGATACACGGGTGATCCTCCTGATCGACATATCCATCGTTATTATTATCGATAATGTCAACGATGATTGTGCGACCCGTGCCTTTCCGCTAGTCTCGCCTGTGCAAACAATGAGGATTCTGTACAGGATGCGATCTGCCAAGCCGCTGACAGAACAGGGAAAATCCTGGGATACGGTCTATCGCGACCTTCAACGTGGCATCATCTCGGGGCAGTATCGCCCGCGCGAGCGGCTGGTCGAAGACGAGATCATTGCCCGCACGGGGGCGACTCGGCACGCCGTTCGGCGAGCCTTTGACGAGCTCGAACGCCTTGGCCTCGCCATCCGCCAGCCCAACAAGGGCGTGCAGGTGCGCGACTATTCGATCGCCGAGATCGAGGAACTCTACGACATCCGCGAATGCCTGGAGATGCGGGCGGCGTCCCGCTTCAGTCGGCCGGCCAGCGAGGAACTGGTGGCCCGGCTGACCGACATCGCCACGCGCCACCGCGAAGCGTCTCGCACCCAGCATTTCGCCGATGTGTTCTCACTCAACAACGCATTTCACGAGACGCTCTATCGTGCGGCTGGCAACCAGCAGCTGGCTGATGCCATCATCCACTATACCTTCGCCACACACCCGATCCGCACGCGTGCTTTCCCCAATGAGGAACTGCGCGAAATCGCCATTACCGAGCATTTCGCCATGATCGAAGCCATCGCCCGCGGCGAGGGGGTCGCGCTGGGCGAGATCATCCGCACCCACATTCAGCGGCCCAAGGAATTCTACCTCAAGGCCACCTATATCCAGAGCGCACTCTAGCTGGACGCCCTATGGGCGCTCGACGCAGAGCGCCACACCCATGCCGCCGCCGATGCAGAGCGTGGCCAGGCCCCGCCGCCCGTCACTACGCGTCAGTTCATGCAGCAGCGTCACCAGAATTCTTGCGCCAGACGCACCGATCGGGTGGCCGATGGCGATGGCGCCACCATTGACGTTGACCTTGTCCGGATCCCAGCCCATGGCCTGGTTCACCGCGCAGGCCTGTGCAGCAAAAGCCTCATTGGCTTCGATCAGGTCGAGATCGGCCACGCTCCAGCCCGCCTTAGCCAATGCCTTTGTCGATGCCGGGATCGGCCCGGTTCCCATGACCGCCGGATCGACCCCAGCAGTGGCCCAGCCGGCAATGCGCGCCAGCGGCGTCAGGCCTCGTCGCGCCGCCTCGTCCGCCGCCATCAGCACCAGCGCCGCCGCCCCGTCATTGATGCCCGAGGCATTGCCGGCCGTGACGGTGCCGTCCTTGTCGAAGGCGGGCCGCAATTTGCCCAAGGCTTCAGCACTGGCATCGTCGCGGATATATTCATCGGCATCCACCACTACATCGCCCTTGCGGGTTTTGACCGTCACCGGCACGATTTCCGCCTTGAACCGCCCCGCCTGTTGGGCCGCCGCGGCTTTCTGCTGCGAAGCCAGCGCAAAGCCGTCCTGCGTCGCCCGGTCGATGCCGAATTGGCGGGCCACATTCTCGGCAGTGATACCCATATGGTAGCCGCCAAAGGCGTCGATCAGGCCATCGACCATCATCGTATCTACCAGGGTGATCGGCCCCATTTTCGCGGGCGCGCGCAGCGCTGGCAATGCGGCGCCAGCGACATGGATTCCTGCCCACCTGCCACGACGATCCTGGCATCGCCCGTGGCGATCTGCTGCATGCCGAGCGCCACGGCGCGCAGGCCGGAGCCGCAGACCTGGTTGAGGCTCCAGGCTGTCGCGCCTTGCGAAATGCCCGCGCGCATGGCGGCCTGCCGCGCGGGGTTCTGTCCGGCGCCTGCCGTCAGCACCTGCCCGAGAATGACTTCGTCGACCTCTTCGGACGGAACACCGGCGCGGTCGAGTGCAGCCCTTATGGCGGTGGCACCGAGTTCATGCGCCGGCACTGTTGCCAGCCCACCCATGAAGCTGCCGACCGGCGTGCGGGCCGCTCCGACGATGACGATATCGCTCATGCCTTTTCTCCGGCCGATAGCCCAACGGTGAAGGTCGCTTCTGTCTTGGCGGTGATCTCCTCGACGCTGACATCCTCGGCCAGCTCGATCAGGACCATGCGGGGCTCGCCGCGCCGCTCCAGCGTAAAGACGCCCAGATCGGTAATCACCAGGTCGGCGACGCGCTGGCCGGTCAGCGGCAGCGTGCAGGCCTTGAGCAGCTTGGGCTCGCCCTTGGCCTCATGCTCCATCACGACCACGACGCGCTTGACGCCGGCGACGAGATCCATGGCGCCGCCCATGCCCTTGACCATCTTGCCGGGGATCATCCAGTTGGCGAGATCGCCATTCTCGGCAACCTGCATTGCCCCCAGGATCGACAGGTCGATATGGCCGCCCCGGATCATGCCGAAGCTGTCGGCGCTGGAAAAGAAGCTGGTCTGCGGTAGTTCGGTGATGGTCTGCTTGCCGGCATTGATCAGGTCGGCATCCTCCTCCCCCTTCAAAGGGAAACGGACCCATGCCCAGCATGCCATTTTCGCTTTGCAGCCGCACATCGATGCCATCGGGAATATAGTTGGCCACCAGCGTCGGAATGCCGATGCCGAGATTGACGTAGAAACCGTCCTGCAATTCGCGGGCGGCGCGGGCCGCCATCTGTTCGCGTGTCCAGCCCATCAGACTGCCTCCACCAGTGTGCGCGGGCGCACGGTGCGCTGCTCGATATGCTTGGTCGAATTGGGCACATGCACCAGGCGCGACACGAAGATGCCGGGCGTGTGAATCTGGTCCGGCTCGATCTCGCCGGCCTCGACCAGATGCTCCACCTCGGCCACCGTCACCTTGCCGGCCGTGGCCATCATCGGATTGAAGTTTCGCGCAGTCTTGCGGTAGACGAGATTGCCTTCGGTATCGCCCTTCCAGGCATGGACGATGGCCACGTCGGCGACAATGCCGCGCTCCATGACATAGTGCTCGCCGTCGAATTCGCGGACTTCCTTGCCGTCGGCAATGATGGTGCCCACGCCCGTCTTGGTGAAGAAGGCGGGGATGCCGGCGCCGCCGGCGCGGATGCGTTCGGCCAGGGTGCCCTGCGGGGTGAATTCCAGCTCCAGGTCACCCGCCAGGAATTGCTGGGCGAACAGCTTGTTCTCCCCGACATAGGACGAGACCATTTTGCGGATTTGCCGGGTTTCCAGCAGGATTCCGAGGCCGATGCCATCGACGCCGGCATTGTTGGAAACCACTGTCAAATCCCGCACGCCGGACAGCTTGATCGCGGCGATGAGTGTTTCGGGAATGCCGCATAGTCCGAAGCCGCCCGACATGATCGTCATCCCGTCGGCCAGCAAGCCAGCCATGGCCGTTGTCGCGTCTGCATGGACCTTTTGCAAAGCTCGTCCTCCCTGCGCTTTCGCTGATATTGGCCCGTCCTGCTTGTCGCAGTGGCGCCGTTGGAGAGAGGTTAGGTCTTGCCCGCGCGGCTCGGTTAGTCGTATTTATACCCTATGGATGCAGCTCTCCCCGCAGGCCCGGATCGCCCGTCCCGGCGCTACACATTGGGAGAAATTCCGGTGCCCATGGTGTTTGCGACCCATCGCATCATCCGCGATTGCAATGCCGAATTCGCTGCGCTGTTCGGCTTCCTGCGCCAGGATCTGATCGATCAGAGCTTTTCTCGGCTCTACCCCGAACTGGCCGATTTCGTCCGCACCGGCCAGATGTGGCGCAGCAACCTGCCGGGCGGGCAGGTCTATTACGATGAGCGGATCATGGTGGGGGCGGGTGGCCAGCGGTTCTGGTGCCGGGTAAATGGCCGCTCCCGCAACGATGTCGATCCCTTTGCCGAGGCGCTTTACTGTTTCGAGCCGATGAGCCGGTCCGTCATTGACGCCACCATGACCGGCCGCCAGCGACAAATCCTGGCCCTGGTGGCGCAGGGCAAGACCAATGCTGCCATTGCCATTGAAATCGGTCTCAGCAAGCGAACCGTCGAGGCGCACCGACTGCGGATGATGCGGTCCCTCGGTGTTCGCAACGCTGCCGAACTGGCAGCATGGTTTTCGGCATCGCATGACACCGGACCAGGCCAGCCGGGATGAGTTGCGGCAGGCTTTATTTCAGTTCGACCACGCGCCCTTCGTTGATCGATTGTTCCGCGGCCAGAACGATTTCGAGGCTGTTGACGGCCGCGTCCATGGCGTCATCAAGGTCGATATCCTCGCGGATGGCGCGCAGGAACAGCGCCTGCTCGCGGTCGCATAATTCCTGATGCGTCGGCTCGTCCTCGGTCGAGATGAAGTCGTCCGGCTTGACGAAATTCTTGTCCGGCCCGACCTCGGCATGATGGTAGCGCAGCATGTCGGTCTTGGTGTGCCGGTCGATATCGGCCGAGTCCGTCACCTCGGTGAGCTTGTCCTTGCCTTCCGACGATGCGGGCACCATCGACACCGCGCCATTGGGGCCGATCACGTCTTTGACGAAATAGGCCGTCTCGCTCATCATCGGTCCCCAGCCGGCCTCGTACCAGCCCACCGAACCATCGTCGAAGGTGACATGCAGGTGCCCGTAATTGGGCTTGTCGGCTGCCTCCCAGAGCTTGGCGCCGATGCCGTGGACGCGGGCCGGCCTCGCCCCGGTCATCTGGCACATGACGTCGACATAGTGGACGCCACAATCGACGATCGGGATCAGCGAATCCATCAGGTTCTTGTGGCCGGTCCAGGCCGGGCCGTTGCTCTGCTGGTTGAGGTTCATTCGCATGACCAGTGGTTTGCCCAGTGTCTTGCTCAGTTCGATGAACTTGATCCAGCTCGGGTGGACCCGCAGGATATACCCCAGCACCAGCTTACGATTGGTTCGACGCGCCGTCGCCACGACTTTCCGCGCATCCGCAATCGTAGTGGCAATCGGCTTTTCCATGAACACATGCGCCCCCGCCTCCATCGCCCTGATGGCATAGTCGGCATGGGTGTCGGGCCAGGAATTGATGGAGACGGCGTCCGGCTTCGTGGCGGCCATGGCGCCGTCAAAATCCTCGAACAGGGGATAGCCCTGCAACTCGTCCGGGATGGTGGCGGATTGGATCGACCGGCTCATCAACCCGACGATTTCGAAGCCCGGATTGCGGTGATAGGAAATGGCATGCGAGCGCCCCATATTCCCCAGGCCAACGACAAGAATTCTCACGGGGTTCATGTCGATTTCTCCTATTTTGCACGCTACGAGACCATGCAGGACGGGTGAGGGCAAGTCATGTTGCTCGGCTTGCCGACCCGGCAGCGGACATGCAAGCATCGGCTCCCGCCGACCAGGCCAGGGGAGCAGAGCCGAACCATGAGCGCCAGCGCGCCGCGCCCGCCGATCAGGGACTATGAGAGCCTGTGTGCCGTGCTCGCCGAGCGGCAGGATTCGCTCAGCCGGCGGCTCGGACAGGTCGCGCGGTTCTTCCTCAACCATCCTGAAGAGGTGGCGATCAGTACGCTGGTGACCCTGGCCGACCACGCCCAGGTGCCGCCGGCGACCATTACGCGCTTTGCCAAGGAGCTCGGCTTTGTCGGCTTTGCCGACCTGCAGGCCGTGTTTCGCGAACGGCTGGTCGGGCCGCGGCTGCCCTATGCCGACCGCGTCACCAAGCTGCGCACCGGCGAGATCGGTGATGCCGATCTCAACGATTCCGATCGGGTGTTCGAAGGCTTCGTGCAGGCGGCCGTCAATTCGCTGGTCCGCATCGAGGAGAGCCTCGATCGCGACGAACTGGCGGCTTTTGTCGATGCCCTGGCCGCCTGCGACGTGGTGCATGTGGCGGCAGCGCGCGGCGCCTTCAGCATAGGGGCGTATTCCGTCTACGGCCTCGCCAATATCGGCAAGCGCGCCCATCTGGTGGACAATCTCGGCGCCATGCGGCGCGAACAGATCGGCGCGATGGGCCAGAACGACGTGCTACTGGTCGTCACCTTTGATGACTATACGCCCGAAACCGTCGAGGCGGCGCGCCTGGCTGCCGAGCACGGGCACACCGTGCTGGCGATTACGGACAATGAGCTCAGCCCGGTCGTCGGCCCGGCCAGCCATGTCCTCTATGTCACCGAGGCCAGGCTGGGGCATTTCCGCTCGCAAGTGCCGGCTCTGGTCGTGTGCCAGGCCATCATTGTCAGCCTCGGGCGGCGGTTGCGCGCGAAACAATCGGCATCCACCAAAATGAAATCAAAAAACCAAAAATCGAAAAACGAAAAATAGATTGCAAGAGCCTCGGTCCTCGGCGATGGTGGGGCTCGGGGGGGATATCGGCATGCAGGCCAGGTTCGATTTTTCCGGAGCATCCGTGCTGGTTATCGGCGCCAGCCGGGCCGGCATCGGCGCTGCCATCGCCCGCTCATTCCAGGCGGCCGGCGCCGATGTGACGATTACCGGCGTCGAGGACCAGCCGGCCGAGGAGGATCGCGCGCGCTTCCGTTATGCGCGGCTCGACGTCACCGATAGCGAAGCCGTTCGCGCCCTGGGCCAGTCGATCGACCGGCTTGACGTGCTCGTCAACTGCGCCGCCATCACCGCCCGCGGCGAGGAGATGGAGCCGAGCTTTTTCGAGAAGGTTGTCAACGTCAACCTGCACGGCACCTTCCGCACCGCCGAGACCTTTCATCCGCATCTGAAGGCGCGGGGCGGCAATATCGTCAATATCGCCTCGATGTATGCCCGCTTCGGCAGCCCGCGAAATCCGGCCTATGGCGCCAGCAAGGCGGCGGTCGAGCAGTTGACCAAGTCGCTCGCCATTGCCTGGGCGCCCGATGGCATCAGGGTCAACGCGGTGGCGCCCGGCTTCATCGTCACCGAGCAGTCCGCTCGCAGTCGCACCGACCCGGTCCATGTGGCCAATGTCAATGCACGCACCCCGCTAGGCCGCTGGGGGCAGCCGGACGATATTGCCGGCGTGGTGCTGTTTCTGGCGTCGCAGGCTTCGGCCTTTATCACTGGCGCCTGCATGCCGGTGGATGGGGGATATTCGGTCGTTTAACTTATCCTGGGCGGAAGAGGAGCCGCCCGGTCTTGGGAGGGAGCATGAACGGGTTCAGCGATCTGGGCGTTGCCGTCATTGGAACGGGCTTCATCGGCACGGTCCATATCGGTGCATTGCGCCGCCTTGGCATGCATATTACCGGCGTGCTGGGGTCGAATGCGGCCCGTGGCGCCGAACGTGCCGCCGCTCTGGGCGTGCCACGCGCTTACGACTCGCTGGACCAGTTGTTGGTCGACCCGGCGGTCGATGCGGTGCATGTCACCTCGCCCAACCATGCACACTACGCCCAGGTCAAGGCGATCCTGGCGGCGGGCAAGCATGTGATCTGCGAAAAGCCGCTGGCCATGACGTCAGCTGAATCGGCGGAAATGGTCGAACTGGCACGCGCCAGCGGCCGCGTCGCTGCCGTTTGCTACAACACCCGCTTCTACCCGCTCAATCAGCAGGCGCGCGGCATGGTCGCTGCGGGCGATCTGGGCGATATCCGCCTCGTCACCGGGCATTATCACCAGGACTGGCTGGCCCGGGCGAGTGACTGGAACTGGCGGCTGGAAACCGATGAAGGCGGCACCTTGCGCTCCGTTGCCGATATCGGCACGCACTGGATCGACCTTGTCAGTTTCATCGCCGGAGCGCGACCGACGGCGATCCTGGCCGAGCTCGCCACCTTCATTCCCGAACGCCAGCGTCCGCTCGGACCGGTCGAGACCTTTGCCAAGGCCGGTGGCCAGGCCAGCGAGGCCCGCCATATCGAAACCGACGACGCCGCGCTGATCCTTCTGCGTTTCGCCAATGGCGCGCGCGGTTCGATCACCACCAGCCAGGTCAGCCATGGCCGCAAGAATGCAATGAATTGGGAAATCTCCGGCGCCGACGGTTCCGCTGCGTGGGATTCCGAGCATCCCGATCACCTATGGCTCGGCCATCGCGAGGTGCCCAATCAGGTCCTGCAACGCGATCCGGGCCTGATGAACGCCCTGGGCAGCGCTGCAGCCAGCCTGCCCGGCGGTCATGTCGAAGGCTTTGCCGATACGTTCTTTTCCCTGTTCCGCGCCGTCTACACCGACATACTGGCCGGCCGGCGCTCCGAACAGGCAAATTACGCCAGCTTCGAAGATGGCCACTATGAGATGCTGTTCTGCGATGCTGTAATCAGGAGCGCCAGGGAAGGCGGCTGGGTCGATGTGGGAGGACAAGGATGAAGCTGGGATTTCTGACGGCTCCGTTTGCCGATACCGATCTGATGACGGTGGCCGGTTGGGCCGCGGCCAACGGCTTTTCGGCGCTGGAAATCGCCTGCTGGCCCCGCTCGGGCGGTGAAACGCGGCGCTATGCCGGCACGTCGCATATCGATGTCGACGGCCTTTCCGCCGGCCAGGCCGCCGAGATCGTCGCGGCACTGACGGCCAGGGGCATAACCATTTCCGGCCTGGGCTATTATCCCAATCCCCTGCATGAAGATGCAGCCCACCGGGACGCGGTAATCGGCCACCTCAGGAAGGTCATCACCGCCGCCGGCCTGTTGGGCGTGCCTGTGGTCAATACCTTCATGGGCGGGGACCGTCGGCTCAATGTCGAGGAAAACTGGGTACGCGCCAAGGACATCTTCACGCGGGTCGTGGCCCATGCCCGCGATGCCGGTGTGACGTTGGCCTTCGAGAATTGTCCGATGATCTTCAGCCATGACGAATGGCCCGGCGGGCACAATATCGCTTATTCGCCCAAAATCTGGCGGCGCATTTTCGACACCTGGGGCGAGGGGGTCGGCATGAATTACGACCCGTCTCACCTGGTCTGGCAGATGATCGACCAGCCACGCTTCATCCGCGAATTCGGCCCGAAAATGGTCCATGTCCATGCCAAGGATGTGATGATCGACCATGACGGGCTCTACGAAAACGGTATCATGTCGGTCGGTATCGGCTGGCAGGTGCCGCGCATGCCGGGCCTCGGCGATATCGACTGGGCCCGGTTCTTCTCCGGCCTCTACCATGCGGGCTACGATGGACCTGTCATCATCGAGCACGAGGACCGCAATTTCGAGGGAAGTGACGACAAGCTCAAGCGAGGCTTTCTGCTGGCTCGCGACGTGCTCAATCCATACGTGAAGTAACCAAAAGAATATGCAAGGATAACCACAGTCTCAAGGGAGGACTAATATGAACAAGCTGCTCGTGACCGCCAGCGCGGTCTCCATTTTTGTCGGGCTCGGCGGCATTGCCGCGGCGCAGGAATATACGATCGGTGTCTCCAATACCGTGCAGGGCAATGGCTGGCGCGAGGAAATGATCTGCGCGATCAAGGCGCAGGCTCTCGATTCCGGCCTGGTGTCGTCGCTCAATATCGCCCACCGCAATACTGACGCTGCCGGCCAGCTCGAAGACATCCGCAACCTGATCCAGGCCGGCGTCGACGCCATCGTCGTCAACCCGGCCAATCCCGAAGGCATCAATGCGGCCGTCAAGGAAGCGACCGATGCCGGCATCATTGTCGTTGCGGTCGATCAGGCCGTCACCGAGCCGTCCGCCTATGTCCTGTCGAACAATCAGGAAGAATACGGCTATCTCGGCGCCAAGTGGCTGTTCGAGCAGATCGGCGGCGAGGGCAGCGTGGTTTACATGCGCGGCGCCGCCGGCGCTTCTGCCGATGACGATCGCGACAAAGGCTTCAAGCGCGCTTTGGCCGAATTCCCGGGCGTGAAAGTGGCCCAGGAAGTGTTCACCGGCTGGCAGCAGGACCAGGGCAAGCAGCAGATACTGGATTATCTGGCGACCGGCATTCCGTTTGACGGCGTGTGGACCTCGGGTATCGACAACGTCATCGTCGACGCCTTCGTCGAATCCGATGCACCGCTGGTACCGATCGTCGGTGCCGACAATGCCGGCTTCGTCGGTCAGCTTGCCAGCGTCGACGGTCTCGTCGGCGCCGCGGTGACCAATCCGGGCTCGATCGGTGGTGCCGGCGTGACGCTGGCCCTGCAGATTCTCGAAGGCAACGCGCCGGCTGACAAGACCGTGCTGGTGGCGCCCGAGCTCTGGGACAACGTTTCGGATGAAGGCAAGGCCAAGATCGCCGAGGCGCAGAATCCGAACCTCGATCCTGAATGGCCGGTGAGCGTTTCGATCCCGGACTTCACCACCTACACGACCGAAGAAATCATCGCCTGCAAGGGTCCCGGCGAGTGATTTGAACCTGTCCCCGGCCGCAGGGCCGGGGACGTCTCCCGATCAGGCAAGGGCAAGGTGTCGTCGGCATGACGGAAGCAGCTTCTGGGCGTCCGCTATTGGACGCAAGCGGCGTGGCCAAGCGGTTCGGCGCCGTCGTGGCGCTCAAGGATGCGTCGCTCACGGTAGCTGCCGGTGAAATTGTCGCCCTGATGGGGGCGAACGGGGCCGGCAAATCGACCTTCGTCAAAATTCTCACCGGTGCGCTGCGGCCCGATGCCGGCCATATCCATCTCGACGGGCAGGATCGCCGCTTCGCCTCCCCCGCGCAGGCGCGACGTTCGGGCATCATGCCCGTCTATCAGGAACCCTCGCTCATTCCCGATCTCGACGTGGCCGACAATCTGCGGCTCGTCGATGTGCCTGTAGAACCGTTCCGGCACTGGATCAATGAACTCGGCATTGCCGATCTGCGGCTCGATGACCCCATTGCACACCTGCCATTGGCCACCCTGCGCATTCTCGATCTCGCCTTGACGCTCGCCAAGGAGCCCAAGGTGCTGATGCTCGATGAAATGACCGCCGCCCTGCCCACCGATCTGGTCGAGCGCGTGCTCACCGTCATCCGCGCCCAGGCCGATGCCGGGCGCTCTGTGATCTATATTTCACACCGCTTTGCCGAGATTGCCCGTGTCTGCGATCGGGCCTCGGTGCTGCGCGACGGGGTTACCGTGGGCGATTTCACCATCGAGCCCGGTATCGAGGAAAAGATCGTCGAGCTGATGCTGGGCGGCGTTCCCACCCGCATCGAAGCGAGTGGCACACGCGCCCGCGACAGCGCGGCCGCCGCTGCAACGCCGCGCCTGCAGGTGCGCGGCATCGGCGCCGGCTCGAAGCTCGCCGATGTATCATTCGACCTTCACAAGGGCGAAGTGCTTGGCGTCGTGGCGCTGGAAGGGCAAGGGCAGGACGAACTGTTCGACGTGCTTGCCGGCTTCCGCCGGGCGCGTTCCGGCACCATCGAGGTCGATGGCAAGCCTGCCAGTTTCGGCCACCCGGCCGACGCCATTGCCCGCGGCCTGACACTGGTGCCTGGCGACCGCAAGGATGCCCTGTTGATGCTGCGCTCGGTGCGCGAGAATATCGCTTTGCCGCAATTGGCTCATCCCTCGAAGTGGGGCGCCATCCCGATGCGCCGGGAAGCAGCGCGCGTCGCTGATGCAGTCGAGCGGCTGCAGATCGACATGCGGGCCCAGGCCGAGGTCCGGCGCCTTTCGGGCGGTAACCAGCAGAAGGTCACCATCGGCCGCTGGGTGGCTGCCGGGGTCGAAACCCTGCTGTTGTTCGATCCCACCCGCGGCATCGACGTGCGCACCAAGCATCAGATCTATCCGCTGCTGCGCGAACTGGCGGGGCAGGGTGCATCCATCCTGTTCTACACGTCCGAGCTCGACGAGGTCGCACTGGCCTGCGACCGCGCCATCGTCATCTTCGGCGGCCGGGTGGTGGATGTCATCGAGGCCAGTCAGGCCAGCGAACAGAACCTGATGCGGGCCGCCTATGGCTTGACCGAAGTCGAACGCCAACCGTCCGCGACGGAGGCGCAGCCATGACGCGCTTCCTCACCCGCCACAGCTGGTCGCTCGGGCTGTTCGCCATCCTAGTTATCCTGCTCGTCGCCACCCGCATCATTCAGCCTAATTTCGGCGCCTCCGGCCTCGATTCACTGGCGCGCGCGGCGCTGCCTTTTGCGTTTGCCACGATTGGCATGGGTATCGTGGTCATCGCCGGCGGCATCGATCTGTCCGTGGCCTCCATCATGGCCGTCGCGGGGGTCATCGCGGCCTTGCTCATGCAGCAGATGGGCGATGCCAGCGCCGGACTGGTCGTGCTCATTGTCCTGCTTGCCGGCGTGACGATGGGCGCTATCAACGGCCTGCTCATCGTGCTGACGCGGGTGCCCGATATCGTCGTCACCCTTGCCATGTTGTTCGTGTGGGAAGGGGTGGCGCTGCTGATCCTCAATGCGCCGGGCGGCACGGCGGCGCCCTGGCTACGCGCGCTGGTCGTGGGCGGGGTGACCATCCCCGGCCTGCCGCCGGAGCTGACGGCATGGTTGCCCCGGGCTTTCGTCGTGCTGGTGGCGTTCACGCTGATCATCTGGCTGCCGTTGCGCCGTTCCAAGCTGGGCCTGTCCATCTATGCCATCGGCAGCGACCAGAATGCGGCCTTCCGCTCCGGCGTGCCGATCGGACTGACCCGCGTGGCGGCCTACGCCTTTGCCGGCCTGTTCGCGGCGCTGGGTGGCCTGTCGATCACCCTCAGCACCGGCATCGGCGAGCCGATAGCCGGGCCCTATCTACTGGCCAGCGTCGCCGCCGTCGTGCTCGGCGGCATATCGCTGACCGGCGGCCGCGGCGGCCTGCTCGGCCCGATCATCGCCGTGTTCATCCTGCGCACGCTGCGACTCGATCTGACCCTGCTGTCGGTCGATCCCAACGTAACCACCATTATCGAGGGCATCATCATGGTGGCCGTAGTGATGATTGGCGGCCTGCTGGCCATGAGAGGACCGCGCTGATGGCAACGCCCGTCGAGACGATTTCACCGCTGCAGTATGTCACCCGGATCATCCGCGAGAACCCGGTCATCCCGTTGATCCTTTTGCTCTGTGCCTTGGTAGCCCTGCTGGAAGGTCTGCAACCCGGCATTTTCAATGAGCGCTGGGTGGGCAACACCATCCGCTTCGCCATTCCTCTCGCCATGCTGGCCGCCTGCCAGACCCTCACCATGCTCACTGGCGGCATCGACCTTTCGGCTGGCGTCGTGGCCACGGTCAGCGCCTTCGTCGTCGCTACGCTGACGCCGCTGGTCGGCGGCCCGGCTGCCATCGTACTGGCGCTGGTTCCAGCCGTGCTGATGGGACTGGTCAATGGTTTTGGCGTCGGCATCTGCCGCGTCCATCCGCTCATCATGACGCTGGGCACCGGACTGATCGGCACGGGATGCCTGCAGGTCTATCAGCGCTACGTCATCAATACCGGCTCGGAAATCCCCGGCTTTTTCGAGTTCCTGGGTACCGGCCGCACCTTCGGCATGCCCAATGCGCTCTATCTGTTCGTACCCTTCGCTATCCTCATCCTCTGGGGCCTGCGGCGCACCGGCTTTGGCCGCCTGCTCTATGCTCTCGGGGCCAACGAGAATGCTACGCGCCTCTCCGGCGTGCGCTCCTGGCAGGTGCTGATGGCGCTCTATACGCTGGTCGGGCTTATCGCCGGCATTACCGGCCTGCTCTATGTCGGCATCATCCGCGCGCCGTCGCTGTCGCTGGCCAATTCGCTGATGTTGCCATCGGTCGCCGCCGCGGTGATCGGCGGTACCTCGATCTTCGGCGGGCGCGGCAGCTATTCGGGCACCATTGTCGGGGCGCTGATCCTCACCGTGCTCGGCACCCTGCTGACGCTGCTGCAGATCCCCGAAGGCGCCCGGCGCCTGCTGTTCGGCGCGATCATTCTGGCCGTCACCGCCGTCTATGTGCGGATCACCGACCAAAGCTGAGCCTGGAGACGTCCATGACCGCGCCTTTTGGACAGAGCCTGCTGGGCAAGGCCGTGCTGATCACCGGTGGCTTTCAGGGCGTCGGCCTCGAAATCGCGCGCCATGCCCAGGCCAACGGAGCCAGCCGTATCGTGCTGGCCGGACGCGATGCCGGCAAGGGCGAGCGGGCGCTGGCAGAAATTCCCGGTGCCGAGCTGGTCTTCGGTGAGCTGGGTGATCCCGAAACCCCGGCCCGCCTGATGGAACAGGCGCTGGCCAATGGCCCGCTCGACGGGCTGGTCAATGCCGCGGGCCTGACCGACCGCGCCACCTTCCTCGATGGCACGGCCGCCATCTGGGACAAGCTCTTTGCCGTCAATGCCCGAGCCCCCTTCCTGCTGATGTCGGCGATGATTGCGCATCTGCGGGAGCGCAAGGCACCCGGCTCCATCGTCAATATCCAGTCGATGAATGCCCATTGCGGCACGCCGGAACTGGCAATTTATTCGGCCAGCAAAGGCGCGCTCGCCACGCTGACGCGCAACGCGGCCAATGCCCATATCGCCGATCGCATCCGGGTCAATGGCATCAATATGGGCTGGGCCGCCACTGACGGCGAGCGGGACATGCAGGCAAGGATTTTGGGCAAGGGCGAGGATTGGGCGCAGCAGGTCGCAGATCAGTTGCCGCTGGGCCGCCTGCTGGAAGCGAACGAGGTCGCCCGGCTGACGGTCTATCTGCTCTCTGACCTGTCGGGCCTGCAGACGGGCACTTCGATCGATCTCGAACAATGGGTCGTCGGCGCGCCGCGCTGAACGAAAACGGGCGGCGACAAAGTGCCACCGCCCGCATCGGTCCTGTCAGAGTGGCCTGTTACCAGGCGTCGCCCTTGAGGTCGGAAAGGTCTGCCTCGAGCAGTTCCAGATTTTCCGCAGCCGAGCCATTGCCGGCCAGCGTGTTGTGAACCGCGCTCCAGAACAGCGAGGAAACCTCGTTATAGTCGGTCTTGGTCGGGGCCGACGGCCGCGGCACAGCATTGAGCAATACGTCTTTCCACGCCGGCACGATCGGCTGGGCCGCCGCCACTTCGGCATCGTCATAAAGTGCCGGGCGCGTCGGCATTTCCGTCAGCTCGATCGCCCGCTCCTTCTGAACCTCGTAGGAAGTCAGATAGAGCGCCAGCTCGATGGCGGCATCCGGGTTCTTCGAATATTTGGAAACGGCATAGTTCCAGCCGCCAAGCGTCGCCGCCGAACGGGCATCGGGACCTTCGCCCGATGGTAGCGGCGCCACATCGAACAGGCCCTTGATCGGGCTGTCGCCGCTATTTCCGAGCGCATAGGCATATTCCCAATTGCGGTGAAACACCGAATTGCCGAGTTGCCACACGCCGCGGCTTTCCTCTTCCATATAGGCGAGGCTGCCTTCCGGCGAGATGGTGCCGATCCAGCTAGCGGCCAGGTCGATGGCGGCGACGGCGTTGTTGTTGTTGATCGAGATAGTGCCATCGGGCTCCACGATCTGCCCACCACCATAGGATTTCACCCATTCCAGCGCATCGCAGGTGAGGCCTTCATAGGCATTGCCCTGGAACACGAAGCCCCACATATCGGCATTGCCGGCAGCGCGCTCGCCATCCATGATTTCCTGCGCCGTCGCGGTCATTTCGGCCCAGGTGGTCGGAACCGACTTGCCGTACTTTTCCAGCAGATCCTTGCGGTAGTAAAGCGCCGGTGCGCCGGTATAGGACGGCAGGGCAACCAGCTTGCCATCTACGGTCTGCGACTCGATGATCGAGGGGAAGAAGTCGTCCACCACATCCTTTGCCGCCTCGGTGAGGTCGAGGAACTGGTCGGCAAGCTGGGGCGCCCAGATTACGTCCGTGGTGTAGAGGTCGATATCGGTATTGCCGGCGGCGAGCCACAGGCGGTACTGCCCGAACTGGTCGGTGGTCGAGGATGGCATCGGCACGATGGTCACCGTATGGCCGGTATCTGCCTCGAAGCGGTCAAGCTGGGTGCGCAGGAATTCGACGCTCCGCCCCGTGCTGCCCGACACCACCGAAAGCTCGGCGGCATAAGCCATGGCCGGCATGGCAATGCCGGCGAGCAGTGCGATCCCCCATGCCATCGTCATTTTTGAGAATTTGAACACGATGTCCTCCCTGGACTGTTGTTGTAATCAGGTCGCCACCGGATCAAAGGCCAGGAACCGCCGGGGATTGCCGACGGCCAGCATCTCGATATCGGTGGATGACAGGCCGGCGCTCTGCAGCGCCGGCAGAATGGTGCTGGGGATGTGGGCAAAGCCCGGCCCGCCGCCATGCGCCTGGTGATAGGACCGGCGCGCCATGTCGCCGCTGAGCATGATCTGGTGGCCATGGCCATCCGCCACCAATGCGACGACGAGGGCAATGCGGTCGGCGTCGGCGAGATATTTGGCCTTGGCGAACTGGTCGAAGCCAAGGAAGGCTCCGGTCGCCGCGACTTCGCGCAGATAGCCAAGATCGGGTTTGAGATCGAGATGGCCCAGCAGGATGCGATCGGCCGGCACGCCATGGTCGCCCAGCAATTGCACCTGGCCGATGGCCCAACTGCCCTTTTCGGTATGCGTGCTGATAGGCGCATTGGTGGCCCGGTGGGCCACGGCAGCGGCTTCGAAGACACGGCGCTCGTGCGGCCCCGGACCATCCAGGCTCGATGATGCCTTGATGAGCCCGGCTTTGGCCGTTGAGCCGGCAATGCCGTGCTGGACCTCGTCGATCATCCAGGCGGCAATGGCCTCCGTGGTCAGGGTGGAGCTGATCCGGTCGGCAAACTTGCCCTTGTTATAGCCGGTCGCGGCGATGAGATGCACGCCGCTGGCCGCCGAAATGCGCGTCATGACTGCGGCATCCCGGCCATAGTCGATCGTGGTCATTTCGATGACGGATCGTCCGCCCGCCGTGGCAAACAGTTCCAGCTCGCGCTGCGCCAATGCTTCGTCATCGAGCCGCAGGTCGGGGTCGATTACGTCGGACGGGGGCACGGCGTAGATATGCTCATGCCCCAGGGTCAGGCCCAGATCAGCCGGGTCGATATCGCCGAGAACCGTGCGGACGATCACAGCACGGCTCCCATATCGGCAAGCCGTTCGCGGATCAGCGTGGCGGGCAAGGTGCGCGGCGCTACACCCATGCTGGTGGAGAGTGCAGCCGCGACACCGGCCGCCTGGCCCATGGCCAGGCACTGGCCGATCGAGCGCACGCTGGCATGGGCATCATGCGATGCGCTGAGGCAACGGCCGGCAACCAGCATTCCGTCGACATCCTGCGGCAACAGGCACCGATAGGGGATGCCATAGGTGCCGCTATCGGGCACATATTCCCAGCGGGTATTGCCGCCGGCATGATGCTCCTCGATCGGCGCGCCGCATTGCGCGATGGCGTCGTCGAACTGGCGGGCCGCCAGCACGTCTTCGCGGGTCAGCCAGTATTCACCCTTGATGCGGCGGGTCTCGCGGACGCCGATCTGGATGGCCAAGCCTCCCAGCACCGACTTTTCATAGCCCGGCACGTTATCGACGAGGAAGCGCGCATATTCGAGCGCCTGCAGCCGGCCCTCCCTTTCGGCGGCGGAGAGCTGTTGCACATCGGTGCCGTCAACGCCGCCAACGCGGGTCATATTGGTCACCATCACGCCGTCATGCGGGGTGATGTGGGCGCTGCCTTCCTTGCGCGGCAGATTGTAGCTGTCGCTCTTGGCCGCCATCAGGTCCCACATGGCCTGCTTGGGAAAGGCCTTGGCGGCCGCCATGTCGACATTGATCATCTTGAACGTGGTGGTCAGCGACTGGGCGATGCCCAGGGCTCCAGAGTCCTCGAATGGCGCACCGGCGCGGGCGGCCACGGTAGCGTCGCCCGACGCATCGATGATGGTCGTGGCCATAATCGCCTGCGGCCCCTTGGGCGTGCCGACAAGGACGCCCTTGAGCTGTGATCCGTCGCGCAGCAGGTCAATGAAGTAGCTGTGGAACAGCACCTTGACGCCCGCATCATGCGCCAGCTTGTCCCACACCACCTTGAGCACTTCGGGGTCATAGGTGAGCCCGGCGCCGGCGCCATAGGTATTGGGCCGCTTGATGAGCACATTGTGCGCCGAAAGTCCGGCAATCACATCGTCAGGAATGCCGCCGACGACCTTTTTCTCGGTCTGGCCCGGCGTATAGAAGCCATAGAAGGTATCGAGCACCATGACGCCGGTGCCGCCGAGGAAGCCGTAGCGCTCGACGAGAACGACACTGGCGCCCTGGCGCGCTGCGGCAATGGCAGCGGCCGAGCCGGCGCTGCCACCGCCAATCACCAGCACGTCGCATTGTGCGAGTACTGGCAGGTCGGTTTTGTAGTTCAAGCTGGTCATCCTGCGACTCCCCACCCCCCGGCAACCTCGAGCACGGTCCCGGTTACAAATCTGGATTGATCGAGCGCCAGAAAGCCGATGGCATCGGCCACGTCTTCGGCAGAGCCGAAGGTGCCGGTCAGTGGCTGGCGATGCTTGATATAGGCCTTGGTCGGCTCGTCGCCCTGAGCCCGCAGGCTCATCGGCGTTTCAATGAGGCCGGGCGCCACGGCATTCACCCTGATGCCGTGATCGGCATAATAGGCGGCCATGGTCCGGGTCAGCGCGATGATGGCGCCCTTGGATGCCGCATAGGCATGGGTGGCGAAGAGCTTGGCCGGGGCATAGCCCAGCACCGAAGCGGTATTGACGATGCTGCCATGGCCCGCCGCCATCATCGGCTCCAGCGCGGCGCGGCACATGCGGAAGGTCGTGGTGAGATTGGTATCCATCACCGTGTCCCAGCCTTCGTCGGTGCAGCTATGCACCGGGCCGTCGCCGAAGCGCCTACCGCTGATGCCGACGACATTGACCAGCACGTCGATGCGGCCGAAGCGGGCCAGCACCTGCGCTACGGCATCGGCTGCCGCATCGGGTTCGGTCAGGTCATGCTGGATAGCCAGCAGGTCCGGAATGGTTTCGCCCAGCGCGGCGAGATTATCGGGCGCACGGTCGAGCGCGGCAACGCCGAGGCCCTGGCGCGACAGATAGCGCGCCGTGGCTGCGGCAATGCCCGAGGCCCCGGTGACGAGGGCGATTGAACGGTCAGGCGCCATAGAGCACCTTCACGCGGTCGCGATAGTCGTTATAGGTGTCTTCGAAGCGCTGTTTCGATGCTTCAGCGCCCATTGTATGGGCACTGGCCAGCACCAGCGGCATCTGGCCGCGCGCTGCCAGGTCGGCGGCAATCAGGCACTTTATGGCATTGACCACGGCCGTATTGCCGATGGTGCTGCCAGGACCGACAGGCACGTCGACGCCGGGAATGTCCACCATGGCGTCGCCCGGCACCGCGCAATTGTCGATCACCAGATCGGCGATATCGGCCAGCTTCTTGCCGGAGGAATGCCCGCTCGGCAGCAGGGCGGAATACTGGGCGGCAATGATGGCAATGACCTTCATGCCGCGCGCCTTGGCGCCCAGCGCCACATCCACCACCACGCCATTGGTTCCGGAGGTGGAGAACACCACCATCACGTCATAGTCGCGCAGCACGTAATTGGAGAGAATGACTTCGCCGAACCCTTCCTGGCGTTCGATCCACATCGCCTGGCGCTGGCCGTTCGAGCCGACCACCTGGGTGTGGTTGGTCATCGACAGTTCCACCATGGGGTGGAAGCCGGGAAAGCTGCCATAGCGGGGAAACACTTCCTCGACCGCCATGCGCGAATGGCCGGTTCCGAACAGATGCACCAGGCCCTTGCGGGCGATGGCGTCGGCGCACCAGGTCGCGGCGGTTTCGATCGCATCGCCCTGGGTGTCGCGGACGCGCTTGAGCAGGGCTTCCGCCGCGTCGAAATAGGCGGTGGCGGGCGTTCTATCCATTGGTCGTGTCTTCCTTTCGGGTAATCAGGGTGTTGCCGGCCGAGAGCTTGACGCGGAAGCTGGATTTGTCGCCGCGGCCCCAGCGCTGGGTGAATTCGACGGGCTGGCCTTTGTCGGTCACCACAGTTCGTTCGGTGTAGACCAGCGGCGCGCCCGGCTCGACGTCGAGCAGTTCTGCCAGTTCGACATCGGCAGAGACCGCTTCGATCGTCTCTTCGCCACCGGCCAGCGTGATGCGGTAATGGGTCAGCAGCGTATGATAGAGCGAGCCGGCCAGATCGAATGTCGCCAGCCCCGGCGCCAGTGTCTCGTTGATATGGGAAATCTCGTAGAGCAGCGGTTCGCCATCGATCAGGCGCACGCGTCGCAGGGTGACCACTGGCCAGCCCGGCAATTGGTTGAAAACCCGGGCGACCTTCTCGCTTGCCGAGGTGAGACCGGTTTCCAGCACGCGCGAGGTCGGCTCGAACCCCTGCGCGCGCATATTCTCGCTGAAGCCCGCCAGCAATTCGAGCCGCTGCTCGACCTTGGGCTGGCTGGAGAACGTCCCCTTGCCCTGCCGCCGGATGAGCCAGCCTTCGTTTTCCAGCTCCTGGATGGCCTGGCGCACCGTGGCGCGCGATACGCCAAGCTCGCTCGTCAACTGCCGCTCCGAGGGCAGGGGCTGGTCTTCGGACCACATGCCGCTACGCAAGCCATGCAGCAACACATCCTTGAGCTGCACAAAGAGTGGTGTTGGCGAGCGATGATCGAGGACGGTGCGCAGGTCGCTGGGGTTCACGTTGTGCTTCTGAAATTACTGGTATGGACATTAGGTGGTCCGTACCAGTATACAGGTCTCCAGCATCTGGCAAGTGTCCAAGGCGACAGAAACTGACCCACTATTCCAAACCCGGCTTTCCCACCGCCACCATCGGCATCGATCTGGGCGGAACGCGCTACAAGATCGGCTGGCAGGTGGCGGGCGGCGGCCTGACCGATACGGTCACGCTATCCACCGGCTCCCACCGCAAGGTCGACGTCGTGCTGGCCGAGGTGGCCGAAGCGGTTTCCGCCATGGTCGAGCGCGCCCATCTTGCCCGCGAATCCATCGTTGCGGTGGGCATCGGTGTTCCGGCAGTGATCGATCCGGCCGTTGGACGGATCATCCTTCTTCCCAATTTTTCCGAGAGCTGGCAGGGCTTTCTGCTCACTGATGCGCTGAGCGCGCTGATCGGATTGCCGGTCTATCTCATCAATGACGCGCGCAGCTTTACGCTGGCCGAAGCGCGCCTTGGCGCCGGGCGCGGCACCGCCAACCTGCTCGGGGTAACGCTGGGCACCGGCGTTGGTGGCGGCCTCGTGCTCGACGGCAAGCTGCGCTTCGGGCCCAACCATATGGCCGGGGAATTCGGCCATATCAGCATCGATCCGCATGGCCTGCGCTGCGGGTGTGGCGGGCTTGGCTGCATCGAATCCTATGCGTCGGGTCCGGCCATCGCCGCCACGGCCCTGCGCCCCCTGCTGCAGGGTCGTGCGCCGATGCTGCGCGAACTGATCGGCGGCGACCTGAACGAGCTCGATGCCGACGCGGTTGCGGCGGCGGCGCGGGAGGGCGAGGCCGAGTGCCGCGAGATTTTCGAGCGCGTCGGGCATGCGGTGGGGCTGGGCATCGCCCACGTCATGAAGATTGCCGACATCGAGCGTGTCATTGTCGGCGGCGGCGTTGCCGAAGCGGGTGAGATGCTGTTCGGCCCGATCCGCGAGACGGTTCGCGCCAATACAGCGGTGTTCGGCCCGGTCCAGCCGCAGATCGCTGCGGCAAGCATCGAACAGCCCGGCGCCACAGGCGCGGCCCTATGGGCACGGGAACGATTTTCGGAGGAGCATAGAGCATGAAAACCTGGCGCATTGCCGGCATCAATTTCGACCACATGCATATGGGCGATCTGCTGCGCCTGGCCCATGACCATCCTCAGGCCGAGATCGTCGCGCTTTGCGATGCCGATCCGGCGCGTATGCGGACGGCGAAGCAGAATTTCGCTATTCCCGACAGCGCGATCTATACCGATATCGACCGCTGCATCGCCGAGGCGAAGCCTGATCTGGTCATCCTGTGCCCGGCCACCGCCCATCATGCCGATTTCGTGGAACAGGTCGCCAAACACGACGTGGCCATTCTCGTCGAAAAGCCATTCGCCGCGTCCCTGGCCGAGGCCGATCGCATGATCGCCGCAACGCGCGACAGCCTACTTGTGATCAACTGGCCGCTGGCCTGGTATCCGCCCCATATCACCACCAAGCGCCTGATCGACGAAGGGGCGATCGGCGAAGTGATCGAGGTGCACTATTATGACGGCAATCGCGGCCCGCTCTATCACCGCGCCGACAAGATCGAGGTTGAACAGGATGCGGCCCTGGCCGAAAAGGCCGGCTCGTGGTGGTACAGCAAGGCGGCCGGCGGCGGCAGCCTGCTCGATTATCTGGGCTATGGCGTAACGCTGGGCACCTGGTTCTTGGATGGGCGCGCGCCCATCGAAATCACCACCACAATCGATACGCGCGACGGGCTTGAAGTTGACGAGCATTCGGTGACCGTAGCCCGCTATGCGACCGGCCTGTCCAAGTTCGAAACCCGCTGGGGCGCGTTCAGCGATCCCTGGCTGACCCAGCCGCAACCCAAATGTGGTTTCGTCGTCGTCGGAACCGAAGGCACCATTGCCAGCTATGACTACGAGACCACGATCAGCATGCAGACGCGCGTCAGGCCCGGGATCCACACCGTGCCGGTCGATACCATTGCAGCGCCCTACCGCAACCCCATCGAATATGTGCTGCACTGCATGGAAACCGGTGAGGCCATCAAGGGTCCGCTCGATCCCAAATTGTCGCGGATCGGCCAGCAGATTGTCGATAGCGCCATGCTGTCGGCCAGCGAAAAGCGCACCGTGAGGCTCCTGCCATGAGCGAAACGACGACCGCGAGCGCCGATTCCTACGCCCTGACCGACGCTCCCAAAGGCGTGGCCGTGGCGCCAGATCTGCCCTATCAGCCACGCGACCCTCAGGCCTACCGTCCCCGGATTGCCCTGATCGGGGCCGGTGGCATCACCTTTGCCCATCTGGGAGCCTATCGGCAGGCCGGCTATGACATTGTCGCCATCTGCGACCAGGATATCGAACGCGCCCGCAACCGGCGTGACGAATTCTACCCCGAAGCTGCCATCACCACCGATGTGGACGATATTCTCGGCCGCGACGATATCGCCGTGGTCGACATTGCCACCCATCCGGCGGCCCGCGTCTCGCTGATCGAGCGGGCGCTGGACGCGCGCAAGCATGTGTTGTCGCAAAAGCCCTTCGTGCTCGATCTCGACGTCGGCGAGGCCCTGGTCGAGCGGGCGGATCGCAATGGCGTCAAGTTGGCCGTCAACCAGAATGGCCGCTGGGCACCGCATTTCGGCTATATGCGCGAGGCCGTTCGAGCCGGGGTGGTCGGGGAGGTGCAAAGCGTGCATCTGGGTGTCCATTGGGACCACACCTGGACCAAGGGCACGCCCTTCGAAGATATCGACGATCTGGTCTTCTACGACTTCGCCATTCACTGGTTCGACTTTTTGGCGAGCCTGATCGGCGATCGCGCCACCAATGTCTTCGCGACGCGGGCCCATGCCGCCGGGCAGCAGATGCGGCCGCCCATGCTGGCGCAGGCGCTGGTTGAATTCGAAGGCGGCCAATGCTCGCTGGCCTTCGATGCCCATGCCCGGTTCGGCCCGCTCGACACGACCTATATTTCGGGCACCGAGGGATCTCTCGTCAGCCAGGGCCCCAATCTCGGCAGCCAGGCCGTCACGCTTTATACCGCAGAGGGCGAGGCTCATCCGCTGCTGCAGGGCGCCTGGTTCAACGATGGCTTTCATGGCGCCATGGGCGAATTGCTCTGCGCCATCGAAGAAGACCGCGAGCCCATCAACGGCGCTCGCGGCAATCTGCTGAGCCTGCAACTCTGCTTTGCCGCCATCGCCTCCTCGCATAGCAAAGCTCCGGTTCGTCCCGGAACGGTCCGCAAACTCTCGGTCGCTTAATTCGGCGCGCCGGTGCTGCGGCCCCAGTGCACGACACAGGCGATGACGCGCTGCTGCGGTGGCACGTCGGCCGGCTGTTCGATGATTTCGGCCAAAGCGGCACTGACCGCGCCCGGCGGCGGGGCGATGGTGGTGATGGAATGGCTCTCCCACCCGGCCAAAGCCACACCGTCATGGCCCACAATGGCGAGATCATCCGGCACCGCGTGGCCCAGCGCGGCAGCGGCATCCTTGACGCCAATGGCCATCAGGTCATTGGCGCAGACGATGACATCGGGCTGCATGCGGCGCAGCAGCAGCGAGGCCTCCCTGTAGCCGGACTCGTAGGAGTAATCGCCATGCTCGACGAGGTCGAAGACCAGGCCATGCCTGGCCAGTGCGGCGGCGAACCAGGCCATGCGCTGCTTGTCGACATGGCTCGAGGCGCGGCCCGAGAGATAGACGAAATGCCGCCGCCCTTGCACCACGAGATGATCGACGATCTCCGCTGTAGCCGCATCCGCGTCGAGCCGTACATCCGAGATATCCCGTCCCTCCAACGGTTCGGACGAGGCAATGATGGGCACGGCCGAATGGAAGATGCGGGTGGCGTCGGCGATGGAAACGGCGTCGGAATAGAGCACGACGTGATCGACCTGATAGGTCGAGGCGATGCGCATCAGCCGGCTGCGATCCTCATGGTCGGCGCAGCGCAAAACCAGCGGCATCCGCTCCTGTTCCTGCAGGCGCCGGATGAGTTGGTCGAGCCCTTCGGCTTCGGCCGGATTGGCGACCGTATTGACCACCAAAGCCACCAGTCGTGACTGGTTGTTGTTGAGCACCCGCGCCATGGCATTGGGGCGAAAGCCATGTTCGTCGGCCAGGGCCAGGATGCGGGCGCGGGTCGCCGGCTTCATACTCGAATTGGCAGCAAAGGCGCGCGATATGGTCGCCGAGGACACGCCAGCCAGCTTGGCCAGTTCGACCGATGTTATGCCCCTGCGCCGCATCCTATGTCTCCGCACCGCTATCGGGGCGCCGTCACCTCTAGCGTAACCGCTTCGCCATCACGAGAGGCCGAGAGCTTGATCGCATCCCACAGCCGGGCAAAGCGCAGGCCATTGGCAATGGTGGACGGATTGGCCAGCCGCCCGTTGCGCACCGCCTGGAAAGTGTGCATTGGCGTATCGCGTGTTTCGCCTTCCTCGCGCGGCTCGGCTATGCCGCCAATGCTGACCTCGCGCCACTTGCCCCAGGCGTCGATGCGCACGATGGCCTTGGTGTAGAAAAAGGTGATGGCGGAGGCACAGCCCGGCGGGCCGTCGCCGGCGGCATTGAAGGTGACGAGCGCGCCATTGCTGAGCCGCGCCGCCACGGCCGTTGCAAGGTCCACCGCAATGCCGCGATTGCTGGCATAGGCCGAGAGCCGGGCGAATTCGGCATCGGCCAGCACGCAGACCGTGTTCATCATGTGCGCGCCGGTATCGAACATGAAGCCGCCGCCCGAAATGGCCGGGTTCTGCTTCCACTGGCCGGCGTAGTTGTTCTTCCAGCCTTCCCAAATGGAGGCGCTGACGCTGACCAGTTCGCCGAATTCGCCGCGCCGAGCCCGGTCACGTGTGTCATGCACCAGCGGAGACAGCCCGCCCTGGAAGGCGATGACCACGGTGCGGCCAGTGCGCTTTTCGGCCTCGACCAAGGCGAGGGCTTCCTCGACCGTGGTGACCATCGGTTTTTCCAGTAGCAGGTCATAGCCGGCTTCGATGACCGCCAATGCATTGGCGCCGTGGAAGACATGTGGCGTCGACACATAGACAGCGTCCATCTGCCCCTTGAGGGCAGCGAGCATGGTTTCGGCATCAGGGTATTCGGCGGGGCGCGGTGCCCCGGCGGCCTCGCAGGTATCGGCAAAGCGCTTGCGCGATACTTCGCTGACTTCGGCCGTGGCGACGATCTTTACATCGTCCATCGCCGCCCAGCCGCGGGCATAGTCCGCCGCCTTGAGGCCGGCCCCGATCACGCCCAGGCGCAACACCATGATTTCCTCCCATGAACCCGCTTGTCTGCAAAATGTAGACGTGTACATTATTGCCCGTCAAGGTCGCCAAATGGCGCCGAACCGAGGGAGAGAGACGTGACCATCCGCGTGACCATCTGGAATGAAGGCCGCCACGAAAAGCGCGATGCGCCGGTGGCGAAAATCTACCCCGATGGCATGGATGGCGCGATCGCTGCCGGTCTTGGGGATCGCGACTTCTCCATCGAGCGGCGCTCTCTCGACGATCCCGAACAGGGGCTGACCCAGGAATTGCTGGATCGCACCGATGTGCTGACCTGGTGGGGTCATGTGGCCCATGACGAGGTGAAGGACGAATATATCGACCGGGTGCAGCAGCGCATCTTGGCCGGCATGGGGCTGGTCGTGCTGCATTCGGGGCATCATTCCAAGATGTTCCGCCGCATGATGGGCACCAATTGCAACCTGGCCTGGCGCGAATTGCCCGAGGGCGATCTGGAGCGGGTCTGGGTGACCAACCCGAACCATCCGATTGCCGAAGGCGTGCCGCCCTTCTTTGAAATTCCGCAGTCGGAAATGTATGGCGAGCCCTTCGACATTCCGGCCGCCGACGAGATCATCTTCATGAGCTGGTACAAGGGCGGCGAAGTGTTCCGCTCGGGCCTGACCTTCTATCGCGGGCTGGGCCGCATCTTCTATTTCTCGCCCGGCCACGAGACCTTCCCGATCTACCACAATCCCATGGTGCAGCATGTGATCGGCAACGGTATCGAATGGGCCATGCGACCTCATTCCGGTGCGCGCAAGCTCGACAATTGGCATCGCAAGGAGCCGATCCACCGCTAGGACTAGGGCACGCCGTCTGGCGCCAGCGCGCAGGCGGGGGCGTTTTCGTCCCAGACGATCTCGATGGTGGAATGGGTGATGCCGTAGTCGGCGTTCAGCGCCTGCTTGACCCCCTGTGTCACCGCACCGGCATCGGCGCCGGGTGTCAGCACGATTTCCAGCGTCGCCACGGGTTTACCCGAGGTGATGGACCAGACGTGGACATGCCGGACGGCGGCAAGGCCAGGCACCTTGGCCACCAGTGCCTTGCTCAAATCCTCGACCACCACATTGCCCGGCGTGCCCTCCATCAGGATATGCAGCGAGCCGCGGAACAGCTTCCAGGCGCTGCGCAGCACCAGCAGGCTGACAAATACCGACAGGATCGGATCGATCGGCATCCAGCCGGTGACCCAGATGGTGACGGCGGCGACGATGGCCGCGACCGAGCCCAGCAGGTCGCCCAGCACATGCACCATGGCGCCGCGGATGTTGACGTGTTCCTTGTCGCCGCGCGATAGCACGAGGAAGACGGTGATGTTGACCACGAGGCCCAGCACGGCGACGATGAACATGGGCCCGGCCAGCACTTCATGCGGCGTCATGAAACGCTGGATGGCCTCGTAGATGATCCAGCCGACCAGGGCGAACAGCGTGACGGCATTGATGAGTCCGGCCACCACTTCGAGCCGCATATAGCCGAAGGTGCGCTTGCCATCCGACGCACGGCGGCCGAAGCGGAAGGCGGCCCAGGCCAGCAGCAAAGCGGCCGCATCGGTCAGCATGTGCCCGGCATCGGCGATCAGCGCCAGCGAGCCGGAGAGCAGGCCGGCCACGACTTCCGCCAGCATGAAGCTGGCCGTCAGCAGGAAGCCGATCAGCACGACACGCTCATTGCCGGCACTCACCGTTGGTGCGTGGCTGTGGCCTGCATGGTCGTGGTCCGAATGATCGTGCCCGGCATGGTCGTGCCCCGTATGGTCATGGCCGTCGTGATGCTCATGCTCCGCATGATCGGGATCGGCATGCTCATGGCCGGCATGATCGTGCCCATGGGCCATGGGACCCTGTTCCTTGCTGCCGTTAGCCATCATTCAGCTCCTCGAAATTCCTTCATATGAATACATGTTCATATGTGCAGATCAAGGCAAAAGCGATGGCGCCCCTGCGGTCAGGTGTCGCTGTCCTCGCTGTGGTCTTCCATCGCATGCTCGATCATGTCGGCCAGCATATGGGCGATATGCTCGTCGGCCGTCTCGTAGAACACCTGTTTGTTGCGCCGCGTTCCCCGCACCAGCCGCGCCGCGCAGCAGGCGCAGATGGTGGCTGACCAGTGAGGGCGAAGCGTTGACGGCCTTGGCGATGTCGCCCACCGCGATGGGCTCGGAAAGACAGGCCAGCAGCACGCGCAGCCGCGTCGGATCGCCCAGCAGGCGATAGGTTTCGGCAATCACGGATATCTGGGCGTCGCTGGGTGTGCTCAAGGCGATGACTCGATGGGCTTGCTGAACCAAGAGGTAAGGCGCTTCGGGGCGAGGCGCCAGAGGGTGGCTCCATTCGCCCCGCCGTGCCAAGCTGGCGAAAAGACGAGGAGGAGTCGACCATGAGTTTCCGCGCATTGCTGACCGACCGGGATGCCGAGGGCAAGGTGACATCGGCGGTCGAGGTGCTGGACGATGCGCGCCTGCCCGAGGGCAATGTGACGGTCGATATCGACTGGGCGGGGCTCAACTACAAGGATGGCCTCTGCCTCACCGGCGGGGGTGGGCTGGTGCGGACCTATCCGCATGTCGGCGGCATCGACTTTGCCGGTACGGTGCGCGACAGCGACGATATCCGCTACAAGGCGGGCGACATGGTGGTGCTGACCGGCTGGCGCGTCGGCGAGACCCATTGGGGCGGCTATAGCGAGCGGGCCCGCGTCAATGCCGATTGGCTGGTGCCGCTGCCGCAAGGACTGACGACGCGTGATGCCATGATCGTCGGCACGGCGGGGCTGACCGCCATGCTCGCCATCGACCGGCTGGAAGCGGCGGGCCTGAATCCGGAAGCGGGCGAAGTCCTGGTGACCGGCGCGGCCGGCGGCGTCGGCACGATTGCGACATCCATGTTGGCAAAGCTTGGCTATCAGGTCGCGGCTTTGTCGGGACGCCCTCAGCATGCCGAGGCGCTCAAGACGCTGGGGGCGGCGGGCGTGATCGACCGCGCGGAGTTCTTGGCCCAGCCCGACAAACCATTGGAATCGGCACGCTGGGCGGCGGTGATCGACAATGTCGGTGGCAAGGTGCTGGGCAAGGTTCTCAAGCAGGTAAAATATGGGGGCTCCGTCGCCAGTATTGGTAATGCCGGAGGTATCGAGCTTTCGACCAATGTATTGCCGTTCATCCTGCGGGGGATAAGTTTGTTCGGTATCGACAGCGTGATGCAGCCGTACAGCACGCGCGTCGCGGCGTGGGCGCGGATATCAGGGACGTTCGATCTTGGCGCCTATGCCGGGCTGGTGCGCGAGGTGGGGCTGGAGGAATTGCCCGAGGCGGCGCGGGAGATATTGGCGGGTGAGGTGAAGGGCAGGGTGCTGGCGAAGGTGGGGTAGGGCAGGGTTGTGCAAAGCCCACCGGCGCTTCCCGCGGACTTGATCCGCGGGTCACTCTCAGCGCAGCACAAGCGGCGAAAGACCCCCGGATCAAGTCCGGGGGAGGTACGGTGGATGGGTGAGATGGTGCCCGCACGAAACTGCCCGTCCCCGTCACCGATACCCCGCCGCCTGCAGCTCGAACAGTTCGGCATAGCGCCCGCGTAGGGCCAACAGCTCCGCGTGCGAGCCCGATTCCAGGATCGTCCCGTTTTCCAGCACGAGGATGCGGTCCGCCATGCGCACAGTCGAGAAGCGGTGCGAGATGATGACCGCGGTCTTGCCCGCGGCGAGGCTCTTGAAGCGGGAGAACACTTCCGCTTCCGCCTTGGCGTCGAGCGCGGCCGTGGGTTCGTCGAGGATGATGAGATCGGCGTCGCGCATATAGGCGCGGGCGATGGCGACTTTCTGCCATTCGCCGCCGCTGAGGTCGCGACCCTTCTTGAACAGGCGCCCGAGCTGCTGGTCGTAGCCTTCCGGCAGCTTTTCGATCACCGCATTGGCGAGGCTCAGTTCGGCGGCATTCTCGATGCGCGCCATGTCATTCTGGTCCTCGATGCGCCCCACCCCGATATTCTCGCGGGCGGTGAGGCTGTAGCGAATGAAATCCTGGAAGATCACGCCGATATGGGCGTGGATATCGGCGACGGAGAGCTCCCTGAGGTCCACGCCATCGATGGTGATGCGGCCTTCATCCGGGTCGTAGAGCCGGGTCAGCAGCTTGACGATCGTGGTCTTGCCGGCGCCATTCTCGCCCACCAGAGCCAGGGTTTCCCCGGCATGGAGCGTGAAGCTCAGGTGGCGGATGGCCCAGCCCTCGGTATCGGGATAGCGAAAGCCCACATCCTCGAAGGTGATGCCCTGACTGATCGGCTGGGGGAAGGGCTTCGGGTTGGCCGGGGAGAGGATGGTTGGCTCGATCTCGAAGAAGCTGAACAGGTCGTCGAGATACATCGACTGGCCGGCAATCTGGGTGAAGCCGAGCAGGATTTTCTGGAACAGGCCGTTGAGCCGCAGGAACGAGCCGGAGAGGAAGGCCAGGTCGCCGATGGTGAAGTCGCCGGTCACCGTGCGCCAGACGATGAAGCCATAGGCGCCGTAATAGGTCAGCGTCGAAATGGACGAGAACAATGCGCCCCAGATGGCGCGCTGCGTCGAGAGCTTGCGGTTTTCCAGATAGATGGTGTGGGCGAGCTGGCGGAAGCGGGTGATGAGGAAGTCGCCCAGCCCGAAGAGCTTGAGTTCCTTGGCCGTTTCGGCGCTGGCCCCGATATAGCGGATATATTCGAGCTCGCGCCGCTCGGGCGTGCGCCAGCGGCTCATGAAATAGGCCAGCGTATTGAACCGCGTTTCCCCCCAGATGGCCGGCACGAAGCTCAGCGGCAGCAGCAGGATCAGCCACGGCGCATAGACGAAGAGGCCCGCCGCCAGTGTAGCGACGGTGATGATATCCTGCGCCTGGCCGAACATCTGGCTCAGCAGCGCATTGCGGCCGGCGGCCTGCCGGCGCGCCCGCTCCAGCCGGTCCTGATATTCCGCCGATTCGAAATGCATGAGGTCGAGCCTGGCGGCATGGGCCATCAGCTCGACGCTGACCGTATTGGAATGGAGCTCGGACAGCACCGAATCGACCAGGCCCGTGGCCCGCGCCAAAAGATCCGACGCGACCACCAGCGCCAGCTCGATGGCGAGCAGGACCACTATGAGATTGAGCGTGCCGCTGTTCCACCAGTCGGCAAAGCCGGGGCCGGGCGCGGTTATGGTGGTGAGGCGCACCACTTCGTCGATGATCAGCTTGCCCACATAGAGCATGGCGATGGGCTGCAGCGAGGCGATGAGGCGCAGCCCGATGCTGGCTGCGGTGAGCGGGCGGCTGGTGCGCCAGATTTGCGCCACCAGTCGGCCGAGATGGCGGAGGTTCTCGATACGCTCGCGGAATGTGGGAGCCTTGTCAGGCGTGGGCGGCGGTCGGCGCCCGGGAAGGTCGGTCATGCGACAATGATAACCGGGCGGCGGGGGAGGGGGAATAGTTCGCCACGTTAAGGTGTCGTAACAATTGCCGCCGGCGTCTCAGTCGTCTCCCTCCCCCTTGTGGGGAGGGATCAAGGGTGGGGGTGTCGAGCGGTCCGCACCCGCCGAGTTCGGGGCGCGTTCGCCACCCCCACCCTGCTCGATTCAACGGACTTAGCAAGCTAAGTCCTATCTCGCTTCCCTCCCCACAAGGGGGAGGGTGGACGACTGCGAAATCTAGCTAGTACCGCTCGAACGCCTTGGGCTTGTTGCCCATGATGGCCTCGATTTTCTCAGCCACATCGGGGGTCATCTTGTCCTTGGACTTGAGGGCCGAGAGGTTGTCCGCGAGCTGGGCTTTCTTCGAGGCGCCGAGAATGACGGTCGAGACATACGGGTTGTCGAGGCACCAGAGCAGCGCCAGGTGATGCACCGGCAGGCCGATTTCCTTGGCGAGCTTGGCCAGTTGCCTGATTTTTTCGAGCTTGGCCTTGCCGGCTTCGCTGGTCCAATCCTTCTTGAGCCATTCATAGCCCGGCAGGTTCATGCGGCTGTCTGATGGAATGCCGTCATTGTATTTGCCGGTCAGCGCGCCCGAGGCCAGCGGCGACCAGATGGTGGTGCCCAGCCCCATGAGATCGTAGAGCGGCAGATAGTCGTGCTCGACCTTTTCGCGGGTGAACAGGTTGTATTGCGGTTGCTCCATCTGCGGGCCGATGAGGTGGTTGGTCCGGGCAAAGGCCCAGGCTTCGGTAAGCTGCTGGGCGGTCCATTCCGAGGTGCCCCAATAGAGCACCTTGCCCTGGGTGATGAGATTGTGCATCGCCCAGACGGTTTCCTCGATCGGGGTCTCGATATCGGGGCGGTGGCAGAAATAGAGGTCGAGGTAATCGACCTGCAGGCGCTTGAGCGCGGCATGGGCCGCCTCGGTGACATGCTTGCGGTTGAGACCTTTCTGCGTCGGCTTGGTGCCGCCCCAGAACACTTTGGAGGAGACGGCATAGGAGTCGCGGCTCCAGTTGAGCTTCCTGAGCGCTGCGCCCATCAGCGTTTCGGATTCGCCGGCCTCGTAGCCCTCGGCATTGTCGAAGAAATTGACGCCTTCGTCATAGGCCAGGCCCATCAGTGCCAGGGCCTCCTTTTCGTCCACCTGCTTGGAGAAGGTGACCCAGCTGCCGAGCGACAGCTCGCTGACCTTGAGGCCGGATTTGCCCAGGCGACGATATTCCATGACACTGTTCCTGATGGTTTCGCGGCTCCGCGCCGCCTTGATATATCGGCAGTTGCCGATGGACTGAACGCTAATCCCTGGCGTCCTGTCTGTAAAGCGGCGGGCCGAACGTCATTGAACCATGACGCGGGCGACCGCGTTCGAAACCCATGCACACAGCGAGGATGTGACCATGCTCAAGGATATCGACTCATCAGCCATCGTGGCGGTCAGGGATATGTCGCGCGCCAGGGACTTCTACCAGAACAAGCTCGGGCTCGAACTGACCCACGGCGACGACAACGTTCTCTCCTTCAAAACCGGCAAGACCACGCTCAATGTCTATGTCTCCGACTTCGCCGGCACCAACAAGGCCAATGCCGTTGTCTGGGGTGTCGGTGACCAGCTCGACGCCATTGTCGCCGATCTGACGGGCAAGGGGATAAGTTTCGAGCATTATCCGGATATGGGGCTCGACTATAAGGACGGCATCCACTCTGCAGGGAGCTTCAAGGCCGTCTGGCTGAAGGATCCCGACGGCAATATCCTGCACCTGAACAATATGTAGTCAGGGCATTTCGCGCAGGAAGCGCGCCAGGTTGTCGGTGATGTGATGGACATGGGGGCCGGACGTGCGGTCCAGCTCCCAGGCCTCGACCTGTTCATGCACATAGCCGGCATCAGCCACCACCTGCACCGTCGCCATGCCGATTTCATGCGGCACGACGAGGTTCTTTTCCAGGTCGTCGAACATCACCGCGCTGGTGGGGTCGATGCCGTGCAGCGCCAGGAACCCGTCATAGGCCGAGCGATGCGGCTTGGGCACGAAGGTCATGGCCCGGATGTCGTGGACATGCTCAAAAATGTCGGCGCCCCCCAGCCGGGTGAGGACCGAGCGGGCATGGCCGGTATCGCCATTGGTGAGGATGAACTTGCGGCCCGGCAAAGCGCGGATGGCGTCGACCAGATCGGGATGGGCCGCGACCGGCGAATAGTCGATGGCATGAACCGTGTTGAGGAAGTGATCGGGATCGATCTCGTGCTTGAGCATGAGTCCGTTCAGCGTGGTGCCGAAGTCCCGATAATAGCTCTTCTGCAGGGCGCGGGCGGCCTCGAAATCGAGCCGCGTCACATCCATCACATAGTGGGTGATGCGGCTGTCGATCTGCGCGAAGAGATTGCATTCGCGCGGATAGAGGGTGTTGTCGAGGTCGAACACCCAATCGGTAATGTGGCTCAGGCTGCGGATGGGCGGCGTCATGTCGTTCATGGTCGTCTCAGTATAGCGCAGCTTCCTGAATGATTCACGTCAAGCGTTAGGGAGCGTCAGGGCGGAGCGGTTCGTTGGCAGTGAACGTGGGTCCGAGCAGCGGGACAATACCAGTCTTGGCGACCGCCGCAGCTACCATGAGCGAGATCAATGTGACGGGCGCCGGAGGGTTGATCCGTGCCTCCAAGCTGGACGGTTCGGCCAGGAACGCGCGCAGTGCCGGGCGAGCCTGTGCTGCCAACTCCGGAACATCGAGGGTTTCTATCACGGTCATACCCGCCTGTTCAGCCTCCGCCAGAACGGTGTCGCGGTCGCCTCGCTCATCGGCCAAATAATCGATGACTTCTTTGAGGAGAGGGCCAGCGTCGATACGAATGCTGGCGTCATCAATTACCACCCCGATCAAGGCGCTAACCAGTGCCTGGGCGATATCGGGGCTGCCCTGCTCAGCGGCGGCCATGAAGGCGATGTACTTCTCGACCTTATCCTGGGTCAAACCGCTGACCACAAGTTCTGTCCGTGACGCGCCGAATTCGCCAAAGCCCGTATGGTTAATGTAGGTAACAAGGCCGCTATCCTGCCAGACAATTGAATCGCTAAGGTCCAGCGCGAGTTCGTCCACATCCAGCGCCACCAGCATTTTGGCAAAGGTATCGGATCGGGGTGGGAAGTCCGTCAGGTTGAACGTCAAGCCTCTGACAGCCGCCGACAGCGCCACACCGGTAAGCGCCTCGTTAGCGAATGTCGGCTCGATTCCGATCGAGAAGCCTTCGACGACCATCATTGGGACGTCGCGCCAGGTGAATAGGCCCGCATCTATAGCGAACGAAGGAAACGTTCCATCCGAACCGGATTCGCCCGGCACCACATAGCCGGTCAACGAGAAGTCATTCAGCCTTGCCGTGACAACGCGGGTTGACGTGTCACGAAGGACGATCTCCGGCGCTGAGATAGTCTCCACGACATAGCCGCCATCGGGCTGCATCGTTATGCCAGCAAAGGTAAATTGTCCTTCCAAAAGAAACGTCGTGTCCCCCAGCTCGACGCCCACATTGTCCACGACCACGGCTTCGCCTGCGGCCCTGGCCCGACCGAGATATGTCAGGCCGCCGACGCCGGCAGTCTCGATACTCCGCACGAAGGCATCGACATCCAAAGCAAACGCCGCATTGCCGGTCAGCGCCAGACTCACTCCGAACAACACACCAAGAATCTGCTTCTGCGACATACTGGGCTCCAAGGCGATCAACATCTCTTCGCCTTAAGCAGCACCCTGCGCAAGTAGGGCTTTCTCCAAAAGCAAAAGGCGGCGCCGGATGGCACCGCCTTTCATGGGTCCAGACCAACCGGATTAGTCGACCGGCTGGTTGGCTTCGACGGCCAGGCCCAGGGCGGTGATGAGGCCGGCCGGGTTGGCGGCGGCGGCCATCAGCACCAGCAGCGAAGTGGGCGAGGGCGGTGCCACCTTGACTTCGAGGCTCTGCGGATCGTCGAGGAAGGCCGAAACCGGCGGCACGACGAGGTCGTTGAGCGCCGGAATGCCCGATTCGGCCAGCATGGCCGGCAGCATGGCCTTGAGGCCTTCAACGAACGTGGCGCGATCGGCGCCGGACTGGGCGGCGAAGAAATCGAGCAGCTTGCCGGCCAGCGAGGCATCGTCATAGCGGATCGAGGCAGAGACGATGTTGACGCCCTGCATCAGCGCCATGCCCTGCATCATCTGGGCCTGCGCCTGTTCCTCGGTCGGCTCGCCGCCCGTGCCCATCGCTGCCTGCATGGCATAGATCTGGTCGAGCACGGTGGGGGTGAAGCCGGTAATGTCGAAGGTGAGGTCGAGCGCGCCGACATCGTCGAAGTCGAATGTGAGCGCGGTGACATCCATATGGCCATCGGCCATGGCCCAGCTCATCTCCATATAGATTTCGCCGGTCACGCTGGTGAGCCCCAGCGCTTCGATCGTGGCGCCAGCGGCCGGGTCTTCCTCGGCAACCGAGGTAAGGTCGGCCGACATGCCGCTGATCAGGAAGGTCGATGCCAGGTCGGTCAGTTCGGTCGTCGCGAAGGACGGGTTGAAGGTCGACTGCGAGGCCATGGATTCAAACGAGAAGACTTCCTCGCCATCGCGGGTCAGCGAGAGCGGGCCGGTGCTGAACGACTGGAACAGCTGCAGCAAGCCGATGGACGGCGCGGGATTGCCCGCCGGCAGGTAGAAGCCATCGACGCGGACGTCGCTCAGCGTCAGGTGGCCGGCCGGTTCCTCGGCAAAGTCGGTGTCGATATCCGGAATGGTGACGGATTCGGCGGTGTAGCTGCCATCGGCATTCTCGACGACGCCGGTGAAGGTCACTTCGGTGTCGAAGGTCAACGGCTCCATGGCCGCGTCGGGCGAGGAGACGATGGTGACAGTGCCGCCATCGACAGTGATCGTGTCGCCATCGAGCGCAGCGGCGCCGAAGGTGAAGTCATAGCCCAGGGGCCTGTAGACTTCGGCGATGCGATCGACGAAGGCCTGTGCATCGAGCGCCATGGCGGGGCCCATCAGGGCAACGGTCGCAACCCCGCTCAGCAGCAGCAGGCGGGTTGTCTTTGTGGTCCTCATCGTCGTCTCCGGCATTTGTGTGAGTATGTTTTGTCGGGGTGGGCGCATTGAGCAATGACCGGCGCCATTCTGTGGCAGATGGCCCCTTGTCCGTTGAATTGCAATAGATTCCGGCCGCATGGTGGCCGGTCTTCTTTATTGTCGGTTTACTGCAGCATAACGCCGGCGACAGTGTTGTGACACTCCCGGTTCAGGGGCGGCCACGGTCGAGAAAGCGCCGATAGGCCGGATTGTCGGTTTCCTCCCAATAGGGGAAGCCGATGGCATCGATATGGGCGAGGAAATCGTCCCGCGTCGCATTAGGCACCTGCACACCGACCAGCACACGGCCATAGTCGGAGCCATGGTTGCGATAGTGGAACAGCGAGATGTTCCAGCGGTCGTTCAGGCCTTCGAGGAATTTGAGCAGCGCCCCCGGCCGCTCGGGGAACTGGAAGCGGTAGACCACTTCGTCATCGAGGTCGCTCACGCGCCCGCCGACCATGTGGCGGACATGGAGCTTGGCCACTTCATTGTCGGTGAGGTCGGTCACCCCGAGGCCGTGCTTTTCCAGCAGCGCGATGATCTCATGCTTTTCGGCATCGCCGCCCGTCAGCTTGATGCCGACGAAGATATTGGCCGAGGCGCCATGGGCGAAGCGGTAGTTGAATTCGGTTATGGAGCGCTGGCCGAGCAGGCGGATGAAGGCGCGGTAGCTGCCTGGTCGCTCGGGAATTTCGACTGATAGCAAAGCCTCGGCCCGCTCGCCGATCTCGGCGCGCTCGGCCACGTAGCGCAACCGGTCGAAATTGACATTGGCGCCCGAATTGATGGCGATCAGCGCGCCCTCGGGCGCTTCGCCCAGCTCCACCTGCCGCCGCAAGCCGGCGAGGGCCAGTGCGCCGGCCGGCTCGGCAATGGCGCGCATGTCATCGAAAATATCCTTGATGGCGGCGCAGATCTCGTCGGCCGAAACGGTGACGATATCGTCGAGCAGCTCGCGGCAGAGCCGGAAGGTCTCTTCGCCCACCTGCCGCACGGCCACGCCATCGGCAAATAGGCCCACCTGGTCGAGTGCCACCGGATGGCCGGCCGCAATGGCCGCCTTCATGCTGGCCGCCTCTTCGGGCTCGACGCCGATGACGCGGATTTCGGGGCGCAGGAACTTGACGAAGGCGGCAATGCCGGCGGCCAGCCCGCCACCGCCGACCGGGATATAGATGGCGCCGATCTCGCCCGGATGCTGGCGCAGCAGCTCCATGCCGATCGTGCCCTGGCCGGCGATGACATCGGGGTCGTCGAAGGGGTGGACGACGACATAGCCATGCTTTCCGGCCAGTTCGGCCGCATGGGCGCGGGCGGCATCGAACCCGTCGCCGAACAGCAGCACTTCCCCACCCAGCCGGCGCACCGCGTTGACCTTGATGATGGGCGTGGTCGTGGGCATGACGATGATGGCGCGGATGCCCAGCCTTGTGGCGGAGAGCGCCACGCCCTGCGCGTGATTGCCGGCCGAGGCGCAGATGACGCCGCGGGCGCGTTCGGCTTCCGTCAGCTGGGCGATGCGGTTATGCGCGCCCCTGATCTTGAAGGAGAAGACCGGCTGCATGTCCTCGCGCTTGAGCAGCACCTCGGCGCCCAGCCGGGCCGACAGCAGCTCCATCTTTTCGAGCGGGGTTTCCTCGGCCGCTTCATAGACCGACGAGGTGAGGATGCGGCGGACATAGTCCTGCATGGCGGGCACTCCATTTCGTGCCGTGTTGGATGCCCGGCGCAGTGTTTTGTCAATCGGGCATGGGGAAGCGCCGCCTGCAATGCGGTTGTCGATAGACGAACGCATGCCAGGACTGGCAGCGAGCGGATCCCGAGACGGCCTTCGCCTCTGGTAAATTTAGTAATGAGACGGAAACCGTCTCGGGATGCCGGGACTTGCTCGGACGGCGCGATCGCAGACCCTAGCGGTTAGCCGTAGCACCCCGCCCAAACGCCTCGTCCGCTCGACCCGGAGCGGAGCGCGACCTCCACTCCCCCGGCTGGCTTCCGGACACCCGTCGCTGCAGCGCCGCCCGTATCCCGGAAGATGGGGAGGATGATACGCGCGGTTTTGGGGTGGGGGATAAGATGGATAGATTTATGCTTGTGAGTACCCCCACCCTCATTCCCTCCCCACAAGGGGGAGGGAAGCCTGGCCCGTGGCCACGGACCTATCGAGTGAAACTCAGAATACGGTTATGCGCCTCCCTCCCCCTTGCGGGGAGGGAATGAGGGTGGGGGTGGTTTGGCCCGATCCCCCTTGCGGCTGCGGCTTGATCTCGGGATGGGTCCCGGCTCAAGGCCGGGATGACATCGGGGGGTGGGGTGACAAGGGTGCTACCTCCCCGGATATTTTTCCCGCGCGAGCGGGTTGAACTCTCAACGCCGCCTACCGATGTCGAGGAAGTGCACACCGAGAGGATTCCAGCATGAGCGACTTCAACGCGCAGGTCATTGCCGATTTCAAGCAGCATGGCGGCCAGCCGGGCGGCCATTTCAAGGATTCTCCGGTTCTGCTGCTGCACTCCATCGGCGCGAAATCGGGGCAGGAGCGGTTGCAGCCGCTAATGTATCTGCGCCAGGAAGCCAGCGGCCCCTGGTATGTCTTCGCCTCCTATGGCGGCGCACCGAAGAATCCGGCCTGGTTCCACAATCTCGTTGCCCATCCAGAGATCGAGATCGAAGTTGGCGACGGCACGGATATCGAGCGCATTCCCGTGCGCGCCCGCGTGGTCGAAGGCGATGAACGCACGACTGTTTATGCCGAGCAGGCGCGCCGCTTTCCCCAATTTGCCGACTATCAGAAGAAAACCACGCGCGAGATCATCCCCGTGGTGGAACTCTCCAGGCGCTGACAGAATACGGGCTTCGGCGCTGCCGGAGCCCTGCATCCCGGTCATGGCTGCTTCTCAATCAAATGATTGATTGATGGATTGGATCGCGCTATAGGCACTGCCGCATCATGCGGAGGGCCGCCATGGCCATGGATATTTCGCAGACCGGCAGACGCGAAAGCGGCGACGACCGCCGCCTCGCCATTGCCCAGGCTGCGCGGGCGATCATTGTCGAAAAGGGCCTCGAAGGCCTGCGCACGCGCGACATCGCGGCGCGCGTCGGCATCAATATCGCGACGCTCCATTATCATGTGCCATCCAAGGAAGCGCTGGTCGCGCTGGTGGCGGAATCGCTGCGGCATGACTTCAGGGCCCAGTCCCTGCGTCACCCGCGGACGGGCAAGAGCGGGCTCGAACAGCTGCGGCTCGAATTCGACGATTTCCGCGAAACCGTCGTCGATATGCCCGATCTCATCATCATACTGACAGAACTTGTCGAACGGGCGAGGCGTGATGCAGCCATCGCCGAAATCATGCTGCCCATGCGCGATTTCTGGCGAAGCCAGTTTGCCGAGATTTTCCGACTTGGCATTACCGACGGTTCGTTCCGGCCGGACCTCGACCCCGAGGCGGCCGGCCTGATTTCAACTGGCGCCCTCTCCGATTGCTGGCGCCAGCCCAAATTGTCGCTCTCCCTGCTCGACCGCGTGGCGGCCGAACTGGAGCGTGCCTTCATTCGCAAGTCCTGACTGCAAGGAATTTTCCATGTCCGCCCAAACAACTCACCCAACCGGGGCCGATGCCCCGCTCGATCCCGCGCCGCTGGCTGGCGCTGGGCATCCTGCTGATCGCCAATTTCATGAACCTGATCGATGTGACCATCGTCAATGTCGCGCTGCCCTCCATGCGCGACGGGCTGGGCGCCACCGACAGCCAGATCGAATGGGTGATCGCCGTCTATATCCTGGCTTTCGCGCTGGGCCTGCTGCCCTTCGGCCGTCTCGGCGATATCCTCGGCCGCACCAGGCTTTTTCTCTGGGGCGTGGCTGGCTTCACTGCCGCTTCGGCCCTGTGTGGCCTGGCGCCCAATATCGAATTCCTCATCGCCGCTCGCGCCATCCAGGGCCTGGCCGGCGCCATGATGACGCCGCAAGTGCTGGCCATCGCTACCGTCACCTTCCCGCCGCATGAACGTAGCCAGGCCTTTTCGCTGTTCGGCCTGTCGGCTGGTCTTGCCTCGGTCTGTGGCCCCATCCTGGGCGGCGCGCTGATTTCGGCCAATCTCTTCGGGCTGGACTGGCAGCCCATCTTCCTCGTCAATATCCCGATCGGCATCGCCGCCGTGATCGCCGGCTGGTTTCTCATTCCGCGCCTGCCCGGCCATGCTGCCCTGCGCAATGATTATGTCGGCATCGTCCTGTTCGGCCTCGGCATAGTCGCGGTGGTCTTCCCCATCGTCGAGGGCCGCGCCTATGGCTGGCCGCTCTGGGCTTTCGGCATGATCGCGGCCGGCCTTTTGCTGCTGGTTGCCTTCGTGCTGTGGACGCGCGGCCGGGCCGCATCAGGCGCGCCGCAATTGCTGAATTTCGATCTCATTACCAACAAGCAATTCATGTTCGGCGCCTTTGTCGTCACCATCTATGCCTCGGGCATTCCCGGCTTCTTCATGGTGATTTCCCTGCTGCTGCAGGGCGGCTTCGACTTCACCCCGCTGCAATCGGGCCTGACCAATACGCCCTTCTCGGTGGGCGTGCTGATCGCCTCGGGTATCGCCGCACGCTTCGGCGCCAACTACCTGCGCTCCCGGCTGGCCATTGCAGGCGCCCTGCTATCGCTCGGCATCCTCTGGCTGCATTTCTACATTGCCGGGGTCACCGACAGCATCGACTCCTGGGCCTTCCTGCCGCCGCTGCTGATTGCCGGTGTCGGGCTGGGGCTGGGCTTCTCCTCGCTGTTCCAGCTCGTGCTGGCCAATGTGCCGCCGCGCGATGCCGGGGCCGGTTCGGGGGCTTTGCAGGCCTTCCAGCAGGTGGGTGGCGCGCTCGGCGTCGCCATTATCGGGGAAATCTTCTTCACCCGGCTCGGCAATGGCTTTGCCGGTGGTGCGACGCCCCATGCCGCCTTTGCCGACGCGTCGAGCCTGGCGCTCTGGTATGTGGTGGGCAGCTTTACCCTGGTCCTGCTGCTGGCGCCGTTCTTCCGGCGACCCAGGGGCGGGCAGGGCCATGGTGCTCCCGTCCGGCCGGTCCTGGTTGAAGCCTGATCCGAAAAGGGCGCCTGCGGGCGCCCTTTTTCATTGCACCGGCTGCGCCAGCGGCGTGCGGTCGGCGCGGAAGGCATAGAGCTTTTCCTGCATCCGCGCGCCCATGGGCATGAAGAGCGGCAGCATCAGGTCGCGCAGGCGCAGGGCCAGCCAGGATTGCGCCTGTTTCTGCGCGCCCACGGCACGACCGAGAGCGATGGCCTTGTGCACCCGTTCGCGCCGCAGCCCTTCGAAGCGGGCATAGGCGCTGGCATGGTCGGGCGCCGAGGATAGGCAGGCAGCCAGCACCACGCCATCCTCGATGGCCAGGGACGCGCCTTGCCCGGAATGCGGCGCCACGGCATGGGCGGCATCGCCCATCAGCAGCACGCGGCCGGACGACCAATGCGGCAGCTCGGGCATGTCGTAAATCGGGTAGTGCCGGTCGATACGCGGCGTCGCGGCCAGGATTGCCCCGGTATCGAGCGGGTCGCCATCATGCAGGGCGGCCAGCTTGCCTGCATAGGCGGCGCCATCCACGACCGGGCCGGTTTCGCTTTCGGGGGCCGGATAGGAATTGAACCAATAGACCGGTCCGCTGCCCTGCTTGATATAACCGAAGAAGCCGCGGCGGCCGAACATCATGTTCATCGCCCCGCCGGTATCGGGCACATCAGGCGCTTCGGCAAAGCCGCCAGTGCCGATGAGGCCGGAATAGCGGGGCTGCGGCAGATCCGGGAAGATTTGCCGGCGCAAGGTGGAGCGCAACCCGTCGCAAGCCAGGGCCAGGGCGAAGCGCTGTTGTTCGCCATTGACGGCCAGCACCACGCCGTCGGCGTCCTGCACGATGTCGGTAATGCCGGCGCCATGATGGATGGCGATGCCGGCCTCTAGCGCTGCGTCGAGCAGGATGCCCGCCAGCGCGCCGCGCCGCAGCGTGATCGAACCGGCGCCATAGGTGGCAGCATGGTTGGCATAATCGACCAGCGTCAGCCGCTTGCCGGCCTCGTTAAAGATGGCGAGCGCGCGTGTCGGCAGGCCGGCTTGCATGACTCGGTCGGCAAGGCCCAGGGCGCGCAAAGCGTTGCAGCCATTTGGCGCCAGCGTCAGGAACAGCCCCTCGTCGCGGAGCTGCTGAGATTGCTGGCGTTCGAACACCATGGGCGCGAAACCGGCCTGCTTGAGCGCCAGGGCGGTCGCCAGCCCGCCAATGCCGCCGCCGCAGACGGCAATGGTGGATGATGGGGACAGGGGGCTTGCGGAGAGCGGAAGGATGACTGACATTGTACGAACGCCTTATTATTAGATAATCTAACAATTAGATGATCGAACTAAAATGTCAAGCCTGAGCAAGGACGGATTGATCGCGGAACTGGGCACGCTGGTGATGCGCTGGCAGGATGCCACGCAGCGCCACGACGAGGCGGTGGGTGCGCGCTGGCGGCTCAACGCATCCGAGCGATTATGCCTGAGCTTCCTGATGCAGGGGCCGCAAACCGCGAGCGCCATCGCTGCCGAAACGCGGCTGACGCCGGCAGCGGTGACGGCGCTGGTCGATCGGCTGGCCGAACGCGGCTTCGTGCGCCGTCGCCCCGATCCTGGGGATCGGCGCAAGGTCATGGTCGAGGCGGGGGATGCGGCAATGGCGCTGGTGGCGGAGGCCTATCAGCCGCTGCAACAGGCCGGCGAGGCCATGCTGGCGCGCTACAGCGAGGCGGAACTGGCGGCCTTCAGGCGGATATTGCTCGATAGTATCGCGGTGCAGGAGCAGATGACCGGTGCGCTGACGAGCGGGCAATAAAAAGGCCGCCTGCAGGCGGCCTTTCGATTCTCTAGGCGCGGCGCCTAGAACTTCCAGGCCAGACCTGCGCGGACCACCGAATTGCTCGGCTCACTGGTGCCGCCGCCCGGCACGTCGTTGACGCCGTAATGGGTCCAGGTGGCGTTGAGGCGGGCCATGAGGTTTTCGGTGACCAGCATGTCGACGCCCAGGCCAAGCTGGATGCCGCCGGCCGTGAATTCCGTGCTGGCGCCGCCACGGCTGGGGCTGAGATCGAAATGACCCCATGAATAGCCAACCGTGCCATAGGCCAGCACATTGGGGGCCACCGGATAACCCAGCGTCGCGCGCACGGCCGCATCCCACTTGAGGGCGCCGTAATTCTGCCTGCCATTATATTCGAACTGGGTGGCGACATTGTTGACTTCGCCATCGATGCCCAGCACCAGCCAGTCATTGAGCTGGTAGCGGTAGCCGGCAAACACACCGGCGCTGCCACCGATATCACCAAGCAATTCCTCGCCCAGCACCAGGACGGCCGGATCAATCTCGTGGCTCTTCATGGCGACCAGGCTGCCCTGCGCACCGACATAGAAGCCGTCCCAGGCCGAATAGCTCGGCTGGTACATGCCGCTGGTGACCACCGGGGCCATCATCGACTGGGCCTGCGCCGCCCCGATCGAGCCGAGCGCCACGACAGCGGCCGCAGCCAGCAGTTTGAATTCCTTACGCATGACAAAAACCCCGCAAACCTGATGGCTAAAATTTGCCACGACTTGTCCGGACCGGGCTATGCCATAAGCGCCACATCCCGGCCAATTCGCCCGGGATGTGCCAAATGGTTAGCGAAACGTCAACGCGGTGGTTTGTCCTAGCGGACGATCAGCGTGCCGGCGCCGAATTCGGTGAAGAGCTCGACCAGCACGACATGGGGCATCTTGCCGTTGAGGATCACCACGCCCTCCACGCCATTGTCGAGCGCCTCGAGGCAGGTTTCCACCTTGGGGATCATGCCACCCGAAATGGTGCCGTCGGCGATGAGCTCCTTGGCTTCGCGCACACTCAGTTCGGGGATGAGCTTGCCGTTGCGGTCGAGCACGCCGGGCACGTCGGTCAGGAACAGCAGACGCTTGGCGCCGAGCGAGCCGGCAATGGCGCCGGCAAAGGTATCGGCATTGATATTGTAGGTATTGCCATCGCGGCCGGGGGCCACCGGGGCGATGACCGGGATCATCTCGGAGCGCGCCAGCAGGTCGAGCAGGGTGCGATCGACCTCGACGGGCTCGCCGACAAAGCCGAGATCGAGCACTTTCTCGATATTGGAGGTCGGGTCCTTGATGGTCTTTTCGGCCTTCTTGGCGAAGACCATATTGCCGTCCTTGCCGCACAGGCCAATGGCCCATTCCCCCTCGGCATTGATCAGCGCCACGATTTCCTTGTTGATGGAGCCGGCCAGCACCATCTCGACCACTTCCATGGTCCGCGCATCGGTAACGCGCAAGCCACCCTCGAACTTGGATTCGATGCCCAGATTCTTGAGCATGGAGGCAATCTGCGGCCCGCCGCCATGCACCACGATCGGATTGACCTTGGACTGCTTGAGCAGGGCGATATCGCGGGCAAAGGCCTGGCCGAGCTTGAGGTCGCCCATGGCATGGCCGCCATATTTCACCACGACGGTCTTGCCCTCGTAGCGCTGCATATAGGGCAGGGCCTGGGCGAGAATCCCGGCGTCGTGGCTGAACCGGTCGGTCGAAGGCTGATCAGTCATGGACAGACCCATTCTGTTGGTAGGCATATTGAGACCGCAACGGGTCTAGAACATCAATGCTCAAAGGAAAAGCCGTTATGCGGCATTTGCGCATTGATCCTTTTTAAGGTCTGTTGCGTTCTCGGACTGGGTTGGACGTCGCCACCGCAAAGGAGGCGGCCCGGCCATGTCGGGAGGCAGACCGGTTTCATGTCCACCACATCCCCGTCGCGGGACATCGCCGATCTCATCGCCCGCTGCGCCCTGCGCGACCGCGCGGCTTTCCGCCTGCTCTACGAGCGAACCAGCGCGAAACTCTTCGGGGTGACCCTGCGTATCTTGAAGGACCGTTCGGAGGCCGAAGAGGCTATCCAGGAGGTCTATGTGAAAATCTGGCAGCGGGCGGATCGCTACGTGGCCGGCAATACCAGCCCGATCAGCTGGCTGGTGGCCGTGGCGCGCAATCATGCGCTCGACAGGCTGCGGGCGCGCCGTCCGGCCGCCGACGATATCGATGTGGCGCTGGAGATTCCCGATAGCGGCCCCAGCCCGGAACGCGCCGCTGTCGACAGCGAGGAGCGCGGCCGGATCGACCATTGCCTGGGCCTGCTCGATCCCGATCGGGCCGAGGCGGTGCGCGGTGCCTATCTCGATGGCTATAGCTACGAGGAACTGGCATCGCGTTTTGCCGTGCCTCTCAATACGATGCGGACCTGGCTGCGCCGGAGTCTCATCAAACTGAAAGAGTGCCTCACGACATGAGCGCGAGCGACGACATCGGCGGAGACCATGAAGGGCATAGCGCCCTGGTGGCCGAATATGTGCTCGGCCTGCTTCCGGCAGGCCAGCATGAGCGCGTCGGTCGGCTGATCGAGGCCGATGCCGCCCTGCGGGCCGAGCGCGATTTCTGGGTCGCCCGCTTTGCCGCGCTCGACGGCGAATATGAAGCAGAGCCCGTACCCGCCCATCTCTTCGCTGCCATCGAGGCCCGCGCCTTTGGCGAAGGGCAGAAGCGCGTGTCGCTGTGGGAGAGCCTGATGGTCTGGCGCGGCATTGCTGCCGGGGCGGTGGCCGTCGCCATTGCCGCGATCGGCTTCAACCTGCTGCAGCCGGCGCCCGATGTGGGGACGCTCACCAACCAGCTCGTCGCCGCGCTGGAAGAGGAGGGCAGCGATGTCAAATTCGTCGCGCTTTATGACGGCAGCGGCAATGTGCGGCTGACGGCTCTGTCGGGCGAGGCGGTGCCGGACCGCGATTTCGAGCTCTGGGCCATCCAGGGCGACAATGCGCCGGTCTCCATGGGCGTCATCCCGGTGGGCGAGCGCAGCACGGTCACCGTCTCGCCGGAAATCCTGGCGGGCTGGGGCGAGGGTTCGGTGCTGGCCATCACGCTCGAGCCCGAAGGCGGCTCGCCCAGCGGCGCCCCGACCGGACCGATCGTCGCCAAGGGCGCGGTGACGCGGATTTAGGGTCCGAAACCTCATGGTGAGCTTGTCGAACCACGAGGTGGGCGAGTGGAGTTATTGTGCCACGGCCTCGTCCTTCGACACGCTCAGGATGAGGCTTGGTGAACGTGCGGCCTGACCGCGATTGTGGCGTGGAGAAGATAGCGATCTTCACGACCCTCACGATCTGCTTGAAACTCTTTCCGTCGCCCTTCCGTACCTTCCCCTGTCCCAGCCGAATGAATGGGAACGAAACACAGGAAGGAACGACAGATGAATTTCCGCACCCTTACCCTTGCCGCCATGCTTTCCGTCTCCGCTCTCTCGGGCGCTGCCTTTGCCCAGGACAATCCCATGGTTGGCGGTGCCGCCATGTTCGCCGACAAGAACATCGTCGAAAATGCCGTGAACTCGGCTGACCACACGACCCTGGTTGCCGCCGTGCAGGCTGCCGGCCTGGTCGAGACACTGTCGGGCGAAGGCCCGTTCACCGTGCTGGCCCCGGTCAATGCCGCCTTCGACGCCCTGCCGGAAGGCACGGTCGAAACGCTGCTCAAGCCTGAAAACAAGGAGATGCTGTCGACCATCCTGGCCTGCCATGTCATTCCGGCCAAGGCGCTCTCCACCGACATCGTGGGCATGGTCGAAGCCGATGGCGGCGAGCATGTCGTGGATACCGTGGGCGGCTGCAAGCTGACGCTCAAGGCCGCTGACGGCAAGGTCACCGTGACCGACGAGAACGGCACCGTGGCCAATGTCACCATTCCCGACGTGATCCAGTCCAACGGCGTGATCCATGTGATCGACGCCGTGCTGACGCCGAAATCGGCCATGTAACAGGCCGGCCATCGGCCGGCTCTGTAACGAAAAGCGGCGCCAGTCCGAATGGCACCATAGAGAGGCCGCTGCGGCGGCCTCTCACCACAACTTGACTGCCATCGGCCCGATCGGAGCTGTAGAATGGCCGTCGGATCGCAAGGGAACAGACATGGCCAAGATCGATCGCCGCACAATGCTGCTCGGCGGCACCGCCATAACCGCGCTCGCCGCATTCAGCTATCTGCGCCCCACCGGCGCGAGCATTGCCGCCGAGGGCGACTTCCCGTTCAAGCTGACCGATGCCGAATGGCGCGCCCGGCTTTCCCCCGACGCCTATTACATCCTGCGCGAAGAAGGCACCGAACGCGCCTTCAGCTCACCTTTGCTCGACGAACACCGCGAGGGCATTTTCGCCTGCGCCGGCTGCGACCAGCCGCTGTTCGACTCTGCCACCAAGTTCGACAGCGGCACCGGCTGGCCGAGTTTTTATGATTTCATTCCCGATGCCCTCGGCACGCGCGAAGACAGCAGCTTTGGCATGATGCGGGTTTCTCTGCATTGCTCCAATTGCGGCGGTCATCAGGGCCATGTCTTCGAAGACGGTCCGCCGCCCACCGGCCTGCGCTACTGCATCGATGGGCTGGCGCTGAAGTTCATTCCGGCCTAACGGATGCCCACCGACCGTCACCCTCGGGCTCGACCCGAGGGCACTGTACTGAATTGCGCGTCCGGCAAGTGAAGAGCCCTCGGGTCAGGCCCGAGGGTGACGATCAGTGGACGTGGCGCAAGGCACTGGGGTTACTCCGCACGGTCCTGTGGGGTATAGGAGGCGCAAGCCACTCCTCTGCCCACGAGTCCCATGAAGCTCACCATCATCCAGACCGGCGAAGTTCCCTTGCCGCTGCGCGACCGGTTCGGTCCCTATCGCAAGATGTTCGAGACCATGTTCGACGGCACGGGGCAGGGCTTTACCTATGACATGGTGCCGGTTTCGGACGGCGCGCCGCTGCCCGATCCGGGCGAGCTGGACGGTATCGTTCTGACGGGATCGCCGGCTGGCGTTTATGACGACTATGCCTGGCTCGACCCGCTGCGCGCCTTCATCCGCGATGCCTATGGCCGCAAGACCCCCATGCTCGGCGTCTGCTTCGGCCACCAGATCATGGCCGACGCGCTGGGCGGGGATGTGCGCAAGTCCGAAAAGGGCTGGGGCCTGGGGCGGCATACCTATGCCGTCAGGGGCCGGCCCGGTTTCATGGCCGACGCGCCGGCAGCGCTGGCGGTGGCCTGCTCGCATCAGGACCAGGTGATCACCCCGCCCGACGAGGCCGAGGTGATCCTGGGTTCCGATTTCACCCCCAATGCCGGGCTGGCCTATCGCAATGGCGCGGCGCTGAGTTTCCAGCCGCATCCCGAATTCCACGACGACTATACGCTGGCGCTGGCCGAGCTGCGGCGTGGCAAGGCGCCGGACGAAATAGTGGAAACAGCCATATCCTCCATTGCCACCCCGTCGCACAGCGCGGACGTTGCCGGCTATATCGGGCAGTTTTTCAGAGGACGCTGACATGGCTGTTGCGGAAAAGCTCGGTGCCGTCGATGCCTATCTCGATGGGCTCCAGCACGCCCGCAAGGCCGATGTGGCGGCCCTGCGGCTGGTGATCCTGGCCGCGGTGCCCGAGCTGGTCGAGCGCATCAAGTGGAACGCCCCCAGCTTCGGGCTGGGCGATGACGACCGCATCACCATGCGGCTGCATCCCGGCGACCGGGTGCAACTGATCCTGCATCGCGGGGCCAAGGCCGGTGCCGACGACTTCTTCCGCTTCGAGGACCCGGACAGGCTGATCAGCTGGGCGGCGCCCGATCGTGGCGTCATCACCTTCTGCGATGCCGAGGACCTGGTCAGCCGGTCAGCTGCGCTGAGCGCAATCCTGAAGCGCTGGGTGGCCTGCACGACCCGGTAGTTTCACCTCTCCCCCATAGGAGAGGTGACGAAGGCTTCAGCTTTCCAGCAGCATGGCGATTTCGGTGCGCAATTCGCGCAGGCCCTCGCCCTTGAGGCTCGACGTCAGGATCACCTGCGGATGCGCCGCCGGGCGCTTTGTTATGGCGGCCTGGGTGGCTGATATCACCTTGGTCAACTCGCCCGCCGACGGCTTGTCGGCCTTGGTCAGCACCACCTGGTAGCTGACCGCCGCCTTGTCGAGCTCGTTCATGACGGTGAGGTCATTGTCCTTGGGACCGTGGCGGCCATCGACCAGCACATAGACGCGGCGCAGGGTGGCGCGGCCGGTGAGATATTGATGGATGAGGCGCGTCCATTGCCGCACCTTGTCCTCGGGCGCCTTGGCATAGCCATAGCCGGGCATGTCGACGATCCTGAGGCTTTCGCTCTGGCTCTCGAAGATGTTGAGCTCCTGCGTACGGCCCGGCGTATTGGACGTACGCGCCAGCGAGGACGTGCCGCACAGCGCGTTGATCAGGCTCGACTTGCCGACATTGGAGCGGCCGGCAAAGGCGATCTCGACCCGGTCCATCGGCGGCAAGTCGGCAATGCGCACGCAGCCTTTGACGAAAAGGAAGGGCCGCGCGAACAGCAGGCGGCCGCGTTCGATCATGTCGGGCGAATAGTCGACTTCGCTCATGGTAGTGCTCGCTTCAAACAGTAAGCCCGCCGGAGGGGGCCGGCGGGCATTTAGCATGGCTGATCGATACTGGCGATCAGGACTTGGTGGGTTCGGCTTCCTTCGGCTTGCGCTTGAAGGCGTCGAGAATGTTGCCGAGCAGGTTCACCTCGGCGCCGTGGCGCTTCATGATGAAATACTGCTGGGTGACCGAGAGCGTGTTGTTCCACGCCCAGTAGATCACCAGGCCCGCCGGGAAGGTGCCCAGCATGAAGGTGAAGATGACGGGCATCCAGTTGAAGATCATCGCCTGGGTCGGGTCCGGCGGCGGCGGGTTGAGCTTCATCTGCACCCACATGGTAATGCCCATGATGACCGGCCAGATGCCCAGATGCAGGAAGCTGCCGATAAAGGGCAGCACGGTCGGATCCCAGGGGATCAGGCCGAACAGGGTGAAGATATTGGTCGGATCGGGCGCCGCCAGATCCTGGATCCAGCCGAAGAACGGCGCATGGCGCATGTCGAGGCTGATGAAGATAACCGTATAGAGCGCGAAGAAGACCGGGATCTGGATCAGGATCGGCCAGCATCCGGAGAGCGGATTGATCTTTTCCTTGCGGTACAGCTCCATCATCGCCTGCTGCTGGGCCGGACGATCGTCCTTGAGACGCTCCTGGATGGATTTCATTTCCGGCTGCACGCGGCGCATGGCGGCCATGGAAGCGTAGGACCGGTTGGCCAGCGGGAAGAAGATGGCCTTGACGATAACCGTCACGCAGAGCACGGCGACGCCGAAATTGCCGATGATGCTGTAGAGGAAGCTCAGCAGGTAGTACATCGGCTTGGTGATGAAATGCAGCCATCCCCAGTCGATCAGCAGTTCCAGCCGGTCGAAGCCATATTCGGACTGATAGGCCGAAATGACCGATTCTTCCTTGGCGCCGGCAAAGAGGTAGCTTTCGCGGGTAGCCGTGGCCCCCGCCGCGACGACGACCGGCGTGGTTTCCACATAGCTGGTCTGGTAGTCGTCATAGCCGGCCGCGTTGGACCAGTTGAAGCGCGCATTGAGCGCGGTGCCGGCCGGCGGCAGCACGGCGGTGGCCCAGTATTTGTCCGAGAAGCCGAGCCAGCCCGAGGTGTTTTCGTAGGTCACCTGCCGGTCGTTCTGCAGGTCGGTATATTTCTTGGAAATGAGGTTGTTGTCACCCAGCACGCCATGCGGGCCTTCATGCTGGATGAAGAAGTTGGCCACATGCGGCGTGTTATGGCGGACCACCCGCGCATAGGGATAGAGCGCGACATCGCCCGCGCCCTGGTTCTCGATCGCCTGGCTGATGGTGAACAGGTAATGCTCATCCACCGAAATGGTGCGACGGAAGATCAGGCCCGCGCCATTGTCCCAGACCAGCGTCACCGGCGTGGTCGTGGTCAGCGCGGTATTGGCGCCCTCGACCGACCACAGTGTCCGGCTATCAGGCACTGCGATATTGGCACCGGTGACCGGCACCCAGCCCTCTTCGGCGAAATAGGCATTGGGCACGCCCGCCGGGGTCAGCAGGGTAATGACCGGGGAATTCGCGTCGACCGTCTCGCGATACTGCTTGAGGCGCAGGTCGTCGATGCGCGCGCCGGTCAGGTTGATGGAGCCGGACAGGTCCTCGGTATCGATGCTGACGCGCTGGCTGGCGGCAACCGCTTCCTCGCGCGAGGCATAGGTCTGCGTGCCTGATGGCGCGGGCGTTGCGGCTGCTTCCCCCGGCGTCGCGGGGGTTGCCAGCGCGGCATCGGCCGCTGCCTGCTGCTCGGCGGCGATCTGGGCCTGCTGCTGGGCGCGTTCCAGTTGCGGGCCGGCCACGAAGAACTGCCAGCCGAACAGCACGACCATGCTGAGCACGATGGCCAGGATGATGTTACGATTATTTTCCATTATCTTGGTTTCCGTGGGCCGCGGCCGGAAGATTGGCGCTCGTCACTCGATCTGGGTGTGTGCACGCGTTGGATCAGCACGCCCAGATCGGCAACCAGTTTGGCGAAGGGTTCGCTGAGCGCTTCCCGTCGTCCGACCAGCACATAGTCATGGTGAGGGATAAAGTCACGCGCGCATGCTGTCACAGCCGCGCGAAGGCGACGTTTTATGCGATTGCGCTGGGGAGAATTGCCGGACTTCTTGGTGACCGTAAAGCCGATGCCGGGTTCGGCGCCCTCGGCGGCGATCACCTGCAGCCCAAACGCAGAACGCCCGGCGCGATTGCCCCGGGCGGCCCGTTGAAACTGGTTCCGCTTGGTCAGCCGGCGCAGGGCGCCGGGCTTCTGCTCGCTGGCCGTCATGCGGCCACGCAGCCTTAGGCCGTGAGCTTCTTGCGGCCGTCGCGACGGCGCTTGTTGATGATCGCACGACCGTCCTTGGTGGCCATACGGGCACGGAAACCGTGACGGCGGGCACGCACGAGCTTGGAGGGCTGGTATGTACGCTTCATGACATCAAACCGCGCCGGGCACGGTTCCTCTTATTGGGCTGCTCAAGGCAAGAATTTCGGACACACATCAAGCGCCAGGCGCCCACGGTGCGGGTTGGTGGGGTCTATAGGGAAAAGCCGGGCACAAGTCAACGCGATCAGCACGACTTCCTTGCGCCTGTTGCCCCGTTGTTTTCGCGGGCATATCACCCCATAAAGTCTGTCACCATCTCTTCTGGCCACTGGCGGTAATGGCAGACCTAATCAGACCCGATCTCTGCGTCATCGGCGCCGGTGCCCTCGGTATCGATCTGGCCCTGCTGGCCCGGCAGCGGGGGCTCGACGTCGTGCTGGTCGATATTGCCGGCACCGAACTGGTCGGTCCCGCCCAGGGCAGCCTGCGTCGCGCCGCTTTCCTCGCCAGCGCTGCGCGGGCGCAGGCGATCCGTACGGCCGGCCATGTGGGCCTCGATGCGGCTCCGCCCAAGCCCAATTTCCGCGCCATCGGCGAACATGCTGTAGCAGTCGCCGCCACTGCCGCCCCGCGCGATGCCGTGGAGCGGCTGGCCGCGCTGGGGGTCGCCGTGCTCGAAGGCGCCGCTGGTTTTGCCGACCAGCGCAGCCTGCGCTGTGGCGACACCACCATCCGGGCCCGCCAGTTCGCCCTCGCCACCGGGGCGCAGCCGGTGATTCCCGCTCTGCCGGGCCTCGACGACGTGCCCTATTTCACGCCCGAGACCATTGCCGACAATATCCGCAAGCTCAGCCATCTCGTCGTCATCGGCGGCAGTCCGCAGGCTTTCGAGCTGGCCCAGGCCTATCACCGGCTGGGCTCCATGGTAACCCTGGTGCCGCAGGGTGGCGTGCTGCCGGGCTTCGAGCCCGAACTGGTGGCCATCCTGCTGCAGGTTCTGCGCGAGGAGGGGCTGGTGATCCGCGACGAGGCGGAGGTGACGGCCATCGTGCCGCGCAACCAGGGCACCGGCGTCACGCTGCAGACGCCTGCCGGCGAAGACAGCCTCGATGTCTCCCATATCCTTGTCGCCATGGGACGTGCGCCGGTGCTCGATGCCGCTTTGCTCGACAAGCTGAAGCTGCGCCGCGATCGCCTGCGGCCCGATCATCTGCTGGTCGGCTCCGACGGGCAGACCTCCAATGCCCGCGTCAGTGCCATTGGCGGCGCCGCCGGACAGGAGCATCCGCATGTCGCCGCAAGGCAGGCCGGGCTATTGGTGGAGCGATTGCTCGGCCAGGGCAATGGCCAGCTCGATCCCCATAAACTGCCGCGCTTCGTGGCCACCGAGCCCGCTTTGGCCCAGTTGGGTACTTTTGCCGGCGACAAGTCATTGCGGGCCGGCCAGAGCGTGTTGCGCGCCAACCTGGCTGAAACCGATGCCGCGCGCGCCATGGGGCAGATGCAGGGCGCCGTCCGCCTCGTCATCGGCAGCAAGGGCGCCATTGCCGGCGCTGGCGCCGTCGGCCCCGGTGCGGGCGAGATCATCGCCATGCTGGCTCTGGCCGTGTCGCGCGGCCTGACGCTGGGCGATCTCGCCCATCTGGCCCTGCCGCAATCGAGCATCGGTGCGGCGCTGCTCGAACTGGCCGACCGGCACCTGGCGCAGCAGGAGCAGCCCGGCTGGAAACGCCGCCTGCCAGCCCTTGCGCGCTTCCTGCCCTGACCCCCGTTCGGGGGCTTACGCCCCGCCCGGCTTTCCTTATAATGATTTGAAATGACAGCCGAACGCAGCGCCCCGCCCGGCCGGTTCTCCGGTCTCTCGATCAAGCTCATCGCCACCATCATCGCGGTGATACTTCTGGTCGAGGTTGTGGTGTATCTGCCCTCCCTGGCCACGTTCCGTGCCAACTGGCTCGATGACCGGCTGCGCGTCGGCGTGGTTGCGGCGCGTGTGCTCGATGCCGTGCCCGACGTCATGGCGCTGCCGCGCGAACTGACCGATCGCCTGCTGACCTCGGCCGGCGCCAATGCCATCGTCTATCGCCGCCAGGGCCAGAGCCAGCTCATTGAGCTGGCCAGCCCGGTGCGGCCCGATGTGGTTGTCACCGCCGACATGCGGCAGGCCGATCTGATGACGCTGATCGTCGGCGCCATCGACGTGCTGTTCGCCAGTCCAGACCGTACCCTGCGCATTGTGGGGCAGGGCGATCTCGACGATAGCCTCGTCGAACTGCTGATGTCGGAGCGCCCGCTGCGCCAGGACATGCTGGCCTATTCCCGCCAGATCGGCATTGTCTCGCTGGCGATTGCCGTCGTGACCGCCGTGGCGCTCTACCTGCTCGCCAGCTTCCTCTTCATCTATCCGGTGCGCCGGCTGACCCAGAATATGCTGGCCTTCCGCCAGGCGCCCGAAAATGCCAGCCTCATCATCACCCCCTCGGCACGGCGGGATGAAATCGGCATTGTCGAGCGCGAGCTGGCTGCCATGGAATCGGACCTTTTTTCCATGCTGCGCCAGCGCCGGCACCTGGCCGATCTGGGCCTGGCCGTCGCCAAGATCAACCACGATCTGCGCAACACCCTGACCTCGGCGCAACTGCTGTCCGACCAGGTGGCGACGCTTGATGATCCCAAGGTGCAGCGACTGGCGCCGCGCCTCGTCACCACGCTGGACAAGGCCATCGGCTTCGCCCAATCCGTGCTCGACTATGGCCGCGAAACCGCGGCGCCGCCCGTGCTGGCGCCGGTGGCCATGCTGGCGCTGGTGGATGACGCGGCTTTCGAGGCCCGCCTGGTCGGCCACCCCGCCATCGGCTTTGCCAACGCGGTGCCTGAATCGCTGGTGCTCAACGTCGATGCCAGCCAGCTCGGCCGCGTCCTGCTCAACCTGCTCAAGAATGCCCGCGAGGCGCTCGAAGCCGCCGGCACCGCGATTGCGTCCCCCCAGGTTTCCGTCACCGTCAGCGAGGACGAAGAAACCGTGACCCTCTCGGTCAGCGACAACGGCCCCGGCCTGCCGCCACGGGCCCGCGAAAACCTCTTCGTCGCCTTCGAGGGCTCGGCCCGTGCCGGCGGCACCGGCCTGGGCCTGGCCATTGCCCGCGAAATCACCGAGGCCCATGGCGGCAAACTGCTGCTGGCCGACCAGCCCACCGGCACCCGCTTCGACCTGATCCTGCCCACCACGCTGCGCGTCGACGTCTGAATTGGGGCGTTTCCAGCAAAAGCGGCACGGTTTTGCGGTCCGGAAACGCGGCAAACAAGGACTTTGAGCGATTTCGCCGGGCGGCCGAAGGGCTCTGGCCGACCGGCCCTTGCTCCGGCATGCTTCCTCAAGCATTCTCGACACGCAGCACCTCATCCGCTCCCGCAAAAGCCTGCGCGACCTTGGCTCTGTGCTCCGGCGACCGCCCAGTGACGAAAAACTGTCACCGGCGCGCTTGCCAAGCCGGAACCGCCCATGTATGGGTTGCGCCGCTTCAGGCCATTGAGCGTTCCGCCACCGTCTGAACAGCCGTCCACGACGGCCTGCGCGCCCGTAGCTCAGCTGGATAGAGCACCAGACTACGAATCTGGGGGTCAGGAGTTCGAATCTCTTCGGGCGCGCCAAAATACTGCCATTCAGAATAAAACTGCGAACTAACGACCGGCGCGTCGTCTATTGGCTTAGCCCTTGACGGCTTCCGACCCAATTTCTTGCCGTTCAGGATCGAATCGCGAGCTTCTAAAGATGCCATGATCTGCCGCCGCAGATTGCATTGATGGAACCCCTGGCTCGGTTGAGCCTGCCAGGAGCTCCCGCCAATTTGGCTGTGCGTCTCAAGCCGGGACAGCATACCCAAGAATAGCAGCTGCCTACCGCGAGGACGTACTGCTCCGGACAGATCGTGCCGCCAATCATGCGTTGACGACAGGTGGCATTACGCGTCCTCGCGCTTCATGCTGCTCGTGGATACGGTCTTCATCGGTACATCGAGGCGCAGGCCGGATAGGCGATCGAAGCTCTGGATCAGTTGGGGTGGAAAGGTCAGCCACATTGTGTTGCCGTCGATTTTGTCATCGCCTGGCGGCAATACCACGGCGACTTCGCTGCCATCGAGGTTGCAATAGGCTACCCGCGAACCGCCCAGTTCTTCGACCAGATCGACAGTTGCCGGCAGGCCCTGTCCCTTCACAGCCGATAGCGCAATATTTTCGGGGCGGATACCTATGGTCAGCGTGGTGCCAGCGAGCAGGGTCGATTGTCCTATCGCCACGTCGTTGGCAATGCCGTCCAGCGTGACCTTGCCGCCCAGGCCAACGGTGGCTGGCAAAAGGTTCATCGCCGGCGCGCCCATGAAGCCGGCGACAAAGATCGAGGCGGGGCGGCGATAGACCTCGGCGGGCGAGCCGATCTGCTCGATACGGCCGGCATTCATGACGATCAGCGTATCGGCCAGGGTCATGGCCTCGACCTGGTCATGGGTCACGAAAATGGAAGTGGCGTTGAGGCGTTTGTGCAGGCGCTTGATCTCGATGCGCATCTGCACGCGCAGCAGGGCGTCGAGATTGGAGAGCGGTTCGTCGAACAGGAAGACATCGGGTTCGCGCACGATGGCCCGACCCATGGCAACACGCTGGCGCTGGCCGCCGGACAGTTGCGCCGGGCGGCGGTCGAGATAATCGGTGAGGTTGAGGATTTTGGCGGCGTGATCGACGCGCATGTCGCGCTCGGCAGCAGGAAGCCTGGCGAGGCGCAGCGGGTAGGAAATGTTCTGCCGCACTGTCATGTGCGGGTAGAGTGCGTAATTCTGGAACACCATGGCGCAGCCGCGGTCGGCCGGCTCGATGTCGTTCATCACGGTGCCGCCGATGGCGATGGTGCCCGCAGTGATGTCCTCGAGGCCGGCAATCATCCGCAGCAGGGTCGACTTGCCACAGCCCGAGGGGCCGACGATGACCACGAAATGGCCGTCGGGCAGGGCAACATCGATGCCATGTAGCACGGGCTTGCCGTCATAGGATTTCTTGACGTTGGTGATCGTGACATCGGCCATCAGAATTCTCCCACAAGGCGGTTGCGCAGGCGTTCGATCGTAATCGGTGTCAGTCCGATGCGCTCGATATAGGCAGCGATGGAGCCGAACTCGGCAGTGATGAAAGCAAGGGTGGCGGCCATGGTGGCGGGCTCGGAGGCCAGCAGGCGCTGGAAGCTCGCGGGGTCGGCGCCACGCGCCACGGCGCCAGCGGTGATGTCGGCGACGATCGGCGCGATGAGGCGTGCGGTCAGCGCATAGTCCTCGACGATGAGCGCGGGTTCCACGCCGGCAATCCCGAGCAACAGGGCGGCGACGATGCCAGTACGGTCCTTGCCGGCGGTGCAATGGAAGAGGACGGCACCGGGTGGGGCGTCGGCGATGATACGCAGCACCTGCGCCAGCGCGGGCTGCCGCCGCATAAGCGCGAGCTTGTAGAGTTCGAGCAATACGTCGCCCTCGTCCATCTGGGCAGGAGCCAGGCCATCGAGCAGGGAGATGTTGTGATAGATGACCGCAGTATGTCCGTTGAATGGATTGGGCTGATGGGTCAACTCATCGCCGTGCCGGAGATCGATGACGGTGGTGATGCCCGAGGCGAGCATCGTTTCTACCCCTTCCTCGTCGAGCCGGTGTAGGGCGTCGGCGCGGAGCAGGCGGCGCCAGCGGGTCTGGCCGCCGGATGTGGCATAGCCGCCTAGGTCGCGGACATTATAGGTGCCCTTGATGGGCAGGTGACGGGTGGGTGCGGGTTGCATCAACGGATTCCGGATTTCATGAAGGATTGGACGACCTGACGCTGCAGGACGATATAGATGACGAGAACCGGCAGGCTGGCCAGCGTGGAGGCAGCCATGAGCGGTCCCCATTGGTTGCCTTCGGCGGTCATGAACATCTGGATGCCGATCTGGACGACGCTGTTTTCGGCTGTGCGGCTGAGCAGCAGAGGCCAGAAATACTCGTTCCAGGTCGAAATGAAGATGAGGATGGCCAGCGAGGCGATGGTGCCGCGCAGGTTGGGCACCAATACCTCCCACAGGATGCGCCAGTTGCTGGCGCCATCCATGCGGGCGGCCTCGATAACTTCCCTGGGGAAACCGCGCATGGCCTGGGCCAGCAGCATGATGGCGAGCGCCGCGGCAATATTGGGCAGGATGAGCGCAAGCACGCTATCGAGCAGGCCCATTTGCGCGATCAGCAGGTAGTTGGGGATCATCACCACCTGGAAGGGGACCAACCAGGTGAGCGCCACGGCGGTATAGACCAGCTTGTCGAGCGGGAACCGCCAGCGGGCAAAGGCGAAAGCGGCCAGAATGCCGGTCAGCAATTGGAAAACGGTCGAAACCGCGGAGAAGACCAGGGTGTTGACCAGCATCCGTGCGATCGGGATGGCGTCGATGGCGCGGGTGTAGTTGTCGAGCGAGGGCTGGGTCGGCCAGAGGCTGGTTTCAAACAGCGTATTGGCCGGGCGGAAGGAACTGACCAGCATCCAGTAGACCGGAAACAGGCAGAAGATCGACAGCAGCACCATGAGCAGGTGGCCCGCGGCCGTGTTGAGGCCGGATTGGGTCGATATGCGACGCAGAGTGGCGGGCCGGGCCAGGGCCGGGCGGGCAAGAGCATCAGTTGTCATGGAAGGAATACCTGTCGATCAGGCGGAACAGCACAAAGGCCACGACGCCGAAGCCAAGGAAGAGAATGACCGCCGAGGCCGAGCCCCAACCCACCGACATGGTGGAGAAGCCAAAATCCCAGAGCAGGTAATAGATATTGGTAGTAGCCCCGAGCGGACCGCCCCCGGTCAGCACGTTGATATAGGTGAAGCTCCATTGCGCGCCGAGCAGGATGGTCATGACCACGAGGAACAGCACGGTGGAACTGAGCAGCGGCAGGCGGACGTCGCGGATGATTTCCCATTTGCCGGCGCCGTCCATGCGGGCGGCTTCGATCAGCGTCGGATTGATGTTGGCGTTGGCGGCCGAAAGGATGAGGGTGGAAAAGCCCATCAGCTTCCAGCCGGTAATGACGATGACGGTCCAGATGGCGACATCGGGATCGGAGAGAAACTTCACGGGATCGAGACCCATCCCCTTGATGGCCTGGTTGGTCAGGCCATAGCTGGGATCGAGCAGCCAGCGCCATACGGCGGCGGCTACGACCGGCGCGATGATCATCGGCACGAAGATAATGGCGCGGTAGATGTTGCGCCAGCGCTCGGGCAAGTCATGGGTATAGATGGCGATGGCCAGCGGAATGAGCACGGCCAGCGGCAGCAGGCCGAGAATATAGACGCCGGTATTGCGCAGGGCCTGCCAGAACTTGGGCAGGGCGAAAATGCGCTGGTAATTTTCCCAGCCGACAAAGATCTGCGGTGAGGTGGGCAGCATGTTCCACTGGTAGAAGCTGAGCCGCATGGCATCGACCAGCGGCCAGTAAATCCACACGACCAGCGTAATCAGGGCGGGGGCCAGGTAAAGCCAGGGAGTCCAGCGCGCGTTGCTGACGCGTCGCAGGCGGGTCGGGGGGTGGAAGCAACCGCCATGGCGCGGCTCCTATATGAGAGAGTGGCTGGCCCGCCCGCAGGCGGGCCAAGGGGATCAGGGCATCAAGGCCTGGGCATTGGCCTGGGCATCGGCCAGGGTGGCCGCGACATCGGCGCCGCCGAAGACCGACATTTCCACCGCGTCCATCATGGTCTTGCCGATCTGACGGTAGTTCGGGCCGGGCATCGGGTCCCAGGGCTCGAGACGATCGAGCTGCTCCAGATTGGGGGCAACCAGCGGATGCTCGGCGACCCAGCCGGCGAGATAGTCGGGATCGGTGACGATGGCCGGGCGCAGGGGCAGGTAGCCGATTTCCGAGGTGATGATGGTATAGCCATGCTCGGAGGTCAGGAACTTCATCAACTCCCAGGCGGCGCGTTGCTTGAGCGGGTCGGCGGTGTGGATGGTGAGGGCGCTGCCCGAATTGTTCGGGCGGGTCGGCTTGTCGCCGAAGCGCGGCATGGAGGACGAACGCAGCTCGTAATTGCCCTCGGCGCCGGCCACCAGCGAGCCCTGCAATGCGCTGGTCTGCAGGTACATGCCCAGATTGCCCGAGGCCATGCCGTCGATGGCGCCGGCAAAGTCGTAATTTTCGTAGACGCCGGCATCGTAGAGGTCGCGCAGCATGGTGACGGCCTCGACCGCTTCCGGCTCGGCGAATTTCAGCGTGGTGCGGTCGCGCGAGATCACTTCGCCATTGTTGGAGCGCACGACGCCCTGGAACAGCCAGTCGACTGCGCCCGGTCCGGTAATGCCTCCGGTAAAGCCTTCGGCGTCGGTCTTTTCCTCGATGGCGAGAGCCGCCGATTTGACGTCCGCCCAGGTCTGTGGCGGATTGTCCGGATCAAGGCCGGCCGCGCGGAAGAGGTCGGCATTGTAGAACAGGATCGGCGTCGAGAATGTATAGGCCAGGCCATAGGTCTTGCCGTTCAGCACGCCCAGCTTGGTGCCGTTGGGATGCATGCCTTCGAGATGGGCGGCGATTTCCTCGGCGGGGGCAATGTCTTCCAGCGCCCGGGCGCCGAAATTGGTCACCGAAAAGTCGAGATCGCTGAACACGGTCTGGACCAGGTCAACCGGCATGCCGGCGGCCAGGTCGGCCTGGATGCGGCTGCCGTCGGCGCTGGAATAGCCGATACCCTCGACGGTGACGTTCGGGTTGGCTTCCATGAATTCGTCGATCAGCTTCTGCGTGGCTTCGGCACCGAGGCCGGCAGTGGCCAGATTGTAATTGTAGAAGGTGATGGTGACGGGCTGGTCGAGGCTGGGCGCCATGGTCTGGGCGAGCACGGGAGCAGCCGTGGAGAGCGCCAGCAAGCTGGCAAGGATGGTCATGCGGAGCATGGTTGTGGTTCCTGTCATTCAGCAGCGGCGACGGCGGTGTCGGCTTCGTATTTCTTCAGCATCTCGGCCATGCCGGAGAAGGTGAAGCTGTGCAGTTCGCGACGGGTGGCCGCCTGCGGCGCGAAGGTGATGGTGAGACCCGAGGGCCGCACGGTGCCGATGGCGAAGGCGGCGCCTTCGAGCATGCGCAGGCCTTCATGCAGCCAGAGCACGTCGGTGGCGGCATGCTGGCCGATGCCGACAACGGCGGGGATGCCGTACCAGTTGGATACGCGGTCGTAGTGGATATGGCCCGAGAGGATGCCCAGCACGGTCTTGCCGGCGACGGCCTGGCGCAAGGCCTCGGTATCGGCGTAGGACAGCGATTCCCACTCCATGGTCGGGTTGTGCGTATCGAGCGCCGGCGCGTGGTGCATGACGAGCAGCTTGGGCAGCGCGGCATGGTTTTCGAGTTCGGCCTTGAGCCAGTCGAGCTGGCCCGGCTCGAACGAACCGCCGACCTTGTCGGGCACGCTGGAGTCGAGAACGATGACGTGGATGCCGGCAATGACTTCGGCATGGTCGTAAGGGGCATCGACATTGTCGGTGCGGCCGAGCATAGCCGGATAGAAGCCGTCGCGACGGTCGTGATTGCCCAGCGCATAGAGGACCGGCATGTCGAGGCCGGATTCCGCCACGATCGACTTGAGGTTTTCGTAGCTGCCCTGGTCGCCGCGGTTTGTCAGGTCGCCGCTGGCGACGATGAATTTGGGCTGAGGCACCAGCGTCTTGATGTCCGCCAGGATGCGCCGCAGCGTCGTCGTGGTGTCGGAGAAAAGATGATCATCCTGCACGGCGGTATTACCGACATGCAGGTCGGTCAGATGGATGAAAGTGACGGGGTCGGACATGGGCGCTCTCCTTGCTCTGGTGGGGTCCAGCGGCAAAATTTTCGCTGTAACTCTTTGTGGCGCATAAGTTTTGTTACAAACATCTTGTGTGGCGCCTTCGTTAGGGTTAGCTTCCCTCCATGACAGGTGAATGAAGGTTCATTCAGTTTATGGATGTTGTCCTCGACAAGCGTGAGCGCATACTAGCAGCGGCCGCACGGCTCATCGTTCGCAACGGCTTGCAGTGCTCCATGGCCGCGATCGCCGAAGAGGCAAGCGTGGCCACCGGCTCGCTCTACAATTACTTCGACTCCAAGGAAGCGCTGGTGCTGGGCGTCTATACGCGCGTCACGGCATTGATGACCGAGAGCCTCGTGACCCCGTCCGGCGGGGATAGCGGCGAAGAGCCGGTGCGCCGCTATATCGAGAGCTATATCGACTTCATCTGGGAGGATCCCGACCGGGCGCGGCTGTTCGATTATCTCGACAATAATCCACTGATTACCCTGAGGGACGCCAAGGCCATTTTCGGCGCCTTCGTCGAGCACGGCATCGCCATGATCGAGGCGGCGCAGGCTGCGGGTGTGGTTCGAGCAGGCCCGCCGACCATGATCATGAGCTTCATGCGCGGGTCCATCCGCAATACGCTGAAGCGCCGGCGCATGACCGAGACCAGGCTGACAGATGCCGACCGACAGCTTGTGGCCGCCATGTGCTGGGCCGCCATCGCCGCCTGAGGCGGCTAGGCACATAGGCGGTCGGCCAGCAGGGCCACCTCGGAGCGCGTCAGCCCGATTCCAGCAAGGTAGGCGTCGATGCCACCATGAGCGATGTCGAGATGGTCGAGCATGACCAGCATGGTCGCAGCATCGCTGGCAAGCACGCGCTCGACATGTTCGGGCCGGCCGCCAGCTGAAAGCGCGCGCTCACGTAACTGGCCGATCAGGTCGTCCGCTGCGGCGGTGAGCGCATAGTCGGCGACGATGTCGGCGCGACCGACGCCGGAAATCAGCAGCAAGAGCGCGGCAATGATGCCGGTGCGATCCTTGCCCGCCGTGCAGTGGAACAGGACGATGCCGCGCGGCGCGGCGATGACGGCGCGCAGCACCTCGGCGAGTTGCGGGCGGCATTTATCCAGGGCGTCGCAATAGCGCCGCGCCATGTCGAAGGGCACCGCGCTCATGGCGATGGGCGCCAGGGCGTCAAACAAGGCGATGTTGCGGTAGGCGACCGTGGCGTGCTCGCGAAAAGGATGCGACGTAAGACTGGTCTCATGCGGCCCGCGCAGGTCGATGACCAGCGTCAGGCCATCCTCGACCAGTCGAGCGATGCTGTCGTCGCGCAGGGGATGCAGGGCCTCGCCCCGCAGGATGCGACGCCATTGTGTAGCGCCGCCGGTGATGCGGGCATAGCCGCCCAGATCGCGGATATTGTGGGTGTCGGGCAAGGGCCAGTGACGCATCGCCGCCATGGTCATGGCTGCCTCCGTTCAGTCGAAAGAGATGGGCGCGGCACGGCCGCGCCCGGTCGGCATCAGGGCATCAGGCCCTGGGCATTGTCCTGGGCGAAGCTCAGCACTTCGGAGACATCGCCTTCACCAAGCACGGCTTCGACGACTGCCTCCTTCATCATGGCCTCGGCCTGGCGGTAGTTGGGGCCGGGGAAGGCAACATTGGGAGTGAGCCGAGACAGCTGTTCCAGGTTCGGACGGATCAGCGGATGGGTTTCGGTCCACGGACCGAGAAAATCCGGATCGTCGACGATATCGAGGCGCAGCGGCAGGTAGCCGATCTTGCTGGTGATGATGGTGTAGCCGTATTTCGAGGTGAGGAACTTCATCAGCTCATAGGAGGCGCGCTGCTTGACCGGGGCCTTGGAGAAGCTGAACAGGGCGCTGCCCGAATTGGTCGGGGTGGTCGGTTTGTCAGCGAAGCTCGGCATGGCGGCGACGCGCAGCTCCCAATTGCCTTCGGCAGCGGTCGAAAGGGCGTTCTGCAAGGCGCTGGTATAGAGATACATGCCCAACTGGCCGCTCAGCATGGCATCGTTGGCGCCGGCAGGGTCGATCCGGGCATGCGCGCCGCTATCGACCATGTCGCGCAGCATCCGCACCGCTTCGATGCCTTCGGGATTGGCGAAGGTCAGGGTGTTGCCGTCGCGGACATTGCCGCCATTGGACATCAGGATGGCCTGATAGACGAAGGTGCCATCGGCCGGGCCATAGGCGCCGGGGAAGAAGCCTTCGGCATCGGTCTTTTCGACGATGGCTTCGGCCGCGGTCTTTACCTCGGCCCAGGTCTTGGGCGGATTGTCGGGGTCGAGACCGGCAGCACGGAACAGGTCTGCGTTGTAATAGAGGATCGGGGTCGAGAAAGTGTAGGCAAGGCCATAGGTCTTGCCGTCGACCTTGCCGAGATCGAGGCCGCGGGGGGATCATGCCGTCGGTCAGCTCGGCATAGCCGTCCGAGCCGGCCATGTCTTCCAGGGCATTGGCGCCCAGGTCGCTGGCGACGTAGATTAGGTCGCGAAACACCAGTTGGGCCAGGTCGGGCTGCTGGCCAGCGGCCATATCGGCCTGCAGACGCGTTCCGATCTCGTTGGACGGCACGCCGATGGTCTCGACCGTGATATTGGGGTTTTCTTCCTCGAACCTGGCCAACAGTTCGCGTGTGGCGTCGGCGCCAGCGCTCGCGGTGGCGAGGTTGTAATTGTAGAAGGTGATGGTCACCGGTTCGGTGATGTCATCGGCCATTTGGGCGAAGGCCATGCCGGAAAGGGCGGTAAAGCCCAAGCCGGCGGCGGCCAGCAGCTTGATGAAATTGCGTTTGATCATCGGTGGGGTCCTTGGAGTTGGGAGATCAGCCTGCGGCGGCGTCGGCCAGGGCAGCTTCCTGCTTTTGACGGAGGAGCTTGAGGTCGTAGCGATTGAGTTCGGCTCGGGTCTGGGGCAGGGGCACCAGAGCCATGGTGAGGCCGGAGCGGCGGATGGTACCGATGCCGAACGAGGCGCCTTCCACCATGCGCAGCACATCGGTGGTGAGAATGTCGGTGGCGGCATGCTGGCCCATGCCGACGATGACCGGAATGCCGTGCCACACCGAGAAGCGGTCGTGGTGGATATGGCCGGAGAGAATGCCCACCACATTGCGGCCCCTGAGCAGAGCCGCGAGCTGCTGGGACTGATTGAACTCGATAGTTCGCCAATGGTCCCAGGGCGGGGTATCGCCAAGCGCTGGGGCGTGATGGGCGACGATCAGCTTGGGCAGATCGGCATGGCTGTCGAGCGCGGCTTCGAGCCAGGCGAACTGTTCGGGCTCGATACTGCCTCCGATCTGGCCGGGCGTGGTGGTATCGAGGGTGATGACATGCACCGCTTCGATGACCTGCTCGTGATCGTAGGGCAGGTCGAGGGCTTGGGTCTGGCCGAGCATGCCCTCGTAGAAACCAGCGCGGGTGTCATGGTTGCCGATGGCATAGACCACGGGCAGGTCGGTGGCGGCCATGATGGCCTTCAGCTGGCGGTAGCTGTCGGCGTCGCCGCGATTGGTCAGGTCGCCGCTGGCAATGATGAATTTGGGCGCCTGGTCCATGCTGGCGATCAACTCGAGCACCCGGGCCAGCGTCCTGGACGTGTCGCTGAACAGATGGTCGTCAGCGACGGCGGGGTTGCCGACATGCAGGTCGGTGATATGGATGAAACTGGTCTCGGCCATGGGTCGTGCTCCGTTGCTGGAGCATGGCCTAGGCCCCTACCGTCTCAGCGACGTGACGAGTTTGGAACAACGTTTGAATTGGTCGAAGGTGGTGTGGTGAACATCGGTGTCGTCGCCGCGACGACCTGTTCAAGCACGATCAGGGGATCGTCCAGGTTCAGCGCATGGCTGGTCAATTCGTCGGTACGGCGCCGGTTACGCGTCATCTGCGAGCGAACGCCCAGCAGGCAGGAGATGCGGAAGCCGATATCCACGTCGCTGAGCCAGGGCGCAATCGTTCGGAAGTGCGGAATGAACACGCGGTGATGATCGATGTCTTCGATCATGGGGCGGAATATCTCGGGGTGTTCGCTGGACTGGGCCAGGTTGGTCATGTGTCGCAGCACGTTATAGCTGGATGCTCGATCGAGGCTCCAGCGGATGGACGGGCCGACCATGGCGACGATAAGGTCTTCGATGCTTGCAGGTGCCGGATGCGCCCGCTGTACCGCCGCCTGCAGCATTGCCAGTCGCTCGGCGTTCAGCTTCATATAGACCCGCTCGGCCACTGAAAAGATCAGTTGCTCGACACTTCCAAAATGATAGCTGACTGCACTGACCGCAGCGCCCGCCCGCCGCGCAATGCTCCGGACAGTAACTTCGTCTGGGTGATCAGCAGCATTGAGCAGCGCCTCGCACGCAGCCTGCAGCTTCTCTGCCGTGACGCTCTTGTTGGTTTCCCGCCGCACGCGCAGAACATGGCACCAGGGTCGTGACAGCCGTGTGAACCCCGGCGTTTCCCGTTTAGATTATTCGTCGGCGGAATACAGGCTTGCCAATGTCCCGGGGCGACATCCACGCAGCTGGCAAACGCGAATTTCTGCTGGCTCCACGCTGCACGAGACCATGCAATTCATGCCCCCCGAGTGCGCCCCAAAATGGAAGTGCATTCCAGGATGGTGGTCCGATCCAAGGCGCGGAGATCAACACCTTTGAAATCGTGCGCGGCTTTGCCAAGGTGTTTTCGGCAGATTGCCGCTACTTCGTAGCCCCAATCTATGCAGATTCGCCCGAATCCCGCGTGGCCATCATTTCCCAGCCGCCGCACATTCGAGTCCATCTGCAATGTCGATCTGGCCTATCTTAGCGTCGGTGACGTTTCCGATCGCTCTCTGCAGGTGCGCTATGGCCTGCCCGATGGCATCGATAGCCGAGCTTATCGCCCATGGCGCGGTTGGCGACCTGGCCGGCCATTTCCTCAATGCGCGGGGCGTGCCGCTGGATCGCACGATCAACCGCCAAGCATTGGCCCCCGAGCTTTTCAGTCTCTCGAAGATACGTCACCGGCTCGTGGTTGGCGGGGCGCCTACAAAGGTACCTATCGTGTCGGCCATATTGGCGACGGCTAGAGGGTAGGAGGGAAATCACCTATTGATTTCAATGAAATAGGTGTTCGCAGTTCTGTTCTGACCGGCGCGCCATTTCGCTAGCTATCAGTTGCGCGGCATCCGTTCTGCCTGCAGCCGGTCTACATTGCGCCCCATACCGGTCGTTCCGACTGACATTGGAACTCGCCGAAAGCTGACCGTCTGCCGGCGCCAAACTGGGTGGAGAGCAGACTGGCAGCTTCCGGCAGATAGGCAAGCATTGCAGACGCTGTGTACGTGCGGGGGCTCGGGTCGACTGACCACCCCAATCGTCGACATCGCCTTGGCAGTATGGATTTTGGGTTGGCGAAGTTACTACCTCCATCCGCAGCAGTTTCAAACGCTTAGCCCTCGGCGATACAGGGGATTAGTGGATAATTAAGCATCATATTCGCAACATCGGGCATTACTTGATTTCATTTCAGTCCGGTCGCCATGCAGGGAAGCCGTTTTTTCCGAACAGTTTTGCCGTCCCGCCGGTCTCTGCTCCTGTCGGCGGCGCCCTTCGTCGTGGCGCTGGCGGCGCTCTCGCCGGCATCGGCGCAAGTCTTCATTGGCGGGGACAGCACGCCGTTAAATCCTGCGCTCGTCGACGGCAGCGTCGACCTGGAGATTGGTGTGAACGGTTCGGGTGACCTGACCATTCTCAATGGCGGCGTATTGACCAATAATACAAGTTACGTCGGCAACGATGTGGGGGGCATCGGCGTCGCAATGGTCTCGGGCCAGGACTCGCGATGGAACAATCTGGGCGACGTTGTCATCGGGCAGTATGGCAATGGAACGCTCGATATTCTTGCCGGCGGGTTCGTCAGCGGGGAGACAGGCTATATAGGCGCTAGTCCGGGCGGCATCGGTGTCGTGACGGTTTCAGGCGAGGATGGCTCAGGCAATGCTTCCGCCTGGTCTCTTCAGCAAGGTCTGAACATCGGACAGGAGGGGGACAGGTACGCTGAACGTCGCACAGGGCGGTCGCGTCACGACCGTCGGCCGAATCAGCGTTGGTTCCTGGGGAACAGGCAATATTGAGCTTTCCGATAGCGCCACGGTGTCGAGCGATGACGCCATCATTGGCGTCGTCGGTTATGGAGAAGCCCTCCTGACATCGGGCGCGGCCTGGACCGTGGCGGAACAGTTCACGGTCGGTCTGGTCGCCCAAGGCGTTCTGCGCATTGAAGACGGCGCCAGCCTGACCAGCAACCAGGGCTATGTGGGTGCCAATGCCGGTGGCGACGGCAATGTGACTGTCACCGGGGGCGCGAGCTGGGAGATAACCAGCTTTAATCTCAACCTCGGCAATTACGGCGTTGGGGAGATGACCATCGAAGATGGCGCGCGGGTTTACGCCAATAGCGGCGTCGATCTCGGCATATCGGATGTGACGGCCAGCGGCACGCTGAATGTACTGGGCACGCCGGGTGCGCGCGGGGTGCTGGAAACCAGTGGTTTCCAGGGCGGCATAGGCACCGCAAATGTCACCCTGGATGGCGGCATTGTTCGCGCCATCTACGACAACACGAATTTTTTCAGCAATTACGGTGCCCAGCAGGTCACCCTCGACGCCGGCGGCGGTATCATCGACACCAATGGGCACGATATCGGCATCGCCCCCGTCATGACCGGGACGGGCAGCCTGACCAAGGAAGGGCTGGGCACGCTGACTCTCACCGGCGCCAACACGTATGGCGGTGGCACGACGATCGCGGCCGGCACTTTGCAACTGGGCAATGGCGGCACGAGCGGCAGCATTTTGGGCAATGTCGCCAATAGCGGCGTCCTGGCTTTCAATCGCTCGGACGCGGTGACCTTTGGCGGGACGGTCAGCGGGACGGGTGGCGTTTGGCAGGTCGGCACCGGGCAGACCACGCTCAGCGCCAATAGTGCAGCCCTGTCGGGCGTCTCCAGGGTCTATGACGGCATTCTTTCGGTCGATGGCACGCTTGGCGGATCGTTCGAGGCCATAGGCGGACGATTGCAGGGCATCGGCCAGGTGGGGGCGACGACGAATTTTGCCGGTGGCACCATCGCCCCGGGCAATTCGATCGGCACGCTGACCGTGGCCGGCAATTATCTCGGCAATGGCGGTACGCTCGAAATCGAAACGGTGCTGGGCGACGACAGTTCGGCCACCGACCTGCTGGTCGTGACCGGCGACACGGCCGGCAGCACCAATGTTCGCGTCATCAATCTCGGCGGCCTCGGCGCACAGACCACTGAAGGCATCAGGATCGTCGATGTCGGTGGCGTTTCCGGCGGCGATTTCACGCTTCTGGGGCATTATGCCTTCGAAGGAGCGCCCGCCATTGTCGCCGGCGCCTATGCCTATCGTCTTCATCAGGGCGGCGTCAGCACGCCCGCCGACGGTGACTGGTACCTGCGGTCGGCCCTGGTCAATGGCACGACCCCGACCGGGCCGCTATATCAGGCCGGCGCCCCGATTTACGAGGCCTATGCGACGGCACTGCAGAGCTTCAACGACCTCGAAACCTTGCAGCAGCGCGTCGGCAACCGGTCCTGGACGGGTGGTGGGGTCGAAGCGGGCGCTGTGCCCGAAGCGGCCGACCCCAATAGCGGCATCTGGGGCCGCATTGTCGGCCACCACGCCAGTCTCGCCCCCCGGTTCACCACGACCGGCGCGGACATCGATGTCGGCACCTGGCAATTGCAGGCCGGTGCCGACCGGCCACTCTATTCGCACGAGCAGGGCACTCTGGTCGGCGGGGTTTCAGCGCGATACGGCACCATTGCGGGCGACGTCACTTCGATGTTCGGAAACGGTTCGATCAGCAGCACCGGCTATGGCCTGGGCGGAACGCTGACTTGGTATGGTTCGGGCGGCTTTTACCTCGACGCCCAGGCGAACGTGACCTGGTATGACAGCGCGCTCTCTTCCGCCACCGCGGCAACCAGCCTGGTTTCGGGCAATAATGGCTTCGGTTACGCCCTCGGCGTCGAAGCCGGCCAGCGGATCGCGCTGGCGCCGAACTGGTCGATCACGCCACAGGCGCAGCTAACCTATTCCGATGTCCGCCATGATGGCTTTACCGACGCCTATGGTGCCGCTGTTTCGCTGGTCGAAAGCAATGACCTCAATATCCGGCTGGGCCTTTCGGCCGACTACCAGGATAGCTGGACCGATGCGTCCGGCGAGACCAGCCGTCTCCATGCCTATGGCATCGCCAATCTCTATTACGACGTTCTGCCGGACAGCAGGACCGACCTTGCCGGGGTGGAACTGGTAAACACCCAGGACAACCTCTGGGGCGGCCTCGGGATCGGCGGCACCTATGCCTGGGGCGACGATAAATACGCCATCCACGGCCAGGGCAGCGCCAATACAAGCCTCGTCAATTTCGGCAACAGCGTCAGCCTTGCCGGCACGGCCGGGCTCACCGTCAGATTTTAGGGCGTTTCAGGAATCCAGGGCATCCAGCCCGGCCCCTCGGTGATGATCGAACAGCCGGCCGAGGTTACAAGCCATAGATTTTTGGGCCTTTCGCAGATTACGAAAGGCCCAAGCATTTTTATCGGACGACCACGAAAATCTTCCGAATTGTCTCGATCGTTTTCCAACGTCCGGTAAAGCCGGGATTGAGGACGAAATTGTCGCCTGCGCGGTAGGTTGCGGTCTGGTCGCTCCCGTCGGGGGTGATCTCAGCAACCCCCTCAAGGATATGGCAGAACTCAAAGGCTTCGCCTTTAATCGATTTGTAGGTGCCGGGCGTTGCTTCCCATACACCGACTTCGACATTGCCTTTGGCTTGCGCCTGCAACCAGGAGGTGAAGAGCGGATTGCCTTCGATGAGGCGGTCAGCTGCGGGTGCGCCGGCTACGCCTTCAGTTGTCGGCCTGGTCTCGATCGTCTGTATTAGCATTAGTGTCCACTCTGTCGGTTATGCTTGCGAACACCCCATGCACGGTCGATATCGTCGCGCATGCGGTAATAGCTTCCCACCATCGGCAGGAACCAGGTATCGCCATTGTAAAAGGGCAGGCCCGGGAAACGGTGTTTCTCAAAGGCACAGCTGTAGTCGCGCGCCTGGGCAACTTTCCGGGCAGTCTGGTAGCCTAGATAGGTCATCATCGAGATGCCGCTGCCATTGCAGCCCATGCAGTAATGCAGGCCGTCGATCTTGCCCATGTGAGCGGTCGCGTCGAGCGTAAAGCCCAGCAAGCCGGACCACGCATAGCTGACCTTGACGCCCTCGATCTGTGGAAAGCGCTCCACCATTGCCCTCTGCAGCAGCATGCCGATCTTTTCTTCACCGACCTGCGTGAAACGCGCGCGGCCCCCGAAAATAACGCGCGTCCCGTCGGGCGAAGGTCGGTAATAGTAGAGCACGCGCTTGCTGTCGGAGATCATCTTTCCCTTTGGAAACAGCTCCTTCATCGTGCTTTCGGGCAGCTTTTCGCTGGCGATGATATGGCTGGCAACAGGGATGATGCGCTTGCTGAGCGCCGGGGTGACCGCCGAAGTATAGCCATTGGTGGCGACAATGACGTCATCCACCAGGCATGCGCCGGCCGAGGTGGTCACCTTCCATAGCTTGCCCTGCTGCTCCAGCTTGGTCACCGGCGTGTTCGAGATGAACTGAACGCCGCGGCGCAGGCAGGCCTCGATAAGCCCTTTCACGTAAAGGGCCGGCTGGATCGTGGCACCGTCATCGGTGACCATGCCGCCGAAATAATAGTCGCTGCCCACCTCGCTGCGCTGCTCTTCGCGTGACAGAACATAACTGTTCGTCGCAGTCGTCGAATTGAGCTCGGCAGCGCGTTTGCGCATATCTTCGTAGTGGCGGGGCGTGGCGGCGCCGACAAACCGGCCGGCATGGCGCAGCTTGCAGTCGATATTTTCTTCTTCGATGAGCTTGAGGACCAGGGGGAAGGCCTGGGCCGCATCAGTGCGAAGTTCGCGGATGACACTGCTCGGCAGGGTCTGCTTGCCGGTGAAGCTCTTGCCGATGCCGAGCGCCGCGCCCACGCCGCCGCCATTGCGCGAGCTGGCGCCCCAGCCGATCTCCCTGGCGTCGACCACCACAACCTGAACGTTCCGCTTCGAGAGCTCCAGCGCTGCCGAGAGCCCCGCAAAGCCCGAACCGATGATCAGCACCGGGGCGCGAGCCGGCAACTCGCCTTCGCTGCGCAGGGGCGCGAAGTCTTCCCACCAGTAGCACCGGGCCTGAAAATCGTCTGCCAAGACGCTGTCTACCATTTTCTCCCTCGCAGGGTTGACAACAAAACGTCGCAATGCGCTATCTGCTATCGTAATGCGATTGTTTCTAACGCATATCGATAACTTTTCGAGTGCGCAATAGGGAGTGGTATTGGATGAAAAAGGGAATGGGCCGCTTGACGGCGGCTTTGGTGCTTTCGGTCACGACAGCGGGACTGGCCCATGCATCGGTGCTCACCATGTGTACCGAGGGCAGTCCGGAGATTTTCAATCCCCAACTGTCGAACAATGGGGTGACCGCCAACGTCCTGAGCCAGATTTACGATAATCTGGTTTCGGTTCGGCAGTCGGACCTCTCGATCGAAGCCGCGCTGGCTGAATCCTGGGATGTCTCCGAGGACGGCAAGACCTATACCTTCCACCTTCGCAAAGGGGTGAACTGGCAGTCCAATGCCGACTTCACGCCAACCCGCGAATTCAATGCTGACGACGTGATCTTCAGCTTCGGCCGCATGATGGACCCCTCCCACCCGTTCCACGAAGTGAGCGGCGGCGCCTATATCGGCTTCATCAACAAGCTGGGAGACAATCTCGAAAGCGTTGAGCGAATTGACGACTATACCGTCTCGTTCACCCTCAAGCGCCGCGATGCGACCTTCCTCGGCGTCATGGCTTTCCAGCCGATGGGCATTATTTCGGCGGAATACGGCGCCGCGATGCAGGCCGTCAATTCCATGGAAAAGGTCGATCGCCAGCCTATCGGCACGGGTCCTTTCCAGCTCGAGCATTTCCAGCAGGATGCGCAGGTGCGCCTCAAGGCGTTCCATGAAACCTGGGGCGAAGCTGCAGGCCGCGCGGACAAGTCACCCCTCGTGGACACTGTCGTGATGCTGATCACCCCCGACGCCTCCACCCGCGTCCAGCGGGCCCTGGCCGGGGAATGTCATATCGCCCTTTACCCCAACCTTGCCGATGCGGACATCATCCGTGGCAGCGACAAGGTCGACCTAGTCGAAACCGAAACGGCGTCCACTGGTTTCCTGACCTTCAACTTCCGCGACGAGCGCTATCAGGATGCGCGCGTACGCGAGGCACTGACGATCGGTCTGGACATCGAGCGCCTTACCGATGTCGTTTACCAGGGCATGGCCCAGCCGACCGTGGCGATCATCCCCAACACGTTCTGGGGGCACAACGCCGATCTCGAAGTGCCCTCCTATGATCCGGAACGCGCCAAGACGCTGCTCGCCGAGGCCGGTTTTGCCGATGGTTTCGAGACCGATGTATGGGCGCTCCCCGTCGTCCGGCCCTATATGCCGAACGGCCGCCGCGCTGCTGAGATCATCCAGGAGGACTGGAGCAAGCTCGGCGTGAAGGTCAACATCGTCACCTATGAATGGGCCGAGTATATCGAGCGCGCCCGCAATGGCGAAGGCCAGGTCGCTATGTTCGGCGGCATCTGGGACTATCCCGATCCGAGCCAGATTCCCAACAGCTACCTGTCTTGCGATATCAACGGCAAGCCGAGCCCGTCCAATATCGGTGCCTGGTGCAATGACGAGTATAATTCGATCCTGCGTCAGGCTTCCGAGTCCACCGATCAGGTCGAGCGCGAAGCTCTCTACAAGGAACTGCAGGCCGTATTCGCACGCGAAAAGCCGGCGATCGCCTTCGCCTCTTCGCCGACGCTGACGGTCATCTCCAACTCTGTAGATGGCTATCATCCGGCATCGGTCGGCACGTCCTCGCTGGCCGGCGTGAGCCTCAAATAATATCGATGCCCTCCGGCGCTTGCGCTGGAGGGCATGTTTTCCTTCAGGCACGGAATTCAAGGCAGATGGTCATCAATATCCTTCGCAAGCTTGTGGTGCTGATCCCCACATTCATCGGTGTGACCATTGCGGCATTTCTGTTCATCCGCCTGCTGCCGGGCGATCCCATACTGATGATGTCCGGCGAGCGTGCGCTGAGCCCCGAACAGCATGCGGAACTGTCGCACAAGCTGGGCTTCGACCAGCCGCTTTTCATGCAATATCTGAACTACCTCACCGGCGTGCTGCATGGGGATTTCGGAACGTCGATCTCGAGCCGGGAACCGGTTCTCACCATTTTCTTCAAACTGTTTCCCGCCACGCTCGAACTGGCAGTCTGCGCGCTGGCGATTGCTGTTCTGCTCGGCATTCCATTCGGCATCTTTGCCGCCATGAAGAAGGGGTCCATGTGGGACCAAGCGGTCATGGGAACGGCCCTGGTAGGGTATTCAATGCCCATCTTCTGGTGGGGTCTTCTGCTCATCGTGGTATTTTCCGGCATGCTGGGCTGGACGCCGGTGTCCGGGCGGCTGGCGGCGCTCTACTATTTTCCGCAGGTCACTGGCTTCATGGTCATCGACGCTGCGATATCCGGACAGGATGGCGCGCTCGGCTCGGCCCTGAGCCACCTCATATTGCCCTCGATCGTCCTGGGCACGATCCCTCTTGCCGTCATCGCGCGCCAGACACGATCCGCCATGCTCGAAGTGCTGGGCGAAGACTATGTCCGGACCGCCCGCGCAAAAGGGCTCAACACCTACAGGGTCATCGCTATTCACGCGCTGCGCAATGCGTTGATCCCGGTCATCACCACGGTCGGCCTGCAGCTTGGTGTCCTGCTCGGGGGCGCCATCCTCACCGAGACGATTTTTTCCTGGCCTGGCATCGGCAAGTGGTTGGTGGATTCGGTTTCGCGCCGTGACTACCCGGTTATCCAGGGCGCCCTGCTGATCATCTCCATGCTGGTCATGGCGGTGAACCTGATCGTCGACGTTCTTTATCGTCTCGCAAACCCACGCCTTCGCTAGCACGGTGAGCAAAATGACAATGTCGCAAGGTTCTTCCATGCCGATAGTGGCGACGGCCCAGGTCAAGCAGGCCTGGGGCCTCGACTTCTGGTTCTATTTCTCCCGGAATCGCGGCGCCGTTCTCGGCCTGGTGATTTTTTGCGCCCTGACGCTGATAGCGATTTTTGCGCCTCTCATCGCGCCCTACACTGCCAACGAGCAGTTCAGGGATGCGGTGCTGCTGCCGCCGTCGTGGCAGACGGGCGGCCGGGCCGAGTTCTTGCTGGGCACCGATCCCATCGGGCGTGACCTGCTATCGCGCCTGATCCACGGCACCCGGTATTCCCTGATGATCGGTCTGGTCGTCAGCGCCTTGTCCTTCACCGGAGGCGTCGTGATCGGCGTCGTTGCCGGTTACTGCCGTGGCTGGGTGGACACCATGGTCATGCGCATCATGGACGTCATCCTGGCATTCCCCTCTTTGCTGCTGGCGCTGGTTCTGGTGGCGGTACTGGGCCCTGGCCTGTTCAATGCCATGATTGCCATCGCCATCGTTTCCCAGCCCCATTTCGTCCGACTGGCCCGCGCTGCCGTAATCGCCGAAAAGGACAAGGACTATGTCATTGGCGCCAAGGTCGCGGGGGCAGGGCACCTCTATCTGATGTTCCGCACGATCCTGCCCAACTGCCTCTCTCCGCTGATCGTGCAGGCGACACTGTCGTTCTCCAGCGGCATTCTCGATGCGGCGGCTCTGGGCTTTCTGGGCATGGGGGCGCAGGCACCGACGCCGGAATGGGGCACCATGCTCGCCGAGGCGCGTGAATTCATCCTGCGCGCCTGGTGGGTCGTGACCTTGCCTGGCCTGGCCATTCTGATCACCGTTCTTTCGATCAACCTGGTGGGCGATGGCCTGCGTGATGCTCTCGATCCCAAGCTCAAGAGATCATAAGCCATGGTTTTGCTTTCAATAGAAAATCTCGTTGTCGAGTTCCCGGCCAGCACGGGATGGTTCCGTGCGGTGGATGGCGTATCCATGTCGGTGAATGAGGGAGAAATCCTGGCCATCGTGGGGGAGTCAGGGTCGGGCAAGTCCGTCTCCATGCTGGCAGTTATGGGCCTGCTTCCGCCCGCTGCAAGGGTTTCTGCCGATAGGCTGGAATTCGACGGCAAGGATTTGCGCAGTCTCTCGGCACGTGAGCGCAGCAAGATCATCGGTCGTGAGATTTCCATGATCTTTCAGGAACCGATCGCCAGCCTCAATCCGTCATTCACCGTCGGCTATCAGATCGATGAAGTGCTCAAGGCCCATACAAGTCTTTTAGGGCGGGAGCGGCGCGAACGGGTACTCGAACTGCTGGCAGACGTCGGGATTCCGGATCCGGCTGTGAAGCGGGATTCATACCCGCACCAGCTCTCCGGTGGCCAATGCCAGCGCGTGATGATTGCCATGGCCGTGGCCTGCAAGCCAAAGCTGCTGCTGGCGGATGAGCCGACGACCGCTCTTGATGTCACCATCCAGCGCCAGATTCTGGATTTGCTCATGCAGCTGCGAAGGGAAACCGGTCTGGGCCTCGTATTGATAACGCACAATCTTGGCGTGGTTGCCGCAACGGCCGATCGCGTCGTGGTCCAGTATGATGGGCGCAAGATGGAGGAGGGCGACGTGGTCTCCATATTCGAGTCGCCCAGGCACGAATATACGCGCGCGCTTCTGGCTGCGCTGCCGGAACGCGCCATGGGCGGCCGTCTGCCCTCGGTCGCTGATGGTCTGGCGATGGAGCAGGCGCAATGACGCAGGCTGCATTCGAGGCCCGTGCGCTGGTTCGAGATTACGGCTCCACTGGCGGCTTCTGGGGACGTTCCCTGCCGTTACGCGCGCTGAAGGGCGTTTCCCTCCGCGTCGAGAAGGGAAAGACCCTGGCGATCGTGGGTGAGTCAGGCTGCGGCAAGTCGACATTGGCCCGCATTGTCACGCTCATCGATGAGCCCACCAGTGGCGAGTTGTTTCTCGATGGCACCAGCATCAGCAAGTCGGACCTGAAGCGCGACAAGGGGCTGCGTAAGGAAATACAGATCGTTTTCCAGAACCCCTATGGCTCGCTCAATCCGCGCCAGACGGTAGGAAAACTCCTCGAAGAACCCTTGCTGTTCAATACCAGGATGTCGGCGCAGGACAGGCAGGACGCCGTATATGAGATGCTGCGCAAGGTTGGCCTGAAAGAAGAACACTACGGCCGCTACCCGCACATGTTTTCGGGCGGGCAGCGCCAGCGCATAGCCATCGCCCGAGCGCTCATGTTAAAGCCGCGCCTGCTGGTTTTGGACGAACCGGTTTCTGCACTGGATTTGTCTGTCCAGGCCCAGGTTTTGAATCTGCTTTCTGATCTCCAGAAAGATATGGGACTAACCTATATTTTCATCAGCCATGATTTGTCCGTGGTCCGCCATTTGGCGCACGAAGTCATGGTGATGTACAAGGGCGAAGTGGTCGAGGAGGGGCCCGTGGACACAGTCTTTGACAGGCCCCAGGCGGACTACACGCGGAAACTGCTTGCCGCGACGCCAACGACAGACCTTGCTGCCATCAAGGCGCGGATTGCGGCCCAGGCAAATCTGATGGCGCAGAAATAGTTCAAAACCGCTTGGAGAGTGCACGAACGTGACCGCCCTTGAGCATGATACCTTCGCGCCAAAAGACGACGGCCTTTTTGTTGCATCGCTGGCAAAGGGCTTTCGCGTTCTGGAAAGCTTCCACGGGCGTCGACGCAGGTTGACTCTCAAGGAGATTGCCGAACTTGCGCAAATCGGCATGAGTGCCACCCAGCGCGCGGTCTCAACGCTGACAACACTGGGCTATCTGGCCAAAGACGAGCAGACGCGGACCTACCGCCTCACGCCGAAGACCCTGGCCTTGTGCTGGGAATATCTCTCCAACTCCGATCTGCATGATGTTGCCCTGCCCATAATCCGTGGGTTGGCAGAGAGATTTGGCGAGACAGTCAATCTCTCCGAGCGGCTGAACAATGAGCTTGTCGTCGTGGGGCGCGCGCCCGGCCGTCATGCGGTTCCCGTCAATGTCGGCATCGGCACGCGCTATCCTTTGGTCAGCACTGCGCCGGGCCTTGCCATCCTGGCCTATAGCGATCCCACGGCGACGAAAGAGTTCATCGATACGACGACGATTATTCCCTGGACCAAGCACACGATCACCAGCAAGGCGGAAGTTCTGGCCGAGATCGACAGGATCCGAGTGAATGGCTTTGCCGTCGGCAGCCAGCTCATGCATGATGGCCATGTGTCGATTGCTGCGCCAATTCTCGACAGCTTCTCCGGCAGCGCCATCGCCGCAATCAATCTTTCTGCCTATTTGGAGCGCTGGACTCAAATCGACGTGATGTCGACACTGGTTCCTGCAGTCAGAGAAGCTGCAAATTCGATTAGCGCAATGCTCAGGCATTAGCTGCGCCGACCTAAATGGTTCGATCAGGGAATTCGTCACCGCGCTGGCTGATGGAGTTCCAAAATTTTTCGACAATGGGCCGTTCGCGCCGCGCCCGGCGATAGAGGCGGACTTCGACGCTGAGCTGCCAACGCTCGCTGCCCGCGGGCAGCAATGTTCCCTTGGCCAATTGCTCGCCGATACGGTTCTGCGGCATCCAACTGACGCCATTGCCGTGGATCAGCAGGCCCAACAGGTTCTCGCCATTGGTGCCGGCAAAGGCCCGGACCGTGGGGGGATGCAGGCGCTCGATCAGCAGATCCACCATATGACCAATATAGGAACCGGGCAGCCGCGCCAGATAGGGCATGGGCTCGATCCCTTCCCGGTCGAGGCTGAAGAGCGGCTCGCGCCCATTGGCATTGGGGGCGCTAACCGGGATGATCTGCTCGAGCCCCAATACGCGGAAATCGAACTCGGGTCGGTCGAAGACCGTCGGGATTTCGGGGGAGCAGTAGCTGAGGAAGAAATCGACCTGCCCCTGCTGCAGCGCGATGCCGTCTTCGCTCCAACTGCGCGAAGAGAGCATTAGCGGGATGATCTCCGGCATCAGCGCCTTCTTGCGGGTGATCCATTGTGGATAGAAGGACTGGGCAAGGCTGCTGGCCGACGAGAACATGACCTCATTCTGGCCCTTGCCCTCGAGTTGTGCCGCATTTTCCAGCGCCAGGCGCACGCTTTCGACAATGGCCTCGCTGTCCCGATAGAGCTGTTCGCCCAAGGGTGTCAGTGTTACCGGCAAATGCTTGCGCTGCACCAATTCGCCACCAAACACCTGCTCCAGCGAGCGGATACGCTTAGAAAAAGCTGACTGGCTGATGCTGCGCCGCCGTGCGGACAGGCTGAAACTACGCGTCTCCACGAGGGTGCGGAAATCCTCGATCCAGTTCAGGTCCATGCCGAGTTTGGGTCCGTCCATGCACTTTTTGGAATAACACTATTCCATATATGGGTTGGAACCCAGGTGCAAACCCACGCTAGGCTTTTCTCCAAGCTGCATTCCACCGGAGAAAAAGTTCTACCAATGCCCGCCTCGACCGAAATGGCCGCTCCCAGCAATGTCAGCGAAATCATACCGATGGCCGACTATGCCGCCAGGGCTCTGTCTCTCGCGCTACCGGACGCCGTGGTCGAAAAAGCCAAGCACCATATCCTCGATACGCTCTGCGCCATGATTACCGGGGTGCATCTGGACGTGGGCAAGATGGCGCTCTCCTATTCGCAGACGCTGGGCGCGGTCGAAGGCGCCAGTGTCGTGGGCAGTCCGCGCCTGCTGCATCCGGCCGACGCGGCCATGATCAACGGCATCATCGCCCATGCCGACGAGACCGATGACAGCCATCCCGCCGCCATCGGGCATCCCGGTTGCGCCATCGTGCCGGCGGCGCTGGCAGCGGCCGAGCATAATGGCCGCTCGGGCGCTGACTTCCTCAAGGCGGTGGTGCTGGGCTACGACTATTATGCCCGCATGAACCTGGCGCTGGGGCCCAACCATATCTATGCCCGCGGCCACGGTCCCTATTCCATCGGCGGTAGCTGGGGCGCGGCCGCGGCGGCGGGCGCGCTTTATGGCATCGACCGGGAGCGGCTGCGCTATGTCTTCTCAAACGTCGCGCAGCAGACCTCTGGCATTGCCACCTGGATGCGCGATGTCGACCACATGGAAAAGGCCTTCCACTTCGGCGGCCTACCGGCGCGCAATGGCGTCGCTGCCGCCTCGATGATCGCCCATGGCTTCAACGGCACCGACGACGTCATGCATGGCCGCGGCAATTTCATGGATGCATTCTCCGACGCGCCGCAGCGCGCGCTTCTCGCCGACGGGCTGGGGTCGCGCTTCGAAATCATGCTGACCAATATCAAGAAATGGTGCGTCGGCTCGCCCATCCAGGCGGCCCTGGATTCCCTCGAATATCTCATGGAACACGAAGGCGTCAGCCGGGACAATGTGATCTCGATGGAGGCTCTTTTGCCCAGCCACGTGGTCGATGTGGTTGAGGATCGTGGTGTTCCCGACATCAATTGCCGGCACTGCCTCGCCCTGATGCTGGTCGATGACGGCTTCGGCTTCCATGCCTCGCACGATTATTCCCGCCTCACCGATCCAGCGGTCGTGGCGATGAAGGCCAAAATCGCCCTTCTGCCCTCCGACGAGCTGGCCGAGGCCAAGCCGATCCGCCAGGCCATCGTGCGGGCGCGGCTTGCCGACGGCCGTCAGGTCGAGCGGCGGACTTATGCGGTCAGGGGCGTGGTGGAACATCCCATGGAACGCCCGGACATCATCCGCAAGGCGCGCGACCTGGTTGGCCCGATCCTGGGCGAGCGAACCAATACCCTCATCGAAACCGTCTTCGGGCTTGAGGACATCCCGGATATCCGGACCCTCCGGCTTTTCCTCCAATAGATTGACATAGAGAAAGGTGCCCACGATGTCATTTCTAGACTCTTCTCGCATGTATCTGGCGCGGACCGCCTCAAGCCTCATCCTGCTCGCTGCGCTCGGAGCCGCCCCAGCCCTGGCGCAGGAATTGGTCATGGGCATGGCGTCCGCCCCCACCTCGATCGACCCGCATTTCCACGCCAACAGCTCCAACATTTCCATGACGGGCCAGGTCTTCGAGGGCCTGACCTGGAAGGACGAGTTCATGCAGCCTCATGCCAGCCTAGCTGAAAGCTGGCACGTGACCGAGGATGGCGTGTGGACCTTCCACCTCCGCCAGGGCGTGACCTTCCACAATGGCGAACCCTTCACCGCCGATGACGTGGTGTTCACCTTCGACCGCCTGCCCACCATCACCGACAGCCCCAGCCCTTTCACCGCCCGGCTGGCCGATATCGAGTCCTACCGTGCCATCGACGAGCACACGCTCGAAGTCGTCACCAAGGGCGCAGCGCCGAACCTTCCGATCAACCTGGCCGACGTGCAGATCGTCTCGCGCGCCGTGGGCGAGGGCAAGACGACCGACGACTATGTCACGGGCGAAGCCATGATCGGCACCGGCCCCTACAAGTTCGTGTCGGCACGGATCGGGGAAGTCTACGAATTTGCCCGCAATGACGATTATTGGGGCGAAACGCCAGCCTGGGAAACGGTTACCCAGCGCGTCATCGGCTCCGACCCGGCACGCGTCGCTGCGCTGCTGTCGGGCGATGTCGACCTGATCTCGGACGTGCCGGTCACCGACTTCGCCACCATCGAAGCCAATCCCGACATGCGCCTGTGGTCGACCGGGACCAGCAGCATCGCCTTCATCGCGCTCGACGTCGAGCATGAAAAGCCCATTCCGGGCCAGGCGACCGACCTTGCCGGCAACGACCTGCCGGTCAATCCGATGCTCGACCAGCGCGTACGTCATGCCCTTTCCATGGCCATCGACCGTGTGGGCTTGGTGGAACGCGGGCTCAGCAACGATGCTTACCCGGCCAGCCAGTTGGTGCCCGAGGGCATGTTCGGCTTCAATCCCGACATTCCAGTCGAGCCCTTCGACCTCGAAGGCGCCAAGGCGCTCCTGGCCGAGGCCGGTTATCCCGACGGTTTCAAGGTCGTGCTCTCGACGTCCAATGACGACACGATGCGCGCCCGGGCCGTCCAGGCGGTGGCGCAGATGTGGACCCGCGCCGGCGTGCAGACCACGGTGGAAACCATGCCGCATGCGGTCTTCATCCCCAAGACCAATGACTTCGAATATGCCCATATGATCCATTCCTGGGGCACTTCGACCGGCGAGGCGGCCTACACGCTGCGTGGCATTGCGGGCACGCGCGACCACGAGAATGGCATCGGTACCTCCAATCGCGGCCGCTATTCCAATCCGGAAGTCGACACCCTGGTGGTCGAAGCCTCCTCCACCGTGGACGACGCCGTACGTGAAGAACTGCTGCAGCGTGCCATGGCCATGGTGGTCACCGAGGACTATGGGTTGATCCCGCTCTACAACCGCAAGGCGACCTGGGCCTCCAACGCCTCGGTGGTCTATACGCCCTCGCGGGCCAATGTGAGCAACGCGCTCTTCGCCCGCCCGGCTGAATAGCGACAAATCGGGGGCAGGGCGTCGCGGGCGCCCGCCCCTTCCACCCCTCTTGCGACCGGCAAGCGAAGGCACGTCATGACCGAAATGATCATCCGCAGGCTGCTGCAGTCTGTCGTGACGCTGCTGGTTCTGAGCTTCATTACCTTTGCCGGTATCTACCTGATCGGCAATCCCATGGAAGTGCTGGCCGATGAATCGGCCACTGCGGCGCAGATCCAGGCCGCGACCGAACGGCTCGGGCTCGATCAGCCGCTCTGGGTGCAATATTGGCACTATATGGAACGGCTCTTTGCGGGTGATTTCGGCCGCTCCTATGTCACCAGCCTGCCCGTCTCCACCATGATCCTGCAGCGCCTGCCCGCCACGCTGGAAATGACTGTCACCTCGCTGCTCATTTCGGTCGGCATCGGCCTGCCGCTGGGAGTTGTCGCTGGGGTATTTCCCAAAAGCCCCTGGTCGCGTGGCGGAAGCGTGCTGTCGGTGCTGGGATTCAGCCTGCCCAATTTCTGGTTCGGCCTCATGCTGCTGCTCTGCCTTGCCGTGTGGTTTCCCATCCTGCCCGCCATCGGCCGCGGCCAGACGGTCGAGGTCAACGGCGTCGCCTGGAGCTTCCTGACCCAGGACGGGCTGGCGCATCTGGCCATGCCGGCGCTGACCCTGGCCATCGGCAACATGGCGCTGATGTTCCGGCTGGCAAAGTCGGGCATGCAGGAAGTCATGCTGCTCGACTATATCAAGCTGGCGCGCATCAAGGGTCTGCCCTCGCGCCGTATTGTAGTCGTCCACGCCCTGCGCAATGTGATGATCCCGATCATCACCATTGTCGGGCTAGAGATCGGCGGCCTGATCGCTGGTTCCATCATCACCGAAACCGTCTTCGCCTGGCCCGGCATCGGCAAGCTGCTGATCGATTCCATCAACATGCTCGACCGGCCGGTGGTCGTCGCCTACATGCTCATCTTCACCTTCACCTTCGTGCTCATCAACCTCATCGTCGACATCTGCTACATCGTGCTCGACCCGCGGACCCGCGAGGCGCTGCAAGGATGACATCCACTCCTCTCGCCCGCCCCGCCATGCGCTTTTCCGAGCGGCCGCTGGGCCGGTTCTGGCGCGAATATTCCCAGAGCCATGCCGCCGTCTTCGGTCTGGTCATGACCCTGATCCTGATCGCTGTCGCGTTCCTTGCGCCCCTCATCGCGCCGCAGGACCCATACGACCTGATGCAGGTCGATTTCATGGACAGCGAACTGCCGCCCGGGGCCATAGGCGGGGCGGGGCAGACCTATGTGTTGGGCACGGACGCCAATGGGCGCGACATGCTCTCGGCCCTCTTATTCGGGCTGCGGGCCAGCTTCATGGTGGCGCTGTCGAGCCTGGGCATCGCCCTGGTTTTCGGCACGCTGATGGGGCTGGTATCGGCCTATGCCGGGCGCTGGGTGGATTCGCTCATCATGCGCATCGTCGATATCCAGATGAGCTTTCCCACCATTCTCGTCGCCATGATGCTGATGGTGACCTTCGGGCGCGGCATCGACAAGACGATCTTCGCGCTGGCCGTGGTGCAATGGGCCTATTTCGCCCGCAATGTCCGCGCCTCGGCCCTGGTGGAACGGAGCCGCGAATATGTGCTGGCGGCGCAACTGGCGCAAGTTCCCACCTTCCGCATCCTGTGGCGCCATATCCTGCCCAATTGCCTGCCGCCGCTCATGGTCATCGCCTCGATCCAGCTTGCCTCGGCCGTATCGATCGAAGCATCCCTGTCCTTTCTCGGGCTGGGCATGCCGGTCACTCAGCCTTCGCTGGGCATGCTGATCTCCAATGGCTTCGGCTATCTTCTGGGCGGCAAATACTGGATCAGCGTTGCCCCGGGCATCGCGCTCGGCCTCACCGTCTTTTCCCTCAGCCTCATGTCCGATCGGCTGCGCGACATGTTCAATCCGAGGTTGAAGCGATGAACCGGCCCCTGCTCGAAGTGCGCAACCTGCAGACACATTTTCTCACCAGTATGGGCGCGATCCGCGCCGTCGACGATGTGAGCTTCGCGCTGCAGCGCGGCGAGGTTCTGGGCCTGGTCGGCGAATCCGGCTCGGGCAAGACCATTACCGGCTATTCCATCCTGGGCGTGGTGGACGAGCCGGGCCAGATCGTCGGCGGCGAGATCGTGCTGCGCGATGCCGAGGATCGGGAAGTGGTGCTCAACCATCTGGGCGAAAAGCAGCTGCGGCGCCTGCGCGGCAACCGCATCGCGATGATCATGCAGGATCCCATGATGTCGCTCAATCCGTCGCTGCGCATCGGCACCCAGCTCGTCGAGACGGTGCTGGCTCATCGCCAGGTGTCGCGGTCCGAGGCGGAGCGCCGCGCCGTGGACGTGATGCGCCGGGTCGGCATTCCCGATCCCGAACAGCGCATACAGGCTTTTCCGCATGAATTCTCCGGCGGCATGCGGCAGCGCATCGCCATCGCCATCGCGCTCATTAACGAGCCGGACCTGATCATCGCTGACGAGCCGACCACAGCGCTGGACGTCACCACGCAGGTGCAAATCCTGGTCGAGGTGCAGAAGCTCGCGCGCGACACCGGCACGGCCTGGATCTGGATCACCCACGACCTGGCGGTGGTCGCGGGCCTGGCCCAGCATGTCGCCGTCATGTATGCGGGCAAGGTAGTAGAATTCGGTGCCACCGAAGACCTGCTCGACCATCCCCGCCATCCCTATACGCGCGGATTGATCGCCTCCATTCCCGGCGAGGGCGAGCTGGCCTCCGGCCGGCGTCTGCACCAGATCCCCGGCAATACGCCGTCCCTGCTCAACCTGCCCGAAGGCTGCGCCTTTCGCACCCGCTGCGACCGGGCCGGCGCGCAATGCGACATCCAGCCCATGCTGGAAACCAGTCCCGCCGGGAATCGCGCCTTGCGCTGTTGGCACCCATTGGAAGGGCAATCACCATGACGCCCGACGCAAAAATCGAGTCCCTGCTCGAAATGCGGGGCATCGAGCATATCTTTGGCCGCCGCGAGGACTGGGTCGACAAGGGCGTCCGGCTGATCCGCGGCAAGCGGACCGCCCCGGCCCGCGTCCGGGCTCTCAACGGCGTCGATCTCACGCTGCGCAAGGGCGAGGTGCTTGGCATTGCCGGTGAATCGGGGTGCGGCAAATCCACATTGGGCCGCGCCATGGTCGGGCTGATGCATCCCACAGGCGGCAGCGTGACCTATCGCGGTCAGCCGGTGATGCGCGGGCGCCGACCCCGCCACCTCAAGTTGCAGATGATCTTTCAGGATTCAGGCTCCGTCCTCAACCCCCGCCTGCGGGTCAAGGAACTGATCGGGGAAGGGCCGATCCTGCATGGATTGCTGGCGCGCCGGGACCTCGAAGACTTCGTCGCCGACCAGCTCGAAACGGTCGGCATGGCGCCCGATGTCATGAACCGTTATCCGCACCAGTTTTCGGGCGGGCAGCGCCAGCGCATCAATATCGCCCGTGTCCTGGCCCTCCAGCCGGAAACCATCGTCTGCGACGAATCGGTGGCCGCGCTCGACGTTTCCATCCAGGCGCAGATCCTCAACCTGTTCATGGACCTCAAGGACAGGTTCGGGCTTACCTATGCCTTCATCAGCCACGACCTGGGCGTGCTCCGCCACATCTCGGACCGCATCATGGTAATGTATCTGGGCCGGGTGGTGGAGGAAGGGCCGGCGGCAGAGGTCTTCGCCAATCCGCGCCATCCCTATACGCGCGCGCTGCTCGAAAACGCCCCGCGGCTCTCGCGCCGCAACCAGACCTTCCAGGCTGTACCAGGCGAGGTGCCTTCGCCCCTCAACATGCCCAGCGGCTGCGCTTTCCACACGCGCTGCGCGCTGCGGCGTCCCGAATGCAGCCTTTCCGTTCCAAACCTGATAGGCAGCGGAGCGCACCGCCACGCCTGTCCTATCGTGGAGGCCGCAGCATGAGCGCCGAACGCTGGCACGACACCAATAGCGCGGACCTGATCGGTACCCGGGCGGAGCGGGCGCAATTGTTCGAGCATCTGGTAGCGGCGACCCTGCGGCGGCAGGCCATCTCGCCGGCCAAGAACCGCATCTTTGATATCGACGTCACACGGGACATGGGCCGGCATCGCGATGCCTTGCTGGATGCCGCGACGCCGGCCGAGCTCTGGTATGCGCTCAACCTGCTGTCCAATACGCGGCGCGATCGGCATTTGCAGGTGGAAGCCGTGCCCGGGGGCATCATGCCGCCGGCCGATATCGAGGCCCGAAAGATCCGCAATTACGGCGCGCTCGACACCAATGGAGCGCCGCGCCTGGATATCGAATTGGCCACCGATTTCGGCGGCGACCGACCCCGGCTCTTCCTTGCTGGCATGGCGCCGGGCCTGGCGCTCCCTGCCGGCCTGGAGGTTGGGGCATTCCTCACCGCGGTCGATGGTCTGCCCTTCGCCGATTATGTGGCGAGGATCGAGCCCTACCATTGCTACTCGACGCCGACCTTCTTCTGGTACCACCTGCCGCATCACATCGTGCGGCAGGGGAGCGAGCTTCCCGCGCACAGCAAACAGTTGCGGCTGAGCTTCGAAACGGCCTCGGGCCCCGTCGAGATCAGGCTGCCATATCGGGACCCGCAGTCTTTTATTCCGCCCAAGCCTACCCGCTATGCCGGCTGGTCCTGCCTCGGCGAATGGGAAAGCTGCCGCCTGCATCTGGCGCCGGGCGCCGCCGTCATCGCCCTGGAATGGCTCGGCTTCGGCCCCACCCTTTGCGCCGATGTCGATGCGCTGATGGCGCTCTGCATTGCGCAGAATCTTCTGGGCCATGGCCTGATCTTCGACGCCAGCATCAGTCGCGGCGGCGACTATGGCGGCTATCTGCTGCGCGTCCTCGCCAAGGCCCGCTTCCAGATCAATCTGGGCGATCTGCGGCGCTGCGACGCCATTCCCGGCATTATCGATGAGGTGCTGGCCGAGGATGACGAAGCTCTCGCCTCCGGGCGGCTCAACCAGGGACAGGTGGCTGCGACAGGCTGGCGCAAACGCTGGCTGCTCGAGGCGGTGCTGCCCTCGCTGCCCGAGGGCGGCTCCACCCCCGCCGTGCCCTTCAAATGCGCCCATCAGCCCATGGACGGCGATGGCTGGCTCGAACCGGCGGAGACCCATTTCACCGGTCCGATGGTCATGCTCACCATGCCGTTCGGCGGCTCGCATATCGACCAGGTCGCGGCCCAGATCGCCGACAACCGGATGTGCATCGCCCATATCGGCATGCCGCTGGGGGGCTTTTCGAAAACCTGGGTCGGCACCGAGATATTGCGCCTGCCCTCGGGCCAACCCATCGCCGCCTTCCAGTGGAGCTGCGGCAATACCATCCGCCCCAATGGCGAGGTGCTGGAGAGCAATCCGGCCATGCCGGACCGACCATATCCGGTGATGCGCGACAATTTCACCACCCACCACGCCGAGATGCTCGACCAGGCCTGCGCTTTGCTGCTGGGTCGTGACTGAACACGAATTCTGACGCCATCGGGACCCACTTCCATGTCCACAATAGCTCCAGTCCAAGCGCACGCCCCGCATCTCGCCTGCGGTTCCGAGGCGCTGCGCGCGCTGTTTCCGGCCTTGGCCCGCACCACCTATCTGTCGATCTGCGACAAGACGATCCTCGCCGATCCGGTGCGCGGCAGTGTCGAGACATTCCTCGATCGCCTGGCGCAGGCCTCGGCCAATCGCGTGGATCACGAGGAAATGGTCACGGCCTCGCGCCGAAAATTCGCCCGGCTGGTTGGTGCAGGCGAGGACGAGATTGCGGTCATGCGCAATGTCTCTGACGGGATCAACAGCATCGCCACGGCCTTTCCCCTCGCGGAGGGCGACAATGTACTGCTGGCCTTGGGCGCCGAGCATCCCAACAATATCTATCCCTGGCTGCACCAGCAGCGCCGCGGCATCGAATTGCGCAACATTCCCGCTTCCGAGGGCCATATAGATGTCGGCGCCCTCGTATCAGCCATGGACGCACGCACCAGGCTGGTTTCGGTCGCGTCGGTGAGTTTTGCCCCCGGGGAGCGCACCGACTTGATGGCGCTGGGCACCGAATGCCGCAAGCGGGGAATCTTCCTCCTTGTCGACGGCGTGCAGTCGGCCGGCATCCTCCATCACGACTTCGGGCAGGAACCGATCGACGGCTTCGCGTCTTCGACCAGCAAAGGGCTGCTCGGTCTCTATGGCTATGGCTTCCTCTACGTGCGCCGGGCCTGGCTGGACCGGCTGATGCCCGTCCATATGTCGCGCACTGGCGTCAGCGCCGACAACGACGATGCCTCCGCCATGGGCGATCTGCGCTATACCCCTCGTCCCGATGCCCAGCGCTTCGAGCTGGGCAGCTACAATCTCGCTGGCGCTTATGCCGCGGATGCTGCGTTGGATCTTATCCTGGGTCTTGGCACCAAGGCGATCGAAGCCCATGTGCTGGCCTTGGCCGAAGAGTTGCGCGAAGGGCTGCAACGTCTCGGCCTGCCGGTCTTCATCCCGCGCCTGCCCGCACATTTGGTCACGGTGGGGACGGTCGATGCCGGCGGCCACGGCTATTCCACCGATCCTGTTATCACGCGCTACCATGGCCGGCTGGCGGACGCCGGTATCGTCAGCACCATACGTCGTGGTCAGCTCCGCATGGGTTTGCACGCCTATAGCAACCGCGCAGATATCGAGGCCGTACTGCAATGTGTCGGTCGCTCCTGACCTCGATATCATCCTGATTGCCGAGGATGGGCGGGCGACCGACATGGAACGTATCGGCGCCCAGGTGGGGCTGCATCCGACCAACTATCCATGCAATTCGAAAATAGCCTCGATCTCTACCGTCGCCTGCATGGGGAGCGATCCCATCCCTACCGCGGAGCGGGCATGAATGCCGGCCTCGCCGAAAATGTCGGCGAACAGATCGGAACAGCCGTCGATGACGGCGGGATGATCGGCAAAGTCCGGCGTCGCCCGCACCATGCCGAACAATTTGCTGACGCCGGCCACCTGGTCCAGGCTGCCGATCGCATCGCGCGCCACGGCCAGCAAGGCCAAACCCGCCAGCCGTGCGTGGTCATAGGCCTCCGCGCGCGAGATATCGTCGCCCACCACGCCGGTGATCGGCGCGCCATCCCGGCCGCGGGGAATCTGTCCCGACAGATAGAGCGTCTGGCCGATGCGTTTGGCATTGGCGAAACGCGCCACCGGCTTGGGGGAGGTCGGCAATTCGATGCGCAAGGCGGCAAGCCGTTCTTCGTTGGTCATGTGGGCGCGGCTGTCCATATCCATGATTAAAGTTCGTTGCGGCGCAGGCATGCCACGCTGTGGCCATTGCCCAGCGCCTCGAGCATCGGCACAGCCTGGGCACATTGCGGTGCAGCATGGGGGCAGCGCGTGCGGAACACGCAGCCCGATGGCGGCGAAATAGGGCTGGGAATGTCGCCCTTGAGCACCTGGCGCGGCGCCCGGGGCGCCATGCTCGGAACCGGCGAGGTGGCGATGAGCGCCCGCGTATAGGGGTGGGTCGGATTGCCGTAGATCGCCTGGCGCGGCCCGCTTTCCACCACCCGCCCCAGATACATGACGATGACTTCGTCGCACAGATATTCGACCACCGAGAGATCGTGCGAGATGAAGAGCATGGTCAGGCCTAGGCTCTGCTGGAGGTCCTGCAGCAAGTTGAGGATTTGCGCCTGTACTGAGACGTCCAGCGCCGATACCGGCTCGTCCGCGACGATGAATTCGGGCTCGACGGCCAAGGCCCGGGCGATCCCGATACGCTGGCGCTGGCCGCCGGAAAATTCGTGCGGGAAGCGGCCGGCATGGTCGCCCGACAGTCCGACCTGTTCCAGCAATTGCCGGATACGCTCCCGCCTGGCGTGGCCGGACAGCCTGGTATGGGTAACCAGCGCCTCCCCCAGAATGGCTTCGACGCGCATGGTGGGGTTGAGGCTGGAATAGGGATCCTGAAAAACGATCTGCATGCGCTTGCGATAGGCATGCATGTCGCGTTTCGAGAGGCGGAAAATATCGGTCTCGCCGAACAGCGCCGCGCCGGCGGTAGGCTCGACCAGCCGCAGCAGGGTGCGCCCCACCGTCGTCTTGCCCGAGCCGGATTCCCCGACCAGGCCGACAATCGTGCCCTTGCGGATGGAGAAGCTGACATCCTCCACAGCATGAACGACAGCGCCGCCGGCCGCCGGAAACAGCTTCTGCAGGCCCTTCACTTCGAGCAAAGGCGCCGCATATCCAGCATTATTCATGGCTGAGGACCTCATGGCGAATGCAGCGCGTCCAGCCATCGCCGGAAGCGACCAGCGCCGGGTGGGTCGTGCGGCAGGCCGGAGTGACATAGCCGCAGCGCGGTGCAAAGACACAACCGGTGCGGGGCGCGGTGACTGGTGGCACGCTGCCGGGAATGGCCAGCAGGCGGCGACGTTCGTCACCTGTTGCGGCCAGGGCCGCATTGGGCGTGGCCGCCAGCAGACCCTTGGTATAGGGGTGGCGCTGCTGCGCGAAAATGCTGGCCACGGGGCCCTTCTCGACCACTTGGCCGGCATACATGACGACGAGTTCGTCGGCGATCTCGGCCACGACGCCCAGATTATGCGTGATGAACAGGATGGACATCTGGTAGCGGCTCTGCAGGCGCTTGAGCAGGTCGATGATCTGCGCCTGAATGGTGACGTCGAGCGCGGTGGTCGGTTCATCGGCAATCAGCAGCCGCGGGCGGCAGGCCAGCGCCATGGCGATCATCACGCGCTGCCGCATGCCGCCCGACATCTGGTGCGGGTAGTCATGCACCCGTTTCGCCGCCGCCGGCATTTCGACGGTCTCCAGCAGTTCGACGACGCGGTGCATGGCGGCCGCGCGGTCGATCCGCTCGTGCAGCGTGATCATCTCCGCGATCTGGTCGCCGACGGTAAAGAGCGGATTGAGGCTCGACATCGGCTCCTGGAAGATCATGGCGATTTCGGAGCCGCGCATGCGCCGCATCTGGGCGTCGCTGGCTTTGGCCAGATCGGTCACCGTTCCCGCGCGATCGCGATAGAGGATTTCTCCGCCGACGATGCGGCCGGGCGCTGCCAGCAGCCGCATGATGGACAGGCTGGTCACCGACTTTCCTGATCCCGATTCCCCCACCACGGCCACCGTCCGGTTGTCGGGCACGTCGATGCTGACGCCATCGACGGAACGGGCCGTGGAATTGCGGAAGACGAAATGGGTCTTCAGGTCGCGCACCGACAGGGCAAGGCTTTGATCCATTGCGAGAGCAGCTGTCGCCATTACATGTCCTTGCGCAGTTTGGGGTCGAGAATGTCGCGCAGGCCATCGCCGAGCAGTTGCAGCGACAGCACGGCGGCAACGACCGCCAGCCCCGGCGTGACCAGCACCCAGGGCGCCTGGTCGGCATAGGTGCGCGCCTCGTTGATCATGGCGCCCCAGGTCGGCACGTCGGGGGAGGTGCCGACGCCCAGGAAGGACAGTCCCGCCTCGGCCAGCATGGCATTGGCGAAGATGAAGGTGGCCTGCACCAGAATAGGCGAGGTGAGGTTCCGCAAGACATGGCGTACCACGATGCGCGGGGTCGAAACGCCAAGGGCAATCGCCGCCTCGACATAAGTCAGTTGGCGGATGATCAGCGTCGAGGCCCGCACCACACGGGCGACGCGCGGCGCATAGACGATGCCGAGCGCGATGACGACATTGGTTGTCGATGGCCCCAAAGCGGCCACGAGCGAGATGGCCAGCAACACATCGGGAAACGCCATCATGGCATCGGTCAGACGGGCGATGGGGCCATCGAGACGCTTGAAGAACCCGGCCATGACGCCCATCGTCACGCCCAGCACCACGGCCAGCACGACAACCATCAGGCTGACAAGGAGCGATGTGCGGCCCGCATGCAGCAGGCGGGCGAACAGATCCCGCCCCAGATCGTCGGTGCCGAGTAGATGGACGCCGAGCGGCGGCTGCAACCGCGAGGCCAACGACAGCCTGGTCGGCGAAAAGGGTGTCAGGAGTGGCGCCGCGACCAGCGCCAGCACGATGGCGATAAACAGCGCCAGCCCCATCACCGCCATACGGTTGCCGAGCAGCGGCCGCAGCCAGGTGGCGCCGAAGCGCCTGTTATGGATCAGGGATGCCATCAGTAGCGCACCCGCGGATCAACGATGAGATAGAGCATGTCGATGATGAAGTTGATGAGCACATAGAGGCCGGCAATGATCAGCAAAGCGCCCTGGATCACCGGATAGTCGCGGCGCGATACCGCCGACACGACCAGGTTGCCGATGCCGGGCAGGCCGAACACCGTTTCGGTGACCACGGCGCCGGAGATCAGCACGGCGGCGGTAAGCCCGATGACCGTGATGATGGGGATCAGCGCATTCTTGAGCGCATGCCGCAGGATCACGCGGAATTCCGACATGCCCTTGGAGCGGGCGGTCCGCACATAGTCCTCGCCCAGAACGTCGAGCATCGCGGCGCGGGTGAAGCGGATGATTAGCGCGGAACTGACCACGCCAAGCGCAACGGCGGGCAGCACCAGGTGATAGAGCCGATCGCCGAATGATGCGCCCGGCCCGCCATAGCCAGATACCGGGAACCAGCCCAGCCGCACCGAGAATAGCTGCATCAGCATGAGCGACAGCCAGAAGCCCGGAATGCTGGCGGCCAGCATGGCCAGAGTCGTGATCCCCTGGTCGAAGAGCGAGCCACGGCGATAGGCCGAAATGATGCCGACCGGCAGGGCGATGACGCAGGCGATGGCCAGCGCGAAGACCGTCAGGAAAAAGGTCGGTTCCGCCCGGCTCCAGATGGCGGTCAGAACGGGCTGCCCGAGGAAGATGGATTCCCCCAGATCGCCCTGCAGCATCTGCTGGACGTAGACCAGATACTGCAATGGCAGCGGGGCATCGAGCCCCAGCCGGGCGCGCAATGCCGCGATATCGGCGGCGCTGGCATCTGGCCCGAGCATGATCGCAGCCGGATCGCCGGGGGTTACCCGCACGATCAGGAAGACGATGGTGACGACGAGAAACATCACCGCCGCCATGCCGACAATGCGCATCAGGATGTAGCGCAACGTGCCGTTGAGCGGGCGGGCGCGTCGTTTGCCGCCAATGGCGGTATCGGCCGGCGCGGTCATCGTGCACCCGGTCCGGGGAAAGGCGCAGTGGCCAGGGCTGAACCCGAGCGCAGGTCGAGCGCCATGAACTCGGCATAGAAGGCGGCGAGATTGTCGCTGATCGCTTCGATCAGCGCGTTTCCGGTCTGCAGCGTGGCTGTGGCGGGATCGCCCTCATAGCCGGCATGGTCGGCTCCGAAAATGGGCGGCCACCAGGCCTCGCCGCGACCGACTGCACCGGCTTCGCCGCGCACTGCCGGACTGGCCAGCAGCGGAGGCAATCCCGCAGCGCGTTCGGCAATCAGGGCCTGCGCGTCGCCGCTGGTCAGTGCCAGCATGAGCGCGGTTTCCATTTCGCAGGCATGGCCGACCATCTTGCGCTGGCCGTGCAACAGGGCGGCGATCGCGTCATGGGCAATGCCCCAATAATCGGCAAGGCCGACTTGGCGCCCGGCGGCAATCAATTCCGTCGTCAGGGCGCCCAGGGGCGCCCGATTGCCGCCATGGCCATTGATGATGAGCTGCCGCCGGAAGCCGGCATGTTCGACGCTGGCGGTGATATCGGCGACCAGCGCATTGAAGGTTTCGAGGCGCAGGGTCAGGGTACCGGGCCAACTGCGGTGATGGGGCGAGAATGTCACCTGCACTGTCGGCAGCACCAGGACGGGCACGCTGGCGCGCCGGGCCGCCGCCAGGGCCAGATGGCCCACGGCCATCATATCGGTGCCGACGGGCAGATGGCCGGCATGCTGTTCGACGGCGCCGGTGGGAATGACCACCAATGCGCCCTGGTCGCGCGCTTCGGCGATCTCGTCGCGCGTGAGGTCGCTCCACAGGCATGAGCGTAGGGACATGGCTGGATTCCTCAATAAGCCGGCTTTTCGGTGAACCAGCCGGGACGCTGGTCGTCGAGATAGGCCATGGGCACATGCGTGATGCGGAATTGTTCGAGACGGTCGAGATCGACCTCGACCCCCAGGCCGGGGCCGGTGGGAACGCGCATGCTGCCTTCGGCGAGCACGTGGCGCTCGGTCACGATGTCCTGGCCGATATAGGCGTATTCGCAGTCGATCGGGATCGTCATGTTGGGGATGCTGCCGGCCAGATGGAGATAGGCCGCCTGCGACAGGCCCAGTTCACCGCCCGAATGCAGCGTCACCGGAATACCGCTCGCTTCGGCCACGGCCGCGGCCTTTATGCAGGGCCAGAGGCCGCCGGTCTCGTGCGGATCCAGCAGGATCACATCGGCGGCGCCTAGCCGCACGATATTGCCGACATCGGTCAGGTCATAGGCGCTTTCGTCCAGCGCGACCGGTATGGCCTGGCTCTGCCGCAAATGCGCATGCCCGGTCAGGTCGCTCAGCTCGAGCGGCTGCTCGATATAGGTAAGGTCGTATTCCGCGAGCTTGGCGAGTTGGCGCTTGGCCGTGCCGATGGCCCAGGCGCCGTTGACATCGGCGCGCAGTGCCAGGCCGTCACCCAGGACCTCGCGCGTGGTCCGTACCGTGGTGATATCGGACGCCTCGTCCAGCCCGAGTTTGACCTTGAACGTGCGGTATCCCAGTTCCTTGAAGGCCTGGGTGCGCTCCCGCATGGTCTGGGCCGAACCGGCCGCGAGAAAGGCGGCAATCTCGACCTTGTCGCGGTAGAGCCCGCCCCATAGCGCATGCAGCGGCAGGTTGGCATATTTGCCCAGCGCGTCCCACATCGCCATCTCGACAGCGTTGATAGCCATGACGGCGGCGCGCTTGTGGTGGTAATAGCCGGCGCCGAGCACATGCCGATGCAGCTTTTCGGCATCCTGGATGGAGCGGCCGATCGCCAGCTTCGAGACCACGTTTTCCAGGACTGGCTCGATGAAATCGAGTAGGCAGATGGTTTCGCCATAGCCTTTGATACCGCTCTCGGTGGTAATCTCCACCACGAGGCGCGTGGTGCCGCCGCGCCTGCCCGAACCCCACAGCACTTCGGTGGAAAAGGGGACATGGACAAGCCAGTGCCGGACGGTCTGGATTTTCATGGGCGATGCTCGTGGCTTTGGCGGGAAGGGTGGTGCGGGCCGTGCGGCCCGCACCGGATCATGTCACTGCGTGACGGAAGTGTTCCAGAAATATGGCCAGGGTGCCTTTACCAGGCCCTCGAGGCGCTTGGATTTGGCGGCCAGGGCGCTGAAGTCGCCGATCTTGATGAAGGGCACTTCATCATAGATGACGCGCTGCACCTCGGCCCACTTCTCCACGCGCTTGGCCGGATCGAGCTCGGCATTGAAGGCGTCCATGGCGGTGGTGCGAGCTTCGCTTTCCCACCAGCCCGGCGCGGTGGGCGAGAGCAGGTTGATGATGCCGGGCTCGGGCAGGAAGGAACTATGGGTGATATAGATGTCCCACAGATCGGGATTGCCCCGGCGCTCGGAGAGCGTTGCCCAATCGACCACGTCCATCTCGACGGCAAAGCCGGCCTGTTTGAGATATTCCGCCGCGACCTGCGCCATCTTGTAGTGGAATTCATACTGGCGGCTGGTCAGGATGCGGAGCGGAGCACCCTCCTTGCCGGCCTCGGCGAGCATGGACCTGGCCGCGTCGGGATCGCCCAGATTATAGGCCCCGTCCACGCCGGCATCGCTGTGCCACACGAAGGTGGACGGATACATCGAGCCGTTGAGGCTGTAGGCACTGGGATCGCCAAAGGCGGCGATCAGCATGTCTTCCATGTTCAGCGCCGTGCGGATGGCCCGGCGCACCTCGATATCGGCAGCCGAACCGGCCTTCTTGTTCAGCACGAAGACCGGCCAACCGAAGGATTCGAGCAGGACGGGCTCGACATTGGCCTGGTCCTGGAAACGAGCAGCCGCTTCGATGGGCAGCGAGGACACATAGTCATACTGGCCCGCCAGCGCCGCCTCGATACGGGTGCTGGCATCGGGAACTGGCAGGAAACGCAGCTCGTCGACCTCGGCGATGCGTGCGCCGCCATAGCCGTTCGGCGCCTCGGCGCGCGGGCTGTAATCCTCGAATTTCAGGAGCTGGATATACTGGTCGGGCTTGCGCTCGCCGAGCTTGAACGGCCCGGTGCCGATGAATTCGACCAGCGGGTCGGCCAGCTTTTCCTCCGGCATGATCACGGCGGCGCTGTTGGTGAAGGACAGCAGCGCGAGGAACGAGCCAGAGGGCTTGTTCAGCTTGATGCGAACCGTCTCGGCATCGACCGCCTCGATCGCCTCGATGCTCTCGGATACCAGCTTGGCGCGCGATGCGGTGGCCAGCCAGCGGTTCAGCGAGGCGACCACGTCGGCCGAATCCATCGCCGAGCCGTCATGAAAGGTGATGCCGGAGCGCAGCTTGATGAGATATTCGGTACCATCTGCGCTGATCTGCGGCATATCCTGCGCCAGCATCGGCGTCAGGCCGTAATTCGCGTCGAACGTGAAGAGGGTTTCGAAAATGTGCTGCGTGACATCGCCCACCAGATCGGTCGTCGTGCTCATCGGATCGAGCGTCGGCAATTCGCCGACGGTCGCGACATTGATGGCATCGCCCTGCGCCAACGCCGGCGCGGCCGATGCCATCAGCAGAGCCGCCAATGCGACCGTGGTCGCTTGCCTGTACCCCATCATACTCTCCCTTGATTTCTGTACGTAATTGCGTATAGAATTTCGTAATAACAGAATGCTAGCGGGCAGCCCTTGCGCTGTCAATATGTTGAAAGGTGACGAAGCATGGCGCGTGTCAGCGGCATCGAGCGAACGATCCAGATTTTCGATCTGCTGGAATCAACCGGTCGTGCAATGAATGGGTCGGCAATTGCCAAGGGGGTCGGCGCCTCGGCCTCCACCATCTATCCGATCATCGACGAACTACTGGAGCGCCAGTTGCTGGCGCGTGCGGAGGGCAGCGATGTCTGGCTCGGGCCGCGGCTTTACCGCTATGGCCTCGCCTATGGAAATGCGCTCGATATCGTCCGGATCGCGACGCCGGTCATGCGCGACATGTGCCAGCGCATCGGCGAAACGGTGCAGCTCTGCGGCAGGGATGGCGGCATGATGACCATTCTGGGGATGGAAGAGGCCGACGGGCATTTCCGCGTCAGCTCGCGTGTCGGGTCGCGCGTGCCCCTGAACTGGACGGCGTCCGGTCGGCTGCTGGTCGGCCACCTGCCGCCCGCGCAGCGGCTTGAGATTTTCGCTGCCAGCGCACTGGATTCGCCCAGCGGCCGCGCCGCTACCGACCCTGATACTTTGTCGGCCGAAGCGGGTGAGGCCTTTCTCGCGCGCCTTTCGGTCCAGCTGAGCGAGTCCGAATTCGCCGTGGCCTGTGTCGCCTCACCCATCTGCGACGCGGCGGGGGCCTGCGTGGCGACGGTCGCGATTGTGCTTCCAGAGCAGCGGCTGATGGCGACCCGTGAAAAATACGTGCAGGAAGTCCTGCTGGCCTCGCGCCAGATTGAGCGCGGATTTGGCGTGTTCAGTTCGTAGCGAGCAATATGCAGTATCGGCTTTCGTGAAATCTCTGAATAAACCGGACCGTCCGCTTCCCGCCCCGAAATCGCCAGGCGGTGATTGCCGTCATATGCCATCTGTTAAGACGCTTGCTCCAATATGAATTGGCGGGAAGGTGCGGAAGAATGGCGAAAAAGAAACAGAGCTCGAACGCCATTGGCTGGGTAATCCTCGGACTCATAGCGTTTGGCATTTTTCAGTTCGGGATCCAGGGAAAACCAGATCGGGGCGCGAGTTCCGCACCGCAGTCGGCAACCTCTGTCTCCACAACGCAATCGCATTCTGTGTCGACGCCGCTCAACGTGCCGCGCTTTGTCAATGTCGCGTCGCTCAACGTTCGCCACTCTCCGAGCGTGTCGGGTGAGCTGATCATGACGCTTCCCCGCGGAACCTCGTTGAGAGTGCTGGACCGGCAGGATGGATGGCTTCTTGTAGACTTGAGCCCCACACTCGAAGGCTGGGTTACAGAGCGCCTCACCACAGTCCAGGGCCCGGCGCCGCGCTATATACCGCCCGCGCCAATGATAGGTTCGAGGTAGCCGGGTCGGGTTACAGCGCAAAGCCGCGGACCGGTCGTCAGCGACTGATATTCAGGGACGACGTGACCTCAAGGCTCCGGTCCTCCCGCACGGCGCGGATATCGCCTTCACCAGCATGGCTCGTCAGCTTTGCGTCGCGATCGCGGATCAACTGTGCGATCTCGGGCTGATACTGCCGCAGCACGGCGGTCAGCCAGCGATTGACCAGATAGGACGGCTTGGCGAGTTCCATGTCAAAGCGTGGCAATAGCGCAATGGTCGGCTCGGCATCGAGCCAAGTGTCGCCGACCACCCACTGGTTGACCGTGAACAGCCGATGGAGCTTGCCATAGGCGTCGACGCCGACGGCAACCAGATGGTGCACGGGGCCTTGGGCGCCATCGGGGCGGACGAAGCAATGATAGTGCCCGTGCTCGATGTCGTCGGCCGGTGGCAGGTGGCAGTGGTAGTACCATTGCCCACCACTTTCGGGATCGAAGACATCGCCGGGCGGATAGTGTTCCCAGGCCGCGACAGGCGCATCGCGCAGGGTTTCGCGCAGGACGTTCTCGGCCGACTTGGCAAGAAGGCGTTCGCAAAAGGCTGCTTCCTGAGCCGCCCGCTCGCGTTCTGCGTCCATGCCGACCTCCTATTGTGCCCCTGCCGCGCAGGGATTGACCGCTGCACAGGGTGCACCAGCCGCACAAGGATTGGCGACCGGCGCCGGCGCCGCAGCCGCACAGGGCGCAGCGGCGGGCGCACCAGCAGCGCACGGATTCGCCGGGGCCACAGCAGCGCAAGGATTTGCCGGTGCCCCAGCGGCGCAGGGATTGCCAGCCGCGCATGGGTTTGCGACCGGCGCAGCGGCCGCGCAGGAGTTGCCGGCGGCGCAAGGGTTGCCTGCAGCGCAGGGATTCGCGGCTGCTGCTGCCGCTGGGACCGGGGCCGGTGCTCGAACCGAGCTGCTGACGTGATCGGCAGCGACAGCGGCGGTCGCGACGAGGGCTGCAGCCCCGAAAAGCAAGGTGTTGCGTGCGCTCATTTCCGCTTGAATCCATCAAGGCCAAAGACCGGCCGAAGGGCGATGCCACCAAGGCTGCCGACAAAGGCCGCGGCAAACCACAGCCAGCCATGCACGCTGCCCGAGGCAATGCCACTGAACAGCGCGCCGATATTGCAGCCGAAGCTGAGGCGTGCGCCATAGCCCATCAGCATCCCGCCAATGGCCGCGGCCAGCAGCGACAGGAAGGGCAAAGCCGCCTTAGGCGCAAACTTGCCGGCAAGACCCGCGGCAAGAGCGGCGCCGAGGATCAGGCCGAAATCCATGACCGAGGTGGAATCTTCCAGCACACTGGACTGCAGGGCCTGCGCCTGCGCCGGCCAGGTCCAGAATTCCCAGGTGGCCACCGGGACGCCGACGGCCTGGGCGATCTTGGCGCCCCAGAGGCCAAAGCCATAGGTGATCGACCACGGATGGCCGGCGACCAACAAGGTCAGGATATTGAGCCCGGCCAGCGCCAGGCCGGCGCCAACCAATGGCCAGGGGCCATGCAGCAGGCGCGCCCAGCCGCTTGCGGCCGGAGCCTTGATGGTTTCAAGCGCGCCATGCCGGCGACGTTCCACGAGCACGGTAATAAGTGCCACGGCGCCGAGGCCAGCCAGCGTGACGAGAAGGGCCAGGGGAACGCCGAGACTGGTACCAAGAGCGATGGCAGGCAGCGAAGGTTGGGTCAGCCAGAAGGGCAGATGTGCTGTGCCCAGGAGCGCGCCGACGATGAAAAATGCGAGGGTCACCAGCATGCGGGAACTGCCGCCGCCGACGGTGAAGAGAGTACCCGAACCGCAACCGCCGCCCAACTGCATGCCGAGGCCGAACATGGCTGCACCAAGCAATACCGAAACGCCAACCGGCGCGGTGGCGCCGGCTAGCGGCTGGCCGAAGGGATTGCCCAGGGTCAGGAGAGGAATGAACGCCAGCGCCGCCACGCCGATCATCACCATCTGGGCGCGCATGGCATGACCGCGCCC